>NZ_MAHX01000014.1 GCF_002023715.1 Elizabethkingia occulta
GGTGGGGCTCACCTGTTGCCATTCCGAACACAGAAGTTAAGCCCACCAGCGCCGATGGTACTGCTAACGCGGGAGAGTAGGTCGCCGCCAGTTTTTATTTTTGAAAAGCCTTTGCATAGTAATGCAGAGGCTTTTTCGTTTTTAGGATATTACTATTCCTAAACTATCCACACAATCCATCCAAAATAACTCAACTCAATATACCTAACTATTAACCAACCAGAATGGTTATAATGGTTATGTAAGTTATGCAGGTTATAAGAGTTATAAGATTCACGGATGTTATAGAGGTTATAATACGGTTACAGAAGTTATGAGGCTTAAGGTCATAAAACTCTAATAACCTTAAACCTATAGACCTTACAGACTTATAACTATTCATTATTTTACCGTAAATACAATAGACAACTTAATGTTAGGAAATAGTCTATATTATTACCAGGCTAGATAGAGAACATACCTTATCAACTTATAACTTATCATTCATAACTTATAACTATTTAAACAGAATAGCTACTTACCATTAGTAAATACTTCATATCATATGAATAATAGTAAGTCTAAATCCTATCAATTTATAACCATTTATATATTTCTCCCAAGTTATTGTCCCGGCTTCGAAACCTGGTCTTTCTGTTTTTATAGTATAAATAATGGAGCAGAGGATTAAAAAATACTTTTGATAGAATAAAAAATGGTTTTTTAAATATATTTTGAATCAATAAAATTCAATTTTCAGTGTGTATATAAAGACGTTTTTATGATTTATAAGAAGAGTAGTTGAGTATAATATCAGATTAGTATTAAATTTTTCTCGCGTGTATTCAGTGAGTTACGTATATTATGTTAAAAAAGGTGTGGTAATGTTTGGTGTGTTATAGAAGTTTTTCTACTTTTGCAGTCCTAAACAATGAGAGTTGTAAGGGGAGCAGGAGATAATTGAGACGAAAAAGCGATTAAAATTTTTTAGAAAAAAGATTTGGTCATGTTAATAAAATTTATTAGTTTTGCCCACGCAAAAATGGTTAATAAACGAACTGTTTAAGCAGAGTAGAGTTAATAAGTATGACTGAAA
>NZ_MAHX01000015.1 GCF_002023715.1 Elizabethkingia occulta
AAGTTCTAAAAAATATAACAAACTTTAGGGTGGTTATAGCGGTGGGGCTCACCTGTTCCCATTCCGAACACAGAAGTTAAGCCCACCAGCGCCGATGGTACTGCTAACGCGGGAGAGTAGGTCGCCGCCAGTTTTTATTTTTGAAAAGCCTTTGCATAATAATGCAGAGGCTTTTTCGTTTTTAGGATATTACTATTCCTAAACCAACCCATAAAATCAGGAGGTTATACTGGCTATGCAGGTTATAAGAGTTATGGATGTGATAAAGTTATCCTTCTAATAATCACTCATAATATCCGGTTAAGATAACGTTCCTCCGGAACGCTCTGAATTTTCAGAATTATAATCTATAGAGATAAAGCTCCTGACGGAGCCCCTTATTTATTGTGATGAACTATATTTTCAATAATGACTAACAGAGGTTATAAGACTGGGGATAGAGTTCGTAAAGCTCTTAGATCTATAAACCTTTTAAACTTATAACTATTCATTCTTAACTCATAACTCCCTAACTTCTTCAATATAACTGAATACTTTCTTTAATTGATTGGTTACTTCTGCAGTATCGAAATCTGTAGGGAATAAACTGGAACCAAGTCCAACAGAAGTAACTCCGGCTTCAAACCAGCTGTGTATATTTTCCTTATTTAGTTTAACTCCTCCGGTTGGCATGAATTTTAAGCCAGGAAACAGGGGCTTTATAGCCTTTAAAAACTTTGTTCCGAGTAAGTCTCCCGGAAATAGTTTAATAAGCTTGCAATTGGCCTTTTCTGCTTGATTAATTTCTGAAGGGGTCATACATCCCGGAATCCATAATTTACTATGTTGATTAGCTATTGGAGCTATGTCTGCATCAAAAACAGGGCTTACCAGAAAATCTGTATTAAGATTTAAAAATGTTTCAGCCTGTTTTTTGCTTTTAATTGTTCCAATACCCAATTTTAGATCGGGAAAATACTGATCTTTATATTGCTGTAATATTTCAAAATTGGAGACTGCATTTGCACCTCTGTTTACAAACTCGAATACTCTTACTCCTCCATCATATGAAGCTTTTAATGCTTTTTTACAAACTTCAGGATTATCGTGATAAAAAACCGGAATTACCGGATGCTTTTCAATATAATTAAGTGTCTCTTCCATTTTACTTATTTAGTATTACTAAAATCTCCTGTTACAAATAACTTGTTATAGCCTTCGAGTACTGCATTGTCTATTGTACTCTGTAAGTCGAGATCCTGATACAATGAGGCTATTGCGCCAGCCATAAATGCATCTCCACTTCCAATGCGGTCTATAATGTCATTGGTTTCGTATATCGGGCTTATTAAGCTCTTATTTCTTGAATGAAGGGTTCCAAAAAGAAGGTTATGGTTTGAATTATCCATAAAGCGGAAGGTATTTGCCACAATTCTGGCATCTTTATATTCAGAAAACAGATCTATACTGTTCTTTTTAGCAAATTCAAAATACTCTTCGGGGCTTGTATTTCTATTTAGATTACTATCAATAGAAGTATCTAACATATTATGAGAAGCCCAAATATTCCCCATGATAATATGACAATATTTTACCAATTCAGGCATTACTTCTAGAGGACTTTTTCCGTATTGCCATAATTTGTTCCTGTAGTTTAAATCTACAGATATAGTAATTCCCTTTGAATAAGCAACCTCCAATGCTTCCTTCATTACTTCTGCAAGCTCCTCGTTTAAAGCTGGAGTAATCGCTGTCCAATGAAACCAGCTACAGTCTTCAAATATTTTATGCCAGTCAATTTCACCTGTCTTTATCTGACTAAACGAAGAATATTTACGATCATATATAACTTCGCCTTTACTTAATCCATTTGCTGAAAGCAATATGTAAGAGCCAATCCTATCACCTCTGTATAAAAAACTGTCAGTTTCAACGTTATTGTCTTTCAATATTTTCAGAAATTCCCTGGTAATTTGATTGTCGGGTGCTGCCGAAATATAAGAAACCGGAAGTCCGGTTTGTCCCAGCTTTACAGCAACATTGGCTTCGGATCCGCCTGGAAAAGCCATAACCTTATTAGACTCATTAAAGAATGAATCTTCTGCAGGTTGATATCGTACTAATGCTTCTCCGAAGCAGATAATTTTTCCTTTCATATTTTACTATCACTAAGTTAACTTAATTTAATATATTGAATATTTAAAGATTATTAATTTATACGAAAACGTTTTAGTAGATTTTAATGATTATTTAATACTGTGATGTTAAATCTTGTTAATTTGGCTTCAGATTCAAAAACGGAATATGAGCATTTTAGAAAAGTTTTCACTTAAAGGAAAAGTAATTGTCGTAACAGGAGCAACAGGTATCCTGGGACAATCATTTGTTAAAGCCTTGGGTGAAGCAAATGCTAAAGTAGCAATATTAGGAAGGAATGAAGAAAGAGGAAGAGAAAGAGTACAAGAGGTAGTTAATGCGGGCGGTGAGGCTGAATTTTTTCAGACGGATGTACTAAATGAAGAACAGTTAATAGAAACTAATAACATCATCATAAATGGATGGGGGAAGATAGATGGTTTGGTCAACGCTGCCGGTGGTAATATTCCGGGAGCGACCATTCCCCCAACGGAAAATTTGTTTGATACCAAAATTAGCGATACAATTAAAGCGATTGAACTCAACTTATATGGTAGCATTATTCCAACTTTCATTTTCGGAAAAGAAATTGCTAAAAATGGGAAAGGTTCTATTGTAAATATTTCTTCGCTGGCAGCAAGCAGACCTCTGACACGGGTATTAGGCTATACGATTGCTAAACATGGTATAGAAGGTCTTACTAAATGGATGGCAACAGAACTCCCTCTAAGATATGGAGATAGCGTAAGATGTAATGCTATTGCACCCGGCGTATTTTTGACAGAACAAAACCGTACATTACTTACAAATAGTGATGGGACTTATACAGAAAGAGCTCAGAAATTTATTAACGGAACACCTTATTCAAGATTAGGAAATCCCGATGAACTGGCAGGCACGTTAGTCTATTTACTAAGCGATGCGTCTCAGTTTGTAAATGGAGAGACCATTTTTGTAGACGGAGGTTTCAATTCATGGTGTGGGGTTTAATGCAGGAGTAGTATGAAAAGATTAGAACAGACCTGGCGTTGGTACGGACCAGAAGATCCGGTAAGCTTACAAGATATAAAACAGGCAGGAGCAACAGGAATTGTAACGGCACTACATCATATTCTACATGGAGAAATCTGGCCGTCGGATGAAATTGCTAAAAGAAAGGAAATTATTGAAGAAGCAGGATTCAGATGGTCAGTAGTTGAAAGTGTACCAGTGCATGAGGCTATCAAAACAAGATCTGAAGATGCAGCTCATTATATTGAAAACTATAGACAGACCTTAAAAAATCTGGCAGAAAACGGAATAAAAACTGTTTGTTACAATTTTATGCCAGTATTAGACTGGACGCGTACTCAGTTGGATTTAGAGTTAAAAGACGGATCAAAAGCTTTGTATTTTAACTGGATAGATTTAGCCGTTTTTGATCTGTTTATGTTGAAGCGTAAAAATGCAGAAGCTGATTATACAGATTGGGTAAAAGAAGAAGCGAAAGAACGCTTTGAGAATTATACTAAGGAACAATTGAATCAGTTACAAACCAATATTCTGATGGGAATTCCCGGAGAAAAGAATATTGAAATTGAGGAACTGAACAAGAGTATTGAGCTTTACAGTACAATTGGAGCTGAAGGATTAAGACAAAATTTACTTTACTTTCTTCAATCAATTGCTGACATATGCGAGGAGTATGGAATTTCGATGACTATTCATCCGGATGACCCGCCATATCCTATTTTGGGGCTTCCTCGCATAGCCGGTAATTTAGAAGACTTTAAATATATCATCGAGGGAGTCGATAAAAAGTTTAACGGGATTTGTTTTTGTACAGGTTCTTTAGGAGCAGGAAAAGCAGAGCAGCTTGCACAAATGTTCAGTGAACTAAAAGACAGAGTATATTTTATACACCTGAGAAATGTGCGGAAAGATGCACACGGAAATTTTTACGAAGCAGATCATTTGAATGGTGATGTAAACATGTATGAGGTAATGAAGGTTATTGCAGAAGAAAATCAAAAAAGAGAAACTGCAATTCCTTTCAGACCAGATCATGGACATCAGATGCTGGATGATTTACAGAAAACAACTAATCCCGGATACTCTGCAATCGGCAGATTAAGAGGATTAGCAGAGTTGAGAGGACTAGAATTAGGAATATTAGGTAAATAGTATGTCGTATTTTTTAAATGATAATTTTCTGTTACAATCAGATATTGCAGTAGTATTATACAATGATTATGTAAAGGATTTACCGATTATAGACTATCATAATCATTTGTCACCGCAACAGATTGCAGAGAATAAGAACTTTGAAAATATTACAAAAGTATGGCTGAAGGGGGACCATTATAAATGGCGTGCTATGAGAGCCTACGGTATAGACGAAGATTTTATCACCGGTAATGCTTCCGATGAAGATAAATTTCGCAAATGGGCTGAAGTAGTACCTAATACATTGCGTAATCCTTTATTTCATTGGACGCATATGGAACTTAAAAATCCATTTGGTGTAAACGAATATCTGAATGCAGCTTCGGCCGACAGAATATATAAAGAGACTACCGAAAAATTACAACAGGAAAACTTTAGGCCGCAAAGTCTGTTGAATAATTATAATGTTGAAATGTTGGGTACGACGGATGATCCTACAGATGATCTTAGTTTTCATCAGAGTATACGACAACAAAATAAAGAAATAGATGTAAAGCCTAGTTTCCGACCGGATAAAATTTTTGCCATAAGCAAAGGTGATAGTTTCCGGGATTATGTAAGAAAGCTTTCAGAGGTGAGTAAAGTAGAGATTTCAGATTTGGATACTCTTCTTGAAGCTTTACAGAAACGGGTGAATTTTTTCGATGAAATGGGATGTGTAGCATCGGATCATGGTCTGTTGTATATTCCACAGCCGGGAAAATATAGTTTAAAAGAAATTAATCATGTCTTTTTTACTGTTTTACTGGGAGATGATGAAGAGGCAAAGGATGTAGAAGAAGGTTATACTTATTATATTTTGACAGAGCTATGCAAAATGTATTATGAGAAAGGGTGGGCACAGCAATTTCATTTAGGAGCACTAAGAAATAACAATACCATAAAGTTAAAAGAAATAGGGACAGATACAGGTTATGACTCTATTGGGGATTACCCACAAGCACAAGCATTATCCGCATTTTTAAACAATTTAGAGAATCAACAAAAACTAACCAAGACCATATTATATAATCTCAATCCGGCGGATAATGCGGTGTTTGGGTCCATGACAGGTAACTTTCAGGGAGAAGGTATAAAAGGAAAAATACAACTTGGGTCTGCATGGTGGTTTCTGGATCAGCTGGACGGAATGGAACAGCAAATTAATACACTTTCAAATCTGGGGCTAATCAGTACATTTATTGGAATGCTCACAGATTCCAGGAGTTTTCTCTCCTTTCCGAGACATGAGTATTTTAGAAGGTTGCTATGTAATCTTTTTGCAGAAGATATTAGAAAAGGTTTATTGCCGAATGACCTGAAATGGGTAGGAAGTATAATTAGTGATATTTGTTATCACAATGCCAAATCTTATTTTAAGAGTTAAAATTTTCCGGAAAATAACCACATGACTTTCTAATAACTAACTGGGTTTCCAGTTCAATAGTTTTGTAATCTTTAGTTGGTTTATTTAGTAATTCTATCATTTTCTCGGTGGCAATCTTACCAATCTCATATGCTGGCTGTACAATTGTAGACAGAGGTGGATTTAGTGAGAACGCAAAAGTTGTATTTGCAAACCCCAAAACAGCTATATCTTTCGGAACTTTAATACCAGCTTCCATAAAAATTCCAAGACTTCTGGTAGAAATGGTTTCGGAACCACAAATAACCGCATCCGGAGGATTTTCAGATTTTAATTTTTCAGAGATAAATTCTTTAATTTTCTCATCGTGTTGGTTGATGTTTTTTAGATCCACAAACAATACATTTTCATCAAGATAAGGGATGTTATATTGTTTTAGGGCATTTTTATAACCCTCTAAGCGTAAATCACTGACACCTAATTTATCAGCAAGTATAATCAGAATATTTTTTTTCCCAATCCGCAAAAGATGCTGTGTAGCCTTAAAACTTCCACCAACGTTGTTAGCACCCACCTTATGGGTATCCAGTGAGCTTTGTATTCTGTCGAAAAGGACAATTGGATAGTTAGGCTGAAGCTTCTTTAGGAGATCAAAATTAGATGTTTCTGTTAATGGAGACATTAGAATACCATCTACTCCTTTGTTAATAAGAGACTCTATACATTGTCTTTCTGTAGCTTCATCATGATGGCTCTGCATGATAAGGGTGTCGAAGCCTTTATCCATGAAATTACTTTGTATCCCGTCCAGAACCTGGGATATAAATGTATTGGAAATGTCACAAACAATAACTCCAATGGTATTTGTTTTACCAAATTTTAGATTTTTTGCGAGTCTGTTTGGGTGATAATTGTGCTTTTCAGCGTATTCAATTATTTTTTTCTTGGTAGCAGCACTGATCTCATAACTATCGGACAGAGCTTTAGACACTGTAGATACAGAGACACTCAATGCTTTGGCGATATCACGGATAGTTACTTTAGGCATGGCTATAATAAGTCTCCTAATTTACAAAATTATATCAGCAATAAGGAAGATTAAAAAAAATAGCTATATTTATACCTAAGACTTTAGGGTTATGAAAATAAAAATCAGCTTTATTCTATTTCTGTTTTTATCGGCTTTGTGCTTTTCACAGGTTATAAAAGGAAGCGTTGTTTCCACGGCAGAACAGCCTTTGTCTAATGTAAAAATATATATCGACGGTAGCCAGGTTTCTTCGGTTACGGATACCAAGGGAATATTTGATATTAGCATCCCCAATATAAAACAGGGAAATATTGTTTTTCAGAAAGACGGCTATCAGGATTTTGTTTATCCGCTGCAACAGGCTATGAATAAAACCCTTAAAGTTGTCCTGGAAAAAGAACGTCTTATAGAAGAGGTAAAGTTAATTGGGTACTCAAGTAAAGATTATGAAAAATACATTAATACTTTTTTTGATAATTTTTTGGGAATCAGCAGAGAGGGTGTAAGTATTGAGAATCCGAAAGAAGTGAAATTTGCTTATGATAAAACAGAAAGAATTCTCAGAGCTCAGGCTAAGAAGCCTTTAATAATTATCAATAAAAAACTAGGTTATACAATAGAATACAAACTCATGTCTTTCTATGTTGATTATAGAAATGGTATTTCCCAATATACAGGAACATCATTTTATACACCAGTAAAAGCATCTGAATCTAAAAGCAGAGTTTATAAAATGAACAGGCTGAATGCCTATTATGGTAGTGTGCAGCATTTTTTTAAATCAGTATTTAATAACAGTGTTAATAAAGAAGGATTTATTCTGGATAGGGTTAAGCATATGGAAGGTCAAAAAGCTCTCGCTTTGGTAGAAAAAAATCTTCAGGCACCTGCGTACAGAAGTGAAGAGGATGGAAAAGTGTATTTTGAATTTCCTGATATACTAATGGTAAGCTATAAGAAATATCTTTTCGATATTTCTAAGCGGGAGGTTGTAAGAACAGACTCTTATAGTACGATAAATTCTTATGTTGAAACGCGTGGTCTCCGTTATCATATAACATCTGACGGTAATTATTCAGATCCGGATCAGATGTTGTTTCAGAAGTCCTGGGCTATGGATAAAGTGGCAAAAATGCTTCCGCTGGATTACGAACCTGAAAAATAAAAAGGCCCTTGTATACAACAAGAGCCCTAATTTAGAGATATGAAAATATAATGTTTTTTAATTTATTGATTTGCTTTTACTGGCCATGTTGACAATATTGGAAATATCTTCCGGGGTAAAATTACCTCTAACATCTACAAAAACTTTTTCTCCGTTTTTATCCCCATCCACTGCAATTAGTAATTTGTTAATCTGATCGCCATTGGTAATGGCTCGGATATTTACTTTTTGCCCTTCTGAATTCAGGGTCATCCACTCTTCATATTTATTTTCTGTAAAGAAGCGGTTCAGTTTTTCCTGATAGTTAGCATTTGGAGCGATAACAGTCATAACACGGACTTTCTTTACCTTCTTGATCAATGCAATCACTTCTTCACTTTCCCCGTCTTCACGGAGTGCCTTTTTTATAAATGGTTTGACCAAAAACATGGGTGGGTTGACAGCTGTGATCTGTGCTCCTTTTCCCAGACTTTCACGATCCAGAAACTCCATATTCGGACTGGAGGAAACAATACATGATTGTAAAAAAGCAAGCAGAATGAATAAAGCGAATATTTTAGAGAAAGCTTTCATTATATTATTTTTTACCTTTATTACCCTTTGGTCCTTTATCACCTTGTTCTTCACTGTTGACCAGCTTAGAAATATCGTCTACGTTTACTTTGCCATCCAAAAGAAGGAAAAGATTCTCATCGTCTCCGGTGATACTCAGTAATAAGTCTTTTACTACACTAGTTGTTGTGTCCTGAGACAAGAATTTAATTTTCTTTCCATCGCTGTTAACAGACATCAATTCTTCGTATTTCATATTTTTGATAGAAGAGTTAATCTCATCTTTTATTTTTGACATATTAACCCCCGATAGGGTACTGTCTTTTTTGCCTTTTTCAAAAATCAGAATTTTAATAGAATTAACATCCTTCATCAGAGGCTTGATCTGATCTAATCCGGTATCAGGAATATCCAGTTTGTTAATCAGATTGAACATGGGCTTTGCTATTTTTATAGAGGTTACGCCTTGGGTATCCTGATACTGATCGAAAAGTTTTTCGAGTTTGCTGATCTGGGCATTTACACCAATGCCGGCAGCAATTATAAATAATGTTAGAAATATCTTTTTCATGATGGTTTGATTTAAAAATTAACAGAAAGATGTTTTATGAGTCCAACTTTTTCAATTCCTTTATCCAGATTGCTGGCCAGAAGATTAAGCGATTTCTTTGTAAGATCTACAGCTTCTTCTTCATCGTATACGGGCTTTCCGTTGATAAGGACATAGTTAGGATTATAACTGGCTTCTGTACCGGTTTCCGGAACACTTTTAACAGAAGTAGTTTCAATAATCTCTTTCTCTTTTTTTGCTAAAGGTTTTTTCTGAGCTAAAACCTTAATATTTTCTTTTTCTGTTATTTCTTTTTTTTCAGCCTCGGTAGTGATAACTGATGGCTGAATATTGGTTTCAGGTGGGGTTGTTTGTTGTTCCTGAATAGCTAATGTATTATTTTTTGCAGGTTCAGTTTTGGCAACAGAAGTTGTTGTAACATCTGTTATTGGTTTTTGATTAAAGAATAAATAACCACCAAAACTTAAGAAAATAATGAAACCTGCTGCCATCCAGTACCATTTACTAAGCCCTGGTTTTGTCGTTAACTGAATTTTCTTTGCAGGTATCGGCTGCTCTTCCACTTTTTCCATAAAGTCATCAAAGCTCCAATCCATTGTCACTTCTTTTTCTTCCCGAAGTGTTTTAAAGAAAACATCATCCGAAAAATCTTTTAGCCACTTCTCTTCAGCCTCGGAAGAATTTCCCGCGAAGTACTGGTCTTTATATTGTTTGGATCTGTCGGTTTTCATATTCGAAAATTTTTTCGAGTTGTGTTTTTATTTTTTGTCGGGCCCTCATCAGGTTTATTCTTACTGCATTTGATTCCATTTCCAGGGCTTCACATATTTCGGCAATGCTATATTCTTCAATATCTTTTAGATGCATCACCATTTTCTGTTTCTCGGGAAGTTGGTTAATCATATTAACGATAATTTCCCGTGTATTATCACTATGGTTAACTGAATAATCTTGTTTTACACTGTTAATCTGATAGTCTTCTACTACTTTTGCGTGCTTCAGTCTGTTCAGACATTCATTACGCAGGCAGCGTAAAGCAAATGCTTCAATATTCTCATAACGATGCAGATCGTCTTTCATTTGCCAGAGCTTTATCATAATCTCCTGTACCACATCGTAGGCTTCATCTGCGCTGACCAGAAAACTTTTAGCAAAACGGTATAGTCTATCCTTGTGGATAAAAACCGTTGTTTTAAAAGTTTGTTGGTCCATAGTATTGCTTTTATAAGTAAGACAATCGGAGGGAGTGATCTGTTACATCTAAAATTAAAAAATATTATGATACTATTTAAATATTTGATTTTCAGATAAAAAAAAGAATCATCAGTAATGATGATTCTAATTTTTTATAGTTTAAAATTCATGATATACATGCTTCAGTATGGCTTTGTCTTCTTCGGTTAGTTCTATTTTTCTTCTGGCCATCATAATTTCAGCAGTCTCATAAGCTTTATCCAGGCGGAATTTCGGATCATCATTCGTGCCTCCCCAGGTAAATGAGTGTACAAGGTTTGGTGGAAATCCGGTTTTAAAAATGTTGGCAGCTACGCCAACTACAGTTCCGGTATTTAGCTGTGTATTAATTGCCGTTTTAGAATGATCTCCCATAACTGTTCCACAGAATTGTAAGCCTGTTTCCACAAACCTTTTCTCACGGTAAGACCACATTTTGACAGCAGAATAATTGTTTTTCAGGTTAGAAGTATTGGTGTCAGCACCAAGATTACACCATTCACCAAGAACAGAATTTCCTAAATAACCATCGTGCCCTTTGCTGGTGAAGCCAAAGATTACAACATTACTTACTTCTCCACATATTTTGGAATAAGGGCCAAATGTTGTTGCTCCGAAAACTTTTGCACCCATTTTCATAACTGCATGATCACAAATTGCGATTGGGCCTCTTAGCATAACACCCTCCATAACTTCAGCCTCTTTACCAATATAAATAGGACCGCCATTGGTATTCAGATAAGCAAACTCAACATCTGCACCTTCTTCGATAAAGATATCTTCAACTTTTCCACGGATATTATTGGTTTCGGAAATTTTCTGAGAAGTCCGGCCTTTGGTTACAATATCAAAATCGAATCTGATAGCTTTGTCATTGTATGTAAAAAGATCCCATGGCTTTTTGAAGACAATCAGTTCCTCTGTAATATCTATACATTTTTCAATCTGGCCAATATTAAAATTTTCCAGATTGATATATGAAGCGATTAGTTCATTCTCATATACCAGAGCTTCCCCTTTCTGTAAATCCTTTATTTGTTGTAGTACGCTTTCTGTCGGAAGAAAATTCGGGACTATCAATAAAGATTCTTTTTTTTCAGGCTCAGGATATTTTGCCTGAAGATACTTTTCGGTGACGAAAAAGCTTTCATCAAATCCTAAAAGTTTTTCCCATCGTTCCTTAAATGTTAATATACCTACACGCATATCCGCGATGGGGCGGGTGAAGGTAAGAGGTAAAAACTCTTCCCAATATTGGGCATCAGAGAAAACAAGTTGTTTCATTTTTTAGTGAGGATATTAATATTACAAATTTAAGTAAAACAAAAATTTCCAAAATTACTCTTGGGTTGCAAAAGTATTATTTTTAGAAAAAAGAGCAGTAATAATAAATGCTAAAAAAGAGGGTAGAACCCATTCCATGTTGTGTTGCACGAGTGGGAGGCTGTCTTTTAAAGATGTTATAAAATTTTCTGCAATACCATAATACTGGAATACAGTAAGGGAGGATACTAATGTACTTATAATAACAGCTGCTACATAAGGAGCCTTGGGCTTAACAATTTTCCCGAAGAAGACTAAGTACATGACCAAAGCAAAAACAACAGGGTATACAAAGCCTAACAATATTCCGGCATAGTTAATTATTTCATCTACTCCTTTTACCGAAAGTATAGCAGCAAGTACACAGCAGAAAATAACATTGACTTTATAGCCGGATTTTCCGTTTGTAATCTTTTCCATAAAGCTGGCAAAAGCTGAAGTAAGAGCAATTGCGGTTGTTAAACATGCAAGGGCTATGGCTACAGAAATGATATAGGTTCCGTATTGTCCTAATACGGAATTAGAGATATGTAAAAGCAGTTTGGTTCGGGATAAATCATCGGTCACAGGATAACCGGAAGTAGCCCCAAGGTATACAAGTCCTCCATAAATTATCAGTAGACATAAAGCAGCGATAAGTCCGGCCATAATAGTCATCTTGACTCTCTGGCTAACCTGATTAAATCCTTTTTCGGTAATAGTGGTAATAATAATGCCGGCAAAAATAACAGCAGATAAAACATCCATCGTTTGGTAGCCTTCATGAAATCCTAATGCGAAGCTTTCTCCGTGGCTAAGAGTAGATGCTGCAGGAGCCCCTGGTGAATAAATAATACCAATAGCTATAAGGATAAGCAATAATAGAATAAGTACCGGTGTAAGGTATTTCCCGATAATATCAACAATCTTGCTTGGAGAGATTGCAAGAAAACCTGTCACTGCAAAAAATATTACAGCACTAATAATAGGTGAAAGTCCTGGGAATATGGGTTGTAGTCCTATTTCGAAAGTTGTAGCTCCGGTACGCGGAATCCCGATTAAGGGACCGATTAGCCAGATGATGATAAACGCAAGTATGGTTATCATTTTCTTATTAACCCGTTTCCCGATATCTGTAAAGTTATGCCCGATTTGCACCACGGCGATCAAACTGATTAACGGAGCAATAATTCCTGTGGTGATAAATCCTACAATGGCATAAAACCATTCTGTTCCGGATTTTAATCCGATGAAAGGAGGTAAAATAAGATTTCCTGCGCCAAAAAACATGGCAAAAAGAGCAAATCCAAGGGTGATAATAGCGCCGTTGTTGTTTCTCACGTTGTAATATTTTCTGGTGTACAATTAAATAAAAAACACCAAAGAATCCAATTCTTCGGTGTTTTTATTCAGTATAAAACTGTATATCTTAGTTCTTAGCGAATTTCTTGTATTTATTCATGAACTTATCAACTCTACCAGCTGTGTCAACTAATTTAACTTTACCTGTGTAGAATGGGTGAGAAGTACTGGAGATTTCCATTTTTACCAATGGATACTCTACACCATCAACTACCAAAGAATCTTTGGTTTCAGCAGTAGATCTTGTAATGAAAACTTCATCGTTGCTCATGTCTTTAAAAGCAACTAATCTGTAATTGGATGGATGGATATCTTTTTTCATTGTCTTAATAATTAGACCGCAAAATTATAAATATTTTTTTAAATGGCAAAATATTTTTATTAATTAAAAAAATGATTTAGACGGTTTTATCTTTCCCAAAGCATTATCTTCAAAATTAATACGCCATAAAATGAATGCCTGTACTAGTTTACTGTTGTTTAGTCGTTTATCCGGAAAGGCAAAAAATATTTTAAAAAGAGCAATTATTCTGCCTTTTTGTTCATGTCCTTAATTAGTCCCAGCGCGAAAAATCCGATAATTATAATAGCAATAATTATACAGCCCCATACAAAGAAGGGGGTCTGCCAAAATGCTTTTCCTGATTCTGGATGCACGGAATGATCAGTGTTTTTCAGATCTGTAATGGTCGCGTCAGGATAATTCTGACTAAGGATAATTCCGGAGTTTATTAAATCATATTGTGGAGCAGATAATTTGGGATTAATATCCAGTGTATAAGTTTCTCCAGCTTTCAGATCCGCCAAGATTTTCTTTTGAGACTGAAAGAGGTTTATTTTCTTTATATCTAATGGCGAATTATCCTGGTTGTCTATCGCTATGATTAGTTCTTTTGTGAATAAATCCGGAAACCCAAACTGGTTATTATTTTTAGATCTGATTTGAAAAGTTGTAAACTCTTCTCTGTAATTTTCGGTTTTTCTTTTGTAAACTCTGGACTTATTGATGAGTATACGGGCATCGCGCTGATAAAAAGAAGGTGAAACAATGTCAAAGCTAATTCCATTAATTACCTGCTCAGTTGGGAAAGTAATTGTAATAATGCTCTGTTTACTATTCTTGTCCGTGGTTATTTTCTGCTCAAAGTTTTGTAATGCAGTTTTAGTACCGGCTACAACATTATCATATTCTAATCCGGCCTCCAGTACATTAATGGGTAAAGAATTTTTGTCGAGAAAATCGAATTTTAAAAATTTATAGTTGTTTAGAGGAAACGAGAAATTCTTTTCGACCGATGTTCTTCCGGATTCGCTAAGGCCGGATATAATCTGATTGTCAACAAGCCCAAACCATTCCTTTTGGTCATTGCTTCCACTGATGTTGTATTTCTTATCTATTTCTGTATTGGCAATCTTCAGGGTAAGGTTATCCAGGTTAGCTGTATTCTCATTAGAGATAATAACAGAAGTTACAACATTGGGAATTGTATTTCTGGAGCTTATCGGAAATTGTTTGAAATCAGATTTTTTTAAATTTTCATTTCCCACGATATAAGGAGTCTCATTGTGCCTGGAATCGAAAATTCTTATGAAATCCGTATTATTACGGGTTGCAGCAATAACATCTGGAGAAAGCACGATCTGATGCAGTCCGCTTTCTTTTATACTACTTATTTTGCCCTGATAGTTTTGTGCAAGAAGGGCAGAAGAACCAATTAGTATTGGCAGCAGCTTAATTATTTTCTGTATCATTTGGTTTGCTGGATTCATCAATAACTAGTTTTTTAATTTTTTGGTAAACAAATGATATAATAAGGATAAGAACTCCCAGTAGAATGAAGGCTATAATTTTTCCTGTCTCTGATACATTTTTGATGTCATATAAGAACAGCTTGATAATAGTAATCCCCAGTAAAGCAAGTGCAATAATACGCAGTTGCTTGTTTTGTTTCTTTATTCCGATAATCAGGAAGACAAATGATAGTGCGCCCCAAAGAATAGGATATCCTATTTTAATAATCTGAAGTTTTACAAATCTTAGTTTGTCATCTATAAAAACCATTCTCTCATATTTATATAAATGCTCTTTTGTGACAGGATATAATTTTGCAAGATCTGCCTGAGAGATAATATCACCAGAAAATATTAATCCATGAACCATTATCTCATTACTCATAATGAAAACAATACAGAAAGCAAAAATCCATAAAGCAAATTTATGATTAAGAAGCATGGAGAAATTATTGTCATTTCTCAACTTTATGATGGTATATCCAAAATATACCAGACATGCTAATAATATATAATGTATGAAAAATGCTGACTTGCCAGATAATCCTGCATTATAATTTTCCACTATTTCATCTGTTACCAGCTGATGGAAAACTACAATATACAAGAGGATATTAATACAAGATAAAATAATTGCAAGGTTGTTTACTGTTATATTCTTGCGTTTTAGTGTAAAGTATATAACCCCTGTACTAAATAAAAAATGATATAAAACAGGATAAGATTGAGCAGAATAATAATTGGCAATGCCCGTATTCGCCTGATAAGAAATTTCGAATAAGCCTATGAAATACCCAACAATAATGGCAGCAATACTTATTCCCAATCTGTATAATGCAGGGTTGAATTTAACTGTAAAAATATCAACAGGTTCTTTTTCTTTTCTCAACAGAAGATAAGTAAGTACAAGAGATACCAGAGAAATGAAGCCTGTTATGAATATCGGGTTGAAAACTAGTTTCAGTACTTCAGTACTTCTCGTGTAATAGAACTCCCAGTCCATCATGAGACTGAAAAGCATTAAAATCTGAACAATAATAGCACCTAATTTGAAAGCTGCAATTCTTGATTTTTGGAATAGCCAGAACAAAAGTACAGCTTCGGCAGACCAGAATAATGTGATATAATTACCATTAAACTGGATTGGAATAGCGAGAGTTACAAAAGTAAGCGTCAGACCAAGTAAAAGGTATATTGCATTTTTGTCCAGTCCGAATTTTTTGTACAATAAGATAGCATAAGCCAGATTGTATAATGCCAGTGCAATAGTAAACAGACCTTTGAAGTCCATTCCCCATTTATGGATAATACTAATTCCTATTCCGAAATAAAAAAATGTATTAGCAATTATGATGAAATATTCCAGATTGGAAAAAGTACCCTTATTCCGCAGATTATTAACAACGGTGGCAATACTGAAGATAAGATAGAAGATAGTTGCATAAAATAAAGCTCCACGATAAGGAAGTCCTCCATCGATAACCTTTTCACCAAACCAGAATGAGAAAAGAACACAGGAGAAAATAAATGCCAGTAAGGTGACCAGACTCCATTTTTTGAAATAAGCAATAATCAGCATTCCTATATTAAGAATAGCAATGTAAGTAAAGAGCACTTTATAGTTCCCTTCACCGGTACTAACCATGAATGGTACCGCAAAACCTCCAATAAGTGATAAAACAGCTAATTCCTTTCGGTCGTAGGATACAGAAACAAATGCACTAAATATGGTGATAACTACCATGATGATAAATGCTGTTGCCTGATTAAATAAATGATAATCGTGAAATGCAATACCAATGGTAAAGTAGAATATACTAATGGCTCCGGCAACAAAGACCGAACTAAATGCTTTATAGTTTTTCTTTAACCGGTGTGCGACTCCCATAATGAGAGCGCCACACAAAATACCGATCCCAACACGCGCAGGTTCATTAATCCAGTTTTTGTCAATAGCATATTTTACAAAGAAGCTAATTCCAAGTACCAGAATAAGAATACCTATTTTATTGATAAGATTCTCTCCAATGAATTTTTCAATATCCGGATTCTTTTCTTTGAATGTTTGCAGCCAACTCTTTTTAGGGGGTAAAACAATTTTTTCTGTTACCGGAATCTCTGCATTTTCTTGTAATGGTATTGCCTCGGGTTGAAGTTCCTGGGATACTGCCGCAGACATGGCTGCCTGTACAGGTGTTTCTTCAACAAGAGGGATTTCCTCAATAATTTGCTTTTCTTCTTCGGCTTTTATTTCTTCCTTTATGGCAGGTTGTGGCTCTTCTGTAACAACAGGTATGATCTCCGACTGAGGTTCTTCAGCTTTTAAAGGTTGTAGGCTTGTGTTAATTTTAAGGTTTAATGAATTAATTTCATCTTTAAGCTTGCCAATTGCCTCCTGAGTTGCCTTGGAATTAGAAGCTGATTTGCTAAGTGAAATAATTACAAAAACAAGAATTATTAACAATAAAAATATTTCCATATGGTGCTTTAATGTGAACAAATATAAAATAAATATAACTAGTGGTGATATATTTACATGCTACACAAGGATTTTAGAAAGATTAACTTTCTACATAATCTGATTATAAGCTTTTTATGTGAAAGCTTCAAAGGATGAAAATTTGGTAAGCTTCTTTATAATATATTATTGCGGATCTGTTGTTATCAAAAAAAATACAATTGAACATTTAGCTGAATAGAACGAGTATGCAGAGTATAAATATGTGTAAGTTCTGCCAGATTAAGTCTTTTAATTGCAGAGGAAGTTATTCATCTATCGTATATTTGTTAAAAAATAATAACCAACAAGCTATAGAATCATAATTCCGGGTTCTGTATAATAGCATTATTGTATTAAAATTATGGAAGAAATTAAAAGCCTTCAGCATCAGGTTGACGAATGGATCAGAACAGTAGGAGTGCGTTACTTCAATGAGCTGACTAATATGGCAATGCTGACAGAAGAAGTGGGGGAAGTTGCCAGAATTATAGCCAGAAGATATGGTGAACAGTCAGAGAAAGAATCGGACAAGAGTAAAGACCTTGGTGAGGAACTTGCAGATGTTCTTTTTGTTACTTTGTGTTTAGCGAATCAAACGGGAACAGATCTACAGGAAGCTTTTAATAAAAAAATGAAATCTAATATGGAGAGAGATAAAGAAAGACACCAAAATAACCTGAAACTACAATCGACTGTGCCGTTTTGCGAAATGCTGGATGGAGAAACAGTGAAAATCGGAGGATCAAAGAGTATAACGAACAGATTACTGATTTTAGAGAAAATATTTGGAAATATAACCTTAGAAAATGTTTCCAATTCTCAGGATTCTTCACTTTTGATAAAAGCTCTGAATGATGAGGGTGATATAGTAGATATTCATCATGCAGGAACATCCATGCGTTTCCTTACTTCTTACTTTGCAACAAAGGCAGGGAAAGAAGTTATATTAACAGGATCCGAAAGAATGAAACAACGCCCTATAAAACCATTGGTAGAAGCGTTGAAACAACTGGATGCAGAGATTGAATACCTTGGAGAAGAAGGTTTTCCGCCATTGAAAATTAAAGGAAAAAAGATTGAAAAAAATCAGGTGAGTATTCCGGCGAATATCAGCAGTCAGTTTATAACATCACTTTTATTGGTGGGAGCCAGCCTGGAGAACGGACTGAATGTAAGCCTTGAAGGTAAAATTACATCTCTGCCTTATCTGCTAATGACAATTGAAATTCTGAAGAAAGCGGGAATTAATGCTTCTATTGAAGAGAACATTATCAGGATAAAACCATTAACAGGAGCATTAGAGCCAATTCGTTATGTTGTAGAAAGCGATTGGTCTTCCGCTTCTTATTTCTATTCTTTGGCTGCAATAGGCAGGAAAAAGATTAATCTGAAGAGCTTAAATATAAAATCTTTGCAGGCAGACTCCCGTTCAGCTGAAATTTACAAGAACTTTTTCGGAATAGAGACTGTTGAGGTTTCAGAAAACGAATTGTCTCTTCAGCCGATAGAAGGCTTCCAGTTTCCGAAAGATATGCAGCTGGATATGAATAATTGCCCGGATATTGCCCAGACCGTTTGCGTAACAGCAGCAGCATTAGGCATTCCTTTTTATATTACAGGATTGGAAACACTGAAGGTTAAAGAAACAGACAGGCTTACTGCTATGCAGAATGAGCTGAGAAAAATAGGTCTTAACACAGCGATTACAAATGAAACTATAAAATCTCTGGAGAATATTACTCCGGCAGAGACCATTACAATTTCCACTTATAATGACCACAGAATGGCAATGGCATTTGCTCCATATGCTTTGTGCCGTACACTGGAAATCGAAGACCCAAACGTAGTAGAAAAGTCCTACCCGGAGTTTTGGAAGGATTTTTATAAAGTGGTAAAAAGAAAATAAATGGTTATTATTATTACCGGAGCCTCTAAAGGAATAGGCTTTACGCTGGCAGAAACACTGGCGAAAAAAGGACATGTTGTTTACGGGTTTAGCCGACAGATTGCAGATAGTACTCATTTTAAAGGTATTTCTGTTGATGTTACAGATAAAGAGCAAATTAATCAGGCCGTTTCCTCTGTTATTGAGAAAGAAGGAAGAATAGATGTGCTGATTAATAATGCAGGAATGGGTATGGTAGGTTCGGTTGAAGATACTACCAAAGAAGATATCCATAAGCTGTTCGATCTTAATTTAGTAGGACCAATACAAATGATTTCTGCTGTGATGCCCTATATGCGGGAAAAACGTTTTGGAAAAATAATTAATGTTTCCAGCATTGGTAGTGAAATGGGATTACCCTTCAGAGGATTCTATTCAGCTTCCAAATCTGCTCTGGACAAAGCTACAGAGGCATTACGCTACGAAATTAAAAACTGGAATGTTCAGGCTACTTCACTGCATTTAGGGGATATAAAAACTAATATTGCTGAAAGCCGTATTAAAACAAAGGTGTCAGAAGCTTATACAACGGTATTCAATAAGATATATGCATTAATGAACGCTCATGTAGATCACGGAACAGAACCTTCGGAAGTAGCAGATTATGTAGTAGATTTATTAGATAAGAAAAGTTGGAAAGCACATTACTATTTTGGAAAGTTCGGTCAGAAGATAGGAGTACCTTTAAAATGGTTATTGCCACAGAATTTTTATGAAAATCTGATGCGCAAATATTCCAAAATGGATTAAGATAATTTTATATTCTTCACTACTTTTAACAGAAGGCATATAAAGTTTAATAAAACTTTAACCCCGTTTGAAAATCTAAAGAAAGCAAACTCGCTTTTTTTATGTTTAATTTTGCGACCTATATGAAGAAATATTTTACTGGTTTATTGTTCTTATTTATTCTCATTTTTCAGGGGCAGACTTTTAATGGGACTATCTACTTAAGAGACAATTCTGCATTATACCTTAATCAAATCTATGTGACGAACCTTAATACACAGAAAACGGTTTTGGCAGATTATCAGGGTGAATTTGATATTCCTGCAAAGGTCGGAGATGTTATAAGGTTTACATCTATTGTTACAGAGAGAAAAGATATAACGCTTACACCGCAGTACTTCCAGAATAAGAGAATGCTGGTAGAACTTTCCATAGCTTATCACGAAATTAAAGAAGTTGTATTAAAACGTTTTAAGCCTACAGGAAACTTCAAGGTAGATGTTCTTTCTACCCGTGAGGATAAAAGACTTGCTTTGGCGAACAAAATTGGACTGCCTTCACCAAAAGGAGACGGAACTTCTCCGCGTTCACCAGTTGCATCCTTCAATAATGGCGGATTAGGATTCAATGTACAAAGTGTATTCGATATACTAACTGGTGAGCGCAAAAAGCAGGAGCGTCTTTATGCCTATGAAGCTATGCAGAAAAATGTAACCAATCTTCATAATTATTATGGTGACGAGTATTTTATTAAACTCAAAATCCCTAAGAACCTTATAGACAATTTCCTGCAGTTTGTCTATACATCCGATGATCTGGGCTCCCTTGTAAAGAGTGGTGAATATGCTATGATAGAGATGTCTATTGAGAAATACCTTCCTGTTTACCTTAAAAGATTACGTAATTCTAACTTACAGGCAGTAGTTGGAGATAAATAACTGTAAATTTGTTATTTTTGCACCCTAAATTTTGAATTTTGGGTAAAAATAAGATCAGACGTTTCGAAGAAAATAAAACTCTTGTAAATGTTTTCCAACCTACGCGTGAAGAAGCTCTTTCGGGCTATGAAATGAAGGGTAAGTGGAGAACTGATTTCTTCAAAAACGATAATCCGATTGTTTTAGAATTGGGTTGTGGAAAAGGAGAATATAGTGTAGGAATGGCAAAAGCTTTTCCGGATAAAAACTTTATAGGAGTGGATATCAAAGGTGCACGTTTTTGGTTTGGGGCTAAAGAAGCCGTAGAGAAAAATCTGTCTAATGTAGCTTTTCTCCGTACGCAGATAGAATTAATCGATCTGTTTTTTGAAAAAGATGAGGTTGATGAAATCTGGATTACTTTCCCCGATCCTCAGATTAAATTCAAGAGAGCTAAACACAGAATGACGCATCCTGAATTTTTGGATCGTTATAAAAAGATTGTGAAAAAGGACGGATATATACACCTGAAAACAGATTCTGAATTTTTACATGGTTATACTTTGGGAATACTCCAGGCACTAGGTTATGATGTAGAAGTTTCACATCATGATATTTACGGAGCTCCTGAATTTGAAACAGATGCCGTACATCTTCGTGAAATTAAAACTTATTATGAGGGCTTGTTTTCTGCAAAAGGAAAAACAATTACGTATTTAAGATTTAAAATTTAATTACATTTGCCTCCGGTATGAAGAAAATTTTACTTGTAATTCTTGGTTCGGTTTTGTTGTGGAATTGCTCATCTAATAAGGTGACGCTTGCACATATAATGGAAACCAAGGATATTAATGAACTTTCGGCCTACATTAAGAAATATCCTAAACATAAGGATATTGCCTTCTTAAAGCAGAAATTATTGTCTTTACAAATCGCAGCCAATCCTAAAAAAGCAGCGGATATTCCTAAGCCTGTTATTAAAACTCTTGAAGAACAGGAAGCAGAAGAATTTGCAAAACTTATGGCACAGGATAAATCTGGTCATAACACTAAAACGGTAAACGTGCTCAATCAGATGTTTAACAATGATATCAGTGACACCAATGCTATTTTGCTTGTGGCAAATAATTCGGATTGTAATATGATCCTAAGAATTCAGGGTGATAAGTATTATAATCTGGCAGTACCTGCAAAAGGTCAAAATACTTTGGTATTACCTCAGGGAACATATAAGCTTACTGGTTCACTATGTGGTGCGACTTATACCTCCACCAAGGTTATTCAAAAGAATCTTTCACTGGCATTAGGCACAGCAAGAAAGTAATCAATATAAAACCGGACATTTAGCTGAATGTCCGGTTGTTTTTTATGAAGTAGATGTGTTCTTGGGATAAAGGCTTTCTTTCAGTTCGTTTACTCTGTATTCGGTAGAGATATTTGCTTTTTCTATTTTTTCTTTAGCATAGACTTTTACATCATTTTCATTTTTATCCAGCAACCAGTCATAAGGGCCTACGGAGGAAATAAGTTTAATCAGTACAGGAGATATTTCCAGACATATAAATAATCCCATAATGAAGGTTGATGCTAATGCTATAATTGCACTCGCTTTACCAAGTTCATCCAAGGCCTGCAGTCTTGCGGCAAAACCATTAAAACGGTTTTCGGCACCTTCAGAATTCTTTAGCTCCTGCTCCAGATTAGTATATACTTTGGATGTTTCTTTATCCAGATACTCCAAACGAGGAGCTACCTGCTTCTGATAATTTTGTAGATCTGCAAGCCTGTTTTTCTTCAACTCTTCCTTACGCTTGGCATTGCTGCCGTAGCCTATCTTTCCGGAAGTAAGGCCGGATTGTTTTCCCAGAATCTCTTTTTCCAGCTCCACAGAAGCAGAATCATATGACTTCTGATAAGCGGCAAGTTTTGAATTAATTTCTGCCTTTTCCTTATCATAAGGACCACTTTGCTGCATAATCCGGTTATTGATTTTTGCCTGCAGTTCTGCCTTATTTCTCTGGATAATAGTATTAAGCTGCTTGTTAACCTCCTTTTCAAAAATCTTTAGTTCCAGAGGTTTGGCAATAATAATTCCTAAAAAGGCGGCCAGAATAAGACGCGGTATAGTCATTAGTATCTGATTCCACCATGTTCCTGTCTTTTTAATAGAAGAAACGATATATCTGTCCAGATTAAAGATCATAAGACCCCAAAGTAATCCAAAGCCTATAGCTGCCGATATATCGTCAAAAATAGTATACATGGCATAGCCGGAAGATAATGTTGCAAATACCGCAGTAAATAATACCACCCCACCAATTCCGGAGTATTTATTCCACTCGGATGGAGTTTTTCTCAGAACATGAATGTTTGCCCCGGAGCAAAGCATCATAAAATGCTGAAACCAATTCATTTTGGCTTCAGCGGGTGCAATATTGGGTTGTAATGTTTTCATAAAATTTTACTCTTGAATTTAATAGGTACGAAAAACCATACCAATGTTACAAATAGTAGTATGTTTTACCTAGTAAAATAATTGTGCAATACTTGTAAAGCAGTTTTACAAGTATTGTATATTGATTATCAATTTACTACGCTTATTTTTGTTTAATGTATTGTTTGTGTTTAATTTTATTTCTTTATTTGGTGAAAAAAATGTGAGAAATAGTTTTCTGGTTATACTTTTCGCTTTATCATTTAATATTAATGCCCAGATTAATGTTATAAAAAATGGAGGAAGTATCTCTAAAAATGAACAGCAGGCCCTTGATCTGTTTAAGTCTTATATGCAAATTGTTAATGACAGAAACAAAGGACAAAAATTCTGGAATACAGATAAGAAGTTCGAATCTTATGATTTTTTATTTTCAGAAGGATTTTGGAATCCTAATTTGTATGCTTATATATCTCAGGCTAATGTTTTATCTGTATCAGATATAGGAGAAGAATCCAAGCTCATCAAAGTGCTTATGTCTCCTTCTGATAAGACAGAAAATATATATGCGATTGTAAATTATGTCTTTAAGAATAATAAACTATCCAATTATACTGATTTCTATACAGAAAAATGGATGAAAAGGACAGTTGGAAATATTGAATATTATTTCCCGTCAGATTATTCTTTCAACTTAGCTAAGGCCAAGCAAGCGAATGTCTTTATAAATAAACTGGAAAATATTTTTAAATTTAATAATCATAATAAATTGCATTATTACATTGCAAAAAACTGTAAGGAAGTAAGAACTGTGCAGGGCTTTGATTATGTTTTGGGAGAGGGACAAAGTAATCATTGTGCATTTTTTGACTCGCAGAATAAGATAATATATACCACAGCATTTTCAGGTGAAAATCATAAACATGAGCTTATACATCTTATTAATACCAAATATCCCAATGCACATTATTGGCTGACTTCGGGGTTTTCTGTTTATAGTAATTCTGATAATGTACACATCGGAAAGCCATTAACATGGCATTGTCAAAAGATTTCGGATTTTATAAAAGAGCATCCGGATTTTAATTTCTTGGATGAAGAAAAAGAGATAAAATTAGAGGGAACTTCCGTTGATTATTTTGTTGGTGCAGCATTAATTCATCAGTTTTTACAACAACATACTACAAAAGATTTAGATATGATTATGGAGAGATCATCGGATAAAGGTTTCTTTGAAAGAAACTATTATTTATTTGGTGCCTCAAGTTCGACAGACTTAAATAATAAGATAAAGGTAACAATCAAAGAGCTATCAAACCCTAATACCAAATTGATGCTGGATCTAAATTAATAATTTATTTAATCCTGCCAGGATTTTGTTTAATAAAGCTGTCCCATCCCGAATAAGATTTTTCAGAAATATCTTTGCCCATATTAAAATGATGACATACTGCAACAGCAAGTCCATCGGAGGCATCCAGATATTTGGTCGGGAATTCTTTTAGCTGTAACAGGTTTTTCAGCATTCCGGCGACCTGTTCCTTGCTGGCATTACCATTTCCGGTAATAGCCATTTTTATTTTTTTAGGAGAATATTCGGTTATAGGAATGTCTCTTGCAAGGCTGGCAGCCATAGCTACGCCCTGGGCGCGGCCTAATTTCAACATCGACTGTACATTCTTTCCGAAGAAAGGAGCCTCCAGTGCAACTTCATCCGGATGGTATTCATCAATTAATGCTAAGGTACGGTCAAATATCTTCTTTAGTTTTATTTCATGAGTCTCCAGCTTTTTCAGAATTAATTCGTGTATAGAAATTAATTCCATCTTCTGTCCCTTTACCGAAATAATACCAAATCCCATAACAGCTGTTCCGGGGTCAATACCTAATATGATTTTTTCGTGTTGCATTCTTATGCAAAGATACAGGGAATAATTAATGCGAGTTCAATGAATAGATACAATTTAAAACAGTATTTTTCGTTATTATTTATACAACGCTAAATTATATATTATGAAAAAATTATTTTTTTTATTCTTGTGGATGTTGCTCATAGGAACATCAGCTACAGTTAATGCACAAGTTTTCGGAGGGAATAGTAATACATCCGGAGGGGTAAGTGAAAAAGACGGGAATATCCATGTTGAAGGAGTAGGACATCAGAAGAAATTCAGTTCGGATGGTGGAATACTCCATATAGAGGGAGCAAATAACACAATTACTGTGAGTGGATTCTTGTCTAAGGTAATTATAGAAGGAGCAGGTAACACGGTTTATGTAGATAAGGTTAGCAGTGTGAAAATTGAAGGAGCAGGAACCAAAGTCTATTATAAAGCTTCACCTACTAAAACCGGGAGACCGGCAACGAATATTTTCGGCGCAGGAAGTAGCGTTATAAAGCAATGATTTAACAATTAAATAGAAATAAAAAAGGTATCAAAATTTTGATACCTTTTTTATTAATGCATAAGAAATTTATGTATATTTGATATGTAAGAAAATTAGGTATGTCTAAAAAGAATAATAAATTATACAAAGGAACTTTGCAGAATATCATTCTGAAACTTCTAGCTCAGGAAGTTAAGATGTATGGTTACCAGATGACGCAAAGGGCAAAAGATCTGACTAAAGGAGAGCTTGAGATGACAGAAGGTGCACTTTATCCGCTGTTACATAAACTGGAAGACGATGGACTTATTACATCTGAAATACAGAATATTAATGGACGTGACCGTAAATACTACCTGCTTACAGAAAAAGGAAAGCATCAGCAGGCAGAACAAGAAGCTGAAATGAAAAGCTATATTCTGAATCTGAATACTATTTTTAATATTTAACAGAAATGGAAAATCAGGAGAAAAAAATAACAAACTACTTAATCGAGAAAAGGCTACCATTGGATATCCTTTTGGAGGTGAAAGATCATATGACAGACCAGATTGCTGCCTTAGAGACAGATCAAAATTTAGATTTTGATGAAGCTTTTGAACAAACTAAAATTTCGTGGGAGAAAGACTTAAAGATGAGGATTAGCCTCTTTTCCTGTAAATTCCGGAAGATTACCAGACTCCAGAATAGTATTATGATGCGGAATCAACTTAGAATTCAGAAGAAGGTAATGATAATAATGTCGGCTATATTTTTTACGACTGTATTCTCAGCGTTTTATCTTCCGACAATTTCCAAGTATATTTTTTTAATAATTTATAGTACTGTAGCACTTTTGGGAATTGTACCTTCTGTTTTGGATAGGAAATTATTAAAGACAACAAAAGCAAACTATGATAAGAATATTAGTGTTTTCCAGAGAAGTACAAGCAATTATATGTTGATGGGAGCTTTCTTTATTATACTTAGCAATATTATAGATATTGATGCTTGTATGGAAAAGGTAAGAAATAGCATAATTGAATTATTTAATCATAAAAACTTTGCAGTACAAAATATTTTGCATCTGATGGCTGCATATCTTTACATCTATTCAGTTATGTATGGCTACTTCTGCTATATCAACTACAAAAGAGCAATAATAAAAATAAAGGAGAGAATGAAACTTGAATTTTAATATTATGAACACACCATCACAAAATAGTCCAGTACGTCAATACTTATTAGCAAAAAAACTTCCGTGGGATATTATGCTGGAAGTAGAAGACCATATTCTTGCACAGATACAGGACTTAGAAATATCAAAAAACCTGACATTCGATGACGCTTTTTTGCAGGCTCAATTATCATGGGAAGAAGAACTGAAAACAGACCGCCCGTCACTAACAACTTACAATGAATTTCTGGCGACGCCTTTTGTTAGGAAAATTTATTGGGAAAAGCGTAAAAGTGTAATTTTAAGTTCTGTTGGCTTTGCTTTATTTGTGTTAATATTTCTTATTCTTGCTGCAACAGAATTGGATATTTCGTCTTTCCGGATTGTCTTTATAGCTATGATAATTCTGTCTACTTTTATCCCTGTCTTGTATTATATCAGATATTTCCGGGTGTTTCGGTTTACAGATAAGTTTGCAAATAAAGTTTCAGTATATCAACGGGAATTTATCATATGGAATTTTATTTTAGGAGGCTTTAATTTTTTCTGGATTTCCCAAAAACAAATCCCGGATTTTTACCAGCTATTAAATGTGTATAAAGTAGAAGATACTCTATATACCTGTTTCATGTTTGTGTTTTTATTATTCTGGATGGGGATGTCTTGTTATTGTCTTTTATTTAGCCTGAAATTTGTAAAATCAGTGAAACAAATAAAAAAACAATTAGCATTATGATTGTTACAAAAACAGAAGAATAGAATCCAAAAATACAATAACGATGAATATACTGGAAAGAAAACAGATTCAGAAATATCTGGAAGATAAACGCCTTCCGTTGGATATTTATATGGAGATAGAAGATCATATTATTTCTCAGATAGAAGAATTGGAGAAAAAAGGTTTCGGCTTTCAGGAGGCTTTTTTACAGATAAAAACTAAATGGAAGAAAGAATTGTCCTTTCAGAATTTTAGTTTTAGTGATGTGAAAGCAGTACCCAAAATTGTAGCTAAGATGAGAAATGCATACATAAGAGAAATAATGCCTAAAATATTGGCGATCTCTTTTTCATTATTATTAGTGTTTGTTTTGGGAGCTCATAAATTGGATAAAGAACAATTTAAAATCCTTTACATAATTGTCTATACAGGTTTTATAATTACACCTGTTGTGGTACAACTAATAAACATCAGGGTACTAATGCAGAGATCTAATTATAAAAAACAGCCTTTAAATGCATTCCATAATATGGTTGAAGTATGTTATGGATTGTCAATTTTTCCGATGGTAAATGTAGTTAATATGTCAAAGTCATCTGAAATGTTTTATAATGTATTTTACATATCTGAAACAAGTTTGCTAAGCAAAATACTAACACTTAGTGTGCCATTATATTTTTCGTCGGTATGTTTATTTGCTGCATTTATTTTTATGAAATATAAAAGAGAAGTTGCTAAAATGAAATTAGCATAAAAGCGAAAAAGGTGCAATTGCACCTTTTTTATTTCTCTTCCAGTCCCTTACTGAACTCCATAAGTGCTCTCCCTTGGATAGCTCTTCTGCTGCCTTTTTCAATAGCCTTATCCCATTCTTTTTCTCCTTCTTCTGTTCGGCCAATAGCATATAAATAGCTGCCTAAAGCTGTATGCCCTTCAGGTTCTCCCATGTCAATTATTTTTTTCGCTAATGCCAAAAGTTCAGGATGTGGCTGAATATTTTGTTTGGAGAGATCTTTTCCCGTGAGTAAGCCAGGAGTAACTTCCAGCATTTTTGCTCCGAATAAATCAAGACAGGATTTTGCAAGTCCTTTGTCACATAGTTCCGTATTGAAGCTGATGAAATCCGTGTCGAGTAGGGCAGCAAGGTCACCCTGATTTTTCTTTTTATCGTAGTATTGAGCTAATAATTCTGCTTTCTTTTGTGATAGTTCGGGATTCTGTCTGTTATTTACTGATATAGAATCTTTATTGAATTTCCATGCCTCGTTTTCAACCCATGTAGAGATACCGTGAAGCTCCTTTCCTTTTACTTTAAATATAAAAATATCTTTATCGGGATAGATGATTAAGCTGTCATTTCTCGTAAAGTAATCTCCATGCGCCATTTCACCAATCAGAACTTTTCCGTTGCCGTCAAAGTTAAAGCTACCATATAAGCTTCCACTTCCCTTGATGCCATAATAGCCTTGTAATGCATTGTCAGGTCTTTGTGCAAAAGTAAAAGTTGAGAGAAATATTAAAAAGTAAAATATAAATTTTTTCATGCGACCAAAGATACTATTATCCGGTTAATTTTTTTGACGATAAAGAAACCCATTTTCCATCATGACGGAGAAGTTGAATTTCATCGACTATGAATTTAGTTTTGTAACCCTGATGTTCGTATAAATTCCATGCTTTCTTGAAATTATCAAAGCTAAGATCTCTATAACCGACTGTAACATGAGGATTGAAAGAGTTTTTTATAAAGTTAAAGCGTTCTTTTACTTTGGAATGAAGCGTGTTCAGGTTTTCATTTTTCTCAGGTTGAACAAACAGAACCGGATTTCTGGGATTCGGAAAAGATCCGAATCCATCTAATACTAACTCAAAAGGAGAAATATGCGTATCAATTTTCCGAAAAGCTGTAATAATATCCTGTTCCATATCCTGATCTCGCGAAAAAGGTGGGAATAGAGTAATATGAGCATCATTTTTCAGAGCCTTGGAATTACTGTAATTTCTGGCCAGATCTTCTTTGAAAACCCGTATTTCCTCAATAATTGATTTTGGAGGATAGATGGCTATGAAATATAATTTATTCATTTTTATGCTCAATAGGCTTTAGTAAATCCCTCTGTAAATCTACAATAACATTCTGAAGATTATCTGTAATGTTTTTAACCTCTTTATGTGGATTAAATACTGCATTTTTACCTTTATTTTCGTCAGCAATGTTAGAAAGAATAATTACTGAAGTTTTGGTTTCCGGATAATAAATATTCAAAGAAGGAGATCCCTTTACATAGCCACTATGGAAATAAGCTTCAGGTTTTCCGGTATTCAGCATAATCCCATAACCATATCCCATTTTTCCAAAAATGGCATGTTGCCTTTCCGCACTTTTCTTTGTGAATTCTTTTAGGGTTTCTGGTTTCAGAACTTTACCTCCATATAATTTCTGATTCCAAAGATGAAGATCATCTATAGTAGAGAGGATTCCACCCGCAGGCGTACCTATTTCTTTTCCGGCAAGTCGCTTAGGCATATTGGGGACAACTTCCTGAACTTTGTCATTTCCGAGATATGCACTTGCAAAATTTCCGTTTTTAAAAGTTGATGCAGTAGACGAATGCTGCATACCTATTTTGCTAAAGAGCTCTTTGACATTTTCGTCATAAGATTTTCCGGAAACTTTTTCCAAAATCTGGCCTAATGCATTAAATCCGTCATTAGAATAAAAGAAACCTGTTCCACTTCTAAACATAAGTCGGTTACCCATAATGTTCAGCCCGGAAGTATGATTCAGTAGCTGATTAATGGTTATATTTTCATATTCCTTGATTCGAAAATCTGGCAAATACTGTGAAACCTTGTCTTCCAGCTTTAATTTACCCTGTTCCTTCTGCAATAAGATAAGAACAGCAGTAAACTGCTTGCTTACTGAGCCAATGGCAAAAATGGTGTTGTTATCAATTTTAGTTTTACTTTTAAAGTTAGAATAGCCATTTTCTTTTCGGTATAATAAAGTACTGTCCTTAAAAACGGCAATACTTCCGTTGAAGTGATACTTTTTAAATACCGTATCAATCTGCTGTTGTGTAAGTTTAGTTTGAAATGCGGTTATGGTAGAATCTACAACAACATTGCGGTCGATAGTTTTTTGTTGTTCTGTTTTACATGAAAATAGCAGCGCGAAAAGAAATAGAAATCCTAATTTTTTTATCATAAGTGTTTTGTTATAAGTTTAAATAGAGTATTGATTAAAATAACATAACTGATTTTAAATTTAGTGAAATACTCTGAAGTCTCCTAACGCAACAAATTCCATGCTAAAGAACAATTAATATACAATTAGTAGTCTTAATTTATACCTTTGAATTAGCTAATTACAATGTATATGAAAGAAACCATAGAGAGTGATTCTTTAAAAATAGAACACTTGCTAAATACTATAAAAGAACAAGGTGTGGAATATTTAAATTCTATTTCGGAGAGAAAAACATCTGTAGATAATAAATTAATTCCCGAAAAGCAGACATTACCAGAGGAAGGATATGGTACTGAAGAAGCGCTGAAACTGTTTAATAAAAGATTCGAGCCTCTGATGGTGGCTTCATCCGGACCAAGGTATCTGGGATTTGTAACTGGAGGTTCTACCCCTGCTTCTATAGCTGGTGACTGGTTATCGACTATATATGATCAGAATACCCAATCCGTGAAAGGACAAGGAGATATTTCGGCAGTTATAGAGATAGAAACCATAGCAATGTTAAGGGATCTTTTGGAATTACCAAAAAGTTTTTTGGGAGGATTTGTTACCGGAGCTATGATGTCTAATTTCACTTGTGTTGCCGTAGCTAGACAGTGGTATGGAAAAGAGAAAGGAATAGATATAGCGAAAGAAGGAATTACGGTTCCGATACATGTATTAACTGCTACACCACATTCTTCAGCAATAAAGTCACTCTCTCTTTTAGGAATAGGAAGTAGTAATATTATTAAGATTAAAACTGAAGAGGGTAACAGAGAAGCAATTTGTATTAAAGATTTGGAAGATCATATCCAGACACTGAAAGGAGCTCCGTTTATTTTAATTTCAAGTGCCGGGACAGTAAATACTGTCGATTTTGATGATTTTGCTGCAATACGAAAGTTAAAAGAAAAATATAATTTCTGGTGGCATATAGATGCTGCATTCGGTGGTTTTGCTGCATGTTCCGATACTTATAAATATCTTGTGAGAGACTGGGAGTATGCGGACAGTATTACTGTAGATTGTCATAAATGGCTGAATGTACCATATGAAAGTGCTGTTTTCTTTATAAAAGAGGAGTACAAGTTGTTGCAGGTTGAAACTTTTCAGAATTCCAATGCTCCCTATCTGGGAGATCCTTTGGAGAGTTTTAATTATTTAAATTTTCTTCCGGAAAATTCGAGACGCCTGAAAGCTTTACCGGCATGGTTCTCTCTTATGGCTTATGGTAAAGATGGTTATAGGGATATTGTGGAAAATAGTATTTTTTGTTCAAAGCAATTTGGCGAGTTTATAGATATTAGTAATGATTTCGAATTACTGGCTCCGGTACGTTTGAATACAATATGCTTTACTTTAAAAGGTGAAGAGATGCAGGAGAAAGTAAACCAATTTCTGGAATTGCTGAATGCTACGGGTAAGGTTTTTATGACTCCAACTAACTATAATCAGCGTAAAGGGATTAGGGCGGCTTTTGTTAACTGGCGAACAACAACGCAGGATATAGAATTGATAACAGAGACAATGGCAACATTGATAACAAATTTCAAGTAAATAAAAATCCCTCATAGAAAATACTAGGAGGGATTATTTTTTAGGTTTTAGCCTCTACATATTTCTTCGGTATTTACCACCTACTTCAAACAAAGCATTGGTAATTTGTCCCAGAGAACAATATTTTACAGCATCCATCATAACTCCAAATAGGTTTTGTTGATTAATGGCTGCATGTTGTAATTTTCTTAAAGCTTCTTCAGATTTTCCTTCATTTGCTTCCTGGAAGTTGTGAAGCGATTCAATCTGCGCTTGCTTTTCTTCCTCAGTGGAACGGATAACCTCTCCCGGTAGAACAGTTGGAGAACCATCTTTGCCAAGGAAGGTGTTTACGCCAATAATAGGATATTCACCAGTATGTTTCAGCCATTCATAATGCATAGATTCCTCCTGAATTTTTGAACGCTGATACATAGTTTCCATAGCACCAAGAACTCCTCCTCTTTCTGTTATTCTGTCGAATTCGGTATATACAGCTTCTTCTACCAGGTCTGTTAATTCCTCGATAATAAAAGAACCCTGAAGTGGATTTTCATTTTTAGCCAGACCCAATTCTTTGTTGATGATGAGCTGGATAGCCATTGCCCTTCTTACAGACTCTTCTGTTGGTGTTGTAATCGCTTCATCATATGCATTGGTGTGAAGTGAATTACAGTTGTCATAAATAGCATATAATGCCTGAAGTGTGGTTCTGATATCATTGAAATCAATTTCCTGAGCGTGAAGCGAACGTCCGGAAGTCTGGATATGATATTTCAGCATCTGACTTCTTTCATCTGCACCATATTTTAATTTCATGGCTTTAGCCCATATTCTTCTTGCTACACGACCAATTACTGCATATTCAGGATCGATGCCGTTAGAGAAGAAGAAAGATAAGTTTGGTGCAAAATCGTTGATGTCCATTCCACGGCTTAGGTAGTATTCTACATAAGTAAATCCGTTTGCCAAAGTAAATGCTAATTGCGAAATCGGATTAGCTCCGGCTTCTGCAATATGATATCCTGAAATAGAAACCGAGTAGAAGTTTCTAACTTTTTCTTTAATGAAGTATTCCTGAACGTCACCCATTAATCTTAGCGCAAATTCTGTGGAAAAAATACAGGTGTTCTGTGCCTGGTCCTCCTTCAGAATATCTGCCTGAACTGTACCCCGAACGGTAGCTATCGTTTGGGCTTTGATTTTTTCATAGACATCTGCAGGGATTACTTCGTCTCCGGTAATTCCTAACAATTTTAAACCTAAACCATTGTTAGATGGTGGTAACGCTCCGTTATATTGAGGTCTCTTTAAACCTTTATCATCAAACTTGGCTTTTAGAACAGCCTCTACTTTTGATTCAAGTTTGTGTTCCGTAATATATTTTTCAACGTTCTGATCGATGGCTGCATTCATAAAGAAAGCCAATAGCATAGGAGCAGGTCCATTAATCGTCATGGAAACAGAAGTCAGTGCATTCACAAGGTCAAAACCTGAATATAGTTTTTTAGCATCATCCAATGTTGCAATAGAAACTCCGGCATTACCAATTTTTCCATAAATATCTGGTGGTAAAGCTGGGTCCTGACCATATAATGTTACGGAGTCAAAAGCTGTAGACAAACGTTTTGCCGGCATTTCGGCCGAAACATAATGGAATCTTCTGTTGGTTCTTTCTGGTCCGCCTTCCCCGGCAAACATTCTGGTTGGATCCTCACCTGTTCTTTTAAATGGATAAATACCAGCTGTGAACGGAAAGCTTCCCGGAAGATTTTCCTGTCCCTTCCATTTAATAAGATCTCCCCAGTCATTGTATTTTGGTAATGCTATCTTAGGAATTCTAAGATGGGACAGAGATTCTGTTGAGGTTTCGACTTTAATTTCTTTTCCGCGAACAAAATAAGAATAGAACTCTGCATGAAATGCCTTTTTAGTAGCATCCCAGTTTTTCAGAAAGTCTATATTCTCCTGTTGCAGCTCTTTTTCTGCTTTTTGATATTCAGTTTCTAAAATATCATTAGAAATAATTTTCTTAACGCCGTCAATATGATACATAGTTCTGGCCAGTTCAGCCTGTTTCTCTATAGCAGCATCATATTGCTTGTTGTTTTCTACAATTTCTGATAGATAACGAACTCTTTTTGGCGGAATAATGGTGACTTCATCTGTAACCTCTTGTTCTATAAAAGTATTAAACTCAGATGCATTGTCCCCCTGAGCCTGTCGAAGGGTCTCATTTACCTTTAAAACTAATCTGTTGTAGAGCTCTGTTGTACCATGATCGTTGAACTGGGAAGCTTTAGTCGCAAAAACCGGCATATCATCTAATGGACTTTCCCATAAAAGATGGTTTCTCTGAAATTGTTTTCTTACCGCTTGTAATGCATCTAATGCACCACGCTTATCAGATTTATTTAAAGCCACCAGATCTGCATAATCCAGCATGTCTATCTTTTCAAGCTGAGTAGAGGCTCCGTATTCAGGAGTCATTACATACATCGATACATCTGCAAAATCGGAAACTTCTGATCCAGATTGTCCGATACCAGATGTTTCCAGTATAATAACATCCGGATGTGCTAATTTTAGTACGTTTAGTGCAGAATGGATAAAAGGTGAAACCGAAACATTATTTTCTCTGGTAGCCATCGAACGCATGTAAACTCTGGGATCATTAATCGCATTCATACGGATTCTGTCACCTAGTAATGCACCACCAGTTTTCTTTTTGGATGGATCGATAGATATGATGGCAATTTTTTTATCCGGATTAGAACGCAGGAAGCGTCTCACCAATTCGTCTGTTAAAGACGATTTACCCGCACCACCAGTACCGGTAATACCAATAATCGGAATATTCAGATCTTTTGATTGTTCATCTATTGCCTTTACCAACTCAGGTTTTTCATCTGAAAAATTTTCCACAGCCGAAATAACCTGGGCAATGCTGGTTGGGTTATCAAAATTTATGGCATCCAGATCTTTTGCAGTTATATCTTTTCCGGTAGCAAAATCAGACCTTTGTACAAGATCATCAATCATTCCCTGAAGGCCAAGTTCTCTTCCGTCGTCCGGAGAATAAATTCTGTCGATACCATAATCCATAAGATCCTTGATCTCTTCCGGTAAGATAACACCACCCCCGCCACCGAAGATTTTAATCTGTGGCGAGTTCTTTTCTCTCAGCAGATCATAGATATACTTAAAGTACTCGTTATGTCCGCCTTGATAAGAAGTCAATGCTATAGCATTAGCGTCTTCTTGTATTGCTGTGTTTACAACTTCTTCTGCTGATTTGTCATGTCCAAGGTGAATGACCTCACATCCGGTTCCTTGGATCACCCGCCGCATAATGTTTATAGCAGCGTCGTGTCCGTCGAACAAAGCCGCTGCTGTAACAATCCTGACTTTATTGTCAGGAGTATATTTTTTTGTATTCATATTAGGGTTTAGTAATAATTCAAATATAATAAATTGAGAGGATATCTTCTTCAGGATTATATGGTTAACAAAAAGGGCTTAAAAATGGCCGGTTTCAGCCATTTTTGCCCGAAAATCATAGTCTGTAGATTAAAAATCAATACTTTTATACTCATAAAATTTAATACTAAACACTGCAACGATGAATCTGAAATCAACTATTGTAATAGCTTTAATCAGTGCTTATTCTGTAAGCTTTGCCCAGGAACGAATTTATTTTGATGAAAACTGGGAAACTACCACCAAAGACCAGATGGTTTATTACCGGGAAACCTCTAAACAAGGAAATCTAATTCTGCTAAAAGACTATTATAAAAACGGAACACTGCAGTTCGAAGGCTTAGCATCGGACGTTACACCAAATCATGAAGTATATGAAGGAAAAGCAACCTGGTATTTTCCTGATGGCAAACCTGAAAAAATTGCAGAATATATAAAGGGTATACCGACAGGCATATCTAAAATGTTTGACGGACAGGGGCGAATTGTTGAAGATCTTATTTATAATAAAGAAGGAAAGTATGATGGGACATCTTACCTTTATAAAGCCATTGATGAAGGTACAGGCTACAATATGATAACCGAATATAAAAATTCTGAAGCTACATTTGCTGTTATTTTCGACGATTCTAGAAAAGGGATACGAAGCGAGACTATTTATAAGGATGGTTATGAATCTGAAGTTAAATATTACGACGAAAAAGGTAAATATATAGGAAGTAGAACATATAATAGTAAAGAAGGTAAATATGAAGGAACTATTATAGAATACTATTATGGACCTATGAGAATTGCCAGTATAGAAAGATATAACAAAAAAGGAGATCTGTTGGAATCTAAGAGCTTTTATAAGAATGGCAAGCTGAAGCAAGATGTAAAAATCTCAGGTAAAAATAGACAGAAAATTACCTATAATGATGAAGGTAAGGTAATTGCAAAACTTGACCTAAAATATAATTTGGAAATTAAAGATGCTGTTGCTTATGAAGGCGAAGATTATGAATTCTATGAAGAAGGAGAGACTGTAAGACGTATAGCTACTTACCACGAAGGCGTACTTGCTTCCGATAAGAATTATGATGAAGACGGGAAATTAAATACTGAAACCTTTTATAAAGGCGAAGACAAGATAGCTACTAATTACTATAATACTGATGGCTCTTTAAAAGCAAAACTGGAATTAAAGGACGGCGTTGGCTATAATGGGACGGAAGTTGCAAGTGCTGGTGAAATAGTCTATAAGGATGGAATTGTTCAGGATATGAAAAGACTTTTTGAAAACGGAAAAGTACAATGGACAAAGCACCTTAACCCTGAAAAAAAAATATATGAATCTAAAGTATATAACGAAGAAGGAGCAGTACTTTATTCTTACACAAGATCAACAGATGAGGATTCATTTAACGGAGAAGTATTGCAATATTTAAAAGGAAAAATAAGTAATAAGGCTGTTATAAAGGATAATAAACTTGTTAGTGGCAAAATCCGAATCGATGAAGATGTACGTGATGTAGAAATCGAAAGAAAAGGAGAGTGGATAATAATCCGACAATATACAAAAGCAGCTAAGCTATTTTCAGAAGAAAAAATTCTTATTAATGAGAATCCTTACGGAGAATCTTATTATTTTCGCGAAGAATCTCTTGTCAAGAATTATAACTATTAATAAGAAGCATGAAAAAAGCAATTTTATATCTTTTATTGGGAACTGCAGTTAGTTTCCTGTTCCATTATTTTTTATCAGGATTCGGGAAAGTTTCTTTAGATCTTTATTATGCTTTTGCTTTTGGATTAGGTTGGGGAATGGCTTATTTTCTGGACAGACCCGATTTTGCACTACCCAAAAAATTGGGACTATCTTTTATAGGGATTATCCTTTTAGTAGTATTGGGAATTGTTTTCTTTAATCTGGAAATTGCTATTCCTTCTATTATTCGTTTTTCAACAGTCTTTGTTGCCTATTATCTTTTGGCCAGTTTCAGACAAAGTAAATCATTGAGAAAATAAATTTGATTTTAATAAAATCAAAAGCAGCGTTTCAGATATCTGAAACGCTGCTTTTTTATATTCTATATCCTACAGGTTTAGTGAATCATCAGGAAGCTTATTAATATTAGAATCATTAAAAGGAATGTAAATAAAATTGTATTAATAAAGAATAAAGATATCCCTGCAATACCTGTGGTAATAGGGTGTGTCCTGTATACTTTATAATGAGCAATGAAAAAATAAACTCCACTATAAATTGAGAATATGGTAGCTAAGAAATATCCGATATTTCTGAAAAATGATAAAAGCGGGAACCATTTTGCAATAAGACTCAGGAATAGCACTATTGCAATCTCTACTAATAGAAATGAAAAATAATGCAACGTGAAAACACCGTGATCAAAATACCAAAACTTTTTCTTGCTGTGAAATAGCCATAGTGTAAGTGCAAATAAAGGTAGATATAAGAAGAGAGCTTTTGGAAGAGAATGAAAGAAAGTTATAATTAAGCCGTTCAATACATCTTTATAAGTTGCACCATGTTCATGAAGCTCAAAAGCTTTTTTTACAATAGGTCGTTCAATAGTAGTAAAGTTCATAGGATTTTTTGCTTGTATTGAATCGTATTGTTTTATATTATTAGCACCTTTTATAGGAGTGCCTTCTAAAAAGCGTTGATCTTTCCAGTTCATAAGATCACCTTGGATAGTATTTTTTTTTATCAGAGAATCTTTTGTAGCTTTTAAAAATGCCTGAAGTTTTATTGAATCAACTTTCTTTATGTTATTTTCTTTGACGATAATACCTGTTGCTTCAACAGTGTTTAATTCACGGAGGTGGTTTTGAGTTTGAATCAGTTCTTCATCTTTTTCATTATGACCACTTCCGACGTTTATGGGTAAAAAAGCAACCATTAGAAAAGTTATGAAACTCATGAAAATATATAGTTTCACAGGTGGAACATACTTTTGGCGTTCACCTTTCAGGTATGTAGTTGTTAATTTTCCAGGATTGAAGAGGAGATTTTTTAATGTTCCCCAAAACTGCCCGTCATAGTGGGTAAAGTCTTCAAAGAAATGTGTGAAAAGATAATGGAAGGGTTGTTTGGGTTCTGTGTTTTCCTGTCCACAATGCGGGCAGAATCTCTCTTCTACCTGATGACCACAGTTTAGACATGTCTTATCTGATCGGAGTTTTCCATGGTGTCCCATTTCTGAATAGTTTTTTCCAAAAATAATCAGATTTTGCAAAAATGGAAATAAAAAAAGCAATACCTTATAAAAAGGGACTGCTTTTTTCTATGTTGATGTGTTTTTATGTTTGAATTATACACAATTCGTGTGCCAAAATAGGTTGAGGGAATATAGATAAAAATCGATTTTTATATAAGTTTTTGAATGCTAGTGTTTTGCCAAGTTAAACAGACCTGTAATATAAAAAAGCAAATAGCTGTTTTGTTTTAGAAAAATTATTTATACCTTTGCAAACCCGTAATGGGGAAAATTATGTTTAATCGTAAACGATAAGTAGTGAATACATTAAGTTACAAAACCGTATCGGCTAACAAAGCTACCGCAAATAAAGAATGGGTTGTGGTAGACGCTGATGGACAGCCTTTAGGGCGTTTAGCATCTAAAGTGGCTAAGATTTTGAGAGGAAAGCACAAAACTAACTTTACACCGCATGTTGACTGTGGCGATAACGTTATTATTTTGAATGCTGAGAAAGTAGCACTTTCAGGAAACAAGTGGGCTGATAAAGAGTACATCTGGCATACTGGGTATCCAGGAGGTCAAAAATCTTTAACTGCTGCAGAACTTCATAAGAAAAACAGTGCAACGGTAGTTGAAAAAGCTGTAAAAGGGATGCTTCCTAAAAACAGATTAGGAAAAGCTATCTTCAAAAACCTTCACGTATATGTAGGTGGAGAGCACAAGCATGAAGCACAGCAGCCTAAAGAAATTAATATTAACGAAATTAAATAATTAAGATGTCTACAGTACACAAAATCGGAAGAAGAAAAACATCTGTAGCGAGAGTTTACGTTAAGCCAGGTGCTGGTAACATTACTGTTAACGGTAAAGATGCTAAAACTTACTTCTGCACAGATATGTTGGTTTACAAATTAAATCAACCATTTTTATTAACTGAAACTGCTGGTCAGTATGACGTTACCGTTAATGTTTTCGGTGGTGGTATTACGGGTCAGGCAGAAGCTATCAGACTAGGTATTTCAAGAGCACTTTGTGCAATCAATGAAGAATTCAGATTATCATTGAAACCTCACGGTCTTCTTACCAGAGATGCTAGAATGGTGGAAAGAAAGAAATTCGGTCAGAAAAAAGCGAGAAAGAGATTCCAATTCTCAAAACGTTAATTTTCAAATTTCAGGATCTCAGAGTATGGATTTCAGACGCTTCACTTGGTCTGTTATTTCATTTTTGAAATCTATTTTAAACAAAACAAAAATTGCCCGTTTAGTTTAGCACCCAAACACTTCTCCCGTTCTTTGAAGTTGTTGATTGCTTAAAGCGGAATGTAAACTAAAAAAATTAAAGACATGGCAAAAGCAAATGTAAAAGACCTATTAGAGGCTGGCGTACACTTCGGTCACATGACTAGAAAGTGGAATCCAAATATGGCTCCATACATCTTCATGGAGAAAAACGGTATTCACATTGTCGATTTACATAAAACGGCAGTAAAATTGGATGAAGCTTGTAACGCTTTAGAAAAAATTACTTCTGCTGGTAAAAAAGTTCTTTTTGTAGCTACTAAAAAACAAGCTAAAGAAGTTGTTGCAAAACATGCTTCTGAATTGAACATGCCTTATATTACTGAAAGATGGCCAGGTGGTATGCTTACCAACTTCGTAACTATCAGAAAAGCGGTTAAGAAAATGAACGCTATCGATAAAATGAAGAAAGATGGTACTTTCGAAACTTTATCTAAAAAAGAAAGGTTACAAGTTGACCGTCAGAGAGCTAACCTAGAGAAAAACTTAGGTTCTATCGCTGACATGGTGCGTCTTCCTTCTGCTATTTTCGTAGTAGATATTATGAGAGAACACATCGCGGTAACTGAAGCTAAGAAATTAGGTATTCCAGTTTTCGGTATCGTTGATACTAACTCTGACCCAAGAAAAGTAGATTTCGTTATCCCTGGTAACGATGATGCTTCTAAATCTATCGATATGATTCTTTCTGTAGTGTCTGAATCTATCAAAGAAGGTCAATCTCAAAGAAAAGCTGAAAAAGAAAAATCTAAAGAAGGAGAAAAAGCTACAGCTGATGCTGATGCTGATTTCGATGCTGAATAAGAATTTTCTTATATACATAAAAAAACCCGTTAGTTTACTAGCGGGTTCTTTTTTATCTCATGCAGACTTGATTATTTTAATGATAGCTGCTGGGAGCTTCGGATACTAATGGTTTCTCTGTAAACTTTCTGACAAACATTGGCTGAAAGAGTATATGTCCCTTTACGGATCATAGCATACCCAACCTGTCCGGTGCCAATTGGTATTCTTTTAAATCCATTACTGCCGCTGATGGTGAAAACCATATTACAGGAAGATTCATTTTTTATAACAATAGAAGTGTTAATGGCATTTGGATCTGTACTGTTCAAAAGATCATTTAATACAGCTTCCGTTTCGGGTTTATAAGTCTTTAGTAACTCATTATATTCTCTTTCAGTATTGGCCATAGAAGTATTGTTGCTCCCAGGGTAAGAAGGATATCTTGGGAATCGATTGTATGTACTATAATTCATAGCATCGCACCCGGCCAGAAATACTGTTGCAGAAATAAGGAATAAATATTTTTTCATCTGCCAAAGATAAATTAATCTTCTTAAAATTAATTATTTCGTAATACACGGAAACACAAAACACAGCTTTTTAATTTGTTGTATTTTTTTTATCTTTGCACTGCTAAAATTTCAAGCATTATTTAATTAAAATATTTCAAACTATGTATACACCAGTAGCAGCAGACGTAGCTAAACTAAGAAACCACACAGGTGCAGGTATGATGGATAGCAAAAAAGCTTTAGTGGAAGCTGAAGGCGATTTTGAAAAAGCTATCGAAATCCTTAGAAAAAAAGGTCAGAAAGTAGCAGCTAACAGAGCTGACAGAGAAAGTACTGAAGGTGCTGTTATCGCAAGAGTTAATGAGGATAACACTTTAGGTGCTATCATTAGCCTTAACTGTGAGACTGACTTCGTTGCTAAAAACGAAGCTTTCATCGAGTTAGCTTATGAATTAGCTGAAATGGCAATTACTGCTGCGACTAAAGAAGAATTATTAGCTACAGATTTCCACGGAATTACTGTTGCTGAGAAATTAATCGAGCAGACAGGTGTTATCGGTGAGAAAATCGAGATCGGTAGCTTCGAAAGAATTGAAGGTCCTTTCTTAGGTGCTTACATCCACGCAGGTAACAAAATTGCTGCTATTACTTCTCTTTCTGCTAACGTAGAAGGTGGTGTTGAAGCTGCAAAAGCTGTTTCTATGCAGATCGCTGCAATGAACCCAATCGCTCTTGATGAAACTCAGGTTTCTCAGGAAACTATCGATAAAGAATTAGAAATCGAAAGAGATATCTTAACTAAAGAAGGTAAGCCTGCAAACATTATCGATAACATCCTTAAAGGTAAAATGCAGAAGTTCTACAAAGAAAATACTTTAGTTCACCAGGCGTTCATCAAAGACGGAAGCCAATCAGTAGCTGACTATGTGAAATCAGTTAGCGCTGACCTAAAAGTAGTAGGATTCGTAAGAGTAAGCTTAGCTTAATCAAACTGAAATAAAAAGAAACCTCGGGAACTTCCCGGGGTTTTTTGTTAATCAGAATTAATGTTTCTCATTCCATAATAATTTCGTAATTTTGCAAAGAAAGTGCTATGCCTATACACGACAAAATCATAGAGACGGCAATCACCTTTGATGACGTCCTTCTAGTACCTTCATACTCTGAAGTATTACCCAATCAGGTTTCTCTAAAATCAAGACTATCCGATAAAATCACCCTGAAAGTCCCAATCGTTTCTGCAGCTATGGATACGGTAACAGAAGCTTCACTTGCTATTGCATTAGCGAGAGTTGGAGGATTAGGATTTATTCATAAGAATATGCCAATCGAGGAGCAGGCTAATCAGGTTAACAGTGTAAAAAGATCCGAGAACGGTATGATCTCCGATCCTGTTACTCTATCCAAAGAGCATACTCTTGGAGAAGCTAAAGGAATGATGGCTCATTATAAAATTTCCGGACTACCTGTAGTGGACAATGATAACAAGCTAATTGGGATCATTACAAACAGAGATGTAAAGTATCAGGAGGATCTTGATCTGAAAGTTGAAGAAATTATGACAAAGGATAATCTTATCGTTTCTCATAAGTCAACAACCCTGGAAGAAGCAAAAGAAATTTTGTTAAAGAGCAGAGTAGAGAAGTTACCAATTGTTGACTCTGAAAATAAATTGGTAGGTCTAATTACGATTAAAGATATTGATAACCAGCTGGAGTATCCCAACGCTAATAAAGACGGAAGCGGAAGACTTATTGTTGGTGCCGGAGTAGGAGTAGGAGCAGATACAATGGACAGAGTGAAAGCTTTGGTTGAGGCAGGTGTAGATATTATCGCAGTAGACTCTGCACATGGCCACTCAGAAGGTGTTCTGGAAAAGATCAGAGAAATCCGCGCAGCATATCCGGATCTGGATATCGTTGGTGGAAATATTGTAACTGCAGAAGCAGCAAAAGCGCTTATTGAAGCTGGTGCAAATGTTCTGAAAGTAGGTGTTGGCCCTGGATCTATCTGTACAACGAGAGTTGTTGCAGGTGTAGGTGTACCACAATTATCTGCTATCTATAACGTTTACGAATATGCAAGAACACAAAATGTAGCTGTTATTGCAGACGGAGGTATCAAGCTTTCAGGGGATATTGTAAAAGCTATTGCAAGCGGAGCAGGAGCAGTAATGCTTGGCTCTCTTTTAGCAGGGACAGAAGAAGCTCCGGGAGATGAAATTATTTTCCAGGGTAGAAAATTCAAGTCTTATCAGGGAATGGGATCTTTAGCAGCAATGAAGCGTGGTGGTAAAGAAAGATATTTCCAAAGTGAGGCAAAGAAATTTGTACCTGAAGGTATCGAAGGAAGAGTTCCTTTTAAAGGTAAGTTAGAAGAAGTTATTTTCCAGCTTAGCGGAGGATTAAGAGCCGGAATGGGATACTGTGGAGCTAAGGATATAGAATCTCTTCAGAAAGATTCTAAAATGGTTCGTATCACAGGATCTGGACTTAAAGAATCTCACCCGCATGATGTAATCATTACGCAGGAAGCCCCTAACTACTCATTGTAAATTATATTTAATACAATAAATAAAAGCCAGCTGCACAGCTGGCTTTTTTGTTTGAATATTATTCCGGAAATATGAATATCTTTACGATAACTAATAATCATAATTCCTTAATTTATAATGAGAAATGTTTTCATTAAGCTCTGTCTGCTTGTAGGTACAGTATGTACTTTTTATAGTCAGGAAATTTCTGTAATACCTAACCCCCAGCAGATACTCGAAAAGACCGGAAACTTTGTAATTGATCAAAATACAGGAATACAGTTGAAAGGAGCCTCCGAAAAAGATGTTCAGCTATTTCTAAATCAGTTGCGAAAAGCTTCCGGATATGTCCTTCCGGTAAAAAACGGAAAAGAAAATACAATAATTTTCCAGTTGGATCCAAAATTGGGATTGCCCAATCAGGATGGCTATACACTTGATGTGTCCGATAAAAATATTATAGTAAAAGCGAAAAATGGGAATGGTCTTTTTTACGCGACACAAACACTTAGACAATTGTTGCCGGTCTCTGTAGAAAGTTTGGACAAAAAAGAAAACCAGAAGTGGACAATTCCGGCTTTAGCAATTACAGATTATCCAAGGTATGACTGGCGGGGTTATATGAAGGATGTTAGCCGTACCTTCTATAGTGTTGATGTTGTAAAAAAGTATTTAGATCTGATGGCGCTTTATAAGATGAATACTTTTCACTGGCATTTAACAGATGATCAGGGATGGCGTATTGAAATTAAAAAGTATCCTAAGCTAACTTCCGAACAGGCAACGGTATTCCACAGAACGGAAAATCAGCCGGTAGAAAGAAGCGGATTTTATACACAGGAGCAGATAAAGGAAGTTGTGGCTTATGCCAAAGAAAGAAAAATAACAATAGTTCCGGAGATTGATGTCCCGGGGCACTCCTGGCCTACAATATTAGCTTATCCACAGTTAGGTGTTAATAAAAATAGTTACCCATATTTTGTATTCCCTTTTGTATCCTCATGGGGATATTGGGGAAATCAGTTTACACCAAATACTTTAGATCCTTCCAAAGAGGAAGTATATACTTTCTTACAAAATGTTTTTACAGAAATAGCGGTATTATTTCCTGGTGAGTATATTCATTTTGGTGGTGATGAAGTCAGACATGTACTGTGGGAGAAAGAACCGCATGTGCAACAATTTATGAAAGAACACCAGATTGGTAATGTAAAACAACTGCAGAGCTATTTTGTTCAGCGTGTTTCAAGTATTATCAAAAAGCTGGGCAAAAAACCTATTGGCTGGAACGATGTATTGGCGGATGATAAAGGTCTACCAAAAGAAACTGCTATTATGAGCTGGTTGGGAGAGGAAGCAATAAAAGAAGCAGCGAGTCATGGCTTTAAGGCTGTTGCAACACCAGCTTCACATATTTATTTAGATATTACGCAAGCTGACAGAAATGATGGAACTCCGAGTGATCTGGCATATAGCAATATTAATTCAATGGACAGAATTTATGCTTACGATCCGTCTGCCGGTTTAACCAAGGAAGAAGAAAAATTTGTGCTAGGAGTACAGGGGAATCTCTGGTCCGCATTGGCACAGGAAGCTAAAGATATGAATGTACATGTTTTTCCTCGTTTATTAGCCATTGCGGAAATAGGATGGACATTACCTGCCAATAAAAATTTTGAAGACTTTAAAAAGCGTCTTTTAACGGGTGAAAAAAGATTAGATGAGTTGAAGGTCGATTATTACAAACCGGGAGGATATATAACGGGAAAATGGACTAAAAACGATATTAAAGAGGAATTTGCTGACCTGTCGTTTGATGTTACTCCTAAAATATATGCAGATGGAAGAATTGTTGCCGGTTTTTTCTATACCTCTGGTAAAAACTTTTTAGAAATCGATGGAGTGCAGCTATTGGAAGATGGCAAAGTAATATCGGAAGATCTGCATCATTCATTAGCTGATACCTTTAGAGGAACGAATAAAATAAAACCTTTCTATTATAATGTAAAAGTAGATCGGTATAATCCAAAAGCAAAATATAGCTTAAAGGCAAAAGTCCGTGGGGTGGGAGGTACAGATTCTAATGGAAACTTTACATTTAGTCTTAGTCCTTATAAACCATTTACAGCTGTTGAACCTAATTAATATAAAAGCCTGAGTACTTCTCAGGCTTTTTTTAATATGATTTTTTATAATTTCGGAGAACAAACTTTATCCCGGTTTCGATTATATCGCCCATTGTTTTACAATATTTGAAATTTACATCGTAAGTCAGTTTTTGTAATGCTGTTTTTAATTCTTTAACGTTGGCCTCCGGTGCAAGATCTTCTTTTTTCATTATTGAAATCAGTTCATCAAACCTGTTTTGGCTACTGGTAACTCTTTTTACAATTTGTGAGCGGACTTCTTTCCGATACTGCTCTATAGAATTAGGTTTCAGTTTTTCCAGTACCATATTTACCATCACACTATTTTCTTTAAAATACTGGGGAAGATATACCTTTATATTTCCTTCATAAGTTTGCTGATCAAAGTCTATGGGGCGGATTCTGTATATCACCTGATCGAAATCGTGTACCGGAATAATCACATAATTATATGAACGCATATCTCCTAAAAGGCCGATAAGACAGCGTTCATTGAATTTTACAAATTCCTTGGATATCTGAGCCTTTTCCAGTTCTGTACAATTAGATAGATGCTTCTTAATAAATACGTCTCCTGGAATTCCCAGAATATGCTCTTCAATCAGTGTATTTTTATGGATAAGAAAATTGATTCTGTTTGGAGAAAGTAAATCCTCCAGTTCTAATCCATATATACGTGAGGCATCTGCCTGTTTAATATAGAAATTGGTGTAATTATCATTCAGAATATTTCTTACCCGAATTCGGAAAGGCTTGGAGTTGCCAAAAGTGCAGAAGTCTATTGTGTCTACTTTTAGATAAGGTAAAGTAGCCTCGTCTCCGTCTGAATGGAGTAAGGTATATATTTTATTCAGATTGGCTTCTATTTCCTGAAATTCATGCTCAGGATAGAATACACCCAGCCATAAAGTGTCCTTACCTTCTTTATCCAGAATACTTATGCTGTCACTAAACCGTAAAAGATCTTCATACAGAAACTGAATTTTTGTAGTTCTGTTGTGTTTCTCCAGATATTGCTGTAAAGCTTCGGAAACAGGGAATATGGGTTTTCTAAAAGCAATCCTTACATCTTTCATTACATTATGTACTTTAATCTAAATATAAAAAATATTTGAATGCCTTGTCTAAGAATTGTTATTTTATCAATAAGAAAAGCCACTCATTTGAGTGGCTTTGTATATTTTTAAGGAATTTAGATTTATCCTTTGAATTTACCCATATTGATAAATTTCTCCTGTCTTTGTTCCATTAACTCTTTACCGTTAAATTTCTTTAAAGATTTAATGTTGCTCAGGATTGTGCTTTTTACATTTTGGAAAGCAACTTCTGGCTCGTAGTGAGCGCCACCAAGAGGTTCTTCGATGATGCCATCGATTAATTTCTCTTTTAGCATATCAGGAGCAGTCAGTTTCATTGCTTCAGCAGCAACCTCTTTGTATTCCCAGCTTCTCCATAAAATTGTAGAACAGTTTTCAGGTGAAATTACAGAATACCAGCTATTCTCCATCATGTAAACTTTGTTTCCTACACCAATACCTAATGCACCTCCACTAGCTCCTTCACCGATTACAATCGTGATGATAGGAACTGTCATACGGCACATTTCATAGATGTTTCTTGCAATAGCTTCTCCTTGTCCACGTTCTTCAGCTTCAAGACCAGGATATGCTCCCGGAGTATCGATTAGAGTAACAATAGGGATGTTGAATTTCTCTGCAAGCTTCATCAGACGAAGTGCTTTGCGGTATCCTTCTGGGTTGGACATACCGAAACGACGAAGTTGTCTTTCTTTTGTCGTTCTCCCTTTCTGGGTTCCGATAATCATTACACTTTGCCCTTCAATTGTAATAATTCCGCCTACCATTGCAGGATCATCAGCAAAATTACGGTCTCCATGAAGTTCTAAGAAACTGCCTTTGTCTGCAACTCCATTAATGAAGTCTAAAGCATAAGGTCTGTTTGGGTGGCGGGAAAGCTGAACTTTCTGCCATGGTGTAAGTTTGCCGTAGATATTCTTCTTTTCAGCAATAATTTTATCTTCTAACTGGCTGCACGCCAATTTTACATCGATACCACTTTCTTCACCTACCAAAGAGCATTTGTCATATTGCTCCATAAGCTCTTCAATCGGCTTTTCAAATTCTAAATATTCCATTCGTATGAATTCAAGGTCTCAAATTTAAGGATTTTTTATGGAATCCCTATTTTAAAGTTTCAATTGCTTTAGTTATTCTGGAAATACTCTCTTCTTTTCCGATCATTTCCATAAGATCTGGTACGTCAGGTCCCTTAAGTTCTCCAACTAAAGAAAGACGCAGAGGCATCATTACTTTTCCCATACCCAAACCTTTGGCTTCTGCTAAGTGATGAATACTTTCCTTAATAACGTCGGCCTTAAAATCTACAGATGAAATAACCTTAGTTAATTCCTGCATTAATGCAGCTGTTTCCGGAGACCATGCTTTTTTCGAAGCCTTTTCGTCAAAAGATTCTGGAGCATGGAAAAAGAATTTACCATCATTATAGATATCTTTAACAAAGGTTGCTCTTTCTTTCATCAGACCAATGATTTTTAAAGCTTTCTCATCATAAACTTCAACATTGTTTTCTGCCAGCACTTTTTTAAATTCAGGAAGTATAGCTTCATTGGACATCAGTTGCAAATATTGCTGATTGAACCATTTTGCTTTTTCAGCACTGAATCTGGCTCCGGCTTTATGAACTTTATTAAGGTCAAATTCTTTAATCATTTCATCCATACTCACAATCTCTTTATTGTCAGCTGGAGACCATCCTAACATGGCAACCATATTGATGAAAGCTTCCGGCAAATAACCTTCTTCACGGTAACCAGCAGAAGTATTTCCTGTAGTCGGATCGGTAAAGTTAAGCGGGAATACAGGGAAACCGAATTTATCACCATCTCTTTTGCTTAGTTTACCTTTTCCTTCAGGTTTCAGGATAAGTGAAAGATGAGCAAATTCTGGTGCATCCCAACCCATTGCTTCATATAATAATACATGAAGTGCCATAGATGGCAGCCATTCTTCACCACGGATAACATGTGTGATTTTCATTTCATGATCATCGATAATATTCGCGAAATGATAGGTTGGCATTCCGTCATTTTTTACCAAAACTTTATCATCCAGTGTATTAGTATTCACACTGAATTTTCCACGGATGATATCGTTAAGATTAATGATTTTGTCCAATGGCATTTTGAAACGGATTACATATGGTGTTTTTTCTTCCAGAAGTTTTTTTACTTCTTCTTCAGGAAGAGAAATACTATTTCTTAGTCTGTTACGGGTTTCGTAGTTATAGGCAAAAACATCACCTCTAGCTTCAAATTCCGCACGAATCTGATCCAATTCTTCGGGAGTATCGAAGGCCAGATATGCATAATCTGTCTTTAGAATTTGTTCGGTATACTTGTCGTAGATGTCTCTACGTTCGGATTGACGATACGGAGCATAAGGACCGCCGTGTTTCGGACTTTCATCTGGTACCATACCAATCCATTCCAGAGCCTCCATAATGTACTCCTCGGAACCCGGAACATAACGTTGAGTATCGGTATCTTCAATTCTCAGGATGAAATCACCACCATTGTGTTTTGCAAACAGATAGTCATATAATGCTGTACGTACACCTCCCAAATGTAAAGGCCCTGTTGGGCTGGGGGCAAAACGTACCCGTACTTTTTCCATGTAAAAAAATTTGGTGCAAAGTTACGGTTTTATAGTGTTTTGTGAAAAAAATATCCTTTAAAACAAATGAGTGCAGATCAATCTATTCTATATACATGGTATCTTCAGCCAATTCTCCGTTTTCATTTATTTTCCATGATGCAGAATTATTGGATGTTTTTAGATAGTGTTTAGTTTCTTCAGATAGTTCTTTTGGATTGAGATACCAGCCACCATGTATAGCAGTGAAGTTTCCGGCTATTCTTATAGCTTTATAAAAGTCATTGTCTTTAAATCTCTTAGGATAACCAGGCTTGTATAATGCAAATGTAGTATCAATATGGGCTAGGTAAATATCCTTACACAGTTCGTTTTCCCAATACTGGTTTTCCCATTTCAAAACTTTTGTCTTTACAGGATAAGTATCTGGAATACTTTTCAGATCAAGAGCAAAACCTACTTTATTTACCATTTCAAAGTTTTGTTCCATCACAGAAATTAGAATATGTACAAAATTCTTTGGTAAATGATGATTTGGAATAATGTCTGAGTCTGTAACAATATAATAACCTTTACCATATTTTGCTAATAATTCTTTGGATTCAAAAAAAACTTTATGCCCATAATTTTTATCCATCAGTTCTATGGTAACCTTGTTGTTTATTTCTCCATAATAATCTAATAATGGAGGATAGTCCGATTTGTTATCAATAATTATTATGTTTTTGAAATTTCTAATTAACAGAAAATCTACTAACTGTTTAAGATAGTATAATTGATTAAAATTTATAATAATTACAGGAATCTCGGAAGTATCTTTTCTTTGCTTCTTTATAGTATGGTTAAATAATAATAAGTATTGATAGTATAAAGATCTTATAATTTTTTTCATGCTTAAAATAGAGAAAATTTGATAGTTTTAATTAGTGTAAACTGGAAAAAGAATTAGTTGGTGATAATTTCTTTTATCCAGCTTGAAAAACTATATCTCTTTATAATTTCTTTTGAGATTTCATGATAGGGCTCTCTTAAAAATTGCCCAATCTGATGATAGTTACCATTTTCAATAACAAAGATATTATTGGGATGGTAAAAATCATAGGTTTTTACAATTGCATTGTCGGTAATTATTTTTTTTCTGTAATACAATGCTTCAAAGAAACGAATAGAAAGCCCTTCGTGTAATGGATCTACAAAATCTAATAAAACATCTGAATTTTGGACTTGTTCCAGATTTTCTTTAAATGTAATTCTGTGTGCTATATATTTTATTTTATCATTTTTTTGTTCAGGTTCTTTAAAGTATTGTATAAAAATAGAAAGATCAACAGAAAACTTACCAACTTTCTCAATGAAGTTATTTATTTTTTCTTCACGATTTTTCCAGTACAAACCAACGAAATATAATTTGGGATATTTCATATTATATTCTTTATACAACGGAGGATTAAGGTCAAAATAAAAATTGGTAATAGACTTGATATTGTATTCCGATTCAACCTTTTCAAAGCAAAAAAAAGTATCAAAAAGCTGAAAATAATTTTTAATTTCAGGAAATTTATTAATTCCATCCCATTGATAAGCAATAAGTTTTTTTGTTCTTTTTTTTAAGTTTTTAATAAATGGAATTGGAAAATTATCTGGGCGGATAACTAATATGTAATCCAGATCATTCTCTATTTCATAAAGATTATTGTTTAACTCTTGTAGAAAATGATTATCGATAAGGTTTTGCTTGTATTCCTTATTTCTAAAAATGTTTTTAATAAAGAAATTTTTAATGCTTTCTAAACCTTTGTACCTGAATTTAGATACCTTGTCCGTAATCAGAGAACATGAAAAACCTGTTTTCTCGATATTATCTATAAATAATAGTGGGAAATCTGAATAATCAGGCATTACTAAAAGAAAATGTGGCTTTTTCAAGGTTCTATTTTTTGTTAAAGATACTGAACATTAAAATTTTAAACCACTTTCTAAGACTGTTTACAGGATTGTTGAAATATTCTTTTTTTATTGTAGCAGAATCTTTAAGGCTTAACATATTAACATATATGAAATATTGTTTTTCTATATTTTTCAGATTTATGTTTTTTCTGAATTCAGGATTTACTTTCTTAAAAATACTTTCCATCTGTTGGAGCGCTTCATTAGAATAATTGGAATGATTTTTTAAATTTCCTATTGTAATTTTTTTTAAATGAGCGATATAATAAGCAATGAATTCTCTCTGTGGGAATTGTAAATAATACTTATTATAAATAGTTTCGATTACACTCAGATATCCATAAAGATTTTTATCATTATGATTCTTAGTTATGGAGTGATTATTATCTGTTGTATAATAATAAGTTACATCGGGTATGAAAAGAACATTTTCAGCTTTAAATATGGTCTCAAAAAACCATAATTCATCTTCATGATAGATCCCGCTCAGAAATTTCAAATTTTGTTCTTTCAGGAATTCTTTTTTATAAAGCTTGTTTTGCGCTATAGGACTTAGATTTTTTATAATATTTAGAGTTAGGATTTCAGAATTTTTATTTTCAAAAAACTGTTTTTCATCTAAATGTGGGAGATAAGATATTATCTTTTTAGTTTCCCATGAGTAATTAGCGGTCTTTCCTATAATAATATTCTCTTGTCCAGTATAGGGAGTAACCAAGGATTCTATAGCATTAGCAGGAAGAATATCGTCACTGTCGCAAAAGAAAATAAAATCACCAGATGCTTTTTCTAATCCAAAATTTCTGGTATCAGAAAGACCCTTGTTTTCCTGATTGTAAATATGGAAATGAGAATTTTTAAAATTCGTGATAATATCTAGTGTAGTATCTGTGCTTCCATCATTGATAATAATACATTCAATTTCTGGGTAAGTTTGCTGCTGGACACTTTCAAGAACTTCTTTTATATAATATGAAGCATTATAGCATGGTATAATAATGCTGACCAAAGGGGAGTTTTTCTTCATATTAACTAATTTTTTTTAATATTTCCTGAACATGTTCTTTAGAAAAAGGTCTTAAGCTATCAGGTGAATTCTGGCTTAAAGTATTCCATAATTTTTCATCATTATAAAGGCGTAAAATAGCTTCTGCAAAACTATCTTTATTATTTGCAGTTAAAATATGTTTTTCATCGATAAGCTGCATTCCTTCTGCGCCTATTTCTGTAGTGATTACTGGCAGGAAATATTCGAACGCCTGACCTATTTTTCCCTTTACTCCTGCTCCGAATCTTAAAGGAGCAACCATAATTTTCGAATCTATAAAAAGTTCTTCAATATTCTCAACAAAACCTAAGAAATTAAATTTCGGGAATAATTGGGTGTCCAGTTTTTCTGCAACATTTCCAATAATATTTATTTCCAGATTGGGAATGTTTTTCCATACAATGGGCATTATGCTTTCATATAGATACTTTACAGCATCAATATTAGGTTCATGGATAGAGCCAATAAAGAGAATGCCACTACTTTTATTAAAATCTTTTTTCTCTGAAATATCAATTTTCGGGTAATGAATATTTGATATTGTGATCATTTTATCAGTACTGATATATTGACTCATCACCTCCTTTTCTTTATCTGAAATTGTAATAATATAGTCAAGCTGAGGAGCAACAACTGTTTCCAAGCGGAAGAAATGTTTATAGTTTTTCTTGAGAGATATTCTTGTAGGTTCTATTTTTATTGCTCTTTTATACCTTAAAAAATGAATATCTACCATATCATAAATGAATTTTGTATCGGGTAAAATTTTCTTCATTTTTTTATAGAACAGGTTTAATGCTAGAGGACCATTAAACCATATATAATCTACCTTTTTTAAGGCAGGAATAAAATCATAGATTGTTTTATATGTTATATTCTCAACGAATATAATAACGTTGAGTTCTTGATAAAATGTAACATAAGAATTATCCTCAAATATGTGAGGACTGTATATAATGCAATTGTAGTCTAACTGTTTGTAGATTAGTATTATTTCTTTTAGCCTGTTAGACCCGGAATCTTTATCATGAGTAGGAAAATCTCTGGAAGCAAAGATTATTGTTTTTTTAGATGGGTCGAAGGTAATTATATTAACAACATCTTGGGTATTAAGAATTCTAAGCCTTTTTTTTCTACGAAGTCCTCTTTTAATTTTTTTTAATAATCCCATTAATTGTTAGTTTGTATTTAGCTGAAAGACCCTTTCCGTCCATTGATTCAGAGTATATTTATTATAATATTCTTTGTCAAGAGCATTATAAGGTTTCTGAAAGAAATCCGAATTTATATTAGCCATATCTTTATCCAAAACTAATATATTATCAGGATTATAAAAATCGTAATTTTTAATATTTTCGTTATCTGTTATAATTTTCTTTTCCATGGCAATTGCCTCAAAAACACGAAAACTTAATCCATTTTGTCCTTCTCGCATAAGCTCCAGAATTGCAGTGCAGTTCTGGTAAGATTCTATCATATTTCTGGGATCTGTTCTTTGAGTTCTAAAAGTAACAGAAGAACTTCTATCAGGGAAAAATTTTGTTTGCAATATTTTTTTCCATGCTTTCTTTCCAACAATGATAAATTGGGATTTAACTTTTAGATCCGCTAGTTTTTTGTCCAGTACAAAAATCTGTCCCAGTCGTTTTTTATCATAAGAGGTAATGTAAAACAAATCATTAGATGGAGACTGCTTCTCTTTTGGAAGATGAGAAAGATAGATATAGTTTGTTAATTTTTCAAAACCATGTTTTTCCACATCTGAATCGTCAAAAGAAAAAATCTTATCAAAATAATGTAGTTTGTCTTCTACCGGAAATCTGCTAACGCTGTCATAAAGATAGGTAATAAGCCTATCGGTATATTTTTTTACAATTTCCAAAGTTGTAATATCCATCGAATCCGGATTTAGTACTAAAATCTGATCCTGTTTGCCTAGAGCCTGAAGTGATTGAATAATAAAATTCTGGCGTTTTTCATATTTCAGATTTTTCTTCAGAAATACTTTGCTAATAGCATTGACGGCTTTGTCTTTGAAACTTGCATGAGTGAGCGCACCAATATTTATATGATGAGCTTCAACACCTTTATTGGAAAGGGTTTCGACAATATATTGGTCGTAATGCCAATAATCAAAGCTTATGACGCAAATTTTCATTAATTCGTTTTATTTTTTGTTCCCTACTTCTTTCGAAGATTCTAGTGCTATTAATAAGATGTCTTTGATGAAAAAAGGTTGCGTTATTTTTTCATTATTTTAACTCAAGCAAAAATTATTCAATTTTTTTAGATAAACGAAAATAAAACTATTTTCTGATGTCTTGTAAGAAGTTTTATAAAAAATTATGGTTGTTCTTTACATAAGAAGTATCAATTAATCCAAAAACAGAGACATATAATTTTTGATATCCACGGTTTTATCCTAAATTTGGGACTCATAAAAAGAAATTTATTACAATTTTCAGGTTTCTCTACATGAATATCCCCAGCATGAATATAGTGTACTTAGTTTTTGGCAATAATCTGGATCATTATCAACAGGTGTATTTCTCTATATACACTGCATTTGCCTATAAAAATCCGGAAGATAAAATTATTGTTATAGCAGAAGATGCTTCATTGTTCAATTCTTTTGAGGATAAAATAGAAGTAATACCAATAAACAGAAAAATTATAACAGAGTGGGAGGGGGAGCATAAATTTTTCTGGCGGGTTAAAATTAAAGCGCTGGAATTAATTGCAAAAAAATATCCGAGTGACTCTATTCTTTATTTAGATGGAGATACCTTCTTTTATAAGAAAACGGATGGTTTATCCAAAAGTTTGCAAAGCGGACAGAACCATATGCATATAAAAGAAGGAAAGTTATCCGTACTTTCTTCTAAAACTGAAAAACTGATGTGGCAGCAGATGAAGGGGAGAAACTATCATAATATCAGAATAGATGAAACAACGAGCATGTGGAATGCTGGATTAATAGGGATTTCTAAACAGCATTTAGAAAGCTTGCAGCTTACCCTAAATGTTAATGATGCATTATGTGCCGATAATGTTACAAGGCGGCTTATCGAGCAGATGGCATTTTCTATAGGGTTGAATGAGTACTCTGTATTGCAGCCTGCAGATGATACCGTGGGACATTATTGGGGCAATAAGCAACAATGGAATACAATAATCGATCACTTCCTGAAAGAAACTTTCATGAAGAAATATTCTTTTGAACAAGTTATAGATAGAATTAGAGAAATGGATTTGTTACAGAACCCTATATGGGTAAAAGAATCTAACACGCAGAGAAAATTGCGAAGCTTTATCGATATCTTTTACAGGGATAAAAAGCCTGTTTATGTTATCACAAAATAGGACCAATAAAAAAGCTAAAGTATTCACTTTAGCTTTTATTTTTAAGAGTTTGGTAAGTTTCATCAACATATAAGCTCTGGAGATAACTGATTTTTAATCCATCAATTCCGTCGAGAATGCCTAATTTTAAAAAATAGGTTTTAATAAATTTAAATGAGACTTTGCTCCAGTGAGTAAAAACAGAATATTTTTTTCCTTTCTCTATGAGCTCAGTGCCTTTTAATAATCCATAATAGATCATTTTCTTTTTGAAGGATTCAAAATCTTCAAAAGAATAATGGAGAAGTTTGTCTTTTAAAATCCCAGTACTTCCTTGTACCTCGAGAGTTTCGTGTACTTTTTTTGTTTCCGTATAAAAAGCTTTCGATTTTCGGAAAAGACGAAAGTTTTTATCATTCTGAGTTCCTGAAAAATTTATTTTCTTTTGGCCTACAAAAAAGATTCTATAGATATAATAAGCATCTTTAGAATTCTTGTTATTTATGGTCTCAATAATCTCTTTTTCAAGACCAGGAGTTGTCCGCTCATCACCATCAAGAAAGAATACCCAGTCGTTTTCAGCTAAAGAAAGGGCTTTATTGCGTTGTTTAGTGTAATCAACAAACTCCTGTTGATAGACTTTAACTTTGGGGTTTTGTTGAGCTATTTCCACTGTTTTGTCTGTGCTGAAAGAATCAACAACAATAATCTCATCACAGAAATTAAAACAGCTTAAAACGGCTTCAATATTGCGCTCTTCATTGTAAGTAATGATTAGTCCACTGACTTTTTCCATACAGGGAAGTTATAAATAAAATATAACTTATTAAAACTCTAAAATCGTTTTCTCAATAATTTTTACACAGTCAAGCAATTGTTCTTCAGTAATTACTAATGGCGGTGCCAGACGGATAATATTACCGTGAGTTGGTTTTGCTAATAATCCATTTTCTTTAAGAGCTAAACATAAATTCCATGCTGTAGAACTATCCGGAGTATCGTTGATAAGAATAGCATTTAGCAATCCTTTTCCTCTTACTTTAATAATCAGGTCTGTTTTTTCTATTAGTTTTTCAATTTCACTTCTGAACAGATTTCCTAATTCTTCAGCTCTTTCAGATAATTTCTCATCTTGTACAACATCCAAAGCGGCCATTGCTACAGCGCATGCTATAGGGTTTCCTCCAAAAGTAGATCCATGCTGCCCAGGCTTGATAACATCCATAATATTGTTGTTCGCTAAAACAGCAGATACTGGATACATTCCTCCTGATAAAGCTTTACCCAGAATAAGAATATCTGGCTGAACATCTTCATGATGACATGCTATTAATTTCCCCGTTCTGGCAATTCCAGTTTGTACTTCATCTGCTATGAAAAGTACATTGTGTTTTTTACATAATTCAGATGACTGCTTTAGGAATCCTTCATTAGGAACATATACACCAGCCTCACCTTGAATAGGCTCGACAAGAAAAGCAGCAATGTTTCCAGCTTCTTTGCTCAGAACTTCTTCTAACGCAGCAATGTCATTATAAGGAATACGAATAAAACCAGGAGTAAAAGGTCCGTAATTTTGGTTTGCATCCGGATCATTGGAAAACGATACAATAGTTGTTGTTCTTCCGTGGAAGTTATTTTCGCATACGATTATTTTTGCCGCATTTTCAGCAATTCCTTTTACTTCGTAGCTCCATTTTCTCGCCAGTTTTACTGCTGTTTCAACAGCTTCTGCTCCGGAGTTCATCGGTAAAACTTTATCAAAACCTAAAAGAGAGGTTATCTTTTGCTCATATTCTCCCAGTTTCGAATTATAAAAAGCTCTGGAAGTTAATGCCAATTTATTTGCCTGATCAACAAGTGCCTCTACAATTTTGGGATGAGAGTGTCCTTGGTTAACAGCAGAATATGCAGAAAGAAAATCATAGTATTTTTTGCCTTCTACATCCCATACAAATACACCTTCTCCTTTGTCTAAAACAACAGGTAATGGATGATAATTGTGTGCTCCGTGTTTCTCTTCAAGTTCAATGAAATATTCTGAATTTTTAATTTCTGACATAATATTTAAAGTTTGAGTGACGAATTTACGGTTTCTATTTCGCCTTCACAAATTCGGTTTTTTAAATATAAAGTGCATGATTATTTGGTGAATTATGTAGATTTTGTATTTAATTCTGATGTAAACAAAAATGGCAGGAACTAATTCCTGCCATTCTTTATTTTGTATGCATATATCACTTTAGAAGTGATTTTCATAATTTTTATCCATTACAAAGCTCTCCATGAACTTTGTTGTGTAATTTCCGGCAATGAAGTCCTCATTATCCAGAAGTTGTCTGTGGAATGGAATAGTAGTCTTTACTCCTTCAATATAAAACTCTTCTAAAGCTCTTTTCATTTTTGCAATAGCTTCTTCACGTGTCTGTGCAGTTGTGATAAGCTTAGCAATCATAGAGTCATAGTTAGGTGGAATCGCATATCCGGAATAAACATGAGTATCTACTCTTACACCGTGTCCGCCAGGAATATTCAATCCTTTGATAAGACCTGGAGAAGGACGGAAATCTGCATATGGATCCTCTGCATTAATTCTACACTCTATAGCATGAAGTTTTGGGTAGTGGTTAATACCAGAAATAGGAGTTCCTGCAGCTAATAAGATTTGCTCTCTGATAAGATCGTAATCAATTACCTGCTCCGTAATAGGGTGCTCTACCTGGATACGGGTATTCATTTCCATGAAGTAGAAATTTCTATGCTTATCTACAAGGAATTCAATTGTACCGACTCCTTCGTATCCGATGTATTCTGCTGCTTTAACTGCTGCATTACCCATTTCTTCACGAAGTTCCGGAGTCATAAATGGAGATGGAGTTTCCTCAATCAGTTTCTGATTTCTTCTTTGGATAGAGCAGTCTCTTTCAGAAAGGTGGCATGCTCTTCCGTTTTGATCTCCTGCAACCTGAATTTCAATATGGCGAGGCTCTTCAATAAGCTTTTCCATATACATGCCTCCGTTTCCGAAAGCAGCAACAGCTTCCTGAATTGCAGAATCCCAGTGGTCTTTAAGATCTTCTTCTTTCCATACAGCACGCATCCCTTTACCACCACCACCTGCAGTAGCTTTAATCATTACCGGATAACCAATTTCTTTAGCAATCTTTACAGCATGCTCATAAGAATCGATAAGTCCGTCGGATCCTGGAACACATGGGATACCCGCAGCTTTCATTGTAGCTTTAGCTGTAGCTTTGTCTCCCATTTTCTCAATTTGTTCCGGGGTAGCTCCGATAAATTTAATACCGTTCTTCTGGCAGATTCTGGAGAAATTAGCATTCTCGGAAAGGAATCCATAACCAGGGTGAATAGCATCTGCATTAGTAATTTCTGCAGCAGCAATAATATTAGGAATCTTTAGGTAAGAATCTTTACTTGGTGCAGGTCCTATGCATACAGCTTCATCTGCGAAACGCACATGTAAGCTGTCTTTATCTGCTGTACTGTATACAGCAACAGTCTTAATTCCCATTTCTTTTGCAGAACGCAAAATACGCATGGCAATTTCACCTCTATTGGCAATTAATATCTTTTTGAACATTGTTTCGAAATTTTAAATTTTAAATTCTGAATCTTAAATTATTTTAAATACAAAAGCATCTAAAATTTATAATTTTTAATCTAAAATTCCTTAAGAAGGATCTACTAAGAATAAAGGTTGGTCGTATTCAACTGGTGAAGCATCATCAACAAGGATTTTTACAATTTTACCGCTTATTTCTGATTCAATCTGGTTGAATAACTTCATAGCTTCGATAACACAAACTGTATCTCCTGAAGAAATTGTATCACCTACATTTACGAACACATCTTTATCCGGAGATGGTTTTCTGTAGAAAGTTCCGATCATCGGAGATTTCACCGCTACATATTTGCTGTCGTCGTTATCAGAAGCTGGAGTTGTAGCTTGTGGAGCAGATGTTACAGGTGCAGTAGCCTGAGGAGCTGTTTGTTGGAAAACGGGCTGTTGAGGAATGTAAGTAACACCTTCTGCAGCAGCACTTGGAGTTTTGATGTTGATTTCAAAATCCTTTGTTTTATACTTTACTTCAGACACTCCGGCCTTAGCAACAAACCTGATCAGGTTCTGTATATCTTTAATATCCATAAAAATAGTTTTTTAGGGGTCAAATATACGAAATAACAACAAAAAACCATTCAATTTCATGGAAATCGAATGGTTTTTGTATAAATTTCAGAGAAAACCGGGTATTAGTTTTCTTCTGTAGTTTCAACTTGTTTTTCAAGTACAACTTTACCTCTGTAGTAAAGTTTACCTTCATGCCAGTGTGCTCTGTGATAAAGGTGAAGTTCTCCAGTTGTAGCGTCTTTAGCTAACTGTGGAGCTACAGCTTTGTAGTGAGTTCTTCTTTTATCTCTTCTAGTAGCAGACTGTCTTCTTTTAGGATGTGCCATTGTCTGATATTTTTAATATTTTTAAATTCTTGTTTTAGTTAATTTTTGCCCTTTAATTTATTAAGTGCTGCCCATCTTGGATCAATCTCGCCTTCTTCATTTTCTTCTGCCTGATCCTCTTCAACTTCTTTCGGGCTGTATTGCTCCAGAGCTTCCAAATCTTCTTCTGTTAAATTGGGAGAAAGCTTCTTCATTGGTATTGCTAATACTACAGCTTCAAATATAAGTTGTGAAATATTGAACTCATATTCATTCTGTGGGATTACAATAACTTCTTCATTGCTATCGTCATATTCTTCTCCGAATTTCACCAATACTTTTATATCATTATGTATTGGATGACTAAATTCTTCATTGCTGATGTCGCAGGTTAACTGAACTGTACCTTCAACTTTAATTTCAAATTCTAAAAAAGTTGAATGTTTGTCCAACATTGCTTTCACTTTAAGATCAGCCTTGTCAAACTCTTGTTCAGTATCAAATAAATTAAAGAACTCCTGTTTTACATCAAAAATAAACTCGTGTTTACCGTTTTTTAAACCTGTAAATGCGATATTGTAGTTTCTGATTTTCTCCATAAAAATGGTTTGCAAAAATAAATTAAATAATTGAGATTACAAAGTAAATTATTCATTTTCTTCAGGTAAGTCTTCATCTACTCCGTTGGCATCGAAGGTTTTCTTCGGCTGTAACTTGTTTTGAAGTAATTCCTGATATTCTCTTCTGTTCTGGAAAATTTTTATTCCCGAAAAAATAGCTTCTTCAAAAGATTGTGCATCTGCAATATTTTTTCCCGCAATATCATAAGCCGTTCCATGATCAGGTGACGTTCTTATAAAAGGAAGGCCGGCACTATAATTTACTCCTTCTTCATAGGAAATAGTCTTGAAAGGCGTAAGGCCCTGGTCATGATACATTGCCAGAACAGCATCATAGGCTTTGTACTTTTCAGGTTGGAAAAAGCTGTCCGCAGGGAAAGGCCCAAAAGCCAAAACTCCTTCATCAAATAATTTGTTGATAGCAGGAGTGATAATTTCTATTTCCTCCTGACCTATGCTGCCGCCATCTCCTGCGTGTGGATTTAGTCCTAAGATAGCAATTTTAGGTTTCTGTATACAGAAATCCTCGCGTAATGTCTGATCTAGTGTCCTGGCTTGCTTTATAATTCTTTCTTTGGTAATCATGGAAGCAACCTCTGCAACAGGAATATGATGTGTAGATACAGCAACCTTTAAGTCTTCGGTTACCATAAACATCAATGCTTTCTGCTTGAACTTAGCTTCCAGATATTCAGTATGTCCTGTATAATTAAATCCTTGTTTTAGCATCTCATCCTTATTAATAGGTGCTGTAACCAGAACGTCAATTTCACCTTTCATCAGGGCTTCGGTGGCTGCTTCCAAAGACTGAATTGCCAAGGCAGTAGATTCTTCAGTGGGTTTACCGAATTCAATGTTTACATTGTCTTTCCACAGGTTTAGAATATTGATTTCGCCATGCTTTAGCTGCGATAATTGTTGTATCAGGTGGTAGTTCTGATTGATTTTGAAAACGTTCTTCTGGTAGGAGAATAGTTTCCCGGAACCAAATATAACCGGAGTGAAAAAATCCAGTATAGATTTTTCTTTCAGTGTTTTAATGATGATTTCCGGTCCAATGCCGTTAAAATCCCCTATAGAGATTCCTACACGTATTTTATGATGCTTAGCACTCATTTTTTGCTATCTTTGAAGATACAAATTTAATATTTTTAAATCAATGTTTACGGGAATAATTGAAGCGATAGGAAAAGTAGAAAATATCGTTCATGAAGACGCTAATGTTCACTTTACAATAAATAGCCCTTTTACAGGGGAACTGAAAATAGATCAGAGCGTTGCTCATAACGGTTGCTGCCTGACTGTAGTAGCGATAAAAGACAGTGAGTATGTTGTAACAGCAATAAAAGAGACGTTGGATGTAACGGCTTTAGACGAACTGAAAGTTGGGAACCTGGTAAATTTGGAGCGTTGCATGATTATGAATAGTCGTTTAGACGGACATATTGTACAAGGACATGTTGATCAGACTGGCTATCTGGATACTATAGAAAATCAGGACGGAAGCTATCTGCTTACCTTTAAATATGATGAAAAGGATTTTACAACAGTTAACAAAGGCTCTATTACTGTAAATGGTATTAGTCTAACAGTTGTAAATAGTCAGAAAGGTCAGTTTTCTGTAGCGTTGATACCATATACATGGGAACATACTAATATGCACCAGTTAAATATTGGTGATAAGGTGAATTTAGAATTTGATATTATTGGCAAGTATGTTGCTAAGCTTATGAATAAATAATATATGGCTCTAGGTCAGAGAGGAATAAGTCTTCAACTTAAAATTTTTTCGGGGTTAATATTAGTGTCTCTGTTATGTGTTGCAGGGACAACTCTTATTTCTTATCTGGTGATTAGAAGAGTAGCGCAGGTACAGAATGAAACTTCCCTACAGAACAAATCTCTGGCGCTTACTACGGCATTGGATTATGCAATTGTCCATTCGCATGTTACGAAAGAGAATATTGCTGCTGAGCTTCGTTATAAACTGATGGAGATTTCGGATATCAATGGATTATTGGATATTATATTATACGACAGTAAAGGAAACTTTTTGGTTTCTAATAGAGATGCTTCGCTGATAAAACAGAAAAAAATACCCACCGAAGTGCTTAGTAAAATATTACGTAGCGAAGGTGGAGCACTGGATTTCAGGTTTTATGACGATAAAAGTAATGCTACAATTACATCTTCATACAGAATTCTTAGAGATGATCCGAGTCTGGAGTCAGAGCCTTTGGCAATTGCTTATTTTCCATCATATTATTTTAACAATCAATATGTAGATATATTCAATAAGCACCTTCAGTTTATTGTTTTAGTTAATGTATTTGCTGTGCTGTTAAGTATATTTATCAGCTGGAGAATTTCCAAAAATATTACCAAAACTATCACTTCTATTTCATCTAAGATAAGCGATGAAGGAAGAGACCTTAAGCCTATAAAGTATTCCAGTCGGGATGAGTTAAGTGTTTTGGTTAGAGCATATAACAGAATGATTTATCAGCTTCGGGAGCAGACACAGCTAAAGGCACAGGTTGAAAGAGAAAAGGCATGGCGGGAAATGGCCAAGCAGGTTGCTCATGAAGTGAAGAATCCTTTGACTCCTATGAAATTGACTATTCAGAATTTCGAAAGAAAATTTGATCCTCAGGATCCTGAAATAGAAAATAAGGTACATAAGATGAGCAAGGTGGTTGTTGAGCAGATTGACCTTATTGCAGAAGTTGCAAGTGCGTTTTCTGAATTTGCTAAGCTGCCCGAAAAAGAAGATACTATTCTTAATCTTAACGAGGAGATCAAGAAGATTGTAGATATATTCGACAAGAACGATATTTTTATACATTCAAATAAGGATAATATCATGCTGAAGTTTGATAAAATCTATATCAGCCGTATTATGACAAACCTTATTACCAATGCACAACAGGCAGGGGTTTACGGAAGAAGACCTATTATCAATATCGATCTTGAACAATTTAATAAAAAAGTAACCATTAAGGTAGAAGATAACGGAAGCGGAATCGAAAAAGAAAAACTGGAACAGATTTTTGAACCTAATTTTACCACTAAAAGTAGTGGGATGGGGCTAGGTCTTACAATGGTTCGTAAGATGATTGATGAATACAGGGGAACTATATCTGTGAAATCTGAACTAGGAAAAGGTACGCAGTTTACTATTAGCTTACCAGTCGGAATTTAATGAAGTCTTTTGTTTTTAAACAGTTTGAAATTCTTCAGGATAAAGAAGTTTTTCGTGTGGGTACCGATGGGGTTGTACTTGGAGCTTTGTGTAATGGTGAAGGAGCTGTCCGTGCTTTAGAGGTTGGCTGTGGAACCGGACTCATTTCTCTTATGCTGGCGCAGCGATTTCCTTCAGTGAGATTCGATGCTTTAGACATCAATACTAAAGCGGTAGAAATTGCAGGGCGAAATTTTAATAATTCTCCTTTTGCTGACAGATTAAATGTTGTTGAAATCAATTATAATGATTTTGTGTCTGCTGATAAATATGATCTTATTGTAAGTAATCCGCCTTATTTTGAATCGGAATCTTCTAAAGATCTTATCGCAAGGCATCAGGTATTACTGTCCTTTCAACAGCTCATTTGTAAAAGTGCCGTGCTCATTTCAGATGCCGGGATTTTATCTGTTATTATTCCGGGTGATGATGCTGAAAGTTTTATAAGTATTGCTAAAGAGAATGATTTACATCTTATTCGTAAAATTGATATTTATGGAATAAAAGGTGGGAAGTTAAAAAGAAATATTCTGGAGTTTTCCAGAAAATTATCAGAATTAGTTTTGGAAAAACTTGTTCTGGAAAAAGAAAAAAGAATTTATTCGGATGAGTATAAAGAGTTGACGAAAGACTTTCATCCGATGTTTTAAAAAATCCCGCTTAATATTACTAAACGGGATTTTTACATTATTTATATCATTTATCTTATTCGAAAAGTTCTGCAGTATTCATTACCGTTACTTTGCCATCTTCACAACGGATTGCTTCGGCTGGGTAGTTCTGAATCATGTGATAATCGTGTGTAGCCATTAGTACGGCACAATTACGCTCTTTTGAGATATTGGTTAATAAAAGCATAATCTCATTAGATGTTTCCGGGTCAAGATTTCCGGTAGGCTCATCTGCAAGGATTAGCTCCGGGTGGTTAAGCAAAGCTCTGGCGATTGCAATACGCTGTTGCTCTCCTCCTGACAACTCATGTGGCATTTTGTGCTTTTTAGTCTTCATACCTACACTGTTTAGTACTTCGTCTATACGGTCAGTGATTAATCTTTTATCTTTCCAGCCGGTTGCCTGAAGTACAAAAATCAGATTCTTCTCAATAGTTCTGTCGGTAAGTAACTGAAAATCCTGGAATACAATACCCAACTTTCTTCTTAAAGGAGGAATGTCGGATGTTCTTAATTTAGATAAGTCGAAACCTACAACTTCTCCAATACCTTGTCTTAATGGAAGATCTCCGTAAAGAACCTTTAAAAGTGAGCTTTTACCGGAACCTGTTTTTCCAATAAGGTAGCAGAATCTTCCTTTCTTAATGTTAAGGTTAACATCCGAAAGTACTGTGAAGTTTTTCTGAATTATTTTGGCATTCTGAAGAATGATGACATCGTCACCATGCTCGTGTTTATGTGGCATATCTTTACTTTTAACAATTGAAATCAGCAACTGGTACTGATTTTAAAGGCTAAAAATACAAAAAACTTTTTTAGAATAAATGAGTTTTTGTACAAATCAGAGTATAAACAAATAAAAATGCCTGAAGTAAAGAATACCTCAAGCATTTTAAAATCTATAATAATACAGAAATTATCTCTTAGCTCTAGACGCGCTAACAGTTAATCTCTTTCTGCCTTTAGCTCTTCTTGCAGCCAAAACTCTTCTACCATTTGGCGTTGACATTCTTTCTCTGAAACCGTGCTTGTTTCTTTTCTTTCTTTCTGATGGCTGGAATGTTCTTTTCATTACCTAAGTATATTTATAGTTAGTAATATTTCTATTGTATATTTTCAGACTGCAAATTTATGTATTTTTTATTAACCTGCAAAAATATTTTTATTTTTTATTAGGGAATGCTGTTAATATCTTTGCAGGATTATATTTTAAAGACCATCTATGTTTTCAAACCAGGAACTTTCCGAAATAAAAAAACTACTTCAACCTGATAAAGAGATTGTTATTGTTACTCATTATAATCCGGATGGAGATGCTATTGGTTCTAGTCTTGGACTGAAACATGCATTGAAAAATCTTGGAATTGACGCTACAGTAGTAGTTCCGAACGACTTTCCGAAGTTTTTAAAATGGATGCCAGAAGCCAAGCAGGTTATGGTCTCAGAGTTTAAAAGAAAAAAAGTTGCAGAGATATTTCATAATGCCGATGTAATTTTTTGTTTAGACTTCAATACACTTTCCAGGATCGGATTTATTGGTGAATGGATTGCCAGATCATCTGCTGTGAAAATCCTTATTGATCACCATCAGATGCCTGAGAAATTCGATTATGTTTATTCGGATACTTCAATTCCGGCAACTTGTCAGATGGTTTATCATTTTTTAGAAGCTTTAGGACTAGATCAGTATATTTCTGAAGATAGTGCAAGATGTCTTTATACAGGTATAATGACAGATACCGGGGGGTTTCGCTTCCGTTCCACAAGTGCAACAACTCATAGAATTGTTGCTAATCTTATAGAGAAAGGAGCAGATCCTGCGCAGATTACTTCAGATACCTGGGATACGAATACAGTAAGTCGTTTGCATTTGCTTTCTTTAGTTTTGGGGAGAATAGAAGTTGTAAAAGATGGGGAGGTCGCAATCCTATGGCTAAAGCGTGAAGAAATGGAGCGTTTTGGTTTTGAAAAAGGAGCGACAGAAGGCTTTGTAAATTATGGTCTAAGCGTATTAGGTGTAAAAATGTCTGCCTTTTTTATGGAAGATATTCAGGATGATTTTATTAAAATATCTTTCCGCTCCAAAGACGATTTGGATGTAAACTTGTTTTCCAGAAGCTATTTCGGCGGCGGAGGGCATATTAATGCAGCTGGAGGACGCTCTGAATTGTCTATAGAAGATACTTTGGAACGTTTTAAAAATATTATCGAAAAAGAAGATTTCTAAATCTTGTTAAACATACGTTAAAGAGTAGGTGTGATAAGTTAATGATTCCTTAAAATTAGCTTATCATTCCCGCAAAATACGTGGGGTACTTTTGTCCGGATTATATAAAAGTATCTATGAAACGTATTAACGTAGCTCTTGCATTTATGCTGCTAAGCTTTGGAAGCATGAGTGTATATGCACAAACAACACAAGCTTCAATCCTGGGGCGGGTAACGAGTCAGAGTAATGCACCGCAGACAAAAGCAACTGTCAAGATTCTTAATGAGTCTACCGGCTTTTCTACAGAAACAGTAACTAACTCCAACGGGGAATATATATTTAAAGAAATTCCTTTAGGTGGTCCTTACAGGGTTTTTGTAAACGGGCATGAAAGAAAAGAAGGTTACAACGTTAATTTCGGTGATCAGCTTACTGTAAATATTAATCTTGCAGATTCTGATGAAAAAAATATCAAAGAAGTTGTTATTACCGGGAACCTAAAAAACAAAGTAGGTAATCTTGGTTCAGCCACTGCAATTACTGCAAAAAATATAAGTGTACTACCTGTTAACGGACGAAACTTTGCTAATCTTACAGAGCTTTCTCCACTAAGTGGGAAAAACGGAAACCTTTCAGGGCAGTTAGGTTCTTCAACAAACTTTACAATTGACGGGATGACCGCCAAGAATCCAACTTCCGCAGGAGCAACAACCAGCAGAAGTGGTGCGCCATATTCTATCTCTATTGAAGCTGTCCGCGAATTTAAAATTACCACAAACCAATACGATGTTACTTTAGGAAGGAGTGGGGGCGGAACTGTAAGTGCAGTCACAAAATCAGGTACCAATACATTTACGGGAAGTGTATTTGAATATCAAAGAGCAGGATGGCTTACCAGTGGTTATGACATCAGAGGGAACAGAGTGAAAAATGATTACTCAACTTATCAGTTTGGTTTCTCTTTAGGAGGTCCGATCATTAAGAATAAATTACATTTCTTCATGGCATGGGATCATCAATTAGATAGTAAACCTCTTATTATTGCTGATGTACAGACCAGAGAAGATGCACTTCGTTTCAATGTGACAAATGAGAAGCTAAATGAAGTGTTGGGAATTGGACGAAAAAGTTATGGTGTTGGGAATACACCTCAGTTTGGAACGTTTGACAGAACAAGAAATTCTGATGCCGGTTTTCTTCGTTTAGACTGGCAGATTAGTCCAAAACATTTATTGACGTTAAGGAATAACTTTACGTATGATTTTAATAAGAATGGGCTTGCAGATAATACCAATATTAACTTTTACGAATCTTATGGTAATGACAAAAACTGGGATAATAGTTTATTGTTAACATTAAGATCTAATTTTAGCCCTTCAATAACTAATGAGCTAAAGTTCCAGCATTTATATACTTTCCAGAATAGTTACCAGAATGACGAATTAGGACATCCTGTTCCGCGTGCTATTGTAGAGCGTGTAGCCTCTACAATTGAAGGAACTAAACTTAATACAAATATTCAGATGGGAGGGCATAGGTTCGGACAAGAATCTTTTAAAAATAATGTATACCAGTTGGTCAACAACCTTTATTATAATACGGATAAAGTGAAGTATACTTTTGGTGTAGACCTGATGTATACACGTGCTAAATCTGTTTACGGAAGTGAAGTAAATGGTAGGTTTCATTTCGATGGAATAGATAATTTCAAGAATATGACTCCTTATAGATTCTACAGGGAGGTACCGTTGTTAGATGATCCTTCTGTGAAGTCCAGTATTTGGAATTTAGGGTTCTATGGCCAAATGATGGCAAAGATTGCGACAGGGCTAAATTTCACAGCAGGGTTAAGATTTGACTACGGTGGTTATCCTAAAACAGAACTTAATCAGAAATTGTATGATGAAATGGGGATCAGAACAGATAACAAAATTAAATCTTTCGTTATTCAGCCAAGAGTTCAGTTTGACTGGGATATCAATGAAAATCATAAAGATTTCATCAAGCTTGGTGGTGGTGTATTCTCGTCCGATATCAACAATTATATGTTGATTAATAATCTGTACTTCGATGGAAGACATTCTGCAACAGTAGATGTTGACCCAAGAACTATCTCGGGTTTTACACCAGATTTTATAAACTATAGAAAGGATTATTCAACAGTTCCTTCATTAGCGCAATATCAGTTGCCAACAATTAATTATACAGGGAAGGATGCTAAAATTCCTATTATTTACAAAGCCAATATTTCCTATAGCCACTTCTTTACCGAAAGATTCCGTGTAGGACTTGCTGCTTATGCTGCATTCGGAAGAAATAACTATTTCTACTATGATAGAAATATGGTAGATAAGCCATTCTTTACATTAGCGAATGAGGATAACAGAGGTGTTTTTGTGCCTGTTAATAGTATTAACACCTCGAACGGGAACTCTAATTGGTTGGATGGGGTTATTAATAAAAAATTCGGAAGAGTCTTGGAGCTTGTGAGTGATGGTAAAGTAAATCAGTATTCCGTAGTTTTTGATACCAGCTTCAAATATTTCAAAGATGGGGAAATTACAGCAAGTTATACATGGGCAGATATTAAAGACAATACTTCTTATAATGGTAATGTAGCAAACTCTGCAACTCTTTCTACAATGGTGAGCAGTGATCCAAGAGATCTTAGGATGGGTTATTCAGATAATCAGTTCAGACATAAAATAGTTGTATATGGTAATTCTCCAACTTTTGAAGGATTTGTTATTGGGGTTAGATATGCCGGAATCGGAGGGACCCGATTCTCGATGACTGCAGGAGGAAACATCAATGGAGACTTTGTAAACAGTAATGATCTTGCTTATGTATTCCCTAATCTTACAGCTTCGTTATTAAGTGATCCGGAAGTTGGGAAAGCTCTTAAAAATTATATCAGCGAGTACAACGGTAAAATAGCTGAGAGAAATGGCGGGATAAATAGTTTCTATGGAGTCTGGGATCTTAGAATAGCGAAGAAACTAAAATTTGAAAAAGTAGGAAATCTTGAATTCTCTGTGGATATTTTCAATGTTGCAAATTTACTCAACAAAGAGTGGGGAGTAAACAAATCTTACGGAAATACAAGTTTATATAAGATTAAGAACTTTGATCCTAATACTAAACAATTCATATACGAATTGAATACAAAAGGTCTTCCTCCATTATCGGGGAATCCATATCAGATTCAGATAGGAGTGAGATATTCTTTTTAAAATTTTTTATAATTCATATTATTAGTTCAGAAAATAGACCGGAATTTTCCGGTCTATTTTTATTATTTAAGGTTCGTCGCAATCAGCTTTTAGTTTGGTGAATATTTTATCAAAACTTGTAAATATTTTTCCGTCTTCCTGTATAGCAGGCCTGAAACTACTGTTAGCACAATTATGGAATCCTATTCCAAGAAGATCAATCAAGGCATAATCATCTTTCTGTGGCGTTTTTAATTTGTTATTAAATTCTTCGATTACTCTTTTGGGGTCATAATTGAGTTTGCTTTGTGCTTCAATATGAATTTTCCATGCATCATACATCTTCTGCTTGTCAGGAGAGGTTACCGCATCAACATAGCTTTTACAGGTTTCATAAAACTGGCTCTTTTTCAGAATAGAAGGATCCGAGTATGCCAGAAGAAGGGTTTTGTTCAGAAGGTATTCACCCTCGAAAGCCTTAATTGTTTCTTCGCGCAGCTTTTTCCATATAGGAGCATCTATTATCTTTAGACTATATAACTCTTTTTTCTTTTCCTGATACTGTTGCTCCAGTTGCTCCAGATACTTTACTTTATTTTTACGGATGTCTTCCAGATCCGAAAGTTTGAAAACAGTGTGACTATCGAAATGAACTCCACCGTATTTATACAGGAGCTTGTGCACACCATCAATCTCTTCTTTTTTATACTTGGCCGGATCATAGTAGCCTTTATTATCACAATTGAAAGTTTGATAAGAATAAAGAACCAGATTGCTTTTTTTCTGGGGAAGTTTTGTCTGTCCCCAGCTCATAGCAAATAGTCCGAGACAAACGCTAACAATAATTTTTTTCATTTATGTAATTTTATAATAATTCGGTTTTGATAATTTCGGTACAAATCACTGGCTTCTCCCAGTGCCCATTGTGTCCGCAATCCAATGTGTAAGCTTTTATATTACTTCTGTCCGGAAGGTTTTCCATAACCTGTCCGCTGTTCACAGCATTGTCAAAGCGTCCCGAAAGAATTAGGATTTTTGCCTCTGATTTTTCCAGAATATGTCTTTTGTCTGTACGCTCAATCATTCCTTTTACCGAAGCAAGCGCACCTTCGCGTGGAGTAGCCAGAGCAACTTGCTTGGCATAGTCAATCTTATCACGAAGTTGTTCTTTTTCATATGGGTTAAATAAGTTTGGAACACCTGCTGCTACATACTTATTATATTCTTCCATAATAATGCGGAATGATTTTCTTCGGGTATTTTTCTTTTCTTCAGTATCTGGGAAGTATGTAGAGAAGAAAAGTGTGATTGATTGTAAATCGTCCGGATACATTTCGGCGTATGCCAGAGAAACATAACCACCCATGGAATGTCCTAATAAATGTATTTTACCATTAACAAGGTCTTTCAATGTAGTTTTCACCTCTGTAGCCATCAGTTCCATGGTCTGCACTTCTGCAGTAAGTTCTGACTTTCCGTGGCCTGGTAAGTCTATTCGTATTATCCTAAAGTGTTTCTCCAGTTCAGGAAGCATGTCATACCATACTTCGGTACTTTCCATAACACCATGAAGTAAGACTAAAGTCTGATTACTATCTCCGGATATTTCGTAATGAAGCATTATAAATTCTTTTTTTACGAAAATACAACTTTAGTCTGGGAACAAAAAGCTGACATATGTTTTGCGGGAAAAGTGAGAGAGGTTTGAAAAAAAAGCGGCCGGAAATTTTCCGGCCGCCTTTAGCATCAGAATGCTATATTATTTATTCTTCTTGTAGTAGCTGATTCCGCACTCTAAGAATTTTTTAAAGTCTTCTTTAGGCATATATCCTGAAACAGGAGCGTTTATAACTTTCTGGTCGGGTGTTACCAGCACATAATGCGGCTGAGAGTTATTATTAAAGTTTACTTGTTGGAACATAGACCATTTGTCTCCAATTGTTTTAATCTTCTTTTTCTGGCCATTCCCCATATCTATGGATGTTTGCTGGTCAGCAGGAAGCTCCTCTTTGTCATCTACATAGACAGATGCCAGGATAACTTCATTCTGAATAATTGGCAGAATGTCTGCTTCACTCCATACAAATTCCTCCATTTTACGGCAGTTTTCACAACCATATCCGGTGAAGTCAATCAGTACAGGTTTGCCTTCTTTCTTCGCCAATTCTATTGCTTTGAAGTAATCATGCTCTGGTTTTAGCCCCAGAATACCATCTTCTTCACTTTTGTAAAGACTCACATTCATAGGAGGTAAAATACCGCTTAATGTTGCCAGTCTTGGTTTTTCAGAAGGTAATAAGCCCGGAATTAAATAGAGAATAAACCCTATTCCCAGTACACCTAATATTTTTCTGGTAATGGATATTTTAGGATTTTTATCATCATGCGGGAATCTTATTTTCCCGAATAAGTATAGCACTAATCCAATTGTAATAATAATCCATAGTCCTATAAATACTTCTCTTTTCAAAAGGAATGTTTTGGAAACCAAGTCTGCTTTGGAAAGGAACTTTAATGCTAGTGCAACTTCTATAAAACCTAATACAACTTTCACAGTATTCATCCAGCCACCAGATTTTGGTAATGACTGTAATGCTTGTGGGAATAAAGCCAGTAATCCGAAAACAATAGCCCATGCCAGACCAAATCCACCTAAAGCGAAAGTTAATAATACCGGAATATTTTTAGCACTGGAAGCGACGCCCCCCAGTAAACTTCCCAAAATAGGACCTGTACACGAGAATGAAACAATAACCAGCGTAAGAGCCATAAAGAATATACCGACTATACCTCCGGCTTCCTCTGCTTTTGCAGATTTGTTAGCAATCCAGTTTGGCAGTGTGATCTCGTAGTATCCGAAGAAACTCAGTGCAAAGAATAAGAATATTGCAAAGAAGAACAGGTTTAGCCATATATTGGTAGATATATCGTTGAAAATATTTCCGCTGATACCATCCAGAATATAAAACGGAATACTCAATGCCACGAAAATAAGCAGAATGAAAAGTCCGTAAATAATAGCATTTCTTTTTCCCTTTGCTTTGTTAGCTGCTCCTTTTGTAAAGAAAGAAACAGTAAGTGGAATCATTGGGAATACACAAGGTGTAAGAAGGGCGATAAGTCCACCAAGGAAACCAAGGACAAATACCAATCCGTTGCCGGAGTCCTCTTTTACCTGCTCTGTTCCACAATCTACCAAAGGTTTTCTGAAATCCAGACTGTTTACTCTGATTCCGTCTGTACTTGCAGGCATTTTTACTTCCACATCGGCAGTTGTGCCGGTTTCGGTAATTGTTGTAGATGCAGGCATTGTATCCTGTGCTTTAATCTCTTCCTTTTCATCAGCTTTAGCTTCTGTGGTTGCAGCAACCTCTTTCTCGAATTCTAAAGTATTCGGAGCAAGACAAACACGGTCATTACAGGTTTGGAAAGTAATTTCTGCGACTACTTTAGCGGCCTTTTTAGGATCTTTTAATTTGAACTTCTGAATAAATTTAGCAGAATTGGAATAGTATACAATCTGGGCTCCGAAAGCCTCGCTAAACTCTTCAATTTTTTTGCCACCTTCACGGAAGCCTCCAATAGTTTGTATGTCTTTGGAGGTCACTTTCATTTCGGTCGGGATACCACTGTCCGGAGGTAAATCTTTGGAATAAATATGCCATCCACTCTCCATTTTAGCAGTTAATACTGCTTCATACTCATTATCACTAACCTTGTTTAGTTGGTAGGTCCATTTTACTACATCTTTAATCTGGGCACTAAAGCCAGTGTATACAAATAGTAAAAATAGCCAAAGCCATTTTTTCATAAATACAAATATATTTTTGGGTTATTGTTTTCTGGCAGAAATCTTCCGTCTTGTCGATAATTGATGATTCCAACGACATTTTCCTCCGAATCTGAAAGTAGCCAGACTTTTTGCCTTGCTAAAATAGAGATTTTTTCGTCTTTAAAGAATTTTGAGACTAACTTTTTGCCTTTCATTCCTTTAGGGTAAAAAAAATCCCCGCTTTTTGCTCTGCGTAATTTTAATGGTAAAACTACCTTTTGAAGATCGATTTCCCAATAAGGTTTCTGATTTAGTTTATCTTCAGAAAGTAACATTTTTTCAGGAAAGTCAATTGCTTTACCTGGGGTCAGAATTATTTCCTGTATTGGTTCTCCCTCAGAAATATTCTTATGGGTTATAATAAGTTGATCTCTGTGAATAAAGAGATTGAACGTATTTCCTTTAAACTGACTTCCTGAGCCAGACTCGAAAATCTTTTGTTGTTCAATGGAATTTGTAAATCCATATTTTTTCAAAATTTCGTAACGAACAAAATCCGTCTGAGAAGCTAATTTTTCTTTATCCAGAACGAGTTCATCATTTGTTTCAGAAATAATGATATCAGCAAGTATTTTTTGAAGTTGCTCTTCAATAAAGCTTTTTGCCTGATTGAGAAAAGAGATACTCTTATCAAAATTCTCCCAAAAATGAGGATTTGTTTTCTCCATTTCAGGGGAAATGTCATGCCGGATTTGGTTCCGAAGGTAGTCTCTGCTCAGGTTTGTGTGATCCTCCCGGAAATTAACACTGTTTTCCTTCGCAAATTTATAGATATCTGCTTTCGTTATATGAAGTAGGGGACGGAGTATTTTGTTGTTGTTTTCCGGAATCCCACTTAGACCTGTAATACCAGCAGCTTTAGAAAGATTGATAATGAAAGTTTCCAGTTGATCATTCAGATGGTGTCCCATTACAATAAAATCCAGCTTTTGTTCTTTTAGAAGGCGGAAGAAAAAGTCATAACGTATTTCCCTGGCCCATAGTTCTATTGAATTTTCAGGTTTGTTGTCCTTTTCAGATACATCATATGTATGAAGAATAATATTGTGCTGTCTGCAAAAATCTTCAACGACCTGCTGATCCAGATTAGAGTCCTCTCCACGCAAATGATAATTGACATGAGCTGCTTCAAAAGAAATTTCTGCTTTCAAAAACAAATCAGCCAGGACCATGCTGTCCGCACCACCACTTAGAGCAAGCAGAAACGACTGAGTTTCTGTAGTGTTATGAAGACTTTGTAAGTGTTCTTTCAGATATGTAGATGTTAGCTGGGGCATATACAGGTTTAAACAACAAAGGTAGGATTTTGCTAGTTGCAAAAATAATCTGAAATTTGTTAAATAGTTTTTACCCATTTGTCTTAATTGTATTGTGGTTAAAAGCTATTATTAACCTGTATATAAAAAGAAAAATGGCTTTATTTGAAGAAAAATTCCCGGAAATAGAAAGGTATCTGGAAGATAATGCTTCTGCAGAACCTGATATCCTGAAACGACTGAGAAAAGAAACTTTTCAGAAAACGACACAGCCGCATATGATTTCCGGCTATCTTCAGGGACGTTTTTTAAGTATCTTATCACATATTCTGAATCCTAAGAATGTTTTGGAAATCGGAACATTTACCGGATATGCAACATTGAGTATGGCTGAAGGGCTGGCTGAAGACGGAAGGATTTACACGCTGGATAAAAATGAAGATCTGGCCTACCTGCCTCAAAAATATTTTGATGAAAGTGAATATAGTGCTCAGATTGAATTTATTTTGGGAGATGCTAAAGAAGAAATTAAAAAATTAGATGTAACTTTTGATTTAGTATTTATCGATGCTGACAAAGAAAATTATGCAGCTTATATAGAACTTATAAAACCAAAACTCCGAAAAGGAGGGGTAGTGCTTATAGATAATGTATTATGGTATGGAAAGGTGATAGAAGAAAATCCTAAAGATAAATCTACCCAACAGATTAAATTGGTTAATAAAATTGTAACAGAAGACCCGGATTTCGAAAATGTAATTCTACCTTTGCGGGACGGTGTACATTTAATTAGAAAAAAATAATGGATAAAGGAGTTTGTAACGTATCTGTAGCTCCGGTGCGAGCTGATAAAACAGATAAAGCGGAGATTGTTACAGAGATGCTGTATGGAGAGAGTGCGGATATACTGGAAGTAATAAATAACTGGACCAGAATCAAAATGCATTACGATGGCTATGAAGGCTGGATTGACACCAAGCAGATTACTTTAGTGACAGATGATTTTTTGGCAAAAAGAAAAACCCATCTTGTTACAGAGCCTTTTCAGTCCCGTGTGATGGAGAGCGGAAAAATGTTGTTGTCTATGGGGTCTGAAGTTTCTTTTGAAACTGTACATGCACAACGTGGTGCAACAGTACGTCAGAGTATTGTGGAAACAGCTAAAGAATTTCTGAATGTTCCATACCTGTGGGGAGGTAAGAGCTTTTTTGGAGTCGATTGTTCCGGATTTACACAGCTAGTGTTAAAAGTACATGATATAAAATATCCCCGTGATGCTTATCAGCAGGGAGAAGTAGGAGAACCCTTAAGCTTTATAGAAGAAGCGCAGCCAGGGGATCTTGCTTTCTTTGAAAACTCTGAAGGGCGTATCATTCACGTTGGTTTTATGTTAGAAAATAATCAGATTATTCATGCACACGGTAAAGTGCGTATTGATACGCTGGATTCATCAGGTATCTTTAATAAAGAACTGAATAAACATACTCATAAACTAAGATTTATCCGGAATATTCTTGGATAAACTATAAATTTCAAGTGATGTCTAAAGCTCAACAATTTGCCGAAATCTGGATTGAAGCCTGGAATTCCCATGATCTGGATATCATTCTAAGTCATTATTCAGAAGATATAGAGATTACTACACCTATGATTAAGATGGCATTGGGAGAAGGTGATGGAAGTCTGAAGGGTAAAGATGCTGTTGCTGATTATTGGAAAAGAGCGTTAGATAAAATGCCAGATTTACATTTCGAGCTTTATGATGTAACAGAAGGAGTTAATTCTGTTGCGCTTTACTATAAATCAGTAATGGAAAAAAAAGCTGTTGAAGTGATGTTTTTTAATGAAGAAGGTAAGGTGAACAAGATGATTGCACACTATACCGTTTAGAATAAATTCAGTTTCCGGATAAAGAATGTTTTTTTTATACGATATATCTATCTCGCTAATGGCCTTCGGGATGAAGATTGCTTCGCTTTTTAATGAGAAAGTGAAGAAAGGTGTGGCCGGGAGGAGAGATTCCCTGAAAAATGTTCAACAGGCACTTGCTAAAGATGATAGAGTTATCTGGATGCATGCCGCCAGCCTGGGCGAATACGAACAAGGACTTCCTGTTCTTGAAAGATTAAAAATTCAGTATCCTGATTATAAAATTCTCGTTAGTTTCTTTTCTCCATCGGGTTATGAAAACGTAGTGAAGAAAAAGCATATTGCTGATGCGATCTGCTATCTTCCATTTGACAAAAAAAATACAATCCAGCAGTTTGTAAACTCATTTCAGACCGCTCTTTTTTTTACTGTAAAGTACGATTTCTGGTATCGATTATTGGAAGTGCTGAACCAAAAGAATATACCAGTTTATGTGGTTTCAGCATTGTTTTATGAAAAACAAAAGTTCTTTACATCTGGAGGACGCTTCTTTGTGGAACAGCTCCGAAAGAATGTCAATATCTTTTTTCATCAAACAGAACATTCACTGAAACTCGCAGAATCAATAGGGCTTACCAATTCTATGTATACAGGAGATACAAGATACGACAGGGTAAAGCAAAATGTAAAGAACTTTACGGAAGTTCCGCTTATTCAAAATTTCATTCAGAACAAACCAGCTTTGGTTATTGGTAGCTCCTGGGAAGCTGAAGAAAATTTGGTTGAAAAATTTATTAATGAAAATTCGGAGACAAAAATAATTCTAGCCCCTCATGACCTGAAACGTGTTCCACAGATTAAACAACGCTTTGGAGATAAGGCTATTTTGTATAGTAAATTAGAGAATAGCCAGTCATCAGTTATCAATCGTCAGTTATTGATTATAGATAATATAGGAATGTTGTCCCGTCTTTACCATTACGCAAATGTAGCTGTGGTAGGTGGAGGTTTCCATACTTCAGGCTTGCATAATATACTGGAAGCGGCTGCTTACGCTGTACCTGTAATTTTTGGTAATCAGTACAAGAAAAATCCTGAAGCCGATGCTTTGATTGAAGCTGGTGCTGCAAAAAGCTTTTCCGACGAAAACGCGGCTGTTGATTTTCTTCTTCAATTGTTCCGGGACGAAGATAAAAGAAAAAGTATGGGTTCTCTAGCAGGTGAATTTATAGCTGGTCAGCCCGACGCAGCTACTATTATTCTTAATAATATTCACGCTAAATAATATTTATGCTTTCTTGTGAATAAGTTGGAAGGTGTATATCTTTTTATTTAATTTCACGGCGTAGAGAAATATTAATATCGAATAAATATGAAACTAAAACTATTCTTTTTATTTATTGCTGCTTTTTTAGCAATCGGATCATGTAGTTCCAGAGATAATGATAACAATTATCTTGTGGTTGAACCTGCTGAGGTTTATGGAAATTGGAAGCTTGAATCTCTTACTATTGAAGGTAACGGACAGAGAAAGGTTTTTAATGACGAATGCTTCCGCAGATCTACAATTTTATTTAATGGCACAGATGGTAAGGGCGTAGAGCGTGGTTACGAAAGCATTTCAACACCCGGTATCTGTAAAGATTCCGGAAATCTTAACTTTACATTTAGTGTAGAAAGAGGCACAATTTATCAGGCTTATACAAACGGGCAGAAAGATGAAGCAAGAGTAGAAGAAGTAACAAATACAACGCTTGTGGTTTCACAAAATAAGACTATTGATAATATAAAGGTGAAAGCTACAATGAAGTATATCAGGTTTTAACAAAAAAAACAATACCCAGTATAATTTAATAGATCTCCACAAGCTTTTGTGGAGATTATTGTTTTTTATATTGTACTTTTGTGAAAGTCTAATTTTAATAAAAAATAATTTTATAAAGTGTATTACGATCATAACCAGATTGAAAATAAATGGCAGCAGTATTGGGCCAAAAATGAAACTTATAAGACCGATGCGAAATCTACAAAGCCTAAATATTACGTACTCGACATGTTCCCTTATCCTTCAGGAGCAGGACTGCATGTGGGACACCCACTAGGCTATATCGCTTCGGATATTGTAAGCCGCTACAAAAGACATCAGGGATTTAGTGTCCTGCATCCTATTGGTTATGACAGCTTCGGATTACCTGCAGAACAATATGCAATTCAGACAGGGCAGCATCCGGCTATTACAACAGAAGAAAATATTAACCGTTATGAGAAGCAGCTGAAAAGAATTGGTTTCTCATTCGACTGGTCAAGACAATTCCGTACTTCAGATGCTAGTTATTACAAATTTACACAATGGATCTTCATAGAGTTGTTCCATTCGTGGTATAATAATGATACCGACAAAGCTGAAGCTATTGATACTTTAATAAAGCACCTTTCTGAAAAAGGAACGGAAGGCTTAAATGCAGTTCAGACTGGAAAAATAGAATTTACAGCAGCTGAATGGAATGCAAAATCTGAGAAAGAACAACAAGAGATTTTATTAAACTATCGTTTGGCTTTCCGTGCAGAGACCACCGTGAACTGGTGTCCGGGACTAGGAACTGTATTGGCAAATGATGAGGTTATTAATGGTAAGTCAGAACGTGGAGGTTTCCCGGTGTATCAGAAAAAAATGATGCAGTGGAGTATGAGAATTACGGCTTACTCTGAAAGACTATTACAAGGATTAAAAACATTAGACTGGCCACAACCGTTGAAAGATGCTCAGGAATATTGGATTGGTAAATCTCAGGGAGCAGAAGTTAACTTTGGTCTTGAAAACTCTGATGTACAGATAAAAGTGTTTACAACACGACCTGATACTGTTTTTGGTTCTACTTTTATGGTATTGGCACCAGAAAGTCCATTGGTACAGGAGATAGTAACAGCTGAGCAGAAAGAAGAAGTGCAAAATTATATAGAGCAGACTTCTTTGAAATCAGAAAGAGACCGTATGGCAGACGTAAAGACTGTGTCAGGTGCTTTTACCGGAGCTTATGCGGTTAACCCGTTTACCGGAAAACAAATGCCGGTATATATTTCCGATTATGTATTAATGGGTTATGGAACAGGAGCTGTAATGGCTGTTCCTGCGCATGATGAGAGAGATCACCGTTTTGCAAAGAAATTCGGATTAGAAATTACCGAAGTGGTTGAAGGTGGTGAGAATATTCAGGAAGAACCATTCATTGCTAAAGATGGTATTTGTATAAATTCAGATTTTCTGAATGGTCTGAAATATGAAGAGGCAAAGGCAAAAATTATTACTGAAATTGTTGACCGTGGTTTAGGAAATGCTACAACCAATTACCGTCAGAGAGATGCTATCTTCTCCCGTCAGAGATATTGGGGGGAACCGGTACCTGTATATTATAAGGATGATGTTCCTTATACTTTACCTGCTTCTGCATTGCCATTGGAATTACCAGAAGTAGAAAAATACCTTCCGACTGAAGATGGAGATCCACCATTAGGAAATGCTAAAGATTACGGATGGGATGAAGCTAATCAGAAAATTGTAGCGACCGATCTTATCGATAATAAAACTATCTTCCCATTAGAGCTAAGTACAATGCCAGGTTGGGCTGGTAGTTCATGGTATTTCCTGCGTTATATGGATGCTCATAATGACTCCTATTTTGCAGACAAAGAAATGACAGACTACTGGGGGCAGGTAGACTTATATATAGGTGGTAGCGAACATGCTACTGGTCACTTATTGTATTCCCGCTTCTGGAATAAATTTTTAAAGGATCGTAATTATATAAAACAAGAAGAACCTTTCCAAAAATTGATCAATCAGGGAATGATCCTTGGAATGAGTGCTTTTGTATTCAGGATTGACGGGACAAATCAGTTTGTTTCAAAAAATCTGGCTAAAGATCATGCTACTCAGAAAATCCATGTTGATGTATCCTTATTAAAAGGAGCAACAGATGAATTGGATACTGAAGCTTTCAAAAACTGGAGACCAGAATTTAAAGATGCAACATTTATTTTAGAAGACGGAGATAAATACATTACCGAGCGTGAGGTAGAAAAAATGTCCAAGTCTAAGTTCAATGTTGTAAATCCTGATGATATTTGTGATGAATACGGTGCAGACTGTCTTCGTTTATATGAAATGTTCTTGGGTCCGTTAGAGCAATCCAAGCCTTGGAATACACAAGGGCTTAGTGGTGTTTATGGTTTCCTAAAGCGTTTATGGAATTTATACTTCAATGCCAATGATGAGTTTGAAGTTACAGATGAAGAACCAACAAAAGAAGAATACAGAGTTCTGCATACTCTGATTCAGAAAGTTCTTTTTGATATCGAGAATTTCTCGTTCAATACTTCTGTAAGCTCCTTCATGATTGCAGTGAATGAACTCACTAAATTAAAAACTAACAAAAGACAAATATTAGAGCCTTTAGCTGTCATTATTTCTCCTTATGCTCCACATATTACAGAAGAGATATGGTCTCTTTTAGGGAATAAAGAAAGTATAGAATACGCTCCTTTCCCGGTATTTAATTCACAGTATTTGGAGCTGGATGAGATAGAATATCCGGTAAGTTTTAATGGTAAAATGCGTTTTAAGGCAGCATTATCGGCAAGCCTTACACCGAAAGAAGTAGAAGAAGCAGTGCTGAAACTTGATAAAACAATTGAAATCTTAAACGGGGCAATACCTAAGAAAATCATCGTTGTGCCTAAAAAAATTGTTAATTTCGTTATTTAGTTTATTAAATTTTGGTATATTTATCTTTTATACGATAAAATATGTTGTATGAAAAATAACACAAAAGTGAATAAAAATTAACATTGGCTAATTGATAAAAAATAAGGAGGTTTGTTTTTGATTTTTAAACGATTCTTTGTTATTTAACAAATTTAGTCCCGATTTTAGATCGATGGATTATCTGAGAAAAACAAAAATAGTTTTCAAAAAATGACAAAAATCATCATTATTGAAATTGCGTCTTGCATTTTCCAATAAAATGACTTTAATTTACAACCTCAAAAAAATGAAGAAATAAACAATAAATAATTTAGATTAATATGGAAATGAATGTTTCAAACACAGAGCACGAAGTTGTTGCTAAAAAGAAGGGAGGTTTAAATCCTGCAATTGTAATCCCTATTTTATTTGTAATTGGTATTGCAATTTATTTATTTGTATTCGGTAACCCGAGTAACTTTAAGAAAAACCCTGCTTTAGATGGAGTAGCGTCTGTAGCCCTTGCGGATATTAAGTCCACAGAACTTCACCCGGCTGAAGGAAAGCCAATGGGTATCGTTTATATGGGTGGTCCAATCGTACCTATTCTTCTTACTTTCATGATTACAGTAGTTGTTTTCTCTTTCGAAAGATATTTCGTTCTTAAGAAAGCTTCTGGTAGCGGTAACTTAGATAACTTTGTTAACACAGTTAGAGGATACCTTAACAGAAACGAAATCAACGCTGCATTAGAAGAGTGCGACAGACAACAAGGTTCTGTAGGTAACGTTGTAAAAGAAGGTCTTACAACTTACAAAGCTCTTGAGCATGATAATACAATGAACAAAGAGCAAAAGTTAGTAGCTTTAGGAAAATCTCTTGAAGAAGCTACAACTCTTGAAATGCCAATGCTTGAAAAGAACATGATGATTCTTTCTACATTAGGTACAGTTGCAACGTTAGTAGCACTTTTAGGTACGGTAATCGGGATGATTAAAGCGTTCTCTGCTTTAGGTTCTGGTGGTGGTACTCCTGACTCTGCTGCATTATCAGTAGGTATCTCTGAAGCACTTATCAACACGGCTTTAGGTATTGGTACTTCTGCTGTTGCAATTATTCTTTATAATTTCTTTACTTCTAAGATCGATGGATTAACTTATAAGATTGACGAAATCGGAATGAGCATCCAACAGTCTTTTGCTGAGCATAACTAATCAGGACAGAATATAATATTCTGTTTAACAATAAATAAATTATAAAGAATTAAGAAATGGCGAGAGTTAAACCAAAACGACATGGTGTAGTTACCGATATGACGGCAATGACGGATGTTGCTTTCCTACTTCTTACGTTCTTCATTCTGACAGCGCAGTTCAAGAAGCCAGATGCTGAGGCTATTACAACGCCTTCATCTATTTCTACAACTACGTTAGATGATACTAATTTAATGACGATTAGTATTACTCCGGACGGGAGGTATTTCTTTACACCTATTGATAATAATTCTGAGAAATCTCAGATATTAGATAAAATGGCAGGGCAGTACAGAGTTGGATTCTCTGCTGCTGAGAAAAATGCATTTCTTAAATTGCCAATGGTAGGTGCCTCTATGGCTCAGATGAAAAGTTATCTTAACTTACCGGATGATCAGAGAGCGAATGTAAAAGGTGCTACAATCCCAATGGATAGTGTGAATAAAGAACTAGTAGATTGGGTAAAATATAGTTTGGAAGTAAATCCTGATGCCAGACTTGCAATTAAAGGTGATGCAAAAGCGCAATACCCTAAATTCAAGGCTTTGTTTGAAGGATTGAAAGATATTAAGTTTTATAAATTCGTTCTGATTACTTCTTCTGAAAATCAGTAAAAAATATTCAACATGGCAGAAGTACAAGTACAGGATAAAGGAGGCAAGGACGGCAAAGTCCGCTCCAAGAAAGTAAATGTAAGGGTCGATATGACCCCGATGGTAGACTTAGGTTTTCTTCTGATTACATTCTTCATGTTAGCAACTACTTTAAGTAAGCCTAACACGATGGATATGAAGTTACCTGCGAAGCCAGAAAAAAATCAACCGATAGATATTCCTGAGATTGATCTTACAAACTCAATCACATTCTTATTAGGAAAAGATGATAAAGTATATTATCACCAGTTAGACCAGACAGGTTTAACAGATCCAGGTAAGCTTCAGGAAACTACATTTGATAAAAATGGCATTGAGAAGGTGATTGATGATGCTAAGAGAAGAGCTCGTAAACCAGATATTTTTACAGTAATTATTAAGCCTACAGATGACTCTAACTACAAAAACTTTGTAGATTTGTTAGATGAAATGGCAATTACGAAGAGTGAAAGATACGGTATCGGTGAAGTGAAGCCTTGGGAGCAGAAAATCTATGATCAGAAAATAGGTAAGTAATTACCTTTTTTAACAAAAATAATTTAATTATGTCAGTAGATAATATTAATGCTTCTTACGATAAACCAATTGAATTGGACGAAATCGTATTTGAGCATAGAAATAAAGAGTACGGGGCGTATGATCTGAGAAAAAGTTACAGACCTATACTGACAAGATCTTTACTAGTAGGTTCAGCATTATTTCTTTTTGCTGTACTTGCACCCTTAGTTTATTTAAAAATAAAAGAAGGGCAACAAAAAGAAGAGACTAAAGTGTCAGTGGACTTAACAGATATTAAAGATATCCCACCGCCGGTAGAAGAAAAAGAACTTCCGCCACCGCCACCACCGCCACCAGTTGAGCCTCCTAAGCAAGAAATTGTAAGGGATATGATTCCGGAGCCGAAACCAAACCCTAAAGTGGAAGAACCACCTAAGAAAATTGAAGAGGTAAAAGAAACTACAATTGGTACAACAAACCAGGAAGGTGAAAAAATTGCTAAATACACTCCACCACCGCCACCAGCTAGTACAGGTGCAGGTAAGAATGTTGAAGCTCCTAAGCCAGTAGGTAACGAAATCGTTGACAGGGTTGACCAGGAAGCAGCATTTGCAGGAGGTATTGAGAAATTTAGAAATTTATTTACAAGTAATTTCGATAACTCTTCTGTAGAAGGTGAAGGTACATTGAAAACTACAGTTACTTTCGTTGTAGAAAGAGATGGTTCTCTTTCTGATGTTAAAGCTTCAGGACCTAATTCTGACTTTAACAGAGAGGCTGAAAGAACAATTAGATCAATCAAAGGGAAATGGAGCCCAGGTAAGCTTAACGGTGATCCGGTAAGATCCAGATTCAGATTCCCGGTTACAATGAACTTTGAATAAGTTTATATCCAAATAAAAAAAGAGAAGCTGCTATAGCTTCTCTTTTTTTTGTATTTTTGTTTCCATGACGTTTAATTTGTTATCAATTGTTGCAGGAATTTGTTATATCACATTAGGTATTTTTGTGATTATGTATAAATTTTTCATTGTAGAATTAGGAGAGGCTGCTGCGTATCCATTGGGAGGACTACTTATCATATATGGTGTTTTCAGACTGATAAGAGTGGTAAATAAATTCAGAAAGAGAAATGAAGAATAGCCTATTTTTATTAGTATTATTAATCATATTAGGATCATGTAATAATGATAAAAAAAATGATTATGCTACAGGCAGTGTAGTTATGGCTACAGACCCCTCTTTCTTTAACGTTGCCGATGCGCTTTCTTACCGCTATATGAAAGTATATCCGGAGGCGAAGATCGAGCTGAAACAAATGAAAGAAAAAGAAGCCTTAAAAGCTTTAATTGATAATAAAGTTTCTACTATTGTAATGTCACGTGAACTAACGGAGACAGAGAAGCAAAGTTTTCTTAGCAACATCAAATTAAAAGCAGTACCGGCATATTTTGCGGCAGATGCTTTGGTTTTTGTTGTACCAAAAGAATCTTCAATTGAGAAGATTTCTGTGGATGATATTGCAAAGATGCTGACTGATGAAAAAAGAACTTTGATTTTTGACGGAGCTAATACAAGTAATACAGATTATATTGCTGAAAAGCTTAAAATTGATCCTGCTAAAATGCAGTATTCATCGTTAAAGTCCAATGAAGAAATCATTCAAAATCTGACTAAATTCCCCGGTCATATTGGAGTAATTAGTCTTAATACTATTAGTAGACCTTATGATGAAAAAGCTAAAGAATTAAGATCAAAAATTAAAATACTTAATATTACAGATGCAAAAGGGGAATTTGCTCCCAGCAGAGAAAATCTGAGGTATCAGAAATATCCGTTTACACGTATTTTATATTTCCTTACCAATGAAGGTAATTTTGGTGTTGGGAACGGGTTTATAAGATACTCTTGCAGCCAGGTTGGTCAGCTTATTGTTGACAAAAATGGATTACAACCCTATCTGCTGTATAAGAGAATGGTAGAAATAAAATAAATATTAGTATTTTTTTAACATTAGTTCCGCAATATATGGAATAGTAATTGTGTTTATATTTAAGAAGAATAATTAATAAAAATAGAATAATTATGAAAGAGAGATTTGGATTATCAAAGAAAATAGTGTTAGGTGCAGCTGCTTTTTTTGCCATGAATATGGTAGGAGCACAGACAGTTGCAGAAGGAATTAATGATATTGACGGCTATAAATTTGGTAAAGCTAAAGAAGTCTACACAGCACTAGTAAACAAAGAACCTTCAGACGCTAACTATTTCTATTTAGGAAATGCTTACTTAGTTCAGTCTGAACCAGATTTTGATAAAGCAGCAGAATATTTTAATAAAGGTGTTGCTTTAGATGCTAAGAAATCATTCTTCAGCAGAATAGGTCAGGCATCAGTTAAATTAGGAAAAGGAGATCAGGCAGGAGCTATTGCAGACCTTAACCAGGTTGCTAAGGACTCCAGAGAAAAAGATCCTGAAGTATTATACAGAATTGGTGAAGCTTTAGCGCTTTATCCTAATCATAACGATCCTAAACTATCGATCGAATATCTTAATAAAGCAGTTAATCTTGCTGAGAAAAAAGGAGTTCCTGAGTATTATTATTATACTTTAGGAGACGCTAACCGTCTTAACAAAAACTGGGGTGAGGCAATGAATGCATATGACAGAGCATTAGAGGTTGCTAAAAACAAAGCTGCAGTTTATACAAGAATTGGTACATTATGGACTTCTGCAAAACAATGGGAAAGAGCTAAAGATAATATTGATAAAGCTATCCAGGCAGATGCAAGCTATGCACCAGCATACAAAGCAAGAGGTGGATTCAACATCGTATACCAAAAATACGATCAGGCTGCATTGGATTACAAGAAATATTTAGATCTTGCAGATTCAGATCCTAATACAGTTTTGGATTATGCTAAATTAGCTTTCCTTGCAAAAGACTACACTAATGCAGGATCTGCTTTAGATTCTGTTTTTGATAAAATCAATGACCCGATTAAATATAGAATTAAGGCTTACTTACAGTATCAGTCTAAAGATTATGCGGGAGCAAAAACAAGTTTAGAGACTTTTTTAAGCAAAGCTGAAAAATCCAGAATTCTTCCGAGTGATTCAGGTTTAGAAGGTTTAATCTTAGCAGCTATCGGTAAAGAGAAAAAAGATGCAGCAATGCTACAACAAGCACAGCAAAAAGTTGCTGTTGCTAAAGCTGCAAAAGATGAAACTTTTGACTGGGATGCTGAACTAGCTTCTGCTAGTGGTACAGCACCTAAAGTAGCTTCTGGTGAAGGAGGGCCTACAAATGCTGCAATTGATGCACTGAAAAAGCAAGTAGCAGCAGATCCTAAAAATACGGATCTACTTTATAAATTAGCAAATGAATATCAAGGTGTTCAAAACTGGGGCGGAGCAGCTTCTGCATGGTCTCAGATGGCAAATGTATTACAAACATGGGAACCTGCTTACTACAGTTTAGGTTATGCATTACAGAAAAGTGGTGATGCGGCAGGAGCAATCGCTGCATACCAGAAATATATTGATGTATTGGCAGCTAAGCCAGCAGCAGATCAGGCTAAAGGAAAAGAGTTATTGGCTAACTCATACTACAATATGGCAAGCTTAACGGCAAATGCTGACAAAGCAAAAGCATTAGAGTATGTAACTAAAGCTCTTGAAGCTAACCCTGCAGACGCAGATGCAGCAAAACTAAAAGAAAAGTTGAGCAAATAATTTCTATTAAAAGAAATGAAAATATCAAAAACTTCTGGTCCTATGGATCAGAAGTTTTTTTTAATTTTAGATCATGGTAAAGAAAGTAGATATATTAGCTATAGGAGCTCATCCTGATGATGTTGAGCTAAGCTGTAGCGGAACTCTCGCCAAACTTATTTCTGAAGGAAAAAAGGTGGCGATTGTAGATCTGACACAAGGAGAACTGGGAACAAGAGGAACTTCGGAAATCAGGCATCAGGAGGCAACAGAAGCAGCAAGAATCTTAGGTGTTGAATACCGAGAGAATCTGAAGCTGAAAGATGGTTTTTTGGTAAACTCAGAAGAATATCAGCTACGCATTGTTGAAGCTATTCGTAAATATCAACCAGAAATAGTGCTTTGTAATGCATTGGATGATAGACATCCGGATCATGCTAAAGGAGCTAAATTGGTATCTGATGCGTGTTTCCTATCCGGATTAAGAAGAATTGAAACATCCATAGACGGGCAGGATCAGGCAGCATGGAGACCTAAACACGTTTTCCATTATATTCAATGGAAAGATCTTCAACCGGATTTTGTTGTAGATATCACTGGGTTTTTAGATAAAAAAATTGAATGTTGCGCAGCATATTCATCGCAATTTTATGATCCAAATTCTAAAGAACCTGTTACACCTATTGCTACAAAAGACTTTTACGAGAGTATTACATACAGAGCGCAAAACCTGGGTAGGCAGAGTGGTGTAGAGTTTGCAGAAGGTTTTAATACCGCAAAATTAATTGCATTGAAAAATTTTGACGGAATTATTTGCCAGTAACGAATAATAGTGTATCTTTGCACACACAAAACCAAAACGGTGGTTGTAGCTCAGTTGGTTAGAGCGTCGGATTGTGGTTCCGAAGGTCGGGGGTTCGAGACCCCTCATCCACCCAAAATAAAAGCTGTCATTTATGACGGCTTTTTTTATGCCTAAAAGTTTCAGTTTCATTTATAAAATTGATTAGAATTTTCTAATAATCATTTATTCTCAGCACTTTTCTGCTAAATTTGGAGAAAATTGCCATATTATGAATATTCTGCTAATAGAAGATGAAGCTGGTGTTTCCAATTTTATTAAAAAAGGTCTGGAAGAAAGTCAACACCATGTAACCCTTGCGTACGAAGGTACGATGGGGCTTCAGCTAGCTATGGAGCAGGATTTTGATTTGATTATTTTAGATGTAATCCTTCCACAGGTGAATGGCTTTGAAATATGCTCGGAAATAAAGCGTTTTAAGCCCGAAATTCCAGTTTTAATGCTGACGGCACTCTCTACCATACAAGACAAGCTGAAAGGTTTTGATAAAGGCGCAGATGACTATCTTACAAAACCATTTCATTTCGAAGAATTACTGGCAAGGATTAATGTGCTAAGCCGGAGAAATCAGAACAGCCTTCCGGTGCTAACTTATACTGCGGACGATCTTGTAATGGATTGCTATAAGAAAGTTGTAAAAAGAGCCGGGCAGGAGATTACGCTGACAGTAAAAGAATACGCTTTGTTAGAATATCTTCTGGTAAATAAAAACAGAGTTATTAATCGTGCAAAAATTGCAGAAGCAGTGTGGGGAATTGGTTTTAACAGAGGAACGAATCTTATAGATGTCTATATTAACTATGTAAGGACAAAAGTGGATAAAGGTTTTCAGAAGCAACTTATACATACTGTCGTCGGAATGGGATATATACTGAAAGACGAATAGTATGAAACTACAGAGACGCTTATCATTAATTTTTACAGGCTTATTTGCCGTACTGCTAATAGCTGTGCTTACTTCAGTTTATTTTATTGTAGCACAAGACTGGCAGAATAATTTCCGAAAGCAGTTAGAAGATCGTGCTTATACGGTAGGACATAATTATCTTGCTCAGGATAATTTTTCTAAAGTAGAATTTGATGAAGTACTTCGTAAGCTTCCCAGAACCTTACCTAAAGAAAAAATAAGAATCTACGATACCAATTTTAATCCGGTTTTTATAAAGGAAAATACAACAACCTGGGATGGGAAAATCTTGCAGCAGGTGGCCCAGAAGAAGGCTCTTTTTTATAAAAATGATCATAAATATGTTGTAGGTATTTACTACGTAGATAATTCCGGAGATTATATTGTAATGGCTGAAGCAGAAAATGCTTCCGGAGAAAAGTCTCTGCAGGAGCTTCGAAATGTAATGATTATAAGCCTTGTAATAGCTTTAGGGATTTGCGTAGTACTTGGAGAATGGCTCTCATATCTTTGCCTGAAACCTATTAAGAGGATTAACCACAGAATGGAGAAGATTCAGGCAAGCAGTCTGGATTACAGAATTCCTGTAGAAAAAGGAAGTAAAAATGAAATTACTGTTCTCAGCTCTACAATTAATGATCTTTTACAAAGACTTCAAAACTCATTTGAAAGCCAGCAATCATTTGTTTCCAATGCTTCCCACGAATTAAAAACACCTATTGCCTCTTTATTGGGAAATGCCGAAATAGCATTGCGAAAAGACCGGGAGACTGAAGAGTATAAAGAAATTCTTGAAGGAGTCCACCGTGATGCTACCCGTATGGATAGTATTGTGAGCGATCTGCTTATGTTGTCACAATTGGAACATTCTTCGTATCCCTTATATAAAATGGCTCTGGAAGAATTTATCTGGAAGGTTACAGATCAATATATGGAAGATACTTCCGGTACACGTCTGAATATTGAAATCGAAAACCCGGATAAATTCCAAACGACATTTATAAATATTAATTCAGGTCTAATGGAAATCGCCATTAGCAATCTTATTTCTAATGCATACAAATTTTCACAGAAAGAAGTAGAGATGAGAATTCGTATTAATAAAGATGCCGTTCTAATATCAGTTATCGATCAGGGAATAGGAATCGCACCACAGGATATAGAAAAAATTACCCGTCCGTTTTATCGAAGTCAGAATGCTTATGGCATTAAAGGTTTTGGCCTGGGGTTGTCATTATCATCTAAAATCATAGAACAAAACAAAAGTAAACTGTTATTTCAGTCTGTACTGGGATTTGGGACTACTTCTATAGTTGAAATACCTGTTCTTTTATAATAAACTGGTTATTAGAAATTTTTAATGACTTTCTAATTGGTCTTTAATATTGTTTTAAAATCTTCCTAATCCCCCATATTTACTTTTGCTCTGTAAAAAAGTAATTAAATATGTTCGGAAACAGGAAAATGATTCTGGCCGCGGTTTTCTTTCTCGGGATAACAGCAACACTAAAGGCTCAGGAATCTGTACATGATATTATTGTGCGGGATAAAACCACTCAACAGCCTTTATCCAATGTAAGTATTAAAGATACAGCAACAGGAAAGGAGATAGTAACGGACGGAAACGGAAAAGTAGCTATTGAAGTTAAAACAGATCCGAAGACTTATGTTATTTCATTAGAAGGTTATATTGCTCAGGATATTGCTTTAAGCGCAGGAAAGCTACCGGACAGTATCTATCTATCGCCCGAAACAAAACAACTGGAAGGCGTTGTATTAACCGGTTATACAAGACAGTCTAAGGCTAAGACAACAGGTGCTGTATCTAGCATAAAGGCAGAAGTTATTGCAAAGACTCCGGTTGCTTCATTAGATCAGGCGTTACAAGGGCAGGTCCCGGGATTGTATGTGGCTTCTCCTTCCGGACAACCGGGAGCAATGGGCAGGGTAACGATCCGAGGTATTGGTTCTGTACAGGATGATAAAACAAATCCATTATATATACTGGACGGAATGCCTATCAGTCCGGAAGTTTTTGCTGTGCTCAATCCCCTGGACTACGAGGATATAGTGGTGCTAAAAGATGCTTCTGCTACCGCACAATATGGATCCAGAGGAGCAAATGGTGTGATACAGATTACTTCTAAGAAAGGAAAGAATAATGATAAAGGACATTCTCAGTTTTTTTATCAGAATCAGTTCGGAATATCTTCTGTAAATAATCAGAAATGGGATATGATGAACAGTTCTCAAAGATTAGAATTTGAAGAGATTCTGCAGGATCCAAATTTTCCTGGCTGGGCTTATTCCAGAAAAAATCCATATAAAATTGTCAACGGGCAGAAAATTGCGAAAACAGAATCCGATTATACAGAAGGCGATCAGAAGTTATCAGATTTGCGGGCAACAAATACAAACTGGAGAAAGTTGCTTTTAAGAAACGGAGTCACCAATTCCCATTATCTAAGTATGGGTAGTGGTGACCAAAAGACCAATCATTATTCATCGCTTTCCTATTTTAAGCAAGAGGGGGTATTACCAAACTCCGGAGTTGAAAGATTTAATATTAATAGCGGGGTGAATCATAAGAGTGGGCGTTTTACTTCTTCTTTTAATCTTAATTTAACCGGAGGGCAGACACAACTTTCTGAGTCCGATTTTGATGTAAGCGAAACCAATCCTGTGGCGTCTCTTTATTTTGCAATGCCATATGAAAAACCATATGATAAGGATGGAAATCTTACACCAGGTGTAAACCGGTTTGGAGCAAATGCTTTAACCATGTACCAGGATATTAATAGGAAAGAGAAACAACTTCAGGGAGTGCTGTCATCTAACCTTTCATTTGAAATTACTAAAGATCTGAAACTGACCAGTACATTGGGGGTGAACCATCAGCAAACGAGATTTACGAGAATTATAAAACCGGATACATACTTCGGAAGTATGGTAGATCCTGGTGAGCAGGGACTCTATGAAAGGATTAATACACAGAAAACCTCCTACATGGCCAATTTTGGGTTCAATTATAAAAAGAGATGGGGCTCCAATGAAGTCGAGGCAATTGCTCTTGCCGAGTTCAATAAATACAGTACCAACTACGATGGTTTTACAGGTTACGGACTTATACCCGGACTGGAGAATACTCCGGGAGGAATTACACCCGGAACACCAGATAATAATTTTATTCCAAAAATAAGTGGTGGCGCTTCCGAAAATATATTAGTATCACAATTAGGAATGCTTAGATATTCTTATGCAAATAGATTTACATTATCTGCTAGTATCAGACGTGATGGATCCTCCAGAGTTCCTTCAGAAAACAGATATAAATATTTTTATGCTTTCGGGGCAACCTGGAATATGAAGAATGAAGAATTCCTGAAGAATTGGGATGCTTTAAGTACACTTAGATTGAGATTAAGTCATGGACTAACAGGAAATGCGAGTGGTTTTGCCAGTGATTTTGGCTATCGTCAGCTATACAAACCTCAGCATTATAACGGTTATACTGCTTTTATTCCGATATCTCCGGGTAATCCCAATTATAACTGGGAGATGAACAAGATATCTGATGTGGGAGTAGAATTTGGGCTATTTAAAAACAGAATTATCGGAGAAGTTGATTTTTATAACAGAATAACAAGCGATTTGTTTATCAACCGTAGTCTGTCTATGACATCTGGTTTCGAGTCTATTGCAGACAATATGGGGAAAATCAGAAACAGAGGTGTAGAGTTTCGTTTATCCGGAGACGTCTTCAGAAACGATAATTTTAGCTGGAATCTGGGGCTTAATCTGGCCTACAATCAGAACAGGATCCTGAGTCTGGGATCCGAAGATGAGATTGTTACAGAAAATTATTCTATACACAAAGTAGGCTCAGCTCTTGGGCATTTTTATATGGTAAGATGGGCAGGAGTAGATCCTGCTACCGGAGCGCCATTGTATTATGATAAAAGTGGTGCTGTAACCAAAGAATATAATCCGGAAAATGCTGTAATGGTTAAAGGATCCTATGATCCACCAATTAAGGGAGGAATAACAACATCATTTACTTATAAAAACCTTCAGGTCAATGCCTTATTTACTTTTGTAAAAGGAATGTACAGACTCAATACTGCTGAGTTGTACAGAACTTCAGCCGATCCTAACTACAGAATTTATAATCAGTCCGCTGATATGCTGAATATGTGGCAGAAGCCAGGGGACGTAAGCCAGAATCCGGGAGCTCAGTATGCAAGATATATGACAGATCGGGAATTGCAATCTGCGGATTATATAAAGCTGAGAAATGTTAGTATCAATTATAAGCTGAAAGATTTAGGCAGTCTGAACAAATTCTTTAAAGAGGTAAACATTTTTGCTCAGGGACAAAACTTGTTGACTTGGACAAAATGGAAAGGGCAGGACCCTGAAGATGATAACAACTGGTATCAGTATGAATATCCTTTGCCAAGGACAATTACATTAGGCTTTAATGTTTTATTTTAAATGATAAGAAATGCGTAAAAATATATTAAAAGTAATGCTGTGCGCCTGTCTGGGTATAAGTATGGTAAGTTGTAATAATGTGCTGGATGTAGATCCACAGGATGCTTTGGATACAGAGAGAGTTTATTCCTCTGTGAGTAACTTCGAAAAAGGAGTGTTGGGTAGTTACAGCCTTTATTCTCCTGAATATAGTGTTCTTATAGGATCTGTGATGGCTGATGAATGTCGTCTGAATTCGCAAAATAATGGTGTAAATGGTTTCGGAAACTTACTGAACCGCTGGGAGTATACTTCTGAAGACGATATTTTGCTAAAAGCATGGAAAAACTACTATGCGGATATTTACAGTATTAACCTGCTTCTGGAAAATGCGGCTAAAGTACCGGTCCGGAATGAACAGGAGAGAAATAAGCAGAAGTCTTTGGTTGCAGAATTATACGGATTGCGAGCAATGGTTCATTTTGAGTTACACCGAAATTTCGGTGCATCTGATTCCGACGGTAATGAGGCTTTAACTATTCCTTATATTACAGATACCGATGTTAATAAGAAACCTGGTAAAATCAGTCTGTCAAAATTTTATGAATATCTATGGCTGGATTTGGAAAAAGCAAAAGATGTAGATGAAACCATAGATTTCCGAATGAATAAAAATGCGGTTACAGCTTTGGAAGCAAGAGTTGCATTGTATCAGAAAAATTATATTGTTGCTCTGGCGAAATCCACTCAGATTATTAATCAGTTTCAGCTATCAGATATAAGTCAGTATGAGAATCTTTGGAAAGATAAATCTCCTTCGGAAGTCATCTTTCGTCTGAAGAGAAGTAATGACAATAAACTGAGACCAAATACGCTATGGCAGGATTATACAGCTGGACGTAAATTCTTTCAACCTTCTTATAAATTAATGGATAGTTATACAGAATCCGATATCCGCCTAAGTAATTTTAGTAAAGATGGGGATATAGAAGAAGAGTTTATTAATAAATATCCGGGGAATGATTTTAGTGATAAAGTAAATGATGTTAAAGTTTTCCGTGTATCGGAAATGTATTTAATTCGTGCTGAAGCCAATTATTTTCTGAACAGAAATGATGCCGCCTTGCAGGATATTAATGAGTTAAGAAAGCACAGAATTAGCAATGGCGGGCAACTGAACACTATTGATCTGAATACCATACTAAACGAAAGATATCTCGAACTATCTTATGAAGGACATCGCTATTATGACCTGAAAAGATTAAAGCTCCCGGTTCAAAGGTTGGAAAAAGATCTGGCTGCTGAAGGGGATCAGAGCGAATTAAGTAGCGGCAATAAAGCTTATATTTTGCCCATACCGTTGAAGGAGACTATTGTCAATCCCAATCTGAAATAAGAAGCTCAGTCTTCATATTTTTCAATTATACTTTTAAACAAGAAGAGACAGCCCACAGGCTGTCTCTTTGTTTTGAAATTCTTTCTATAATTCTTCGTCAGTATCTATTGTGAAAGAATTAGTAGTTGTTTTGTAGTCTTTGTTATGTCTTTCAGAGATAACCTCTTCTCCTTTTTCATCCAGGATGAAGTTTGTTGATTCATTGAATAATTCTGAAAAACTTTTGAAATCTTCTTTGTAAAGGTAAATTTTGTGTTTCTCGAAGCTTGCTTCTCCATTTTCTGAGAAATTCTTTTTACTCTCTGTGATTGTCAGGTAATAATCTCCTGCTTTTGTTTCTCTCACATCGAAGAAATAAGTCCTTCTACCTGCCTTTAACACTTTTGTGAAAATCTCATTCTCCTGGCGTTCCTTGTAATCGCTCATTGTTCTAACATTTTAAGATTCGTGCGTTAACAAATATAGAAGAATATTCTGAATATCAAAGAATTTTTATTAAATATTGTTAATTACCTTGTTATCAGTAATGAAAATTTATTGAACACGTACGAAATCAGTAATTACGCCATCATTTAGATGAAGAATTGCATGCGCATTTTTGGCGCTGGATTCACGGTGAGTGATGATTATGGACGTTGTTTGTTTAATTTCCTTTTCAATATTTCGTAAGATATTTTCCTCTGTTTCTGTATCTAGTGCAGAAAGGCTGTCGTCAAAAATCAGGATTTTAGGTTTTTTAATCAATGCTCTGGCGATGCTTATTCTTTGTTTTTGTCCACCAGACAGCATTACACCTCTTTCCCCAACCATCGTATTATATTGGTCTTTAAAACCAACGATGTTTTTGTGTACATCAGCTACCTTAGCAAATTCTTCGACTAAAGCTTTTGTAGGATTGTCTATTGCAAATCCGATGTTATTCTCAATAGTATCAGAAAACAGATAACTTTCCTGAGGAATGAAACCTATATTTTCGCGATAAACGCCAAGGTTGTGCTCTTTTAGATTTTTACCGTCTATCAGAATTTCTCCACTGTCCGGATCTAGTAAGCGGCATAAGAGTAATGCAATAGTAGATTTACCACTTCCGGTTTTACCCATAATGGCTAAAGATTCTCCGGCTTTAACTTTGAAACTTACATTCTTTAAAGCCTGAATGCCGGTGTTAGGATAAGTATAGCTTACATTACGGAATTCAATATCACCAGTAATGTTATAAAGATCGTGATTGCTGTTTCTGATTTCAGACTTCATATCCAGGAACTCATTGACACGTTGCATGGAAGCCTCCGCACGCTGATTAACAGACGTTACCCAGCCGACCATACTGAAAGGCCAGATCAGAATGTTGATGTACATGAAGAAGTCTGCAATAGTCCCGACAGATGTCTTTCCACTGATGTATTGTTCCCCACCAATATAAAGGATGGCAACATTCAGGAGTCCGATAACAAAAAGAATAATGGTAAAAAAGTAGGCTTCAGTCTTTGCCAGATCCAAAGCTTTTACCATATAATCTCCAACCTTATTGTTGTAGTTCTTTTCAATATACTTTTCCTTGTTAAAGAACTTTACGACACGGATTCCCGAGAAACTATCCTGAACAAAAGTCGAAATTGCAGACTGACTTTTCTGCATTACTTTGGACTTTTTGTTGATGATAGAACTTACCTTATATATAACAAAAGATAATATAGGAAGTGGGATTAGTGTCCATATCGTCATACGTACATCAGTAAGCAGCATATAAGTGGTTGTAATAATCAGTAATACCGATAAGTTTACCACATACATTACACCAGGGCCAAGGTACATACGTATAGCCACAACATCTTCACTCAGTCGGTTCATTAAATCTCCGATGGTCGTATTTTTGAAAATAGTCAGAGAGAGATTCTGATAATGAGTGTAAATTTTATTTTTCAGCTCATATTCGATTCTACGGGAGGCTACGATAATAGTCTGCCTCATCATGAATGTAAAGAAGCCGGATAATACAGAACTGCCGACAATAATAGCTGCATTAATAAGTAAAGCCTTGAACAAAGAATCTTTCGATATATGTTTGTTGGTCAGTACTTCTTGAATGACATTGACGGATTTTCCGATAAATTGTACTTTATAAATAGCAAAAAAATTGCTGAGTATAATGAAAAGTAATCCCCAAGCCAGTAATACACGATGTTTGTAGAAATAGGGATTAAGTGTTTTTAGTGCTTTCAACTTCTGAATTTTGTTTATTTAAAAACGTTCCGTTACGAATGACAAAATTAAGGTTTTTTATGCAAAGAGAAATGCGTAAATTTGTGCCTTAAATTTAAGTTCTTTGAAATGGTAGGAAGAAGACAGCTCCGCGAAAAAGTAGTGCAAACGCTTTATGCATATCAGCAAAACCCTAAAAGTGTCGATGTAGTTCTGAAAAATATGATGAAAGAAATAAGCAAAATCTATGACTTATATGTCTATGAGCTTAACTTTTTGGTCGCAATTCATCAATTAGCTGAAGAGCAAATTGAAATCGGAAAAAGAAAATACATCAAATCTGAAGAGGAAGCTAATCCCAATCTGAAGTTTGTTGAAAATAAGATATTGCTTCAAATCATTGAAAACGATGAAAGAGGAGAGTATACAGCAAACAACAAACAGCTGATGTGGGACACTAATGACGATCTTGTTGTGAAAACCTACCAGAGAATAAAAGCCGGAAAACGATATAAAGATTATATGGAATCGGCTGATAATAGCTTTGAAGATGATCAAAAATTCATTGGAAAACTTTTTCTTCGTTATATTGCGGAAAATGAAGATCTTCATGATTTCTTAGAAGGAAAAGAAATGGCATGGGCAGATGATATTCATATTGCAAATTCATTAATCCAGAAAACAATTGGATTTATGAAAGCAGAGCAGGAGACGCATACCCTTATCAAGATTATTAAAAATTATGATGATGAAAGCTTTGCTAAAACATTATTAGCTCAGACTGCACTTAACTGGGATAATACTGAAAAGAAACTAGAAGAAAGACTTCAGAACTGGGATCTGGAAAGAGTTTCTTTAATGGACAAAGTAATCCTTATTACTGCGCTTAGCGAAATGGATGAATTTAAATTGACTCCTTCTTCAATTATTATAAACGAATATATAGAGATTGCAAAAGTATACTCTTCTGACAAATCTAATGTATTTATTAATGGTATCCTGGATAAGTATGCCAAAGACAATTCGAGAATATAGAATAAAATAATACCTTTCACATGAAAAGACTTACCTACCTACTGATGATTTCTTTTTCTGCCATGGCTGTGGTAGCATGTAAAAAAGAAGAAAAAAAACTGGTTGTTTCAGAAGATCAGTCAGCTTTGAGTACATCGGGATTGCAACCTCTTGCTGCTGAGCAGACACAGGCGGATATAGTTGCAGAAGCTAAGAAGCTTCCATTAACAACTTTGGCAATTTCAGAAAATAATTTCAACTTTGGGGATGTTAAGAAGGGGGATCATGTAGAGCATACTTATACTGTGACTAATACAGGAGATAAGCCTTTGGTAATTTCTACAGTAAAGCCTGGATGTGGCTGTACTGTTCCGGAGTATACTAAAGACCCTATTCTTCCGGGACAAAAAGGAAAAGTAACGCTTAAATTCGATTCAAGTTCTTTCGAAGGATTACAAAACAAATATGCTGAGGTGTATACTAACACGGAAAAGTCTCCGGTGGTACTTAACTTTTCAGCTAATGTTCTAAACAAATAATTTTTTATTAATCTATTAAACCCATAATATGCTAACAATTTTTTTACAGGCGCAACAGCAAGGTGGTGGTTCTATGATGTTCATCATGATGGCTGTAATGCTGGTTGGATTCTATTTCCTAATGCTGCGTCCGCAAATGAAAAAACAAAAACAGGAAAAGAACTTCCAGGAAACTATAAAGCCGGGGACCAGAGTTGTTACAACTTCAGGAATGCACGGTAAGATTGTAAATGTAATGGAAGACGGGGTGATCATCGAAACAATGTCGGGTAAATTAAAGTTTGAAAGAGCTGCAATTTCCAGAGAATTTACTGAAGCTCGTTTTGGAGATAAAAAAGCACCTGCTGCTAAAGAAGCTCCAAAAGAAAATAAAGTAAAAGAAGTAGCGAAAGAGGAAAAAGAAAATGTTACAGACGAAACAGAAACTAAATAATTTTTCTTTACAGATATAAAAACGCCGCAGATATTTATCTGCGGCGTTTTTGTTATATTGTAACTGATTATAAACTTTTCAGCTTACCTCTGAAGTCTTCTATGCTGGTATAGCCTTTCTCCTGCATAATTGCTTTCAGCTCTTCCAGTATTCTGTCGAAAGCGCCAGTACCTTCTTTCATCAGCTGGGTGCCAACCTGTACCATTTGTGCTCCACAAAGCAGATGTTCAAAAGCATCCTTTCCGTTTTCTACTCCTCCGCATCCGATTACAGCGATATCACTGTTTAGTCTTGTGTAGAAAGCTCTTACGTTAGCCAGTGCAGTTGGTTTTACATAAGCGCCTCCAATCCCTCCGAATCCGTCTTTTGGCTTAATTACAACTTCTTCGTGATCTACATCTATATAAAGTCCGTTTCCGATAGAGTTGATGCAGTTAACGTACTGAAGTGGGAATTTATTTAGAATTTCAGCCATCTGATCGAAATGCGCAATATCGAAGTATGGCGGAAGTTTTACACCAATTGGTTTCTGGAAGAATTCGAAAGCTTTGGTTAGAACCTCTTCAGTTCTTTCGAAATCATATCCTACCTGTGGTTTCCCGGGTACATTAGGACAAGAAAGATTTAATTCAGTAATTCCTTTGAAATCGGAATCATTTATTTTCTGTAGCATCTCCAGGTTGTCTTCCATAGACATTCCTGCAATTGAGATGAAATTGATTTTTCCCGGATTTTCATTCTGAAAGTTAAGAGAGAAATCCAGATAAAAGTCAAAACCTTTATTAGGCAATCCCATGGAGTTGATGCTTCCTAAAGGCACATCTACATATCTTGGGCTTGGATTCCCTTCTCTGAAATCTGGTGTAGCACTTTTAGTTACAAAAGCACCTGCAGAAGATCTTAGTAACTGATCCAGTTCCATTTCGTCATAACACATTACGCCGGAAGCGTTCATGAATGGATTTTCAAATTCGTAATTGGCAATTCGGGAGGTAAGATTCATTTTTTACTTTTTTATTCGTATTTCAAATTTAACAAAAAGCGGGAGAGTATCCCGCTTCTATTTTTATTCGTTAATGTTAATTGTAAGTGCTAACTCATCGAGCTGCTCATTGGCAATGGATGCCGGAGCGTCGATCATTACATCTCGGCCACTGTTATTTTTAGGGAAGGCGATATAATCTCTGATAACTTCATTTCCATCTAATACAGCTACAAGTCTGTCAAATCCGAAAGCCAAACCGCCGTGTGGAGGTGCTCCGTATTTGAAGGCATTCATCAAGAAGCCAAACTGTGCTTCTGCTTCTTCCGGTGTGAACCCAAGAAGGCTGAACATCTGAGCCTGAAGATCTTTATCAAAGATTCTGATAGATCCACCGCCGATTTCGTTACCGTTGATAACTAAGTCATAAGCATTAGCTCTTGCTTTTCCTGCTTCATTTTCCAGTAAGTGGACGTCTTCCGGCTTAGGAGAAGTAAAAGGGTGGTGCATTGCGTGGTATCTCTGTGTATCTTCATCCCATTCCAAAAGCGGGAAGTCAATAACCCAAAGCGGAGCGAATTCATTTCCTTTTCTTAGTCCAAGGCGGTTACCCAATTCCATTCTTAGTGCAGATAGCTGTGCTCTTACTTTATTCTCGTTTCCGGAAAGTACAAGGATTAGGTCACCTGGCTTAGCACCAAATTCTTCTGCGATTTTCTTTAAATCGTCTTCATTATAGAACTTGTTAACAGAAGAAGTTACAACACCATCGGCCTGATATTTTATCCATACCATACCTGTAGCACCTATCTGTGGACGTTTTACCCAATCGGTTAATTCGTCGATTTGTTTTCTCGTATACTCTGCACAACCTTCTACATTGATACCAACAACCAATTCTGCTTCGTCAAAGATTTTGAAATCTTTACCTTTTACAAGGTCATTCAGTTCATGGAATTCCATTCCGAAACGAATATCCGGTTTGTCATTACCATATTTTTTCATAGCCTCTGCAAAAGTCATTCTCGGGAACTTTCCAAACTCCTGACCTGCAATGTCTTTCAATAAGTTCTGAGTAAGACCTTCGAATATATTCATAATGTCTTCCTGCTCTACGAAAGCCATTTCACAGTCTATCTGAGTAAACTCCGGCTGTCTGTCGGCTCTTAGATCCTCGTCACGGAAGCATTTTACAATCTGGAAGTATTTATCCATTCCGCCAACCATCAATAATTGTTTGAAAGTCTGCGGAGATTGTGGCAGTGCATAAAACTGGCCCGGGTTCATTCTGCTAGGTACAACAAAGTCTCTGGCACCTTCAGGTGTGGATTTGATAAGAACCGGTGTTTCTACTTCAATAAATCCTTGGTCAGAAAGATAGTTTCTTACCTTCTGAGCTATTTTGTGACGGAAGATTAACTTATCTTTCACCGGATTTCTTCTGATATCCAGGTAGCGGTACTTCATTCTAAGTTCTTCACCGCCATCTGTTTCATCTTCAATAGTGAAAGGAGGTAGTTCGGAATTGTTCAGAATAGTTAATTTTTCAACCAGAATTTCAATTTCTCCGGTTGGTATTTTAGGGTTTTTACTAGCTCTTTCAATTACTTTTCCGTTAACCTGAATTACAAATTCACGGCCTAGTTTTTTTGCTTCTTCCAGTAATGCAGCAGAAGAGCGATCCTGATCGAAAACCAGCTGTGTTATTCCGTAACGATCTCGTAAATCTATCCAAATCATAAAACCTTTATCACGGATAGTTTGTACCCATCCTGAAAGTGTTACTTCTTCGTTTAGATTCTTCAGAGATAATTCTCCGTTGGTGTGCGTTCGGAACATTTTATTGTATTTAAAATTTGATTTTTTTGTTTCATTCAGGTAATTAGCCTGGTAGAATTTTTCAGGTGCAAAGATACGGAATTTAAAGAAAAAGCCTTTTAGAATTTTACTTCCAAAAGGCTTTTTTATTATTGCTTGATCCATTGAAGCGCTGCGAGGATTTTCTTATCGTTTGAGAGGTCTTTGAAGTTATCTCCGCCAATTATTTCTACATCTGGTGGAATACTTTCTTTATATTCCTTATTGTTTCTGTCTGCTTCATAAGAACTGGACAATAAATAATAAAGGTCTTCTGAGATTTTGATGCTGTTATTTGCAGAAACCAGTCCTGTTGTTTTTTCTCCGATTAGTTTTACATTCTTTTTACCAATGAAGGATATTGCAGTTGCTTCTCCGGAGCTGGCAGTTGCAGGGCCAATTAGTAATGCTATTTTAATATTTTTGCCAGGGTTACAATTGTTTTGTAATGTAATGTATGCATTGTCATTTACCAGTAAGCTTCTGTCCTTAATAAACCATGAGTTGAGTATTTTGCCATTGTCTACGAAAGAGCCGGCTTTCCCGTTTCCTAATAAAGGCGCAATCCCCGAAATCATTGGATACATATTGCCACCCGTATTTAACCGCAGATCTATAATAATTCCTTTTAAATCTTTTAGATTCAGTTTGCAAAGAGAATCCCGTAAGGCTTGGCCTAGTTTCTTAACCTGTTCTTCTCGTTCTCCATCTTTCTGAGAAGTACTCATTCCCGGAATAGAGATATAACCAATCTTTTTTTCTAATTTTTGAATATTAATAGTGCCTTTAGATGTATTGAGTGCCTCCATTGTCTCCTGATTGACTCTGCTGTACAGATTTACCGGATTTAAACGGCCAACCGATGCGTTTTTAGATTTCAGAAAAGAATGATTATCATTTAATTTGCCCAGCATTAGTGCTACGGCAGGCTTTACAGCATTAAATACATTGTTAGCATTTGGGTTTAGTGCTTTCTGAACTTCTGGTATAAGTTCGTTCCAATTAACATTGTTTTTATATATACTATTGTTTTTAGTGGCTTCTATGATACTATTAAGCGTATCTAATGCTTCTTTCTGATCAACAGTTTTAATAATAAATTTTGCATCCTTAATATCTGTTCCGTCAATTGTTACTTTAAAGTTATCAATCCACATTTTACCACTCCCTGATAGCATTGCGCCAATGAGGATCTGGTCTGTTGCGTCGGGATTTAAAGAAAGTGTAATTTCTGCTTTTTGCCAGTCGGTTGTTCCTTTTATACCCCTGTCCTGCATATTGTCAAAAGCTATTTTCGGATCTATACGCATCCAGAGAGCAGCTTGTCCATCTGAAATATTTTCAGTTTTAATATATCCGGAGAAAGTAATTTTTTTTCCGGTATAGTTATGTGGTAGTCCTAAAGTTATGATTTTGTATCCTCCATTGCCTTCAATGAGTAAAGCATTCTTGCCGTTCTGAACATTTTTGGTGTCTATGCTTACCTTATATGAAGGGCTTCCAGAAATATACCATCCCTTGGGAAGACTGTTTTCGGTCTCTTCAAAGCTAAGATTTAATGGAGGGTTAATTTGATTTTGGGCATAAGTATTCCAGCTCAGGAATAGGCAAGCCGCCAGAGCTAATAGTTTTTTCATAATAATATTTATTGATTTTAGTCTTCTGTATATTCTAAAAGGTCTCCAGGCTGACAATTCAAGGCTTTACATAAAGCTTCCAGAGTTGACAGTTTTATAGCCTTGGCTTTTCCTGTTTTCAGGATAGAAAGATTGGCCTGTGTAATGCCTATTTTTTCTGCAAGTTCCTGAGACTGCATTTTACGCTTTGCAAGCATTACATCTACATTAATTATGATAGGCATAGTCTAAATAGTTAATTTATTTTCAGATTGTAAATCGTAACCCTTTTTGAAAAATGCATAAGCAAACAAGGTGATGAAAAATACAAACAGGAAAGGTATTAGATGGGAAATTATTTTTGTAACTTCATTAAGCTTGACCTCTCCAAAGAAAAAAGTATAAATGAGTCCAAGAATAATGTTAAAGCCAAGAAATAATCTTGTCCATTTTAAAAGATTCAGGCTGAAAATATTCTCGCTGCTTAATGCTCCAAATATTTTTTTCAGACAGTAAAAATAAAATGCAAAACCAGCAAAGCCAATTAAACCTTCAAAAAATAAACGGGAAGAAAACACACCACTAAAAAAGTTTAAATCGATAAAAGGATATTTTATGCTGAAAGTATTCTCTTGTATTCCGGTATATAACTTTATTCCGGTAGAAAAAGTACTAGCCATAATCTTGCTGTCACTAGTGTTATTATAATAACAGATGGTATAGCCTAATAAGAAATAAATAAGGTGTATAAAAAATAAAAAGAAGATAAATGTAATGCCCCAGTTGATATATCTGGCTAATGAATTTTTACCAATAATTTTCATGATTTTATGTTTTGGTGTATTTAGATTGTTAAATCGTTTTCAGATTGAAGTTTATATCCTTTTTTAAAGAATTCAGCAGTAAATGCTGCAATAATAGCAATGAATATGTACGTGAAACTTGAAAAGAAAAGTGAGCCACTAAAGGGTATCTTAGATATAATTACCCAATTAATGATATACAGGGGAACGAAAATAAATATTGAGATGTAAAGTCTCTTTAGTAATCTGATAATTTCTTTACTGAATATATCTTCTTTACTCAGTGCCTTTGAAATCTTGTAACCATATAATAGAAATGTGCTCCAGAAAATTCCAACAATGGTATGATTGAAAAATATACCAAGAGTATAGTTTCCTGTAAGCATTTGTTGATCTGAGAAAGGGTATTTGAATCTGAAAAATAGATGGTTGGGATTGGTGACAGCTTTTCCACCCCAATCAATAGAATGTCCAACATAAAAAGTTTCCGACAAAAAGTTATTATTTGTCTTTAGGTTGATATAAGTAATAGCAAATCCTAGAAGTTCATAAATGACATGGAAGGCAATAAATAGAAAAAGTACCAGAAACAAATAGCTTAAATATTTTGCCAGTGAATTTTCACCTATAATTTTCATGTTTAATATTTTAATTATATCGCAAATGTATAAATTTTTATTGTATTGCGATAATTTTTTTTATTTAAAAATAAAAACAAGATTTAGTGTAAATAAAAAAACCGGAACAAAGTCCCGGTTTTGTATATGTGGTTAACAATAATTACTTACCGAATAAGCCTCCTAGAAGTCCTCCAAGACCACCACTTTGTCCCTGTTGTTGGTTACCTCCACCTAAAACACTTCCTAAAAGATCAGTGATTGGGTTTCCGGAAGAAGCTTGTGCTTCGTTAGTTGCATTTCCCATAATGCCTCCTAATAAATCGCCAAGGCCACCAGCTCCTGTATTGTTAGCTTGTTTTTGTTGTCCGATATATCCCATAATAATTGGTGCAAGCATTGCTAATGCCGGACCAATTTTGTCCATAGAGATTCCTGTGCTTTGAGAAAGCTGGTTTTCAACATTTTGTTTGTCACTTCCAAAAACATGATTCAGAATAGAGCCACCTTCGTCTTGTCTGTTTAGAGCCTGACTAGGATCATTTAAAATGCTGCCATCATGATCTTTGTCTAGTGCATTATTTAGAGCCTCAGCATCAGCTGCATTTTTAGATTTGTTTCTAAGATAAGATATTACTAAAGGAGCGGCTACTGCCAATAGTGCAATAATCTGACTTTTGCTGATTCCCATTTTATTTTCAGCTTGTTCAGCAACCTGGTTGCCGGTGTTACCTGTAATAAGGTCTAATAAACTCATAGTGTTTTTATTTTGTTGTTTACCCAACGAATTTAAAAAAAAAATAATAGGAGTTTGGCATTTATTTTTTGAAAATCGGAACATTACTGCAAGCTTCCCCAAACATCAAGGACTTTACAATAGGGCGAAGCTTTTCTACCAATTCTACGTAAGCATTTTCCGGGATGCTGAAATCAGAGCATCCTTTTACCAAAACTCTTTTGTCCTGCATTTCGGAAAAGTCATGTTCCTGAATCGCATCATGGAAAAGAAGTAATTCCAGTTCCTTTTGCGAGCCATAGACTACTTTTTTAGCAGAAAACATTAATTTGTCTCCAAGAAGGAAGTAAGCCCATAGCGGAACAATAGCATCTACAGAACAGTAGATGTATACATAACAGTCTTTATATGGTTCTGTATCCAGATCTGAAATCATTTGGCGAAAATCCTTTTCCCTCAAAATAAGCTCCTGAAAAAGGAAGTCTTTTATATCGATTCCGATTCTTTTTCCTTTGGGTTGCAGGCTTGCCAGGTCAAAATTAACCAGACTAGTGTTCTCAGCTACTTTATTGCGAATTTCAAATTCTTCTGACATTTTTTATTTTTATCTTTACACAAAATTAAGTCAAATTAATTTAGAAGAAAATAATACCAGATTTAGATACTGTCAATTAAGTATGAAGTATGCTTACAGAATGGATATCTGAATGAATAACATCTAATAGCTGATTACCTTTGAAATATTACCTTATTGCTGGAGAGGCTTCCGGAGATTTACACGGTTCAAATCTTATGAAGTCCATTAAAAAGAAAGACGCTGACGCAGAATTTAGGTTCTGGGGCGGAAACTTAATGGAAGTACAAGGCGGAACATTAGTAAAGCATTACCGCGATCTGGCATTTATGGGATTTGCTGAGGTCATTCAGAATCTTGGAACAATACTGGGGAATATAAAGCTGTGTAAAAAAGATATTCAGGACTACAAACCCGATGTTTTGGTACTGATAGATTATCCGGGATTTAATTTACGAATTGCAAAGTTTGCTAAATCACTTGGAATAAGAGTTGTTTATTATATCTCACCACAATTGTGGGCATGGAAGGAAGGGCGCGTTGAGATTATTAAGAAGTATGTGGACGACATGCTGGTGATTCTGCCTTTTGAAAAAGATTTTTATAAAAAACATCAGATAGACGCTCATTTTGTTGGGCATCCACTACTAGATGCTATACATAATCTACCAGATTTGGATACACAAAAATTCAGGACTGAAAATAACCTTACAGATAAAGAGATCATTGCATTATTACCAGGTAGTCGTAAGCAAGAGGTAGAGAAGATGTTAGAAATTATGCTTTCTGTCAGGCCTTTCTTTCCGGACCATCAGTTTGTGATTGCAGGAGCACCTTCGTTGGAAAAAGAATTCTATGAGCAGTATGTGGACGATCAGGTTCATTTCGTTTCCAATAAGACTTATGATCTTCTAAGGTCTTCCAAAGCAGCTTTGGTAACTTCCGGGACTGCAACATTGGAAACAGCATTACTAAATGTTCCGGAGGTTGTATGCTATCGTGGAAGCCAGATTTCTTATGAAATAGCTAAGCGACTTGTAAAGCATATAAAATATATTTGCCTGGTTAACCTTATTATGGATAAAGAAGTAGTAAAAGAGTTGATTCAGAAAGAGCTGACCACAGATAATTTAAAAAAAGAATTATCTTTAATTCTTTCGGGAGTAAACAGAGAACGGATTCTGGATGAGTATTATATCCTTCGAGAGAGGCTTGGTGGTGCTGGAGCTTCAAATGAGGCGGCAAGTATAATTGTTAAATAGTTTTATTTTTCTATATAAATTTCTTTTTGTTTTATTTTTTTAATTAAATTTAAGATTGATATGTATTGAAACTAAGTTTAATTAAAATGATTGTTAATGAAAAAGCAGCCAGTTTTCTGTCTTTTCATTTCTTTCTCAATTGGAATTTTCGTCGGAGATGAATTTTCTGCAGACAAAAGTGCTGCAGGATTCTTTATGCTTGTTGTTGTAGCTTGTGTATTGACTTCTTTTTGCTTTAAAAAGGGAAAAGTTATAACATTTATACTATTCTTTATTTTTCTGGGACAGCTCTCACATTCTTTTAATACTCCGGATAAAAGCATTTCTGACTTTAAGGATAAACTTGCTATCAATTTTCAGATTATAAAAAAGCTTAATAGCACGGAAGAAAACAGACGCTATATTATATATGTATCTGCAATCGGCGGAAAAGAGAAGTTGGTGCAACCTTTTTATGCTGTCTATAGCCTGAAGAAAGATAAGAATGGATTAGATTTTATGCATACTTATTCAGGAATTTACTACATCAATAAAATTAAACCTCCACAGAACGATTATCAGTTCAATTATCAGAAATATATGTTGCGGAATAATGTGGCCTATCAGATCTATTCAAAAGAAGAGCCTGTAGCCATGACGAAAAATACATTGTTAGAAGATAAAGTGAAACAGATTCGTCTTGATTTTTTAAAGTGTATTGATAATTCAGCACTTTCCACAGAGTCCAGAGATTTTCTGAAAGGTATAATCCTTGCGGATAGAACTGATATGGATGCAGTTGTGTCAGCTGATTTTACTAAAACAGGTCTTGTTCATTTTTTAGCAATATCCGGAACTCATATGGTGATTATTTTCTGGTTATTAATGTTTATTCTGAAAAGATGTATTCCGTTAAAATTCAAAAATATTGCTGTCATAATAAGTCTGATATTAATATGGGTTTTTGCAGTATTCATAGATTATGGAAGTTCGGTTGTAAGATCCTGCCTCATGCTCACGTTTTATTATGTCATGATACTTTTACAACGAAAACCAGATTTATTGCACTCTATGGCATTGTCTGGACTGATAATTTTGATAGCAGATACTCAGCAATTGTTTGATATAGGTTTTCAATTAAGCTTTCTGGCGGTATTCGGAATTTATTGGTTAAATCGTCCTGTTTTAAATTGTTTGCCAAAAGCCCGAAATAGTGTTCATGATTTTTTTCTTCAGGTATTCAGTATTACACTTTCTGCGCAGTTCATAACCTTACCACTTATTTTGTACTATTTCCATCAGTTTTCCTTAGTTTCTGTTGTTGCAAATCTGGCTGTAGTTCCGCTCTCAGAAATTATTATTGTCTTTTCCTTGTTAATGGTTCTCGTATTAAATTTTTTTGGAGATATTTTTGTGTTTAATTTCCTTTATGATCAGCTGATTATTCATTTGCTAAAACTCATTCATTTTTTTGCTCAGGCTGATTTTTTATTTTTTGAAGATATACCAATATCTTTACCTGAAGTTATATTGCTTTTTGTGCTTTTGTATTTGCTGAGGTTTTTGATAAAAGAAAGAAGGAATAAGGTTGTCCTTCAGTTTGGTTTTGTAGTTTGTTTTTTCTTTTTGTTGAGATTGGGGCTAAATATTCATGCTTTTTATAAAGAAGAATTTTTGTGTCATCAGTATTTTAATCAGAAGATTTTTTCTGTCAGAAAAAATGCTAAAGTTACCTTCTTTTTTGCTGATAATCTGGATAAAAACAAGATTGAAAATTACTTAGTTAAGCCTTATATCGTTTCCCGAAGAATTAAGAATTATGAAATGATTTATTTTAACACTAAGGAATTTGATAAGTTGAAATATAGAAATGAGATAAAATCTGTTAAATAATGTTAATTATTTAGATTCAATATAAACTAAGGTTTAATGATGAATCTCATTTACTACACGCACAAGAATTGTTAATTTTGTGAAATTAGAAAAATAATATAATTAGACTATGGCAGGATTGACATCTTCATCAATCGGGAGAAAATTCCTTATGGCTTTATCAGCGATGTTTTTGCTGATATTCCTTATTATGCACCTTTCTGTAAACCTTATTTCGGTTTTTAGTCAGGATGCCTTTAATGAGGCGTCTCATTTTATGGGATATAACCCGCTTGTACAGTTTTTAATGCAACCTATTTTAGGGTTTGCAGTAGTGTTTCACTTTGTAATGGGCTTTATTCTTGAGGCGAAGAATAACAAAGCACGTCCGGTAAAATACGGTTACAGCAACAATGGAGCTAATGCTACATGGGTATCCAGAAATATGATTATTTCAGGAGCAGTAATTTTAGCTTTCTTGGCATTACACCTTTACGATTTTTGGATTCATGAAATGGATTTCAAATATGTAAAGCATTTGTCACCAGAGCCTACGCGTTACTGGGAAGAGCTTCATCACAAATTTGCAGATCTGTGGAGAGTAGCGCTTTATGTAGTTTCATTTGTATTACTAGGTCTTCACTTATCTCATGGATTCCAGTCTTCTTTCCAATCGGTTGGGGCTAATCATCCAAAGTATTTACCAGCAATTAAAACTATCGGAAATGTTTACTCAGTAATCATTCCTTTAGGATTTATTTTTATTGCTATCTTTCATTATGTAACTCAATAACCAATAAATATTATTATGGGTTTAGATTCTAAAATTCCAGCAGGGCCATTGGCTGATAAATGGAAAAATCATAAAGATCACATGGAACTTGTTGCGCCAAACAACAGGGATAAAATTGATATTATTGTTGTAGGAACAGGTCTTGCGGGAGGTTCTGCGGCAGCAACTTTGGCAGAACAGGGCTATAATGTAAAAGCTTTTTGTTATCAGGATTCTCCAAGAAGAGCTCACTCTATTGCGGCTCAGGGAGGTATTAACGCAGCAAAAAATTATCAAAACGATGGTGACTCTGTCTATCGTTTGTTTTATGATACTATTAAAGGTGGTGACTACCGTGCAAGAGAAGCTAACGTATATCGTTTGGCTGAAGTTTCTGGTAACATCATAGATCAGTGTGTATCTCAAGGGGTACCGTTTGGTAGAGAATACGGTGGTATGCTGGATAACCGTTCTTTTGGTGGGGTTCAGGTAAAAAGAACTTTCTATGCAAAAGGGCAAACAGGTCAGCAGCTTCTTCTAGGCGCTTACGCAGCAATGAGCCGTCAGATTGGTAAAGGTCGTATTAAAATGTACAACCGTCACGAGATGATGGAACTTGTTATTGTAGACGGAAAAGCAAGAGGTATTATCGCAAGAAATCTTGTGACAGGAGAAATCGAAAGACATTCTGCTCACGCAGTTGTTATCGCTTCCGGTGGTTATGGTAATGTTTACTTCCTTTCTACAAATGCAATGGGATCTAACGTTTCTGCTGCATGGAAAATTCACAAAAAAGGTGCTTACTTCGCAAATCCTTGCTACGTTCAGATTCACCCTACTTGTATTCCGGTACACGGAACACAGCAGTCTAAACTGACGTTGATGTCTGAATCTCTAAGAAACTCAGGAAGAATCTGGGTGCCTAAAAAGATTGAAGATTCTATTGCTATCCGTGAAGGAAAGAAAAAAGCAAAAGATATTGCTGAAGAAGATAGAGACTACTATTTGGAGAGAAGATATCCTGCGTTCGGTAACTTAGTACCGCGTGACGTTGCTTCACGTGCTGCTAAAGAAAGATGTGATGCTGGTTTCGGTATCGAAAATAATGATACTAAAGAAGGGGTGTACTTAGATTTCTCTACGGAGATTATGAAGAAAGGTAAGGAAGCTGCAACCGAACAAAATATACACAATCCTTCTTCTGCGCAAATTTATTCTTTAGGTAAAGCATGGGTTGAAGAGAAATATGGAAACCTTTTCCAGATGTATGAGAAAATTACTGCGGATAATCCATACGAAACTCCAATGAAGATATATCCAGCAGTACACTATACAATGGGTGGAGTATGGGTAGATTATAACCTGATGTCTACTATTCCTGGATGTTTTGTTATAGGTGAGGCTAACTTCTCTGATCACGGTGCTAATAGATTGGGAGCTTCTGCTCTAATGCAAGGTCTTGCAGATGGTTATTTTGTACTGCCATATACAATCGCTAATTATCTTTCTGCAGATATCAGAACTGGTGCTATACCAACCAATACACCTGAATTTGATCAGGCTGAAAAGGAAATTAAAGACAAGGTTGAATTCTTCCTTACCAATAAAGGTAAACATTCTGTAGATCATTTCCATAAGCAATTAGGGCACATTATGTGGAATAAGGTTGGTATGGGACGTACAGCTCAGGGGCTTCAGGAGGCGATTAAAGAAATTGAAGAGGTAAGAAAAGATTTCTGGCAGAACGTAAGAGTTCCGGGAGATGCAGATAACCTGAATCCGGAATTGGAAAAAGCTTTCAGAGTTGCAGACTTTCTGGAGCTTGGTCAGCTAATGGCAATTGATGCACTAAACAGAAATGAATCTTGTGGAGGTCACTTCCGTGAAGAGTATTCTACACCAGATGGTGAGGCTCAGCGTGATGACGTGAACTACAAATATGTTGCTGCCTGGGAATACAAAGGAGCAGACATCAACCACGAGGTAATGCACAAAGAAGATCTTGTTTACGACAATATCGAAGTTAAAACAAGAAGTTACAAATAATCTCCAACCTTAAAATAAAAGTTATGAGTGAAAAAAAAGGTCTCAATCTTACACTGAAAATTTGGAGACAAAAAAATAATAAGACAAAGGGTCAGTTCGAAACCTATAAAATATCAGATGTTTCTACAGACAGTTCATTCCTTGAAATGTTAGATATTCTGAATGAAAATTTAATAAACGAAGGAAAAGACCCTATCGCTTTCGATCACGACTGTCGTGAGGGTATCTGTGGTATGTGTTCTCTATACATCAATGGTAGAGCGCATGGTCCTGATACAGGTATTACTACTTGTCAGTTGCATATGCGTCACTTCAAAGATGGTGAGACTATTCATATCGAGCCATGGAGAAGTGCAGCCTTTCCAGTGATCAAAGACTTGGTAGTAGACCGTTCTGCATTTGACAGAGTGATGGCTGCCGGTGGTTTTATTTCTGTGAATACTTCAGGTAGAACAACTGACGCTAACAATATTCCTGTGCCAAAAGAAGATGCTGATAAGGCCATGGATGCTGCAGCGTGTATCGGATGTGGAGCTTGTGTAGCAACTTGTAAAAATGGTTCTGCAATGTTATTTGTAGGAGCTAAAGTTTCTCAGTTTGCATTATTGCCACAAGGTAGAGTTGAGGCAAAGCGCAGAGTGCTTCATATGGTAAAACAAATGGACGAAGAAGGATTCGGTAACTGTTCTAATACAGGTGCTTGTGAGGTTGAATGTCCAAAAGGTATCTCTTTGGAGAATATTGCAAGAATGAACAGAGAATATCTAAGTGCTAACTTTACAACAGCTAATCACTGAGATTACAACTTCTCTATAAATAAAAGCCGCGAATAAGCGGCTTTTTTTATTTGTAAATCTGATCTTTATGGTGATGTTTTTATTATTGAAATGTTAAATTTTATATTTTTTAATTATTTAATATATAACAATAAATATTTATTTATAAATTAGTATTACCAAATCTAAACATATGGAAAATAAAAATTTAGAGACCAAATTGAATTTTGGCGGAAAAAAATTATCCTCTAAAGAACTGAACAGTATAGTTGGAGGTGGGCTTCTAGGTAACATCTTTGGAGGTCTTGACAAAGAGTTGAGTAAAATCGAACAAGAACTGAAAAAAGTTCGTGACGGTATTATTGGTGGTATAGACAAAGTTATAGACGGCGTTATACCTCGTAAACCTTAATTTCGTTTTTTAATCATTTTTATTCAGTTCCAAGACTGTACTTAATAAATTAAAACAGCCTTTAGCTGTTGGAGGAAATGAGTAACTATCATCCTCGTATAAATATAACCGCTGGATTCAGCGGTTTTTTTTTGATAATAAAGTCGAATAACATCATTTTAAATCTGGAACTAGTTGTTTTATACAATGATATTGTGTGAAACAAAATTATTTTAGGTCTTAAAGCCACTGTGAAAACAAAAGTAAGCGTTAAATAATATTAAAAGATGACAAAATCGGGGATATATATGGAAAAAACGTTATTTTTGCTTCTATTAAAATTTTGAGATGAAAAAACTATTATTAATAGTATTATGCACTTTATTTATAGTGTCTTGTTCAAACAAAAAGACAGTTGTTATCTCTGGTAAAGTTATCGGAGGCTCGCCATTGGAAAGGATAGAAATTGTTGACATGTCAGGTGTTGCAACACTGCCTATCGCTAACTTTGGTGTAGATGCACAAGGTAATTTCTCTGATACGATCCAGATTCCTAAAAATGGTGTATATACACTTTCTTACGGAGGTAACTATGGTACTGTTTATTTAAAAGGTGGTGAGAATGTAAGGCTTTCCGGTAATAGCGCAGCTGGTTTCCCAAAAGTATTTACTGTTGAAGGAGATTCGAAAAATAATGTGTTTTTACAAAAAACACAAACTTATTTAGATAATTATTTTTCTAAAATTCAGCAAGATATTATCACTCAGGATGAAGCTAAATTCATCGATCAATTGAAGAAATTCAGATCTGACCTGAATAAAGAGATGGATAATCTTGCAAAGTCTACAGGTGCTGATAGCGATTTAGTAAAATGGAAAAAAGATGAACTGGATGTTAATCTTCTTTCTTTCTCTGGAAAATATATAGAGCTGCATGGACAGGTTACAGGAAAACCTGATTATAAAGCATCTCAGAAGCTAAAAGATTATCAGAAAGAATTAAAAGGAGATGAAGATGCTAAAATCAAAATGTATCCTTCATACAGAGGTTATATGCTAAGTACTCTTGGTCAGGATTTTCAGGCTTATGCTATGAAAAACCAAAAGCCAGATGGTACTACAACTGAAGTGTTCATTAACTATATCAAGGATAAAAAAGATTATTCTCAATTGGTTAAAGACTACCTGATTTCTTTTGTTGCAGGTATGGATATGCACCCACAACAAGCTAACTCAGAAAAATTAATGAAGTTATTAAATGATAACATTAAAGATTCTGAAGTTAAAGCGGGATTAGAAAAAGTAGAAAAAGCTGTTTACGGTCTTAAAGTTGGTACAGCTGCACCATCAGTAGACTTTATTGATGTGAGTGGTAAAAAAGTATCTTCATCATCATTCAACGGAAAACCGACATTGATTATGTTCTACGCTTCTTGGAATCCATATATTGCAGAATCTGTAGTGCCAATGCTTAAGGAAGTTACTAATGCTTATAAGAGTAAAGTAAATTTCGTATTTATTGATGTGGATGACAATGCAGCTCAATTCAAAAAAACAGCTGTAGCAATGCTAAACGGAACTGAAGGACAGAAACTATATGCAAAAGGAGGTCTTAAATCTGAAATGGCACAAAAATATGCACTATACGGATTTAAATTGCCAAGCTTTTTAATCTTAGATAAAGATGGTAAAATAGCAAGCAAGAGTTTCATGAGTATGATGGAACCAGACTTCAAGACTGCTTTAGATAAGGTGTCCGGAATTACCGGACCAGTTATTACTCCGCCACAAATGCAAGTGCAGCCTGCACCAGCACCTGTGGATTCAGCAAAAGTAAAGACAGAGGCGAAAGCTAAATAATATAAGATGCAGAAAAAAAAGAAGAATGTAATTCTTGAAAATATCAAACTCCTTTCAGCCGGTGCGAAAGGAGTTTCTGTTGGTAAAACAGAGGATGGTAAAACCATTTTGGTGAGTGGGGCTGTACCTGGAGATCTGGTGAATGCTCGTATGAAAAAGTCGAAAAAGAACTATATTGAAGCTGAAGCAATAGAGATTCTGGAGGAATCTCCTGACAGGGTAGATGCCAAATGTATACATTTCAGCGTATGTGGAGGATGTAAATGGCAGAATCTTAGCTACGAAAAGCAATTAGCGTTTAAAGAGGATGAAGTACTGAACAACATTCGTAGAATTGGTGGTATTGAAGGTTTTGAAGCGCTGCCTATTCTAGGATCTGCTGAACAGTATTTTTATAGAAATAAAATGGAATTTTCTTTCTCTAACGCACGTTGGCTTACATTGGAAGAAGTAAATTCTACTGAAGAAATAGCCGACAGGAATGCATTGGGATTTCATATCCCGGGACAGTGGAGCAAAATTCTGGATCTGAAGGAGTGCTTCCTGCAAGAAGATCCGTCCAACAATATTCGTCTTGCTGTAAAAGAATATGCCGAGGAAAATAATCTTGAATTCTTTGATGTAAGAAATCAGGAAGGTTTTCTTCGTACGTTAATGATGCGTCAGAACTCTAAAGGAGAATGGATGGTTTTATTCCAGCTTTTTGAAGAGAACGAAACCGAGCGTGTAAAGCTTCTTGATTACTTATTACAGAAGTTTCCGCAAATCCATACATTACTTTATGCAATTAATCCAAAAGGAAATGATAGTATATATGATCTGGATATTCAAACCTATTACGGAGAAGGATTTTTGTATGAAGAAATGGATGGACTTAGATTTAAAATAGGACCAAAATCATTTTTTCAGACCAACTATAAGCAGGCTTTGGAATTGTACCGTAAAACCCTCGAATTTGCTGATCTGAAAGGAGATGAAGTTGTATACGATCTTTACACAGGTACGGGTACGATTGCACAATATGTTGCCCGTAATGCAAAACAAGTAATAGGCATAGAAGCAGTACAGGAGGCTATAGATGCGGCTAAAGAGCATGCAGAACTGAATGGTCTTACCAATTGTACTTTCTACTGTGGAGATATGAAAGATATCTTCAATCAGGAGTTTTTGGAATCTCACCCTAAAGCAGATGTTTTAATTACTGACCCGCCAAGAGACGGGATGCATGCTAAAGTTGTAGAACAGATACTTAATCTGTCACCGGAGAAAATTGTATATGTAAGCTGTAATTCTGCAACGCAGGCCAGAGATTTGGCTATGTTAAAAGAACATTATAACTTAGTGAAGGTTTTGCCGGTAGACATGTTCCCGCAGACCCATCACGTAGAGAATATAGCACTGCTTATTAAAAAATCATGAAGTATATAAAGTTTATATTTTGCTTTGTTCCTTTGTTGCTGGCTGTAGTAGCCTGTAATCAGGAAGATGATATATGTACTGAGGGAGGTTCTCCTAAGATGAAAGTAAAGTTTAAAAGAGCTGCAGATGGTAAGCTTACCAAAATGGACAGCCTCACAGTCCGTATACTATGGGGTACAGATACCCTAATGGTAGCGAATAACTCCAAAGCGGTAGATTCAGTAATGATACCGCTGAAAGTTACCGGAGACGGCTTTACAGATATTCTGGTTCAGACCAACCCAAAATCAAAAACAGAAATCTCTAAAATCAAAGTAAAGTATACTGAATCTTCAGAATATGTTTCACCAGGCTGTGGAATAAGAAAATTGTATGATAATCTTACAGTATCACCTATTGAAGGACTAAATCCGGTGAAAAGTGTTGACATTAACTCTAATCAAATTCATAATGAAGTTAAGACTGTTCTATACTTTAATTTTTAGTCTTTTTATTTCCCTAAGCTTTGCGCAGGAGAAGAAAAAGATAAGCAGTGATACCCTTGCTGCTAAAAAATGGAAATATAAGCCTAATGTAATGATTGGAGTAGATGTACTTCACCTAGGACTAATGGCTTTTACTGATCAGAAATTATTCCAGGCTTTTGCTACATCGCGTATACAACCAAGGCTTCACCTGGTAGCTGATGTAGGCTATGAAAAGAATAAGTATGACAAAAACGGATACGATGTATCAGCAAAAGGATTGTTCGTTAAAGCTGGAACATTATACATGCTAAGCCCGGACCCTGAAAATAAACAAAACGGATTTTATGCTGGCGGAAAAGTGGCAGCATCTTTTTATCAGCAGGAAATGAGATCTGTTCCAACCAGAGGATATCAGGGACACGATTCTTATGCTTCATTCCCGACATCATCTCAGTCTGCTTATTGGCTGGAAGGAGCTATTGGAGGAAGGGTAGAACTTTTCCATTCCAACTTCTATATAGACGCGCAAGTACAGCCAAAATATATGATCTATACAACAAAACAAGAGAATATAACTCCAATGGTAATTCCGGGATTCGGGACCGATGCCAATAAGTTCAAACTTGGCTTTATGTGGAGCATAGCTTACCTGTTTTAACATAAAAAGCCTCCTGAAAAGGAGGCTTCCAATCACTTATTACTTAAACATTTTAATCTACTCATCAATTGTGAGCTAAAACAAAATGCTTCCAAAAATAATAAAAAAAATAATATGAATTTTTTAATATTCAATATTATTTTACCAAAGTTTTTTATATGTATGAAAATTAGAAAACCCTTACAGAAAGGGTTTAGTTCTAAATTTTATGCAAATCGCTAATAAGAGATGTCATAATTTTTTCGGTACTCAAACGAAGGTGCTGCATATCCGAATTATTTTCAATGACGTAATCTGCAAGCCGTATTTTCTTTCTTTCCGGCATTTGATTATCTATTACTTTTTCTACTTCACGATAGGTTTTTGAATCCCTGTCCATTACCCTTTTTATTCTTATACTTTCATCAGCTGTTACCAGCAGACTTTTGTCACACTGCAAGTTTAATTTCAGTTCAAAAAGTAGCGCTGTTTCTTTAAAAATAATTTCACGGGATTGTCTCTTTACCCAGTCATGAAAGTCCTTGTTAACTGCAGGATGAATAATTGCGTTCAGCTGTTTTAGTAATTCATCATTGCTGAAGACTACAGAGCCAACATATTTTCGGTCATAGAGCCCATTTTTATCATAAGCTTGTGATCCTAATAGCTGAATAATAGCTGCTTTCAGATCATCATTTTCATTTACCAGATCTTTTGCTTTTGTATCAGAATTATAAACAGGATATCCCATTTCTTCTATGAAACGAGCTACAGTTGTTTTTCCAGAACCGATACCACCTGTAAGGCCAATGATTTTATGCATATTTATTAGTATCCGAATATATCATTGAACTTATGAATTTCATCTAAACGAGGCCCTTTTTCTGTCATTTTTAATGTTGCCAGCTCGTTATGAGCATCGTGTTCGAAGAAGAGAATATATTCATTATCCACAGCCTGCTTCAGGAATTTTTCTTTTTCAGATACTGTTAAAAGGGGACGCGTATCATAACCCATTACATATACTAATGGAATATGGCCTACAGTAGGAATAAGGTCTGCTGCGAAAACAATTGTTTTTTCCTGATATTTGATCACCGGTAACATTTGTTTTTCAGTATGACCGTCCACAAAAATAATATCCATTTTAAGGTCAGGTGCAAATCCATAGTTACCCGTTGTAGGTAATGGCACAAAATTAAGCTGGCCGCTTTCCTGGATAGGAAGAATGTTTTCCTTCAGGAAGCTTGCTTTCTCTCTTGGATTAGGTTCTGTTGCCCATTCCCAGTGGCTTTCATTACTCCAGTATCTGGCATTTTTAAATGCAGTACGATAACCGCTTCTGTCATCATTCCATTCTATAGAGCCTCCACAGTGGTCGAAGTGCAAATGGGTAAGAAAAACATCGGTAATATCGTCTTTAACAAAACCATATTTTGCCAAAGATTTATCTAAAGTAGCATCTCCCCATAGGTCGTAATGCCCAAAGAATTTATCGTCCTGCTTATTACCAAGACCATTATCAATAAGAATAAGGTTTTTTCCGTCCTCAATCAGCAGACAACGCATACCAAGATCGATAAGATTTTTGCTGTCCGCAGGGTTTGTTTTTTGCCAGATAGATTTCGGAACCACACCAAACATGGCACCGCCGTCCAATTTGAAATTTCCGGTTTCTATAGGATATAGTTTCATAAAGAATCTTTTGGGTTAAGATAGTAATTTTTCCGGAAATGATCGGCACTTATTGATCTTTTTGTACTTCCTGATCTTTGTCAGCCGCTACTTTTAGCATTTTATCTGCTATAATCTTAGCATTGATGTCACCAGAATCCTGTAGGTTTTCGATAATCATATCAAGGTTCTTTTTATTGCGATTCTGAGAGAGTTTGCTTTTAATGAAAATTTCGTCCGGAATAATATTTATACCAGAAGCTCCTTTCATTTCTTTCCTTACAAAGTTATCCCCCATATTCTGAACATACATTGGGCACTTCTGATATTTTTCATATTTAGTTGTCAGTTTCTCCAGATGTTTGTAGAGCTCTTCATCGGTCATTGTTCTTATTGTACCGCGAACCTGCACTGCTTCATAATTCCAGGTTGAAACGTTTATATGATCGTACCATGAGGATGAAATATAGGTGTGTGCACCAAGGAAATCACATAATACCTGATCCCCGTCTTTCAGAGCTTTAGCCTGAAAATTAGCTTTAGAAATATGGGTTTCCAGCATAAAATCTTCATTGGTATCATTCATCAAAAACATAGAATGGGTGGCAAACAGTTTTTCTTTGGAAGAAATCAGAAGACCAAAGGAATGATTAGTGATAATCTCCTTTAGCAAACCAAAATCCTCACTTTTATAGAGTTTAGGAATATGCATGTATATAAGTTTTTATCTGAAACAATAGATTTTGACAAAGTCCTTAGGAGACAATGCTATACTATAAAGATAAGTTAATAAACTGATAAATTAAAAAAGCTCGTCTGGTCTCTTAGGCTTGGCCATATTCAGATGCTTATAGGCTTTTTCTGTTACTTCACGCCCTCTCGGAGTACGGATAATAAAGCCTTCCTGAATAAGAAAAGGTTCATAGACTTCCTCCAACGTTTCCGGATTTTCTCCAATAGAAGTAGCCAAAGCACTGATACCAACGGGGCGTGCCTTAAAGTTTTCGATCATGGTTCTCAATATCTTGTTATCCATTTCATCAAGACCATATTCATCAACTTTTAATGCATTCAGAGCAAATTTGGTAATTTCAATTTCAATATTTCCGTTGCCTTTTATTTCTGCAAAATCACGAACCCTTCGCAGCAAAGCATTAGCTATTCTTGGGGTACCACGACTTCTTCTGGCAATTTCTATTGAAGCGTCTTCATAGATTTTGATGCCCATAACCCTTGCACTTCTTTGTATAATCGTAGAAAGCAATTCGATGTTATAATATTCCAGTCTGGACTGGATACCAAATCTGGCAAGTAATGGTTTTGTTAACATACCGGAACGCGTAGTTGCGCCTACCAGTGTAAAAGGGTTTAGCCCTATCTGTACCGAACGTGCATTGGGACCGGTTTCCAGCATAATGTCGATCTTAAAGTCTTCCATAGCAGAATACAGGTATTCTTCGACTACAGGAGATAGTCTATGAATTTCGTCAATAAACAATACATCATTTTCCTCCAGATTTGTTAGTAATCCTGCAAGATTTGCCGGTTTATCCAATACCGGACCAGAAGTCAGCTTGCAGTTAACGCCAAGCTCATTGGCAATAATGTGTGCTAAAGTCGTTTTTCCTAATCCCGGCGGGCCATGTAATAAGACGTGATCCAGAGAACTGTTTCTGGATTTGGCTGCCGCAACAAAGATTTCCAGGTTTTCCAATGTCTGGCGCTGCCCAGCAAAATCTCTGAAACTTTGCGGACGAATATGATCTTCCTGAAAAAGCTCATCATCGGAAAAATTCTCTTTATCGGGGTGAAGGAAGTTAGGCATAACTAAATTTGTGTAGAGTCAAATTTATAAAAAAATAAAGCGCAATCAAATTTCTATTTTTATCGTAAATTAGTGAGATGAAAATAATCGGACCTTTTAAGCAAGTAGTAACACTTGCCAACTTACCTCTACGAGGTAGTTTAAAAGATGAACAGCTGGAAATTATAGAGAACGCCGGGATATTAATTGAGTCATGTAAAATCGTTAAAGTTGACAATTTTGAAACTTTAAGAAAAGAATTTCCAAATGTTACTTTGGAAGAAATGGAAGGAGACCAAATTGCTATGCCTGCATTTACAGACTGCCATACACATATCTGCTTTGCCGGAAATCGCGCCAATGATTTCTCGATGCGTAATAGTGGAAAAACATATCTGGAGATTGCAGAATCCGGAGGTGGGATATGGAGCTCTGTAAAGCATACCCGTGAAGCAACGGAAGAAGAATTGCATAAAACACTTTGCACTAGAATAGATGACCTTGTTCGTCAGGGAATCACAACGATAGAAATTAAAAGTGGTTATGGATTAAAGCTGGATTGTGAGCTGAAAATGCTGAGAGCTATTAATCATGCTAAAGAAAAAACACCAGCGAAATTGATACCTACGTGCCTTGCAGCACATATGAAACCTAAGGATTTCATCGGAGATTCTGAAGAATACCTTAACTACGTATTAGAGTATATCTTGCCTGTTGTTCAGGAAGAGCATCTGGCAGAAAGAGTAGATGTATTTATTGAGAAATCTGCTTTTCAGCCGGAGGAGAGTAAGAGATTCTTACAAAAAGCAAAAGCAATGGGATTTGAAATCACAGTTCATGCGGATCAGTTTACGCCTGGAAGCTCGCGTATAGCAGTAGAATGTGGTGCTAAGTCTGCCGATCATTTAGAGGCAACTTCTGATGAAGATATTGACTACTTAGCAAAATCAAATACAGTTGCGGTGGCACTTCCGGGAGCAAGTATTGGTTTAGGAGATTCTTTTGCTCCGGCCCGTAAAATATTAGATGCAGGCGGAATATTAGCTATTGCTACAGACTGGAATCCTGGTTCAGCACCAATGGGTAAGCTGGTTACACAGGCTTCAATTCTCGCAGCATTCCAGAAGTTATCTACAGCAGAAGTTTTAGCGGGGATTACATTCAGATCGGCTTATGCTTTAGGGTTTGAAGACCGTGGTGTATTATCCGAAGGGAAAAGAGCAGACATGGTTTGCTTTAAAACAGATAACTATCAGAATGTATTATACAGACAGGGTGCATTAGAGCCAAGTGCTGTTTACATCAAAGGAGAAAAATACTAATATGGAAAGAATCTGGTCTGGCCGTTTTGATGGCGAAGACTTATTAAGCAGAAGGCTTTTTCAGGCAGTTGAAGATATAGCAGATTATAAAGAGATTATAGATAACAGCTTTTTTTTGCATGGCTTTGCAGTAGACGAGGGCGTGAAAAGAAATAAAGGCAGGGTAGGAGCAGCAGCAGCCCCCAATGTTATCCGAAAGAATATGAGTAATTTCCCGGTGGTATCACCTAGCTTAAGGCTTTTTGATTTCGGGGATATATACTGTCCGGATGAAAATCTGGAAAAAACACAACAAAGCTTGGCAGATGCTGTAGCCAGCGGATTGCTAAATAAGGGTAAAAGTATTGTATTAGGTGGCGGGCATGAAGTTACTTATGCACATTACTCAGGTATAAAAAAAGCTTTTCCGGGTAAGAAAATTGGCATTATTAATTTCGATGCTCATTTTGATAACAGAGAACCGGAAAATAATTTAGCTTCGTCCGGAACAGGATTCTGGCAGATTGCTAATGAGGGAAAAATCCACTCTCTGCATATTGGAATTCAAAGAAATAGTAATACTCTGAAATTATTTGATGCTGCACACCAGTATGGGATGAAGTATATTCTTGCAGATGAGCTCTTTTTCGAAAATCTGGCACAGCTATATCCAAGGATAGATGAATTTTTGGACGGAATAGATGTGCTGTATGTTACGATATGCATGGACGTTTTTAATGCGTCTATCGCACCTGGTGTAAGTGCTTCAGCCTATAACGGAATTTTTACGGATCAGGCATTTATGCTGTTATACAGACATATTTTACGGAATAATAAATTAAAAGCTTTAGATGTTGCTGAAGTAAATCCTGTCTATGATATTCAGGACAGAACAGCGCGACTGGCGGCATCTTTAGTAAATGAATGGTTAATGATATAGAAAATATATAAAACAGAAAATGCTTACAACAGAACAAATTGAGAATAAGTTGCTGGAAGCTGATAAAGCTTTTGGAGAATGGAGAAAGGTAACTTTTGAGGAAAAGCAGGAATTGTTGGCGAAAGCAGCACAGCTGCTGTTAGATAAATCCGAAGAATACGGAAAGATCATCACACGTGAGATGAATAAGCCTATTTCTCAGTCTATAGCTGAGATTGAGAAATGTGCTTTGATGATGAATTATTATGCGAAAGCAGAGAATATATTAAAGCCGGAAGAAGTAAAGACTAAATTCAATGTGTGTGAAGTTCATCATACACCAATGGGAGTTATACTTGGTGTAATGCCATGGAATTATCCTTTCTGGCAGGTGCTTCGTTTCGCTGTTCCGGCATTACTGGCAGGGAATACAGTCGTGGTAAAACATGCTTCGATCTGTTTTGAAAGCGGAAATACTATAGAAAAAATACTAACAGAAGCAGGATTTCCTAAAGGAGTATTCCTGAATCTGGAAGCTGGACATAAAGAAATTAAGGGGATTATAGAGAACCCTGTGGTACAAGGGGTAAGCCTTACCGGAAGTGAACCTGCCGGAGCATCTGTTGCGTCTATTGCAGGTACAAATATTAAAAAATCAGTTTTAGAACTGGGCGGAAGCGATGCTTTTATTATTCTTGAAGATGCTGATTTCGATAAAGCAGCAAGAGTAGGAGCGGAGTCAAGGCTTCAGAATTGCGGACAAACTTGTGTAGCCGCAAAAAGATTTATTATCCATCAGAATGCTGAAAACGAATTCCTTCCTAAATTTATTGAAGAATTCAAAAAATATGTTCCGGGAGATCCTAACGATAAAGAAACTAAACTTTCTGCAATGGCCCGTAAAGATTTAGCCGATGATTTGGAAGCTCAATATAAAAAGGCACTGGATAATGGAGCTGAACCAATAGTTCCATTAGAGAGAATCTCGGATATTGTTTTTAAACCAGGCTTGATGAGAGTGAATGAAGGCAATCCTATTCTTGAAGAGGAGCTTTTTGGCCCCCTAGGAATGGTATTAATCGGAAAGAGCGATGACGACTGTTTACAGCTGGCAAATAATACAAGGTTTGGATTGGGGAACTCAATCTGGACAAGGAATAAAGAGAAAGCTTTCTTTTTTGCTGAAAATCTGGAATCCGGAGCTGTAGGTGTTAATGAAATGACTAAATCTATGCCTGATATGCCTTTGGGAGGCGCTAAGCGTTCAGGATATGGTACAGAGTTATCCTTATTTGCGCTAAAAGAATTTACAATTCCTAAAAGTATTATAGGAACACTTTAATAAAAAAAACCGACAGTCAGCTGTCGGTTTTTTTTATATAATGGAATCTATTCCAAGAAATTATTTCTCCCAAAAGTCAGCATTTTTAATTCCTGCTTCTTTGGAATTAAAATACATATTCCCGGATTTCTTTTTAAGCTTATAGTCTTTCCACACTTTTAGGGTAATATTCCCCAGAAGGAGAATGGCCATAATATTTACCCATGCCATTAATCCTACTCCAAGATCTCCCAATGCCCATGCAATTTTAGCTTCTTTAACGGTTCCGAAGTATGCCGCAAACAAGAAGACAACTCTTAAAATCCAAATATATGTTTTCTTATTGCCGGATTTAATCAGATAAGAAATATTAGTCTCCGCGTAATAGTAATAAGCCATAATAGTAGTAAAGGCAAAGAAGAATAATGCAAAAGCAACAAACTGTTTACCAATACCAGGGAAAACATGAGAGACTGCGGCCTGTGTAAAGCCTGTATAATCAATTCCCGGAACATTTTGTACCAAATATGTATCGTTCGGACCTAATACGTTATACTGCCATGTAAACAGGATAATAAATGCCGTTGCAGAACATACAAATAGTGTATCTATATAAACTGAAAACGCCTGAACAAGACCTTGCTGAGCAGGATGTTTTACTTCTGCAGCCGCTGCAGCATGTGGTGCCGTTCCCTGACCTGCTTCATTAGAATAAATTCCTCTTTTTACTCCCCAGGCTATGGCCATCCCGAAGATCCCGCTAAAGGTAGCATTCATATTGAATGCAGAACTGAAAATAAGTTTTAAAACGGAAGGAACTTCTTTAATGTTGAGAACAATAATAATGACTGCCATTAGAATATAAATTCCTGCCATAAACGGAACTACAAATTCGGCTGTTTTTCCAAGTCTTTTTACACCCCCAAATATGATTAATGCCAATAGGACAATAATCAGGATTCCAACATAGTTTACCGGCAGCTCTCCAACCAGAGGAAAATTATAGTGTTCTGTTCCTATAGAAAAAGAATTGTTTACTGCAGAAGCAATACTGTTGCTCTGTACACCCGGAAGTAATAAGCCTGTACTGATAATGGTAAGAACTGCGAATAACACTGCATACCATTTTACTCCAAGTCCTTTTTCTATATAATAAGCGGCTCCACCACGATATTCACCATTAGATTCCTGTTTGTACAATTGTCCTAGAGTAGCTTCTACGAAAGCAGATGCAGAGCCCAAAAATGCAATGAGCCACATCCAGAATACAGCACCCGGGCCTCCCATAGCTATAGCTGTGGCAACTCCCACAATATTTCCGGTACCTACACGCCCCGAAATGGCCAATGAAAATGCCTGAAATGATGAAATCCCTTTGTCAGATTCGTTTTTACTGAAGAGAAGTTTCACCATATCTTTCAGATAGGTAACCTGAAGAAATCCTGTTCGGATAGAAAAATAAAGACCGGTAATTAAGCAAAGATAAATGAGAGCATCGGACCATACAAGGTCGCTAAAAGAGTGAATAATTTTGTCCATGTATTAATTTGTCCTAATATACAATTATTTAGTGATGGACTAAAAAACGAAAAATCCCTGTCTGCTGACAGGGATTGTATATAAAAGAATAGATCTTCTTAGATTGTCGTTAAACGAAGTGTATTTGTTTTTCCACCTTCGTGAACCGGCATCGCGTTAAGGTTAACTACGAAATCTCCTTGCTCTACAAGACCATAGTTCCATGTAAGCATATTAACCTGAATAACAGTTTCATCCGTAGATTTTTTCATGTCATAGAAGAATGCTCTTACACCCCAAAGAAGGTTTAGCATTGTAAGTACACGCTTGTTAGAGCTGAATACTACGATGTGAGAATTCGGTCTGTGAGATGAAATCTGGAATGCTGTATAACCAGAGTAAGTAAGTGTTACAATCGCTTTAGCATCTGTTTTTTCAGCAATTCTTACAGCTGAATAACAAACAGAATCTGTAATGAAACGGTCGTCTACACAGTTAATCTTTTCTATAGGCTCATTTCTTGTACTGTACATCTGAGTATTCTCGATGTTGCTTACAATCTTAGCCATTGTTTTTACAACGTCTACCGGATATTTACCCACAGATGTTTCACCAGATAGCATTACCGCATCCGCTCCGTCTAATACAGAGTTTGCAACGTCATTTACTTCGGCTCTTGTAGGAGTCATGCTGTTGATCATTGTCTCCATCATCTGGGTTGCAACGATTACAGGCTTAGAATATTTTCTTGCTTTTTCAGCTAGTTTCTTCTGAATTAATGGAACTTCTTCCATAGGAACCTCTACACCAAGATCTCCACGTGCCACCATTATACCGTCGCATTCTGCAAGAATTTCGTCGATATTTTTCACACCTTCAGGCTTTTCAATCTTAGCAATAATTGGTGTACGGAATAATTTTCCGTTCGGGTGATTAGAAATAAGTTCTTTCAGGTCTATGATATCCTGTGCATGACGTACAAATGAAAGAGCGATCCAGTCGAATTCATTATCCAAGATAAAGTTAGCGTCCTGGATATCTTTTTCAGTCAATGCAGGAAGAGATATCTGAGTATTAGGAAGGTTTACCCCTTTCTTTGAACTTAGAGGACCTCCTTGTATTGTTTTTGCTTTAACAGTGTCTTTACCATTAGTGTCAATAACTTCTAAAACAAGCTTTCCATCGTCGATAAGGATTCTTTCTCCTACTTTTACATCCAACGGGAATCTTTCATAAGTCATGTACACTTTTGTAGAGTCACCTTCTACTTTTTCATTTGTGAAGGTAAGTACATCTCCAGGATTCAGGTAAGAACCCTCTTTTACAACACCTACACGAAGCTTTGGTCCTTGAAGGTCTCCTAAAATAGACGTAGAGAAACCATACTCTGCATTAATCTCACGGATAAGGTTAATGTTTTGTTTTACCAGATCGTAATCAGCGTGTGAAAAGTTAATTCTGATAACATCTGCTCCGGCTTGTACCATGCGCAGGATTGTCTCTTTATTTGAGGATGCAGGCCCAAGGGTTGCAATAATTTTAGTTTTCTTTAGATATTCACTCATTTTCTTGAATATATTGGTATATTAATTCTTCAGGTTGAATTTGATATTCCTGAATTGGAAAGATCACATTTTCAGGAAACAAAATTAAGGAAAAATCGGGAAACGAATCCTGAGTTTTTATTAAGAAATCGACATCTTGGTGTTCTTCCAGCAGATAATGTATCTCCTGTAAACCTTCAAAGAGGTTAGACGGCGTGTTTTCTTCCTTTTTGAAGGATTTATTAGCTATTATCTGATAACAGTTTTTTTCACCTTTATCATATCCCTGCATGGACAAGAATTCATATTCTGTTAATCCGTTTTGGGTTATAAAGTCTTCTGTTCTGTGAAATTGGAATTCGTTACAACGATTAATGTCAAAAAAAAACTGATGGTATGAAACGGGTTTCGTCAAGCGGATAAGCCCGACGGTTATAGCTTCATCATCATCAAAATCAAGGCGTATTTTTTTTACTTTCGCCATTAATGTTTTCTTTTTTTTGCAATGCGTAGTAAGCCCGCTGTGCAGCTTTTTCCTCAGCTTTTTTCTTGGAAGCTTCGGATGCATTGGAAATTTGTCTGTCCTCCATCCATACGCTGCTACGGAAATGAACAGTCTTGTTGACATAGTTCTCCTCAGTAGTTTCGAAACGGAGATGTATTTTTTGCTTTTGACCCCACTCCAGTAATAATCCTTTGTAGCTGATAATCTTATTTTCCAGATTAAGGATGTCCTGTTTAGTCAGAAGCTGGCCCAAGATTATTTCTCTACATTTATCATAGTCTATGTCCTGATAAATAGCGCCAACTAATGCTTCGAAAAGATTACCGTGGATATTTTCACTCAAAGTGGTGTTCTCTTCTTTATTTTGTAAAAATCTGGTAAGTTCCAAACGCTCTCCCAGTGCATTCAAATTTTTACGGTTTACCACTTTAGATTTCATCTGTGTAAGGAAACCTTCATTGGCATTAGGATATTCATGGAAAATGTGACAGGAAACAATACTTCCTAATACAGCATCCCCCAGATATTCTAATCTTTCGTAGTTGAAGGCTTCTTTTGTGGTGTTCGGAGATTTTAACGTGAAGGCCTCTTTGAATAATCTAAGGTCATTCACTTTGTAGCCCACCAGTCTATTAATGGCGGCTTTAAAATTTTTATCTTTATCGGATAAAGTTTTGGTTCGTTTTTTTAAAAGATTGGAAAAATAGCTTTTAATCTCCATTAAATCTTTTTGAATAAAACGCAGGCATTATGCCCTCCAAATCCAAAAGTGTTGCTCATTGCAATATTTACTTCCTTCTTCACTGCTGTGTTGAAAGTAAAGTTAAGTCTGCTGTCCAGTCTCTCATCATCTGTGAAATGATTGATCGTTGGAGGAACAATTCCGTGGATAATAGTGCCTAATGCTGCTATAGATTCTATAACTCCGGCTGCACCTAATAAATGCCCCGTCATAGACTTAGTAGAATTGATCTGAATATCAAATGCGTGTTCACCTAATAATTTAGCAATTGCCTGAGATTCCGCAATGTCTCCTAATGGAGTAGAAGTACCATGCATGTTGATGTGGTCTACTTCATCAGTAGTAACTCCGGCATCATCCAGACATCTTTTCATTACTAAATAAGCACCTAACCCTTCCGGATGTGGAGCTGTCATGTGGTGAGCATCTGCACTAAGACCTCCACCCAGTAGTTCGGCATAAATTGTAGCGCCTCTTTTTACAGCGTGTTCGTATTCTTCAAGAATGATACATCCAGCTCCTTCACCCAATACAAAACCATCTCTGTCTTTGTCGAATGGACGGGAAGCTGTTTTAGGATCGTCATTTCTTGTTGAAAGTGCATGCATAGCATTGAAGCCACCTACACCACTAGCTGTTACAGCTGCTTCAGATCCTCCACAAACAATAACATCCGCTTTGCCTAACTGAATAAGCATTTTAGCATCAATAATTGCATTGGCAGAAGAAGCACAAGCTGAAACTGTGGTATAGTTAGGACCATGGAATCCAAATTCTATAGAAATATTCCCCGGCGTAATGTCGGCGATCATTTTAGGAATAAAGAAAGGGTTGAATCTTGGGATGCTATTTGACGCAGCGTATCCTAAAACTTCAGTTTCAAAAGTTTCAAGCCCGCCAATTCCGGATCCCCAGATAACACCTACACGGTCTTTGTCTACATTGTCCTCAATAATACGACTGTGAGCAATCGCCTCACGTGCAACAACCTGCCCTAATTGCGAGTTACGGTCCATTTTTTTAGCCTCCTTCTTGTCGAAGTGGTTTAAAGGATCGAAGTTTTTAACCTCGCAGGCAAATTGAGTTTTAAAATTAGTGGAATCAAAAAGAGTAATCGGCGCTGCTCCACTTGTACCTTTTACAAGGCTCTCCCAGTACTCATTTGCATTATTTCCTATCGGTGTAAGGGCTCCGAAGCCAGTTACTACTACTCTCTTTAATTCCATAAATTTTCTTTAATGTTCTTCAACAATTATTTGTTGACTACTTCTTCAATATAAGCGATTGCGTGTCCTACTGTTGTAATTTTTTCAGCTTGGTCATCAGGAATCTGAATGTTGAATTCTTTTTCGAACTCCATGATCAACTCAACAGTATCCAGAGAATCTGCTCCTAAATCGTTAGTGAAGCTAGCTTCTGGTGTTACTTCAGTTTCTTCCACGTCTAGCTTATCAGCGATGATAGCTTTAACTCTTGATGCGATGTCTGACATAGTAAATGTATTTTAAAAATTGTTAATCCAACTGCAAATATATAAAAAATCGAATCATTTGCTATTTTTTTACTCAATTTTGATGATTTACGTGGTTTGAAAAATTAAGGTTCTAAAAACGAATTATTTAAAATTTAATCTGGATTCTTTCATCCTGATTTTATTCATTATTTTTGCTTGAAAATATTACAGAATGAATGATTTTTTTGATAATGACGATGATATTTACGACGGAAATCAACATACACCACTAAGAAAAGATGCTTTTAAGCTGTCTGCAGATGAAAAAGTTCAGAAGATTGAAGGTCTTTTCAGTGAGATAATGGAAACACTTGGACTGGATATGACGGATGATAGTCTGAAAGATTCACCTAAGCGTGTAGCGAAGATGTATGTCAATGAAATCTTTGGTGGATTACTTCCTGAAAATAAACCCGGAATATCTACTTTTAAGAATCAATATAAATATAGACAGATGTTAGTAGAAAAGGATATTACTGTTTATTCTTTCTGCGAACATCACTTTCTTCCTATTATAGGAAGGGCCCACGTAGCTTATATATCCAATGGTAAAGTAATCGGACTTTCCAAGATCAACAGAATTGTAGATTATTATGCAAAGCGTCCGCAGGTACAAGAGCGTCTTACAATGCAGATTGTAGGAGCGATGAAGGAGGCTTTGGGAACTAAAGATGTAGCTTGTATTATAGATGCAAGACATCTTTGTGTAAATTGCAGAGGTATAAAAGATACAGCAAGTTCAACAATTACCGCAGAACTAAGTGGTATTTTCAGAACAAATCCTATCACAAGACAGGAATTCCTTCATTATGTAGGGAGCCATGCAAAACTGGATTAAAGTAATATAAAATGATAAAATTTAAAAAAGTTTCGAACCGGATTTTTCTAGCTACAATTATTTGTTGTGGCAAATAGTAATTATATTGGGAGAAAACTACAACAAGATCATTTTAATCTTTCACTTTAAACAACATTATAAATAATGCAACTTAAAATATATAACTCGCTTACAGGAGAAAAAGAAGACTTCAAACCCATATTGGACGGAAACGTCGGAATGTATGTCTGCGGACCTACAGTGTATAGTAATGTTCATTTAGGAAATGTAAGAACTTTTCTTTCCTTCGACTTTATATATAGATCCCTGCAATTTCTGGGATATAAAGTAAGGTATGTAAGAAATATTACGGATGCTGGGCATTTAACGGATGACGGGAATATAGATAATGACCGTTTCATTAAGCAATCCCGACTGGAAAAATTAGAACCAATGGAAATTGTACAGAAGTATACGGTCGATTTCCATGAAGTACTAAAGAAATTTAATTTGCTTCCGCCTACAATAGAGCCAACAGCAACAGGTCATATCATCGAGCAAATTGAACTGACAAAAAAGTTAATTGAAAAGGGATTTGCTTACGAAAGTAATGGATCCGTTTATTTCGATGTTCTGGAATATAATGCAAGAGGACTTAATTATGGGGAACTAAGCCGCAGAAATATAGAAGAGCTTTTTGCCAATACCCGTGATCTGGATGGACAGGGCGAGAAAAAAAATCCACAGGATTTTGCACTTTGGAAAAAAGCATCTCCACAACATATTATGCGTTGGATTTCTCCCTGGGGAGAAGGTTTTCCGGGATGGCACCTGGAATGTACTGCAATGAGTACTAAATATCTTGGAGATAAATTCGATATTCACGGTGGCGGAATGGATCTTAAATTCCCACACCACGAATGTGAGATTGCCCAAGGGAAAGCTTGCAATGGTACAGAGCCGGTAAATTACTGGATGCATGCCAATATGCTAACGATGAATGGGCAAAGAATGAGTAAATCTACAGGTAATTATATTCTGCCAATGGAGTTAATTACCGGGAATAATAGCTTCTTCGAAAAGCCATTCCATCCAAGCGTTTTACGTTTCTGTTTTCTGCAGGCACACTACAGAAGTGTGTTAGATATTTCCAATGAAGCAATGCTAGCGAGTGAAAAAGGCTTTAGCCGTTTGATGGACGCTGTAAAAATGTTAGATGAAATTCAACCATCCGATGCATCTACGGTTAATGTTATGGAGTGGCTGGATAAAGCATATTCTGCGCTTGTTGACGACTTTAATAGTCCGATACTTATATCGCATCTTTTTGAAGCTGTAAAATGGATTTTCCTTCTTAAAGACGGGAAAGAAACAATTACAGCAGATGACCTTGCATTGCTAAAAGAAAAGCTGAATGCTTTTGTATTTGATGTGCTGGGATTACAAACGATAACAGAAGAAACGGGAAGTGATAAACTGGATGAAACATTACAGTTATTGATTGAACTGAGAAATCAGGCAAGAAAGACTAAAAACTGGGAGTTGTCGGATCAGATAAGAGACCGCCTTCTGGAAAAAGGTATTGAACTAAAAGACGGAAGAGAAGGGACATCTTATACGATTAACTAGATCATCCGGAATGAAGAAAGTACAATTCAATATTCACTACAGAACCGCTATAGGGGAGAGCCTTTTCATTAAAATAAAAGAACCAGGGACAGGTAAGGTATCAGAAGAAGAGCTTAACTATGTCTACGACAGTATCTGGCGTTTTGATAAGGAAATAAAAGAAGGTGATGCTGAATACCATTTTTTGGTAAAAAATGTTGCCGGAAGAATATTGAATGAAGAAATGAACGGACATGTGCTTAGCACATATTCCACATTTGATAACTATTGTATTTTCGATTCATGGAACAATAAAAATTTTCCTGAGAATTATCTTAATAATAAGATTCTTCATAATACTTTAAAAGGCAGGGAATTTCAAAAAATACAGCCTGAACAGAAAGAGAGTCATCTTTTCACTGTTCAGGCTCCTTTATATAATAAGGAAGAAAAAATTGTACTTCTGGGAAGTGCACCAGAGCTGGGTAACTGGGATCTGAATCATTATATAGAGATGCATCAGACAGATACTGTTACATGGGAAGTATTTGTTGATCTGTCGGATAATATATATGTTGAGTATAAATATGCAATTCTCGATATAAAAACAGGAGAGATCGTCTATGAGAATGGGCCAAACCGTAAAGTTCGGACAGCTCCGAATCCGGATACTCTTAATGTTCTGCATGATCATTATTTCAAATTTCCTGTAGAAAAATTGTGGCGTGCAGCAGGGGTAGCGGTACCTGTATTTTCATTGCGTTCAGAAAATAGTTTTGGAGTAGGCGAGTTTGCAGACCTTAAGCTGCTTGCAGACTGGGCAGAACAGACAAAACTATCAATGTTACAGATTCTGCCGATTAATGATACAACAGCCACCCATCAGTGGACAGATAGTTATCCTTATGCAGCAATTTCGGTATATGCACTCCATCCACAATATTTGTCGTTGGATAATTTAACTTATCCGCTTTCAGAAACATTAAAAGAAGAATATGTAAGCGAAAAGAAACGACTGAACTTATTATCTCAGGTCGATTATGTAGCCGTAATGAGTGGGAAGTTGAAATATCTGAAAGCTATATTCAACGGGAATAAGAACAATATCTTTATAGATAAAGACTTTCAGAATTACCGTATACAAAACTCATACTGGTTAAATGCTTATGCTGTGTTTTGCACATTAAGGGATATATACGGAACACCGGATTTTGGCAAATGGAAAATACTTTCAGTTTATAATGCTGAAGAGGCAAACAGGTTTTTAGATCCAGGTCACCCGGATTATACTACCGTGATATTCCACATTTGGGTACAATATCAGTTGCATTTACAGTTAGCAGCAGCTATAGATTATATACATAGTAAAGGACTGGCTATAAAAGGTGATCTCCCTATTGGAATCTACCGCCATAGTGTAGAAGCCTGGACAGAACCTGAATTGTTTGGTATGGACTTTCAGGCAGGAGCTCCACCGGATGAATTTACAGATCTGGGCCAGAATTGGGAATTCCCGACTTATAACTGGGAAGTCATGAAAGAAAATGCTTATCAGTGGTGGAAAAACAGATTTACAGCCTTATCCCAATATTTCGATGCCATGCGCATAGATCATATACTGGGTTTCTTCAGGATATGGAGAATGCCGGCATCTGCAGTACAGGGAATACTGGGTAGTTTTTATCCGGCAATTCCGGTAACTGTGGAGGAATTGGAAGATAAAAAAATCTGGTTCGATCGTGACAGGTACTGCAAACCTTTTATCAATGCTGATATTCTTCAGCATGTATTTGGGGATTTAAATGATGATGTGATTGATACTTTTTTTATAAAGGATAATGAACTTTATCGCTTCAGACCTGAATGCAATACACAGAGAAAAGTAGAAGCTTACTTTAAAGAACATAATGATTCGCTGAAGATTAAAGATCAATTGTATTATCTGTTGGCAAATGTACTTTTTCTGGAAGAAGAAACGGAGGAAGGTATCGTTTATCATCCAAGATTTAATCTTTCAAAAACCTTATCATACCAATATCTTGAAGAAGAGATAAAAGGTAAACTATTTGGTCTGTATATCAATTATTTTTTCTATCGTCAGGATCAGATGTGGAAAGAAAATGCAATAGATAAACTGCCTGTGTTATTACAGGCAACGGATATGCTTATTTGTGGTGAAGATTTAGGGCTTGTGCCGGAAGTAGTACCAGAGGTTATGGATGATCTTGCTATTTTGGCTCTGAAAGTACAGCGTTCTCCTAAAGAAAATATTGCTTTTTATAATCCCCGAAATGTAACTTATCTTAATGTAGTTACAACATCATCACATGATACCAGTACGTTGAGGCAATGGTGGAAAGAGGACAGTGTGCTTACTCAGAAATATTATAATGAGCAGCTGAACCAAAATGGTAAAGCTCCCGAAGAGTTAACACCTTATCTGGCAGAGATAATTATAAAACAACATTTGCATACAGAGGCAATGTTGGCGATATTCCCGATTCAGGAATTTTTCGCAACAGATAAAGAGCTTCAGAATCCGGATGAAAATGCAGAAAGAATTAATGTTCCTGCAATCTTTCCTCATTACTGGAGGTACAGAATGCATATTGGATTAGAAGATTTATTAAAAAATAAAAGTTTTAATCAAAAGATAGCTAATTGGATCACTACTTCCGGAAGATAACCTTTTTACATCCCGATTTTTCTTAATTCGAATATCGTATACTGAAAATAACAAATTGTAATTAAAACCGTTATATAAAAAATGGTACACTTTTGGGTATGCATCTTTAAAGTAAAATTGATTATGAAAAAGTTATTAACAGTATTAGCGTTAGGAGTATTTGCACTAGGCTTTTCACAAAATTATTATGACGACTACAGGGGAAGTGTTTCTTCTATCAACTGGAGAGATGTTGCTTCTTATTTGGGTCTAAACGGAAGACAGATAGCAGCTATTGATGTATTGAATAACCGTTATCCAACTTATGATTCCTGGGATCGTGCTTACAGAGGTACACCAGACAGATGGTACAGAGACCGTTATGGAGAAATGGAGCGTATTATGACGCCTGCACAATATAAACGTTTCTACGATCGTTATTACAGAGGACAAAATCCAGTATGGATATACGGTAAAAACTACGATAAGAAATACTATAAAGAAAGAGATAAGTATTATAAAAAACAGTGGAAAGAATATCGTAAACATTACAAAGATGATGACCATGGAAGAGGATGGGGTCGAAGAGATCATGATGATTAGTTAGAAGGCAGAAAGAGATTATCAATCAAAAAGAACCGGAAGAACAATCTTTCGGTTTTTGTTTGTTTCTGTGTTAAATTTTGTTAGCAAAAAACATCACATTAAGAAATGTATTTATCTTCGTAAGATGAAGATTTTGTATGCGATACAAGGTACAGGGAACGGACATGTAAGCCGTGCAAGAGAAGTGATACCAATTTTACAGCAATATGGAGATGTGGATCTTCTTATTAGTGGTACCCAGGCGGATGTAGGCTTGCCCTATTCTATAAAATATCAGCTAAATGGCTTTGGATTTGTCTTTGGAAAAAAAGGAGGTGTCGATTTTCGGGAAACGTGGAACAGGTTCAATACAAAAGCCTTTATATCGGATATTAAAAATCTTCCCTTACATGAATATGATGCAATTATCAACGATTTCGAACCCGTCACTGCATGGGCGTGCAAAAGAAAGGGTATAAAGAGTGTTGCTCTGAGTCATCAGTCTTCATTTTTGTCAGATAAAACACCGATGACAGAAGGTTTCCATTGGGGAAAGTTGATTCTGAAAAATTATGCACCAGCAACTTATCAGATAGGCTTTCATTTTGAGAAATATGATGACTTTATCCATACACCCGTTATAAGAAATGAAATCAGAAATCTGAATCCGCAGGACAAGGGGCATTATACAATTTATCTTCCTGCCTATAATGACGATTTTATTATTAACAAGCTTCAGAAATATAAGGATAAGGAATGGCATATTTTCTCTAAACATTCATCTCAGGCATATGAAAAAGAGAATATAAAAGTGACTCCTGTAAATAATGAGTTATTCAATAAATCCTTAGAAACCTGTAAAGGACTTTTAACCGGTGGGGGATTTGAAGGCCCTGCTGAGGCTCTGTATCTGGGAAAGAAACTGCTTTCTGTTCCTATGAAAAATCAGTTTGAGCAACAATGCAACGCTTTGGCAATGGAAAAAATGGGAGTGCCGGTTATTTGGAAAACTGCAGATTGGGAAAAAAAGCTGGATGAATGGATTTTCGATTCGGATGTTATTAAAGTTTCCTATCCGGATGAAACAAAAGACATTATCAGTAATATGTTTGAGCGCTATTTTAACTAAAATTCTGTTTTTTTAACGATAAATAACAAGAGGGTTCTTTAACAGAACTCTCTTTTTTTTATCAAACACATACAATTTCAATAATTAAAAACAGAACAAAATGAAAAAAATAGTTTTCAGCCTAATGTTAATGGGCGCTACAGGATTCGCATTTGCACAACAGACTACTGAGCCTATGAAGGCAGATCGTCAGGCTAAGAGACAGGAAATGATACAAAAACGTCAACAAAACTGGGATCAAATGAAAAAAGATCTTAATCTGACAGCTGACCAGGAAAATAAAATTAAAGCATTGCACGAGAAAAACGCCGCCGACATGAAGCAAAAAATGGCTGAGCGTAAAACCGACAGAGAGAAAATGAAGCAGGAAATGAAAGCTAAAAAAGAGCAGAATGATGCTGAAATGAAAAAAATTCTTTCTCCGGAACAGTATGCTAAATGGAATGATATAAAGGCTCAGAAAAAAGCTGAACGTCAGAACAGGATGAAAGCTTACAAAGAGAAATCAAAAAACATGTAAGAATATCATTTAAAATAAGAGAGCGAGAATTTTTCGCTCTTTTTTATTTTCCTTATTTTTGATATAAATATCTAAACTATGATCAGTACAAAAGTTGAATCTTTAATTAACGAGCAGATTGCTAAAGAACAGTATGCCGCACAATATTACCTTGCAATGTCTGCATGGTTTGAAACTCAGGATCTTGAAGGACTGGCTAATTATTTCAGAGTCCAGTCTAAAGAAGAGTTAATGCATGCTGATAAAATGTTTGACTATCTTAATGATGTAGGTGGAAAAGTAATTTTACAAACTATTCCGGCTCCTCCAAGTGAGTTTGCAGATGCACTGGATATTTTCGAGAAAGCATTGGCACATGAAAAAGAAGTAACCAAGAGTATTTTTAATATTGTAAAAGTTGCAACTGAAGAAAATGATTTTGCAACAACATCTTTCTTACAGTGGTTCATCAACGAACAGGTAGAAGAAGAAGCAACAGCTTCACAATATGTTTCAAAAATTAAAATGGTAAAGGATAATCCATCGGCACTGTATCTCTTTGATCAGGAACTGGCACAAAGAGTCTTTAACGCTGATGCAGGAGCATAAAATAAACCGCCGAAAGGCGGTTTATTTTTTTTAGTATGCCTGATTTTCTTAAATTTAAACAAAATAAAATTTATGAAGACTTACGGTGTAGATTACCTTCAGTATGAGGACATTATTAAGATTATAGAGGCTCCTGAAAAAGCAGAGATGTCTGCGAAAGCAATGCTGCAGGTTAAAAAATCGCAGGATAATGTAAAGAAAATCATTGCAGACGGGAAAACTGTTTACGGAATTAATACCGGTTTTGGTCCTTTATGTGATACTAAAATTTCTGATGACGAAATTTCTCAATTACAACATAACCTTATAATCAGCCATAGTGTAGGTGTAGGAAAACCTATCGATAAGAGATTGTCTAAGATAATGATGGTGGCAAAGATTCATGCTTTATCTAAAGGTTTTTCCGGAATCTCTCCACAGGTTGTGGAAAGACTTCAGATAATGGTAGAGAATAATATCATCCCGGTGATTCCTGAGCAAGGATCTGTAGGTGCTTCCGGAGACTTAGCGCCCTTATCACATATGGTATTGCCTCTTTTAGGTTTAGGAAAGGTATGGAATGGTGATCAGATTGAAGAAACTAAAACAGTTCTTGACCAGCACAATCTTGAGCCATTAAAGCTGGGACCAAAAGAAGGATTGGCTTTAATTAACGGAACTCAGTTTATGTTAGCTCATGGTGTTGCCGGTTTAGATAAAATGAAATATCTGTTGGATCTTGCAGATCTTGCAGCAGCAATGAGTCTGGAAGCTTATCAGGGATCAGCAAGTCCTTTCAAAAAGGAATTGCATGAAATAAGACCATTTGAAGGAAGTCAGAAAGTTGCTGAAAGAATGACTAAGCTTTTAAAAGGTTCTAAAAATCTTAAAAATCACGAAAACTGTGATCGTGTTCAGGATCCTTATTCTTTCCGTTGTGTACCGCAGGTGCATGGAGCAAGCCGTAATGCATGGCTGCATTTGAAAAGCGCTATAGAAACTGAATTGAATTCTGTAACCGATAATCCAATTGTAATTAGTGATGAGGAAGCCATTTCTGGCGGAAACTTTCACGGTCAACTGATTGCTCTGCCATTAGATTATGCGACATTGGCAGCTGCCGAGTTGGGGAATATTTCTGACAGAAGAAGTTATTTGTTGCTGGAAGGTAAATACGGACTTCCAAAATTATTGGTTGAAAGTTCAGGCCTGAATTCAGGATTTATGATTCCGCAATATACCTCTGCAGCATTGGTAACGGAAAACAAAACATTATGTTTCCCTGCATCTGCAGACAGTGTACCAACTTCTTTGGGTCAGGAAGACCATGTATCTATGGGAAGTATCAGTGGACGAAAATTCAATCAGGTTTTAGGTAACCTCGAAAATATTCTGGCAATTGAATTAATGTTTGCTGCCCAGGGCTTAGAATTCAGAAGACCATTGAAATCTTCCGCGATTATAGAAGAAGCTTATGACCTGATTCGTACCAAAGTTGCAAAACTGGAAAATGACCGTGAAATCGGAAAAGATATTCTTGCAATTGCAGACCTTATAAGAGAAAGAAAATTCAATGTGAATATCTAACAAGAAATAAAAAAGACATCCGTTTGGATGTCTTTTTTATTTAATCACAAATTATCTGATCAAACCTGGATAACTCCCAGGTTAAATTTCTCTGTAATAGGAGAGTGGTTGGCAGCCTCAATTCCCATGCTAATCCATTTTCTGGTATCAAGCGGGTTGATAATAGCATCTGTCCATAATCTGGCAGCTGAGTAAGTAGCCTGAGTCTGCTTATTATAATTCTGGGTAATTTTGTCCAGAAGTTCCTGATGTTCTTCAGCGGAAAGTTCTTTTCCCTGTTTTTTTAATGTAGCCTCCTGAATCTGTAATAAAACTTTTGCAGCCTGTGCTCCTCCCATTACAGCCAGTTCAGCCCAAGGCCATGCTACTATAAGACGAGGGTCATAAGCCTTTCCGCACATCGCATAATTCCCAGCTCCGAAAGAATTACCTGTAATGATAGTAAATTTAGGAACTACAGAATTAGAAACAGCATTCACCATTTTAGCTCCGTCCTTTATAATACCACCATGTTCAGATTTGGATCCTACCATAAAACCTGTAACATCCTGTAAAAACACCAACGGAATTTTTCTTTGGTTACAGTTTGCGATAAAACGAGTCGCTTTATCCGCACTGTCGGAATAGATTACACCGCCAAACTGCATTTCGCCTTTTCCACTTTTTACAAGTTTTCTCTGATTGGCAACAATACCTACTGACCAGCCATCAATTCTTGCTGTAGCACAAACAATGGTTTTCCCATAGTCTGGTTTGTATTCTTCATACTCACTGTTATCAACAAGTCTTTTAATAATATCATATGTATCGTATTGCTCCGCTCTGGAAGCCGGCATAATTCCAAAGATATCATCGGGATTCTCTTTTGGCTGTGCAGGTTCAATTCTGTCGAACCCTGCTTTATCATAATCACCAAGAGATTTCATGATATTTTTAATTCGGTTTAAAGCATCTTTATCATCCTTAGCTTTATAATCAGTTACACCAGATACTTCACAATGTGTTGTGGCTCCTCCTAGTGTTTCATTATCTATATTTTCACCAATAGCAGCTTTTACAAGATAGCTTCCTGCTAAAAATATACTTCCGGTTTTATCCACAATCATCGCTTCATCGCTCATAATTGGAAGATAAGCGCCACCAGCTACACAACTTCCCATTACTGCAGCAATTTGTACAATTCCCATGGAACTCATCTTAGCATTGTTGCGGAAAATCCGTCCGAAATGTTCTTTATCCGGAAATATTTCATCCTGCATAGGAAGATATACACCGGCAGAATCTACCAGATAGATTATTGGTAAACGGTTTTCCATTGCTATTTCCTGAGCCCGAAGATTCTTTTTCCCAGTAATCGGAAACCATGCTCCGGCTTTTACAGAAGCATCGTTGGCAACAATGATACATTGGCGTCCAGAAACATGCCCCATCATTACCACTACGCCACCACTAGGACATCCGCCATGTTCGGTATACATTTCATAACCTGCAAGAGCTCCAATTTCAATAGCGTTTTCAATATTATCCAGAAGATATTCAACTCTTTCACGGGCAGTCATCTTGCCTTCATCACGAAGTTTTTGCAAACGTTTTTCTCCACCACCTTTTTTTACCTGGTTCAGTACCTGATTAATTTCTGAAAGTTTTAATTTATTCTGATCTTCTCTTTTATTGAATTCTATGTCCATTGGGTTTATTTTATCCTCTAAATATAAGCTTTTTCAGAGGATTTTAAAATGATAGATTTTAGTGTTTTAAATTATTGATAAACAATATGTTATTTTAATATATTTTAACTTTTATTCTGTTGCATATGGATCGTGTTTTGAATAACTTTGCATGTAGGAAATGAGTTACGGTAAGAGGTAATTCATAAATTGTGTCTTAATAAAGATCAATTCCTAAGTTTATTTTTTTAATAGTTTATTATTTGAAGATCCCGAGTACTGATAAGGTACCCGGGGTTTTTTTATTGAAAAAACTTCAGAATTTCTGAAGCTTTTAGTTTTATAGTTTATCTATTGTCTCTGAGTTTTTCAAAGCCACGGGAGTGGTACTTTTCCGTAGTTTCATATTAATGAATTCTACAGCGAGCGAGAAGAAAATGGCAAAATAAAGATAGCCTTTAGGAATAACACCGACTTCCTGTTCGAATATTACAACATGTGCCAGGTGAGAAGATTCTGCAAGAAGCATTACCCCGATAAGAATAAGGAAAGATAATCCCAGAATCTGTATAGTGGGGTGTCTGTTTACAAAATGGCTTACAGGTCCTGCAAATGCCATCATAATGAAAATAGAAATAATAACCGACAGAATCATTATGGATAAAGCTCCGGTCTCACCAAACTCTTTAAAGCTCACAAGACCAACAGCGGTAAGGATACTGTCAAAAGAGAAGACAAGATTAAGAAGCGCAATTTGTACAATTGCACTATTGAGCCCTACTTTTTTAGTGTTTTCTGTTTTTAGTGCTTCCTCTCCCTCCAATTTATGATGGATTTCTGTTACACTTTTATAAAGTAAGAAAAGACCACCAAGGAAAATAATGATACTTTGTCCTGTTATTTTGCCATGGAACCAGCTGAGGTTAACTTCCAGTAAAACGGAATTCAGGCTAAGTACCCATTTGATTCCGAACAAAAGGGCTATTCTGAAAACCATTGCTAATCCCAAACCTATATTTCTGGCTTTAGGCTGGTCTTTGGGACTTAGTTTAGAAGATACGATAGAGATAAATACGATATTATCTATCCCCAGAACAATCTCTAAAAATGTTAGTGTTAGTAATGCAACCCATGCATCTGTAGAAGCGAAAACACTCAGGAAATCCATATTAATTTTTTGGGTAAAAATATGAATAATTCGCTAATTTTGTATTTTAATAATTATGATGTTCAGGTCTTCGCAGTTTCGGTTGCATTTAATCGTTTTTTTATGGGGATTTACGGCGATTTTGGGAAAACTGATTACAGTTGATGCCCTGAAGCTTGTATTTTTCCGGATGTTATTTGCGGCTTTATTTCTTTATCTTTTCATTAGGATTGTGAAGAAACAATCTATGAAAGTTTCCCGTAAACTATTCTGGCAGTTGATTGGTGTTGGCGGACTAATGGGTGGGCACTGGTTGTGCTTCTTTTATTCTATTAAGATATCCAACGTATCTATCGCATTGTCTTGTCTGGCTACAGTTACATTATTTGTATCTATACTGGAGCCCATTATTTACCGTAGGAAACTGGATTGGGTGGAGCTGTTGCTCGGACTTATTATTGTGTCCTGTATGCTGCTTATATTCAATGTTGAATTTGAACACAAAATAGGAATTATTTTTGGGGTGATATGTGCTTTCTTAGGTGCTACTTTTACGGTACTAAACGGAAAACTGTTTGGAAAAACATCCTCAGAAAATATCATTTTTTATGAAATCTTCGGAGGATGGATATTGGTTAGCCTATTTTTACTTGGATCTGGTGAAATTGGGTCTGTAGTAAATATAGACTGGAAGAATATCTTATTGCTTTTGCTTCTGGCCAGTTTTTTTACAGCCTATCCAATGTTGGAATCAGTAAAGCTCATGAAATACATCTCTCCGTTTACATTGGCACTCACTGTAAACCTGGAGCCTGTCTATGGAATTATTTTGGCTTATTTTATTTTTGGCAAGTCTGAAGAAATGAGTCCTGTATTTTACGGAGCTTCAGCAATTATGATTTTAGCTATTATCGTAAATGCTGTTATCAAAGCCAGAAGAAAAAAGACGGCGGAAGCTGTTATACATTAAAATAAGGATGTAATAAATCTTCGAATTTGTAGAATCCCGATTTTTTATCTGCAAGATGTTCGGCTGCAAATAGAGCACCATTACCAAAAGCATCTCTGGAAATAGATTCATGAATTAACCGTACCGTTTGAAAAGGAAAACCGAATATAACTTCATGTTTTCCTACAATGCCTCCTGCTCTTACAGTGTTTATGTTTTCGTCTTTTATATCTAAAGCATCTGCGATTCGTATAGCAGTGCCCGAAATCCCCTTTTTGTCTTTGAAGTGTTCTTCAATAATCTCGATATCAACAGAGGGCGCTATTTTTTTAAGAAATGTAGAGGCATAAAGTAAATAGTTGATTCCAAGTGTAATATTGGGTGACCAGAATACGGTAGCCTTTTTTGCCAGTTTTTTCAGAAAATTAATTTCTTTGGTGGTGTAATGAGAAATTGCAGAAATTATTTTTACATTCTTCCTGGCAGCAGCGTCTCCGTAAGTATATATTCCGTCCGAAGAAGAAAAATCTATGATTGCATCAACAGGGTGTTCGTCTAATAACTTTTCTATGCTAAGATTGTTTTCAGAGTAAATATTACCAGCGTCTGTACTTTCTATTCCGAAAAATTCAGAAGCACTTCTGTTATTTAGTCTGTTTGTTTTCCGGTAAATCCATTGCAAGGAATGTTCTTTATTCTGAAGAATAACAGATGCAACTGCTTTCCCCGTTTTTCCGAATCCAAAAAGTCCTATTTTCATAATAAAAGGTTTTAGTTAATATTCAGTGAATCTGTATAATCCAGAAATGGAATGTATTTATATAGTGTAAGTTACTAAAATATAAATAAAGCCTTTTACGGTTATTTTTATAATAAATTGAAAGATTCGGTGGTTAGAGTTTGTTTTTTGATTAATTTAGTTCAAAATTTTATTAGGTAAAATACCCATGTTATGAAGAAGTTATTATCAATATTCCTTATCAGTAGTGTAGTTACAGCTTATGGTCAAAAAATAAGTGACTTTCAGTACATCTATGTTCCGAAGACATTTGAAAAAGAAATGAACAAATATGATCTGAACAAGCAATTGGTAAAAGGATTAGAGAGTAAAAATTATAAGGTTATTCAGGAAGAGAAGGAAGATTGGCCCGCAGAATTATCACAAAACAGATGTAGTGTAGCACGTGCAAACCTTCTGGACAATAGTAGCATGTTCCGAAACAGAGTTATTGTAAAATTTAGCGATTGTAATGATAAGGTATTACTAGAGTCTAAAGGCATGTCTATGCAAAAAGAATATGAAACAGGTTTTCCGGATGCTTTAGAAATTTCTCTAAGAACGGTACCTGTATCTAATCCGTCTCAGACAATCAGTATTGTAGAAAATACGAAGAAGCCTAAAGAAGAAGCTGTAGCTAAAGTTGAAAAAGTTAAAACAACAGAAGCTGTTTCTGCTCCGGTAGTAACAAAATCTGAAGCTTCTTCACCTATTGCAACAACAAATAAAGCTGAAGTCTTCAGCAACGGAAAGATTAGTGTACAGAAGATCAATATGGGATCCGGTCAGTTTATTCTGGCAAGCGGAAGCAGCTCTTCTCCATATGCAGTATTTACTGAGACCAGCAAGCAGGGTGTTTACCGAGTGAAGATGGAAAACGGTGCTACAGCATTAGGCTACGCAGAGAACGGAAGCTTAATCATTGAAATTCCTCAGGCTAACGATACTTATCAGAAAGAAGTTTTTCAGAAGAAATAATGAGAATAAAAAAGCAGTGAATTAATCACTGCTTTTTTTATGTATTTTCGTTTCCGTTAAAATATTCGAATACCATTTTGGCTTTACTTTTTCCCAGAATTTCTTCCAGTGTTTCCATGTTGGCTTCACGGATTCGTTTTACCGATTTCATTTTGGACAGAAGTAATTCTATACTTTTGGGGCCTACACCCGGTATTTCTTCCAGTTCCGATTTTATAGTCGAGTTTTTTCTGCGGGTGCGATGGTGCTTCACTCCAAAGCGGTGGGCTTCATCTCTTACACGCTGCAATATTTTTAAAGTTTCCGATTTTTTATCCAGATATAAAGGAATAGGGTCTTCCGGGAAGAAAATTTCTTCCAGCCTTTTTGCAATACCAACAATTGTTATCTTACCATATAGTCCAAGAGTTTTCAAACTTTTTATTGCAGAGCTAAGCTGACCTTTACCTCCATCTATCAGGATTAACTGTGGTAAATCTTCTCCTTCATCTAAAAGACGGCTATACCTGCGTAGAATAACTTCTTCCATCGTAGCAAAGTCATTAGGACCTTCCACCGTTTTTACATGAAATATGCGGTAATCTTGTTTACTAGGCTTGCCATCTTTAAATACAACACACGCAGATACGGGATTTGTACCTTGAATATTCGAGTTATCAAAACCTTCTATATGTCGAGGTTCAACAGGCATGCGCAGATTTTTCTGCATTTCTGCCATAATACGGTTGGTATGTCTTTCCGGATCTACAATTTGTACCTGCTTTAGCTTTTCCAGGCGATATTCGCGGGCATTCTTTTCGGAAAGTTCTACAATTCGTTTTTTATCACCAACCTTCGGGACAATAATCTTTGCACCCGGAATTTCTACTGAAAGATGGAATGGAAGATAGATTTCTTTGGATTTTGAGCTAAACTTCTGACGAATTTCTACTAAAGCCTCTTCCATAATTTCTTCGTCACTTTCCTCCAGAACTTTTTTAATTTCTGTAGTAAAGGATTGTACGATGGAGCCATTATTAATCTTAAAGTAATTGACATAAGCTGCAGATTCATCTGAGAAAATTCCGAAAACATCCACATCATTTATATAGGCATTTACAACCATACTATGCGTTTGGTAATCTTCCAGGATTTCGAGTCGCTCTTTTACCATTTGAGCATTCTCGAATTCCATTTTTTCTGCAAAATGCATCATTTGCTCTGTCAGATACTGCCGGGCAATCTTGTAATCACCTTTTATAATCCCACGGATGGCTTTAATCTTGTCATTGTATTCCTCTTCAGATTCCAAACCTTCACATGGGCCAAGGCAATTCTTAATATGGTATTCCAAACATACTTTGTATTTTCCATCATCAATTTTGTCCGGACTAAGATTGAGGTTACAGGTTCGTAGTTTATAAATCTTCTTAATAGTATCGATCAGAATTTTTGCCTGCCGGGGCTTGGCATAAGGTCCATAATATTCGGATCCGTCTTTTATAACATTTCGGGTAAGAAAAACTCTGGGAAAAGACTCATTTTTAATGCAAATCCAAGGATAGGTTTTATCATCCTTTAGCATTACATTATAATATGGATTAAGCTCCTTAATAAGGTTGTTTTCCAGTAAAAGAGCATCATACTCACTATTTACAATAGTGGTTTCAAGGCGTATTATTTTGGATACCATAATACGGGTACGGTAGCCACCATGATTTTTATTGAAATAGGAGAGGACTCTTTTTTTTAGATTTTTGGCCTTACCTACATATAATAAGTTGTTGTCTTTATCATAATAACGATAAACACCTGGATCTTGTGGTAAGGTTTTTAGCTGAAGTTCTAAGTTGGGATTCACAGAGTAAAATTACGAAAAAGTACTTGACGTTAATGATTTAAAAAGGTATAAGCAAAAATTATATCTTTATCAAAAGTTATTGCTACCAAATTATAAAATGAAAAATCAGACCTTAATATTTTTATTTTGCTTTTTAGCAAGTCTCATTAAATCTCAGAAGATTGAGTTTAATGGAGAAATTCCAATGAGATTCTTTTCTTTTAGTGGAGAGACGCTGGATAAGAGCCAGCAAAATATATACTATGAATTCTCTTTTATTAAGAGATCGAAATCCAAGATACAAACGATATGCGTTTTAGAATTGGGCAAATCAAAATCAAAATTTTCTGATCTTAATAGTATTAAGTCTGATTCCCTGACGAAGATTTATAATACCCAAAAAAGGGTTACAAATGAAGAATTTAATAAATTGTTTCAAATGAGAGGTAAGTGGAATAATGTTTTGATAAAAGATAGGGATAATAAAACAATTATAGTTCAGGATCGTGTTCTTAACGCTTATCAATATGATGAAAAGCAACCTGATTTTAATTGGAAACTTGAAACTGAAACTAAGATAATACTAGGATACAATTGTAATAGAGCTACAACGCAATACCGAGGACGGAAATATGTAGCCTGGTATACTACTGAAATTCCTATTAGTAATGGACCTTATGTTTTTGAAGGACTTCCGGGACTAATTATGGAAATAGAAGATAATAAAGATGAGTTTCATTTTAAAGCGGTTGCAATGGATAAAATACCAAGAGAAATCTATAGAAGAAATGATAAGGAAATTCGAATTGTTACCCGAGAGCAATTCAGGAAACTTGCAAAGGATTATCATGAAAACCCAGGTTATTATTTGGGAGAGACTTATGATGCAGCTGGAAACCAAATACGAGACAGAGGAAAGTCTATTCCCTATAATCCGATTGAAAAAGAATAATTTTAAAAGTATTAAAAATAGTTTTTTGTTATAAAATATGATCAACTATTCACTTAATATTTATAGGAAAAACATTTCCGTAACACTAAAAAATTAGTTAAATTTAATTTTCACAAAATCAGATTTAATAATATTATATGAATAGAAAAATTACACTTTTTATTTTCCTTTTAATTATCAATCAATATTTTACCCAAAATATTAAAGAGGAAAATATAAACAGATTCACGTATGAACTTGCCTATAAAATAGATTCAACAGATTTAGGAGATGTAAGAAAAGAACTTTTTTTTCTGGATGTCTTAGGAAAAGAGTCGCGTTTTGCCAGTAAGAATAAGCTGATGAAAGATTCTGTTATTTATTCTGTCGCTGTTACCAACGATGCCACAGCAGCGCTTGCGATGATGGGGCGGATGAAAACAAAGTTTAATTATAATATTTATACTAATCCGGATAAACAGGAACAGATGATTGTAGAGACAATTGGTATGAAGAATTATAAATATCAATTTCCACTTTCAAAAATGAATTGGAAGATAGAAGATGAGGTTAAAAAAATAGGTGTATACAATTGTCAGAAAGCAACGTTGGAAATAGGTGGTCGGAATTGGACAGCATGGTTCACACCAGATATTCCATTAAATTTCGGTCCATATAAATTTCAGGGATTACCGGGACTGATTGTTTCAGTTTCGGATGAAAAATCCCATTACTCCTTTATGTTGCAGGGAAATAAAAAAGAAAAAGTACTCTTTTCCCCACTGACAATACAGCGTGTAACGGAGATAAAACCTAAAGATTTAGCAAAGCTGCGGGAGAATGCTAATGGAGTAGGAGTATTTAATATGAGCGGATTTCAGCTAAGCCCTGAAATGCAGCGTGAAGCAGAGAAAAGATTGAAGGAAAGAGAAAAGAAAGAAAACAATCTTCTGGAGTTAAAGCCATTTGAAGTATTTTAAGAAGTGGTCTCAAAAGAAGCCATGTTGTGCCTGTCGAAACATTTCCAATTACAAAGCACTGATCGTTAAAAAATACTTCGATAGTGCGTCGGACTCATTACCGACTTGGCTCAGGATGGCAAAATAAAATACTGATGACCTTTTTTGAGATAATCTCTTCATTATATATATAACACTTCTACTTTCCAGACTTTTTCTCCGGATTTTTCTAATGCCTTTTTATAGATATCGATCTGGGCTTCATATTTTTCACGTTCAGCCCCTGTTTTAAAGTCTATAATAATCCAGCCTTCAGGTGCTTTTAGCAGACGGTCGGTACGTAACAAACGGGATTCTCCCTTATCGGAAAACAGAATATCCCGTTCATTGATAACTTCATAATGACCATCGAAATACTGTGGATATGCTTCGAATAATTTATTCAGCCTAATCTGTACAGCTTCAAATTCAGACTGAGTAATAGTACCATCCAATAAATATTGTTTCAGAACATATGGTGCATCATCTTTCGTAACAACTTTTTCGAGAATCTGGTGCGTGAATATACCCGTTTTTACACTTTCATTTCGTTCCTGATAGCTTTTGGAAGGTGTTGCAATTTTTATTTCAGTACTGAAAGTTTCATCTGAAGCTCTTAACGAACCAATGTGAAGATCCTGTCCGGTTTGTTGCTTTGTTTTTTTATGCTGTTTTAGTAAATGCTTCTCATCTGTTTCGAAAAAATCGAAACTATCTTCGTCAGTATTCTTTTGCCCTGCAATAAAATCATATATTTCCAGATATCCTGAAGTTTTCCCAGGTTTTTGAATATAGAAAAACATTTGCTCTACCGCTCTTGTCGTTGCTACATACTGAATACAAAATCTGTCGATTTTATTTTTATAGGTGTTTTCTTCATTAAAAGATGTCATGCCCTGATCGTATTGTGCAAGATCTTTATTAAAAGAAGTAAGGTTTACTGTTTGTAAAGCCTGCTCTCTGGAATCTGAAATATCATACCAGTCATTAAACTGTGTATCCTTATGGCTGTTCCTCATAGGAAGAAAAACCACAGGGAATTCGAGTCCTTTGGATTTATGTATTGTCATCAGATTAATGGCATCTGTATTTTCTGAAGCCTGAATACTGATAGAATGGCCTTCTTCCTGCCAGTATTGAAGGAAATCTTTTAGTGTGGCTGCCATATTTTGGAAGAAGCCATATAAAAGTTCCAGAAAATTGATGAGGTAATCGGTTTCCTTTCCTTTTACCGAAAATTCCTGTAAAATACTTTCAATAAAACTATAGGTATTGAGATTTGGAATATCGGAAGTAAGCTTCAGTTTGTATTTTTCTTCCACCTTCTCCTGCAGGGACGAGGTATTTTCAGCCAATAGAATATCAGAAAGCTCAGCACTGAAGTCTTCAATACTTATACGGCCCGATTTATTCAGATAATAAAGGCAAAGAACAAGGTATCTTCTGTTTTTCGGAAACGAATACCATAGCAGATATTGGATAACAGCATTAATGGTTGAAGAAAGATCCAGTGTTAATCCTTTTTCTGAAATAGTCCGGATAAATTGTTTTTCATTTTTATAATCTACTTCCAGAGCCGAAAGCGACTGGGAGAACTTCAGGATATCATTATTACCTCGGCATAATATGGCAATATCCGAAAAGCCAAAACCATTGTCCAGGCATTCCTGAATATCATTTTTCATTTTTTCGGCTACATCATCAAAGAAAACATCTGCACTATTGTTTTCTACAAGGTTTACTTTTACGCGGCCTGCATTCTCCGAATGTGGTTTCTGCTGTGCCAGAGTACCAAATATGTCGCGGTAATCTTCCTGTACAAAATCAGAAAGATACTTGTATAGTTTATTGTTAAATTCTACAATGTTATAACTACTTCGGTAATTATGCTCCAGATTATGAATGTCTGCATATCTGGGAGTCTGTTCCTTTTTATTAATAATGTCCAGCATCAGTTGTGCATCTCCACCCCGGAATCTGTATATACTCTGCTTCGGATCGCCTACAAGAGTAAAACTGGTACTTTCTTCGGAAAGGATATGATCCCGAAGAGGAAGAAAATTCTGCCATTGCAGAAATGAAGTATCCTGGAATTCATCGAAAAAATAATGCTGATATTGCTCACCAACTTTTTCATAGATAAATGCAGAAGGCTCGTTACGAAGCTGTTCGTTGATCAATACATTGAAGCGGGAGAGCATTAACAAGTCGTTCTCGTCTTCAATAAATTTTAACTGATCCTGTATCTCTTTATTTACTTTCAACGGAAGGAGAGCTGTATGAATTTTCTTCTTCTTCTCTATTTCCAGATGATTAAGAATAATGTTTTTTCTATTATCCAGCAGGATAGGGAGAATAGCAGCAATTTCATCTGCACGGTTTTTAGATTTTGCACCGGATAGTTTATTGTAGTTTTCCAGAGCCTTTTCTTCAGAATTGGTAGGAAGGGCAGGGGATTCGGTATTCAGATATTTCTCAAAAAAAACAGCAATACTGTTTACCTTACCACCGGCAAAGTCTTCTGTTAACAAATCGCGGGACTTTATGAGCTCAACAGACGAAAGAGCTCTTTCTTTAGCATCTTTCATCAGTTGCTTTATTTCTTTTCTCAACTTTTCTTTTTCATCAGAATAAGCATCCCAGTCAAAATTCTTATTCTTTCCTAAGGTAAAATAATGAATGTCACTATTAAAGTTCTTTGCACTATCGAATAAGGTCTTCTGTAGGTTTTCCCGCTTCTGATTATCCAGATTGTAGTTGACATAATCCATAAATGCTACAGAAAGCTGTTCGTTATCACCAATTTTATCCAGTGTCTGGTCTACGGCTTCCAGAAGAAAGGGGGCAGCATTAATTTCCAGATTGAAATTCTGAGGCAATCCCAGTTCGTAGGCAAAAGAGCGAATTAATCTGGTATTGAACTTATCAATAGTACTAATATTAAGTGCTGAATAATGATGTAAGATATAATCCAGTAAATTTTTCGATCTCTGATGAAGGTCTTCCAGAGTCAGGTGAATGCCTTCAGCTTTTAATTCTTTCTGAATATCGGCCAATGCCTGAATATCCATGTAACGATCCGATGTAAAATCCCCAAGCCATGACAGAATCCTTTCCTTCATTTCATTGGCTGCTTTATTGGTAAAAGTAAGCGCCAGAATATTTCGGATAATTTCAGGTCTGTTATTGCGTAGGCAGATCTTCAGGAGATTTTTAATTAGACTATAAGTCTTCCCGGAGCCTGCAGAGGCATTTATAACGGTGTAAGTGTTCATTAAAGAATTGAGAATTAAGGTTTAAATTTAAAAATAAATTTGCGCTTTCAGAAATTTTATTTACTTTTGCATTCGAAAATGAGATGTAAAATATGTTAATAATTCCAGTAAAAGACGGAGAATCTATCGATAGAGCTCTAAAGAAGTACAAAAGAAAATTTGATAAAACAGGTGTTGTAAGAAAGCTAAGAGCTAGACAACAGTTTGTTAAACCTTCTGTGACTCATAGACAAAAGATTCAAAAAGCAGCTCACAAGCAAAGAGGCGTTAGCCAGGAGGAACAGGCATAAGCTAATTTTTCCAGGTTTATTAGATACAATCACTTTCCGAATGTTTATATTTGGAAAGTGATTTTATTTTATAGCTATTATGACACTCATAGATAAGTTTCTCGAATATATAAGAGTTGAGAAGCGTTACTCGGAAAACACAGTTACGAGTTACAAAAAAGATCTCCATGATTTTATGGCTTTTCTCATGGATACGGAAGGGATGGAAGATACCTTGCGGGTTGATAAAAAGATTGTACGGAACTTTATTATATCTCTGAACGAAAAAAAGCTTACCAATAGAAGTATAAATCGTAAACTGTCCAGTCTGCGGAGTTACTATTTGTTTCTGATGAAAGTGGGAGATATTAAAGTATCACCATTGGAAGCCATAGATTCTTTAAAGTTCTATGCCGAAAAACAGATTCCGATGTCTCAGGAAGAGATGGAGGAGTTACAGCAGGTTTTTACAGAAAAGCAGGATATCCTTACAAAAGCAATTATAGAAACCCTTTATCAGACCGGAATGAGAAAATCCGAATTATGTACACTGCAATTTCACGATGTGGATTTTAGCAGCCGGATCCTGAAAGTACATGGTAAAGGAAATAAACAAAGACAGATTCCGATGTCTCCGGATCTGGAAAATATCCTTCAGGAATACCTTGCGGAAAGGAATTCTCTACCTGATTATAATCATCTCTTTTTTGTTAATCACAGAGGGAAGAAACTGACTGAAAAGTTTGTTTATTCCAAAGTAAACTTCTATCTTAGTTATGTTAGTTCTAAGAAGAAGAAAAGCCCGCATATGCTTCGGCATAGTTTTGCAACACATGTGTTGGATAATGGTGCAGAGATATTCGCGGTAAAAGAAATCTTAGGTCATGCTAGCCTTGCAAGTACGCAAGTGTACACTAATGCAAGTATTGAACAGTTGAAAAAAGTGATTAACCAGGCTCATCCAAGAGCCACAAAAAAAGATGAATTATGAAAATTACTGTACAATCCTTTGGATTAACCCCTCATGCTCCGTTAGAAGAACATATTGAGAAAAAAGTAAACAAGCTGGAAACATTCTATGACAAAATACAGTCATGTAAAGTTCTTTTAAAAGTTGAAAATACTGCGGATAAAGAAAATAAAACTGCCGAGGTTCTTTTGGATATTCCAGGGGAAGATATCGTTGTTAAGAAAACAACAGCAAGTTTTGAGGAAAGTATTGACAGTTGCGTGGATGCGGCTAAAAAGCTGTTAATCAAGAAAAAAGAAACTGCGTAGAAAAAAAAATGAAAAAAAGTTTAAAATAATTTTGAAGATTTCAAAAAAACGTTCTATATTTGCACTCGCAAAACGGATACAAATATAGATTAGTTGTTCTTTTGAAATCTTTTGCCTCCATAGCTCAGTTGGCCAGAGCACGTGATTTGTAATCTCGGGGTCGTGGGTTCGAATCCCTCTGGAGGCTCAATATATTTAAAAAAAAAACTGGGGAGATACCAGAGCGGCCAAATGGGACGGACTGTAACTCCGTTGTCGTGAGACTTCGCAGGTTCGAATCCTGCTCTCCCCACAATTTTTAAATAAAATTTGCAGTTTTGAATTTTTGTTGTATATTTGCAAACGCTTACCAACAGGCGTAAATATTCAAAACTTAATAAGCGGAAGTAGCTCAGTTGGTAGAGCGTCAGCCTTCCAAGCTGAATGTCGCGGGTTCGACCCCCGTCTTCCGCTCAAGAAAAAAATCACAAACCCTTGCGGAATGTGATTTTTTTTTACCTGCCGATATAGCTCAGGGGTAGAGCGCTTCCTTGGTAAGGAAGAGGTCTCGGGTTCAAATCCCGATATTGGCTCAGTGCAAAGATTGGAAGTCTTCTCTTAATGAATGGGAGGGTTTTTTGTTAAAGCTCATTTAGTCTTTTTGTTTTTAAGAAGATTTTTGAAAGTATTTAAAAAACCTTTTGTGTTTTTTAAGGAATAAAATAGATATAAAATTTTTCAAAAAAAATTTTGTTATCTAAAAAATGACTATATTTGCACACTGAAAAAAATCAATTAGTTAATAATTAAACATTAAGATCATGGCAAAGGAAACGTTTAATCGTAACAAACCACACCTTAACATTGGTACTATTGGTCACGTTGACCATGGTAAAACTACTTTGACTGCTGCTATCAGTAAAGTATTATCAGATAAAGGTCTTGCTGAGAAAAAAGACTTCTCTGCAATTGACTCTGCACCTGAAGAAAAAGAAAGAGGTATTACTATCAATACTGCACACATCGAGTATGAAACTGAAAACAGACACTATGCTCACGTTGACTGTCCAGGTCACGCCGACTATGTAAAAAACATGGTAACTGGTGCTGCTCAAATGGACGGAGCTATCTTAGTATGTGCTGCTACAGATGGTCCTATGCCTCAAACTAGAGAACACATCCTACTTTGCCGTCAGGTAAACGTACCTAGAATTGTTGTGTTCATGAACAAAGTTGACATGGTAGATGATCCAGAATTGTTAGAGCTTGTTGAGCTTGAACTTAGAGATCTATTATCTACTTACGAATATGATGGTGATAACTCTCCAGTAATTCAAGGTTCTGCTCTTGGTGCTCTTAACGGAGATGCTAAATGGGTAGCTACTGTAGATGCTCTAATGGAAGCTGTTGATACTTGGATCGAGCAACCGGTAAGAGATTCTGATAAGCCATTCCTTATGCCAATCGAAGACGTATTCTCTATTACAGGTAGAGGTACTGTTGCAACTGGTAGAATCGAGGCTGGTGTAATCAATACAGGTGATCCTGTTGACATCGTAGGTATGGGTGACGAGAAGTTAACTTCTACTATTACAGGTGTTGAGATGTTTAGAAAAATCCTAGACAGAGGTGAAGCTGGTGATAACGTAGGTCTATTGTTGAGAGGTATTGAAAAAACTGACATCAAGAGAGGTATGGTTATCGCTAAGAAAGATTCAGTTAAGCCACACAAGAAATTCAAAGCTGAGGTTTATATCCTTTCTAAAGAAGAAGGTGGACGTCACACTCCATTCCACAACAAATACCGTCCTCAGTTCTATGTAAGAACTACTGACGTTACAGGTGAAATCTTCTTACCAGAAGGTGTAGAAATGGTAATGCCTGGTGATAACTTAACTATCACTGTAGAATTGTTACAACCAATCGCTCTTAACGACGGACTTAGATTCGCGATCAGAGAAGGTGGTAGAACAGTAGGTGCTGGTCAGGTTACTGAAATCTTAGACTAAGATTTAAAATAATATTAAAGCTTCCGCAAGGAAACTTGCGGAGCTTTTAATCTACGGGCATCGTCCAATGGTAGGATACCGGTCTCCAAAACCGTTGATCTGGGTTCGAATCCTAGTGCCCGTGCAAATTAATAATGATGAGTTTAATAAGTTTTCTTAAAGATTCTTTCATAGAATTTAAAGATAAAGTAGAATGGCCAAAGTGGCCTCAGTTGCAGTCTTCTACTACGGTAGTTGCGATAGCTACTATTCTGCTTGCTGTTTTTACTTTCGGGATAGATACGCTTTTTAGTGAAGCTATCAAGAATATTTATACTCTATTAATTGGTGCTTTTAACTAAAAATTATTTTCTATGAGCGAATTGAAATGGTATGTTATAAAAGCTATCAGTGGTCAGGAAAATAAAGTTAAAAACTATATTGAAACTGAAGTTAAAAGACTTAGTCTGGAAAAAGACGTATCGCAGGTAGTAATACCAATGGAGAAGGTAATCCAGATGAGAAATGGAAAGAAAGTTCCAAAAGAGAGACCTTACTATCCAGGTTATATAATGATTGAGGCAAATCTTGTTGGGGAGATTCCACACATCATTAAAAACATTCCGGGAGTGATTTCATTCCTGAGTTTAACAAAAGGAGGAGATCCTGTTCCGATGCGTAAAGCTGAAGTGAACAAAATGTTAGGAAGAATGGATGAGTTGTCCGAGTTTGCACAAGATGCAGGTATCCCTTACACAGTAGGAGAGAATGTAAAAGTAATCGACGGACCTTTCAACGGATTCAACGGAACAATAGAAAAAATCCACGAAGACAAAAAGAAACTGGAAGTTATGGTTCTTATCTTCGGAAGAAAGACTCCACTAGAACTAAACTACATGCAGGTAGAAAAGAACTAAGGTTCTTGAAAATATATAAACCGAAAGTTATGCTTTCGGTTTTTTTTATGCTTAATTGTGTTGAGGATTCTGTGTAAATATCAGGAGCAAAAACTCAGCATTAGGCAAGCAGTTTAGCTGATAGGAGGTTGAAATATTTAATCTAAAGTTTTTTGATTTTCATCTGAATGATTTTCGCTTTCCGAATTAAGATAACGTTCTTCCGGAACGTTCTGGAGGTTCATAATTGTAATCTTTAGAGATAAAGCCTCTAACGGAGCTTATTTATTCAGAAAGATTGAAAGATGCTCCCCTGAAGCATTATCTGTGTAAAAATAAGTATATTAGAAAGTAAGTATTCCGTAGGAATGCTATCTAACAATAGGAATATTATTTTTTCCTCTAGATTTGTGCCTGATCCAGGCGGGGCATATAAGTATGAGTTTCTGAGAATCTTATTCAGAGTAAGATCAGGAATGAAACATTAGATATAAAAAAGACTGTCATCAGAATCCTGAGACAGCCTTTCTATCAATTGGCCGGTTTTTAACTCCTAAAAATGTCCTTGAATTTTTGCTATTACTTGTTTTAAAGCCGTTGGTAACTGAATAGCATTGGCCATTGATATTTATAAATAACGAGTTTAGTTTATCTAGAATTTCATTCCCACACCAAATCCCCATAAAAATGGATCCAATGTTACTTTTGCGGGAATATTGGTTCCGGCAGCATCTACTGTTACATCGGTTTTCAGGAATATCTTTTTCATATCGAAGTTGACAAAAAACTTATCATTGATCATATAGTCTATACCTCCCTGTAATGCAAAACCTGCATTGTTTTTGTAATCTACATGGGTAACATCACCAGGCTTGGAGCTGTAGAAGAAGGTATAGTTAATACCGGCACCTACATATGGCTTTATTGTTTTTGTTGGATAGAAGTGGTATTGGAGTGTAAGAGTTGGAGGTAGCAGCCATACACTGCCCAGATTCACATTTCCCAAAGAAGTGTTCTCAGCATTTACATTATGCTTTGTAGTTCCCAGAATTAATTCTGCCGCGATATTTTTATTGAAGAAGTAGGTGAAATCCACTTCAGGAATGTAAGAGTTGGAAACATTTGCATTTCCTCCGATTACATCAATAGTAGATTTCTCATTAGGCTGAACGCTAATTCCTCTTAATCTTACCTGCCAGTTCTGAGCACTTGCTCCCACTGATAAAAATAATCCTGCTAAAATAAAATACTTGTTCATCTTTTAAATAATTCATTGTTTACAGTGCTAAATTATATATTAATTATAGTGGTTGTTTGATGATATTTTTCATAGGGAATAATCATGTGCTGAAAATCATACAATAGAAGTTTTTCTACTAAAGAAAATTTGAATCAGTAGTTATAGGTCGGATATAAGTTTTAACTTATACGTTTTTTGGCTTTCAAATAGTGAGATAATTATTAGTAAATGACTAAAAAAGACCTTCTGTAGAGAAGGTCTGTATATAAATTATTGTTGTTTTTTTTCTATTTGTTTTTTATACAAAGCGAATAATCCTGCCACCAGTTTTCCAGTTCAGAGATAATAGGAAGCAGAGTTATTCCCAGATTACTTAGTTTATACTCTACTTTGGGAGGTACTTCTGCATATATTTTACGGCATATAAGTCCGTTCTCTTCCAATTCACGTAATTGGGTAGTAAGTGTTCCCTGAGACATGGAATCCATATCTTTCCGAAGTTCCCCAAATCTTTTAGGACAGCTTTCGGCAATAGATTTCATTATTAATATCTTCCATTTACCACTAATCAGCTGAAGAGTATTGAGGGCATCATAATTTTTTTCTGATTTTTCTGAATATGTAATGCACTCATTCTCTGGATTAGTACTGTTTTCCATACTATGTATTGTTTTTTTACCTACTTGACTTTGGCACCTTTTCAATGCTATAATTGTAACAAATTTATATATAAAATTATGAAAAGTTTTAGAAATATTTGTGTTTTGCTGTTGCTGTCCATGAGTATATTTTTAGCTGTAATAGACCTGTTTGTAGTGAATGTAGCTGTGCCAAGTATAAAAGAAAGTTTGAACGGAACTAATTCCGGAGCTATGTTTATTATTGTTGCTTATGTTCTGGGGTATGCCGCTTTTCTTATAACAGGTAGTATTGCCGGTAATACATGGGGTAAGAAAAAAGTATATGCATGGGGAATGTTGCTGTTTACAATATTTTCTTTTTTTTGTAGCATTGCACAAACTACATTTCAGCTCAATATACTTAGATTTTTTCAGGGAGTAAGCGCTGCTTTTATGGTGCCGCAAGGTGTTGGAATGATTCCCTATGTTTTTCCGGACTTTAAGGAACGCACAAAAGCTTTTGGAATTTACGGAAGTATTGCCGGAGCAGCATCTGTTGTCGGGCAGTTTTTGGGAGGCTTTTTACCAGAACTGAGTGTATTGGGAATTGAAGGCTGGCGGCTTATTTTTATGATTAATATTCCTTTGGGCGGAATTGCTTTTGTTCTGAGCATTTTAAAATTGACAGAAGTACCGGTTATTAAACAAAAATCTTTTGATGGATTTGGTTTGCTCTTATTAACTGTCTTTTTTATAACCTTAATTTATCCACTCATTGTTGGCGGAGATATACATTGGCCAATATGGAGTATTGCAATGCTCCTGTCTTCCTTTGTTCTTCTGCTTCTCTTCTATTTGTATGAAAAGTATAGGCTTACAAAACAAAATACGGTTCTGATAGATGTTAGTCTTTTTTCGCTTAAAGAATTCAATATTGGTATAATGGCGGCGGTATTCTATTATATTGCTCAGGATTCTTATTTTTTTCTAAATGCTATTTATTTGCAAAACCACCTGAATCTTTCCTCTTTAGAGGTTGGAAATATGTTTGTATTGCAGGGAATCGGTTATTTTATTGCCTCGTTATTTTCGGTAAGAATGGTTATGAAATACGACTATAAAGTGATGCTTGGCGGCAGTTGTATTATGATTGTTGCTTTGGTACTTCACATCTGCTACTTTACAAGCGAGCACATCAATAGTTTTTTAATTTACTTCATACTATTTTTATACGGTATAGGATGCGGAACCATGTTACCATCTATGATGACGATGGCACTCCGTAAAATTTCTTCGGACCTTACCGCTTCTGCGTCCGGAATCTATTTAACCGTACAACAGGTTTCTATAGCCTTGGGCGTAAGTATTATTGGTGGCATCTTCTTTCTTTTACAAGGGAAGGAAGGCGATATTCTGAAGGCAACTCATGCCTATCATTATAGTACTTACGCTAATATAGTATCATTATTTGTGGTTGGTGGAATATTTTTATTCCTAAGCAGCTGGAAAAATCGGGCTAAAGAATAAAAAAATAAAATCTTTTTGATTTTTAAGTTATTACATATTGCTAATTCAAAAATAATTTATAATTTTGCAGTCCAAATAGTAGGGTTAAACATGTGAGAATATTAACCCTCTGATTTATAAATGCTTCCACATTATAAATTTAAAATTTTAAAAAAGCTAAAATGGCAAAGAAAGTCTTTAAAATGGTTAAGCTTCAGGTGAAAGGAGGTGCAGCAAACCCTTCTCCACCAGTAGGACCTGCTTTAGGTTCTGCAGGTGTTAACATCATGGAGTTTTGTAAGCAATTTAACGGAAGAACTCAAGATAAGCCAGGGCAAGTTTTACCTGTAGTAATTACAGTATACGAAGACAAGTCTTTTGAATTCGTAATTAAAACTCCACCTGCAGCAATCCAGTTAATGGATGCGGCTAAAATCAAAGGAGGTTCCGGAGAACCAAACAGAAATAAAGTAGGAAGTGTTTCTTGGGATCAAGTTAAGAAGATAGCAGAAGACAAAATGTCGGATCTTAATTGCTTCACAATGGAGTCTGCTGTAAGTATGGTTGCAGGTACTGCAAGATCTATGGGTCTTAAAGTAACAGGTACAAATCCGTTTAACGCTTAAAAATTGATTTCATGGCAACATTGACAAAAAAACAAAAAGAAGCTGTAAGCAAAATCGAAAAGAACAAAGTATACACTCTGGAAGAAGCTTCTGCTTTAGTAAAAGAGGTAAACACTGCTAAGTTCGACGCTTCAGTAGATATCGCCGTAAGATTAGGCGTAGACCCAAGAAAAGCTAACCAAATGGTAAGAGGTGTTGTATCTCTTCCTCACGGTACTGGTAAAGATGTAAGAGTTCTTGCTCTTGTAACTCCAGATAAAGAAGCAGAAGCTAAAGCTGCTGGTGCTGATTATGTAGGTCTTGACGAATATTTAGATAAAATCAAAGGAGGTTGGACAGATGTTGACGTTATCGTTACTATGCCAGCTGTAATGGGTAAATTAGGTCCGTTAGGACGTGTATTAGGTCCAAGAGGATTAATGCCAAACCCTAAATCAGGAACTGTAACTTTAGAAGTTGGTAAAGCTGTATCTGAAGTAAAGTCTGGTAAAATTGATTTTAAAGTAGATAAATATGGTATTATCCATGCTGCAATTGGTAAAGTATCTTTCGATGCTGACAAAATCAGAGAAAACGCTCAGGAATTAATCCAGACGTTGATCAAATTGAAACCAACTGCTGCTAAAGGAACTTATGTAAAGAGTATCTATATCTCTTCTACAATGAGTCCAGGTATTGCGATTGATTCTAAATCTGTAAACTAAAATCTGAAGAACAATGACTAAAGAAGAAAAAGTACTAGTAATACAAGAGATCAAAGAATTACTACAAGACGCAAAAGCTGTTTATGTAGCTGATCTTGAAGGATTGAACGCTTCTCAGACTTCAGATTTCAGAAGACAAGCCTTCAAAAACAACGTTCAATTAAGAGTTGTAAAAAACACATTGCTTCAAAAAGCAATGGAGCAAATCGAAGGAGTAGATTACTCTGAAATGTTTGAAACATTCAAAGGTAACTCTGCTTTAATGATTGCTGATACTGCAAACGCTCCTGCAAAGCTTATCCAGGGTTTCAGAAAGAATGCTGAAAAACCAGCTTTGAAATCTGCTTATTTGCAAGAAACTTTCTATATCGGAGATAACCAATTATCTACTCTGGCAAACATCAAGTCTAGAGAAGAAATGATCGGAGAAATCATCGGATTACTTCAATCTCCAATCCAGAGAGTTGTTTCTGCTCTACAGAACAAACCAGAAACTGTTGAAGCTAAAGCTGAAGAAGCTGCTCCTGCTCCTGCAGTTGAAGAAACACCTGCTCCTGAGGCGGCAGCTGAAAGCACTGATGCTCCTGAAGCAAGTGCAGAATAATAGACACTCAAGAAAAAATATAATCGTTCAACAATTTAAAACATTTAAAAATGTCAGATTTAAAAAATTTAGCGGAAACGCTTGTTAACCTTACTGTAAAAGACGTAAACGAATTAGCTGCTATCCTTAAGGATGAGTACGGAATCGAGCCTGCTGCTGCTGCTGTAGTTGTAGCTGCTGGTGGAGCTGGTGAAGCTGCTGAAGAAAAGACTGAATTCGACGTAATTCTTAAGTCTGCAGGTGCTTCTAAATTAGCTATCGTTAAATTAGTTAAAGATTTAACTGGTGCTGGTCTTAAAGAAGCTAAAGATATCGTTGATGGTGCTCCGGCTCCAATCAAAGAAGGTGTATCTAAAGACGAAGCAGAAGCTCTTAAGAAGCAACTTGAAGAAGCTGGTGCTGAAGTTGAATTGAAATAATTCATTTTACATATACAAAAAAAGACTGCTGTAAAGCGGTCTTTTTTGTTTATGAACATAACTATAAAGTTTACTTATTTGTAGCCCTGCTCACCTCTTTTAATAATGAAATAACCTGGTCACTTCCATCTGCAACTTTAGTAATAATACCTTCTTTATCTATCATATATAGAACAGGATAGCCCGAAATTCCATATCCTGTTTCAAGATCCTTTCTGTTCGTAATTATAATATTATTTGCTTGTTTGTTTCTGAAATACTTTGTAACATTTTCTATGGAATCCGAGCCAAATATATTGATTAATGTGATGTTATTGTTCAGTGCATAATCCGCTTGGCTAACATAATCATTTACAACTTTTGAAGCACCACAATTGGTAGAAGAAAATAAGAGTAATTTCCTTTCTGTTGGAAATGTATTCAGATATACTTTATTTCCGTTAATATCTATAGCTTCAAAGAGAGGAGCACCTGTATTTTCTCTTAGTGGCTTCAGTTGTTCAATTCTTTCAAAATATTTTAAAGAATAATTTCTTGGTAGAAAGTAGTTAAAAGGATCTTTTTTGTTTGAAAAAGTATAGTTACTAAATATGTATGTTACGGTTTGTCCTAACTTGTTATCTACATAACTTTTCCTTTCGAATTTTGAGATAGAATTATCCGGTGTAATGTAAAGGTGAAATATAGTTTTAATGATTTTACCCTTGTATTCATGCTCATCTTCTATAAATGAATAATGTGACTGAAGTTTTTCATCAGCTGATATGTCTTCTATATGCTTCCATTTATGTTTTAGGAGCGCTACGGGACCATATTGTGCTAAACGAGAGGACTGCATTGCTTCATCCTGATTCTGTTTATTTTCATACTGGTAATAAGCTTTTTCTGACTTTTTAATCTCCGTGTAAATCCCATTTTTATAAATCTCTTCGGTATCGTCATTTTGACTATGAAAATCAAAAGCCATGTTTTTAAGATTATAAATAGTATAAAAAACGCTGGAAGTAGTAATTTCGTCTGTATCAGGATTAGGATAAAAAGCTGTTGATCTATAACTTATAGAAGTGGCGCTATTATATTTCTGCCGGGTATTTTCTAATTTTATATCATTGGCATATACAAATGCTGTACTTACTAATGCGAATGATAAGGTAATAAATTTGCTCATTAGTATCTGATCTTATTTAATAAGATGAAAATACAAAAAATAAATCCTTATTTCATCGAAATAAGGATTTTACTATAGCTTTATACAGGACGTTATTACTGCTTATTTTCGGAATATGCCAGTATCATCTCATTAAATTCATTTTTCTTGTCTATAACCACATTAATAGGCCAGTAATAGAGTTTGTCCCGAAGGTAATCGAAAGTCTTTAAACGGACATAATCCTTTTCTGTAGTTAAGATCAGTTTATATTCACCAAGTTTTTTATACTCACTGGCAATTTTCTTAATATCTTCTTCAGTAAATGAATGATGATCCTTGAACTTAAGGTGTTTTACACGCTGTGAATATTTGCTTAGTTCTTTTAGTAAATGTTTAGGATTTGCAATTCCTGTAATGAGTAGAATATCGTAATAGTCTAAGTTATTTGTTGGTAAATATTTGTCTTTGGAATATACTTCATCCGCATAATCAATAGAGGTGAAGAATATTTTCTGGCCGTATTGTGGCTTTATTCTCGAAATATAGTACTGCTTTTTTTCCTCTGTTAAATCTTCAGGGCATTTTGTTACCAGAATCATGTTGGCTCTTTTATAACCACTTCTGGATTCACGTAAATCTCCTGCAGGAAGTACAAAGTCTTTAAAGAAAGGATCGGAATAATCTGTTAATAAAATATTGAAGCCCGGCTTTATATAACGATGCTGATAGCTGTCATCCAATACAAGAACATTAAGATCCATATCTTCTATCAGTTTTTTTGCTCCAAAAACACGGTCTTCGCAAACGGCGATGACAATACGGTTTTTAAAACGTTCGAACAACTGCATCGCTTCATCTCCAACCAGTTTATAGGTAGATTCATAGTTCACGACTTCATAGCCTTTGGTATGTCGTCCGTAACCACGTGATAAAACTCCGGTGCGTTTCTGATGTTTGGAGAGAATATCTGCCAGATACATAACAATTGGAGACTTACCGGTTCCACCCACAGAAAGATTACCCACGCCTATAATCGGAGTGCGGAATTTTTTGCTGGAAAGTATGCCTATATTAAAAAATAAATTCCGGACAGAGGTTACAAAACCATAGCCCAGAGAAAAAGGGTAGAGGTACCATCTCTTCATAACTGCAAAAATAGAACTTTATTATCAATATTCAGGACTCTTAAAGATGAATTTAAATAGTTTGTATATCATTACTTTAAATAACTTCGGATGTCTGATATTGCTTGCTGTAAGAGCTTTCTGTATTTATTGAAGTATTCGTTGCGACAGGCTTGTAGCTGGTATATAATCTTCTGTATTATATTGTACAGAACGAAAGTGATAGATTGGTATATTCATTCGTATATTTGCAAAAATCTAAGAATATGATTTTATCTATGACAGGCTTCGGCAGAGCAGAAGGTATATGCGGAGGCAAAAAGATAAGTATTGATGTAAAGTCGCTGAACAGTAAAGGTTTCGACTTAAATCTTAAAATTCCTTTTCGCTATAAAGAAAAAGAATTTGATATCCGCAAAATATTGAGCGAAAGAATAGTTCGTGGTAAAGTCGATTTCTATTTAAACGTAGAAATTATCGATGGAAAGACCGATACAACTCTTAATAAAGACGTTATCAGAGCCTATATGGATGAACTTTCAGATATCGTTACAGCTGCTGACAGAGTAGAACTTCTTAAAATTGCAACAAAGCTTCCTGATGCTGTTTCTACATCCAATTCAGAACTTACTGAAGAAGAGTGGAGCGAATTGTTGTTGATTATTGAAAAAGCCATCGATAATTTTATAGACTTCAGAATTACAGAAGGCAAATCTCTGGAAACCGAACTTAGGTCTTATGTTAAAAATATTGAAAGCAACCTTAGCCTTGTTGCTCCTTTTGAAGAGGCCAGAATAGAGGTAACCAAGGAAAGAATGCTGAACAATCTTAAGGATTTCAGAGATGTGGATGAAAGCCGCTTCTATCAAGAACTGACTTACTATGTTGAAAAGCTTGATATTTCCGAAGAAAAAGTAAGATTGGCGCAGCACTGTAAATACTTCACTGAGGTATTGAATGAAGAAGATAATAATGGTAAGAAACTAGGATTTATTTCCCAAGAAATAGGCCGTGAAATTAATACTTTAGGTTCTAAGGCAAATCATCAGGAAATCCAGAAACTGGTAGTACAGATGAAGGATGATTTAGAAAAAATTAAAGAACAAAGTCTTAACGTACTTTAGAATACTGATATAATCAGCTCTTTTGTAATGGAAGAGCTTTTTACCGGGCTAACAGAATATAAAACATAAAAGAACAGTGTTATGGCATGGAATCCGGATGTTTACGAGAAATTTAAAAATGAACGTTATCTTCCTTTCTATGATCTGCTAAGTTTGGTTCAGGTGAAAGAAAACCTGAAAGTTATAGATCTTGGATGCGGAACGGGAGAACTGACGGCCAAACTGGCAAAAGAATTACCCGGAAGTAAAGTCCTGGGTGTTGATTCTTCTGCCGAGATGCTGCAAAAAGCAAGAGTCTATGGGGGTAATAATCTTCATTTTCAGCAAAGAGATATAGAACAAGCTCTTTCTGATGTAGAGAAATATGATCTTATCTTTTCTAATGCAGCACTGCAATGGCTGAACGAACATGAAATAGTTTTTCCTAAAGTGATTGGCCTGCTTGAAAAAGGCGGACAAGTAGCAATACAGATTCCTTCCAATCATGATCATTTTACACACAGGCTGATAAGAGATCTTGCTTCCGAATCCCCATATAAAGAAGCATTGAATTCATGGGTTAGACCATTGACTGTACTAAAGATAGAAGATTATGGTAAAATCTTTTTTGAAAATGGTCTTAGTGATATTTGTATCTTCGAAAAAATATACCCACATATCTTACCAAATGCAGATGCTCTATATGAATGGACATCGGGTACGGCATTGATTCCCTATATGGAAAAACTTCCGGAGCACTTACAGGAACAGTTCAAAGAAGAATATATTAAACGGTTACGCAAAGAATTTCCGGAATCGCCTGTATTTTATCCCTTCAAAAGAATGCTGATGTCCGGTATCTTAAGCTAAAAAAATATTAAATAGAAATAATAACGATTATTGACCGTTTCATACGATCAATCAATACAATATAATGAATAAAGTAATCATATTTTCAGCGCCATCAGGAAGTGGCAAAACTACATTGGTAAAGCATTGTTTAGGGCAATTTCCTAAACTTCAATTCTCGATTTCTGCAACAACCCGTGCTCCCCGTGGAGAAGAAAAACACGGAATAGATTATTTCTTCCATACACCGGAAGATTTCAGACAGAAAATAGCTGAAAATGCGTTTGTAGAATTTGAAGAAGTATATACTGATAAGTATTATGGTACGCTGAAAACGGAAGTGGAAAGAATATGGAATTACGGAAACGTAGTTATATTTGATGTAGATGTAAAAGGAGGAGTTAATCTGAAAAAGATATTCGGAGAACAGGCTCTATCTATATTCATTGCACCACCTTCCATTGAGGAGCTGGAACAAAGACTGATTAAAAGAAATACAGATGACGCAGAAACTATTAAAATCCGTGTTGCTAAAGCCGAAGAAGAGATGGCTTATGCAAAGAATTTTGATAAAGTAGTGGTAAATGATGATCTCGCAAAAGCAAAAGAAGAAATTGAAGAGCTGATCGAAGCATTTATTAAAGCATAAAAATTAGTACCTTTAACTATACAATAAAGAACACGTTACTTATGAACGAAACGCTGGAACAAGCAAAATCCAATCTTCCTGTACAGGGATTTTTAAAATATAAGGATCTGATTATTCCTCAGGGAGAAGAGCTGAAACAAGCTATTCTGGATTTGAAGAAAGAAAAGAATGCAGTTATTCTGGCTCACTATTACCAGCCGGGAGAGATTCAGGATATCGCAGATTTCTTAGGAGATTCTTTGCAATTAGCACGTCAGGCAAAAGAAACAAATGCAGACATGATTGCTTTTTGCGGAGTACATTTTATGGCAGAAGCTGCGAAGATTCTTAATCCGACTAAAAAGGTCGTTTTGCCAGATACATTGGCTGGTTGCTCACTGGCTGATGGTTGTAGTGGTGAAGGACTTCGTAAAATGCGTGAGCAACATCCGGATGCTTTAATTGCAACTTATATCAACTGTAATGCGGAAACTAAGGCAGAAAGTGATATTATTGTAACAAGCTCCAATGCGGAAACAATTATCAAAGCTCTACCAACAGATCGCCCGATTATTTTTGCTCCGGATAAAAACCTGGGAAGATATCTATCTAAAAAAACCGGAAGAGATATGATCTTGTGGGATGGAAGCTGTATTGTACACGAAGCATTCTCCATGGAACGTATTGCGCAACAATTAGCAGATCATCCTAATGCAAAACTAATTGCTCACCCGGAAAGTGAAACACCAGTATTGGATCTGGCTCACTTTATCGGATCTACTTCCGCATTGCTGGATTATGTACAGAAAGACGATTGTCAGGAATTCATTATTGCAACTGAAGAAGGGATTCTACACGAAATGAAAAAACGTGCACCTCATAAAACATTAATTCCGGCATTGGTATTTGATGAAAGTTGTAATTGCTCCGAATGTTTCTATATGAAGAGAAACACAATGGAGAAATTATACTTGTGTATGAAATATGAGTTGCCAGAAATCTTAATCGATGAAGAACTGCGTTTAAAAGCACTGAAGCCTATCGAGGCGATGTTGGATCTATCGAAGAGTATAAAATAAAATTAAAACAAACTATTAAAAATATTAAAAAAGTTTTGTTCAGTAATTGGCAAAACTTTTTTAGTTTTATGACCATTATGATTTCAAAAATTATTTTAGAAAATATCAAGATTTATGCTTATCATGGTGTATTACCGGAAGAGAAAATTCTGGGAACTTATTACTTGATTAATGCAGAAATTCATGCAGATTTGTGGAAAGCAACTAAAAGCGATGATCTGAAAGATACCATTAACTATGCATTGGTAAACGAGATTATTCATCAGGAAATGAAAATACCATCTCAGTTGTTAGAGCACGTTATTGGCAGGATTATGAAGCGTATTGCTGCAGAATTTAAACAGGTAAACTTTATTAAGATTAAACTGACTAAAGTACAGCCTCCGATGCCTGGTGAAATGACAGGAGTAAGCCTGGAGATGGAAAGAGCATTCTAACAGCATATTAAGGATGAAAAAAGCTTTATTTTGTTTAGTATTCCTGTGTTTACTTTTTTCTTTTTCGTTTGGACAGAAGGGGAGGTATATTCTGGAGGGGAATATTGGGAAGTTACCTGTTGTTTTCATGCTGGACGATTATGGTAATAATGATCTGTCGGCAAAATATTATTATAAATCAATGCTTCGGGATATCAGGCTGGAATATGAAAAAGCAGACAATGGAGATGTCATTTTTAGCTTTGCCGACAACTACATAAAATACAATGAGAAGTTCGTGCTGAAGAGAAAATCGGTAACGATCTTTGAAGGAATATGGAGAGATAATAAGAATAAAGAATTACCGGTTAGTTTGCACGAGGCAGATTTATCACAAGTTAAAAATCCTTTTTTGGATAGTGATTATATTCAACAACTAAAAACAGAATCACCAGAAGATTTTATCAGATCCTCTTATATGGTTTTCAGAAAAGATTCGATATCAGATTATAACGGACACAAGTCTGATTGGTATTCCGAAAAATTCTCAAAAACAAGTTTTATGAGAATATCGGTAACTGAAAAGTCAGAAGCCAGAAGTAACATTAATAAGAAGTTATTTGATATGCACCTGAAAATGGCTATTGGTCAGCTTAGTTGTTCCAATTATTCAGCATATAACGATGCTAAAGGAATAGATTATTCTACAAAAATTTCTTATTGGGATAGCAATCTTTTGGGGTTTAGTAATTTTTCAAGCTACTTCTGTGGTGGGGCACATCCTGACTTTGGTTCTGAAGGTTATCTTTTCGACTTACATAGCGGGAAAGAATATGAACTGGATGATATTATAGCATTTGACAAATCAGTTACCACAGAGGCTAAAACCAATTTTACAAACTATTCTGCTTACAGATCCAATTTTTTTGCTCCAATTTTAGCTAAGCTTATGATAAAGCAGTACAAATTCGAAAAACCAAAAGATGACGAAGAAGACCCTTGTGACTATACAAATGTTGAATATTGGAATTTTCCCAGCTGGACTTATACAAAAGAAGGAATAGTATTTACGCCGATATTTTACCGTGCAGCGAGATCTTGTGAAGATTCATTTCTTCTTCCTTTTAAAATACTAATACCTTATAAAAATAAAAACTTCAAATACCAACTCAAATAAATATTCTATGACAAACAATTACACCCTTGTGGAAAAATCCCAGGCAACTAAATGGACACGATTTTTTAATTACATTATAGATGCTACTATTTTTTATATTTTAATTTTTCTGTTCGGAGGCCTATTGGGAGTATGGTATTCCTTAACACAATCCGAATTGGCATATTCTATTATACAAGCTATGACTAACGCCAGCAGGCTGGTGGATCAATTTGTTACAATGATTATGTATGCTACATTTATGTTCGTGCAGGAATGGATTTTTAAAGGCAGATCGATTGGTAAGTTTATTACAAGTACCAAAGCTGTTAATGAAACGAATCTTCCCCTAAATGTTATTGACTTGCTAAAGAGAAATTTTACAAGGGCTGTTCCTTTTGAAGCATTCTCATTTTTCGGGCAAAACGGTTTTCATGATAAATGGTCCAATACACGAGTGGTCAATATCAAGCAATTTGAAGAAAGTCTCAAACTTAGAGATGAAATGGAGGAAATAGGGCAGGTTGTGGTCTGAAATTTTAAAAGATTTTGAGGAAACATTTTATCTTTAAAGAAATATTGCTATATTTGCAGACCTAAAACGGTGCTTTGGCCGAGTGGCTAGGCAGTGGTCTGCAACACCATCTACAGCGGTTCGAATCCGCTAGGCACCTCTTAAAAACCTCTGATTATTCAGAGGTTTTATTTTTCTAAAAATTTTGTATCTGTAATACAGCTATATACGAAATTTATTTTTTTACTATAAAAATAAATTTTCTTTCCGATACTAAAACCTAATATTTATCGTTGTTTCATTAGATCAATGACTTTTTGTCCATAATAATTAACATTTCTTAACGATAGAATGGAATCAATATTGGAGAGCATAGGAAATAAATGCTTTGAAAAGTCTTTTTTTTCAGAGGTAAAACGAGAGATATGAAAAATATAGTATTAACCGGATTGGTAACAACATTGCTATTGGCTTCTTGTAATAAAGGAGATCAGAAAGTAGAAGGACCTACTGTAGCACAGCAAAAACTAGATTATCAGGCAAAGCAACTGGAAATTGAAAAGCAGAAGCTGGCCATAGAGAAAGAAAAATTTGCTTTTGAGCAGGAGAAGAAAGCAGATAGCCTGGATAAAGCTAAGAAAACAGCAGTAGCAGCATCTTCTGTAGCTGCCGGAAAAGCTAATTACGCAGGAAATACAAATTATACACCAAGAAAGAAACGTACAAAGAGAAGCTCATATAGTGGCAACTCTGGTTACAATGGTGGATATGCGAATAACGGAAGCTCAGGAAACAGCGGTTACTCCAATGCAGGAGTACAGCAGCCACAAAAGAGAGGTATGTCTTCAGCAGCTAAAGGTACCATTATCGGTACTGTAGGTGGTGCAGCAGCAGGTGCATTGATCAGCAAAGGAAACAGAGGAGCCGGAGCTGTAATTGGTGGTATTCTTGGAGCCGGAGCAGGATATGCAATCGGTAGAGCAAATGACAGAAAGACAGGTAGAGTACAACCAAGATATTAATTTACTTTTACTTAAATTAAGTATAGTTTCGGAGGGATGCAGAGATTGCATCCCTTTTTTATATGTCTTTCGGGCAAAACTATATTTTCGGAATAATTGAAATAGATAAATGAGACCTCTTTTAGAGTAGTTTTTTATTCCAAAATAACCTAATTTTGTATTACTATGTCGAATCAACTAGGTAATTTACTTACACTTAATACTTTTGGAGAAAGCCACGGACTGGCTTATGGTGGAATTATAACAAATTTTCCGGCAGGGCTGGAGGTGGATCTTGAAGCCGTACAGCATGAGCTGGACAGAAGAAAGCCGGGACAGTCTGCAATCGTTACCCAGCGTAAAGAAAGCGATACGGTTAAATTCCTTTCAGGGATTTTTGATGGAAAAACAACCGGTACACCAATAGGCTTTATTATAGAAAACGAAAATCAGAAGTCTAAAGACTACGACCATTTGGCTCAGGCTTACAGACCTTCGCATGCAGATTATACCTACGACCAGAAATTTGGTTTTCGTGACCATCGTGGTGGCGGGAAGTCTTCTGCAAGAGAAACTATTAACTGGGTCGCAGCTGGAGCACTGGCAAAGCAATTATTGGCAGATGTACAGATTAACGCTTACGTATCTTCAGTAGGTGATATTTTCTGTGAAAAGCCATATCAGGATTTAGATTTTAGTAAAATCGACGATAATATTGTTCGCTGTCCGGATGAAGAGACTGCTGAAAAAATGATTACCAGAATCAAGGAAATTAAAAAGCAGGGAAATACAATTGGTGGTACGATTACATGTGTAATCAAAAATGTACCAACAGGCTGGGGAGAACCTATTTTTGGTAAGCTTCAGGCTGAATTAGGAAAGGCTATGCTTAATATTAATGCATGCAAAGGATTCGAATATGGTTCAGGTTTCTGTGGTGCTAAGATGTTGGGAAGTGAGCATAATGATCTGTTTAATGAAGACGGAACCACAAAAACAAACCTTTCGGGAGGAGTTCAGGGTGGTATTTCCAACGGTATGGATATCTACTTCAGAGCTGCTTTTAAGCCTATTGCGACTATTCTGCGTCCGCAGGAAAGTATTGATAAAGATGGCAATTCGGTAACTGTGGAAGGTAAAGGTCGTCACGATCCTTGCGTATTGCCACGTGCTGTACCGGTAGTAGAGGCTTTAGCTGCATTTGTACTGGCAGATATGATGTTAATTAATAAAACGAGAAAACTATAATGGATATTAAAAAATTCTGGGACGAGGCTGTTACTTATAACGAATACTTAAGACATGCCGGAGAAATTTTAGGAAATCCGAGAAACCAGCAGGATGTTGATTATCTTGAATACTATAAGTTAGGAATTCAGAGAATGAACAGAATGTCTGAAAAATACCTTCCTAATGAAAAGCAGGTAGAAGCGCTTGCGCAAAAAAACTTCAAAGGAAGAATACTGATTATTTCTGAAGCATGGTGTGGTGATGCAAGTCAGGCAATACCAGTTGTTGTAAAATTCTTCGAACAATATGAAGTGAAAATTACATACCGCGATCAGGAACCTTCATTAATAGATGATTTTTTAACCAATGGCGGAAAGTCTATTCCGATTATTCTGTTTTTGGATGAAGATTTCAATGTAATAGGTCAGTGGGGGCCGCGTCCGGCACACGGGAAAGAACTTTTAAATAAGCATAAAAACGATCCTGAGAATTATACAAAAGATGATTTCTACCACGAATTACAGGTATATTATGCTAAAAACAGAGGTTATGATACAATTGAAGAACTTCTGGAATTAATCCCTTCAGGTAACTAAAAAAATACAGATGAAAGGTTCAAAAATATGGATATTGGTACTGGTTGCTGTTGTTGCAGTGATCTTTCTGGTGCCGGGTCTTAGAAACTTTTTTAAAGATCAGGTGATGATGAAGCCAACGGTTGAGAAGCTGAATAATGAAGTGACTGTCACCGATGCTGAATATAATATTGAGCTTAAGGGAATGAATGTGCCAGATGCGAATCTTAAAGATTTCAAAGGTAAGGTAGTATTCCTGAATTTCTGGGGAACATGGTGCCCACCATGCCGCCAGGAATGGCCAACAATTCAGAAGTTGTACGATGGTAAAAAGGATAAAATGGATTTTGTTCTTATCGCTATGCAGGATAAAGAAGAAGATGTTGCTAAATTTTTGAAAGAAGGTAATTACACAGTTCCTGTATATATTGCAACAAGTCCGCTTCCGGATAAGTTTCTGGTAAAGATTTTCCCTTCTACATTTATTCTTGACAAGAAAGGAAGAATACTGAAGAAAGAAGAAGGTGCAGATGACTGGAACTCAGATTCTAATCGACAATTTGTAGATACTGTCACAAAATAGACATTGGTACAGATTTTGAGATTTTAATGCTATCAAACCAAAATATAATTTACAGGAATGGCATTAAAAGCATCAAAAATCAGACTGATACAAGAAGCATTCAGACATAAAGGTTTTATCCGAAAGCTTCCGGATTTATTCAGAATGATAAAATTTATTTCAAAAGGAGATTACAAACCCGATCTTAAAGGTTTTATTCTTCCCGGTCTGGCACTTGTATATGCAATATCACCAATCGATGTACTTCCGGACTGGATTCCGGTAATAGGACAAATGGATGATTTGGCAGTATTAGCACTGGCTATGCCGGTACTAATGAAAGAAGTTGAAAAATTTCTAATCTGGGAAGACGACAAGAAAAACGGAATTAAAACCATTGAAGTCGAAGCTCAGTAAAAACAATACACAGAATAAGCCACCCAATTCGGGTGGTTTTTTTATTTTTGACCTTTGAAATGAGGCCTGATAAAAATATCAGGTGATGAATATATTACGGATGAAACAAAATAACAAACTTCTGATCTCTGTTGTTGGACCTACAGGCATAGGGAAAACTAAACTTGCTATTGAAATAGCACAACGCTTCGGAACAGAAATCGTTTCATGCGATGCCCGTCAGTTTTTTAAGGAAATGCCTATAGGTACTGCAATGCCTGATAAAGAGGAACTGGCTGCAGCTCCGCATCATTTTATTGCTAACCTGAGTATTCAGGATGATTATTCTATTGGTAAATATGAAAAAGACGCCCTGAACAAATTAGATGAGCTGTTTCAAAAATATGAAGTTGTAATAATGGTTGGGGGTTCCGGAATGTATGAAAGAGCAGTTATTGATGGGTTAGACAAATTGCCGGAAGCCAATGCAGAAAATATCAAAAAACTGGAAGCTATTTTGGAATCTGAGGGTATTGCAAAACTTCAGGAGCTTTTAAAAGAAGCCGATCCGTTATATTATGATAAAGCCGATACTGAAAATCCAAGAAGACTCCTGAGAGCACTTGATATATTTTGGCAAACGGGAAGTCCATATTCTGAGCTTTTAAACAAGAGCAGAATTGAAAGAAATTTTGATGTTATCAGAATCGGAATAGAAGCGCCAAGAGAGGTTTTATATGACCGAATCAATAGGCGTGTAGACATCATGATGGAGAAAGGCTTACTGAAAGAAGCTACGCTACTTTATCTTTTCCGTGAAAAAACGGCATTACAGACGGTAGGTTATTCTGAGCTATTTAAGTACATGGATGGTGAATGGACATTGGATTTTGCGGTGGAAGAGATAAAGAAAAACAGCAGACGTTATTCAAAACGCCAACTCACCTGGTATCGTAAAGCAGAAGATATCCATTATTTGCGGTTAGGTTATACAGAGGAAGATCTTGAGAAGTTATTGCAACAATTATCCCTTCTAAAATAAAGAATCACGGCTTTCGAGCCGTGATTCACATTAAAATAGATTATATAAAAATGGATTGACATTTATTTCCATCCGCCACCAAGGGCTCTGTAAAGATCTACCATGCTGCTCAAACGCTGGCGTTTGATAGAAGCAAGATTTAATTCTGCCTGAAGCGAATTAGCCTGCGCAGTAATTACTTCCAGATAATTAGCCATTCCGCTTTTGTAAAGCATCTGTGCATTTTTTATCCCGTCTTTTAGGGTAGATACCTGATCAATAGCTGTCACTTCCTGTGTTTTTAGCTGCTCATTTGAAGCCATCGCATCCGATACTTCACCCATTGCATTCAGAACAGACTGACGAAATGCCAGTACATTTTTCTCACGCTGAATTTTTGCAACTTCCAAATCCGTTTTCAATTGTCTTTTCTGGAAGATAGGTTGGGTAATCCCTCCTAAGGCAGAACCGAAAAGAGAAGCCGGAATCTGGAACCAATTATCAAATTTGAAAGAATTAATCCCACCACCTGCAGTAATTTTCAGAGCGGGATACATATTGGCTTGTGCAATACCAACTAAAGCATTAGATTCCAGTAAGGCCAGTTCCTGCTGTCTTACATCCGGGCGGCGGCTTACCAATGCTGCAGGAAGTCCGGCGGAAATATTTGCAGGCATAGAAGCATCTGCAATATCCAGGGATCTGTTCACTGTGTTAGGAGCTTCTCCCGTAAGAATACTTAAAGCATTCTCCTGGATAGCAATATTCTGTTTCAGTTGCGAAATAAGAAGCTCGGTTGACTGTTTCTGTGCTTTTGCCTGTTGAATTCCCAAAGCTGTAGCATCACCGCTGTCCCACATTTTCTGTGTAATGGTTAATGTACTTTCACTTAGTTCCAGATTCGACTCTGCTATTTTCATTTGCTTGTCCAGCATAAGCAGGTTGTAATACCCCTGAGCAATGGCAGCGATAACCTGAGTCTGTATTGCTTTTGACGCTTCATACGTCTGTAGATACTGCATTTTGCTTACTTCCTTCTGGTTTTTAATTTTTCCCCAGATATCTGCTTCCCAAGAGAGGTTGAAAGCTGCATTATAGTCTTCTACATGGTTTTTTCCGATAAATAGATTCAGACTCTGGCCATTCATACTGTTTTTAGAAGGCCTTGATATCTGTGCCGATGTCGTAAAATTAATATCAGGGAATTGTAAATATTTGGCCTGCAATAATCTTTCCTGCGACGCGGCTACCTGCTTCAATGCAATCTGTAAATCGAGATTATGGTTAATCCCTTTTTCTATTAACTGCTGAAGTGTCTGATCACCGAAAAATTGTTTCCAACTCATATTGGCAATACTGGCTGTATCAGCAGTTGCCGTAAAACGAAACTCCGAGGGCAGCTGAAGATCAGGCTTTGTATAAGCTACTCTGGTTTTACACGAAACCACAATTGCGGCCAGTGCTACTACCAGAAATATTTGATGTATTCTTTGCATGTCTATTAAATAATTTTAGTGTGAAGCAGAATGTTGATGAGCTAATTCTTTCTGAAGTGCTCTGCGTTTTTTCTTGCTTGGCATTTTTTCATGCAGGTACTGGAAGATTACATATAATACAGGAATAATGAAGATTCCCAGTAAAACTCCGGTAAGCATTCCGCCAACAGTACTGATTCCGATAGAATGATTTCCTTTAGCCGACGCACCTTGTGTCCAAACCAATGGAAGCATACCAATAATGAAGGCGAAAGATGTCATCAGAATAGGACGAAGTCTTAATTTTGATGCCTGAAGCGCTGATTCTATCAGTGATTTACCTGCTTTTCTTCGCTGAACAGCAAATTCTACAATCAGGATTGCATTTTTCGCCAATAAACCAATAAGCATAATCAGTCCCACCTGAACATAAATATTGTTGTCGATTCCTGCCAATCCGGTGAAAGCATATACTCCGAATATCCCCGTCGGAATAGTCAGAATAATAGCGAACGGAAGAATATAACTCTCGTATTGTGCAGAAAGAAGGAAGTAAACAAATAGTATACTCAATAGGAAGATAAATACAGTCTGTCCGCCAGCTTTAATTTCTTCACGGGTAATACCCGTCCATTCATAGCCATAGCCACGAGGAAGTGATTGTTTAGCTACTTCTTCTACTGCTTTAATGGCATCTCCGGTACTATATCCTGGTTTTGGTGTTCCGTTGATGGTTACAGAATTGAACAAGTTATTTCTTGTAACTGTTTCAGGTCCATATGTTCTTTTTAGTTTAACTAGTGTTTTAGTTGGAACCATTTCGCCCATATTGTTTTTCACATAGATGCCTTCCAGTGAGTTGATATCTGTACGATACGGAACATCAGCCTGTGCCATTACCCGGTAATATTTACCAAATCTGTTGAAATCGGATACGAAGCTACTACCGAAATAGATCTGCATAGTCTGCATAAGCTCCGTAATAGATACACCTAGTTGTTTTGCTTTTTCAGAATCAACTTCTATGGTATACTGTGGGTTTCCGGCAGCAAATGTAGTAAAGGCAAATGCAATTTCCTTTCTCTTCATCAATTCACCAATAAACGCCTGAGCTGTTGTTCCCAACTGCTCGAAAGAACCATTGGTTTTGTCCTGCAGCATAAATTCAAAACCACTGACATTACCAAACCCTTGTACAGTAGGGAAGTTAAAGAAGAACGCATTAGCATCTTTTACAGCACTTACTTTTCCGGTTAAGGTAGCAGCAATCTGATCGGGATCTTTTAGATCTCCTCTTTTATCAATGTCTTTCAGTCTGATGAAACCTGCCGAGTATGGTGATGCATTGGCATTACTGATAAAGTTTAGTCCGTCTGCTACCCAAAGGTGATTCGTTGCACTTTCCTTTTTTACAATTTTATCTATTTCCTCTGTAGCCCGGTGAGTTCTTTCTAATGAACTTCCCGGAGGAGTATTTACAGCATATAATACAAAGCCCTGGTCTTCTGTCGGGATAAATCCGGATGGTGCTTTGTTGATTAGAAAAACACTGATTCCGGTAATTAATGCAAGACCAGTTACAGCAATCCATTTATTCTTAATCAAAAACTTAAGACTGTAAATGTATTTACGTGTCATCGTGTTGAACGCTGCATTGAAAGCTCTAAAGAATTTAGCTCCAAACCCTTTTTTCTCCTGATGACCATGTTCGCCCTGAGGATCATCCAAAAATAAAGCACATAATGCCGGACTTAGTGTAAGAGCATTAATCGCTGATATAATAATGGCGATAGCCAGAGTAAAGGCAAACTGTCTGTAGAAGACTCCGGCAGGTCCCTGCATAAATCCTACAGGAACAAATACTGCAGACATAACCAGAGTAATAGAAATAATAGCCCCGGAGATCTCACTCATAGAGCTCATTGTAGCTTGCTCTACAGGCATACCGGTCTGCTCCATTTTGGAGTGGACTGCTTCCACAACAACAATAGCATCATCTACAACAATACCAATCGCCAGTACCAATGCAAATAAGGTAAGCATGTTGATACTGAAGCCAAACAGCTGAAGAAAGAAGAATGTACCGATAATAGCCACCGGAACAGCAATTGCCGGAATTAATGTAGATCTGAAATCCTGAAGGAAAATGAAAACAACGATAAATACCAGTACAAACGCAATAACCAATGTCTCCACAACCTGATGGATAGAAGCATCCAGGAAGTCCTTGGAGTTATACATGATGATTGGTTTCACACCTTTTGGAAGAGTAGTAGAGAACTCATCGACCTGCTTCTCAATTTGTGTAAGAATTTCATTAGCGTTGGAGCCTGCTGTTTGCAGAATTGCAAACCCGGCTACAGGCTTACCATCTACGCGGTTTGCTGCTGTATAGGTATAAGAACCTAATTCTACTCTGGCAAGGTCTTTTAATCTTAGGAATGAACCATCTGAATTAGCTTTGATTACAATGTTTTCATAGTCATCATTCTTATTCAGTTTACCTTTATATTTAAGGATGTATTCATAAGTTTCTTTACTCCCTTGGCCCAAACGGCCAGGCGCTGCTTCCAGGTTATGATCTTTAATTGCTGCCATTACTTCCTGAGGCGAAAGATTATTTGCAGCAAGACGATCTGGCTTCAGCCAAATTCTCATAGAGTAATCTCTTGTACCAAATACCTGTGCCTGTGCAACTCCCGGAATACGCTGTATCTGAGGAATAACATTTATCTTCAGGTAATTTTGCAAGAATAGTTCGTCATATTGTTTAGGATCTTCACTGTATAATCCCATGAACATGATAAAACTGTTCTGTACTTTCTGTGTCGAGATTCCGGACTGGGTTACTTCCTGAGGAAGCTGACTCATTGCCTTGGAAACTCTGTTCTGAACATTTACAGAAGCATTATCCGGATCTGTTCCCTGTTTGAAAAATACATTCAGGGTCATTGTTCCGTCGTTACTGGAGTTGGACGTCATATAGGTCATGTTTTCCACACCGTTCACAGCCTCTTCAATAGGGTTCGCTACCGATCGGGCAACGACTTCCGCATTAGCTCCCGGGTAGAAAGCTGTAACCTGTACACTTGGAGGTGCAATATCCGGAAATAGTGTAATCGGAAGGTTAAACAATGAAAGAGTTCCCAGTAATAGTAGTATTATAGAGATAACGGTAGAGAGTACCGGTCTTTCGATAAATTTTTTTAACATAAGAATTGAATTTTCGGAGTATTATTTTGGGAATACTCCGTATTGTTATGATGTTAATAATTTCATTGTCAGCTATAGAGGCTTGGCCTGAAGCAGACTGTCGGAGGAAAGCGCTTTTGGATTTACAACAGCACCATCTTTCAGCATTCCCAAACCAGTATAGACAATTTTATCACCAGCCTTAAGGCCGTCGGAAACAAAATAGTAGCTGTCCGTTTTTCCGGAAATGCTGATAGGCTTGCTGGTTACTTTTTTATCTTTCCCCAGAATGTACACATAGGTTTTATCCTGAATTTCAAAGATTGATTCTTGAGGAACAACCAATGCATTGCTCAATAATTGAGGCATACGTACCTTACCGGTATTTCCGTTTCTTAGTGTTCCGTTGGCATTAGGGAATACAGCTCTTATGCTTATCGCTCCTGTGCTTTTGTCGAATTGACCGTCAATAATACTCATTCTTCCTTTTTGAGGATAAAGACTGTTATCGGCAATAACAAGATCTACCATTGGCATATTTTTGATTTTTTCTTCCAGAGTGGCACCTGTATATTTATTCTTAAAGGCAATAAAGTCCAGTTCACTTAGTGAGAAATAGGCATAGATCTGGCTAACGTCCGAAAGTGTAGTCAACGGATTTGCATCTGCTCTGGAAATAAGACTTCCTTTCTTATTCGGAATTCTTCCAATATATCCACTTACAGGTGCAGTAATAGTTGTAAATCCGGCATTAATTCTCGCATTTCCCAATGATGCTTTTGCCTGTTCCGCAGCTGCCACAGCTACAGCATAATTGGCTTTTGCTGTTTTCAGTTGTACATCCGAAACAACTTTGGAACTTACAAGGGGAATTAAACGGTCTACTTCAACTTTAGCCTTCTGTATATTGGCATTGGCAGCTTGTAAATTGGCTTGTGCCATGTTTACCTGCTCTCCGTATGTACGGGAATCAATTTTGAACAAAGGTTGTCCGGCTCTTACAAAAGACCCTTCTTCTACATAGATTTTATCAAGGTAACCGTCTACCTGTGATCTGATTTCTACATTATTTTTTCCTTCCAAAGCAGCAGGAAATTCCTGATAGGTAGTTGCCGGGGAGGAAACTACTGTATATACAGGTACCTGAGGTGGAGGTGGTGCCTGGCCCGCTGTTTCCGAGGCCTTGCTACAACTGTTTAGTAGTATTATGATACCAGAAAGCAGTATAATAACTCCTGATTTTTCAAGCATTTTCATTATAATTTCAGATTTTTTTGTTTATAAGCTTAGTTTCTGTTTTTACAGATTAAAATATTGTTAATAGGTGTAATATTTTCTAACAGTGTTAATATTTAGATAAAATATAACTGTCTGAAAAATAGAGCGTGTCAAATATCCGGACGCATTAGTTTTATGATTTTTTTATTAAAAAGTGTGATGAACAGTATGTTTATTATTTATACGTTAGTTTTCCTAACGGTGTTAATATTTGGTTCAAAAAAAATTTACAAAGATTTAATAAAGGAAACAACTGCTTCATCAAATGTAGCTTTGTTCATTGTTTCCGGCATATCCGCATTACGCATCATCATAATAGAAATCATTCCGTGTACCGCAGAAAATAAAGCATGAGATTTGTGACAAGCTTCATCCGTATTAGATCCATTTTTTTCAATGATCTTGAGGGTACATTCGTAAATCATCTGTTGGAAAAGAGAGAACTCGTCCTTCATCTGGCCCCTGCCACAACATTGCATTCCCAGACCAAACATCAGTTGGTAATATTCTTTGTTTTTAAAAGCAAAATCCCAGTATGCATTTACTAAAGCTGTTAGTTGTTCTTCTGGGGTCTCATATTTCTTTTGAGCTTTTATTAAATCCCTTTTTAAAAGCTTAAATCCCTGAAGAGAAATTTCAAAAAGAATAGCATCCTTATTTTCGAAATGGTCATATACTACCGGAGCACTGTATTCTATAGCATCTGCTATTTTTCTCATAGAGAGCGAAGCCCATCCTTCCGTTTTTGCCAGATTGAATGCAGCCTGCAAAATGTTTGCACGCACTGATTCTTTTTCCCGCTGTCTACGTTCATGTACTCCCATGATAAATTTTTCCTAACAGTGTTAGCAAATTTACAGACCTTATTGTTCATTTTCCAAATAAATTTTAAATTTTAACATTTTCTGCATTTATAAAAATGTGATAGGCAATAATTTTAAAAGAAATTTTATCTTTGTTGTCAAGTTAGTAGAAGCACTTTTTATTTAAAAGTGAACGATCTGTTTGCAGGAATAGATTTTTTAAACGCTTAGAACCTTAAACAATTAAAAAAATGGCAACAACACCTTCTAATATGCTGGCTTTAGGAACTAAAGCTCCTTATTTTGAACTAGAAAATCCTCTAACAGAAATATCTGAAAACCTTGAAGAACTAAAAGGTAAAAAAGGTACTTTGATTGTATTTATGAGTAACCATTGCCCGTTTGTACAACACGTAATTGACAAAGTAGTAGAATTACATGAAGATTATCAGGAACAGGGAATCCAGATTATTGGAATCAATGCAAATGATATGGAACAATCTCCAGAGGACTCTCCTGAGAAAATGCTGGACTTCATTAAAGAAAGAAATATTACATTCCCTTACTTGTATGATGAAAGCCAGGCTATAGCTAAAGCTTATCAGGCGGCCTGTACTCCGGATTTTTATTTGTTCGATGACAAACTGGATTTGGTATACAGAGGACAAATGGATGAATCTCGTCCAGGTAATCATAAGGAGGTTACCGGTGAAGACCTTATTATTGCATTTGAGAACTTACTGGCAGAACAGCCACAGGAAGAATTCCAGATACCAAGTGTAGGATGTGGAATCAAATGGAAATAATTTTCAGATAACGAATGATCTTATAATACATAAAATGGCCGGAATAGACTCCGGCCATTTTTATGTTTTTAAATAAGTATACGTGAAATTATATCAGCAAATAAAGCCAAAGAATAGTTATAACAAAACTTCTTCCAGAGGTAGTAACCTCGAATCTTCGATAGCTGCAGTTCTGTGTCCTGTTATTTTCATATAATCTTCATTCTGCTCAAAACTAAAAAAATCACTAACGCTCTTTTGTCTTATCAGCATACATAGATCCCAGTATTCATTTTCAGGGCCTATCAGAAAAAGATTCCCTTTTCCTATGAATAAGATTTCTCCGCCATTGGCTTTTAAAAAAGGTTCCGCTTCTTTAATGTAAGTTAAATAAGCTTGGTGGCCAGTTATACTATGAGCAGGTTTCAGATCGGGATGTGCAGAATAATCTGCTTCTTTCTTTAGTTTTATCAGATTCAGGTTGACAATACTTCCCTGTATATTTTTCTGAAACAAATGTTTTCCTGACTCAAAGCTTGGGGATAAATATTTTTCAGTCATAACATTAGTATGTTTCTGTATCAATACTGTTGATATAAGCTTTTTCAGCTTTCATTATTTCCTGACGATAATTGATATACTTATTGTCCTGAGAATGAATAACAGTTACAAATTCAAAAGTAAAATTGTCAGCTCCCTGTTCTGTCCAATCACTTTGTAATTGTGGATTAGTAAATAGTCTGCCGTTTAGTAAGAATTTTATTTTGTTAACCAATGCTTCCATATTCAGAGAACTCTGGACATATTGTTTTTCTGTTGTATTATTTCTTATGCTAAGGACACCCATTGTTATTTTATGTGCCTTTGCTTTTTCTCTTAATTCTTGTTTTAATGCATTTTTCATCTGATCATAGATTATCTTATATTTCCCCCTAAATCGTACAGGAAATCACTTACAGTCTTCAGTGACTTAACCTTTCCGGAAGGAAGAATGTCTTTTGTAATATTTTCTGCTGTGGCCAAAGCTTCTTCCAATATTTTTTTTCCGGTAGAAGTAATTACAACATAACTTACTCTGGCATCCCGTTCGTTGGTTTCTCTTGTTACAAGTCCTGTTTTTTCCATAGGATTTAGTAATCTGGTTACACCGGATGCTGTAAGGCCAATTTTTTCTGCCAGATCGATTCTGCGCATTTTGTTTTCAGAAGAGGAGTTGAGTATATACAAAATGGCAAAATCATTGAAACCCAGTCCATGTACACTAAGGGAATCAAATTTTCTGGCAATAACTGATTGCAGTTTATTGATGTTTATTAAAAGTAATAATTCAGCACTTATCATTGATATATATTTGATTAATCAAGTATTTTAATGTTGCAAATATATGCATTTTAATTAATTACAAAATTTATTTTTGAATTAATACTTATTTATTTTATTGAGTTTGTAGAAATGTAGGAAAGGTTGTAAAAACTTTATTTGAATTTATTCAATAAAAAGCCCATCAATCAATATTGATGAGCCTGTTTGCTATTGAGTAATGATTTTTATGCTTCGTCAGCAGACGGTCCATATAGTCCGGGAACAGGAATATCCAGTAGTCTTAGATATAAGCTCAGCTGTCCTCTGTGATGGATTAGGTGGTTGTTGATGATAAAGCGTAATGCTCCTATTTTTGGTAATTCTGCGATAACGTGATCTCCAGCCTTTAGAGTATAAGTCTGCAGCCAGAAGTTTTCATCAGTACCGTTAACAAAATCGATATTGTTTTCTACTCCTTTTGCAAGAACATCCTGTAGCTCTGCAAAGGATGTTGCCTTTAACGGAACATAATCCGTATGGAAATTAAAGCTGTCTCTTTCTAGAGCTGTCTTTAGCCATAAGTGTAATTCGACAACGTGGGAAGCAAGTTCCAATGCAGACATCGATTTTTGATGAGGTTTCCAAGTGGCATTTTCATCTTTAAGTCTCTCGATAATTCTTCGAGTATTATCTGCCTCTCTTTGATTTTCAATGAGGACTCCGTCTTTAATGCTCATATGTTTTATTTTAAAAATGGATTATGTTCCTTCTCAAATCCTATTTTAGTAGGATTTCCATGTCCTGAGAAAACTTGGGTGTCTTCGGGAAGAACCAGAAGTTTAGTTTTAATACTATCGATCAGCTGATCAAAGTTGGCTTTGAACAGATCTGTCCGTCCAATACTTCCTTCAAATAAAACGTCTCCGGAAATAATAAACTTGCCGTCCGGATTATGATAGCTGATACTTCCTGGTGAATGTCCCGGAGTAAAATAAATATGAAATACTTCATCACCTAATTTTAATTCGTCACCTTCATTAAGGAATTTTACTTCCCCATTAAAATTCTCGAAATCGAATCCAAAACGTTGTGCGGAAAGATTACCCATTGTCAGAATTTCTTCTTCATCCGGATGGAGGTATACGGGAACTTTATAAGTGTCATATGCCCATTGTAGCCCCAGAATATGATCAATATGGGCGTGGGTTAGCAGTATCTTTTCAACTTTCAAGCCATTGTCTGCAATAAAAGATTGCAGTGCTTCAGTTTCTTTCGGGTGAATATTTCCCGGATCTATAATCCAAGCCTGTTTCTGATCATTATATACAATGTAGGTATTCTCAGAAAAAGGATTAAAAGGAAAAATCTGTATATGCAGCATTTGCAGAAAAATTTTAAATTTACGTAAGACCAAATTTACAAAACCTTTTCATCGGTTCACCGTGAAAAGTACTATTTAGAATATTTAATAATATGAAAAAACGACTACCAGGATTTCTTCTTGTTTTGGCAGCGCTATGCCTCTTCGCACAGAATAAAACTTTTGTATATCAACTGGATTATAGGTATAGTGATAAGAAGGATGACAAAAAGAAAGAAATATTTACACTTGATATTGTAAACCAGCAATCTGTTTTCAGGACTGAAGATGAAAAGAAATCGGACTCATTACTTGCAAATGGAAAATACGGATATGCTACGAATTTAAATTTGGAGAATCAAATTTATGTTATAAAAGATGGAGACAAAAATGAGATTAGTAAATTCTATCGAACACTTCTTAAGACTTATTATGATGTGAAGATAACCGAAAAACTCGACTGGAAAATTCTACCGGATAAAGACAAAATAGGGGATTTTGAAGTACAGAAAGCTGAGGTTAACTATGGTGGAAGAAACTGGACGGCATGGTTCACTGCAGAAATCCCGATTACAGAAGGTCCTTATGTTTTTAATGGATTACCAGGGTTAATAGTAAAGGTAAAAGATAGCAGAGATGATTATGATTTTACACTAAAAGCAATAAAGAAAAATATGGGAGACCTTTATTTAAAAAAAAGAGGCTTAAAGGTTGATTATCCAACATTTAAAAAACTAATGATGAATTATTATAATGATCCTTATACAGAAGCAAGGATGGCTAATGTACCTATTGCCAAAGATGATGGACATGGAAATCCGGTAAGAACAACATTTACTGAAATGACACCCACTGTACAGAAGCATATTCGGGATACCAATAATCCTATAGAGCTCAATTATAAAAACGATTACAAATAAAAATATGATGACTATAAAAAAACTATTATTACTTGCTTTTTCTGTATTGTTTCTGAGTATTTCCGCTCAACTCAGGACGTTTGTTTATGAGGTAAAATACAAGAGCAATCGGGATAAAGATAGTATTACAACTTTGAAAATGAATCTGGATATTATGGATCAGCAATCAGTTTTCAGAACCGATAAGCAAAAAGAAACAGATTCGATTTTTTCAAATGCAGGAAGATGGTCATGGTTTGATATAGGATTTGGGAATCAGCTGTATATTTCTAAAAATCTGAAAACGAAAGAAACCTTTAAAAATGTACAGAATGCAAGAGAGCTTTATACTATACCAATAAAAGAAAATCTACAGTGGAAGATATTACCAGATAAAGACAAAGTAGGAGAGCTTGTTGTGCAAAAAGCTACTGCCAATTACGGAGGCAGGAACTGGAAGGCATGGTTCTCAACAGAAATTCCGATTTTAGACGGACCATATGTTTTTAGTGGCCTTCCCGGGCTTATTGTAAAAATAGAAGACGAAAAGAAAGATTACCAGTTTGCACTTACAGAAATTAAAAAAAGCGGAAAACAACTTTTTCAGAGAGGAAAAGGTCTTGTATTGACATGGGCACAGTTTCAGAAACTGGCAAAAGAGTATTACAATGATCCTTTCAAAGAATATAAAGCCGGACAATCGAAACTAAGAGTAACAGATGAACATGGTAATGTACAGCAAATTGATTATAAAGACTTGACTTTATCCGAGCAGAAAAAAATAAGAGAAACGAACAATCCTATAGAGCTTAATTATAAAGTTAGTTATCCATAGTCCTGTGGAAAAATAATGTTGTAGTAAATTTATTAACGAATAGTCTGCCTGTATTCTGAGGGGGTAAGACCTGTATGCCGCTTAAAAAATCTACAAAACATGGATGCATCGGTGAAATTCAACTCTTCTGCGATTTCTTTGACTGTTCTCTTTTGAACAACCAGCAATGATTTTGCATGTGCAATAGCGACTTCATTGATCCATGTAAGAGCAGGTTTTCCTGTACTTTTTCTAATCTCAGTCGTGAAATATCTGGGCGTTAAACAGGCTTTGTCTGCATAAAAATTAACACTGCGTTCTTGTTTATGATGTACAAAGAGTAATTGTAAAAAGCGGTTTGCTAATGATTCAGATTTTTGATATGCTTTATTCGATGGTTGCTCAGAAATGTATACTGATTTAATTTCATTTACCAGAGCCAAAATCAGATACCTTATTTTTTTATATTTATCCGGATCATTATCTCTAAAAAACAACTTGCTTATGAAGGCATGATAATCTCTGAAAATTTCAAAAGTACCCTTTTGGGGTATTATGCAAGGACATAATCTGATTTTCTGAAATGTATCAAACTCATTTATAAGAGATTCATCCGACATCAGATCATAAGAAAAAAATAAGGTATCAATATACAGATCATCCGAAATATCTAGAGGCTCCAGCATTGTATCAGGCAGAATAATCATAATAGTACCGGATTTTAGTTCCTGTTCCTGAAAATTTATCCTAAGTCTGGCTTTTCCCCTTATACATATTGCGCAAATAAACCCGTCTACAAAGTGTGGATGCTTGGTCAGGTGCTTTCGTACATCATCAGGAGATTTATTTATAGCTATTCCTGTAATGGTTTTAATTCCGAATTCCGAAGCAACAAAAGGAATGCTGTAATTATCAATTAGTGTCTTGTAGTACATATTGTATGCAATGTATGACTAATTATGATGTTAAATGTAGAAATACGAACATATTGCACATTATTACAAAATAATGAGCAGTAATTCTCTGTACCTATGTAACGTACTTTGTTCTTATTAATTCAAGTATAAAATTATGAGAACAACAATGTCAATTCCTGCACCTTTATCTTTTGCAGAACGTGATCGCCGCTGGCAACTGGCGAGAGAAATTATGAAAAATAATAATCTGGATACACTGATTATTTATGGAGATCGCGAGTCTGCGGCTCCGGCACCTTTTTGCATCGATCACTACTTTACAAATGATCGTCTGGGCTCAGTTGTAATATTTCATCAAGAAGAAAAACCGGTAGTTGTAACTTTTGCCCCTATGATGATAGCAGATCATATGCAGGCTATGTCGCGTGGGGATCAGCAGTGGATATCTCCTGATCAGATTTATGTAGGCAAAACCGGAGAATATATCGGACAAATATTGAAGAATATCGGACTTGGTGAAACCCCACAAATTGGTATTATAGGATTAGAACCATATCCACCATTTTATTTTGATGGAGCAATGCCACATCGTACATGGAAAGGTATAACAGCGCTTTTTCCTAAAGCAGTATTAAAACCGGTATTCTTAGATTTTTTTAAGCTTACATCCGTGAAAAGTGAAGAAGAACTGTCGTTGATAAAATATGCAGCACATATAGGTGAAGAGATGAGTGAGGCCATGCGAAAAACAATAAAGCCGGGAGTAAGTGAGGCTGAAGTTGCTGCAGCCATTACAGCGGCCTGTATTTCCATGGGAGGTTTTACTGCGGAGATTTTGTTAGGTTCAGGACCTGAATATATTGGATGGGGACCACCAGCATGGCAATACCGCTCGCAGGCTCCAAGAATTATACAGGAAGGAGATATTGTATTGTCTGAGATATTTGCACTATATGGAATGTATGAAACTCAGCATCAGGCTGCAGTTGCAGTTGGGAAAGTTCATTCGGATATCGAAAGGGCAGCTGAGGTAGCCCGGGAATGTTATGAAATTGGTGTAGAAAATTTAAAAGAGGGTGTGACTTTCGGAGAAGTAGTTGATGCGATGGAAAAACCTTTACTAGCGGCTAAAGGATGGCATGTGCATCCGCTTATTCATAGTATTAATCCTTACGGACCTATTGGCTTTGGTACAGCACCGGGAATAGAATCTCTTCCACATGCTAAAAATTATGGAAATGCAGGAAGGTTGCCAAACCCCGGACGGGATATTGTATTGCAGCCAGGAATGTGCTTTGCATTCGAGCCTAATTGCGCCTTTGGAAATTATCTTGCCAATATCGGCGGAACTGTGATTGTCGGAAAAGATAAAGGAATAGAACTTAATTCTAATTCGACATTTCTAATGCGGGCAGATTATTAGCCTAAATAAAAAAAAATACCTGAAGATAATTCAGGTATTTTTTTCAACAATTTATATTAATATAATTCTTCACAAAGTTCTTTCATTACCTGTATCCATTCATCATTGTCATTTAGACAAGGAATATAGGAAAAGGATTTTCCACCTGCGTGTTCGAAGATTTCTTTCCCTTCTTCGGAAATCTCTTCAAGCGTTTCCAGACAGTCTGAAACAAAAGCCGGACATACTACTGCCAGGTCTTTTACTCCTTGTTTAGGAAGGTTTTCCAGGGTAGCATCGGTATAAGGCTGAATCCATGGATCTTTTCCCAATCGTGACTGGAAAGTAAGGATTACTTTATCCTCTGCTAATCCTAATTTTTCACGAACTAATCGGGTCGTTTCATAGCAATGATTCAGATAACAGTATTCATTGAAGTGATGGTGTCCCTCGGTTCTGCAATTCTCAAGATTACAGGTTTGTGTTGGATCAGTTTTATAAATATGCCTTTCCGGTACACCATGATAAGAAAACTGAAGTTTGTCAAACGTCTCAGGCAATTGTTTTCTGATGCTATCAGCCAACACATTTATGTAAATATCGCGGTTGTAAAAAGGCTTTACATATTTAATCTTTACATCAGGAAATTTTTTCTTTCTTACCTCTTCAGCTTTTACACTAACTGTTTCGGTAGTACTCATAGCATATTGTGGGTATAAAGGAAAGAGAATGATTTCGTTTACTCCTTGATCCACAAGATCCTGGATTCCTTTTTCAATAGAGGGTTGTGCATACCGCATACCCAATGCTACAGGAACATCTACTACCTGCTGAAGCTTTTTTTGTATCTGTTCCGAGATTACAATTAATGGTGATCCCTGATCGGTCCAAACTGTTTTGTAAGCTTCTGCGGACTTTTTTGGACGGGTTTTCAGAATAATTCCCTGTACCAATAAAGACCTGAACAGCCATCTGATGTCAATTACTCTTTCATCCATCAGAAACTCATCAAGATATTCTGTTACATCTTTTACAGATGTAGACTTTGGCGAGCCAAGGTTAACCAGTAAAATTCCTTTTTTAATATTCGAAGTCTGAGGGTTACTCACAAGTTTTTTATTATTGGTGTTTGTAATAGAGAATTATCCGTTAACAGCTTCTACGTTGTTCACAAGTTCAGGAACAAACTGTTTCAGAATTCCTTCAATTCCGTTTTTCAATGTCGCTGTAGAAGAAGGACATCCGCTACATGCTCCCTGTAATAACATTCTTGCGGTTTTGCTTTCTTTATCGTATTCAATTAAAGAAATTTTTCCACCATCATTTTCTACAGCAGGAGATACATATTCATTAAGGATATCACTGATTTTTTGTTCATCGTCAGTATAATCACGATTAATGATTTTTTGTACCGGATTTTCATGCTGATGTGCAGGAACATTACTGATAGGATTTCCATTCTGAAGGTAATCTGCTATAAAGCCACGTGCATCCATCATTACTTCATGCCATTGTACATTGTCGATTTTGGTAAGTGCTACAAAGTTATCACTGATGAAAACTTCCTTCACGTAATCTAGTTTTTCAAAAATGGTTTTGGCTAAAGGAACATCTGTAGCTTCTTCAGGGGTACGTATTTCCAGAAAGCCTTCCAGTAAAATTTTGTTGGAAACAAACTTCATTACCGCAGGATTTGGAGTCATCTCAGCGTATAAGGTGTATTGTTCTTTTTTCTTTGGTAAAAAGATTTTTGGATAAGCCAGCAACTGATCTTCAATTACATTTTTAAGACTTTGTGCCACAACATCCCACTCTACAGTATCTTCTTTGGCTACAGCAATAAAGTTGGCTGTGATAAAGATACGAGTGATAAACGGATAGTTGAATAATTCCTGGGCAACAGGAATTTCTGAAATATCAGAATTTCTATCCAGTTCCAAAGAGCCTTCAATTAAAGTATGTCCAGCGACAAACTTCAGGACTTTTGGATTCTCAGTAGGTTCTATTAAGATTTGATACATTGTTATTTTGAATAAAATGAATACAAAAATATCGTAAATTGGTGGGTAATAAAAATCTAAACAAGACTTAAAATCGGTGAAGGGCTCAAACTGTTGATGGATAAAGGTTTGCGGGTATTCGATTCTTTCGATTGATTTTATTTATAAAAAATAAATTATGGCTTTAATAAAAGAATTACTGGGGAAAACACCGGAGTTTGGAGATAATGTTTATCTGGCAGAAACTGCAACGATAATTGGTGATGTTAAAATGGGTAAAGACTGTAGTGTATGGTTTAATGCAGTTATCCGCGGAGACGTAAACAGTATAAGGATAGGTAATCAGGTAAATATTCAGGACAATGCAATGATCCACTGTACTTTCGAAAAGACAGAAACCATTATTGGTGACAATGTTTCTATTGGTCATAATGCAATTGTTCACGGATGCCAGGTACACGACAATGTATTGATTGGAATGGGAGCCATTGTAATGGACGATTGTGTCGTAGAAAATAATTCGATTGTTGCTGCCGGAGCTGTTGTTACCCAGGGGACACATATAAAAGCCGGGGAAATCTGGGCAGGAGTACCAGCAAAAAAAATAAAATCTGTTTCTGTAGACTTATTGGAAGGAGAGATTAACAGAATATCGAATAACTATATCAAATACTCTTCGTGGTATAAAGAAGATTAATAATTACTACTTGTTCTATATGCTTTTATAATAGGTAAAAGCTTATATCCGAAAATTTAAAAATACAGAAAAGCATTTCCGTAAGGATTGCTTTTCGCTTTTTTATGCCTTAACTTTGATGAAACTTTTTCATTCATTGGAGGCACTCGTTGAATTACTTGAACATACAAACAGAAGCGTATTTTTAACAGGTAAAGCAGGAACTGGTAAGACTACCTTTCTGAATAATTTTGTAAAAAACACACGCAAAAAACATATCGTTGTCGCACCTACAGGTATTGCGGCTATTAATGCAGGAGGAGTAACTATACATTCGTTGTTCACAATTCCGCCACGAACTTTTGTGCCTACTACAGAGCATATCGATCGTAATCTGGCGATGAATATTAACGATCTTTTTCCACATTTTAAATACAGAAAAGACAAACTAAAACTGTTCCGCGAGATTGAACTGATTATTATAGATGAGGTATCAATGCTGCGTGCTGATGTTTTGGATATGATGGATCATTCGCTGAGACATGTCCGCAGAAATCAATTACCTTTTGGAGGTGCACAGTTATTGTTGATAGGAGATTTGTATCAGTTGCCACCAGTTGTAAGAGACGATTCGGAAAGGATATTGTCCAGATTTTATAATTCACCTTTTTTCTTCTCGGCTAAAGCATTACAGGAAGTTCCTTTGGTGACGGTTGAGCTCATGAAAGTTTATCGTCAACAGGATGAAGAGTTTCTTGAAATTCTGAATGCAGTCCGGGATGCTGATATTCGGGGTCTTGATTTTGAAAAACTAAATTCCCGATACGAACCGGATTTTGAGCCTAAGGATGAAGCATACATATATCTGTGTTCGCATAACCGGATAGCTGATAATATAAACCAGAAAAGGCTGGCTGAACTCGGTGGTAAAACCAAATTTTACAAAGCAGCTGTTGTAGGAAGCTTTAGCGAAAGCCAATTTCCCAACGAAGAAGTTTTGGAGCTGAAAGTCGGTGCTCAGATTATGTTTATCAGAAATGACACTTCTCCGGAGAAGAAATTTTATAACGGTAAACTTGCTGAGATTTCTTATATCGATGAAGATGTTATAAAAGCTGTGCTGGATGGTACAGAAGAGGAAATAACGCTGACCAAAGAAACCTGGGAACAGAAAAAATATTCTCTGGACGAAGAAAAGAATATTAAGGAAGAAGTACTGGGGAGTTTTGAACAATATCCAATACGTTTAGCATGGGCTGTTACAATACATAAGAGTCAGGGACTTACTTTCGATCGTGTGATTATAGATGCCGGTAAATCTTTTGCCAGTGGGCAGGTATATGTGGCGCTCAGCCGTTGTCGTACATTGGAAGGAATTGTGCTGAAATCGAAAATAACTCCGGAAGTTATATTTAGTGATCACAGGATTGAAAATTTCCAAAAATCTACCAATGCTAATGATATTCTGGAGCAGATCCTGGAGCAGGAAAAGTATGATTATACACTGCACAAGGTACAAATGACAATAGATGCTGCATGGTTGAAGGATTCTTCTATTACCTGGATGGCATCTGCACTTTCCACTAAAGGACTGGATCAGGAGAAAGTGAAAAATCTTTCACAGATTTTTAAAATAGAAAGTGAAAAGCTCTTTGGTATATCTGAAAAATTTAAAAAGTTTGTTCAGCAAAAATCCAAAAGTTTCATCGCCGGAAATATCAAATGGCTGGAGATTGAAGAGAAGTGTAAAGGAGCTGTAAATTTCTTTTATACAAATGTGGCAGAACAGTTTTTACTACCATTAAAAGATTATTACTCCGAAACAAAAGGAGTGAAAGGATTAAAGGCCTATAATGAAGAGGTGAAATCTTTTATAGATGATCTTGAAGAATATATCGACAGACTAAAAGAATCTTATTTGCTGGATATTCCTTTGTTTGATAAAGAAAAGGAACTGGATACTTCGGTTAAAATGATGAAAAAGCCTACGCACATTATTACGTTCCAGTTGTTTGAAGAAGGAAAAACACCAGGTGAAATTGCTAAAGAAAGAGGGCTGGTAACATCTACAGTATATGGACATCTTGCAAAGATGGCTGAATTAGGACTTGTCGATATGGAGCGAATCTTTGACAGAAAAAGAATAAAAATATTTGAAGACCAATATCTTCAGGAAGCTTTTGACAATCTTTCGGACTGGAAGAAAGCATTACCAGACGAATTTGAATTTCATGAAATCAGAATTCTGTGGAATCATTTCAATCATAAATACGAAAATAAAAGTTAGGTAACAGGAAATAAAATTTCAGGCATTAAATCTAAAATTTTAAAGAAATGACTTTACAAAATTTAAAATACTCGGTATTGGATCTGGCTTATATAGCACATGGTAATACGATTAAACAAACACTAAATAACTCACTGGATTTAGCCAGATATGTAGAGAAACTGGGATATACCCGTTTCTGGCTGGCAGAACATCATAATATGGTAAGTATTGCCAGTTCGGCAACTTCTGTACTAATAGGTTATATTGCAGGGGGAACAAATACTATTCGTGTCGGCTCCGGAGGTGTAATGTTGCCTAATCATAGTTCGCTGATTATAGCAGAACAATTTGGTACACTAGAGTCTTTGTATCCGGGAAGGATAGATTTGGGCGTTGGTCGTGCACCGGGAACAGATGGTTATACAGCTATGGCGCTGGGAAGGAATCCGCAGATTATTAATGAGCAGTTTCCGAGACAGATTTCAGAATTGCATACTTATTTCTCGGAAGAAAATAAAAATGGGCAGGTAAGAGCCATTCCTGGAGAAGGCTTGAATATTCCCGTTTATATACTGGGATCTAGTACAGATAGTGCGTGGTTGGCTGCTGGATTAGGCTTGCCTTATGCGTTTGCCGGACATTTTGCTCCTGATCAGATGGGTATGGCATTTAAGATTTACCGGGAAAATTACAAACCTTCGGATAGATTTCCGGAACCTTATATTATTGCAGCAACCAATATCATTGCAGCAGACACAGATGAAGAAGCAGAATATTTGTCTACAACTTTATACCAGGCATTTGTAAACCTTGTCCGGAATGACAGGAAGCCAGCTCAGCCACCTGTAGAAGATATGGATACAATTTGGTCACCAATGGAAGCAATGCAGGTTCGCCGAATGCTTTCCCTAAGTATCATAGGAAGTAAGGAAACAGTTCAAAAGAAATTAAATGACTTCCTTGAAGCATATCAGATCGATGAATTAATGGCTGTTACGAATGTTTATGATCATAAAACAAGGCTCAGGTCTTATGAAATTCTGAAAGAAGTAATTACAGACTAATTGGTAAGAAACAATATTTAGAAGTACAAAAAGGAGAAGGCTTTTTATCATTTCCTTTTTGTACAGTCTTTTTGTTGTTTTGGCTTTATGTTTTTTCGTTTTATAAAAACGGTTACAAATAACCAATTTTGCAGTTTGTATAACATAAAGGTTTCGATAGCTTGGTTCGTCAAGTTTTCTATAAACAGGATCGCTCTGCCTGATAATCTTTTCACCATTCAGGCATTAAGAAAATTAAGTTTTTAGCGGACTTTTCTATGTGTTAGCAGCTTTGTCTTGATATTTGTAAAATTTTTAAGGAATTGGCGAATTTCCATTTGCGACCTTAAAAAGAGTATAAGAAATGAAAAATTCTTTGCGTTCCTTACTATAAAACTATGTTTTTTTATTTTAAAAACAGTTACAAATAACCGATTTTGCGGTTTTACAATAAATCTTTTGTTCGAAAAACAATTTCGAGTTCACGTTAATATATCAACGTCCTGAAAAATAATGAATTATTTCATAAAATCTTTACAGACTTTGCGGTAAAATAATTCAGACAGTTTTTTAAATTTGTGAAGATTAAAATCTATGCTTAAATATTTATCCCTATCCGTACTTAGCGGATTGTTGTTCGCAATATCGTGGCCTGCTCACGGAATTCCTGTATTTATATTCATTGCTTTTGTTCCGCTCATGCTGCTGGAGCATCATCTTACTAATTTCAGTACAGTAAAAAGAAAAAAACTTGCTGTATTTGGATTTAGCTTTCTAAGCTTTTTCATCTGGAATGTATTGACAACGTGGTGGTTATTCAATTCTCTAATGCCGGACGGTAGTCATTCTATTATTGCTGTAGCAGTGCCTACATTGCTTAATTCTACAATGATGTCGCTGGTATTTATGTTCTATCATATTTACAAAAAAAGAATAGGAACTTACCTTGGGTTAGTATTTTTTATAGCCCTATGGATTTGTTTTGAGAAACTTCATACCAGTTGGGAGCTCAGCTGGCCTTGGCTTACGCTTGGAAATGCATTTGCAGGCTGGCATCAGTGGGTGCAGTGGTACGATACAACAGGTGTCTTCGGTGGGTCTTTATGGATTCTGACAGCCAATGTTGCTGCATACTATACATACCGACTTTTCCAGGTAACCAGAAAGAGAAAGGAACTCATAAAAAATACAGCAATTTTCCTGGCTATTATATTAATTCCGCTGAGTTTATCTCTGGTAAAGTACAATCAGATAAAACTTACCTCAGATAAAACAGTCAATGCAGTCTTGTTACAGCCTGAACTTGATCCTTATGCAGAAAAATACAGCAAGGATAGTATTACTATTGTAAATGAATTACTGGATATAGCTAAAAAGAATGCAAAAGGTAAAGTAGACTTCTTTATTGCTCCCGAAACCGCGATTCCAGGTTCGGGAGGGCTTAGCGAAAATGGTTTTGCCTATAGCCACGTTCTGAACAGTATACAGGATTTTACAAAACAATATCCGCAATCGGTATTTCTAACAGGAGCTTCTACTTATAAAGTTTACTCAAGTGAGGAAAAAGCTTCTGAAACAGCCTATCTTGTAGGAAATGTTGGTGTATGGGTCGATAGTTATAATACGGCATTGCAGATTGTTCCGGGACAAAAGATCGAAACTTATCACAAAGGCAAACTCGTACCTGGCGTAGAAAGTTTTCCGTATATAACAGTGCTAAAACCATTGCTGGGTGAAGCTATGTTAAATTTTGGCGGAACAATAGCATCATTGGGAAGTGATAAAGAAAGAAAAGTATTTTCTAACCCCTATAATACGGCTAAAGTAGCACCAATTATTTGTTACGAGAGCGTTTATGGAGAATATGTAACAGGATACGTAAAGAATGGAGCTAATCTATTAGCTATTGTTACCAATGATTCCTGGTGGGGGTATTCGCCCGGACACCGACAATTATTAGCTCTTGCAAAACTGAGAGCAATAGAAACACGTAAAGAAGTTGTGCGTGCTGCCAATAGCGGTACAAGTGCCCATATCAATGTCAGAGGGGATGTTATAGAAAATCTTCCTTATGGTGCTCAGGGGGCAATTCAGGTGAAAGCTGGGATTTTTGAAGGAGAAACGCCTTATGTAAAATACGGAGATGTAATTTATAGAATAGCATTATTTGTATTTGGTTTTCTGTTTATCTATTTTTGGTCTCAAATCTATTTATCAAGTAAAAATAAAGTCAAGAAATAATGCAAAATATAGTTGGCATAGACATAGGCGGATCACATATTACCTTAGCGCAGGTAGATCCGGAGAAGCACGAAATTATTACTCCTACTTATGTCCGTGAACGTGTGGATTCTTTTGCAGATCCCGAAACTATTTTTCAAGCCTGGATTTCCGGTATTGAAAAAGCTGCCGGAGATTTAAAGAAAGAAGAATTACGTATCGGTATAGCGATGCCGGGACCATTTGATTATGAAAACGGAATTTCATTGATGTTACAAGGAAAATTTCGTTCTATATATGAAGTAAATATCAAAGAAGAACTGGCATACCGTCTGGAAATAAATAAAAATCAGATTCATTTCATTAATGATGCTGCTGCTTTTCTGGAAGGAGAAGTATTTGGTGGCTGTGTACAAGGACAAGGGAGAATTTTCGGTGTTACACTGGGGACAGGTTTGGGAACTACATTTTATAACGGAACAGTAGCTACAGACGAAGATTTGTGGAATTCGCCTTTTCATGAAAGTATCTGTGAGGATTATCTTGCAACAAGATGGTTTGTAAACCGTTATGCTGAACTTACAGGAGAAACAATTACAGGAGCTAAAGACCTGCTGGATAAACCGGAGGAACTTCGGAACAAAATGTTCGATGAATATGCAGATTCTTTTGCGGAATTTATCCTGAAATATGTAAAGTATTATGATCCTGAAGTTTTAGTGATCGGAGGCAATATTTCTAAAGCATATCCTTATTTTTCTGAACGTTTAAATCATATTCTTGAAGAGAATCGGGTAGAACTGAAAATTGAGATATCCGAAATTTTTGAAGATGCAGCAATTCTCGGAGCAGCTAGTTATGCTTTGAAAATGAAAAACTAAAACCTGTTACTGTTAAAATATGAGAAAAAAAATTATTATAACTGTTCTGTCACTTTGCAGTTATTTCTCCTTTGGACAAGATCTTAAACCTGTAGATTATGTAAATACCCTGATGGGTACACAGTCTAAACATTCTCTGTCTAATGGAAATACGTATCCGGCAGTAGGTTTGCCATGGGGAATGAATCTGTGGACACCACAAACCGGAAAAATGGGTGACGGATGGGCTTATACTTATGATGCAGATAAAATAAAAGGCTTCAAACAAACTCATCAACCATCACCATGGATGAATGATTATGGAGCATTTGCCATAATGCCGGGAGTTGGTAAGCCGAAATTCAAAGAAGAGGAACGAGCCAGCTGGTTTAGTCATAAAGCTGAGGTTGCGACACCTTATTCCTATAGCGTATATCTGGCAGATGCAGATGTCACTACAGAACTTACACCAACAGAAAGAGCTGCTTATTTTAAGTTTGATTTTCCTAAAACAGATAGTGCGTACGTAGTAATTGATGCACTGGATAAAGGTTCATATATTAAAATATTACCTAAGGAAAAGAAAATTATTGGTTATACAACCAGATATGCAGCGGGTAAATATGAAAATTTCAAAAATTATTTTGTTGTTCAGTTTGATAAAGATTTCGATCTGACTTCAGCATGGAAAGATACTGCACTGGTGAACGATCAGTTGGAGATCACAAGTAATCATGCAGGAGCGATTGTAGGATTTAAGCTTAAGGCAAAGGAATCTGTTTATGCCAAAGTAGCATCGTCTTTTATCAGCTTCGAGCAAGCCGAAATTAATCTGAAAAGAGAAATTGGAAGTCAGTCTTTCGCTCAGGTAAAAAGCAATGCTAAAGATATCTGGAGCAAAACATTGGGGAAAATTGAGGTGAAAGGCGGAACAGATGAACAATACAGAACGTTTTATTCCGCGATGTACCGTACTTTGTTTTTCCCACAAAAACTTTATGAAATAGACGCTCAGAATAAAATAAAACACTGGAGTCCTTATAACGGGAAAATCTTAGACGGAAGAATGTTTGCAGGAACAGGCTTCTGGGATACCTTCCGGGCTTTGTATCCGTTTCTGAATCTTGTGTATCCAAGCATTAATGTAGAGATGCAGGAAGGACTGGCTAATGCGTTCAAAGAAGGAGGTTTTCTTCCGGAATGGAGCAGTCCCGGGTTTGCAGATGTAATGATTGGTAATAACTCTGCCTCCGTGGTTGCAGATGCTTACATAAAAGGGCTTAGAGGTTATGATATCGAAACATTGTGGAAAGCTGTTGTTCATGGTGCTAATAATGAAGGACCCATGGATGCTGTCGGAAGAAGAGGTGTTTCTTACTATAACTCTTTAGGCTATGTCCCTTATGATGTTCAGATTAATGAGAATGCTGCACGTACATTGGAATATGCTTATGATGATTTTGCAATTTACCAGTTAGGAAAAGCACTTGGGAAACCTGAGTCTGAAATCAGTATTTTTAAGAAAAGAGCTTATAACTATAAAAATGTTTTTGATCCCTCTACCGGAATGATGAGAGGTAAAAATAAAGATGGAAAATTCCAGTCTCCTTTTAATCCGTTTAAATGGGGTGATGCTTTTACAGAAGGTAACAGCTGGCATTATACCTGGTCGGTATTCCAGGATATTGACGGATTGTCTAAGTTAATGGGAGGTAAAAAGAAGTTTGAAGCAAAATTAGATGAGGTGTTTTCGTTACCACCCGTTTTTGATGATTCTTATTACGGATCTGTAATTCACGAAATCCGTGAGATGCAAATTATGAATATGGGACAATATGCACATGGTAATCAGCCAATTCAGCATATGATCTATTTATACAACTATGCAGGTGCCCCTTATAAAACACAATACTGGACACGTCAGGTGATTAACAAATTGTATAAGCCTACACCGGACGGGTATTGTGGAGATGAGGATAATGGGCAAACATCTGCATGGTATGTGTTTTCGGCTTTAGGATTCTATCCGGTAACGCCAGCTACCAACCAGTATGTTTTGGGAGCTCCGTTGTTTAAAGAAGCAACGATTCACTTGGAGAATGGTAAGAAAATTGAGATTAAAGCACCACAGAACAGCAAGGAAAATATATATGTGGAATCTTTAAAGGTAAATAACCAGCCATATTCCAAAAACTGGTTAAATCACCAGGAATTAATGAAAGGAGCGGTGTTAAATTTTGATATGAAAGCACAGCCTAACAAAGAAAGAGGTTCGCAGGAAAAAGATTTTCCTTACTCTATGTCAACAGAAAAATTATAACAGAGATATTTAATATATTATGAATACTGAAAAAACAGAAATCTTTAACAGAATAGAAAAAACACTTGGAGAACAAGGGTTTAATATTGTAGCAAAAGATGATAACAGACCTTGGGGAGGCTTTTTTGTAATCGAAGAAAAGCAGGCTCAGGATTTCGCTAATCAATATTTTGATGGAATTGATGTAGAAAGCCTTAAGATAGGAGGAAAGCTAAGTCCTAAAATTCTTTTGGTTGCTCCTCAGGCTAGATTAAGCTGGCAGTATCACCACAGAAGAGCTGAAATTTGGCAGGTTGTGGATGGTGTTGTAGGCATTAAAAGAAGCAATACTGACGAAGAAGGCGAATTAAAAGAATACAATCCAAAAGATCAGGTAAAGCTGGAACAGGGGGAAAGACACCGCTTAATCGGATTAGATGGATGGGGAGTAGTTGCCGAGATCTGGCAGCATACAGATGCTAATAATCCGTCCGATGAGGATGATATTGTAAGGGTACAGGATGACTTTGGAAGATAATTTTAAACTTTCATATTCATCGTAACCGCTTACTATATCGTGAACGATAAGTATTCTGAAAAGATTTTCAGGAAAATAAAATATAAAATTTTGTGGGTTTGAAAAAAAATACATAATTTTGCACTTCAATTTGAATAAGTAGTAAAAGACTAAAGATATGTCAAAAATTTGCCAGATAACAGGTAAGCGTGCAATGGTCGGGAACCACGTTTCTCACGCCAATAATAAGACCAAAAGACGCTTTGAGATTAATTTATTGGAAAAGAAATTTTACCTTCCGGAGCAAGAGAAGCACGTTACTTTGAAAGTATCTGCTCACGGATTGAGAGTTATTAACAAGATTGGTGTTGAGGAAGCTATTGAAAGAGCTACTAGAAACGGATTTATTAAATAATTAGAAAATGGCAAAGAAAGGTAATAGAGTGCAGGTAATATTAGAGTGCACTGAGCATAAAGAATCCGGAATGCCGGGGATGTCAAGATACATCACAACAAAAAACAAAAAGAATACAACTGAAAGATTAGAGTTGAAGAAATTCAACGCTGTTTTGAAGAAGTATACTGTTCATAAAGAAATTAAATAACTTCTTAAAATAATAAGACAATGGCTAAGAAAGTTGTAGCAACCCTTCAGACATCTTCTAAAAAAATGACTAAAGTGGTTAAAATGGTTAAATCACCTAAGTCCGGCGCTTACGTTTTCGAAGAAAAAGTAATGAACGCTGATGAAGTAGATGCATATCTTAAAAAATAATTTAAGTTAAGAACTTAACATACAGAAAACTACCTATTTAGGTAGTTTTTTTTATATATTTGTTTTATTAAACATTTGATATGAAATCACTCAGACGTATTTTAGTGTTCAGTTTATTGCTGGGTTTTATGATAGTGTTTGGTCAGAAGAATGTTGAAATGATACAATTTAAAAATACAGAGTCGGTATTTCAGATCAAAGGACTTTCTCAGGTAGTTGAAGTTCCTCTGGGGACTTCTAAAATGCTTATTTTATCAGGGCAGGTTCCTGTTAATCAGAAAGGAGAAGTTGTCGGTACAGATATTAAAACACAAACACAGCAGGTATTTCAGAATATCCGTGCTGTTTTGGAGCATTGCGGAGCAAGCCTTAATGATATTGTAAAGCTAGGAATCTTTACTACTGATATTTCTAAAATAGCCGAATTTAGAGAAGTCAGAGATCAGTTTATTAATACCAAAAATCCGCCTGCAAGTTCTCTTTTAGAAGTAAAAGGACTGTTCAGGAAAGATGTATTTATAGAAGTAGAAGTTACGGCAATTGTTAAAAATAAATAATATTTAGCTAAGTGAGTTGGTTTAAAAAAATATTCAGAAAAGAAGAAAAAGAATCTTTAGACAAAGGATTGGAGAAATCCAGTCAGTCATTTTTTGATAAGGTAAGCAGAGCTGTTGTTGGTAAGAGCAAGGTTGACGATGAAGTTCTGGATGATTTGGAAGAGGTATTAATTGCATCTGATGTAGGTGTGGAAACTACTGTGAAAATCATCAGAAGAATTGAAGACAGAGTAGCTAGAGACAAATATGTAAATGTAGCAGAGCTTAACAATATTCTTCGTGAAGAAATATCGGGCTTGCTTTTGGAAAACCCACATGCCGGAACGCAGAATATAGATAAGACTAAAAAGCCTTATGTAATAATGGTGGTGGGTGTAAATGGTGTTGGAAAAACAACAACGATTGGAAAACTTGCTCATCAGTTTAAATCTGAAGGACTAAATGTTGTTCTTGGTGCTGCAGATACGTTTAGGGCTGCTGCAGTGGATCAGTTGGTCATCTGGTCTGAAAGAGTAGGAGTGCCGATTGTAAAACAGGCTATGGGATCTGATCCCGCATCTGTTGCTTTCGATACAGTCCAGTCTGCAGTATCACAAAATGCAGATGTTGTAATTATAGATACAGCAGGTAGGCTTCATAATAAGGTAAATCTTATGAATGAACTTTCTAAGATTAAAAGAGTTATGCAAAAGGTGATTCCTGATGCTCCACACGAGGTACTTTTGGTATTGGATGGATCTACAGGACAAAATGCCTTCGAGCAGGCAAAACAATTTACGGCAGCTACAGAAGTTTCAGCTTTGGCAGTTACTAAACTGGACGGAACAGCTAGAGGTGGAGTCGTTATTGGTATTTCGGATCAGTTCCAGGTACCGGTGAAATATATAGGTGTAGGAGAAAAGATGCAGGATCTGCAGCTTTTTAATGGTACAGAATTTGTTGACTCATTCTTCAAAAAGAGAGAAGAAAATTAATTTGCAGTTTTTAATTAAATTCTGCTAAATTTGAGATAGCTAATTAAACTATTTTATAATCTATTAAAAATCACAAAATTATGGGCTGGATTACATATATTGTATTTGGACTTATTGCTGGGGCAATAGCTAAAGCATTACATCCGGGTAAGGATCCGGGAGGCTGGTTAGTAACTATTCTTCTTGGTATTCTGGGATCTATTTTAGGACGCTGGATAGCTGGTGCGATAGGTTGGTATGCAGCTGACAGTTTCTGGAGTTTCAAAAACTGGCTGTTCTCAATCGGAGGTGCAATTCTACTATTGTTTATCTATAGTAAGGTAGTCTCTAATAAGGAGTAAGAAATTATTGATGTTTAATAAAAAGTAAAGGCGGGAAATTTTCCCGCCTTTACTTTTTATCCATTCTTTACAATGGCTATTCTATTTTCAGTACATATGGAAGTGCCATTTGTACCCCTTTATTATTAGGATTGTTGATCTTCTGGAATAACTGATAATTCTCTTTACCAAATTTCGTTTCTATGGCTTTAGCAGCAATATCTTCTTCGTTCATACTCTCGAAGAACTTTTCGAAATTACTCTTATCCTTAGGGTAGTTTTTGATGCTGAAATCTTTGGTTTTAGCTAACCCTGCAGCATATTTTACAGCATCATCCAATGTGCCTATTTCATCAACCAGACCCAGCTCTTTTGCTCTTGTTCCGGACCATACATGCCCTCCTCCGATAGCATCTATTTCTTCAAAAGTTTTCTTTCTGTTCTGGGTTACAAAATAAACAAAACGCTTATAGGTTTGTTCAACGCTTTTCTGCATCATGTTTCTTGTACCGGGAGTCATGCCAGATATGGTGGAGAACATTTTGGAATTAGCATTAGTTGCTACAACATCCGAACGAAGTCCGTTTTTGTTAGCAAGTTCTTTAAAGTTCATTACCAATCCGAATACTCCGATAGAACCTGTTAATGTGTTGGCTTCTGAGAAAATCTTTTGTCCGGCCATAGCAATGTAATAACCTCCGGATGCTGCATAGTCTCCAAATGAAACAACTAATGGTTTCTTAGCTTTTAGCTGTTGTAATTCAAAAAGAATTTCGTCGCTGGCATTAGCACTTCCTCCGGGAGAATTAATTCTAAGAACTACTGCTTTTACATTGTCGTTCTTTTCAATCTTTTTTATCTCTTTAATGAAGTTTTCAGAGAAAATGCCTGTATTTCCTTTTCCACTGAAAATCTCTCCGGAAGCATAAAGAACAGCTACCTGATCTTTAGCACTAGAGCTGGATGCATTTTTATTTACATACTCAATATAATTTCCAATAGATACTTTATTAAGGTCGTCTTTGGCTGCAATTTTTAATTTGCCTTTAATAAGATTATCGTATTCTGACTTCTGAAGAAGCTTGTCAATCAATTTACTTTTTAGAGCATATTCAGGTATAATACCATAAAGACTGTCTGTAGTTGTTTTTAATTCTTCGGCGCTCAGCTTTCTGGAAGTTTCTATTTTTTTAGAAATGTTACCCCATAAATCATTTAGTAAGAATGATAATTGCTCCTTATTTTCATCAGAAATTTTGTTAGTTAAATAAGGTTCCACAGCAGATTTGTATTTTCCGTGACGTATAACATCTGCCCCTATTCCGTATTTATCAAATAAATCTTTGAAGAATACGACTTCGGTAGAGAGTCCTTTTAGTTCTACACCTCCGGTTGGATTCAGGTAATACTGATCGGCTACAGTAGAAAGGTAATATGAACTTTGGGAAACGTTATTTCCATAAGCATAGACAAACTTTCCTGACTTTTTGAAATCCTCCAGCGCTTTTCTGATATCATCTATTTGAGTGATACCAGCAGTAGTTCCGTCTGTCTCTATAGATATACCGGATATCTTTTTGTCATCTTTTGCTTGTTTGATAGCATTTAATATATCGGAAATTTTCAGGCTGCTGTCGTTTCCTAAATCAAATATCGAACTGGAAAGCTCCGATGTAGACTCAATAATATTATCTTTTAAATTAATGGTTAGTACGGAATTATCTTTAACATTTACGCTACCTTTGCCGGACATGGACGAAATGAGGATGAACAGGAATAATCCTATCATGCCTATGAATCCTACTATAAATATGGCAACTATATTGGCCATAACTGTCTTGAAAAAATTTTTCATCTTTTTAAAAACTGTATATTTTTGTAATATGTCGTCAAATAACGTGATTTTGTTACTAGGAAGCAATATTAATTTTCCGGAAAAAAATATTGATATTGCTATAGAGTTGATCAATAATAGATTAGGGAGTATAATTGCAAGGTCTTCAAAACTGATGACAGATCCTGTCGAATTTGACAGTAAGAATATTTTTTGTAATATTGCCGTGTTAATAAAAACACAATTCTCACCTGTTCAGTTACTAAAGAATATTAAAGAAATTGAACATGAAATGGGAAGAGAAGAAGACTCTTTTGCAAAAGGTGGCTACGAGGACAGGATAATTGATATAGATATTGTAGAATTTGGTAATATTAGATTTTATTCACAAAAATTAATGATCCCGCATCTGAAACACTTATACGAAAGAGATTTTTCGAAGGAGTTATTAACAGAATTAAACACAAATATTGAAAAGAAATAATGTTGAAGTTCTCATTCAGTATTATTTGACACAAAAATCATTTATTAACTTAAAAACAAGATTTATGAAATTAAATTTTGCTAGTGTGGCTTTGGCATGTGTACTGCCAATTGCAATGTATGGCCAGGATTCTACGGCTGTAACTAAGACAACTGCTACTCAGGGGCAGTATCCTAATGCGTATACATCTGGTTCTGCCAATGTATCTCCTTTTACTAACAAATCTAAAAGATTTAACGACTGGTCGATTTCTGCCGGAGCTGGTACTGTTATCATGAAAAGTGGTAGCTTATATTCACTTCATGATGAATCTGGGTCTAAAAACTTATTTGGCTGGACGGCTTATTTTAGTGTTGACAAAGCTATTACTCATGCATTTGGATTGAAACTTCAATATGACAAAGGAGAGACAAGACAAGGTTGGGTAAATACCAAAGACCATGTTGCAAGTGGTCAGCCTGGAGGAAGAACGCAATATGACGCGATTTCAATTTTAGGAGATGTTAATGTTTCTAACCTTTTCAGAAGAGTAGATAATCATTCTCCTTACAGATGGGCGCTTCATGCTTACGGAGGTGTGGGGACTATTGCTTACAGATCTTATTTGCAAGAGCCAGGAACAGATTACAACCAGTCTTTAACAAAAGAAGTAAAGCCGTTTAAATTAAACTCATTCTACGCACAATTAGGTGCTGGATTAAAGTACAGAGTTAGCAAGGCCTTTGATTTAGAAGGAAGAGTAATGTATTCTCTTACAGGAGGAAAAGGCTTTGATGGTGCAAGAGGAAGCTATGTAGATCCTGCAAGAGCTGGTAACAATGATATGATCAATGCAACACTAGGTCTAACCTATAACATCGGAAAACACGAATCTCATTTATTCTGGCATGATCCATTACAAGAGATCTATTACAAACTTGATGTTTTAGAAAACAAAAATCAGGATCTTGAAGTTTGTAAGAAAGGAGATGCTGATAATGATGGTGTATGCGATGATTGGGATAGAGAATTGAATACTCCTGCAGGAGCAAGAGTGGATGGTTCTGGTAAAGCATTAGATACAGATTTAGACGGAGTAATCGATCTTTACGATAAGTGTGTTACTGTTCCTGGACCAGTTGAAAACAACGGATGTCCTGTGAAAAAAGACAATAACCAGGTTGCAACGGAAGTAGAAACAGAATTAAAAAATGTGTATTTCCATTTTAATAAGGCGACAATAACAAATGAATCAGGTGCAAAACTAGATGTAGCTGCTAACATTATTAAAAGCAACGGTGGAAATTATCTATTGACCGGACATACAGATGCTAAAGGTAGTGCAGCATACAACCTTAAGCTTTCCAGAGAAAGGGCAGCTGCTGTTGTTGGAGCTTTAGAAGCTAGAGGAGTGTCTTCCAGTACTCTTAAATCAAAAGGAGTTGGTTCTGCTGATGCAAATGTACCTGCTACGGCATCTGATGCTGAAAGAATGGCAGATAGAAAAGTTACTGTAAGATTCGTAGATGAGAATGAATGGAACAATCTTCCTAAAAAAGATTACAGTGATACTTCTGTAAAAAAGACTAAAACTGTTAAAAAAGTAACTAAAAAGAAAAAGTAAATTTTTTATCATAAACTAAAATAGAGTGCACATAATTGTGCACTCTATTTTTTTTAATCACTATGAATAGTGATATAGATAATTTTATAATAGTTTGTTTATTAATTTTTAAATCGTAATTACTTTTATTAATGAATTTTCAAATAAAATAAAGAATTGTATAAGATTTGTCAGTAATAATATTTTTTGTAATATTGCATTGTTAATGAGAACATAAATTTTGTCTGTTTATTTGTTAAAAACTGTTAGAAAAGTTGAAAATACGTTAAGCAGAAAAGAAAGAGTTTTATATTAAAAAGGTATGATAAAGTACTGTTGAACATAAATTTTAACTTTACTTTTGCAGAATATCTCTTTTGAATTATAAGTATTCTTAAATGGGAGTTGATTAGCAAGACGAAACACAAACAGAAAATTAATATTGAATTCTCATCAATGTTATAAAGACAAAATCATTTATTAACTTAAAATACTGAATTATGAAACTAAATTTCGCAAGTGTAGCTTTAGCATTTGTATTGCCTGTTGCCATTTACGGTCAGGATTCTACAGCTGTCGCTACAACATCTGCAGCCCAGGGGCAATACCCCAACGCGTATACGTCTGGTTCAGCTAATGTATCTCCTTTCACAAACAAATCTAAAAGATTTAACGATTGGTCTATTTCTGCCGGAGCAGGTACTGTTATCATGAAAAGTGGTAGCTTATATTCACTTCATGATGAATCTGGGTCTAAAAACTTATTTGGCTGGACAGCTTATTTTAGTGTAGACAAAGCTATTACTCATGCATTCGGTTTGAAACTTCAATATGACAAAGGAGAGACAAGACAAGGTTGGGTAAATACCAAAGACCATGTTGCAAGTGGTCAGCCTGGAGGAAGAACGCAATATGATGCCATTTCAATCTTGGGAGATGTTAATATTTCTAATCTTTTCAGAAGAGTAGATAATCATTCTCCATACAGATGGGCGCTTCATGCTTACGGAGGTGTGGGGACTATTGCTTACAGATCTTACTTACAAGAGTCTGGACCAGCTTATAACCAATCTTTAACAAAAGAAGTAAAGCCATTTAAATTAAACTCATTCTACGCACAATTAGGTACTGGATTAAAGTACAGAGTTAGCAAATCTTTCGATTTAGAAGGAAGAGTGATGTATTCTCTTACAGGAGGAAAAGGCTTTGATGGTGCAAGAGGAAACTATGTAGATCCTGCAAGAGCTGGTAACAATGATATGATCAATGCAACATTAGGTCTAACCTACAACATCGGAAAACATGAATCTCATTTATTCTGGCATGATCCATTACAAGAAATCTATTATAAGCTTGATGTCTTAGAAAACAAAAATCAGGATATAGAAGTATGTAAGAAAGGAGACGCTGATAACGATGGTGTATGCGATGACTGGGATAGAGAATTAAATACTCCTGCAGGAGCAAGAGTAGATGGTTCTGGTAGAGCATTGGACGTAGATTTAGATGGAGTAATTGATCTTTACGATAAGTGTGTTACTGTTCCTGGACCACCAGAAAATAATGGATGTCCTACAAACAATCAGGTTGTTACTGAAGTTTCAAGAAGTTTAGAAGGGATCGAATTTGATTTGAATTCAGACAGAATTCTTTCTTCTAATACTGCTATTTTGAACAGTGCTGTTAACTATATTAACTCATCTGAAATGGGTTCTAAATATACAGTTGTAGGTGCTGCTGATGCAAGAGGTACAGTTCAGTATAACCAGAAATTATCTCAGAAAAGAGCTAATAATGTGAAGAACTATTTAATCCAGAACGGCGTTCAGTCCTCAAGATTAGATGCAGTAGGACATGGTAAGAGTGATCTTAAATATCCTGAATGTAATCCTGCAAGCAAATGCCCAGAATGGAAAAACAGAGCTAACAGAAGAGTTTATTTCCAACAGAAATAATCATTCTTAATAACTTATATAACAAAAGGTGTGCTACTGGCACACCTTTTTATTTTTTAATACCCTTGAAAAGCTTTAATTTTACCCGATGATTCCGAGCCGGTCCTATAATGAACAGATTTTAGATCAAACCCTTAAGCAATTTTGGGGTTATGACCATTTTAGAGATCAGCAAAAAGAAATTATCCGGTCTGTCTTATCCTCCAATGATACATTAGCTTTACTACCTACAGGAGGAGGGAAATCTTTATGTTACCAATTACCATCTTTGCTTTTAGAAGGTGCTACAATAGTAATATCTCCGCTTCTGGCTTTAATGAAAGAGCAGGTTCATGAGCTTAATCTAAGAGGTATTCCTGCTGCTTATCTTAGTTCCGAATTCGATGATGAACAAGAAGAACTTATTTATCAGAATTTAAAAAATGAAGAATATAAGCTGCTTTATGTTTCCCCGGAAAGATTATCCAACAGGAATTTTCTGGAAAATATTGCGGATGCCAAAATCTCGCTTATTGCTGTAGACGAAGCTCATTGTATTTCGGAATGGGGTAGTGATTTTCGCCCGAGTTATCAGAATATAAAGGATTTCAGACAGATGTATCCATATCTTCCGTGTCTGGCATTAACGGCGACTGCTTCTGTTAAAGTGATGCAGGAAATTCAGCAAAAACTGGACTTCAAAAAGACAAATATTTTCAAAAAGTCTTACAGGAGAGATAATCTTTATATCCAGCTGAGAGAGCTTTCAGATAAGTATAATCATATTCTGTATTATCTCAGAAGTAATGAAAAATCGGGTCTTATCTATGTAAGAACTAGGAAGGAAGCGGAATACCTGAGTAATTGGTTAAAGATTAGTGGTATAGAGCAGGTAGATTATTATCATGCAGGTTTACCGGTAAAAGAAAAGCAGATACGTCAGAATTATTGGCTTAGTAAAAATAATTATACGCTTGTTTCCACCAATGCATTCGGAATGGGTATTGACAAAGATAATGTAGGATTTGTAATACATCTTTCTCCATCCCCGTCTATTGAGAATTATTATCAGGAAATAGGTCGTGCTGGTAGAAATGGCCAAAATGCAGAAACTATTCTACTTTGGAATAAGAGCGAGCTTACTCAGATCGATGATTTAATGAGAAGCCAGTTAGCCAGTAAAACCGATTACCAAAGAGTTTGTTCCTATGTCTATTCCTTCTGCCAGGTTGCAGAACATGAACTTCCTGAGGGTTTCTTTGAAATTCAAACCAATAAGATTCAGAAACTCACCAAAATTTCCCGTCCTAAAATAGTATCTATTCTTCGGTTTCTTCATAATCAGGAAATTATTTATCTGAAAGAATCCAAAGGAATGTCATCATTGGAATTAAAATTTGATATCTCAGAAGTTGAGAGCTTAGGAAAGAAAGACAGTTTCTTCGTAGAAAAATTATCCCGTGCATTAGATGGAGTAGCAACTCATCGTACCTATTTTCGGGAAAAAAAGCTTACCGATAAAATGAATGTTGATGAGCAGACAATACGGGTGCGACTAAAGGAATTACATGAAAAGGGATTAGTAGATTATTTTGATGGTAATTCAGCAGGAATAAGGTTTCTGGTCCCACGAAATGATAAAGAACTACAAAACAGATACTGGAATCTATTTGCCAGCATACAAAAAAATAAAATGCAGAAATGGGAAGAAATGAAATATTTTATAAATGATACTTCCTATTGCAAAATGAGACTTATTCTCTCTTATTTTGGAGAAAAAGAAACACAGAACTGCGGGAAATGCAGTTATTGCCTTACAAGCAAAATGAGGACCAGCGACAGAGAGTACAAAAAAATTATTTTTGAAGCCCTTATGCGGTCTCCAATGACTTTGGATGAATTAGCTGTTCATCTGAAATTTTATCCCAAAGATGAACTATTGGAACACCTGAAAATTTTGTTAGACAAAGGCCAGGTCAGAATGTTGAATTATAAAACTTATACACTATAAATGAATAAACTAAAAGTTGTTTTTTTCGGAACACCGGATTTTGCTAGAGCCTCCTTACAAGCAATTCATAATAGTAATCATGAAGTTGTAGGTGTAGTTACTGTAGCAGATAAAGCTAGTGGCAGAGGACAGAAAATTAATGAGTCTCCTGTGAAAAAATATGCTGTAGACCATCAGCTTCCTGTATTTCAGCCTGAAAAACTACGTAATCCGGAATTTTTGAAAGAAATAGAAAACCTTCATGCAGATATATTTGTAGTTGTAGCCTTCAGAATGATGCCAAAAGTATTATTCTCTATGCCACGCCTTGGTACTTTCAATCTACATGGATCTCTGTTGCCTGATTACAGAGGTGCAGCACCTATTAATTATGCGGTAATTAATGGAGAAAAGAAAACAGGAGTAACAAGTTTCTTTATCAACGAAAAAATAGATGAAGGGCATATTCTTTTGCAAGAAGAAACAGATGTACCTTTCGATGAGGACGCTGGGCAGCTCCACGACAGACTTATGGATATAGGTGCTGGATTAGTTGTAAAGACCCTGGATGGTCTTGCAGAAGGGATTATAGAAGAAAAGCCTCAACCACAAGTAGAAAACCCTAAAACAGCCTATAAAATATTCAAAGAAGATACTCGGATCAACTGGGAGAATGATGTAGAAGTTGTATATAATTTTATCCGTGGTATGTCTCCTTATCCGGCTGCATTTACAACTATTGAAATTTCAGGACAGCCTAAAACGTTAAAAGTATTTAAAGGTAAATTCGAAAAAAAGCAGCATGATAAATCTGCAGGGCAGATTGAAATTGACAAAAATAGTTTTGCTGTTTATACACATGATGGAATCTACTATCCTGAAGAATTACAACTGGAAGGTAAAAAGAGAATGACATTGAAAGATTTTCTAAATGGATTTCAAAGCTTCACAGATATTAAAATAGTTTAGGCTTGTTATGAAATTTAAAGAAATTTTTGCATTTTCTCTGATTGGGATAATAGTGTTGGCTGGCGGATTATATTTTTATAGTAGCTGGAAAATGAAACAGGAGATACAGGATGTTACTACAGGAAGTTTATTGTTTCGTAAAGTTTCCGGATTTTCTGGTAGTCAGGGAAGAAAAACATATTATACGGCATATAGGGTTGAGAAAATTGTAGCAGATACTGTATTTGTTAATCCGATAAACGAAGTGATGGCGGTTCCTTATTCTGTTTTGGGAGAAGAGTCTTATTCTTTACTAAAAAAAGAGGGCAGAAAAGCTATAATCACAGCTCTTGCTTCGGATCGTGCTTTTTTTGAAAAGAATATATCTAATAAAGAACAAGCGGAAAAGATGTTTCCTGAGTTGAACAAATCTCCTTTTTATTATTTCAAAGGCGAAACTGAAAAAGTAATGAAGAAAGACCTTATCACCGAGCAGGTTATCAGGAGGTGGACTAATGAGCCTTCTGTTAATAATAATTTCTCAAATACTTATTATCCGGAAGGAAATTTCCAAAGTGTAGATGCTTTTATAAAATAAACGATATAAAACTTAGTATAGAAACATATAGGTTTATTAGTAAATAAAAAAGTCCGGCAATTATCTTTATTGCCGGACTTTTTGTTTTATACTGTTAGCTCTACCAGTTCGCTAACCTCCACATCGTAACCACTTACAATTGGCCTTTGGTCAGGGCTCTGAGTAAGAACCTTTAGATTGTTAATTCCTAAATCTTTCAGAATCTGGATACCAATACCATAATCCTTATAGTTGGCTCTTATTGTCGGTTTGCCCTGAGCTCCGGACTGATAAGCTAAAAACTGTTGAAGTTTGTTCATTGTTTTTTCTGAATCTGATACATTATTGATAAAAACAATGGCACCTTTTCCTTCAGCATTAATCATCTGGATTGCTTTTTCCATTAAAGGCTTTTCACCGTTAGCTAAACGGGTAAATATATCGAAGTAAGCACTACTGGATTGTACGCGGATCAATACAGGTTCCTTATCTGCCCATTTTCCTTTTGTTATCGCATAATGAATTTGGTCAGTATGTCTTTCTTTGTATGCATAAAAATTGAAATCTCCAAAATACGTCTGAATAGCCTGTTCTTCAATTCTTTCTACAAGATCTCCCTGCTTCATACGATACTGAATAAGATCTTCGATAGAGACTATTTTCAGATCATGTTTTTCCGAAAATTTCTTTAGCTCCGGGAGTCTTGCCATACTGCCGTCCTCATTCATAATTTCACAGATGACACCACCTTCGTTCAGACCTGCTAATCTTGTAAGATCTATTGAGGCCTCAGTATGTCCAGCACGTTTTAATACACCACCTTCCTTAGCACGTAAAGGGAAAATATGTCCCGGACGCATAAAATCAGACGGTTTAGTATTAGGATCCATCATAGCCTGTATAGTTCTGGAACGATCGCCTGCAGAAATTCCTGTAGAATTTCCGTTGCCTAAAAGGTCGATAGAAACCGTAAAAGCGGTTTCTTTTGGATCACTGCTGCGGCTTACCATAATATCCAGACCCAGCTCATCACATCTTTTTTCAGGAAGAGGAACACAAACTAGTCCACGAGCGTGCACCGTCATAAAGTTTATCATTTCCGGGGTTACCAGATCGGCAGCGCCAATAAGGTCTCCTTCATTTTCACGATCTTCATCGTCTACTACGACGATCATTTTCCCTTGGCGTAAGTGTTCTATAGCTTCAGGAATAGTATCGAGTTGGATTTTATCCATTTTTACTTGTATTATATTATTTTCCACAAATTTACTTATTCCGATAGCAATTCGCAATTTTTGAAAATTGTTTTAAATTTTTCTTGTGTAAATAGTGGCTCCTTATTGTAGGTGCTTGAACTTCTGAAGATACTTTTTAATAAAGTTCACAACAGTTTTCTATGCTATGTAAGAAATACAGATGTAAAAGAATCGTGGGTCGGACTATATTTGAGTATAGCTTTGGAATACGATTTTTAGTCAATTCATAAAATTTTCACAAAAAAGCATCCTAAATAAAACGAGGCTTTTTAATAAAGTAAATATTTCTTATTTTTGCCGTCTAAAAATTTCAATTAATGAAGATTACGAATAAAAATCACGATGAAGTAAGTGCATTACTTACAGTGACACTGGATAAGTCTGATTATAAAGAGAAAGTTGAAAAAACTTTGCTTAACTATGCTAAAAATGCAAACATTCCGGGTTTTAGAAAAGGTAAAGCTCCTTTAAGTCTTATTCGTAGACAATATGAAGCAGGGGTAGCTTATGAAGAAATCAACAAACAGGTTTCCGATGCTTTAAACAATTATATTAATGAAAATAACCTTAGACTTGTTGGGCAACCTGTGCCACAGCCGGTAGAAGAGTTAGATTATAATAATGATAACGTAACTGTATCTTTTGAAGTTGGTTACGAGCCTCAAATTACGATTGATCTTGCTAAATATGAAGCTCCTCATTACAAAGTGGAAGCTTCTGAAAAGGAGATCAACCAGAGTATTGAGAACATGCAGAAGAGATTTGCTGAACGTGTACCTCAAGACAAAATGAACAAAGACTCTTACATTGCTTTACAAATTGAGCAGGTTGTAGAAGAAGATGCTGAAGGTGAGCACCACCATGCACCTAAAAATGTTACAATTAACAAAGATAACAAAGAAGTTTACGCTGTAATTAAAGGTAAAAAAGTTGATGAAAGCGTTATTGTAACTAAAGAAGATCTTCAGAAAGATGAAACTTTAGCAAAAGAATTAGGATTCGCTCAGGGAGAGGTAGAGCACCTTCACCACAATGAAGTAAAAGTTACAGTAAAAGAAATCTATTCTTTAGATTTAGCTGAATTAAATCAAGAGCTTTTCGATAAAGTTTATGGTAACGATAACATTAAGTCTGAAGAAGAACTTAAGAACAAAGTAAAAGAAGAATTAGACGAATACTTCCAACAAAATGCAGACGTACACTATGTGAACAAAATGTTGGAGCAAATCGTTGAAAAAGAAGAAATCCAGCTTCCTGAAACTTTCTTAATCAAGTGGTTAATGTTCAACAACCAGAACATCCAGTCAGAGGAGCAGGCTAAAGAAATTCTTGAAAATGAAAAAGCTCAGTTGAAATATCAGATCATCGAAGGTAAACTAATGAATGATAATGATGTTAAAATTGACTATGCAGATATTTTAGCACAATCCGAGCAATTGGTAAGAAACCAATTAGCGATCTATGGTATTCACCACCTTTCTGACGAGGAAGTTCAGAAATATGCTGTTGAAATGCTAAAAGATCAAGAGCAAGTAAGACAAATTTCTTCTGAAGTAGCAATGGCTAAATTGAAAGATACTATCCTTGAAAAAGGAGGTAAGAAAGAAGAGGTAATCTCTCACGACCAATTTATGGAAGAATTGAAAAAATAATTGATGTTGTTTTTCTATTTATACGAACTCCGCTATTAAGCGGAGTTTTTTTATTCTGTTATTTTGCTTCTGTGATCCAAACCCCACTGAACAATATTCTCCGTCAACGGAATAACTGTTTTGCCATATTCACTAATACTATAGAAGACTTTTGGAACTTTATCATTGTTCTGTTTGCGGCATATTAATTGGTTTTGCTCCAGATCTTTTAATTCTTTGATGAGAACTTTAGGCGAAATGCCACTTATATCCTGAAGAATCTTAGTGTAATTTAATTCTAGGTGTTGTCTGTTAGCAAGATACCGCAGAATCAGAAGTTTCCACTTTCCTCCTATTACAAATAAACAATCCCGCATTGCACGCAGCTCCTCGTCGCAGGATGCTTCTCTTATATTACCATTTTTTTTAATGTTTCCCATATACTTTCTTCCGGGTAAGTCTATTGCTTTTGACATCTTACACCGGCTAAATTTACATAAAAATAAAATTTATGAATGCAGTAAAACTCGTTTCTCTACAAGGAGAGAATAGATTGGTTAATGATAGTACTTATTCTAAACCTGAAATTAAAAATGATAGTCAGATTCTTATAAAAGTTAAAGCAGTTGCCGTTAATCCGATAGATTTGCAAATGTTTCAGGGAAAGAATGAAGCAAGAATTATGAGCTCAGATATTCTTGGACGTGAGCTGGCAGGTATAATAGAGGAAACCGGAAATAAGGTGAAAAACTTTAAAAAGGGAGAGGAGGTTTTTCTGGCTGTTGGCAGTATGGGGAGTAATGGAGCCTTTGCAGAATATGTTGTAGTTTCTGAGGAGATATTAGCGCATAAACCTAAAGAATTAAGTTTTGAACAGGTTACAGCTCTTCCAATTGCCTATGTCACAGCCTGGCAGGCAGTGTCCAGACTAAAATTGCCAAAAGAATCATCGGTACTAATCCTGGGAGCATCAGGCAGCGTTGGGAAAGCATTAATTAATGTATTGCATCATTTTGGATACCATAAGATTATAGCTACTGCCGGAAATGATTATAGTATAGGTGAATTAATGAAGCAAGAGTTGTCCAAAGAGCAAATCGTTTCTTATAAGCAGCCTGATCTGGATAGAATAATACTGACACAGAATAATGGTCTTTATGATATTGTAATTGATTGTATTGGCGGTAAAATGACGGAAATAGGTGCTAATTCCCTGAAAAGAGAAGGTCTGTTTGTAGATATTACCAATTTGCGAACTGAAGAAGCCAATTACATACTGTTTCAGAAAGCGGCAATAATTATGAATGTTGCCCGTTATGCAGAACCTGAATTGCACTTTAAATACGGAGAAATTTTGAATGAAGTTTCTTCTGTTTTAGGAAGTAAAGAGAATTGGTATCTGCAAGAGGTTTTAAATCTCGGAAAGTTGTCTGCAGAAAATCTTATGGCAGCTTTTAATTTAATGGAAGAGAATAAAACCAACGGGAAAAAGCTGGTTTTAGAGATAGAATAAAAAAGAAGCGGGAAAACCATTTTCCCGCTTCTTTATATTTATTTATTGAATTCCTGTTTCCATGCCACTGCAGCATCGGTTAGGGTACTGTAAAACTCTTCACCATATTTTCGGATCAGAGGTTTTTTCAGGAACTGGTAAACACTCACTTTTAGTTCATCACCAAGTGTACAGGCATCAGCACAAATCTTCCAAACATCATAATTCAATGCGTCGAAAGTAGAGTATTTTGTTACCCGGATAGGATACAAGTGACAAGAAATAGGCTTCTGATAATCGATTACGCCATCTTCATAAGCTTTTTCAATACCACATTTGGTATATCCCTTTTCATCAAAGATAACATATGCACATTCTTTTCCGTGTACCAAAGGTGTAACAAGGTCTCCATCTACATCAACAACGTGGGTACCCTGAGCATCTATAGCTGCAGCGCCTTCAGGGCGTAAGTAGTCTTTAATTTTTGGGTAGATTTCTGCAAGAATTTCTGTTTCATCTTGGTCCAACGGTGCTCCGGCATCTCCGTCCACACAGCATATTCCTTTACATTTGCTAAGATTGCAGACAAAGTTTTCTGCAAATACATCTTCTGAAATAATTTTATCGTCTATCTGAATCATAATCTGTTTTTAAAAATAATAAGCAAGCTTGAAAAGCAATGCAAAAATAATAATACCCCATAATATAACTTCCTTTACCCAGTATTTGGATATAAAACGAAGCCCTCTGCTGGTAATAACACTTACCGGAAAAGCAATGAGTAAGAGGAATTCGTATTGGGTTCCCATATAAAATATAAGAATAATCAATATACTTAGCGAATAAACCAGTAGTAATGTATAACGAAACTTACTGGAAGGGCTTTTCTTAGAAAAATGTACAAAATGATCATAAATACTGTATAGCAGAAACAGTAAAACAGGAGAGAGAAATATCAGAGGCTCTATATTGGCGATCATTTTATCCGATACATACGGAATAAGTCTTGTGTAATAATCGGGAATATCCAGTAAATAATATAATCCGGCGTAATTTACAAACAATAGGAATATCCCAAAGAATAGTCGGAAAAGATTAGCCGAAATATTGCCCGAAGTAGCAAAAATGTGCAGTATAATAAATATAATGAGAGGCCATGTTTGTGGCATCACAACATACATGAATCCCATAAGACAACCTACAAGAAAATAGGATCTTTTTCCTATTTTTTCGTTGTTACTTATTAGTATCAGCGTAGAAAGATTGGCAGTAAGAATGGTAAATGCCAAAGGGAAACTTACATCTCCGAAATAGAAACTAAATACTAATATGGTATATATAAAAAGAGGTAAATGAGTGTTTCTGTTCAGTCCTATATTGTTAAAAAGGAAATATCCCAAAGCTATTCCCATAAAAGCAATAATACTGGAAATTATATTTAGTAAATTGAAATTCAGTATATTAAACAGGGATATGAAAACCAGCAGACAAACCAAATAGGCCGGAATTGAAAAAATATTGGTTTGTTTAGACAGTAATCGGAACATTTTTATTAAATTTGCGACAAAGTTAATATTAAAATAAAGAAATAATGACGTCTTTTTGGTTATTCTTGAGCAAAGTTTTCAAATGGTCATTCGGGTTTTACGATACCTTCGGAAATGTTCTTAACTGGATTCTATTCATAGTAGCATGTGGATATTTCGTATACTGGTGCTGGATATTGGTAGCTCCATTAGGAAATAATAAAGATAATGAATACCACTCTGATACGGAAGACAACAACCCTTATTACAGAGAAGATTTATATAAGCAAGGTTAGGCCTTACTTAATAAAATATAATATAAAACCGACTGATATTTCAGTCGGTTTTATTTATTTAGAAATAGCTCTATATAGAATATTGCTGCAACGTAACGTGAAGCCTTATAATGCTTTTTTAGTTGTTTCCTTACTTCACTCAGAGTAGACGAAAGATAATTTCTGACCGTTTTTTCACTTATATTTAATATTCTTGCTGTTTCTTCAACAGACTTTCTTTTCAGCATTCGAAGTTCGAAAACCTGTTTTTCGGTTGTGGTAAGCTGGTCTATAATTGCCTGTATTTTTTGCAACAATTCTTTTGTATCAAATGTATCCAGTATTTCCAGATATTCATCATCAGATATCTCCGGATAATTTTCCTCAGAAAATTCAGTTTTATATTTAAGGTTGCGAAAATAATCCAGAATACGGTAATCGCAATGTTTTAGGAGAAAAGCATTTAGTTGTATCTCCTTTTTCAGGATAAAATCCGGCTCTTCCCATACTTTCATCCAGGTTTCCTGAAGAATGTCCCGTGCGATTTCTTCATTTTTAATTTTGGCATAAACTCTCCTGAATAACAGTGTAAAATATCTGTTATACAACATACGAAAGGCCTGCTGGTCTTTGCGTTTTACTCTTTCCAAAAGAGCTATGTCAGTCTCTGTTTTCACTGCTTCAAATTTATGGGTAAATGGATTAAGTTTTCGTGAACAATCTATTAATACATTATTAATTTAATTGATATAATGAAAAAAAATGTAAACTTTAATTCCATGTAAATAATTATTAATCAATGTTATATAATATTAATTATTGTTCAGGAAAAAAAGATGCTGCTGAAAAAGAACCAAAAAGGTTAAAGGACAAATTGGTTTTTGATACGATATACTATCGAAAACTTATTTATGAAATTTACAACAGAAAAGATAACAGCTTTTTTCTTCCGCCTTCTGGAAAGGGAAGATAAGTTGCTACCTAAGGAGAAGGAATTAATAGAGAATTTACTGGATAAAGAAACAGAAATTACATCTGATGAGAGTAGAGAAAAGGATTTGATATGGAAGCAGCTTTCTCAGAAAATACAAATTAGTGTAAGAACCAACAGACAAAGACAAATTGCTATCAGATCTTATGCTGTGGCAGCATCTGTTGTTTTCATTTTTGCATTAGGATTTCTTTTCTTCAAGCTAAATAAATCTTCAGAAAGCGAAAGAGCAATATTTTCTACCGCTAAAAATGAAATTAAAAAAATAGTACTTCCGGATGGTAGTGAGGTATTCATTAATAATGCTACAAGAGTAGCTTATAACAAGGCAAAATTCAATGACAAACTTCGTGAAGTATGGTTAGAAGAGGGGGAAGCTTTCTTTTCTGTGACTAAAAATCCTAAAAAGCCATTTATTGTTCATTATCAAAATCTTAAAACAACCGTTTTAGGAACTTCATTTAATATCAAATCCTATAAGGCACTCGGAGAGAGTATTGTCACGGTGAGGACTGGTAAGGTTCAGATTTCTGATGCGAAGCATGTATATGGTGTTTTCGAAAAAAATGAAAGACTAATCTATGATCAGCGTAATAAAACTTCGCGTGTAAATGAAGCCGATGCAGATCGTACAGCATCATGGCGTACAGGTGATCTTGTGTTTTCCAATGCGGGATTCCAGGAAGTTGCCATGCGTGTAAAAATGAAATATGGGGTAACACTTATCTCAACATTCAATATGGATAATATCCGCCTTAACGCGAGTTTCAGGAATGATGAAAGCCTGCAGAATATATTAGATGCTATTTGCGGTATTTACCAACTGCAGTATAAAAAACAGGGGAAACAAATTATTTTCTCTCATAAAACAGAAACTGATGAATCTGAAAATAAAAAAAATAAATCTGTTAAGTAAAAATGAAAAAGAACTACCAGAGTATTGTTAACCTGAAAAGCATACTGCTACTAGCCGGCATTAGCTTAGTAGGTTTTCTGCCAGCGCAAAGCATTAGTTTTGCATCAGAAAATCTGACGACAAGGTTACAAAAAATTAGCCTGCAAACAGGCCGTAACATCGCATTTGATAATGCTATGTTGCAAAATACCAATGCCCCGTCTGTGGAGGGGGACTCCAAATCTGCTGAACAACTTATCCGTAAATCTTTGTCCGGTACAGCATTTACTTACCGTCCATTAGGAGAGAGTTCCTTTATGATTGTACAAAGAAATCAATCTCTTGGAAAAGGAAGGGTCTCCGGAAAAATATTAGATGAAGTAGGTGCTCCGCTTGCAGGAGCTGTAATAAGTGTTAATCCTGAAGGGATAACTATTGTAACAGGTAATAACGGAGATTTTTCCATAGAATTACCGGAAGGGCAATATACACTTACAATAAAGGCAAAAGGTTACAGTACTACAATATTGGATGATGTTATTGTAAAAAATAGCGAGACCAATCAGGTTTCCCTTAGTCTTAGCCCAATAGGTAAAGATGAACGTGTTATAAAAGAAGTAACAATTTCAGCAGCTAAAAAACAGAATACGATAAATGGGTTATTGGTAAGACAGAAAAAAGCGGCTGAAGTATCTGATGGAATTTCTGCTGAGCAAATATCCAAAACACCAGATAATAATGCTGCAGATGCTTTGAACAGAGTGACAGGAATTACGATGATGGATAATAAGTATGTTGTAGTTAGAGGAATGGGTGAGCGCTGGAATGAAACTGCATTGGATGGAATAACACAACCAAGTACAGATCCAAATAAAAAAACATTTTCATTCGATTTAGTTCCGGCTAATTTGATTGATAATATTGTAATTAGCAAAACTCCAACGCCAGATATGAATGCAAATTTTACTGGAGGTTTTGTGCAAATCAACACGAAAGATATTCCGGAACAAAATTTTTTCAATTTTACAATGGGTTCATCTTATAATGATCTCAGTACGTTTAAACAACAACTTGGTCGTAAAATTGGAAAACATGATTATTTTGGGGTTGATGATGGAAGGAGAGATTTGCCAAAAGCTAGTGTGAAAACTATCACTGAGCTGTCAAATGAAATAGGGGGAAAGGATGCTGCTAATAATCCATATCTATATGAGCAATCTAAGCTATTTGTAAATGATAATTTTACTACATATACTTATGGAACACCACTGGGAATAAATTACCAGATGTCAGCTGGTAGAATATTTAAGCTAAATAAAAATAATGACAATAAATTAGGGATTATTGCATCCATATCATATAGGAATAGACAAGAGAAAGAGCAAATTGATCAAATGACCAGAGGAGGCTGGTTGCAAGGGTTAGGTGATAATGTATCCAATGATCATGTGAATAGAAAATATGCTAATCAAGGAGCTACCTATAATTTTAATACCACATGGGGAGGATTGTTGAATGCAGGTATACAATTCGGGAAAAATAGAATATCTATTCGTAATTTATATACTAAGATTTTTAATAATGATTTTACTCAAGTAAAGGGATGGAATAATGATAGTGAGCCTAGTAAAAGCGATCCATATATAGAAGAAGTTAATAGACCTCTTTTTACAGATTTATTACAAAATAAAATAGATGGCCAGCATCAAATAGGACGTGTAAAGTTAGATTGGAACATAGCCCGTACTGAGATCAATAGAAATCAGAAAGATGTTACTTATCTTCTTTATTTTGTGGATAGAATCAATAATGAAGTGATTTATTCACCTGCTCTTGATGATATTGGAACATTAGGACGTTTTCCATTTGGAAGAGGGAATTATGATTATAAAGGAATAGACTGGAATTGGAATGCATCCTTGACTTTTCCATTTAAAATAGGAAATGCAAATCAGATATTTAAAGCAGGCTATTTTGGAGCAACAAAAAATGCAACTCAAGACTATTTTGAAGCTGGATTATATCATGTTTCACAAAACCTGAATCCTGAATTAAGGTTTTTATCGGCTGCAGAAAAACAAAATCCTAAATACTTTAATAAAGATGGTCTTGCTTGGGTTCCAACTTTTGCCGGAAATATGAAATATGAAGGTAAAGTATTCCAGCATTCACCTTTTGCAATGTTTGATAATCGTTTTGATAAATTTCGTATTGTGTGGGGGCTTAGAGCTGAATATTATGAGTATAAAGAAATATCGAATCCCAATGATGGCCGTATAGGGGTAAACAATAGCCTAAAACAGCCTGAAGAAAAAAAATGGCAATATCTTCCTTCAGTTAACTTTACCTATTCACCATGGAATAATTTTAATTTCCGTTTAGCTTATGCCAGAACTGTTTCCAGACCTCAATTTGCAGAAAGAAATCGCTTCTCATATTACGATCCTGTTTACTCTGCCTATATATGGAATAGCCCAGTTAAATCTTCAATAACTAATGGTTACGATTTTAAGGTTGAATGGTATCCTGAAGCAGGGGATGTCTTATCAGCAGGACTCTATTACAGAGATATTGCAGATCCGATCGAGATGTATAACTTCCTGACAGCAACAAATAAGAGTGAATTTTCATTGAGAAATTCTCATAAAGCTCAGGTATATGGGGTTGAGTTTGATGTACAGAAAAATTTTGGATTTATTACAGAGTGGCTTCGGAACTTGAAATTTACAGGTAATCTATCACTGAATAAGAGTAAAGTGGATGCTTATGGTAGTACAACAATAGATGAAAATGGAAAACCTTTTGAGATAAATGATAGAGGAGAAGCGGTAAGTAAAGAAATCATATATAGAGATAATCGTCCTTTATATGGGCAAGCTCCTTATGCTTTTAATCTTGGATTAGGATATTATGCAGATAGGTTAGGAATAAATGTTTTGTATAATAAAACAGGTAGAAAATATACATTGGTCGGGCAAGAAATGAGATATTCTGAAATGCAGAATCCTTATGGTAAAGTAGACGCTCAGATTAGTTATAAATTAATGAAAAATAAGCAGTTAGAAATTGTTTTGAATATTTCGAATTTATTTAATGAACAAGTTCTATTCTATAATAACCTTCCAAGCTATCAATACGATGCTGAGGTAAAAAATGAACCAAACAAGCCAGACCCTAGATTGGGTAATCCTATTTTTGAACGAAAACATTTAGTATTAAAAGATGGATATAGTGAAAATTATGATCAAGGAGATGTCATACGTTATAAAGCTTTTACTGGTAGAAGGTTTTCTTTAAGCTTCACATATAATTTCTAAAATATTCTTTTACCACTGCATAGTATGGAGTTTTCAAGTAAGAACCAATCACATTATAGTATAACAGAAACTCATCACATATTGCAGGGGCAAAGAAGCTTTCGCTCTGTAGAAAGTAAAAAAAGCAGAGAGCAAAGAGGGAACAGAATATTTGCCATGCTGTAACCAATTGCTCCCCACCAAATTGAAATTCTTCTAAAGATGGCAAAAGTAAAAAAATCAATTAATATGAAAAAACTTTTTTTAACTGCCTCAGTTGCAGCATTAATGTTAAACTCTTGTAGCCGTGAGGGAATAGCAGAACAAGACAATTTTAAAATGCAGTCTACAACTGCTGACTACACAGGTTTTCCTGCTGCGGTACAAACAGTAAGTGGTACTATCACTTCTAATACTACATGGACAAGTGACAAAGTTTGGGAACTTGACGGACAAGTTGATGTTGCTCCAGGGGTTACTTTAACTATTCAGCCAGGTACTTTCGTTAAAGGAAAACAAGGTACTGTTTCTGCTCTTATTGTTCTAAGAGGAGCTAAGATTAATGCAACTGGAACTGAACAAAACCCAATCATATTCACAAGTTATAGATTGTTGGATAATGATGCTTCTACTACTGCAACTCCAGGAGATTTTGGCGGTATTATCTTATTAGGAAATGCACCTGCCAATGTTAAAAAAACAATTGAAGGACTTCCTAGCTCTGATGATAAATATAAATTCGGAGGTGATTTAGGTACAAACGCTGCAGATAACTCAGGTATTTTAAAATATGTAAGAATCGAATATGCAGGTTATAATCTTTCTCCTGACAACGAAATCAATGGTCTTACTTGTGGTGGTGTGGGTAACGGTACTACTTTAGATCATATCCAGGTTTCTTATGGTAGAGACGACTCTTTCGAATTCTTTGGAGGAACAGTTAATGCTTCTAATTTAGTTTCATTTGCTGCAGATGATGACGGATTAGACTTTGATAATGGTTTTACAGGAACAATTACAAATGCTGTTGTAATCGCGGACAAAAACTCCACTCACAGCCAAAGTAGTGGAAAACCAGATTCTAACGGTATCGAATTAGATAACAATTCTCAAGCAGAAGATGCAAGCTTTGGATTATTGCCTAAGACGCACCCTACATTAAATAATGTAAGTGTTTATGGTGTTAATAATACAGGTGATGCTGCACTTTACAAATATGGTGCTAGAATCAGAAGAGGTGGGGAGATTACATTGAATAATGTAGTTATTACCGGATTTACTCATGGCTTAGTATTCGACGGAGATACTAATGCAGCATGGTCTTCAGTTAATAATTCCGGATTTAGCGGATTTACAGCTGCTGTTACACCTGCAGGATCAGTTAACAACACCAATTCAATTTTCAATGGATCGGCTAATACTTTCGGAGCATCAAGTCCATTCTTTGATATTCTTGATTTTAGTGGTTCAAACAAAGGGGCTTTCGTTAATGGTGATTGGACTCAGGGATGGGTACAATACGCTTTTTAATAAGCAAATAGTTTTAAATTTTCAGAGTGGTGGTTTCCACCACTCTTTTCTAAAATCAATTTTATGAAAACAAAGCAAAATCTATATTCTTTTCTTTATATCCTTTTCTTTTTTATTGTATTTACTTCCTGTTCTGATGACCAAAGGGAATATTACCCAGATAGAAAAGTAATGAAGGTAAATATCAAAGGGTATATTGCAAAAGATTCGTTACAAATAATAATGGGGAATACCATTGTTACCACAGACGATGGAAATAAAAAATATTTCAAAAATGCTGTAGATAAAAATGTTGATGCATTTGCTCCGTCTGTTTTTAGCCTTGTAGACGGAAAAGGAAAGGTGCTGACAACCAGGAATTATGAGGGAAATACCTTTAATAATAATTTCAAGTTTTTTTACGATGGTACAACCCTTATAGATAAAATACCCGATGTTCCCAAACCGACCATCGGTAATGTTGGGATCCTACTCGATTTTTCGGAGAGGAGAATAACCAAAACACCGCTTTCAGATATTGAAATTTATGTTTTTGCAACCAGATTGGGGAAAACTACAGATATTACAAGAGCAAAATTTAATAATGACGGGCAGGTATATCTGGATTTAGCTGTACCAACACAAAATACGGCTTTTACAATAGCACTTGTAAAGCCCGGAACAAAAATTTCTTATGTATCTACGATAAACTCAAGAATTAATCAGAATTCTGTAAGAGATAAAGGTTTAATGATGCTAATTCAGGAAACCGGAGATAGTGAAATAACTGGGATACAGGGTACTGAGCTTACACAATATTTAAATTAAACAGATTTAATACTAAATTAAAATATAGGTAATGCCAACTTTTGATATTTGAAGGATTTTTACTTACAAATTAATAGTTAGAAAATGAAAAAGTTAATGCGATGGTCTTTGTTGTGTTATACTATTTTATTCACAATATTATATTCTTGTCGGGCAGATGAGGATATGCTTAGTACATATCCGGCAGGGAGCAGCCAACAGGTCAATCAGTGGATGCTGAAGACTATGCAGCGCTATTATCTGTGGGCAGATCAAATACCTTCGCAAACAAACATTGATCAAAATCCTAAAGATTACTTCAAAAGTTTGTTGACAAAAGAGGATCAGTTTTCTGTAGCTATAAAAAAAGATGATCCGGGAACTATTCCGCAATCTGTACGTACCTTATTTGGTTTTGATTTTTCTGTAATACAGCAACAGAATCAGCTTACTTTTGCACTTGTAAAAATGGTATTGGAAGATTCACCTGCAAAACGTGCAGGATTACAGCGTGGAGATATTATTACCGGAATTAATGAGCTTAACGTTAGTCCGGAAAATATTAATAAGATAATGGCAATGGTCTCCGGATCACGAACTTTATCATTGAAGATCGCTGAGTTAAAAGATAACCAGCTGGTCTTTAAGCGTTCGGTAGATGTTCAGGCGATGCTTAGCTTTAATCAGCCTTTATTGTCTAAAATACTAGAGGTAAATAATGATAAAGCAGGTTATCTTTATCTTGCCGATTTTCAGGACGGGTTAGCAAGTTCATTAGTAAAACCGTTTCAGGAATTTAAGGGACAAAATATTCGTCACCTGATATTAGATCTGCGCTATAACGGTGGAGGCTCTGTTTCATCGGCTGCAGCACTTTGTGCGCTGATAACGGGTAAGCTAAAATCTGGAACACCTTTTATCGTTTATAAAGGAAATAAAAACGGCGGAACAGTAAGTCATTCAATTGATCAGGCATTTGCAAATGGGAATCAGAATATAAGCTTTGATGCTCTGAAAGCTTCTGCATTATCTTTGTCAGAAGTCTATATTATTACTTCTGCTAATACCGCTTCAGCTGCTGAGGTGGTTATTAATAATCTTAAGCCCTATATTAAAGTTACTCAAATTGGTGATAAGACGCTGGGTAAGGATATGGCGGCATTTACATTATCTGATACTGAAACGCCTGAAAATAAATGGGTCATTTATCCTATGGTGTACAAAATATTTAATATTCTGGATTCCGGAAATTATACCTCAGGAATCGAACCTGCTCTTATTGCAGACGAATATGCACAGCTTCCGTTACAACCATTGGGGAGTAAAGACGAAACACTATTAGCCTCCGCATTATTAGTGATAACAGGACAGGCAAGTAGCAACTTAAAAACAAAAAGCCACAACACAAAAAATATAGTTTTCCGCATTCTGGCAGAAAGTGAAAAACCTGAAAATTTTATAAAAATACCATTATGAAAGGAATAACAGCTTTTGAACATTTTAAGAATATCGAACGTATACGAAAGTTGCAAGACATTGAAGCAGAAGAGAAACTGCAGTTTATGTACATACGCTACGAAAAAGCAATTGCACGCTTAATTAATTCCAATGCACTGTATAAAGAGTGTATGATAAAATTGTCTGAACGCTAAAATAATTATAGTTATGAGACTTATATCCAAAGAAGATCATGCCCGGAATCTCCGAAAACTCCGGAAAAAATATGATGAGATTAATCCTGAACTTACTCAGGGAAAAGTCGAGGAGCTTAATGCAATATTTCTGGATTACCTGAATACCTGCAACGAGCTAAAGAATCTTATTTTTGCTTACCAGCGGGAGGTAGAAGCGGGTACTACAAAACAAAAGAGTAAGGTATAACCTTACTCTTCATATTTTATTTTTATTTAGCATCATGTATCGGGACAACCAATACCGGAATGCTGGATTTCTTAGTAATGGACTTTGTTAGGCTGCCAATAAATACATCGTACATACCGCTTCGTCCGTGAGAACCGATTACAATGTAGTCGGCATTTTTTTCTTCAGCAAATTCCAGAATAATAGAGGATGCTTCGCCTTGTTTTAGAAGGTGATCGCAGTCTATATCCTGTGCAATAATTCTTTGCTCCAGACGGTTTAGCTGTAACAGCTCTTCTTTTATTTCGGATTTTTCTATTTCAGGAAAATATTGGAAACCCATATCACCAATAGCAAATCCAATATCTAGTGGAGCAACATGGATAAGGCTTATTTTAGCATTTACCTCCTTAGCAAATTTTACAGCCTCGTCAATTAGGTATTCAGATCTTTCTGAAAAATCTATTGGCAGAACAATTGTTTTCATAAGCTTTCTTTCTTACTAAATTAAGAAAATTAATGGACTTTTACACTAAAAAGCTTCTCATTTTCCAGATAAGCATCTAATATATCATTTTCTTCAACTTTGCCAACGCCTGCAGGTGTACCCGTAAAGATAAGGTCACCAACACGAAGTGTGAAATATTGTGAGATATTGGCTATAAGCTTATTAATGTCGAAAATCATGTCTTTAGAATTGCCTTCCTGAACAGTCTGATTATTTTTTTTCAGCTCAAAATGGATTTCTTCTGTATTGAAATTTCCAACCGGAAAGAAATCACTTACAACAGCTGAACCGTCAAACCCTTTGGCTTTCTCCCACGGTAATCCTTTTTCTTTTAGCTTACTCTGCAAATCTCTGGCTGTAAAGTCTATTCCCAGACCAATTTGCTCGTAGTGCTTTGCAGCACTTTCCTCCTGAATGTATTTTCCTCCTTTGGATATTTTGATTACCAGTTCCAGCTCATAATGAATATCGTTAGAAAACTCAGGAATATAGAAGTCCGAACCCTTTAGAACCGAAGTGTCGGGTTTTATAAATAAAACAGGCTCTGTAGGAATTTCATTTTTTAGTTCTTTGGCATGTTCTGTATAATTTCTGCCGACACAAATTATCTTCATATTGTTTAGTATTAGCTATAGAGAGTATATACTCATATTAGCAATTATTCATTAAAATTTACTTTTCAGCTTTATAGCTGTTAATATCTTTTTGGTATACAACGGGAAGTCTGCATTTTGTATCCATCCGAAGTAACCAGGATCTTTATCGAATACATCCAGTACTTTTTGTCCTTTGTATTTTCCAAAAGAGAACATCTCCTCTTCCTTATCATTGTAGATAATAAAACCAGCTAAATCAGCACTTCTTTTATGGAAGGAAAATTCGCTTAAAGAATGTGCATCATCCCCTAATTCATCATATTTACCCACCTGTGCATCTAATATTTCGAAAGTTGCCAGAGTATCTGCTTCTGCAGAATGGGCATTCTCCAGAGATTTTCCACAATAGAATTGATATGCAGCGGAAAGATTTCGAGGTTCCATCTTATGGAAAATAGTCTGTACATCGATTGGTTTATGTTTTGACAGGTCGAAGTCGAAGCCAACTCTTAATAGTTCTTCTGCTAGTAAAGGAATATCAAATCTGTTGGAATTGAAACCTCCTAAATCGGAATCCTTAATCATATCAATGATTTTAGGAGCAATCTCTTTTAATGTAGGTTTGTCTGCTACCATTTCGTCTGTAATTCCATGAATATCACTGGATTCTTTAGGAATAGGCATTTCCGGATTTACCAGCCATGTTTTGGATTCACGTGAGGCATCCGGGAAAACTTTTAGGATGCAGATTTCAACGATACGGTCTTTAGATATGTTAATACCTGTGGTCTCCAGGTCGAAAATACAAAGAGGTTTATGTAATTTTAAATTCATATTTGCGTTAAATTTTTTTGAAATAATAAAGAAACAGCGATGTAATAGATCATACAAAGTGGTATGCCTGTAATTCCGAATACAGAAAGAAGTATAATACACCCTGCCAATAATGCTACTTTAGGATAATTATCCTGTAGCTTCATGGATTTGAATTTCATTGCAATCATTTTTATAGGGCTTATCAGCAACCAAGAACATAAAAGGCTTAGTATTATAAGTAATCCTGCATTTTCGAATAAAAATGAAAATGCGTGCTTTTCTCTGAATGCATAATACATACCGAACAGCAGAATAGTATTGCTAGGAGTATTAAGTCCTTTGAAGTAATATTTCTGGTCTTCGTCAAGGTTAAAAATAGCCAGGCGCAGACACGAGAAAAGAGTAACCAGAAGACCTATATATTTAATATCGAAAGGAAGACTTATTCCAAATGCCTGGTCTCCGAAACCTTCCAGAGCTTTATACATTGTTAATCCCGGAAGAAAACCAAAACTAACCATATCTGCAAGAGAGTCCAGCTGGACACCAAGGTCGCTGTTTGCTTTTAGTGCCCTAGCTACAAAACCATCGAAAAAGTCCAGTACAAGGGAACAGATAATACATAAAGCTGTAGTTTTATAATCCCCCAGTACAAGCTGGATAGCACCAACACTGCCGAAAAACAGGTTTCCAAGTGTCAGAGCATTTGCAAAATTATTCCGGATAAAATTCATGCAACAAAAATAGGGAGGAATTATGAATTATCAGGTATAATTGGGTGTTAAACACGATTCACCCGGTAAAACTGCTGCAAAAGAAACTATAGACAAAACTAACTAAGAAGGTAATAAGGAAAAGGTTTATAAATAAATAGCCGTTTAACAATAACTGTATTTGCGAGAAACTATGTAAAAAATAACTTTAAAGATTGTTTAATTCAGATAAATAATTATCTTTAAACAAATTTATATGAAAATGAAAAAAATAATCTTTAGCCTTGTTGCAATATTTTTCAGTGTGTTATCTTATGCACAGATTGAAGGAAAATGGAAGACTATAGACGATGAAACAGGAAAGCCTAAGTCTATCGTCGAGATTTTTAAAAAATCGGATGGTAAATATTATGGTAAAGTAATCCAGTTATTAATAAAACCTGCAGATCCTAACTGCTCTGGCTGTAAGGATGATCGTAAAGATAAACCTATCCTTGGTATGGAAGTAATCAGAGGACTGTCTAAAGACGGAAGCGAGTTTACAAAAGGAACGATTACTGACCCTAAAAATGGTAAGACATATAAGTGTACAATCAAAAAAGAAGGTGAAGACAAGCTTAATGTAAGAGGTTATATTGGATTCTCAGCATTAGGAAGATCTCAAACTTGGTATAAAGTAGATTAATATTTATCAAATATATTCATGAAAAGCATCAAAGAAATTTGATGCTTTTTTTATTGAAAAAGTGTAACGAAAAATAAAACAATACACTTATAGAGTATGCAGAGTAAGCAAGAAGAAAATTTTGTAAAGCAGATTACGGAAAACCAGAGGTTGATCCATAAGGTATGTAGAATTTATACTGATAATGAAGTAGATCATGAAGACCTTTTTCAGGAAATAACGTTGCAACTGTGGAAATCTTTTTCGGGATACAGAGGTGAAGCAAAATTCTCTACATGGATGTATCGTATAGCGCTGAATACTGCAATATCATTATTTCGGAAATCAGACAGGAAGATTCGGGCACAATCAGATGTCGATTTTGTTTCATTGAAAATAGAGTGTGATGAGTATATTGATGATGAAGATAAAATCAGGAATATGTATAAAATGATTCATAAACTTTCTGATATAGAGAGAGCATTAATTATGATGTATCTGGATGATAAAAGTTACAGAGAAATAGGAGACATTCTGGGAATAACAGAAGGAAATGCCCGTGTTAAAATGAGCAGAGCTAAAAATAATCTGAAATCACTTGTTAAAAAATAATGGCTATGGATGAACTGGAGTTATTGAAAAAGGACTGGAATAATGAGTCTGAAAATTTTAGAACATACTCAACTAAAGATATATATGGAATGATCAGGAAGAAGACAATGTCAATTACAAAAATTTTATTGTTAACAGGTTTTGCTGAGGCGATGTTGTGGACTGCTTTTTATTATGCAGATAGATCTTTTTCGGTCTACAGGCTTATAATTTTTCTGTTATTTTTTCTGTTAATTCTATATTTCTATTACAGATTGAATGCTAATCGTGATGTAAAAGAATTGATGCAAAATATTTTCAGGCTAAGAACAATTATTTTGGGATATGCCATTATATCTGGTCTGCTTATTATATTCGATAATATTATTAACTACAAAAATTATACACAGCATGCAATGGCTGGATTTAGGGAAGGTTGGAATGAACTTCCCAGAAACTCAGTTGATCCAGAGAGTTTGATCCCAGGATTAACAGGCTATGTAATATTTGGGATAGGACTGTGCTTTGTAGTGTTTATTATCTATTCAATTTATAAAAGATCTTATGGAAATATCCTCCATAAATTAAGGGCTAATTATAAAGAACTGACCAAATTAGAAGAAAGTAATGCATAATAAAATGAAAATGGTTATTTTTGTACTTTCAAATTAATTAAAAATTATGGCAGAATATACTTTTCGTGAGGTAATTGCACAGGCAATGAGCGAGGAAATGCGCAAAGACCAGTCAATATATTTAATGGGTGAGGAGGTTGCAGAATACAATGGTGCTTATAAAGCATCTAAAGGTATGTTAGCAGAATTCGGACCAGACAGAATTATCGATACTCCGATTGCTGAGCTTGGTTTCGCAGGTATCTCTGTAGGTGCGGCAATGAACGGATGCCGTCCGATCGTTGAATTCATGACTTTCAATTTCTCTTTAGTGGGTATTGATCAGATCATTAACAATGCAGCTAAAATTTTCCAGATGAGTGGTGGTCAGTGGAACTGTCCAATCGTTTTCCGTGGACCTACAGCTTCTGCAGGTCAGTTAGGAGCAACTCACTCTCAGGCATTAGAAAGCTGGTATGCAAACTGCCCGGGACTAAAAGTAGTAGTACCATCTAACCCATATGATGCGAAAGGTCTTTTGAAGACAGCTATTCAGGATAATGATCCTGTTATCTTCATGGAATCTGAGCAAATGTATGGTGATAAAATGGAAATTCCTGAGGAGGAGTACTATATCCCAATTGGTAAAGCCGATATCAAGAAAGAGGGTACAGATGTTACTTTAGTATCTTTCGGTAAAATTATGAAGTTAGCTATTCAGGCGGCTGAAGATTTAGAAAAAGAAGGTATTTCTGTAGAGGTTATCGATCTTAGAACAGTACGTCCTTTAGATTATGATACTGTTTTAGCTTCTGTAAAGAAAACTAACCGTTTGGTAATTTTAGAAGAAGCTTGGCCATTCGCTTCTGTAGCTTCTGAGATTACTTATATGGTGCAGCAAAAAGCATTTGATTACTTAGATGCTCCAATCAAGAGAATCACAACTCCGGATGCACCAGCTCCATATTCTGCAGCATTATTTGCGGAATGGTTCCCTAAACTGGAAAAAGTCAAAGCTGAGATTAAAAATGCAATGTACGTTAAGCAATAATAATGTAGATTAACAGATATTAAAACCTTCCTTTCCGGAAGGTTTTTTAATTTTGTCAAATAAATTTATACAACTTAGGGGTAATTTCTTATAAATTTGCGCTAATTTTTATATTTTAAAATATGTTAGGACTGAATGCACATATCGATACCAAGAAGTTAACCTTCATAGGTGTTTTAGTGTCATTAGGGATTGTTTTCGGAGATATCGGAACCTCTCCGTTATACGTAATGAAGGCTATTGTAAATGCCCGAAAAGAATCCGGGACACTGGATCCAATCTTCCTGGAAGGAGCACTCTCATGTATCATCTGGACACTGACCATTCAGACTACAATTAAATATGTACTAATTTCCCTCCGGGCTGATAACAAAGGTGAGGGTGGTATTCTGGCACTTTTCTCACTGGTGAAAAACCTGAAGAAGAAGTGGCTCTATATTATTGCAATTATAGGAGCGGCAACGCTTATTGCAGACGGAGTTATTACACCTTCTCTTACCGTAATGGCAGCTATAGAAGGTCTTGAAATATATAATCCTGAAACACCTGTGGTTACGATTACACTTATTGTATTAGTGGTAATCTTTACCATACAACAGTTTGGAACAAGCTTTATTGGTAAGTTTTTTGGGCCGGTAATGACGATCTGGTTCCTTATGTTGGGAGTATTGGGAATAATCCATCTTTTCGATTATCCACAAATTCTAAAAGCATTAAATCCTTACTATGCAGTAAGGCTTATAATCACATCACCTTCCATTATTGTTATTCTTGGAGCAGTTTTCCTGTGTACAACAGGAGCTGAGGCTTTATACTCGGATCTTGGACACTGTGGTATCAAGAATATCCGCGTTAGTTGGGTGTTTGTAAAAATCTGTCTTATTCTTAACTATCTTGGGCAAGGGGCATGGTTAGTAGGAAACTATCAACAAGTTTTTGCCGGAGAAAATCCTTTCTTTGCTATGATGCCGGAATGGTTTGTACTACCAGCAGTAATTATGGCAACTGCAGCCGCTATTATCGCCAGTCAAGCGTTGATTACAGGATCATTTACAATTTTCTCAGAGGCAATGTCACTTAACTTCTGGCCTTTACAAGAAATTGATTATCCTTCCGGGGTGAAAGGGCAAATGTATATTCCTAAAGTAAACTGGGGATTATTGGTGTTCTGTATTTTTGTTGTACTATACTTTAAAGAATCAGGTAAAATGGAGGCAGCCTATGGTCTGTCCATTACTGTAACTATGTTGATGACAACTGTTCTTTTAGTATTCTACCTTTTCAAGAAAAGAATTAATAAGTGGCTCGTTTTGTTATTTGCATTAGTATACCTTTCTTTAGAGCTAGGTTTCTTTAGTGCCAATGTGATCAAGTTCTTTGAAGGAGGCTGGATTACTGTATTCTTAGCCGGATTTATAGGTGTCTGTATGTATGCATGGTACAATGGAAGAATGATTAAAACTAAATTCATCAAGTTTGTAAAACTGGAGCATTACATATCTACTATCCAGGATATGAAACTGGATGAAACAATCCCTAAATATGCCACAAACTTGGCTTATTTCAGCCGTGCTAAAAATACACAGGAAATAGAATCCAAGATTATCTACTCTATGATTCGCTCCCAGCCTAAACGTGCTGATCATTATTTTATTCTGAATATTGTAAACCATGAAGATCCATATACTTATGAGTATAAAATAGATGAAATCCTTCCGGGAACTATTTATCGCATACATTTTATTTTAGGATTTAAGGTAGACAGGCTTATCAATGATTACTTCCAACAGGTATTAACGGATATGGTAGATGAAGGAATTATTCCGGACAGAAGTAGCCATCCATCTCTGAGAGCTCATAATATACCGCCGGATCTTAAATATGTAATTATAGACAACGTTTATATCAATGATTATCTTCTTACGATTCGTGAGAAAATTATTATGAATGTTTATAATTTTGTCCGTAAAATGGGTAGTAACGACTTTACTGCATTCGGTTTAGTTTCTCATAATGTGGTTGTAGAGTCAGCTCCGCTACTTTATAATCCGGTACGTGTACACAAAATCAAACAGGTTGGTTTTAATCGTTTTGATGAAGATTAATTTTTATGTTGTAAATTTGTACTATGATGGACCAAAAACAAAAGGAAAAAAATATTGAAACTGTAAAGAGTGTTTTGAAACAGTATTTACAGGATAAAGGGTATCGTAATACACCAGAACGTTACGCTATTATCGAAGAAATCTACAATCTGGATCACCATTTTAATGTAGATGACTTGTATTTGTTGATGATTCAGAAGAAATATCAGGTTTCAAAAGCAACAATTTACAACACGATCGAAATCTTTTTAGATGCAGGATTAATCCGTAAGCATCAGTTTGGGGAAAAGACACTTACCTCTTCCTCTTATGAGAAATCATATTTCGACAAGCAACACGATCATCTGGTGGTTTATAAGCCGGGATCTGATAAAGAAATTGATGAGATTATAGAATTTTGCGATCCGAGAATTCAGGGAATTAAAGAAGCTATAGAAAATGCATTTGGTGTAAGCATCGACAGTCATTCCCTTTACTTCTACGGGTATAAAAAAGATAACTAATCTCGTAAAGATATTATAAATAAAGCGCAAGGAGAGAAGCCTCTCTTTGCGTTTCAAGGTTTAATAGCGTTTCACATTCATGAAAAGAATCCTTTTTCTATTTCTTCTTATCCATATCACAGGGGCAGCGCAGACTGTTCCTACGACTCCTCTGAAAAAGGACCCTTACTTTAATCAGAGTAGTGCCCCGAAAACAAAACCTGGTACTACTCCGGAAAAGATTAAGCTAATCCATGCAGATAGTACGAATGTACGCCCCGAGCTGTATGAAGGAAATCCCTTCCTGAAAGGTAATGTGGAAGTACATCACCAGGGAAGTATCTTCAAGGGAGATGAGGTTGTTCTGTATCAGAAAGAAAACTTCATTAAAGCGAAAGGCAATATAGATATTACCAATCCGGACGGAACGCATCTTACGTCCAATGAAGCGGAATATGATGGTAATACCAGAAAAGCTATTGCGAAAGGTAATGTTGTACTTACAGATCCCAAGCAAACCATTAAAACAGAGACGTTGTATTATGACAGAAATGCAAATACAGCATATTTTAATGACGGTGGGGTCATTAATGTTCATCAGGACAACAGTGTTATTACAACCAAAATCGGAACTTATTATGTTAACGAGCAGCGTATTGTTTTCGATTCCAATTACCGTATTGTAAACGATGAATATATTACAGACGGAAAGAATGTAAACTATCTCCGGGGAGAAGGGGTTGCTGTATTTAACGGGCCAACAACTGTTACCAATAAAAAGAATCCTTCCAATTATGTTTATACAGAGCAGGGACGTTACCTGATGAACTCTAAAGAAGTCTATCTGAAGAAAAACTCACGTATTCACTATAACGGAAAAATCCTTACCGGAGACGATATGTACTTTAATCAGATTACAGGTTTTGGTAAAGCAATTGGTAATGTAAAACTGGATGATCCTGCTGAGAACAGGTATATACTGGGAGGTTACGGAGAAATTTATGAAAAAACGGATTCTGCAGTAATTACGGAGAAGCCATACGCTATAAAAGTACTGAAAACCGACTCTGTATATATTGCTGCTAAGAAAATCCTGGCATACCAGAAATTGGATAGTAAAACCGGGCAGAAGAAGAGCTATATGCGAGCTTTTAAGCAAGCCCGAATGTTTAAAACCAATGCGCAGGGACGTTCAGATTCTTTAGCTTATAACGAAACCGATGGTATTATGCATTTTGTTGGGAAACCTATTTTCTGGGCTGGTGAAAGACAGGTTACCGGAGATACTGTCAGAGCTTATTCCACACCTGATATGCAGCGTATTGATTCTGTGCGAGTGATGGGAGACGCTTTTGCTATCAGCAAGGTAGATTCATTGAATCTTAAAGATGAATTCAACCAGGTGAAAGGAAAGATTATGACAATTTACTTTCAGGAAGGTCAGTTGAAAGAAGCCAGAGTAAAAGGAAATGCTCAGGCTATTACATATGCTGATAATCAGGATGAGAAAACCAAAAAGGTAGACCGTATAGGTATTGCATATTCTACCTGTGGCGAAATTATTACTGAATTTGAAGAGAAAAAAGTACAAACGATAACATGTAATATTGGTGCACTCACCGACTTGTATCCTATGAGTAAAGTCGCAAAGGCGAAAAGATTTTTCCCGGATTTTAATTGGAATACAAAAGACCGGCTGCAGAGATGGCGGGATATATTCTTAGATACCCCGAATTATCCGGAGAAACAATATACCTCGGATAATACACTTTATGATGCCGCTCAGGGAATTATTAAGAGCAAGGAAGATGCTCAGAAAGCAAAAGAACCCAAACGGGTTAAAAAAGAATAATCTTAATTACGAAGTACAAAATAGAAGTACGAAAAAGGGGGTATTCATCTGATTTTTTAATAAATCAATCAAGAATTTTAAAATGAAACAAGAGTTTTATAAATATCAGGCGCAGACAACACAATTTGCTTCAGGATTCGAAGTGGAACGTGCAGAAGGAAGTTATATTTATGGTAAAGACGGGAAAGCTTATCTGGATTTTGTAGCAGGAGTTTCTGCCAATACATTGGGACATTCCCATCCGAAAATTGTTCAGGCTATTAAAGAGCAAACAGACAGATACCTTCACGTAATGGTGTATGGAGAATATGCACAGGAAAAACCTGTTGCACTTTGTCAGCTTTTAGCCGATGCTACACCTGCCCCGCTGGAAGTTACTTATTTGGTAAACTCGGGAGCAGAAGCTATTGACGGAGCATTGAAATTAGCCAAAAGATACACTGGCCGCGAGGAAATTATTTCCTTTAAAGATTCCTATCATGGAAATACCCACGGTGCACTAAGTGTTTCCGGTAATGAGACACATAAAAGAGAGTACCGTCCTTTGTTACCGATGATTAACTTTATTGGGTTTAATGAAGAAAAAGATCTGGAGCAGATTACAGAAAAAACAGCAGGAGTAATTGTTGAAACAATTCAGGGTGCTGCCGGATTTATTATGCCGGAAAATGAATTCTTTATAAAGTTAAAAAGAAGATGTGAAGAAGTTGGTGCATTACTAATTCTTGACGAAATTCAGCCTGGATTCGGAAGAACCGGAAAACTCTTTGCTTTCGAACATTTCGGAATTGTTCCGGACATCTTAGTGATGGGTAAAGGAATGGGAGGAGGTGTTCCTGTAGGAGCATTTATGGCCAGTGCCGAAGTTATGCAGACACTTTCACACTCTCCAAAATTAGGACATATTACAACATTTGGTGGAAATCCGTTAGTCGCAGCGGCATCTCATGCTACTCTATCTGAAGTACTGGAATCCGGAGTGATGGATGAAATGTATAGAAAAGAGCAGCTTTTCAGAGAATTATTGGTGCATCCGAAGATTAAAAAGATTAACGGAATGGGACTTATGTTGGCTGTAGATCTTGGAACTCCCGAGTACTGTCTGGATGTGGCAAAACGTTGTATGGAAAATGGACTTATTGTATTCTGGCAACTTTATAAAAATAATTTTATGCGCATTACTCCGCCTCTGATAATCACCGATGAAGAGATAAAAAAGGGGTGTAAGATCATAATAGACGCTCTCAATGAAAATTAATTGAGATTTTCTTCTCCCACTATTGTTAAAGTATAAACTAATTTATATATTGCGCAACCAAAAGTTGGTAATTTATGGCGAAAACAAAAGTACATTTTGAGTATCCAATGCATTGTCAATCAGAGATCTTGTATGAATATCTAGCAAGTGGTGAAGGACTGGCGGAATGGTTTGCGGATGATGTTGTGGAAAAAGGAGATGATTTCTATTTCAGCTGGAATGGAGGGGAACCCGAAAAAGCTACCATGATTCGTTATAAACCAGAAAGTTTTGTAAGATACAGATGGGAGGCAGATGAAGGGACAAAGAATTTTTTTGAATTGACTATCGTTATTGATGAGATCACCAATGACCTCTCTCTTAACGTTACAGATTTTGCAGATGAAGGGGATGAAGAAGAGGTACGACAGTACTGGGATAATCTTATCGAAAATCTACAGATAAAATTAGGTGCGGCTTAAAACATCATGATTAAGAATTTTCAAAATATACAAAAAGACCCGGCTAACCGGGCTTTTTTGTTCGGTGACGGAGTATGGGTTTCTTTTTATATCAGAAATAACGAGCTTATTCTGGCAGAAGAATGCTATTTCTATCTTATGGCTTCTATGCGGAAGCTCAGACTAAATATTCCACAGTCTTACACACTTGAATTTTTTAAACAATTGTTTCAGGAAGAAGTAATTGATAAAGGAATAAAGAATGCTATTGTCCGATTCTTTGCTTACAGAGGGAATAATGGCTCTAATCTGGCTAAAAATGAAGTAGAATATTATTTTGAGGCAGAGGAAGCAGAAGATGTTTTAACAAGTGCTAAAGACTATGAAATGGATCTTATAAAGGAGATTAATGTTAATACAAATCTTCTGAGCAATATTCATGTGCATTCTCCGGAAAATATATATGCAGGAATCTATGCATCCGAAAATGATCTGGATGATGTTATATTATTGAATCCTGATAAAAGAATTGCAAGAACATCACAAGGAAATCTTCTGTTATTAACGGATAACACACTGCGTGTTCCGAAACATACTGAAGGTGCTTATATCTCTCCATTGCTGGAATCATTCGTAACCTTTCTGGATAAAAAAGGATTGGCTCTTCTGGAAGAAGCCGAGATTATTGCCTTTGAAACTCAGAAAGCGGATGAAGTCCTTATGATTTCCGAAATGAGTGGAATACACCACGTAACAAAAATTAGAAATAAAGAGTTTTCTAAAACGAAATTTGCAAACTTATTAGAAGAGTGGCAAAATAGTTTTAGCTAAGCTTTCGCAAACTTTTTCAGTATCCGTAAGATTTTTTGAGCATCGCGGTCCCGGTAATCTTTTAAGTCAAAAGAATAATCCTGGGATGCTGTTTTAATGTTCAGAATCTTTTGGGTAAGGGAATACTTACTGACTTCATTAAAGTATATCAGCGTATTCTTTCGGGTATTAATTTTTATCTGAAGGGTTTTGCTGTTCCAGCCTACAAAGTTTTTCAGGATCAGATTCTGGACAATGGTTTTTCCAAATACAACAACAATAAATGCATACGCAGTCATCTTGTACCAGTAGAGCTGCTCATAAGATATGTTTTTTACAAAATTAAGTCCGATAACAGCGGTTACACCAATAATGATACTGGTAATATTGAAAATACTAAGCGCATTGTTGAAATAAATTCGTTTCAAAATAGTTCTGATTGTTATTTATAAATGATGACCCCCTGATTAGTTCTGAGAAATATCTTCAGGTGCATTGGCCCATAACAGAAATTCTCCGCCTAATCCCTGCATTATTTTTTTCCACAAGTTCTGGTCATTGGATTCTGTGTAATCCAGATTAATAACTTCTATAACTGTCCACATTTTATTTTTTACCTCGCCTTCAAGCTGCTGGGGAGACCATCCGGAGTAACCGGAAAATATTTTGATGTCTTTTGTTTCCAGTTCCTGTTTTACAATAAGCTCTATTACCTCTTCAACATTGTCTGTAAGGTAGTAGTCTTCATTGATTTCAGAATTTACAGAAGTAGCTCTTTCTCCATGAATAATAAAGAATATTTTGTCCTGAGATATAGGCCCGCCTTCATATACCTCAATATCATTTTGCATGATTTTATTGAAGCGTTTACTCAGGAAATTATTTTTCTTATTAAGGATAAGGCCAAAGGCTCCTGATTCGTTGTGTTCAATGATGAGGACAACAGAGCGGGAAAATATATCTCCGGAAATATCAGGTGTGGAGATTAAAATCTTACCTTTGTAGGAGTTATTCATATTCAAAAATAATATTTTTTCGATGGAAAACCTACACGACAGAAGAAAAGTTTATGAAAAAGCAGAATTGCTTGAAAGTCAAATCGAACAATCGCCTTTTGAAATGTTCAAAATATGGCTGAAAGCAGCAGAGGAAGATAAAAGCGTTGTAGAGGCCAATGCAATGGACGTCTCCACAGTAGATGCAGACGGTTGCCCAAGAACCAGAATCGTTCTGTTAAAAGAATATTCAGAAGAAGGATTTGTGTTTTTCACCAATTATAATAGCTACAAAGGAGCTGCTATAGCGCATAATCCTAAAGCTTGTCTTCACTTTTTTTGGTCCTCTTTGGAGCGTCAGGTAACTATTAAAGCTGAAATGGTAAAAACATCAGCACACGATTCCGATACTTATTTCCATTCACGTCCTCGTGGTAGCCAGATTGGTGCGGTAGTATCACCACAAAGCAGCGTTATTCCGGACAGAAATTTTCTTGAAGATAAGCTGGCTGAGACGGAGAAGCTATTCGAAAATAAAGAAGTAGAAAGACCTGAACATTGGGGAGGGTATATTGCTAAACCTTATGAGATTGAATTTTGGCAAGGACGCCCTAACAGATTACACGACCGTATTGTTTATACTAAAACTAAAGACGGTAGTTGGAAAACTGAACGTCTGGCTCCCTAAGGTTATAAGAGATATCATAAAAAAAAGCTGCCCACCGGGCAGCTTAATTTCTTTTAAGAAACTAGTATTATTTCTTTTTACCGTTTACAGCTTCTGCTAATTCAGAACCAGCTTTAAATTTAGCTACTTTTTTAGCAGCGATTTTAATTGGTTTCTTTGTAGAAGGGTTGATACCTTGTCTAGCAGCTCTTTCAGCTACGGAGAAAGTTCCGAAACCTACTAAAGATACTTTACCATCTTTTTTCTTCAATGTAGAAGATACATTAGAAATGAAAGATTCTAATGCTTTCTTAGCTGCTACTTTAGTGATATCAGCATCCTTTGCAATTGCGTCGATTAATTCAGACTTGTTCATAGTAAATAATATTTAAAGTTTAATTTAACTAATAGCAAATATAACACAAATTTTGTCTCATGCAAATAATTAGTGTTTTTTTTTAATAAAAGCATGCTAATACTTCTCAAAGGATTGAAATTTAATAATGCATGTTTTTACTAAAATGCTGCTTTACGAGTAACTAAAAGTGTGCCAAACGTCCATGACAACGTATTTTTAAAGAATTGTTAATATTTTGCTTTGAATTATCATATTTTAAATTTTAAGTGTTTATAGGGGTTTATTTAATGATTTTTATGAAAAAGGCTCATTATATGTAGGTTAGCAGTAGTCATATTACCTTTGACGTTTCTTTTTTTTAATATGTATACTTTCAAGAATTCTTTTGGCTTTCGCCGGAAACCAGTAAATTTGCATTATGCTAATAGAAGTTTTTAAATCCAAAATTCACAGAGTTAAAGTAACTGAATCAGATCTTAATTATATAGGTAGTATTACTATAGACGAAGATCTTATTGATGCGGCAGGACTTGTTGTGGGAGAAAGAGTTTACATTGTAAATGTGAATAACGGTGAAAGATTCGATACTTACGTGATAAAAGGAAAGAGAAATTCAGGAGAAATCTGCCTGAACGGACCTGCAGCACGTAAAGTACACAAAGGAGATGTCATTATTATTATTGCTTATGCACAAATGACTCCGGAAGAAGCCCAGGCATTCCAGCCAAAAATAGTTTTCCCGAACGAAGAGACTAACCTGTTAACTTAATAAATGGCAGAGGCTAAAAAAAATAATACACTAAAGACGGCCCTTACTATTGGAATATCTTTAGTGTTTGCTGCTTTTTTTATGTGGCTGGCTACAAGAGGACTCAATTTCTCAAAAATAAAAGAGGCTTTTGTTAAAGCCAACTATTTCTGGATTTTTGCAGCATTTGTCTTCGGGATTATGGCATACTGGATTCGTGCTATTCGCTGGAATATGTTTTTGGAGCCTATGGGCTATAAGATATCTAACTCCAATGCGCTTTGGACATTGTCCTTCGGCTATTTAATGAATCTTACTATTCCCCGAAGCGGAGAAGTTGCAAGAGCAACAGCTTTATATGGTGTAGAAAAAGTTCCGGTAGATAAATCTTTTGGAACCATTATCCTGGAAAGGGTGGTAGATCTGTTCTTCATGATGCTATTTTTGCTGCTTACCGCAGTCTTTAAATATGAAGCACTGATCTCTTTCTATAATTATCTGACAAAGCAGAAAGAGAACACACCACAGCAAGAACAAGGTTTTCCATGGAAATGGTTAATAGCTGGTTGCATAGGATTAGGAGTCATAGTTTACATTGCTTTTCGTAAAAAATTACAGCAAACTTCCATATATACTAAAGTTATAAACTTTGGAAAAGGGCTTGTAGACGGATTGAAATCTATAGTGCAGATAAAGAATAAGCCAAAGTTTTTTCTGTATTCAGCAGGGATCTGGACTTGTTACTATTTTGCTGCTTATTTAATATGCTTTGCATTACCCGAAACTTCTTCCTTTGGGTTTGCAGACGGATTTTTCCTGATTACAGTAGGAACATTAGGAATGATGGTGCCGGCTTCTGGAGGTATTGGTGCATATCACCTGGCATTGAAGTTAGGTGTTATGGGACTCTTTTTGGCTTGGGGCAAAGATCCTGAGGCTGGAGCCGAAGTAGGTTTAAGCTATGCTTTCTTATCGCATACACTTCAACTATTTATTATGTTGTCTATGGGGCTAATCTCTATACCACTTTTGGCAAAAGCCAGAAAAATATAAAGGCTGAGCATATCTTTATTTCAGATTACATTTAAATCAAAATATTATCTTTGCATATAACGATAGCAATAAAATGCTATTATAATACAATAACAGGGGGAAGTCCCTATAAAGAAAGAACATGACAATAGACAACAATCATGTAGTTGCTTTAAACTACACACTTCATACAATTGAAGAAAACGGTGAGAAAACTTTTGTTGAGCAAACAACAAGTGAAAACCCATTAACATTTTTATATGGTGTTGGAATGATGATTCCTAAATTCGAGGAAAACATCAAAGGTCTTACAGTAGGTGATAAAACTTCTTTCACAATTGCTCCTGAAGAAGCTTATGGTGAAAAAGATCCTAATGCATTGGCTCAATTACCAGTAGATATGTTCAAAGAGTCTGGTATGCCACCAGTAGGAGCTATGCTTCCTTTATCTGATAACCAGGGGAATAATTTTCAGGCTATCGTTGTAGAGGTTACTCCGGAGGTTGTAATCGCAGATCTTAACCACCCAATGGCTGGTAAGACATTAAACTTCGATGTTGAAGTTTTATCAACTCGTCCTGCTACAGAAGAAGAGCTTTCTCATGGTCACGCTCATGGTGTTGACGGTACAGAAGGTCACTAAAAAATAAACGCCCGGCTTTTTGCCGGGCATTTTTATTTCAATCAAAGACGGTTTCCTGTTTGCATTAGTATATCAGGAATTTTTATTTTCCTATTTTTGCCAAAAAAAGATGGAACAGCAATCTAAAGATCCTTTACACGGAAAGAAACTAGTCGATATTCTGGAAGAATTGGTAGACTATTATAAGGGTTTTGAAGAGCTGGGAAATCAAATTAATATCCGCTGTTTTACTCATGATCCGAGTATTGCCTCTTCTTTAAAATTTCTCCGCAGAACTCCATGGGCCAGAACCAAAGTGGAAAGCCTTTATCTATATGTCTTAAGGCAAAAAAAGAAAAAGGGGTTATTATAAGAATTTCTAATTATCATAAGCTTGTAATATACTGAAGCTTATAGCTATTGGGTCTGAGGATGAATAGATGTGTTTACTCCATATTTCTTCATTAGGACCGTAGCTACCAGTATAGATGTCTTCTTTAGTTTTTGAAGTGTATAAAGACATTATTATATCATTTATTTTTTCGACTTGATAGGTTCCGATATCAGCAATTATCCGAATACTGATAAAAAAAGCATTGTTTTTTAACCTTATATTGAATCTTCTTAAATCAATATAAAGTTTTCCTTTTTGAACTGACAAATCTGAAAGAGGAATAATAAAGTTTTCCTTGTTTAATTTTTCCTTTAGGGTTAATTTGGAACTATTACTAAAATCATAAAAATCCAGCTTTATAAAATATAGATTTGTTATTTTTCTTTTAGGATATAGGGTGATAGATTTTAACTGTGCATTATCCTTAAAGCTCCCCTTTAATATTTTTCCATAGTGATAACCTGTAGAAACATTGTAAATAGAATTTCTTTTAATCCTATCTTCAAAGTTTAAAGTTTTTAATGAAGAAATTACAACTTCCGGAATGATATACTCTTTGGTTTGTAATAGAATAACGGAATCTTTTGAAGCTGCCCGGACGGATATATTCTGGTATCTGTTGTCAACAACCTCAAAAGCTTTTGAAGTTTTCATTTTGAGTTTACCTAAAGAATCTGAAAAAAAGACACGATTATTAATCTTTATTTCACAGTATTTTACTGGCAGATTAGAATCTAATTCCCTAAAATAAATGGTGTGTTGACTAAATAATTGTATAAAGGGAAATAAGAGTGCTAGTTTTTTATACATTTTGAATCAACGTTTATTGATGGAAATAATACCTTATTCGATTTGTCAAATTTCAATGAGCTGTCTTCTATCCAAAAATTAATATCGTTTCCTCTTATATACATTTTAGTATGTTTACTTTTGGTAGAATAAACAGATAATCTGGTTTTTCTATTATTCACTTTATCAGCTTTGTTTTTTAGAAGAGTAATTCCAATAAAGAAAGGCTTATCAGTAGAAAGGTTAATTGTTGGATGTATTTTAAAAATAATTTGAAAATCACTTTTAATACCTGACAAATGTTTAGAAAAAGAAGCTGTATTTTTAATTTCTTCACCAATTATTCCGTCATTATCAGCGTAGAACTTTAATTGGAATATAGACGGACTATCAGAAAAAGGCTCATAATTCTTAACATTAATTGTTAATTTATCAACGAAACAGTTCTCTTTAATCTTTGTGTACTCTATTGCAAACTCTTTATCATCTTCAATGTTGACAGAACTGGATGACTTATCTACTGTAAGTTTTATTTTATTTGTGATGTAAATAGTGTCAATAATTTTTTCCTGAGAGAATAAAAATGATGAAGGAATAATCGTAAATAAAAGTAAATATTTCATAATTGGATTAAAATAAAAAGAGGATTTCTCCTCTTTTAAATTACTATTCAGGTATGCATGAAGCCCAATCTCCGGTAGCCTTTACTCCAGTGGGAATCCAGAAAACATAACTTTTTTTCAATACAGGAGCTTCATATCTATCTCCTCCCATCCACATACGTTTTCCTAAAACAGTTTCTGAACCAAAAAATTTGGCCTCTAACAGAGCTATCCCTACAGTAAATGTTAAGAAAACTGCGGTGCTTAAAATAATTGTTTTCTTTTTCATATTAACAAGTATTTAATGATTTTAGTAAGCCTACTTTCTTTTTTAAGGTCATTTTTCAGCATCTTCTGACCATAAGTTTTCGCGATAACTTTTCTCAAATGTGACTAATTATTTATTTAAGTATGATATACTTTGGTTGTTTTTTTAATAACTAAAATATTATGTTTTTGTTTAAATATTTAGTATATTTTTGACTTAAAAACACATTTGTTATGAAAATTTCAATTAAACTTAGAAAGTTAAGAGAACAGGAAAAGTCTAGTCAGGCAGAAGTAGCTGATGAGTTACAAGTCTCTCAGACAGCTTATAATAAATGGGAAACAGGATCTGCTAAGCCTTCTTTAGAAAATATAATAAAGTTGTGCAATTACTACAATATTGGTATTGCAGATTTATTAGATGATAATCTGAAAATTTTGTCGGATGATATTGTAAGTACCCCATATTTCAG
>NZ_MAHX01000016.1 GCF_002023715.1 Elizabethkingia occulta
TTCGGAGACAACTTGTCTTTTGAATCCCTCGCTGTATTCTTGTACAGGGGATGGGCTTTTTTTTAATTTCATAAGGATAACTATTTCTGATGTTTTTTAGTCAACCTTTTTCAGGACGAGACATAAAAACAAGATCCCTCAGAAAATTCTGAGGGATTTTTATTTTTTTTAATATTTATTCATTTCTAAAAGGGGATCTATATACTCCCGATTATTACTTAGCCTTGGCACTTTATTTTGTCCGCCAAGCTTTCCTCTGCTATTCATCCAATCATAAAATAAGTTTGATTTGGCTATATGAACTACCGGCTCTTTAAGGGTTATATTGTTATAACGTTTTGCTTCATAATCCGAATTAACTTTCTTTAGGGTATCATCGAATATACGGGCGAAAGCTTCAATTTCGGATGGCTTTCTGGAGAATTCTATCACCCATTCATGTGCTCCGGATTCGTTTCCGTTCATGTATATTGGTGCACCAGTATAATCTATGATTTCTGCATTCGTATAATCACAGGCCCTTTTCAGAGCAGCTTCTACATTATCAATCATCAATTCTTCACCAAAGGTATTGATATAATGTTTGGTTCTTCCTGAAACTTTTATTCTGTACGGATTGGTTGAAGTAAACTTTACGGTATCACCTATCAGATAGCGCCATAGCCCACCATTTGTAGTCAATACCATTGCATAATTCTTTCCGATCTCTACATCTTCAAGGGTAATTGTTTTAGGGTGAGACTCTCCAAAATGCTCCATCGGAATAAATTCATAGAAAATTCCGTAGTCCAGCATCAATAGCATATCGTCGGCTCCCGATCTATCCTGAATACCAAAGAAGCCTTCTGATGCATTATAAATTTCGTAGTAATTGATATCCTTACCCATCAACTGCTTATATTGATCTTTGTAAGGGATAAAGCTTATACCACCGTGGAAAAACACTTCTAGGTTTGGCCAGAGTTGTCCTATATTGTCTGCATTGGTTTCTTTCAGTAATCTTAGAAGTAAAACCATCATCCAGCTTGGTACCCCGGTAAGGCTGCCAACATCCTGGCTTTTAACTTCAGCAGTTATTGCTTTTAACTTACTCTCCCACTCTCCCATTAGCGAGACCTTTCTGCTCGGTGTATTGATAACTTCTACCCAATACGGAAGATTCTCAATTAGTATTGCTGACAGGTCCCCAAACTTAGTATTGAAATCCTGATACATTTCTGAGCTTCCTCCCAGGCGAAGGTTTTTATGCTGAAAGAGTTCGGATTCTGGGTGGTTATTTACGTAAAGTGCAATAAGGTCTTTACCTGCTTTATAATGACAGTCTTCAAGACTTTCTTCTGTAATTGGTATAAACTTACTCTTGGCATTAGTTGTACCCGAGGATTTAGCGAAACGCTTAATTTGTCCGGGCCAGATAATATCCGGCTCTCCCTGACGGGCCTTTTCTATATAAGGTTCAAAATCTTCGTAGCTAACAATGGGGATTCTATTTTGAAAATCGCTGATGCTGGAAATACTTTTGAAACCATATTTCAGTCCGTATTCAGTATCCTCTGCCAGAAAAAGCTGAGAAAAAAGCACTCCTTTCTGCGTTTCGTAGGGATGAGCAATGAAGCGCTCTATCTGGTCTATTCTTCTCCCAATAAACCAGTTTACCACAGAATTGAAAAGCGCTTTTGTTGCCATAAAATGCCTAAAAAACAAATATAATGTTTTTTAGCTTTTGTAAAGATTTTTTGACAAAGAAAAAGCCATCCTTAAAAAGATGGCTTAAATTTATCATTACAAATAGCTAATTAGCAATATTCGTTGTATGCTGCCTGAAGGTTCGCTGCTATAGCTCCTGCAGGGTTACCTTCGATGTGGTGACGCTCTAGCATGTGTACTAATTCACCATCTTTAAATAATGCTACTGCCGGAGAAGAAGGTGGGAACGGAGCTAAAAGTTTTCTAGCTTCTGCTACCGCTTCTGTATCATATCCTGCAAAAGCAGTTGTAAGATGATCTGGTTTTTTATCGCCTAATAAAGATGCAATAACACCAGGTCTTGCTGCACCTGCTGCACAACCACATACAGAGTTAATTACTAACAGGGTTGTTCCTTGTTGTTTTATAGCCTCATCTACTGCCTCAGGAGTAGTAAGATCTTCGAATCCGTTGCTGGTAAGTTCTGCCTTCATAGGCAATACTAAATCTGATGGATACATAATTTAAATTTTTTATAATAATTGAAATATCTCATACAAAAGTAAACATATTTTACAGATGTATCAATATACTACATCTATGAAAAATATGTTCAATAGTAATCGGACATTATGACAAAAAACCCAGAACCAACTCGTAGTTCCGGGTTTAAATCAAACCGATATACAGATTAATGATATCTCAAATTAAATGCTAGCATATGAACTCCGAAGAAAGGACAGATTTCTTGCCTTCTTTCTTTCATATCTAGCTCAATAGCTTTTTAGCCATTTCCGAAATACTTTTCCCATCGGATTTTCCGGCTAATGTCTTGGAGGCTAACCCCATTACTTTACCTAGGTCTTTTGCTCCTTCAGCTCCGGATTCTGCAATAATTTTCTTTATTTCAGCTTCCAGTTCTTCCGCGCTTAACTGTGCAGGTAAGAATTTTTCTATAACCTTTGTCTGAGCTTCTTCTACCTCAGCAAGGTCCTGACGATTCTGAGCATTGAACTGCTCCATAGAGTCTTTACGCTGCTTTACCATTCTCTGTAGAATTGCAATTTCTTGCTCTGGTGTAACATCTGCTCCTTTTCCGTCAGTTTTTACTAATATTATTTGGGCTTTAATAGCACGCAATGCATCCAGAGCGACTTTGTCTTTCTCTTTCATGGCTGTTTTCATTGCATCCATTACTTGTACTTCTAAGCTCATCTTATTTAAAATTTAACAATGTATCAATATAACAGTTTACCAATAATTACTCAGTGGAAGATTGTTACATTGGTACATTTTACATTGTTATAATATTTAGTCTACGTCTTTATTTAAAAACCGGTTTTCACGAAGATTCATCTGTCCTTTGTTTTCGGAAAAGAATGAATTAATAGTATGATCGGAAGCATTTTCTCCGTCGATATTAATATTCTTTCTCTTGAATGCAGGAATCGTTTCAAAAGCATTTTCAGCCTCTGTATTAACGAATCTGGAGTTAAACTCTTTCAGTTTATTACGACGCTCTTCAATCTTTAACTGATTTTCATTTAAAGGAGCTTTGTTTACAATACTGATTTCTTCTTCGTATGGTTTTTCAACAATAGTAATATTTTCTATTGTTATTTCGGAAGGAGTTTCTACTGGAGCTTGTGTAACTTCAGCTTTCACAACTTCATTAACCTGAGTTTCTTCTATTCTGTTTGCAGATTCCTGTACTTCGACTCTATCATCAGCAAAGTTGAATGTAAAGGCAACCGGTGTTTCTTCTTCTTCGAATAATTCTCCATTAAATTGGAAATCCTGAGCCTGATCTTCTTTTGCCTGAGGTTCTCCGGTAAAAGAAAATAAGTTGAACTCGTTGCTGTCATTCTCTAATTTCCAGTTCTGATCACCAAAACTTTCTTCTTCTTTATCTAAAAATTGAATTTCAGTAGGCGCTTCTTCTACAAAAAATTGTGCTCTGTCTGCGCTTCTTTCTACAGAGTTAACCGGAAATTCAGGTCTTGGAGCATCATCTTCATCATCTAAACGAAATAAATCTTTTCCGGAAGTAACAACTTGCTCTTCGGAAGTTTTGAATGGAGATTCTCTTTTGATCTGAGGTGCAGATTTATCTTCGGAAAGGCTGTGTACAATTTTCTCTGTAGGCCCTGAATATTTTTGGTGCTCTTTTGCAAATCCTGTAGCAATAACAAGTACACTTACAGAATCTCCTAATTCTTCATCGGAACCAACTCCGAAAATGATATCCGCCGTATGGCCTGCTTCCTTTTGGATATGGTCCATAATGATACCGATTTCGTCCATGGTAACTTCTTCGTTTCCACTTCTGATCAATAGTAAAACATTCTTTGCTCCTGTAATTTTATTATCATTCAATAATGGAGAATCCAATGCTTTCTTAACAGCATCTTCTGCTTTGTTCTCACCAGAAGCAATACCATTAGACATCAATGCCGTACCACTATTCTGAAGCACAGATTTAGCATCACGGAAGTCAATATTTACATCGAAATAACCGGTAATAACCTCTGCCATTCCTTTTGCTGCATTGGTTAAAACCTCATCGGCTTTTGAGAAACCTGATTTGAAACCAAGGTTTCCAAATTGCTGACGAAGCTTATCGTTATTAATAACAATTAATGAATCGACATTATTGCGAAGCTTTTCAAGACCAAGCTCAGCTTGTTCTAATCTTCTTTTCCCTTCGAAGCTAAACGGAATAGTTACGATACCTACGGTAAGAATGCCCATTTCTTTTGCTACTTTGGCAATTACTGGGGCTGCACCTGTACCAGTACCACCTCCCATTCCGGCAGTGATGAATACCATTTTGGTATTTTGTCCCATTGCGGCTTTGATATCGTCGATACTTTCAATAGCTGCCTTTTCTCCAACCTCAGGATCTGCTCCGGCACCAAGACCTTCCGTCATGGTTACTCCCAACTGCACTTTGTTGGCAACAGGATTATTGTCTAATGTTTGAGCATCGGTATTACAAATGACGAAATCTACTCCATGAATCCCTCTCTCGTACATGTGCTTCAGTGCGTTGTTACCACCTCCTCCAACACCGATAACTTTTATAATTGATGAATTTCCTTTTGGCAAATCAAACTGAAATCCTTGTACACTTATATTTTCCATTCTTTGTTTCGTTTATATAACGGTCTGCAAAATTTAGCAAACTTTAATGATATTTAAAAAAAATTATTCAACTTCTTCGAAAAATTTTCGAACTTTCTCCATAATAGACTGTCCCAGAGTAGGCTTCATTTTATTCTTACTCGCTTCTGTTACCGGAGTTTGTGCTACAACTTCTGCTGTATTTTCGGTTACTGTTTCTTTCTTATCAGTAACTGTTTCAGTTACCTGTTCAACAATCTCAGGTTCCTCAAAGGCTCTCTTATCTCTGATTTTCAAGCTCTCCATCAGAAGTCCAATAGAAGTAGCAAATTCAGGACCTTTTAAAAACTGGTTCTTATCATTGGCCACATATTCGTTTGCATAACCTATTCTGGCATCAAATCCGGTTACATAATTGGAAAGCTGACGAAGGTGTCTAAGATTAGATCCACCTCCTGTAAGTACAATACCTGCAATTAGTTTTTTCTTTTGCTCGTATGCACCATAGCCTTTTAATTCATTATTTACCATTTCCAGAATCTCTTCTACTCTCGCATTAATAATTTGCGCCAACGTTTTTAAAGAAATTTCTTTGTCTGGTCTTCCGTGAAGCCCAGGAATGGTAACAAAAGTTGAATCTTTTTCTAACTCGGGAACAGCAGAACCAAATTTGACTTTTAGTTTTTCTGCATGGTTCTCGATGATAGAACATCCTTCTTTAATATCATCTGTAATAATTCCTCCGCCATAAGGAATAACGCATGTATGACGGATAATATTGTCTTTAAATATTGCAACATCTGTAGTACCACCTCCGATATCTACAATTGCAACACCTGCTTCTTTTTCTTCTTTTGTAAGAACTGCTTCGGAAGATGCTAAGGGCTCTAGCGTAAGAGCTTCCATATCTAATCCGGCTTCTTTTACACAACGTGCAATATTACGGATAGATCCCATCTGTCCAACAACAACATGGAAGTTAGCTTCCAATCTCTTTCCGTGCATTCCTATAGGTTCCTGAATCTCTCCTTCAGAATCTACTTTGTATTCCTGAGGTAATACGTGGATAATCTCTTCCCCAGGAAGCATTACCAGTTTTTTTACCTGATTTTTAAGCTGTTCTATATCGTCTTCAGTAATATATCTATCCGGATGCTCCCGCATTATATAATCGGAATGCTGTAAGCTTCGAATATGCTTACCGGCAATACCTACTGTAACATTCTTTATTTTCACTCCTGCACTTTTCTCAGCTTCGGAAACAGCTGCCTGAATAGAGCTTATCGTTTGTGAAATATTGTTAACAATGCCCTTATGAACGCCAAGACTTTTACTTCGTCCTACGCCCATTATTTCTATTTTTCCATGGGCATTTTTTCTGCCCACAATGGCTACAATCTTGGTAGTCCCAATGTCGAGCCCTACTGCAAATTCGTTTGTTTCCATCACTATCTCTAATTATTCAGTTTGATTTATTATTTTTTTTCTTTCTTTTTATCTTTAGCTTGTGTCTTTTTGCCCTTTTCTTTTTTGTGCTCGGGCTTTTTCTCGGGAGGAGCTTTCTTCTTTTCCGGGGCTTTTTTATCCGAGACCAATACAGGTCTTGCAATAATATTATTTGGCAATTTCTGAGTTAACAGACTATCAGCATCTGACTTAAAACCTTTTCTTAGTGTTGTTACGATCTGGTTATTATACTTTACCGACACTTGCCTGTACTTCATCGGGTCCTGATAGATAAGATACTTTTCAGCAAAAGTTTTAAATCCTTTTAGTTTAAAGTCTATATTCTCCAGGTCTCCTAATTGCACTTTGAAGTTTCCTTCATCAGTAAGCAATTCATAATTTCCACCTTCTTTATTTATTCCTACAAAATATCTTTTGTTGAAATCATCTTTTCCTATTTTAGCAATAAGCTCTGCTAGACCTTTATAATCTTCTTTTGGAATATCCCCGGAAACCAACATACACGGGTAAGAAAACTTATCTGAAAGAGGAAATTCTTCGCCATTACTATCAACATAATATTGCTTAGCACCATTGTTTATTCTCATAAACGGTACTCTTTGCTTTACATCTACATTCAATACTCCGTTCAGGTTAAGATACACATTTGCACTGTCTACTGCTTTAAGAGCATTTAATTTTTTTTCAAGCGTGGGTATATCTAAAGTTCCTACCTTTCCTGAGGGGTTAGTTTTCTTTACAATACTTTTTACAGTTGCTTCATCTATAAAATATACAGGTGTTTCCTGTGTTAAGTCTATTTTTAGCTTCTGCTCTTTGGTACTGAATCGTTTCAATGAAAAATTGAGCAAAAATGCCAAAAGCACTATTACCACGAAGATTTTTAATATTCTATATTTATTTTTCATTTTTCTATCTCAATACCTAGTTTCTTTCTGAACATATTTTTCTTGAATGCAAAGACCGCAAAGGATTTACACCTTTTTTGTTTCGCTAAGCCGCTTCGCTTAAGCTATGTCCGTTTTATTTTCCAACCTGTTTACAATTCTCTTTATTCCTGTCTTAAATAATTTTGAATTAAAATTTAACAACAACCCCAATCTGTAATCTCCTAATTTTAAATAATTCATAAGTTGTGCAGCATGAAAGTCAATCAGGTTTTCCTGTGCTTTGACTTCAATAACAACTTTATTTTCTACTAGTAGATCTACTTTAAAAGCATTCTTTACTTCCAGATCATCATAAATAACAGACAGGAATTTTTGTCTTTCAACATACAAACCTCTTTTAGTTAGTTCATGAGCCAAGCATTGTTCATATACTGTCTCATATAAACCCATTCCTAAAGCTTTATGCACTTTAAGTCCTGCATCAATAACCACTTTAGAGATTTCGTTTTCAGTCATTTTAGCTTTGTTAAGTGAAACGCCTTTGCTTACTTTATTCAAAAATCATCTGCTCTTAAATCTTTGCGTTCAAATAAATTACTCTTTTTCTTTTCCCATCCATTCCATAATCGGATCGTACAGAGTATCTATATTTCCTGCTCCGACTGTAAGAAGAATATCAAATTCCTTATTTTTAATTTTTTCAAATGCATCCTGAAGGCTGCTTATTTCTTTCTTTTCACTTTTTACTTTTTCCAATAACCAGTCAGAAGTTACTCCTTCTATTGGCAATTCGCGAGCTGGATATATATCTAATAAGATCAACTCTTCTCCTTTACTCAGACTTTCAGCAAAACCATCTACAAAATCTCTTGTTCTGGTAAATAAATGCGGTTGAAAGACTATTAACAGTTTTTTATCGGGATAAAAGGTTTTTATGGAACCAATTACAGCATTTAATTCAGTTGGGTGATGGGCATAGTCATCTATATATATTTTCCCGTTCTCAAAGAAATGCTTGGTATATCTTCTTTTAATCCCTTTGAAAGATTTAATTCCTTTTTTAAGATCTTCATAGCTTGCTCCCAACTGGTGTACTATTGCTATTGCTACAGTCGCGTTTTCTACATTATGAATTCCTGGTAAATGCCATTCAAAATCCTCAATAGTTTCATCACCGGCATGAAAATCAAATCGAAGCGTTCCACCTTCCATACGGATATGATCGGAGTAATAGTCAGCTTCTTCATTTACAGCATAGGATACTGCTTCTCTTCCAATGTCAAGTCCTTTACGTACAAATAACTGCTGATCTTCAGGAACCAGCCCTGCAAAATCTCTGAATGATTCTTCTATTGTATTTTTATCACCATAAATATCTAAATGATCCGCATCCATTGAGGTTACAACTGCCCACTTTGGACGAAGATTCATAAAAGAACGATCATATTCATCTGCTTCTACAACGGATATATCTGTACCATTGAAAATGAAATTAGATCCATAATTTTCTGCAATACCTCCTAAAAAACCTGAGAAAGGAAGATTCGCAACTTTACATAAATGTGTTATCAGCGTAGAAGTTGTCGTTTTCCCATGTGTCCCGGCTACAGCTACACATTCTGTGGTTTCAGTAAGAATTCCCAAAACTTTAGCTCTTTTCATTATGATAAAGCCCTTCTCTGTAAAGTAATCTAAAATCTTAAGATTCTTAATAGCTGGTGTAAAAACAATTAATGTATTTTCAGGAGTCAGGTTCTCTTCTACAGCAGTTAATACATCATCGAAATTTATTGTTATTCCTTCTGTTTGAAGGGCATTGGTAAGTTTGGTATGCGTTTTATCATAACCCGCTACCTTTTTGCCTACAGAATGGAAGTAACGCGCCAGCGTACTCATTCCGATTCCTCCAATTCCTATAAAATAATAGTTTTCGTATGTATTAACATCAGCCATCTGACTTTTTGCTTTTTTAATTTTTATTTATCCTTTAGTTTTCTTCAGGATGCTTATATTATTATTTTGTAACCTCTTCTGTAACTTTGTCAGGCTGAGCCTGTCGAAGCCTCGCTACTTTTTTATTCTATTTTTAGACAATTCTGGTAATATTTCCCAATTGTCATTAATTATAGCTTCTTTCTTTTTTCTACTCCAGCCTTTCACTTGTTTTTCAAAAGCGATTGCCTGTTCTACTTCATTAAATTCGGAATAAAAAACAACTTAACAGGTCTTCTTGTATATGTATAACTTTCTGGGTTATTACCTTCATTATGTTCATCAATTCTTCTGGTTAGATTATTCGTCATCCCTGTATAGTAAGAATTATCCAAACACTTTACAATATATACATAATAAGTTTTCATCTTTATTGTCCTTCGACAAGCTCAGGATGACACTGCTGATTTTATTCTTTATTTATCTTTATATATTTTCAATATTTCTTCTACAATTTGCTTTGTAGCTTCTGGCTTTCCAAATTTCTCCAGATTTATCATCATTTCTTTTCTCAGTGCTTCATTTTCACAAATCTGCTCCAGTGTATTCCAGAATTTTTCTTTCATTTCTATATCCCTAACCATAAATGCTGCTTTTTGATCAACCAGACTTTGTGCATTTTTGGTCTGATGGTCTTCTGCTGCAGTTGGTAACGGGATCAGTAAGATAGGCTTCACTGCTACTGCAAGCTCAGAAATAGCGATTGCCCCTGCACGGGAAACAATGACATCTGCTGCGGAATAAGCTGTTCCCATATCTTTAATAAATTCATTCAGTGAAATCTGACCTTCAGCACTACTCAGGTTTTGAATTTCCTGATTTTTATTTAGTGCTTCATAATCAAGTTTTCCTGTCTGCCATATCAACTGATAGCCCTTTTCAGTCAGCTTATCCAGATTATCCTTCCATCCGTTATTCAGTGTTCTGGAACCCTGACTTCCTCCTACAGAAAGTATGGTTAACTTATTCTGTAATCCTAATTTTTCTTTTGCTACCTCCGGAGCCAGCTTATCATCTATAATATTCTGACGTATTGGATTTCCAAGAAATTTCACTTCTGTATTTGGAAAGAAACTTTCCATTCCAGGGTAAGCGGTAAATACTGCTTTAGCCTTTTTCGACAGAATTTTATTGGTAACCCCAGGAAAAGAGTTTTGCTCCTGAATAAATGTAGGAACTCCTAATTGAGATGCTGCCCATAAAGCAGGTCCACTTGCAAAGCCTCCGGTTCCGATAGCAAAATCGGGTTTGAAGTTTCTGATAATTTTCTTTGCTTTAGAAATGCTGCTCAGTAATCTGAATGGCAGTTTAAAGTTTGATAAGATATTACCTCTGTCAAAACCTGCAATATCCAGTCCTTCAATTTTAAATCCGGCCTGTGGAACTTTTTCCATTTCCATCTTTCCCAAAGCTCCGATAAACATGAACTCTGCATCCGGAAATCTTTTTTGAATTTCCTGAGCAATAGAAACCGCCGGAAAAATATGTCCTCCGGTCCCTCCTCCACTTAATAATACTCTAGGCGATGTCATTTATTTCTTCTACTGTTTGTTTTTTACCCATTCCTTCTTCTTCATTGGTCAGAATTCTTGAGCTTACACTTAATATAATTCCTAACTGCAGATAGGTAACCAACATGGATGTACCTCCGTAGCTAATCAGTGGCAATGGCTGCCCTGTAACCGGAATAAGATTTACTGCCACCGCTATGTTTACGGATAGCTGTACAAAAATCATAATTCCTAACGCCAGTACCAGCAAAGACCCAAAGAACATTGGAATCTTACTGGCAATCATTACAATCCTTACAATCATAATGAAATATAATGTAATAAGTATTGTGGCACCAATAGCACCATACTCTTCTACAATAATTGCAAAAATAAAGTCGGATACTGACTGTGGCAAAGTTTGTTTTAACGCACTTTTACCAGGTCCCATTCCTATAGCCCCACCATGTACTATGGCAGCTTTCGCCTGCATTACCTGATAGTTTTTTGCTTTATCCTCTTCGGTTAAAGCTTCATCTTTTTTCTTGCTAAATGCTTCAATACGGCTTTTCCATGTATGTACACGGTTTCCACCGATAAGATTAGTGTTGAGAGCAACCACAAGGAAGATTCCTGCAAATATTCCCATAGCTCCAGAGAAGCCTATAATATATTTCAACGGAAGCCTTCCCAGTGCCATAACGATTAAAGACACAAACATGATCATTAATGCTGTGGAACCATTATCCTTTGCTACAAGCCCAAATACCAATAGCGTAGGTCCGAATAAATAGATAATATTCTCTATTGGCAACCTTTCTCTGGTGATCTTTTTTGTCAGATATCTGCAGATGTAGATGATCAGCATTAAATAAGCAAATGTTGATGGCTGGAAAGATATTGGCGTACCAGGTATCTTTAACCAACGAGATGCACTGGCGCCATCAATTTTCTGCCCCGTAAACGTGGTTAGTAACAATAGAAAAACGGTAACTCCGAGTAAAATACTACTCAGCTTCCCGATGTATTCATACTTTACAACTCCTACAAGACGCATAATTCCTAATCCCAGAAGTACAAAGAAAATATGCTTGATTACGTGACCGGTTGTGGTACCGTTATTTACAATATATTCCAGGTTGGAACTGGCAGAATATACTGGAAATATGGAAAAAATGGAAATCAAAATGATAACCATCCAAAGGACTTTATCTCCCTTCAGAAATTCAAATTTGTTATCGTTGCTATTTTCCATTTTTACGTTTGCTTAATCTTCTTTTACTTCTTCTCCTTCCAATACATACTTTTTGAACTGATCTCCGCGGTCTTCATAGCTCTTAAATAAATCAAAGCTTGAACAGCATGGTGCCAGTAATACAGTATCACCTGGTTCGGCAATACTTTTACAAAGCTTTACACATTCTTCCATACCAGAGGTCTCAAAAATCAAATCTTTTTTGTTTCTGAAGAACTGAATAATCTTTTCATTATCCAATCCCAAACATACGATAGCACGAACTTTCTTCTTTACCAGATCTTCAATTTCTGTATAATCATTCCCTTTATCTATTCCGCCAACTATCCATATTGCAGGATATTTCACGCTTTCCAATGCATAATACGCAGCATTTACATTGGTCGCTTTACTATCATTGATGTACTTTACATCATTAATAACAGCAACCTGTTCCAATCTGTGCGGAACAGCCTGAAATGTCATCAGACTATTGCGAATACTTTCATTACTGATATTTAGCAGCTTACCTGCTATACTTGCAGCTAAACTATTGGCAACGTTATGATTTCCTACAAGCGAAAGATCAGAAACTTTCATCCTGAGGTCATCCTGAAGTTTAACTACTAATTCATTATCAATAGAATAACCACCTTCACTTAGCTTCTCTTTCATAGAGAAAGGAATCATTGTCGCGTTAATCTCCAGAGACTGAAGAATTTTCTGACTCATTTCATCATCTTTATTGTATATGAAATAGTTGTCATTTTCCTGATTTTCTGTAATTCTGAATTTTGCTAAAGCATATTCTTCATAATTGTAGTTATACTGATCTAAATGGTCTTGTGACAGATTCAGAAGCAAACTAATATAGGGTCTAAAATTCTGAATATCATCTAACTGGAAGCTACTTACTTCAAGTACATAATAGTCAAAATCCTCAGTCGCTACCTGGTAAGCAAAGCTTTTTCCAATATTTCCGCCTAGTCCTACATTATATCCGTCATTTTTCAGGATATGATAGATTAGTGAAGTAGTAGTGGTCTTACCATTACTTCCGGTAACTGCAATTATTTTAGCATCAGTGAAGTGATAAGCAAACTCCAACTCTGAAGAAAGCCTAATACCTTTCTGATGAATTTTACCTACGATTTCGGCTTTCTTAGGTATTCCCGGGCTCTTAATAATCCAGTCTGCCTGTAATATCCGATCTTCGTCGTGGCTACCCTCCTCGAAATCTATTGCATTATCGAGAAGTATTTTCTTATAATTATCTCTTATAGATCCTTGATCTGATAAAAAAACATCCAGACCCTTTTTTTTAGCCAGAAAGGCAGCGCCAACGCCGCTTTCACCGCCACCCAGGATAACAACTTTCATCCTTCCGCTCTGGATTTCTGCATGCTTTTCCATTTTATCTTACTTTTAGTGTAATTAGACAAATAACCGCCAGCATAATTCCTATAATCATAAATCTGTTCACGATTTTAGATTCGTGATAAGATTTTTTCTGATAATGGTGATGTAATGGAGACATCAGGAAAATTCTTTTTCCTTCTCCAAATTTCTTCTTCGTATATTTAAAATAAGCCACCTGAAGCATTACAGATACAAGTTCTATTAAGAACACTCCGCAAAGCACAGGGATTAATAATTCTTTTCTAAGGATAATAGCCAGTACTGCAATAACCCCACCTAACATAAGACTTCCCGTATCTCCCATAAAAACCTGAGCCGGATAAGTATTATACCAGTAGAAACCAATAACAGCTCCTACCATTGCAATAGCAAATATGGTTGTTTCGCCCATATTTGGAAGGAACATAATATTGAGGTAATCGGCGAAAATAATATTCCCTGACAAGTAGGCAAAGAATGCCAGTGTAGACAATATTATAGCACTGGTTCCTGCAGCAAGCCCGTCTATACCATCAGTAATATTGGCTCCGTTAGATACAGCAGTTACAATAAAGATAACCACCGGTATGAAAATAACCCACGCCCATTCCTGTGCCTGAGCATCGTCCATCCAGAACAAAATTTTGCTGTAATCAAACTCATTGTTTTTTGCAAATGGTACTGTAGATACAACAGCCTTTTCTGGTGGTGCAAAGTTTTTCTCTATATTTTGTCTGTTCTCTGGTGATGCATTGGCATATTTACGCTGAACAGTAATATCTGAGTGGAAATACATGGTAACACCTACAATAAGGCCAAGGCCAACTTGCCCTATTACTTTGAAAATACCCCGAAGTCCGTCTTTATTTTTCTTTACTTTTTTCAAATAGTCATCCAGGAAACCAATTGCTCCCATCCAAACCATAGAAACAATAAGCAAAACAATGTACACATTCCATACACGTGTAAACAATAATACAGGAACAATAGTAGCCAATATTATAATAAGTCCGCCCATTGTAGGAGTTCCCTCTTTCTGCTTCTGTCCTTCCAATCCTAAATCTCTTACCAATTCCCCCATTTGCTTTCTGCGTAAATAGTTGATGATTCTCTTTCCGTAGATCATAGCTATCGCAAGGGACATTAAAATAGACAACCCCGCTCTGAAGGAAATATACTTCAGCAAATTCATACCTGGAATGTGAATTCCGTGCGCGGTTAAGTATTCGTATAGATAGTATAACATAGGTTTTCTATTTTCCCATTATGGTTAGTAATTCCTGTATCGTCTCTTTATCATCAAAATGATGTTTTACACCATTAATTTCCTGATAATCTTCATGCCCTTTTCCTGCTACCAGCACAATATCTCCACCCTCAGCAAATTTTATGGACATTTTAATCGCTTCTTTTCTATCCGGAACCGAAAGATATTTGCTATAGTTCTGGGGCTGAACCCCAGCCTCTATTTCTTTGATAATAGCAAGCGGATCTTCTGTTCTTGGATTATCTGATGTGATAATAGCTAATGTTGCATTTTTTGATGCTATATCACCCATTTCTGGTCTTTTGGAATGATCTCTGTCTCCACCGCAACCAAAAACACAAATCAATCTTTCATTTTTAGTTCTGATATCATTGATGGTATTTAAAACATTTTCAAGTGCATCCGGAGTGTGTGCATAATCCACTACAAAGAAGATTCCTGTTCTGGATTTCAGGGTTTCAAAGCGCCCTTTTACTCTTTTCAGTAAACTTATTGCTCTTAATATGTCTCCTTCTTCTATACCCAATTCAACAGCAACTCCAAAAACCAATAAAAGATTATATACATTGAACCTTCCTGTAAGGCTAGTCCAGAATTCTTTGCCATTAAAGTTTAACAACATTCCGTTAAAGTCGGATTCAAGAATTTTTCCGTGGTAATCTGCAAGTGTTTTCAAAGCATAAGTTTTCTTCCTTGCTTTGGTATTTTGCAACATTACCATCCCATTCTTATCGTCTATATTGGTAATAGCAACAGCTGTATCCGGAAGGTTATCGAAATATGATTTCTTCACATTCAGATATTCCAGAAAAGTCTTGTGGTAGTCTAAATGGTCATGACTAATATTGGTAAATCCTGCAATTTTAAAATGTAGTGCTTCTGTTCTGTGTTGGTGAATACCATGTGAGCTTACTTCCATAAAAGCATATTCACAATCTTCATATACAGCTTCTGACAGAAGTTCATTCAGCGTTATTACGTCTGGTGTTGTATGAGTCGACGGGATAATTTTATCTCCAATACGGTTCTCAACAGTAGATATCAGTGCACACTTATGCCCTAATTGAGTAAACACATCGAACAACAATGTTGTTACAGAAGTTTTTCCATTGGTTCCGGTAACTCCAATAAGGTTTAATTTCTCCGATGGATTACCATAAAAATTGCTTGCCAGATGACCTAAGGCAACAGCTGTATCTTTAACCTGAATATAGGTTACATTTTCTTTCTTATCAGACGGAATTTCTTCACAAACAATAACGTTCGCTCCTTTCTCCACCGCAGCGTTTATAAACTGGTGTCCATCCGCTACTACCCCCTTCATAGCTACATACATAGCACTATCTATTGCTTTTCTTGAATCAAAAACAATCTTCGAAATCTCACGGGAAAGTTCTCCCTGAGAATTTAAAACGGATATTCTATGTAATACTTTTTCTAATAACATTAATTCTGAAGACTTAAATAAATTTTCTGATTCCCGTTAATTTTTGTTCCTTCTGCCGGAAATTGTTCTAATACTTTTCCCGCACCCTTATATTCAACACGATAGCCTAAATTTTCCAATTGTGGGATTACATTCCGTCCCATCAATCCTACCAAATTTGGCATCTTGTTGCTATCTACATTTACTTTTCGTGTTGGCTCAATCATTCTGCTCATATCCACCTTCTTGTTCACCAACATTTCCTTGTTCACATTCAGAGGTGTTTTAAGGAATATTTTTCCTGCAATTTCTTTAAAAGCCGGTGCTGCCACTCTGGCTCCATAAAAGCCTTTTGAATTGTCCGGCTGGTTAACCACCACAATACATGTATACTTGGGATTATCCGCAGGAAAGTATCCGGCAAATGATGCTATATACTTCATTGGTCCCGGTTTCCAGTATTCAAAACGAGCAGTACCTGTTTTTCCGGCAATCTTTAAATTTGGTGTATAGATACTTTTTGCAGTACCTTTTTCTACAGCTTTTGTCAAAGAATGCGTCATCATTTCTATAGCCTTATCAGAAGCCATTTTCTGAACCATTACTTCTGGTTTAGCTTCATAAACAACCTTTCCTTCTTTAATAATTTTATCAATGAATAAAGGTTTTACCATCTTTCCTTTATTGGCAACACCATTATAGAAAGTTGTAAGTTGCAACTGATTTACATTAACACCATATCCAAAGGCAATAGAAGCCAAAGCTCCTTTTGACCATCTTTTATTGGCAGGTGTAAGAACACGAGGTTTTGTTACACCAGGAAGCTCTATATTCATTTTTTCGTACAACTTCCATTTTTTGAGGTGATCAAATAAAATCTGAGGATTATCTGCATAATGAGAAGTAATCACCTTTGCTGCACCAATATTACTAGACTGCGCCATAATATCACTGATATCGTAAACCCCACCGGAATGGCTATCTGTAATCCTTTGCCCGGCATAAGTCCACTCTATACCTCCAATATTTATTTTTGTATTCTCATCTACAAATCCATCATCCATTGCAGCCAGCAATGTTACCGTTTTCCAGATAGATCCCGGCTCTGTAGCATCTTTTATTGCGTAGTTATAAGCATCTACATATATACCAGGTTCCGTTCTGCGAAGGTTCACCATCGCCCTCACTTTACCTGTTTCGGTCTCCATTACAATAACACTTCCATGATCTGCATCAAACTCTACTAGTTGTTTTTCCAATGCCGAATGTGCAATATCCTGTACACGAAGATCCAATGTTGTATAAACATCCATTCCGTTTACAGGTTCCTTTACCTTCCAGAAGTCAATTGGCTTCCATTGGGTAGAATTAATTCTCTGTTCTAAACGGGTTCCGTCTGTACCTGTAAGAAATTTACTAAAAGCCCCTTCAAACCCTGACTTTGCTCCGTCGCGGTCCATTCCTATAGTTCCCGATCCAATCTGAGCTGTAGCAATCTCTCTGCGATATTCGCGATCTACAATAAATCCACCTTTATTTTTTCCTCTGTTAAAAATCGGAAATTTGCGAATTCTGTCATACTGATCGAAATCAAGTCCCTTCACCAAAGGATAATACTGATTTTCGGATTTTTTCTGTTGATCCAGTCTTTGCCTAAAATAAGAAGCGGGCTTACCAAACATGGCGCCCAAAGAATCCGACAATTTACCTGCGTTATTTTTATAAATGGTATCCCGCATGGTTTTGAAGTCAAGATAGATATCATAGCGCATTACCGTTGTTGCCAGAATAGAACCATCTGACGCAAAAAGATTTCCCCGTGCAGCCTTTAATGTTGCTTCCCGGTAATTCTTATTAATAATGTTGTCTTTATACTCTTCAACATTTGTATTCTGAAGAATGATAATCCGGGCAATAAATACAACAAATGTCAATAGGGCTACACCAACAAAGGCATATCCCCAAAAAAGCATCTTGCTTCTTTTTTCATTGTATTCACTTCCTTTTCTTACCATCAATTGAATCCATTTTTATTAAAAGTTTAGTCGGATGACTCTCCAACGTCATTAATGAATCCTTTCCCATTTCTTTGCTGAGCTCTGATTCCATTTTAATATGGATCAGTCTGCTCTGCGCATAAGCATTTCTGGATTTGTATTCTTCACTTTGTTCTTTAAGGCCGTTAACAATTTCTATTTTCTGATTTACCAGGTGGTTAGAATAAATCATTACCATCATCAGTATAAAAACCAGAGTAAAATATTTATAATGTTCTTTTACTTCATCCCTATTAAGGAAATTCCCCTTCACAACATCTATGAAGGTTAATCTTTTCCTTTGCTTAGGCGTTGAAGCTTTTTTAGCCATTAATATTGTGTTTTTATCTTAAACCTTAGCTCCTATTCTCAGTTTTGCGCTTCTCGCGCGAGAATTTTCTTCAATCTCTTCTTCTGTCGGAACAATAGCTTTATTCTTTAGAAGTTCGAAAGATTTTTTATAATTTCCAAAAATATCTCTTTCGGGCTCACCCTCAAACATTCCGTTTTTCAGAAAACGCTTTACAAGTCTGTCTTCCAGTGAATGATAAGATATTACTGAAAGTCTGCCTTCCGGCTTTAATACCCTGTAAGACTGCTGCAGCATTTCTTTCAGAACCTCCAGTTCCTGATTCACCTCTATTCTTATAGCCTGAAAAATCTGAGCAAAAAATTTATTACTCTTGTGTGTCGGAATATAAAAAAAGACTTTCTTCAGATCTTCTGTTGTTTTTATCTCTCCTTTTTTTCGAGCCGCCACCAGTTCTCTTGCAAGCTTTCTGGCGTCACGTAATTCTCCGTAGAGATAAAAAATATCTGCCAGCTGTTCCTCTTCATATTCATTCACCACTTTCTTGGCGTCCAGTCCCTGCATAGTATTCATTCTCATATCCAAAGGACCGTCTGTTCGAATAGAGAACCCTCTGTCCGCTTCATCAAACTGATGAGAAGAAACACCAAGATCCGCCAAAACACCGTCAACCTGGCTTACACCATACATTAACAAACTATTTTCAAGGAAACGAAAATTTTGATTTACCAGCGTAAATCTTTCATCATTTATTTTATTCTCAAGAGCATCCAGATCCTGATCAAAGGAAAATAAACGTCCTTTGTCGGAGAGTCTGGAAAGAATCTCCCGTGAATGACCTCCTCCTCCAAAAGTGCAATCTACATAGATTCCGTCCGGATTAGTAATAAGGCCACTGACACTTTCATCTAATAATACTGGATTATGATACATCTTCTGGATTTATTGATCCCATTACTTCTTCCGCTAATGCAGCAAAATCAACATCATTTGTTGAAATTACCTGCTCATACGTTTCTTTGTCCCAAATCTCGAAAAGCTCTCCGGCACTCGTAACCACAACATCTTTCTTAAGACCCGAGTACTGAACCAGGTCTTTAGAAATCTGCAATCTTCCTGCATTATCCACCTCCACTGTTTTTACACCAGCCGTAAACATTCTGATAAAATCTGCGTTTTTCTTTACAAATCGGTTAAGACCATTAATTTTGTGCATTAATTTTTCCCAACCGCTCATCGGATACACTTCAAGACATGACTGAAAAACAGATCGCTTAACAACAAACGGCAGGTCAGCAAAATTCTCCATTTGCTTCACCAGCGACGCAGGTACTTTCAAGCGGCCTTTATCGTCAATTTTACACTCATATGTCCCGATGAAATTATTCATTTGGGACAAATTTATACAAATATTTCCACTTTTTACCACTTCATACCACTATTTTGTTTATTGTGGATAACTTTTGATTTTCAAAATTTTAACGAATATCCTATATTTTCTAATATTTTGGTTTATAACAGTTTATCATATATTTTTATTTTTTTTCATAAAAAGAGATCTGATTGATATTAAAATTTTGTAATTTCTGACATATTAATCAACTTTACCTCTAATCAAGACTTGATTTTTTCGTATTTTTGCAGGGTTTAGGCAACATATAATTATGATTTTTAAAACAAAAAAAGAGAAGAAATTCACCTATATGGAAGCAGGAGAAGGACACCCTATGGTGCTATTGCACGGATTAATGGGTGGTTTGAGCAATTTCGATGAAATGTCAACATACTTCTCGGAAAAAGGATTTAAAGTATTCGTACCACAACTTCCTATTTATGATTTGCCTGTTTTAAATACTAATCTTACAAGTATATCTAAATATGTAATCCGTTTTATAGAAGAACATATTAAAGCCCCGGTAACTCTTGTGGGCAATTCTATGGGCGGACATGTAGGACTTATAACAGCACTAGCGAGACCAGATCTTGTTAAACATCTTGTTCTTACAGGGAGTTCAGGATTATATGAGCGTACTTTTGGTGATTCTTTTCCAAGAAAAAGTGATAAAGCTTATATCAAAAGAAAAACAGAAGAAGTATTCTTCAACCCTGAAGTAGCTACAGATGAACTTGTAGATGAAGTTTTTGCAGTGGTGAATGACAGAATGAAAGGTATAAAAACGGTTATGCTTGCCAGAAGTGCTATCAAACACAATATGCAGAATGATCTTCCGGATATTAAATGTCCAACATGTATTATCTGGGGCAGGCAGGACAATGTTACTCCACCTGAAGTAGCAGAGGAAATGCATAAAGAAATACCAAACTCTGATCTTTTCTGGATCGAAGAATGCGGCCACGCTGCCATGATGGAAAAGCCAAAAGAGTTTAGTGATATATTGTATAACTGGTTAAAAGACAAAATATAAATGCTGATAAAATCAGTTGAGTTTGTAAAAAGTAGCAGCAAATGGCAGGAATGCCCTGAAGCTAATCTTCCGGAATACGCTTTTATCGGAAGATCCAATGTGGGAAAATCTTCTCTCATCAATGCGATGATGGACAGAAAGGATCTTGCTAAAACCTCACAAACTCCCGGAAAAACACAGCTTATCAATCATTTTCTGGTAAATGAAACGTGGTATCTTACCGATTTACCTGGTTATGGATATGCAAAAGTATCGAAGACTCTTCGTAAAAGTTTTGAAAAACTAATCACCAATTATATCCTAAACCGTAATAATCTGGTGAATCTATTTGTGTTGGTAGATATCCGTCATGCTCCTCAGAAAATTGACATTGAATTTATGCAGTGGTGTGGTGAATCCGGAATTCCGTTTTCTATCATATTTACAAAGGCAGATAAGCTAAAGCCTAAAGCAATTGAAAACCATGTAAAAGCATATCATGATGAGCTTTTACAATTCTGGGAAGAACTGCCACAATCTTATATCACGTCTGCCGAGAAAAAAGAAGGCGGAGATGCTATTCTTGATTTCATTGGGGAAACTAATATTATTTTAGAAAAAAATAAGGTAAAGTTTTAATGGAAAATCCTGTCTGGAAAGTAAAAGCTTTTGAAGAGCTTACAACAACCGAACTATATCAAATCCTTCTGCTGAGAGCGGAAGTTTTTGTTGTGGAACAGAATTGCCCCTATCAGGATGTAGACAACGCGGATCAGAAAGCATTGCATTTGTGGGCAGAAATGGGTGGTAAAGTTGTTGCTTATTGCAGAATGTTTGATCAGGGAATAAAGTATTCTGAAAGCAGTATCGGCAGAGTTGTTACTCATCCGGAATATCGCAGTCATAAGCTAGGAAGACCGTTGCTAAATCTGACTCTGGAAACTATTAAAAACAGATATGCAAATCCTGATATCAGAATCAGTGCACAAAACTATCTGTTAAAGTTTTATGGAAGTCTTGGCTTCGAGCCTGTGGGAGAAAGCTATCTTGAAGATGACATTCCCCATACCGAAATGCTAAGAAAGCATTCTTTATAGTTTTAAATCTAAAGAAGAGAAGATTTAATCTCTCAATAGACATAAAAAAAGTAAGAAGCAAAATGCTTCTTACTTTTTTTATGGTTAACAAATACTTAGTTTTCTTCAGGTTTCAACCAACCCTTTTCACCAAAGTATTTTTTGAATTTCTGAATTTTAGGACCTACAACAGCGCTACAGTAAGGCTGATTTGGATTCTCTTTATAATAGCCTTGATGGTAAGCTTCTGCTGGCCAGAATTTTTCAAACGGAACAACTTGCGTTACATACTTACCATTCCATTGTTGCTTAGCCTCAGATTCTTTTAAAGCCTCTTCTGTTTCTTTTTTCTGCTCTTCACTGTTATAGAATACTACAGATCTGTACTGTGTCCCTATATCATTTCCTTGTCTGTTTAGCTGTGTCGGATCGTGAAGAAATAAGAATACCTCCATCAGTTGCTTGTAACTGATTACCGCAGGATCATAGGCTATCTGTACAACCTCAGCATGTCCTGTATCTCCGGTACAAACTTCTTCATAGGTAGGATTTGCTTTATGTCCTCCGGAATAACCTGAAATAACAGAGTCTACCCCTTTTAACATATTAAAGCATGATTCAACACACCAAAAACAACCACCTCCAATGGTTGCATACGCTAATTTATTTTCCATTTTATTTTGCTTAACCGTGCTCTTCCTCTTCTCCTGCCCCTGACAGGAAACTAATAGTAAACTAAGAATAAGGAAAAATACTTTTTTCATAATCTTATACGAAGTTAGTTATTTCTCAGATTATTATCTATTAGTTTTTATCAATTGCTTTATCAAAAAAAGCCAACCGGAATCCGATTGGCCAAAAGTAAAGTAAAAAAACAAACTATTTAATTTATGGTGTATTTATAATTTTTTATGATGATCAGGTATATTATTATGTCCTGGGCCAAAATCTTCCCTTAGAAATGATTTCATATATGCATAAATAGGATAACCATAGAAATTCTGATTATACTTAACATCAAACACAGATTTTAAGCCATCTAAACTTGTACCCCAAAATGACTCTGCTGTATTGTCACCATTAGAATATAATGTTACAACAGATTTACTCATAACCTCTGTTGTTTTCTCATCATATTTTGCTCCTGCTGAAATCTTCCACAGATTAAATGTTGATTCTATAGCTTTTTTTACTTCAGAATAGGAATATTCACTTTCTATAGCTACAAAAGCAAATCTACCATAAGAAACTTTCTGTGCATAAACCGAATAAAGTATATATTCTGGTGTATTTTGAAATAATTCAACATAATCAATACAAACTTCGGGTGGAAGTATTTTACTTTTTTTCTTATCAAGATCATTAATAGATTTAGATTTAAAAAAACCTTCTCTATTAGGTTCAAAAATAACATCAAATGAAGTACTAATTAATCTTGCGAGATAGATACTTCTAGTATTTATTTTTTTAGAGTTACTGGTCATTTTTGCTGTGAAAATCTTACCAAACCCAGCATTTGCTGAAAAAGCTTTTTCTACATCTGAGTAACTATAACATTCGGTTGCTGAGTAATCGGTTTCTCTTTTAGCTCCAGAGTTTATATAATCTTTATAATTTGATGAATTAAGTGCTTTTGATAAATTTTCATTATAAGTTGAAAATCCACTTCCTTGATTTTCTACCCCTCTAATAACATAAGGGTTTGAAAACATAAAATTGAGATCATAGGGAGCTTTCTCTTCTCTTAATTCTCTAGTAAAAGGGCTGTATGACGCATAGGCCTCATGGTGCAAAAAAGTTGCTCCAGGATATATCATTGGATTATTAGGAAAAAAATCTTCATTTGCTCTTGCTACTGCACCAGAAGATATACCTGCACTAGGTTTTAGATTTTGAACATTAAGATCCCCTAAAAATGTCTCATTATCTGATCTATTTGAAGTTTTAATATCCCATGTAAAAGCCTTATTATCGAAACGTCCTGCTTTAGTAACTTTAGTTTCTTCTGTTCTCAGATTATTATCGCTCTGATCCCTATTACAGGAAACAAAAGTAATTGCAGCTATTCCTATTACAGAGAACATTAAAAAAAATCGATTTTTTTTCATATATAATTATTTTGGTAGGTGTTTTTATAAAATAATAACCTCTGGGAGATAGATTAAAACCTCCCAAAGATTAAATAGTTATTTGCTGAAAGTTTTGCTTCCGTCAGTTTGCAAGGCAAATTTAAAATTGTAATATCCAGAGTCATTTAAGGCAGCTTGATCTGAAATTGTAGCTGGGGCTCCTTTATAATAACTCGTAATCTGAATTTTGGCATACTTACCATCTCCCGTTTTAATAACAATAATATTTCCTGCTATTGGAGTAATAAGGTGACTTGGTGGGCCAGAATAATTATACCATCCTTTAGTTGCTCCTGTTGTTATTGCCAAGTCATCCCCGCTATTTCCACTGTCTGTTTTAAAGGTAGCATCTTCAGGTGCTGTTTTTACACCATCAAAAGAAGTTCCTTTTACAATCGTAGCAGCTCCTTTTCCTTTTCTTGCGGTTCCCCCGTTAATAATAATTTTTGTTTTATTAAAACCTATATCCCACTTATCTGTGTCCTGTTCTGTAGAAGCAATAACTTTATTTTCACGAAGGCTGTATAATGTAAATTTATCTGTTGCAACTGTCGCTCCATCAACGTCTTTCACATCTTGTGTCTTAACAGTTGCTGATGGGTTTACTGGTGCTGGTTCAGAGCCTCTGTCATTACTGGAACATGATGCCAGTGATAGTAATCCGATTGCTGTAGTAAAAAGTAATTTTTTCATATATAATATATTAATAAGTTATTTTAAAGCTCACCCATAGTAATCTTCCGGCAAACTCTGGGTTAAATTGTATATTTTTGAAATTCGTGATATTATCAGAACCTATGCTGATATGATAGTTTTTGAAAATCTTCTTTCCTAGCGAAGCGTTGAGTAAGAAATAACCTGGTGCCATTTCGGATTTATTATTGATAATTCCGTTGCCGTCTGTGTCTGCAAAGCCATATTCGCCTCTATAGATTCCTCTTACATTGAAGAACCATCCATTTTTGTCCTCATAAAATAGCTTAGCATTGAAGGTATGTTTACTTCTTCCCGGAATGCCATAGTAATCTCCGGGGCCTAATATGATATAGTTTCCTCTGTCATTATTCCCACCTAATTTTCCGGCTTTTATACGGTCTAAAACATCTTTATCTTTTGCCTCAAGGTATTGATAGCCTCCTGCAAACGTAAAATTGTTCAGGAAACTTACAGACAATTCTGTTTCTATTCCCTGAGTAAAGACTTTGTTAAAGTTCTGATAAGAGAAAACACTCTGTCCGTTTTCTTTTCTGGCAATAGGAACTGTCTGAATAAGATTGTCAATATCATTACGGAATATATTCACTTTGGCAACTACTCCTTTAGCTGGTTTTAATGTTGCACCTAAATTATAGGCCCATGAACTCTCAGGTTTTAGCTCACTAATTTTTGAAGGATCTATAAGTACATTTTCTTGTTTTACAATTCCCTGCACTATCATTTTGGCCAGTTCTACACCAACCTCCTGTGTTCCTAATACAGAATAACCTACTAAATTATTGGTGAAGTTAAGATAGAGCTGTCTGAAGTCCGGAGCCTTAAATCCGCGTCCTGCAGAAGCCTGAATACTTAGAAACTTAAAGACCTGTATATCTGTTGCCAACTTTGGACTAAACTGAGATCCGAATACACTGTTGTTATCATATCGGAATCCTGCCTGGATATTCCAACCCTGCATAGGTGTATAAGCAATCTGCCCTAGTCCATAAAACTGATTTGAAGATTTTCTCTCATTATATCTATTGGCTTCAATATCCTGATAAATAATACCTGCACCTAAAGTTGTCTGCCATTTTTTACTCCACTTGATATCAGTAAAGTTTTCAGCTTTAGCATAGCGTTCTCTAAAGTAGGTTTCATCCATTACCTGTCCGCCATCTACAAACTTATACTGAGAATCGTTGTTCGATGCAGACATATAAAGCCTTAATCTGGAAGTAACTTTATCATTGGGTGTCCATGTAGCCTGTGGGGCAATGTTGTAGTCTTTGTTTTTAGAGTAACCATCAACTTTTTGCCCCTGGCTAAGCATTTTCCCATCCTGATCGTCATAATAATATCTTGCATACAGCCCAAATTTCCATTTACTATTAGGTGTAAAGTTGATATTGGTGGAATATGTGAAGTTTTCGAATGGATTCACTGTTTTCCCATAGCTGTCTGCTCCGGAATTAAGGCTGTAGCCTTCGGAACTATAACGGTTGGCAGATAGGTTTACTGAAAATTTATCTCTTCGGATGTTGATGTCTCCACCAAAATCTATGTTGGTATTGGTCCCGTAGCGCAAGCTTAAACTTCCTGAATCTTTGGTTGCTGTTTCGGTAATGATATTAACTACTCCGGCTAAAGCATCTGATCCGTATAGTGAGGAACTGGGGCCCTTTATAATCTCTATTCTCTTAATATTATTTACGGTAATTCTGGAAAGATCCAGTGTTCCCGCAGTCCTTCCGACCAAAGGTTCTCCATTTATAAGTATTAGTGTATATTCACCGGTCATCCCCTGCATTTGCAGGCTTGTACCATGGTTTGGGGTAATAATAAGACCCGTTTGCTCTGCAAGAATATCACTTAATCGTACACTTCCTGACTGCTGAATCTGTTTTTTATCTATAACCTTTATAGGAATAGGAACTTCCTTTACTTTCTGCTCGAAAGTATTTCCGGATACCACAACTTCTTCAATCTCCTTTTCTTTCTCAGATTGTTGTTGAGCACCCACAGCTATAGAAGCTGAAAGACAGAAAAACAAGACAGCTTTTTTCATAATCTTCTTTTGTGCAAAATTATATTTATTTATTCTAAATTAAGACATGAAATTAATCATATTTTATTTAGACTAAATTTAAATAACTTTGATGTATAAAATTTAACGAAGACAAATAGTTTATATTCAGGCTACTTAATTAAGCAGTAAACTGATTGAAAACAGACATATACATTCAGTAAACAATGATCCTATACTGAAATACAGAAGCCGGAACTAAAGTTCCGGCTTCGTCAATTATTACAATCTTTAAAAAATTTAAGCTTTCTTTTTCTTCCTTCTGCCCCACCAGATCATAAACCCGGTTACAGGTAATGATGCACAGATCAGACTCACAATAAAGGCTATAATCTTAGTCGGCAGTCCCAATATAGCTCCTACATGAATATCATAATTAGCCCCCACAACCTTCTCTCCAAAATTTTTGTCTTTAGGGTCATGTGTATGAAGCAAGTCACCAGAGTTTTCATCAAAAATAAGGCTGCTGTTTTTATGATAAGAATAAGATAAATGTTTTACATAAACTTCAAAGTTAGCATGTTCATGATCATCCATATGCTCGTGTCCAAGGTCTAATGCAAAACCATAAGACTCAGGGTACTTTTCCTTAACAGTATTAATAATCTTATCCAGTGTTCTGTCTGTTCTCATTTCTACAGGAGCTTTGGTCTTAATATGTGTAAAATCCGGATATTTTGTATTCCCTCCGGAGAAAACAATATAGATCATTGCCTGAACAACGAAAAACGCATAAAACAACCCTGTAATGGAGAAGATCAAAGCAAATATAGAAGCATAGAAGCCCAGAACATTATGAAGGTCATAATTCTTCCTTTTCCAGCTTTTAATGTTTTTCCATTTAAAAGAAAATCGTTGTTTTCTCGCCGCTTTATTTTTAGGCCACCAAAGGACAATTCCTGTAATTAACATAACCATAAAAATAATCACCGGAATACCTACCACATAAGAACCCCATTCCTGTTTTAGCAGAAAGCTCCAGTGGATCATCTTTACAATATTGAAAAATCCGTTTTTCTCATCATATACTCTTAGAACTTTTCCTGTATAGGGATTTACGTAAGCTTGCTTGTAAACAGGAAATTCATCAAAATAGTTCCATGCCTTCGGATTATGCTCATACCAGAAGAACATGTAAGACTGTTTCTTATCTATCGGGATATTTACCCAGTGAACGGGATATTTTTCTTTCACCTGCTCTACCACCAGCTTTTCCATAACCTTTATAGGAAGGATCTGCTTGTTTTCAATATTCTGTTCGTTATGGTAGATTACATCTTTTCGGGTATAGTTTTCAACCTCATCTTTGAAAACATACAAAGCTCCGGTTATAGAAATAATAAATATGAGAAAGCCAATAGAAAGACCAAACCAGAGGTGCAGCTTTCCAGACCATTTTTTGAAGAATCCCGGCTTCTTTTTATGATGATGTTTTTTCATATCCTGTCAGTGAAAATAAATTCGCCCAAAGATAAGCTTCTTTTTTTATTTAGATTAATTAAAATTTATATTCAATCATAAAAGTTCCTCTCATCCCCATAGAATTGACAAATTCATTGTCACGCGCATTCCACCATGCAACCGCAGGCTGGTAAAGCTTATCAAAAAGATTCTCAATACCTAATGACAGTTTCCAGTTCTTATTTACCTCATAGCTGGATTTCAAATTAAAAATGGTGTATTCCGGAACAAAACCTTCACCATATGTAAATTGGCCTGTTTTAGGATTTGGCTGGAAACGATCCTGCTTAAAGGAATGCATCATATCCAATCCTACAGAAAGTGCCTGAATTGGTCTAACCTGTACATAGGCTAAAACTTTGGGTGCGGAGATCCTGCTGTTATTAATCTTTGCAGAATAATCACCATCATCTTTCAGTGATGTAACACCCTCCATCCAGCTGTAGCTGGTGCCGAAATTGATCCATCGGGCTAGTGTAAAGTGCAGAAATCCTTCTACCCCATACACAACTTCCGGCGCTCTGAGTATAGTAAGAGACCTGTCCGGACTTTGTACAAATGTTGCCCCTAGTTTGGAAGTACTTACATAAGATGTAATCTCATAGTTAATCCACTTAGCAAGTTGTCCGGTTGCTCCAAATTCATAATTGTTTACAATAATAGGCTTGGTTTCCAGACTGGCAATTGTACTGGCTGTAGATGTTCTTAATATCCTTCCCAACTCATTAATGGAATAAGCCTGTGAGAAGCTACCAAATAAGTTGATGTAGGGCTGAACATTATAACGTACACCTATATTTCCAACAAGGGCATTATATTCCAAATTTCCGCCTTTTACAAATATACTCTTGGTAAAAGTTCCGTCACTTTTAAGTGTAGACAGGGTATTAAAATCCCCCACTTTTACTTTCATATTTTCATAGCGCAACCCTCCTTTTATCGTTAGCTTTTTTAATAAATCAATTTTTATTAATGCAAAAGGCGCTATGTTTGTCATATCCATATCCGGAGTCCAATAACGTCCGTCTTCCAGCTTCTGAACAGTCTGATCATTTAGGATATCTACTCCATAGATAACTTCAGCCTGAGAGTTCGCTGTATTCCATAACTGTGTATCCAGATTTATTCTTGCCCCTTTTTTCTTTGAAATTACGTTGGATTGCCCTCCGTTCAGGAAAGTATCACTATACCCATAAACAGTTCTGAAATCCTGATAATAAAGATTTACATTCAGAGAAGTACCATTGAAAAGGTTTTTGTTATCGTAACTCAATTTATAGTTATGATTCCTGGGTGTTCCTTGCGGGGTTGTCTCCAATCCAAGACCTTTGCCTTCTCCTATAGTTGGAGTAATACCATATTTACCGGTTTTTAATCCCAAATTCAAATCGGATTTTGATGCATAACCAATATAAGAGGCTTCTATTCGCTGATTTTCATTGATGTTATAACCCAGCTTCAGCATCCCATTATAGTTGTCCATCTTTGCTGTGCTGTAAGAAGGGCTAAGATTTACACCATTGGCATCTTTCATATATCCCGTTCTTTCATAGGCTAATAAAGCAACATAATCGAATTTATCCGATAGTTTACCCAAAAGAAGCTGGCTCGCTCTTACTCCAAGCGTCCCGCCATAAGGTTGACCTGTAAAGCCAATTTGAGAAATTCCGGATATCTTCTTGTCCGATTTGCTCCTTCTCGTTATATAATTAATGATACCTCCGTCTGCTCCGTTTCCGTAGATGGAAGATGCTCCTTTAATAACTTCTATACGTTCTATTGAAGAGGGATCTATTACCCTGATATCTCTTCCTCCGTTTCTCAACGGTGTCGATTGTGGCACACCATCTATCAGTACCAGCACCTGTCTGCCCCTAAGGGTTTGCCCTGTATTGGAAGTCTGTCCGGCACTAGGCCCTAAACTGGGAACTGTATATTGTAAAATACTTGTAATATCAGAGTTTACAGTTAATTGGGATTGTACCTGTTTTTCTCCTACAATAGTAACAGAACTTGGTACTTCTTTTATATTCTCTTTTTTTCTTGAAGCAGTAAGTATAACCTCGTCTACACTTTTGGTGTTCAGGCTGTCATTTTTTTGCCCAAATATATTGATTGCAGCAAGACAAGCTGCAGTTAGTATGACCTTATTCATTTTTAATGTGTGCTTATATTTTCTTTTTCTTCTGTTTTCCCCACCATACTAAAAATCCTGTTACAGGTAAAGATGTACATATAAGCCCTGTAATAAACCAGATTATTTTTCCAAACAGCCCAAAATAGGACCCGGTATGAATGTCATAGTTGGCGTTAGAATATTTCTCTGCAGCATTTAGGCTTTCATGAGATTTATTCAGAAGGATTTTTCCTGAATATTTATCAAAAATGATCTGATGCCTTTCGCTGTACCTGCCCTCTTTCTGATAGACCGTTACTGGGATATTTTTCAGTTCCTTTCCTTTCTTATTTTTTCCGCTTAGGGGAATTCTGAAACTTGATGATCCGGGATAATGTAATCTTGTCTGCTGTGCGGTAAGATCATACACAGAACTGTTCTTTATTGTAAGTGAATCCGGTGATTTAATATCTTTCTCTTTTTTGAGCTCTGCGGATCCGGATAGGGCATAATTGAATACATTCTTCACGTACGGATAAGTAAAATAGATTCCGGTGACAGCCATTATTAATCCAATAAATGAAGCATAGAAACCTAAAATATTGTGAAGATCATAGTTTTTACGTTTCCAGGTTTTCACATTCTTCCAGTCGAAACTAAATCGTCCTTTTCTTGCTTTTTTATTTTTCGGCCACCATAATACAATTCCGGTAATCAGCATAAAAATAAAGAGTACAACTGGAATTCCGATAACATATTCTCCCCATTCAGAATTCAGTAAAAGACTCCAATGAAGGTATTTCATAAGCATGAAAAAATCGTACTTCTCATTATATACTGCTTGTATATCACCTGTGTACTGATTCACATAAATAAGTTTATTGACCTTCACCTGACCGAAGTAATTCCATCCTTTCTTGCTCTTTTCATAGTAAGAAAACATATAGGACTTATTTTTGTCTAACGGGATTTCTACAGCGCTCACAGGATATTTCTCCGGAACATGAGTCATCACCTTTTTACGGAGTACTTCTATGGGCAAGGCCTGTTCCTTTACAGACTGTGGCTTTACATAAATAGCCTCTTTTCGGAGCACGTTCTGTACCTCGTCTTTAAAAACAAATAAAGTCCCCGATAAGGACACTATGAGAACAATAAACCCGACAGATAGCCCCAGCCAAAGATGTAATTTGGCAGACCATATTTTAAAAAATCCAGGCTTCTTTTTATGATGATGTTTCTTTTTCATTCTAAAATTACATTAGAATAAACATTATCCCGATGCCCTATTCTTCTGGTACCGCTTACATTTCTTACAATACTTTCTGACATATTTAAGGTAGTCTGATCAGCCAGAATATGAGAACTTTTGGACTGAACATTCTGAGGGAGTTCTATATTTGGGGGCAACAATCTTAACGATCCCGAAACTTCATTTTGTTTATATCTCTGATAATATATCCCGCTAATAACTACTTCATCGATATTTTTTGACTTAAGAGAGTTTTCTTCCTGCGCAAAAAACAATACAGAACCTAATAAAGAGGCACATATTAGTGCTTTATTCATGTTTGCAATTTTTGGCAAAGATATTATCTTTAACAATTCTAAATAAATTTTATTTTTCTATCAAATTTATTTTATTTATTATAAATATAAATAATGTAAGCCAAACTTAGTAATCAAAGAGCCTTACAAAAATACCTTCTCATACTATAAACATGAAAACATGAGATAGGTCATAAAAAAACCGCCAGCCTAAGGCTGACGGTTTTCAACAATATTTAAATTAAAGATTATTAAGCCGGGATCTCTCCTTTATAAAGGAAAGAAACGATCTCTTTGTTAATTTTATCTACCATCTCACTAAATAAGAAGAAAGATTCTTGCTTGTAGATTACTAACGGATCTTTTTGTTCGTAAACAGCCCCTTGAGAAGATCTTCTAAGGTCATCCATCTCACGAAGGTGGTTTTTCCAGTTTTCATCGATAATACCTAAAGAAATATTCTTTTCAAAATCTGTAATCAAAGACTCACAGTGTGTTTCATAAGCCTTCTGAAGGTCAGTAACAATAGTTAGTGTTCTGTGACCATCGCTGAAAGGAACCTGAATCATTTTGAACATACTACCTTGGTTTTGGTATACATTCTCGATAATAGGGAAAGCTTTCTCTTTCAATAAAGCTAACTTCTGCTTGTAGTCTTCTACAGCTGTATTGTATACTTTATCAATTAGTGCAGGTGCCTGCATATTTTTGAATTCGGATTCAGAAACCGGAACATCCATTGTAAAATTCTTAATAATTTCGAATTCAAATTCCTTGAAATTATTATCTGCTTTTGTTTGGTTAACAATAGATCCTGCCGTTTCGTAGATCATGTTCATAATATCAAACTTCAGGTGCTCTCCGAATAAAGCATTTTTTCTACGCTTATAGATAACATCACGTTGTTTGTTCATTACATCATCATACTCCAATAATCTCTTACGAATACCAAAGTTATTCTCTTCTACTTTCTTCTGAGCTCTTTCGATGGAACGACTGATCATAGAGTGCTGAATCACATCTCCGTCTTTGTGCCCCATCTTATCCATCATTTTCGCAATTCTTTCTGAACCGAAAAGGCGCATCAGATTATCTTCCAAAGAAACATAGAACTGAGAGCTTCCCGGATCTCCCTGACGGCCTGCACGACCTCTTAACTGTCTGTCCACACGTCTGGAATCATGTCTTTCAGTACCAATAATTGCTAAACCACCCGCTTCTTTTACCTCTTTAGAAAGCTTGATATCGGTACCACGACCTGCCATGTTTGTTGCAATAGTTACAACTCCCGGTTGTCCGGCTCCGGCAACAATTTCAGCTTCTTTCTTGTGAAGCTTGGCATTAAGTACCTGGTGTTGTATTTTTCTTAATTGAAGTGCTTTTGATAATAGCTGAGAAATCTCTACTGACGTTGTACCAACAAGTACTGGCCTTCCGGCAGCTGTAAGTTTCTCAATTTCTTCAATTACTGCGTTATACTTCTCACGGTTGGTTTTATATACCAAATCGTGTTTATCGTGTCTCTGGATTGGTCTGTTGGTAGGGATTACCACTACGTCCAATTTGTAGATTTCCCAAAGTTCTCCTGCCTCTGTTTCTGCAGTACCCGTCATCCCTGCAAGCTTGTTGTACATACGGAAATAGTTCTGTAATGTAATCGTTGCAAAGGTTTGGGTTGCTGCTTCAATTTTCACATTTTCTTTTGCTTCAATTGCCTGGTGTAGACCATCTGAGTAACGTCTTCCCTCCATAATACGACCTGTCTGCTCATCAACGATCTTAACTTCACCGTCAATTACCACATATTCATCATCTTTTTCGAATAATGAATAAGCTTTAAGTAATTGACTTAAAGTATGTACACGTTCAGATTTTACAGCAAAGTCACGGTACAATTCTTCTTTAGCAGCAAATTCTTCTTCTTTAGGGAGGTTTTGCTTTTCTAGTTCTGCAATTTCAGTTGCTATATCAGGAAGAACGAAGAAACCAGGGTCTGAATTACCCTGCGACATATATTCCACCCCTTTATCGGTAAGGTCTACCTGATTGTTTTTCTCGTCGATTACGAAATAAAGGTCTTTATCTACCTTTGGCATTTCGCGGTTGTTATCCGCCATATATTGCGCCTCAGTCTTCTGTAAAAGCGCTCTGTTTCCTTCCTCTGAAAGGAATTTAATTAATTGTCTGTTTTTTGGCAATCCTCTGAATGCCTGAAGAAGTTTGAATCCACCTTCTTTTTTGTTTCCTGCTGCAATAAGTTTTTTTGCTTCGTTGAAGATACCTGTAATGGTCTTTTTCTGTACCTCTACAATACGATCAACACTTGGCTTTAACAGATCGAATTCTTGTCTGTCTCCTTGCGGAACAGGACCAGAGATAATAAGCGGAGTCCTTGCATCATCTACCAATACAGAGTCTACTTCATCCACAATCGCATAGTTTAATTCACCCTGAACTAATTCTTCAGGACTGTTTACCATGTTATCTCTCAGGTAATCAAAACCAAATTCATTATTGGTGCCGTAGGTAATACTGGACCTATATGCTTTTCTTCTGCTTTCGGAGTTGGGTTGGTGATTGTCGATACAATCTACGGAAAGACCGTGAAATTCAAAGATAGGAGCCATCCATGCCGAGTCACGTTTTGCAAGGTAATCGTTTACCGTTACCACATGTACACCACGTCCCGGAAGGGCATTAAGGAAAATAGGTAAAGTTCCTACTAACGTTTTACCTTCACCGGTTGCCATCTCTGCAATCTTACCTTGGTGAAGTATTGTTCCCCCGATAAACTGAACGTCATAATGTACCATATCCCACTTCACAGCAGTACCGGCAGCGTCCCACTCGCTCTTCCAGATTGCCTGATCCCCTTCTATTACAACAAAATCTTTTGTTGCAGCCAGTTCGCGGTCTCTGTCTGATGCAGTTACACGGATTTCACCATTTTGTGCCCATCTTCTTGCAGTTTCTTTCAACAATGCAAAAGCCTCTGGAAGAATATCTCCTAAAACTTTCTCTTCTTGCTGATATGCAACTTTATTAAGATCTGCTACCTGCCCGTAAAGCGCTTCTTTCTCGTCAACATTCTCAGTTGTCTCAATTTTGCTTTGGATATCCTCTATTTGCTTACGTACATTCGCTGTAGCATCCTGAATTTTTTGTTGAAATTCTCTGGTCTTTTCTCTAAGCCCGTCATCTGAAAGCTGTCCAATAGCCGGCTCAGTTTTTTTTATCTTCTCTACTACTTTTTTTACTTCCTTCAGGTCTTTTTCGTTTTTGTTACCTAAAAAACCCTTGAGAATCGTGTCTAAAAAACCCATTTATATCGCATTTGGCAAATAGCATTTGGCTAATTGCATTAGTTAATCATTAAAAAAAGCCGATAGCTCCATGCAATCAGCCAAACGTTTTATTAATATTCGTCCTCGTTCCAAAGGAAATCCTCATCGGTCGGGTAATCTGACCAAACTTCCTCGATACTTTCATAAATTTCACCTTCATCTTCAATAGCCTGAAGGTTTTCCACAACCTCCATCGGTGCGCCTGTTCTAATAGCATAATCGATTAATTCTGCCTTAGTCATTGGCCATGGTGCATCACTAAGATATGAAGCTAATTCTAATGTCCAGTACATATTTTGAATTTTTTGCAAATGTAAAAAATTAGGTGGGATATTAATTAATTTTCCACCTCTAACTCACTATTTTTTTGTTTTTTTTCTCAAAAACCATTCCACAAATATTTTTATGCCATTTTGGAACTTAGTCTTTGGCTGATAGCCTATTAAAGTTTTTGCTTTCAGGATATCAGCATTTGTTCTCTGTACATCTCCAGCCTGCATAGGTAACCGTTGAAGAACAGGGACTGCATTCAACTCTTCTGACAGTACCGAAACCATCTCCTGCAGGGTTATTACGTCACTCTCCCCCAGGTTTAGTATCTCATAAACACCGTCATGATTATGAAGATAACTAATTGATTTGGTGACACCGTCTATAATATCGTCTATAAAAGTATAATCTCTGGCAGTAGTCCCATCTCCGTAAAACGGAATTCTTTCGTTAAGATACAGTAAATCAGTAAATTTATGGATAGCAAGATCCGGTCTTTGCCTTGGCCCGTATACTGTAAAGAAACGCAGCTGGATTATGTCAATTTTATATAAACTATGGTACACATGTCCTAATATTTCTCCGCATTTTTTTGTAGCAGCATAAGGAGATATAGGCTCATCTACAAAATCTGTTTCTGCAAACGGCGCCTTTTCATTGTTACCATAAACACTGGAAGATGAAGCACATACAAACTTATTTATTCCAAAATATTTGCAAAGTTCCCAGAGATTCATTGTACCACGGATATTAACTTCTTCATATTCAAGAGGCTTTTCAATAGATGGACGTACTCCTGCTAATGCTGCAAGGTGTATCACCATATCAAAAGAATGTGCCTGAAAGATTTTTTCCAATCCGTCTTTATCCCTGATATCCTGATAGTAAAGTCTGTATTGTTCAGATTTTGTTCTGTCAATAAGCTTTGCTATATCTGTAAGCTTATGATCAAAGTCAAAACCGCTGTCATCACCTACTGACTCCAGTGTATTTTGAACTTTTATCTGGTAGTCATAGAAATTATCAAAGTTGTCCACATTTATGACAGAATGTCCTTCTCTCAATAATCTTTCCACCAAATGTGATCCTATAAAACCAGATCCTCCCGTTACTAAATAATTCATCTTTTTCCTGTTCCTAACAAAAATAATCTTTTCTATAGACATTTATGTTAATTTCGAAATAAATAAATTACTGAAATATTACTTACTTTTACATATACATAATTTATATACAAATGAAATTCTCTGGACAAATACTAAAAATGATCACTGAAAACGGTAAACCTATACAATATTACCTTAATCTTTCAGGTGATTTAATTAGTATGAATCAGCTCTTTGATAAAGAAATAAGCATAAAACATATCGGATATCAGTGTGTTTCCTGCGGGCAGGATCTACCTATTTTCCGTATGGGATTCTGTAAAAAATGTTTTTTTGAAAGTCCATATGCCAGTGAAACAATCCTTCGCCCTGAATTGTCAACAGCTCATTTAGGTATTGAAGAGAGAGATCTGGAGGTTGAGAAAGAAATTCAGTTAGTTCCGCATGTTGTTTATCTGGCCTATACAGGGGATGTAAAAGTTGGTGTAACGAGAGAAACTCAGGTTCCGACACGATGGATTGATCAAGGCGCTACATTTGCCCTTCCCATTGCAAGAACAGAAAACCGATATGAAGCAGGAGTTATAGAGGTAGAGATGAAAAATCACCTTGCAGATAAGACCAACTGGAAAAAAATGCTGCAAACTCTGGAATCGGATGTCGATCTTGCTGATTTCCGTGAAAAAATAAAAGAGTATTTCCCAAAAGATTCGCAAAAATTTTATTCTTCTGATGAAGAAATCTGGAGGCTGGATTATCCATATGAAGCACCAAATGATATAAAAGTATTTACATTGGACAAAAAACCTGAATTTACAGGAGTACTAAAAGGTATAAAAGGTCAATATCTTTACTTTGAAGGCGGAAATTTTATCAACGTAAGAAGCCATGAAGGCTACGTAATAGATTTTTCGGCCGGATAAACGGAAATACGATACACTGATGAAATTAAAGTACAAAAGGTTTTTAAAAATATTCGCTTTTGGTATCGGTATATTAGCGATTCTTTCTTTTGTCGCTTCTTATGGATTTAATTACTGGCTAAAAAATAACCTGCCGGAGATTATTAAAAAGAGATCTCCGTATAATATTACGTATCAGCATCTGGATGTTGATATTAAAACAGGAAATATAACCGCAAAAAAGATTAATATTTCCAATAAAAAACCGAATGATCAAAGTGAAATTGGCTTAGACGGAAGTATCGGAGAACTAAAAATAAGCAGTCTCGGAATATGGGACGCTATATACAATAAAGTAATCAATACAGACGATGTAACATTTGTACAACCGAAATTAAGAGTTGTGCTGGCAAAGCCAAAAGATGAAAAAACAGGCAATAATAATAAACAGCCTATACTTTTTAAAAACATCCATGTACAAAGCGGGGATATAGATATTCTAAAGTTCAATAAAGATTCTCTTGTTACAGTAAAGAATCTGAATCTAGAGTTAACAAACTTCAGAATGACAGAAAAGGATGTAAAGCAAAAACTCCCTGTCGTTTTTGATTCCTACTCTATTTCCGGAGAAAACTTTATCTATCGTGACGAAAACATCTACGATTATAAAGCAAAAAGAATTGCTACCGAAAATGGACAGATGAGTATTAAGGGTTTTGAAATGAAGCCTTTACTCACCCAACAGCAGTTTGCGCAAAAATATCCCAATAAAACAAATCTGTTTTCTGTTACATCTAAAGAAATGACTTTTAAAGATGTTGTTTTTAAAGATAATAAAGTCTCTTTGGCAGAAGTAAAATTTGACACCCCTGACATCAGAATCATGTCAACTAATGGAAAGAGCCCTAAATCTCAGAAAAATTTTTCTTATGATATTGAATTGGATAACATCTCATTAAAAAATGGAAATATACTAATGCTGAAACCAGACGGAAGCCAACATTTTCAGTTAAAAAGAGTTTCTGCCAATATGAATAAAATCCTGATGAACGAGGAAACATCGAAAGGAGAAATCCCATTTAAATATGGTGCTTATAGGTTCGAGACGCATGATTTTCACTATAACCCTGGTAAATATTACGAGCTCTCGTTATCATCTCTTGTTCTGGACAATCATAAAATCACTGTTTCTGATTTCAGCTTTCTTCCGACCATGAGCAGACCTCAGTTCAACAAATCAATCCCGGTACAGGAAGACTTATATACAGTAAAGATTCCTAAAATAGAACTCGCCGGATATAAAGTCTCAAATCTGAACAACCATTTGCAGGTAGAAGTCAACAATCTGAATGTATATCAGATGTACATGAATATTTTCAGCAGTAATCTACCGCCACCAGATCCTACTCCAAGAACATTTTTCTCGGAAAAATTCAGGAAAATTAAATTTCCTTTAACTATACATCATACGAAAGTAATCAATAGTCTTCTGGAATATGAGGAAACAGATAAAGGCGCTTTGGCACCGGGAAAACTTTCTTTTGCGAACCTTAATGTGGGTATCGAAAATATAAATACAGCCAAACTAAAAGGAAAGAATACTATGGTTACCGTAAACGGAAAAACCAGCTTCTTCGGAACTTCTCCAACTACAGTTTGGTGGACCTTTGATGTTGCAAACCCGCAAGATGCTTTTAACTTCAAAGCCAATATCATCAATCTGGATGCCTCCCGAATTAATGATTTTATAAGACCCTATCTGCATGTAAGCACCAGTGGGATGATTAATAGTGTCGATTTTGATTTCAAGGGGAATAAATATGGTATAAAAGGCCCTTTCCTGATGACAAATACCAATCTGAAAGTAGAGCTTCTGGATGAGAAAAACCAGAAAAAGAAGAAATTCCTGAGCTTTCTGACCAACTGGTTTATCAAAAATAACACAGGTAATACTCCTAAACAAATTGATGTAGACTATACCAGAACCGAAAAAAGATCTCTTTTTAATTTATTATGGCGTGGTATAGAAACCGGATTAAAAGGTTCTCTGATTGGTGATACCTCCAAAATTGAAAAGACAGTAGATGACATCAAAGAAAAGAAAGAGAAAATAAAGCAAAAGATTGACGCCCGAAAACAAAATAATCAGGCTAAAAAAGGACTTTTTAACGGCCTCTTTAAAAAGAAAGAAACAACAGACTAGATACTCAGATTTCTACCTTCTCTCTCATCTACAGCAATCCCTGTAAGAAAGTTATTAAATTCTGATCCGGCATAGTTGCTTTCAGCACCATATGAGTCTATAATATATGCCTTTTGTCCTGTAGTATCTTCTACTAAATAAAGCACGGCATTATCAGACGGATTCGAATCACCTTCGAAACGATAAACTTTAATAATTGTAAGATCTTCCGGTTGGTACTCTTTATCGGAATTCTGAAGAACAAATTTTTTATTTTCATTCATTTGAATTTCCTTGTCTACCCCTCTTCTTTTCAAGGTATTCATTACCTGTACCAGAGTTGTCATGTCATTATTTTCCATTGTCTGTAATTTAGTCTACTAAAGTTATGCATTTCCAGGCAAATAAGACTTACTCATTCTCTTTTTAACATAATAAAAAAACCAGACAAAGTTTTGGCTTGTCTGGTTATATCTAAACTGGAAAATTATTCTACTTCAGCTTTTTAATACCCATTTCATACAGTGCAAATGAAAGCAGATCTGCATTCTCTGCAACAACCTGCTCGGTAGAACGTCCCGCTCCGTGCCCCGCATTCGTCTCAATACGAATAAGAACTGGGTTCTTACAAGCCTGTTTTGCCTGTAATTCAGCTCCAAATTTAAATGAATGTGCAGGAACAACTCTGTCATCGTGATCACTCGTAATTACCATTGTAGAAGGGTAACATGTACCTGCTTTTACATTATGTACTGGTGAATAAGATTTCAGGTACTCAAACATTTCCTTACTGTCTTCGGCTGTACCGTAGTCATATGCCCATCCGGCACCAGCTGTAAACTTATTATAACGCAGCATATCCAATACCCCAACACCTGGGAAGGCTACTTTAGCTAAATCAGGGCGCATTGTCATGGTTGCACCAACAAGCAATCCTCCATTCGAACGTCCTGAAAGCGCCATATAATCTTTGGAAGTATAACCATTCTTCTGTAAATATTCCCCTGCAGCAATGAAGTCATTAAAAACATTTTTCTTTTGCTGTTTGGTTCCGGCATCATGCCATTTTTTTCCGTATTCACCTCCACCACGGATATTCGGAACAGCATAAATCCCTCCATTCTCCATCCAGATGGCATTTACAACAGAGAATGCAGGTTGCAGGCTGATATTAAATCCTCCATAGCTATACAATATTGTAGGATTCTTTCCGTCTTTTTTCAGTCCTTTTTTATAACTGATCATCATCGGAATTTTAGTTCCGTCTGCAGACGTATAAAATACCTGCTCAGAAACATAGTTTTCAGGATTGAATTTCACTTTTGGCTTCTGATATACCTCGGATTTCCCTGAATCTACATTAAATTTAAAGATTGTTGGAGGCGTAATATAGTTGGTAAATGAATAATACAGTTCTTTCTCTGTCTTCTCACCACCAAAACCACCAGCAGTACCATTACCTGGAAGTTTAATTTCCCTAACCAGCTTTCCTGTTTTATCATATTGCTTAATCTGACTCAGTGCATCCTTCATATAGGTTGCAAAGAAGTAACCTCCGCCTGAGTTCACACGCATAGGCTCAGATGTTTCAGCAATAACATCCTTCCAGGTTTCAGGCTTCGGATTCTGAATCGTCGTTTTTACCATGCGCATATTAGGCGCATTTTTATCAGTATGCAGGAACAATGTATCTCCATCTGTATCAACCAGGCCTACATTGCTATCAAAACCTGTAACAATTGGGATAAAATCTGTTTTATTCTTAAGATCTTTAATATAAAGCTCGTTACCATTGGTTGCGTTAGCTGCAGAAACTACAAGATACCTCTGATCTTCTGTCACATAACCACTCAAGTATCTTCTTGGGAATTTATCACCGCCAATAATCAGCTCATCCTGAGACTGTTTTGTTCCAAGCTTGTGAAAATACACCTTGTGCTTATCCGTCATTCCGGAAAGTACGCTTCCGTCTTTTGGTTTATCATAGCTGGAATAGAAGAAACCTTCATCTCCTAACCAGGAGATACCACTAAATTTCACATCAAGAAGCGTTTCATCGATTTGTTTTTTAGTTTCTGCATCCAGAATAATAATCTTATTCCAGTCAGATCCCCCTTCAGAGATACTGTAGGCTACTAGCGTGCCCTTTTTGTTGAATGAAAGACTTGCTAAAGAGGTTGTTCCCTTATCAGAAAACTTATTGGGATCTAAAAATACATCTGTCTTACCAGCAGCATCCTTTCTGTATAATACTGATTGAGCCTGCAGACCATCATTTTTATAGAAATAAGTGTATTTACCTTTCTTAAACGGAGCTGAAATCTTTTCATAATTCCAGATATCTAAAAGTTGTTTTTTAAGCTGCTCGCGGAAAGGAATCTGCGCAAGATAATCCTGCGTAAATTTCACCTCCTGTTGTACCCATGCTTTGGTATCTTCAGCTCTGTCATCTTCCAGCCAACGGTATGGGTCTGCTACCTGATTACCAAAATAGGTATCGGTATGATTTACTTTCTTTGTTTCGGGATACTTCAATGAGTTAGAATTTTGTGCTGAAACAGCCGCAAAAGCAAAAGCTGCAACTGCCACAGATAGTTTTTTATACTTCATAGAATTGGTTTTACCAAAAATAGGGAAGTTTTCTTAATTCTAAGAATTCTAATTAAATCTATTTCTAAAAGCTTGTAACATTATTTCAATTGCCCAGCCATTAAAGCAAAAACCTCAGTAAATACTGAGGTTTTAATTTATTGACAAGATGCTTCACACAACAAAGGAATCTGAGGATTGTTATAACACACCTCTATTCCATTATATTTGCGCTGAATATCACAATATTCGTCACAATTCATTGGTGGATTGATAATTACTCCACAACCTCCTTCAATAAATCGAAGCTCTCTTTTAGATAATTTTTTCATAATTAATATTTTAGATTTTTTAGTGTATAAAAAATCCCGGAAAATTCCGGGATTAAGTCCTAACATTCACAAATTTCAGCAACCATACTTAGACATCGTGCTTTTTGTGTCGGAGTCCAATTGCACCATTCGTCACAAGTTGTTGCTGGTGCCGGGCACAAGCCAGCTGCTCCATGAACTGTCTTAAGTTCTCTTTTAGATAACTTTTTCATAATGTAATATTTATAAGGTTTTGGTTTTACTAATATAACATTATTTAATAAAAAACAAAAAACCCCAACTTTCGTTGGGGTTTTAATTTTTATAAAACGCTAAAATTAAGCGTTTGGTGCTACAGATACATAAGATCTGTTATCTCTCTTTTTAGTAAATACTACTTTACCATCAACTAGAGCGAAAAGCGTGTGATCTTTACCGATACCTACATTTTCTCCAGCGTGGTGCTGAGTACCTCTTTGTCTAACGATGATGTTACCCGCGATAGCTTCTTGACCACCGAAAATTTTAACACCTAGTCTTTTAGAGTGTGATTCTCTACCGTTTTTGGAGCTACCTACCCCTTTCTTGTGTGCCATTTTATTTTAACTTTTTTCGGGTTAAATATTATTCTCCTGCAGCTTCTTCAGATGTTTCTTCTGCAGCTTTTTTAGTTGTTTTTTTAGCAGCAGCTTTTTTAGCTGGCTTTGCTCCGTCAAATCCTGTGATTGAAGTAATCTGGATTTGAGTTAATTGTTGTCTGTGACCGTTTTTAACCTGGTAACCTTTTCTTCTTTTCTTTTTGAAAACGATTACTTTATCAGCCTGAACATGATCAATAATCTCCGCTTCTACAGCGATTCCTTCTACAGCTGGGGCGCCCACAGTGATTGCTCCGTTAACAGTTAAAAGAACTTTGTCAAAAGAAACTTTGTTTCCTTTATCTCCTTTCAAACGGTTAACATACAATTTTTGGTCTTGCTCAACTTTGTATTGAAGCCCTGCTATCTCTACGATTGCAAACATTGTATATATTTTTTATAATTATTCGAGGTGCAAAGATATTTATTTTTTTGCAATTAGCAATATGTTTATCAACATTTTTTGCACACAAAATCAATTAGTTCAGTTTCTTATCTACTATTCTGTGGAAATAATCCTGCAGGAATGCTTTACACTGCAGCTCTAATTGGTTCATCTCTGCATTTCGCTGACCGATAAGATTGTTTTTCAATCCTTTATCATTCTTGTCGTAAAATCCTAAAGTTTTATGTCCGTCGAAAACGCAAATATAATTTCCGGAAGCATAACGGTATGTATTATCCATATAGTTTACAGTAAAAGGCAACTGGTTTTTATCACCGAATAAACTTACCCCCCAGCTTCGGAAAGGTTTCTGATAGCCAATCATGTCCAGGACTGTCGGATAGATATCTATCTGCTGCGCCCATTCGTCATTTACACCTTGCAAACTTCCGTCCGGTTTATAAATAATAATAGGTACTGCCTGCTTGTTCAGACCTTCCTGATATTCCTTATAGTAACTCTGATTATCGTGGTCAGCTGTCAGAATAAAAATAGTGTTCTTATACCACGGCTCTTTTGACGCAGATTCAAAGAACTTTTTCAATGCATAATCTGTATAACCAACAACCTGGTGCATCTGTACTTTACCCATCGGGAACTTTCCTTTAAATTTAGCCGGCACCTGGAACGGTTCATGGGAAGTTACAGAGAATACTGTCGACATAAAAGGGCCTTTTTTCTGAGTAAGCGTCTTGTTCATATATTGAAAAAAAGGCTCGTCCCAGATCCCCCAGACTCCATCGAAATCTGCATCGTTATTATATTCTGTTTTGCCATAATAATGCTTGAAGCCCAGAATATTTCCAAAGCCTAAGAATCCCATAGATCCGTTTGGAGCTCCGTGAAAAAAAGAAGTATCATAGCCTTCACCATTTAAAACAGAAACTAAAGACTGTATAGTCTGATTAGGATAAGGAGAAGATGTAAATGCATCTTTAAACGACGGAATGCCAGACAGAACAGAGGACATCCCGTGAATAGATTTATAACCATTGGCATAAGCGTTGGTGAAAATCATACTTTTCTGTGATAAAGAATCTAAGAATGGTGTATAGCTTACATAATCCTTAATGCCACTATTTTTATTAAAGGCACCAATATATTCCCGTGAATAACTTTCCAGAATAAAGATGACAATATTGGGTTTGGAAGGAGCATTATTCTCATACTGCTTTACAGGGTGAGCCAATTTATCCGCCTCTTCCTGTGGCATAAAGGTGAGTTTCTTGAAAGATGTTGTGCCAATTGTTCTGATGATACAAAATGGCGTATTAAGAACCACATTGGCTTGTACATATTTATCTACAAATTTATTGGCATCTACCAGATTAATAGGTCTTGTACTCTTTTTAAAGTCACCCCGTATTCCGCCAACAGCCAAAACAGTGATTATACAAACTCCAATAACAGATGTTAGCACATACATTCCTTTCTGTTCGTATTTTTTCTCCTTTACCTTAACTCTTGTATAGAGGAAAATCCATAAAAATGCACAAACAAAATATAATAAGAATACGTACCAATAGTTTTTAAGAAAATCAGCAAACAGTTTTCCTTTATTCGACTCATGCTGAATACTTTCCAATATGTTAACTGCACTTCTGCTGAAAGTAAATTTATAATAAATAAAATCTACAAAATTGAAAGATATTGCTACAAGGTTACATACAAAGTAAAGAATCATCAGGAACTTCTGATACCCCTTCCTGGTGTTGACAAATAATGGTAAAATTGAGAACAGAATAAACAGCGCATTGGTATATAAAATTGCTGTAGTATCGAATGCTATCCCATGAAAACAGAGCTTTAGCAGCTCTCCGACCGAATCAATTTTTAAAAGATTCCAGTTGAAAACAGCGAACAAAACTCTGGTTACAAAATAAAAGAAGTAGGCTAAAAATAAGCGATATGCTAAAGCCAGATATTCATTTTTTCTAAAATTCCTGATCATTTTTAGTAAATAGAGAATGACAAAATTAGCAAATAATTCATACTGAAAAGCATGGCACTCTTTTTTAAAAGATAAAACTTGGTTATCTTTTCCAACCTTTTGAAAAGAACCGGAGTCTTTATCAATAGAAACCACCAAAATGAACGAGGAAATTCTACAACAATGTATCGGTAACGATCGTATCGCACAGCGAAAGCTGTATGATGCCTACTATCCGAAGCTGCATTTTGTTTGCAAAAGATACCTGAAGTCTCAGGAAGACATAGAAGAAGTTTTGGCTGATGCCTTCTTCAGTATCTTTTCCAAATTGTCACAGCTAAAGGAAATTTTAGCATTTGATGCCTGGGCAAGAAGGATTACAGTCAATCAATGCCTCAGTTTTCTGCGCAAAAAAGAGCTGGCCTCCATCTCTATTGATGAGTTTGAACTCAATATACCGGATCCCGTTATACAGGATTTCCCGTATAATGAAGAAGAATTGTTACGCTTAATGGATACCCTTCCCACGGGAAGCAAGACCATTTTCAACCTGTATGCTATTGAAGGCTATTCTCATAAAGAGATTGCTGAGCAATTGGGAATAAGTGAGGGAACCTCCAAATCTCAACTAAACTTTGCAAAAAACAAGCTACAGAAATTGGTACATCAGTTTTACTTTTCAAAAACCAACTAAAATGAACCCAAGAGATCCACTTAACGATATATTTAAAAAGTTAGACCATTCGGAATCTAACGACCTTTCTTCTAAAGAAAAGATATGGGCTATGCTGGAAAACAAGCTGGACCAGCCTGCTAAAAAAGAGACAAAAGAGTTTTCACTCAATCGGAAATGGCTTGCCGCTGCCGCAGTGATACTGTTTGCAGGAATTACATATCTGTTTGTAAAACCTACAGATAAACAAACGCCGATAATGGCTAAGACTGAATCTGTAAACGTAGCAGATTCTCCTGTTGAAACACCTATCCCTCCACAAAAAATTGTACAAAATGATATTACAACGAGCCAGGTAGAAAAAATAAAAGAAGAGAAAAAGAAACTAAATGCTCCTAAAGATATTATTGCATATCAGGAACCTGCTAAAGTGGAAACTTATTATGCGGCACCCTCTCTTGGAATAAGCCCTTCTGCCAGCTATGCTCCACCCCCGCCAGCAAGTACCGTAGCCGGAAAAAATGTAGAAGCTCCGCGTATGCAAGATGAAAGAAGAATGGCGAGAAAATTAAGTAATGCTGATGGGAATATAATTAAAGAAGTTACACTTGTTGGATTTAAAGCTCAAAAAAAACAAATTACAGTAGCAAGAGAAGAAACTGTTGTTTCACCTGCAATGGGAATTAAGAGATCTTCGGTTAATACAGACATGAACAATGTTGTTATCAGAGGAGTATCTACTCCTTCACAAGCCAACGAACCTTTATATGTAATGAACGGTGAAGTTGTAAATAATAATTATTTAAAAGTTCTGTCTCCCAACAATATTGAGTCTATAAATGTACTGAAAGGTGAAAAGGCGACTGCATTATATGGTACAAAAGCAGCAAATGGTGTAATTGTTATCACAACTAAAGATTTATCTAAACGAGAACTGAGAAAAATAAAGCGTAAAGCAAGAAAATTAGAAAAAGAAAATCCAATAATTACTCTTCCTCAACCGAAAATTGAAGTTTCAAAAGAGGAATATCCAGAATTTACAGAAAATAGTTTTGAGAGCCCTGCAACAGCTCCTCTTTCAACTTTTTCCGTTGATGTAGACAAAGCCGCTTATTCTAATATAAGAAGAATGATTAATTATGGACAGACTGTGCCCAAAGATGCTGTAAGAATTGAAGAAATGATTAATTATTTCCCTTATAATTATTCTCAGCCAACGGACCAGCACCCTTTTTCTATCAGTACAGAGTACAGTATTGCACCGTGGAATCCTAAGCATAAGCTTTTGAAAATAGGTTTACAGGGCAAAAATTTAGACCTGAGTAAGGCTCCGAAATCTAATCTGGTTTTTCTGGTGGATGTTTCAGGCTCAATGGATCAGGAAAATAAATTACCTCTGCTAAAAAAATCATTAGCTCTGATGACTGAAAAGCTTTCCTCTGAGGACAAAGTAAGCTTGGTAGCCTACGCTGGTTCAGCAGGGCTTGTTTTGCCAGCTACTCCCGGAAGTGATAAGAAAAAGATTCTTGAAGCTATCGACAGGCTGTCTGCTGGCGGAAGTACCGCTGGAGGTGCCGGAATTCAGCTGGCTTATAAAATAGCAAGAGAAAACCTCATTAAAAACGGAAATAACAGAGTAGTAATAGCTACTGATGGAGATTTTAATGTGGGGGTTTCTTCCAGAAAAGATCTTACAAGTCTTATTGAAGAAGAAAGAAAATCTGGCGTTTTCTTAACCTGCCTGGGATTTGGTATGGGCAATTTTAAAGATACGACACTGGAAACCCTTGCAAAAGTAGGAAATGGAAACTATGCATATATAGATAATCTGCAGGAAGCTAATAAATTTCTGGTAAAGGAATTTGCAGGGACGATGTATACAATAGCTAAGGATGTAAAAATCCAGATAGAATTCAACCCACAAAATATACAGGCATACAGACTGATTGGATATGAAAACAGATTGCTTAAAGACGAAGACTTTGTGAATGATGCTATAGATGCCGGAGAAATTGGTGCAGGACATCAGGTTACTGCTCTCTACGAAATTATACCTACAGGCACAGAAGATGAATTTTCTCCTAAAAATATAAATCTGAAATACTCCAAAAAAACGGAAACTGGAAACAGTTTCGGAAAAGAATTGGCAACCATAAAATTCCGATATAAAAAGCCTGACGGAGACAAAAGTATTGAGATCATTAAAAATATTGACAATAAAAATGTTACTCTAAGCAATACTTCCGATGACTTCAGGTTTGCTGCTGATGTTGCATGGTTTGGAATGAAATTACGCGATTCCCAATATCTCAAAGATAAAGAAACAAAAAGCATCTTAAATCTCGGAAAATCAGCTATAAAATATGATCCGGACGGCTACCGGAATGAATTTCTAAAACTTGTAGAATTAGTTAAATAATGCTGCAGCCGCTTAAAAAGTTTTAAGCGGCTGTTTTATTTTCTATTTTTGAAAAAAGAAATTCATGAAGCGAGATCTCTATATTGACTTTGCCAAAGGACTGGCTACACTTAGTATTATTTTTATTCATACTGCATTCTGGTCCGGCCAATTTTATATTCCAAGTGAATTCAGAGTATTAAGTCTTCTGATAGATGTTCCTATTTTCTTTGCTTTAAGCGGAATTACATCTTCAGGAAATATAGAGAAAACTCTTTACCGTCTGCTGAAACTACAGATCACGTATATGATCTTTGTAACTGGATTATTTTTTGCGGACTGGATCTTCAAAGTAAGTGTTATTACCTTTTGGGATATAGAAACGCTAAAAAGCTTCTACTCTACATTTGGAGGGAAGTATATTCCTCAGAACCCCTCGGCTGCTATCGACTGGGCTCAATTAGGCAACTGGTATCTGCATAGTTACACCAACTGCGACACCTTCCCTGTGGTTATGGGTAGCTTCTGGTATCTTAAGGTGTATTATATTGTTACCATTTTAGGAGTCTTAATTCTCCGTTTCTTCAAGCAGCATATTTCATGGTTTATTGCTCTTTGTGTAGCCCTTACTCTTATTTTCAATATTGATCCAAACAACTATCCTTCCGGACAAGTTGGTTATGTTGTATATTATTTAGGTATATTCCTTATAGGATTTCAGTTAAAAGGAAAAACTATAAAAAAAGCTTACATTCCTGTTTTATATGTATTAGCAGCGATAAGTATTATTACAATAGGTTACATCTACGGACCAGATATTTATTATAAAATCAACAAACAGAAATTCCCGCCACAGGTACCTTATATCGTATGGTCTTTGTTATCACTGATTACTGTTTTTGTTTTGTACAACCGATTAAAAATTACAAAAGATACCTTCATCAATAATATTGGCCGGAATGCCATATTCTTCTATTTTGCACAGGGCATCAGCTCTTCTTTGGTATACTTCATAGTTGTTCCGCTAAAAGGTAATATCCATTGGGCAGTACTGATGGTTTTGATATATGTAATCAATGTTATTTTAGCAATTCTTATTGCAGAAGTATTGAAAAAAGCGGATGCTTTAGGCTGGAAAATTCTGGAAAAATTGAGAAAATTAACTGCTAGAAGTGTTTAGATGCCTGTAATAGAATTAAAAACCCATATAAATGCTGATATTCAGATAGTCTTTGACCTATCAAGAAGTATTGACCTGCATACTATTTCTACAGCTAACACTAATGAAAAGGCTATTGCCGGAGTCACTTCTGGGTTAATAAACAATGGAGAAACAGTTACATGGCAAGCAACACATTTTGGGATCAGACAAACTCTGACATCAAAAATAACAGCATTAGATCCACCTTTTCATTTTCGGGATGAAATGTTAAAAGGAGCTTTTAAATATATCAAACACGATCATTATTTCGAAAAAAAAGATACCGGGACTATAATGACTGATATTTTCAGGTTTGATTCTCCTTTAGGTATCTTGGGAATGCTATTTAATAAGCTGATTTTAACCAATTATCTAAAGCAATTTTTACTGAGCAGGAATCAGATTATAAAAGATTTTGCAGAGAGTGATGAGTGGAAAAAGGTCTTAAAGTAGACCTATTCAAATCTTTTTACAACCGCATTTTGGAAAGTATATCTTGGTGTCTCAATAATGTCTCCAGGCCTGATGTTAAACCATGGATTTCCATTTACGGAAAGAATATGAATAGTCTGTGCCGGAGTAAAACCTTCTATCAATGCATATTTTTTATTTTCCCCATCAGAAATTTTGTCAGCTATCATTACCGTATGCCCCGGACTTCCGGGAGTTATAATCAAGTCCCCAATGTTTAGCTCTGTAGTACTCTTGCTATCTTTAAGTTCTTTGGAGAGTGAAATTGTACCTGCATAGTTGTATATAATATCCAGATACTGTCGGAAATCCGAATAAGAGCCCAAAGCATTCTCGGACGCTCTTTTTATGAATTTCACATTATTCCCGTTAATCAAAGGCCGCATTCCTTCTGCATAACTTTTCCACGAAAAGTGATCTCCACTGGTAAAATTAAAACCTATTTCGTTGTATCTTTTTTGGCTAAAAAGATACTCAGCCCGGAGCCTTATTAAAGCATCTGCACATTGCTGCAAATCTTTTTCTCCAACATCATACGTCAGAGTTCCAACATGATGTGTTTGATCCGATATTTTTGTTCCGTCATACTTCAGGATCGGGCTGCCATATTTTTCCAATGCCTGATTCTGAATAAAATGCTCCCATGTATTTTGATTTGTTATTTCCCGGGTAAAGCCCTTCGGAACCAGAAGTCTTCCTTTCAGGGTATTGGATTTTTCATCAACAAAACGCACCTGAACTTCAGAATTATTCTTTGCGGGTACTTTTGCCGATAGGTTTTCATTCTTCTGGCAGGAAGAAAGTATTGCAAAGGCTCCTAATAAAAATACTGTTTTCATAGAACTCATTTTATCAAATATAACTGATTTCATCCTCCAAATTCTTAATTTTGTGAAAAATTATAATTCATGTTCAGGCTAAAATTACCAACCGATCCACGCTGGGCAAACATTGCTGAAGGTAACCTCGGAGAAATATTAACCGACCATGCATGGTGCGAGCAGAAGGCTGCAACCAATGCCATTACTCTTATCACTATGCTTCCGGAGTATCCGGAAATAGTAACAGAACTATTGGCTATTGCTCAGGAAGAGCTGGATCATTTCAATCAGGTACATGAAATTATCAAACAAAGGGGTTATACATTAGGCAGATCCCGCAAGGACGATTATGTAAATGATCTTTTCAAATTTATTGTTCAGGGAAGCCGTGAGGAGCTTATTATAGACAAAATGTTATTCGCTGCAATGATTGAAGCACGAAGTTGCGAGCGTTTCAAAGTATTGACAGAAAATATAAAAGATGAGGAACTAAAAGTTTTTTATAACGATTTAATGATTTCTGAGGCCAATCATTACACAACTTTCATTAAATTCGCAAGACAATTGGGTGATCCTGAAAAAGTAAACCAACGCTGGGAAGAATGGCTTGAATATGAAGCCAAAATTATCCAGTCTTACGGAAAAAAAGAAACCATCCACGGCTAATTAATGGAAAAAAGAGGAATCAATTATTATATCGGTTTATGCTTCAGATCACTGCTCCAGGGTTTAGTGATTCTTGGACCTATTGGAGCCACCATTGGGCTGATCTGGTATCTTGTTTCCTCTATCGATAATATTATCCCTTCCATTTCCGAGAGATTCCCCGGACTTGTATTTATTTCTGTTATTGTTATCACCGCACTTGTTGGTTTTATAGGTACCAAGTTTTTATTAGGCCGTATCCTAGTAGATGCTATGGATAATTTGCTGGAACATACACCCGGGATTAAATACATCTATTCTTCACTAAAGGATGTAATGAGCTCATTTGTAGGCGATAAAAAGAAATTCAGTAATCCGGTATGGGTGAAGACCAACAATAATCCGGAAGTATGGCGTATTGGTTTCCTTACGCAACACGATTTATCACCTGTAGGTTTGAGCGGAAAAATTGCCGTTTACCTTCCCCATTCATATGCAATTTCCGGATGGGTAATCCTTACCGAACCCGATAATGTCCGGGAAGTTGAAGGAATGAATTCAGTAGAAGCCATGAAATTTGCTGTTAGTGGTGGCGTTTCGGGTTTCCATTCTGATGAAAATATATTTAAGGCACCGGAATGATGCTTTAGAGAATTGTGAGTCTGTTGTTTTTTGTATAAGTATTACAAAAGCAACATTTTGCCTTCCATAGTATTTGAAAGGTTTCGTTTACAATTTCTAAAATTCTTTTCAATCTTAAATATTATCAACATGAAACTTCCTTATGCTGAACCTTATCGTATAAAAATGACAGAAGAAATCCACCAATCTGCTCCTGAGGAGAGAGCAGAATGGATTAAAAACAGTCATTATAACTTATTTAACCTAAAAAGCTCACAGGTTTTTATAGACCTATTAACCGATAGTGGCACCGGCGCTATGTCTGACAAGCAATGGGCAGCCCTTATGACTGGAGATGAAAGCTATGCAGGTTCACGTTCTTTTGAGCAACTTTATAATACCGTTAATAAACTTACCGGATTCAAACATCTTTTGCCAACTCACCAAGGGCGTGCTGCAGAAAATGTTCTTTTTTCTGTTTTAGTAAAAGAAGGCAATATTATTCCGGGAAACTCACACTTCGATACCACCAAGGGGCATATTGAATTTCGTAAAGCCCACGCAATAGACTGTACAATTGACGAAGCTTTTGACATTAATAACCTTTATCCTTTCAAAGGGAATATTGATCTCAATAAACTGGAAAAAGTTTATCAGGAATATGGTAAGGAAAAAATCCCGTTTTGTCTTATTACTATTACCTGTAATTCATCAGGAGGCCAACCTGTTTCTATGGAAAACATAAAAGCTGTTCGGGAATTGTCCAATCAATATGGTATTCCGGTATTCTTTGACTCAGCAAGATTCGCAGAAAACGCTTATTTTATTAAAAAAAGAGAAGCAGCATATCAAGATAAAAGCATTAAAGAAATTGTAAGAGAATTGTATTCTTATGGGGATGGAATGACCATGTCTTCCAAAAAAGACGGTTTGGTAAATATCGGTGGGTTTATTGCCCTTAATAATGATGAAGTATTTCAGAAAGCCTCAAATTTCACAATTATTTATGAAGGCTTTATTACTTATGGAGGAATGGCTGGCCGTGATATGGCTGCTCTTGCTCAGGGATTGGATGAAGCAACGGAGTTTACATATCTTGAAAGCAGAATTTCACAGATTGAATATCTTGGAAACAAACTCATTGAATATGGAATTCCTATTCAGAGGCCAATTGGTGGACATGCTGTTTTTATAGACGCTCTTACCTTCCTGCCAAATGTTCCGAGAGCGGAGTTTCCTGCACAAACTCTAGCTATAGAATTGTATAAAGAAGCTGGTATCCGTGGTGTAGAAATAGGAATCTTATTAGCTGACAGAGACCCCGAAACCAGAGAAAATCGCTATCCAAAAATGGAACTCCTTAGACTGGCAATTCCAAGAAAGACATATACCAACAATCACATGGATTATATTGCCGCTGCTCTGAAAAATGTTTTTGAGCGAAAGAATGAGATTACAAAAGGTTATAAAATTACTTGGGAACCGGACATTCTAAGGCACTTTACCGTTCACCTTACCGAAGCATAATATTTAAAACTCATCCTGAAAAGATGAGTTTTTTTATTTTTCATTTGGAATATTAAAAATAAATTCTACATTTGTAGAGCAACTAAAAATTAAAACAATGTCGAAGATAAAATTAACTGAAGCTGAGCAATTTATAATGGAGGTCATCTGGTCTAAAGAAAAAGCTTTTATGAAAGATATTATGGAGGCCTATGATGATCCTAAGCCAGCCAGTACAACTTTAGCTACCGTACTAAAACGTATGCAGGACAAAAATCTGGTAGGATATGAAACAGTTGGAAACTCACGACAATATTATTCTCTGGTGAAAAAAGAACAATACTTTAGTGGAGAAATGCAAAGCATGATGAAAAAATTCTTCAACAACTCTGTATCTCAGTTTGCATCTTACTTTACAGCGAATGCTAAACTTAGTCAAAAGCAGTTAAAAGAACTGCGTGATATGATAGATCTGGAAATAGAAAAAAAACAAAAAGATGGATAGCTCCAAAATTATTCTGCTTTTAGGAATTTCATTCCTATGCTGGCTTATTTATAAGTCGGTACTGGCAGATCATAAATTATTTGTATTCAACAGATTCTTTCTTTTAGGAACTGTCGTTATCAGTCTTGCTATACCATTTATACAAATTGATATTGCCCGAGAAAATAATCCGGTTACCCGAACTGTAAACCTTTACTATATTCAGGAAGTCATTATTGGTAAAGCTCCACAACCGTCATTCAACTGGTATAAGATTGTTGCTTATGGCTATATTGTAATAACCGTATTTTTTATTATTCGCTTTATACTGGGCATACTTCAAATTGCTCACAGGATTTATAAAAACAAAAAGAAAACGGTCGATAATATCCATTATATACTACTCGACAATAAGCAAATTCCATATTGTTTTCTCAATTATATATTTGTCCCTGGCGAAGATTTTCTTCACAAAAACATCGAATCTGAAATATTACAGCATGAGCAGGCTCATCTTTTTCAGAAGCATACATTAGACATTATGTTTATTCAGCTGGTTTTGGCTTTTGCATGGTTCAATCCTTTTTTCTGGCTTATTAAACAATCTATTACTGCCAATCATGAATTTCTGGCAGACGAACATACACTTCGTTTATCTAAAGATATACAGCATTACCGCAAATTGATTATATCAAAAACAATGGCGCCATATCATAACCAGTTTGCAAGTAATTTTAATTTTTTACTCACTAAAAAACGTTTCATTATGATGACAAAGCAAACATCCAAAAACAAAGTACGCTTTTTAAAAATATCCGGCGCTACTTTATTGATAGCCGCTACTGCATTTGGAATAAGTATGAATGCAAAAGAAAAAGAGTATGTAACAAGTTCACTTACGGCTAAACTAGATCAAATTTCAGACGCTACTCTGGCGTTAACCTCTGCAAAGTCCGATACCACAAAACAGGAACGAAAAGCTATTATTTCAAAAAAAATAGAGGAACTTAACGCAAATACAGCTACAAAACGGGAAGAAATTATTAAGAAGTACAATAAGTCCGGGGAATTAAAAAATTCAGATTTCCCTCCCGCTCCACCTGTACCTCCAACCCCTCCAGCGGCACCGCCTGCACCACCAACTCCACCAGACCCTATGGCAAAATTAATTCCCATAAGTCCCTCAGAAAAAGTAGACAGGGAAGCAACATTCTCTGAAGGTATTGAAAGTTTCCGTAATTTGTTCGTTCAGACTTTTGACAACAGCAAAGTTGATGGCAAAGGGACCCTTAAATCCACAGCATCATATATTATAGATCAGAACGGAGATGTAAAAGATATAGTTACAACAGGTTCTAACGAAAGCCTCAATGCAGAAATAAAAAGAACTATTGCAACAATTGTTGCAAAGAAAAAATGGATTCCTGCTCAGCTAAATGGCAAAAATGTAGTTTCACGTTACCACTTTCCTATAACCATGAATTTTGAAGGCACTAAAAAGTTATAGAAAATTTAATTCAACAAAAGCTCTGGCCTTCCCAGAGCTTTTGCTTCTTAAATATATTAACAGACCTATTGTGCAGACTACAGAAACTTATGTAATATTCTTCCCTATTTCGTATTTTTGTAAGGAATACCTGTCTCATGAATTTCCAGATACAATCAGAATACAAGCCTACAGGCGACCAGCCACAGGCAATTGAAAAGCTTTCAAAAGGTCTTTTATTAGGCGAAAAATACCAAACCTTATTAGGGGTTACCGGTTCCGGTAAAACCTTTACAATTGCCAATGTTGTACAGGAAATACAAAAACCAACATTGGTACTGGCACATAACAAGACTCTGGCGGCTCAGCTTTTCATGGAATTCAAAGAGTTTTTTCCGGACAATGCTGTAGAGTATTTTGTAAGTTACTATGACTACTATCAGCCAGAAGCATTTATTCCTACTACTAATACTTATATTGAAAAAGATCTTAGTATTAATGAGGAAGTAGAAAAACTGCGTCTTTCTGCAACAGCTTCATTGCTTTCCGGAAGAAGAGATGTACTGATTGTTGCGTCCGTTTCATGTATTTACGGTATTGGTAACCCTACAGAATTCCATAAATCGGTAATTTCCTTAGATGTAGAAGTCCCGATATCCAGAACCAAACTATTACATACACTGGTAAGCTCTTTATACTCCAGAAGTGTAAACGAATTCATTCGGGGGACATTCCGGGTAAAAGGAGATGTTATCGATGTCTATCCCGCTTATGCAGATAGCGCTATCCGTATTCAGTTCTTTGGAGATCAAATCGAAAAAATTCAGAGTTTTGATCCTGTTTCCGGAAATGTAACTTCAAACTTCGATAAAATTAATATCTACCCTGCCAATTTGTTTGTAACATCTCCTGAAACAATGCAGAATGCTATTAAGGAAATTCAGGATGACCTGGTAAAACAAGTTGATTTTTTCCAGGAAATCGGAAAACCTTATGAAGCGAAAAGACTGGAGGAGCGAACAGAGCTTGACCTGGAAATGATAAAAGAATTAGGCTATTGTTCCGGAATAGAAAACTATTCCCGATATATGGACGGAAGAGAAGCAGGATCCAGATCTTTCTGCCTTTTAGATTATTTCCCGGAAGATTATCTGATGGTAATCGATGAAAGCCACGTTACAGTACCACAGGTGCACGCGATGTATGGTGGTGACAGAAGCCGGAAAGAAGTTTTGGTAGAGCACGGTTTCCGTCTTCCGGCTGCAATGGATAATCGTCCATTAAAATTTGAAGAGTTCGAGATGCTACAGAATCAGGTAATCTATGTAAGCGCTACTCCTGCAGATTATGAACTGCAAAAAACAGGTGGTGAATATGTGGAGCAGATTATTCGTCCCACAGGTTTATTAGATCCTGTTATCGAGATAAGACCTACTCAGAATCAAATTGATGATTTAATTGAAGAAATTCAGAAGAGAACTGAAGAGGATGAACGTGTACTGGTGACAACACTGACAAAAAAAATGGCAGAAGAGCTAACCAAATACTTTACACGTTTTGGGATCCGTACACGCTACATACACTCTGATGTGGAAACCCTGGAAAGAATACAGATCATGCAGGATCTCCGTGCCGGATTATTTGATGTTCTAGTAGGTGTCAACCTTCTTAGAGAAGGATTAGACCTTCCTGAAGTTTCGTTAGTGGCAATTTTAGATGCTGATAAAGAGGGAATGTTACGTTCCAGAAGATCTCTAATACAGACGATTGGTCGTGCAGCCCGTAACCTTAACGGGAAAGCGATTATGTATGCGGATAAAATCACCAAAAGCATGCAGGCAGCTATTGATGAAACCAGCTACCGTCGGGAAAAGCAGATGAATTATAACAAGGAACATGGTCAAGAACCACAGGCACTTAACAAAAAGATTAGTGAATCTCTGGTAAGACGTAATCCAGACTTCCCGGATCAAAAATATATTCAGAAAGAAATATTACAGAAAGTTGCTGAAGTACAGGCCAATTATTCATCCGATGAGATTGAAAAAATTATTTCTAAAAAACAAAAAGAAATGGAACTTGCAGCTAAGAACTTAGACTTTATTGCTGCAGCAAAACTACGTGATGAAATAGCAGCTTTAAAAGGCTCATAAATAAAAATAAAACCTGCCAAATGGTAGGTTTTATCATTTCTGTACTTGTCGTTTGATTTCTGTCAGAAGATATTCAAGTCCGTTTAATTTTATCTCATATATTGTAGAAAGCATCATTCCCAGCTTTCCAGGAGGCATCCCCTCTCGCTGAAACCATTCCAGATAGCTTACAGGAAGGTCTGCGATAATTTTATCTTTATATTTTCCAAACGGCATTTTTTGGGTTACAATATCTTTTAAGATTTCCGGATTCATTTATTATTCGATTTTATCATTCATCTTTTTCTAAGAGTAACTCGTCATCGGGAGGACTCATTTTTCTGCCTAGAAACTCATCTTTATATACCTGCATTAGCAATATCGTTACCGAAACCAGAATAGGTCCGAAAATAAGCCCTAAAAAGCCAAATATATTCATCCCTGCTATAATTCCGAACACAGTATTTAGTGGGTGTATATCTTCAAGCTTTTTCAGCAGCGTAAATCTCAGCAAATTATCAGTAAGCCCTACAACAACCAAACAGTATATTGCTAATCCTATACCTGCTCCTGTTTGCCCTTCTGCAATCATAAATATACAAATAGGCACATATACAATTGCTGCTCCTACAATAGGAATCATGGAGGTCACAAATGTAAGTGCAAACAATAATACCGGACTGGGTGCTCCAAAGATAATATAGCCAATAAGTCCGGCTATCCCCTGTCCCAATGCAACTACAGGAATACCTATAGCATTTGCAATTACCATTTTGCGAATCTTCTCTCCTAATAAGAAGTTATTAGATTTTTTGAATGGTGCTGCACTTTCCAAGAGACTCTCAAATTTCCGTGGAGAAATCAGCATAAAATACAAAACAAAATACATGGAAGCAATAACTGTTAATGCATTGAATGTTGTGTTCAGCAATGATGTGGAAAGCCTCCCGGCTGTATCTTTCAGTTTATTTATATTCTCTTTACTCAGCAGGTCAATGCCTACTTCTTTAAAAACAAAGTCATGAATTTTATCAATAAAAACATTGAACTTTTGCATATAAGCCTGAGCATTCCCAAGCTTATCTATAAGAACATCTATAATGAGGTAAACAGGAAGAATCAGAATTAGTAGTGTTGCAACAATAATTACTATAGCCGCCAAAGAAGGTTTCCATTTCTTCTCTTCAATCAGATATAATAAGTATTTCCTTGAGATAATATACAATGTAATTGCCCCCAAAAGAGAGGGGATAAACATTGATAAATTATAACATATAAGCCCTGCCAATATGATAATAATACCGATAAGGGCAATCTGCTTGATTGCTACTTCGCTAATAGGTTTACCCTGTTTTATTTGCATTCAGAATTATGTTGTATGAGTCAATTGTTTTGGTACTCCGTTGTAAGCTATATAAGCAGAATACATGCTTGCATAGTAGAATGATGCTGTTGCAATAACTCCGACACAACAAGCAACAATTCCAAGGACAGATATAATATAGGTTACTAAATTTAGCAGTATAAATGCCCCGTAATTATTTTTCACAATTTCAAATGATTTTTTAATTGCATCAATAGCACCTTTATTTTCAAAGAATAAAATCGGATAACCTAAGAAAAAGAAAGGCATAATAAAAATCGTAGGGATATAATACAGATAATTATTACAAATTCCGGATATGATTGTAACGATTAAGCTAAACAGCATAATGTTCACTGTATTCTGTTTGTACCCAATAAACAAATCTGAAAAATCCAGTGATTGTGCTGAATTCTTTTTATGCATCATATAAATAATTCCAACAATAAGAGGAGAAGCAAGAATGAAGAATAGAAAAGAACCTCCCATCCACCACATAATAGGACCACTGCTATACATTTCTTCATAGATTCTAGAATTTAGCCCAGGTCCTGCTGTCCGGCTCATTTCAACAATTTCAGACCATCCACCAGTAATAAGAGCAAGCAAACAAGAAATGGCAATCAGCAATACCGTCAATACTATAGCATATCCTATAATCCCTTTATAAAGGTTAAAAGCATGGGATAATATATCACCGAAATCTCTCTGCGGTTGTTTTGCAGAGCTATCAAATTCTTCAAATTCAGACATAATAAATTAAGATTTGTTGTTTATACCAAATATATTAACTTATTATGAGTTATGGGTAAGTTGAAGTAAAATTAATGGCTCTCAGGAAAGATCTTTTGATAATAAGCATATAAAACAGCATTCCAGAACGGAAATGTTAATAGTATACCAATTCCGCACAATGCAGCTCCAATATAGCTTCCAAATACTGCCAGCAATAATGCCATCAAGCAGCCAACAATATTTTTTCCAACCGCCTGAAAGCTTAGCTTAAGCGATTCCTGAATATTCAGATTATTAAAAAACATTAAAGGCCCAACGAACAAGGTTAGTAAAACCCAGACAGGAGCCAGGAATAAAGTCATTTTAGAGATGTAATAAATACCTCCCCAGAATAAGGCATAGCCGATATATTTAAAGAAACTACTTCCTTCGAAGCCAACAAATAAATCTCCAACAGAGATTTCTTCGGCTTTATCCATTTTCCGGTAAATATTAAAAAGTCCCAGATTCAGGGGAAACAGAAGTGCTGTAATAACAACTATCCACAGTGTAACATATCTGAAGTTTTCGGAAGCAATAATTTCCATATACTTTTCCCTTGCAAGAACCTGATCTGTATTAAAGTATGCTGAAAGATCATGTATTTGTTCCATTACACCATAATAACTGAATAAAAAGAACGTTAATCCTAAATAAACGGCAAAATAACAGATAGAAAACAAAACCTGAAACATGATCGTTTTACTCCAGTATTCAAAAGCTTTTACGGGGATTTCAGAAAAGGAAATTACTTCTCTCGGCTGCATCATTAAATTTTGCGCAAAATTACACATCTTCTTCCGTACTTTTGCATCATGAAAGCAATAAATGCGAAAGAATTTTCTGAAATGGATAAACTTTCCGAAAAAGGAGAGCCTTTTATTTTTATTATTGATTTTTTAAAGCAAAATATTCTGCTTTTTACAGAGGATGAACTGAATAAAAAAACCGATATCTTGATTCATTTTCAGAATTACAGAAACTATACTCCAGAAACCTCTCTAAACAAAAAAATACATCTGCAGTCCTTCCCGGAAACATTTGAATCCTATAAAAAAGGGTTCGATCTTGTTATGGAAAATCTGCAATTCGGTAATTCTTACCTGATTAATTACACCCGAAAAACAAAAATAGAAACCAATCTTACACTCCGGGATATTTTCTACCACTCCGAGGCTAAATATAAAATCTGTTATAAGAACGATTGGGTATTCTTCTCGCCCGAAGTTTTTATAAAAATTGAAAATCAGAGGATTTCTACATTTCCAATGAAAGGAACTATTGATGCTGACATTTCGAATGCAGAAAATATTCTGAAAAATGACCCGAAAGAAAAAGCAGAACACTACACAGTTGTGGATTTACTTCGTAATGATCTGAGTATGGTGGCCGATGATGTAAAATTAGTTGATTTCCAAAGAATTGACTATCTTAAGACTCTGAAAAAGAATCTTTATACCATGAGTTCGGAAATAGAAGGAATTATAAAGCCTTCTTTTCAGAACAAAATTGGCAGTATCATGCAAAAATTGCTTCCTGCTGGCTCCATTCTCGGAGCTCCGAAGGATAAAACACAAGAAGTAATATTAAAAAGTGAAAGCTATGACAGAGGATTTTATACTGGTGTCTGCGGCTATTTTGATGGTAAAGATCTGGATTCTGGTGTTATGATTCGTTTTATAGAAAATGAGGGTAGCCAGTTTTATTTTAAAAGTGGCGGCGGAATTACGCATCAAAGTGATGCTTATGCAGAATATCAGGAAATGATTAACAAAATATATGTTCCGGTTTATTGAAACTATACGCGTAGAGGATTCTCAGATTTTCTTGCTTGATCTTCATCAGGAAAGGATGGATCGTGTATTTTCCCATTATGGAAAAGAAAATCCTTACATGCTTAAAGAGTATTTTCTACAACAAAATCATGATGAGCATGGCCTTTACAAGTGGCGCATCATATATGATCTTAATGGCGGTATACACTGCCAAATGATACCTTATGCTGTTGAGATTCATAATAATTTTGAGCTGATTAACGGAAATCATTTAGAATATTCATTTAAATATGAAAACAGAGATGAGATCAATAAACTAAAAGCTTCTGCATCTGCAGAAGCCGTTATATTTTATCAAAACGGAATGATAACCGATACCTCATATTCTAATCTTATTTTCAAAAAAGATAATGAGTGGTACACCCCTGAAACTTTTTTACTTAATGGTGTTATGCGTCAGCATTTATTAAAATCCGGAAAGATAAAAACCTTAGAAATAGGTTTAGAAAACATTAAAGAGTTTTCTCATTTTCAAATGATTAACGCTATGATTCCGTTCAACACTCAGGAATATCCTATTGCATTGATTCAGAATCTTTTTAGTATCAAAACTTTAGAAATTTAAAGTAGTCTTTCTGTACATCAGCATTATCTTCGCTTCTGGTATTTATTTCCAAAATTTTAGGCTGTACACTTGGCTTAAAGAAGTTTTCCAACGATCTGTGGAATTCATCTTTTGTTTCGATCTGGAAGTAGTCGAACTTAAAGTGTTTTGCAAGATTAGAAGCATTCATTTTATGACTTGTTGCAATATACTCTCCTATTGCGTTTGTATCTCCCGGTCCTGGAATAATACGGAAAATATTACCTTCACCGTTATTTACAATAATGATTCTTGTATAAGGTGGAATGTATTTGTTCCACAAACCATTGATATCATATAAGAAGCTTAGGTCTCCGGTAATAAGAACAGCAGGATTATCATTCATCATGGCAAACCCCATAGTTGTAGAAGTACAGCCATCTATACCACTTGTTCCTCTGTTACAGTAAACTTCATGTTTTTCAGAGAAGTTAAATAACAAAGTATAACGAATTGCCGAGCTGTTGGATACATGTACACTATAATTTTCCGGAATACTCTCTGCAAGATCCCTGAATACCATAAAATCTGAGAAAGGTACTTGTTGTGAATACTCATCATGTCTGGCATCTTTTTTATCTCTTCTGGCATCCCACAGGTTATAATAAGCCTGAGGTTCAAGATTGACTTTCTTTACCAATTGTGTAAAAAATGCTTCATGATCCGAATAAATCTTTTCTGTCAGTGCAAAATAAGTATCAGGCTGCCAATAAGGGTCTACATGCCAATGACGTGCAGGATTAGCTTTTCTGAGGAAAAGCTTTACTTTTTTGGATACTACATTTTGTCCGACTGTAATTAATAAATCAGGAGCATATTTCTTAAAATCCTCTTCTGTAAAGTCAAAAATATAGCGGTCTATATGATTGAAAAACTTGGAATGATACTGATTAGAAGTACTCTCTGTAAGGACAACTGCAGAATGATTCTTCACCAACTGTTCTAACAGTACATTAAGTTCCGGAGACGGATCCAATGTTCCTAGCAAAATCAATATTCTTTTGCTGGTATTCCATTCAGCAATAACATTTGAAGAGATCTCGTATGTGTTTTCCTGGATATGCTTTTCTATTTCCGGCATAGGCATCAGCTCTGTTACCATTTCATATAATGGTTCCATAAGAGGAATATTGATATGGACAGGGCCTTGCTTTTCCAGACAAAGCTCAACAGCTTTTTTTACTGTTTCAAAATTGTATTCGTCTGCATCTGTTTCCTGATCTTCTTTCATCTGGAAATCTCCGTATGAATGTTGATGGAAAAGATCCTTCTGGCGAATCGTCTGTCCATCGAAAATATCTACATAATTTTCTGGTCTGTCTGCAGTCAGAATCAATAATGGTATATTCTGATAAAATGCTTCTACAATTGCCGGATAATAATTAGTTGCAGCAGACCCGCTGGTACATGAAACCGCTACCGGTTTATGCAAACTTTTAGCCATTCCCATTGCTACAAATGCTGCAGATCTTTCGTCTACAATGCTGTAACAGTGGAAATCATCTTCTGAAAAATGAATAGTAATAGGCGCATTCCTGGAGCCCGGAGACAATACAATATGATTAATCCCGTATTGTTTCAGGATATGTGCTAAAATCTGAATACTGCGTTTAGAGGAATACTGCTTCATGAAATTAATTTGGATAAAAACCAGAATACAAAACTAAAGAAAAAGGCTAAGCCTTCAAAGCTTAGGCCGTTAATACTTTTTCGAATGCTTTACGGGCACTTTCACGGAAAACTACCTCCCCGCAATAAGCATATCCTAATTTTTCAAGAATGGCCAGCATTGCAAGATTATCAAAATTGGTATCAACCTTTATACTGTAAACCTTTTTAGATCTGGCAAAGTCATCGAGAGTACCAAAGAATTTTTTCACGATTCCTTTCCCTGCAGCTTTATCCGAAACCGCAACTCTATGAACAACCATGAAATCACCATTAGTAAGCCATTCTCCCTTTATATTTTCATAGGCAGGCTCGTCATTGAAAATTAAAGCAGCATAGGTAATAACTTCATCATTTAGCGTCAGAACATATCCCTGACCTTTTGCAATATCATTCTCAACAGTCTGCAGATTCGGATACCCATCCTGCCACTGATTGCTTCCATCATTTTTTCTTCTTTCAATAGCCTGCTGAAGGATTCCCCAGATAATATCTTTGTCTTTTTCTTCTGCCTGTCTGAATCTGATTTCTTCTTCCATATACTACATTAATGTTCTGTACTAACAAATATACTAAAACAACCGGAGTTGCTGATCCTTTGTTCCAGTAAAATTACTTGTATCCAATACTATCCTTTCTCTTCCCGCAAAAAACTTTCTCTTCCCAAGCTTCACAGTATCATGAATCATGTCCGCAATATTTCCCTCTCCTTCATATCGATTGTAGAATCTTTTTTCACCCAAATTTCCACCCCGCATAGATCTTATAAGATTGAGTACCTTGTCTTTCCTATCAGGAAAATATGTTTCAATCCATTTTACAAATACAGGTTCTACAGTATCATTAAGCCTTACCAATGTATAACCGGCAGATAGCGCACCAGCTTCAGAAGTTACTTTCATTATACTGAGTATCTCATCACTATTCAGCCCCGGAATAATGGGCGCCACCATTATATGTACCGGAATTCCGTTTTTAGTAAGCTCTTCCACGGCATGTAATTTATTTCTGGAAGAAGATGTCCGCGGCTCCATTACCCTTCTTAAATCTTCATTAATTGTGGGAATACTCAAAGCCACAGAAACAAGATTTTGCTCTGCTAAAGGCTTTAAAATATCTATGTCCCGAAGTACTAAAGCATTTTTGGTAATAATATTGACAGGATGTCTGTAATCCAGGAACAATTGCAATAACTTTCTGGTGATCCCCAGCTTACGTTCTACAGGCTGATAGCAATCCGTATTACCAGACACTAAAATAGGCTTTGGTTGATAGCCTCTTTTCTTAAAAAATTTTTCAAGTAATTCCGGAGCATTTTTTTTAAACATAATGCTTCTCTCAAAATCTACCCCGGCACTATACCCCCAATATTCATGTGTAGGTCTTGCAAAACAGTAAGAACAGCCGTGTTCACATCCCTGATAAGGATTTAGTGAATACTCCATAGGCAGATCCGGACTTTTGACCTGATTGACTATTGTTTTCGGAAATACTTCTGTAAAGTTAGTTTTTCTCAGATCCACATCTTCTTCCTCAGAATCAAACGAATACCGATCGAATCTGTTATGTACATTCTGCTGAGCGCCCTGCCCTTTAACGGGATCTATAGCCATTACAATTTTGTATTTCTGTCTACGAATTTAGATCAAACTTTCTGAAAACATATTCAGTTATCACTGATAGTTTTCCACAAAAAAAGCTTTAACCGACGGTTAAAGCTTTCTGCTATAATATGAATAATTTTATTTACTACAAATATGCATTAAGTTCCACACTATCAGCTTCATCATTCTTTTGCGAGTTACGATCTGTCAGATAATCATAGTAGTCATCGTGATCATGTTTCGAAACCAATTTACGTAGCCCAAAAACTCCTAATACTGTTACTAATCCAACAGCACTCGCTAATAAAACTCCAATACTCTTGTTCATTTTCATTGTAATTTAAGTGTTATAAATACTGCAAATAGTGTTCCTTTCGGTAAAATGTGTCTATTAATATTCTGTTAAATTACGTATAAATGTTTATTTAAACAAAAAAGGACGGATTTTTCCGTCCTTTGTATTGGCTCATTATCAGACATTTAAAACTTATATCTTACAAAAGCTTCAATTGCTTCATATTCAGCCAGACCTAAGTTGTTATACAACTGTGCTGTCTCACTTGTTCTGTCCTCGGCTCTTACCCAGAACTCACGCGCATCATCACCAGGGAAAACAGGTAAGTCTTTCTGTGACTGATGTTTAAATATTGCTAATCTTTTTTTGTAAACTTCCTGTGGAGAAAGAGGCACTGCCATTTCGATCTCATGGATCGGGAATTCATGCCATGCACCACGGTACATCCATAACCAACAGTCTTTTGTCCACTCGTCGGTCTCTTTTAGCCTTCTTAGGGCTTCTAAAATGATATCAAAACATACTTTATGAGTTCCGTGTGGATCTTCAAAATCTCCTGCTGCAAAAACCTGATGTGGTTTTACTTTTCTCAGCAATTCGATTGTTTGTTGGATATCATCTTCATATGAACTGCTTTTATCGAACTTTCTTCTGTCATAGAACGGAAGATCCTGAAAGTGAATCTGATCTTCATTTAGTCCTACAAAACGAGCTCCGGCAATTGCTTCTCCTTTTCTGATAAGAAACTTAACTTTTCTTATAAATTCCGTATCTGTTTGATTCGGCTTTTTCTGGTCGAAAATTTCTACATTTTCTTTGTAGATATTTTTTACTTTCTGATCATCGAAACCAACCAGCTTAGAGAAATCTTCTGCAAATTCCAAATATCTAAGTACATCATCATCCCAAACTGCTGCATTTCCTGAAGTTTGATATGCTACATGGACATTATGTCCCTGATCTGCCAGCTTAATGAATGTTCCTCCCATAGAAATTACATCATCATCAGGATGCGGAGAGAATAACAATACATTTTTCTTCGCCGGATTCGCTCTTTCCGGTCTCTGGGAGTCATCTACATTAGGTTTTCCACCTGGCCACCCGGTAATAGTATGTTGTAATTCGTTGAAGATCTTAATATTCATGTTATAAGCTGGTCCTTTCTCAGTAATCAGCTTATCCATCCCATGAGTATTATAATCGTCGTCCGTAAGTTTAAGAATTGGTTTACCTAATTTCTGAGACAACCATACAACAGCTTTTTTAGTAATTACATCATCCCACTCAATATCCTGAGCCAGCCAAGGCTTATCGAATCTCGTTAGTAATGACGCAGCATCTTCATCAACGATAAATTCAACATTCTGTGAAAGTTGCAAATAAGTCGCCGGAATATCAGAAGACACTTCTCCTTCAACAGCCTTTTTAATAATGGGAGCTTTTTTCTTGTTCCAGGCCATTAGAATAATCTCTCTGGCTTTGAATATAGACCCAACTCCCATTGTTATTGCTTTCTTCGGAACATTTTCCTTCCCTCCGAAATCTCTGGATGCATCTTTACGGGTAAGATCGTCCAGCGTCACCATTCTTGTTCCTGAATTTGGCGCTGCTCCCGGCTCATTAAAACCAATATGCCCGGTACGTCCGATTCCAAGAATCTGGATATCTAAACCTCCGAAAGCATTGATTTTTTGCTCATATTCTTTACAGAATTCTGCAACTTCTTCTTCTTTGATACTACCATCAGGGATATGAATATTCTCTTTTGGTACATCAACATGATTGAAAAGGTTTTCATTCATAAAAGTTACATAACTCTGAGGTTCGTTTGGCAGCATTGGATAATACTCGTCCAGATTGAAGGTAACAACGTTATTAAAACTCAGTCCTTCTTCTTTATGAAGTCTTACCAATTCCTGATAAACTTTTATAGGTGTAACACCTGTTGCCAGGCCAAGCACAGCTTTTTCGCCTTTAGCTTGTTTATCTTTAATTAACTGTGCTATTCTGTTCGCAACAGTTTTTGTCGCTTCCGTTTCTGAAGAATAGACCGTTACTGGAATTTTCTCAAATCTGGTCTCTTCTAATAGATTTAATCTTTGCATGTTTATTTTGTTTTTTCAAAAATACTGAATGTAAACTTGAAATCCAATCAAAAAGGGGCTGGTATATAGCCAAACCCCCATCTGAATAAAAAAAGAAATTAAAATTAATATTATGTTAAAATGAAAAAGTGACTCCGGTACTCACTCCTATAATGTAAGGTTTCGAATCATTTACTTTATTCATCGGTTTTATCATGTATTTAAATGTCGGTTCTACGTTCAGTTTCATTTTTTTAGAAACCTCATAGTCAATTTTGATTCCTGCATTTGCACTAAAACTAAGATCATTCAGGTTGGTTGCAGTCCCAAGATCCTGTTTTACAGATGCCCCTGGTGTAACAGCCGAAATACTATTATGGGTTAGTACATATGAACTTGCACCAAGTGTTGCATTAAAACCGAGTTTATTAAGGTGTGCAAAATTTATCTCTGCTTCCAAAGGAATTTCTACATATCGGATTTTCTGAGCAATATCTCCTTCTAAATAACTTTTTGCAAAGGCTCCGTCTGCCTGTAAGTTGGATACAGGTTCGATGCTTCCTACTCTGAGATCTCCAGAATAAGAAATATTATGAGCAGGAGGAATAGGTGCGAACTGATACAGCATTGCTCCTCCTCTTCCACCAGAAACACTTACGGTAATAGGAACATTCTTTGTTCTTTGTTCTATATCCAGCATTCCGGCTCCTGTCCGGATCTTTACTTTGTCATTTATTGCATAACTTACTCGTGCTCCGTAGGACATATTCACAGAGTTCTGAATGTCCAGATTATTGAAATCATTAGAAAGTAAAGATTTGCCTCCGAAAGAATTCACCTGTGTAGGTGCAAAAAATGCAGAAACAGAAAACTTATCCCCACTACTATGAGTTCCTCTATTCGGTTGCTGTAATATTTTATCTCTTCCCGCCAGAAGATCGGACTCCTTATTTTTATCAGGAAAAATCTGCTCGTATTTGTTTTCCGTTTTATTTCCGCTTTTATCCTGTTGTACTATTGTTTTCTTTTCATTGTCTTCCTTGCCTACTGTAGTTTCATTTTTATAATGAGCAATAAGCTCTTTATTTGTCTCTGAAATATCAGAAGCTTTATCTTTAGGTATAAAAACATTTTTAGTCCAGGCTATAACATTATCTTTGATCCCGGAAATATAATCTGCTCCTTTGTTTCCCTCGATTATTTCATTCGAATTCTCTTTCTCTTTTTCAACAGTATAAGATTTCCGAGGCTGAGTTTGTTTAACAAATTTTGTTTCGTATTTCTTTTCTGAAGAATCTTCATTCGATTTAAAAATAAAAACACCAATTAAAAACATTGCTGCAATTCCTGAAACAGGAAGCCATATATAGAAAGCAGGTTTTCGTCGTTTTTCTCCATCCAGCGCAGACTGAATAAAGTCCCATGCTTCAGCCGGCGGATTCTGCGGCTGACTAAGCTGGTCTTTAAATATTTTGTCTATATTTTTCATTCTGCTTTGTGTTTTATTTTCATCAATTCTTTTCTAAGAATCTCTCTTGCTCTGGATAAGTTGGACTTTGATGTTCCGGGAGATATTTTTAAGCTTTCTGCAATTTCGTTATGTGTATATTCTTCAAAAACATAAAGGTTAAAAACCTGCCTATATTGTGTTGGCAGGTTTTGAACATATTTTATAAGATCCTGATAATTGACGTTCTGAAAATCATCCGGATCATTATCTTCTTCATCTATAAGAGGCATATTTTCCTCTATTTCTGTTAACCAAATCTCTTTCTGCCTGTGTTTTTCAAGATTTAGGTTAACTATCACACGTTTTATCCAGCCTTCAAAAGATCCTGAAAAGCTATACTGTGTGATTTTTTTAAAAATAAGGATAAAGCCTTCCTGAAATACATCCTGTGCATTTTCATAATTGCCGGAATATCTCAGACATATTGAGAACAGAACATTAGAATACCTACGATACAAAAGTTCTTGTGCTTTCCTATCGTTCTTTTGGCATTGTTCTATAATCTCAATTAGTTCTTTATCCAAAGAAATTAAGTTTTATTAATTTGTTTCTTTAGTCGGAATTACCACTTTTTCCTCTATAAATTTATCTGTATTGTCACTATTTTTTCCTGCCCAGAATCTAAAAGTATAAGTACCAGCTTTTGTAGGTGTGAATGTATATTCTACAATTTTATCTTCTACTTTATCCATACATCCGTCTCCCGTTTTTTGAGAGCCCACTACTCCTAATTCAACTACGTTATCTACATTTTTTGAAACCTGAAACTGTACAAAAGCCTGACAGGTATTTGTCGTTGTATAAGTTATAGACAACTTACTTACCTCTCCTACCGGTTTTACCTCTTTTTGTTCAATTTTAGTAGTAGCCAGATAGCCATACATAATGTTATCTCCTCTGTTATCTCCTAAACAACTGGTAAAAATTACCCCAAAAATCCCTAAAAGGAATGCGAATTTTAAAAACTTCATAATATTTGATTTTTCTATTTGTCTCTATATAAGACGCCTATAATGAAAATGGTTGCGTTAATTTTATAAAATTTATACAAATAAATCACAACCAATTGATCTACAGTATAAAAAATTCTCATAATCAATACGATATCTAAATACCTCTTTTATCAATTTATGTCCAAAAAACTCTTAGTAAGAGTTATAATCAATTGATTATTCGTTTTTATTGCTGCAAAAGTATGTAAAAATTAGCAGTGCCTCACTTAATTGAGTGAGGCACTGCTAATCTGTAAACCAAGCTATAATCCATAATAATTACCGAACCAGCCAATCTTTGAAATCCTTCACCCTGTCTCGGCTTACCGTAATTTCAACATCAGGCTGGTAGCTCATTTCAACTTTATAAACGGGCGATGTATGAATACTTTTAATATAATTGAGATTAATCATAAACTGTCTGTTTACTCTGAAGAATTTTGTCTCATCAAGAACATTATCCAGTTCTTCAAGAGAAAAGTCAGTAGGAAAGCTGCGTTCTGCTGTCTGAAGATATACTATCTTATTTTCACTATAAAAACAACTAACTTCTGATGTCATTACAATCTTCAGATTATAACCTATTTTCACCAGTATACGTGAAAGAGTTGTTTTTTCTTTTCCCAACATTGACTTTACTTCATAAGATGGTGTTACCTCACCGGACGGAATGAAGCTTTTAAACTTATCAATAGCCTTTGTGAGATCCTCTTCATCAATTGGTTTTAAAAGATAATCAATACTATTCAGCTTGAATGCCTTCAAAGTGTATTGATCAAATGCTGTTGTATAAATGATAAAACTTTTAGTGGGAATTTTCTCAAAAATATCAAACGAAAGTCCATCTCCAAGAACAATATCAGAAAAAATCAGCTTAGGATGCTCATTCTCCGAAAGCCATTGTACCCCGTCCTCTACGGAATGTATAACCTTTTGGATCTCAAGTTCCGGAAATGTAGAGAGCATTCGCTCCAGGCGTCGTGCCGCGGGTTTTTCATCTTCAATAATGAGTGTTTTAATCATATTTTTTCTGAGATTTATATTTTTCCATTAGCTTTTTTATTTTCTTTTTTTCCCAGTCGTTTCCAAAAATAATCCCCGGAAGAAAAACAGATCCCGCATGAATAAGGATTACAACTCCCCATAAAACAGGTACATATATATTTGTCCATCCTATCTGATGATACTCGTAAAAGTTAGAAATAAGTATAATTACATTGACCGTTAAATATATCAGAAAATGTATATAAAATCCTCTGATTTCTTTTACTTTTCTTTTGGCTTCAAGAAATCCTATTTCTTTATCAGAAAAGGATTCTGAATCATTATTAAAATAATCTTTCATTTTGTGGGGAGCTAATTATTCTTTCTCATTAATTCCCTGATTCTGTTTTCTTCCCAATTTTTATTAAAAATCATTCCGGAGAAGATAACCTTTATAAATTTTAATGCTGTAAATATGGTTATAATGATGAACACTATTACAATCCATCTTGGTATATTCACAAAATCAAAAATATCATTGAGTCCGGCAAAGCCCCAGAAAGCACAGCACATTAAAACATTTCCATAAAGTCGTGCTTCTCTTCTAACCTGTTTTCTTGCTTCTGAATAAGCTTCTTGTTGATCATTTATTTCCATTGCTGCATGTTTTTTTCTTTGTTCATTAGCTCTTGTATCTTTCTCTCTTCCCAGCTTTTTCCAATTCCGAAAGTGGTGAATCCATGGATAGCTACTCCCAGTCCCCAGCCCAGCATAGGGAAAACAAACCAGTAAAATCCTGGTGACGTCATTAGATTGATAACAACTAAAAACGGTATCACGCAACAGTAAGAAATAAGATTAGAATAGAAATCTTTAATTTCTTTTACTCTACGCGAAGCCTTCTTATAGGCTTCTCTTTCATCGTTTTCATAATTTACTTGCATGGTGTTATTTTTATGAGTTAGTATTGGTATTTTTACACTGAATGATTCCTCATCGCTTTCGATAAAAACATTTCTCTTTGTCAGAAGATTGTATCGTTGTACGATATTAGAAAGTCCAATTCCTGATTTTTCGTTTGGAAGCTCTCTTTTCTGTAGGTTATTTCTGATAACAAGATATCCTTCCTGAACAAATATTTCTATGTTTAATGGTTTGGCTGATGTAGCATGATTATGTTTAATACAATTTTCCAGAAGTAATTGTAATGAAAGTGGCACCACAAAATCTTTAGAATTATCTGCATTGATATTCAGGTGAAATACAATACTGTCTTCAAAGCGATATTTCAAAAGCTCTATATAGGTTCTGGCAAAATTCATCTCTTCCTCCAGAGAAACCACCTCTTTATCCTTTTGTTCCAGAACATATCTGTAAATTTTGGACATGGAAGAGGTAAACTTTTGTGCATTATCCGGATTTTCTTCAATTAGTGCACTCAAAACATTTAAAGAGTTAAACAAAAAATGTGGGTCTAACTGATTTTTGAGACTTTCAAATTGTGCATTTGCTGAAGAAGCAATAATTTTTTGTTCAGTTACAGCTTTTTTTGCGGCAGACTTCCATGCATTCATAAATCCTTTAGCATGGAAAATAGCTGATATAAGTAATGCGAAATTGATAAAAAACCAATTGACAAAATTATAATCTCTTGAGAAAAACTTTTCGGTACTTACATTTTGTATCAGAACGAAGTTTACATAGTTACATAAAAACACAGTAGCAATTGTTACTACAACGGTTAATGATACTCCATAAATAAGTCTTTTTTTAGTATCCTCTATCCAACTCCATTTTTTGTCTAAGAACCCGTTAAGATACCCCTGAGACATAGATAAAAGCAGACAGTACATAGAAGAAATAACGAAAGATTTCCATATGTTTTCCCACGAGATATAGCCTGGCTCAATAACCCCAAATATTATTGTGCAAACAAGCGTAATCCAGGCGCATATGATAAAAAATTTTCGATTCATTTTTCTTAATTTCTGTTACAAACATACTCAGGAATTGGTAAATATTTAAAATTTTTATACCTGAGAGGTTCTTTTTATATACTGAATGGTAAAAGATTTGTCTTTTTGATAAGATAACAGGCACAAAAAAACCCGGATTTTAAACCCGGGCTTTATATTTATTTCATCTGAGAAAGGAAATAATCGGCTTCACTTTCTCCCCAGTTTGGGTCTAGTGACGTCTTCGGTTTATTTGTTTTAAAGAGTTCTTTTGCTTTTAGAAACATTTCTTTTGCCTTCTTCTTATCTCCGCCATATTGTTCTGGTGTAAAATAAAGATCTTCAGCCTGAAGCACGTATACTCTCGGATTATTCGGATCTAATTTAATTGCTTCACCCAATGCCTTTTGGGCTTCCTGCCCCTCTGTCATATAACGAGACATCGGATCTACCATCATTTTAATTCCGTGCGCCATCTTTTTCAGAAGAAGGAGTTCCGCATTATTGGGATTCAAAGCTTCTGCTTTTACAATATAATTAATTGCTGCATCTCCGGAAGCATCTAATCCATCTGCTTTTTTATCGCGCATCAGAACACGCCCTCCTTGTATTGTAGACAAAGCTGCATAGTAATAAGGCAGCCATTGTGTTTTCTCTTTATCTCCAATTCTGGAGAAATCATTACTCAATGCAGTAAAATCATCATTCGTTTTACATTGAACAATTTTACTCACTTTATCAGTCATTGCTTTTTCATAAGCACTTTGTGCAAAGGCTATAAAACCTGTTAAAAGAAGTGCTGTTGTTAAAAATAGTTTTTTCATAATATTAAAGTTTAGAAATTAAATATTGTTATTATAATGTACTGTTAATGGCATCCTGAGTTCTATCGATTCCAAAACTGATAAATACTCCAACGAAAACAAACGTATTTACTGGTGGTCTGAGTGCTGAACTTTGCCCGTTTGAAGCAAAATTATATCCGTATATATTTTTAGTATTAAGAACATTATTCACGCTCAGTACAAATACAGGAAATGATTTTGAATTTTTCTTTCCAAGATTGGGAAGGTAGTTGATACTTAAATTCAGTGCACTAAAATCTTTTACAGTTCCTTCATTTCGGATAATATTTTGTCCATTTTGTGAAATAATATCATAATACGGTCTTCCACTATTGAAAGTATAAGATGCGTTAACCTGTGTTTTAAGACTGGTAAAAAACCTTTTTGCCACAAATGAAAGTGTATGTTTTGATGCAAAATTAGGATTCAGACTATGTGGATAGTTTAAAAAATCTCTTTTACTGTCCAAATAAGAATAAGAAACCCAATAATCCACATTTTTAATCGTTTTTTTATCCCTCCAGAATAATTCAAATCCTTTGGCAAATCCCTCTCCATTTACATTAACAGCTGACTGGATATTATTGAAAGAAGTTTGATTTTGCAGATCTCCGTAATTATAAGTTTTTGTAAGCTTTCTATAATCCTTATAAAATGCCTCTAAACGGAAACTTCTTTCATTTGCTGTTCGCTGAATCTGAAATATATAGTGATCGGCTCTCTGGAAACCTAATGGGGTCGGATAATTGATATATTTAGATTCCGGATTCTGATAGAAAACACCATAAGCTAATGAACTGGTCCAATCTTTTGATATTCTGTAGGCCAATGCCAGTCTTGGTGAAAAATTCCACTGGGAAAGATAAGAGGAGTTTTCTGCTCTTATTCCTATAAGTGCTGAAAAGTGCTGATCCAAAGCCAAATCTGTTTCAGCAAAAACCGAAGATATAAGATCCTGATAATGCTTTTTAAATCGAGCTGTATTTTCTGGCTGATAGGTCATATCTTCAATACTATTCTGAAATTCAACTCCACCACGAATAATGGAAGCCTTATTGAGTTTTCTTTCCAAAACGGCTTTTGCATTAAAATAGGATCCATGATTCTCAATTCCGATTCCGTAAACTCTTTGTCCGTTATTCAGAAAGTCGAGATTCATATCATTTTTATTATAGGTAAATGTGGAACCAAGGTTTAGTGTATATCTGCCTAATTTTTCTCTATAGGACAGGTTATGAAAAGTATTATCTCCTTTCATTTTTACGCCTGTTTCATTATATTTTGATTCCAGACTCTCCTGCTTTAAAGACATATCATTATTATCAAAACTTCCGTAATATTTAATAAACCCACCCCTTTTTGTCTTTATTCTAAAGTTAGCATTGGTTGAAAAACCTGCTGGCCCATTGTCAAAATTGGTATTGAATTTAAATACTTTAGTCATTAGTGCGAGATTAGAATAAGCTGTTTGAATACCATACGAATGAGTTCTTGCACTATCTACTTTCTGAAAAGATCCTGTTGCAAATATTGGAGATAATCCGAAATCTGCAGATGTTCTTTCTGGTAAATCAATACTCTCCAAAGTTAAAACTGAAGATAATGCCTGTCCATATAAAGCAGAATATCCACCAGAAGAAAAGACATTTCCTTTAAATAGTGAAGTATTAAAACGATCCCTTCCTGCTATTCCCGGAACTGAATTTGTGAAATAATTATTGATAAGACTACCATCCATAAATATTTTACTTTCCGTTCCTGTTCCCCCTCTTACAAACAAACCTTCACTTTCTCCTACTTTTTGAACTCCGGGAAGAAATCCTAAAGCTGATGTAATTTGTGCATCGGCCCCGGCCGTAGTATAAATATCCAAAGGCTTCAGTAATGCTGATGCTCTGTTTTTATCACTTGCCTCTATCGATCCAGCAGTAATCACAACAGCATTTATTTCGTTAAAAGTTGATTTCATTTCTGCATTGACTACAAGATTCTGAGAAGCTATTGCTACTTCCTTTTTTACTTCCGCAAAATCGGAATTGCTATATACCAGTGTTTGGTTCCCTTTTTCGGAAGTCTGAAATGTATAATTACCGTTAGTATCTGTTGTGGCACCATCATAGGTATCTTTTAAAGTCACAGAAACATTTTTTAGTCCTTTTCCTTTAGCAGTAACTTTTCCGGAGATTGTCACTTGTGCCTGCATAAGAGAGAACACAAAAATAAAAATCGAAAATAGTAGTCTTAGTAGCATTTTGTTATGATTTATGTTACAAAGAAATATCAGAATTTCGAATCTTTTAAAAAAAGCTTACTGAAAGGTTGGTTTTTGATGCTAAACGGTAATTCTTGAAAGTTTTGTACCTTTAACATATAATAAAACCTCAAATTCTGAGCTTATGAAAAATTTAAAAATATTATCCTTAGGCATTCTGGGAGCTGTATTTACAGTTTCATGTGCAACTAAGGAAGTGAGTTATGCTATTACCCCTAAAAGCGGAACAGCAACGGGAGGAACAGTAACCTTTAAACAGATGGGAAAAAATGTTGTGATGAATGTTGATGCAAAAGGATTAACGCCAGGGGTACATGCTATTCATATTCATGACAAGCCAGATTGCTCGGCTCCGGACGGAACTTCTACCGGCGGACATTGGAATCCTGCAGGAAGCGACCATGGCAAATGGGGTGCAGAACATTTCCATATGGGAGATATAGGCAACCTTAATGCTGATGATAAGGGAGATGCAAAATTGACTTTTAAAACAAGTAAATGGTGTATTGGTTGTACTGATAATACTAAAAACATTCTGAATCATGGACTAATTATCCATGCAGCTGCAGATGACTTCCATACTCAGCCTACCGGAAATGCAGGCGGACGAGTTGGATGTGTAGAAATTAAGTAATCCAGAAAATAAAAATGAAGACTATTTGGTCTTCATTTTTATTTATTCTAAGGTACAGATGTTTTTACAAAAATACGCTTCACTAAAAAATTTTAGTGAAGCGTATCCATTTAGATTGATATGAAATTGAATATTATTTTATTACTTTCTGGGTTCCGTTACCCATTTGTACAGTTGATTTTAGCTCAATTGGATTGTCAATAGAATTATACAATCTGTTCATGTCCCTTTCTCCGTCCTTCATCATATCTCCGATTGTTTTTTCAGATCCAGGCATTTTTTGCTTCATTACTTCCGGCGTAAGATACTGCCTCATAGAACCAAATGGATCTTTTTTGTATTCATTGAAAGTTTTATCAAATTTCTCTCTCGATAACTCGGATACAGTTGAATTAGGCATAAATGTTTGTTCCATGTAAGTTTTCTCATTATAATCAGAAAGCTTTTTATTTGCCTGAAGCACCCATGAATAATCTTTAGCTTCATCTTCAATTTTTACAATAAGCCCCGGTAATCCATAAAATTTATAAGGTCCATCCTGAAAAGGCAAATCAGTACTGAACCATGCTGTCCATTTTCTTCCTGCAAATTCTGTAGTGGCTTTTTGTACATTATACTCTCCTATTTTTGTCTTATCCGGGAGCACTTTCCAGTCAAACTTTAGGTTTTCAGAATATGCGATAGGTGTAAACTTACCCATTGACATTAATACTTCCACGTATTGAATTTTCATAGATGGATAAAACTTATTTACTCTGTATGAAATTTTCGCCTTTTTCATATTCTTACTAAAATCCGGATTGAAAGCACCTGCTCTTTTCATTTTTTCCATAGCATCTTTAAGAATAGAATCCTGCGATACATTAGTATAATCCTGATATATAGATTTAGATTTAGAAATATCTAAAACCATTAATTCTTTCTCTAACTTTGCGGAGTCTTTCTTCGGCTTATATGTCATTTCATAAATAAAACGGTTAGCCGTTTCCTGAGCCATAACCATTACTCCGAATGTTAATACAAAAAGGAGAGTCAGTTTTTTCATTGTAGTATTGAATTTATCTAATTAGTATACACAAGTAATTTTTTGTTACAGAAAAATATAATTTTCATTATGCATTCCCCGTTATTAGTAATACTAAGATTAGAGTACAATTTACACATTATCAACATAACAATCTGATAGTCAATAATTGTACTTAATTTGAAATATAATTAATAAGATATAAAAGCAGAGAAAATGAAAACTATAAAATATATACTTGCAGGTGTATTCACTATAACTTTCCTGGTATCATGTGATACTTATTATGATGGTTATGCATACAGAAGAAATCCGAATCGTTATGATAATTCTTACTATTATAATGGCCGGGAATATAAAAAACTGCCTCCGGGACAGGCTAAAAAAATATATGGTGGATCTGCAAAAGATTATGCACCCGGGCAGAGAAAAAAATATTATCGCTATGATGATTAATTTTTCTTTATAAATCATCATTAAGCATTATTTTTGCCGCGTGAAGGCAAAAATTATCAACTTTTTTAAGACCATATTCCCGGTAAACTCATCTGAATTATTTGTTTTACTGTTCTTTATGGTTGTTTATGGTGTGTTTGGATGGTTTATCGCGAGCCAGTTTCGTTTGGTTTATGATGATCGTATCCCGTGGGATGCATATTTCAGTTTCGATAATTATTCAATTATAGTGTCTGGGGGAGCCTGGGAACGTCACCCATTTTCTAATTATTTTTTTAATATAATTAGAGAAAGTGCTTTATGGATTTCTGGAGGAAAAACAAATGCAACATTTCGTATTGCCTTGTCAATGCTTAGTACAATAACGGTTGCGTTTACAATGTTACAATGCTACAAGTACTTCAGAAATATTATTAAATTACCACTTTCAATAAGTTTATTCTTATTGCTCTTTTTTGGCTTATTTACAACTCCTATTCTACTTTCATTTACCCCAGAAACCTATACTTTTTCGTTTTTCCTTTTAGTGTTCTTTAATTATTTCGCAGCACTAAAGCTTTCTCAGGAAAAGAAAATTGGTCTTATTCCGTTAACCTGCTTTTCTATTCTAATAGGAGGTCTTACCATTACTAATATTATGAAGGTTTATATTCCTGTTCTTTTTGAAAAAGGTTTATTCAGAAAGTGGAAACATTTTGGCCGGACTATTTTATATGGTATTATCTCAGTTGGTGTATTTATTCTGTTATATTTATGGAGGCTTGATTTCAGGCTTCAATTAATTATTAATCAAACTTCCTCTCAATACGAACGCTTTTCCAAACCAAAAGTAACGCCATTGTGGGATATGATGACATCCTGGTTTTGGGGTGGCAGTATGCTATTTCCGAGCTTTATCACCCGAAATTACACCAGTAGAACAGGTTTTGAATATAAAGCATTATTCATGGATGTTTATTCTTCGTGGGCATCTTATCTTTTTGTTGCTTTAATTGCCTTACTCCTTATTTGGAGCCTTATCTCCAATTATAAAAACAAACTGGTTCTAATACTTGGATTATCACTGCTGTGTGATGTTATTATACATTGTGTACTAAAGTTCGGCCTACATACATCCTATATTTACGGAGGCCATTTTATATTTGTTGTCCCTATGTTACTGGGATGGCTTTTTTACAGCCAAAGAGGAAACCCAAAAACTATTTCGGGTCTCTGGGTTATTTTAATTATTTTATTCGCTTATTTGGGCTTTAATAACATTTACAGGCTAACTGAGTTTATAACTTTTGCAAACCGTTACTATAACTAAATAAAAAAGCAACTGAAATCAGTTGCTTTTTTATTTATCATTTTCAGAATTTCAAATCCTTATTTTGTTTTAGAGCGCTCTTTTTCTATTTCAGCATCTATATAAGGATATTTCATCTGCATATCTTTCATTAAAGTCGGATCCAGACGCAATGCCTGATCTAAAGCAGCTCTGGCTTCTGTTTCTCTTTTCAGGTTAAAATAGCAGTTACTTAGCTGATAGTACAATTCTGCTCTCTGATGTCTTTTCAGCGCAGTTAGGAGCTTTTCTTCTGCCTTATCATAGTCACCAACCAACATTAATACTTCTGTATAGGCATACCAGTTATAGAACCTTCCGGGCTCTGTTTCTGCCATTTTCTTCAGGCAAATAAGAGCTTCTTCCAGTTTTCCTAAGCTGATATACAGAAATGCAAGTTTCTTTTGTATGTCCAGATTATTCTCACTCAGTCTCGATGCTTCCAATGCAAAATGTGCAGCTTCATTAAGATTACCTAGTTCTTCATAAATATCCGAAATGGCAATCATTGCCGGATGAAACTGAGGATCCTCATGTAAGCTCTTTTGTAAAGCATTGAGTGCAGGAATCAACTGCTCCATTTTCTGGTAACACTGTCCAATCTTATAAAAAGAATAAGATTTGGTAAACTCGTATTCCTGTGAATCAATATAAGTTTCTATCGCCTTTTCCCATTCGTTTAGAGCTTCATAACAAGCTGCTTTGTTGGTATAAACGGCCATAGAGTTAGGATTAATCGCCAACAGGTAATCAAATCCTTTAATCGCTTCCTGATAGTTCTTTTTATTGAAATGGAAAATTCCATACTCGTACCATGCGGTTTCAGAGAATGGATAATTATCCAGATAATCATTAATAAAACTCAGGGCTTCTTCATTCCGATTCATTTCGGTATAACAAAGCATGATACTTTCCAGAGCATATTCATCATTTGGCTCGAAATTTAGGGCGAGCTTATAATGTTTTAATGCAGAGAAAGGATCATCCAGATTTTTATATTCGTCCGCAATGAAGTTATGAATGAAATCTTCGTCTTCTTCTTTTTCTAGAGCTTTTTCACACAGATCAATCGCCTTTCTCGGATTCCCCATGTTGGAATAATATTTGGCACAACAGATCATAAAATCTAAATTATCATCTGCTATACCGGCTAATTCCTTCATTAGAATTTTCGCATTAGCATTATCTTCTTTTTCAAGAAGAAATTCCAATCTGCGAACTTTTATATTAACTGAATCCGGATAAAGTTTCTGTGCATACTTAATAGCTGTTTCGGCATACTGATAGTCGCCGATTTCCAGATAATAAGAAATAATGTCCTCGTATTCTTCAGTATCGAAAAACACTTCTTCATTATTCTCTAGCATATCCTCGAAGCGTTTTACAGCTTCATTTTCAAAAAATTCTTCCAAATGTATTTTTGATTATATCATGAATTTCGGAAAAATTTCCAAAATCACCAACTAAATTAAGCTTTTTATTTTAGCAATCATATCATCAGCCAACTTGTCTGCTTCTTCCTGAGAAGATGCTTCAGTATAGATTCTGATAATAGGTTCTGTGTTTGACTTACGAAGGTGAACCCAGTTCGTCGGGAAGTCTATTTTAACACCATCTACAGTAGATATATCTTCTTTTTTGAATTCTTTTTTTACTTTCTCAAGAAGCTTGTCTACATCGATTTCCGGGGTTAATTCAATTTTCTTTTTCCCCATATAGTAATCCGGATATGTTGCTCTGAGTTCAGCAACTGATTTATCCTGTTGTGCTAAGTGGGTTAAGAATAATGCTACACCAACTAAAGAGTCTCTACCATAATGCAATTCAGGGAATATAATTCCACCGTTACCTTCTCCTCCGATTACAGCTCCTTTTTCTTTCATCAGATTTACAACATTCACTTCTCCTACTGCAGATGCAAAGTATTCTGAATCCAGTGATTTAGCAACGTCTCTCAACGCTCTGCTCGATGAAAGGTTAGAAATTGCTACTCCTTTTTTGTTTCTAAGGATATAATCTGCAACTGCAACCAATGTATATTCTTCACCAAAAAGCTCGCCATTCTCATCTACAAGTGCCAATCTGTCAACATCCGGATCTACAACGATTCCAAGATCAGCTTTTTCTTTTACAACAAGTTCGCAGATTTCTGAAAGATGTTCTTTTAATGGTTCAGGGTTATGAGGAAATTGTCCGTTTGGTTCGCAATATAGTTTTACTACATCACATCCCATTCTTTCCAGTAGCTTTGGAATTGCAATCCCTCCTGTGGAGTTTACTGCATCCAGTACTATTTTATATCTTTTTTCTCTTACGATACCCGGGATAACTTCAGGAAGCTCCAACACTTTGTCTATGTGGATTTGTATTCCTTCATTGTTTTCCGAGTAATTTCCTAAGTGATCTACGTCAATATATTCAAAAGCTTCTTTCTCTGCGATGTCCAAAACATCTGCTCCATCCTGAGCATTGATGAACTCTCCTTTTTCATTCAAAAGCTTCAGAGCATTCCATTCTTTAGGATTATGGCTTGCTGTAAAGATAATTCCACCGTCTGCATTAAGCTCCGGTACCATAACCTCTACTGTAGGAGTTGTACTAAGTCCTAAATCTATTACATTAATCCCTAAGGACTGTAGTGTAGAAGATGCAAGATTAGAAACAATCTTACCGGATATCCTTGCGTCTCGTCCAACAACTAAAGTAATGTCTTTTTTGTTGTTCTTCTTCTGAAGCCAAGCTCCGAATGCAGACGCGAATTTCACGATATCCAGAGGAGTTAAATTATCTCCTGTTTTACCTCCTATTGTCCCTCTAATTCCAGAAATACTCTTAATTAATGACATAAATTTGTTTGCTAAATTTTATGCAAAAATACGGAATAAATAAGAAAAAATTATTCAACTACGGACATGATTTATGAACACCCGCAGTTTTTGTCGCAACCACCGCTTTTTTTCTTACTAAAGTTTTTTGAAAAAATTTTCCAAACCCTAAAACAGGCAAAAAGCAGAAGTGCTCCGATTACTATATACTGAATAACAAGTGTATTCATTTTAATTATTTTAGTATCTGAAATACAAATAACGATGCAAAATACGCCAGACCAGACATTCCTATCAGCTGAATAAATGTCCATTTTTTGCTTCCTGTTTCTTTATAAACAATAGCAATAGTACTGATACACTGCATAGCAAATGCATAGAAAACAAGAATAGATACTCCTGTAGCCAATGTAAATAATGGAGTTCCGTCTGCTTTCTTATCAGCTTTCATTTTATCAATCAATCTTCCATCTTCTGCTCCATCTCCAAGAGAATATAATGTAGACATTGTTCCTACAAAAACTTCTCTGGCAGCAAATGAAGTAAGAATTCCTACCCCCATTTTCCAGTCATAACCAAGAGGACTGATAGCAGGCTCTATACTCTTTCCCATAAGTGCTAAATAAGAGTCATTCAGCTCTACATTGGACTTATGTGATGTTATACTAAATTTATCATGTGGTCCGAAATAACTAAGGAACCATATAATTATACTAACAGCAAAAATAACTTTTCCGGCTCCTGTAATAAATCCCCAAGCTTTCAGTAAAGCCATTTTGAAGTTATATCCCCATAAAGGCATTTTATAGGTTGGCAAATCCAGGATCAGGAAGCTTTTGTTAGTATTCTTTATTCCTTTTTTCAGGAAGAAAGAGAATACCAGTGCAGTCATAAACCCTAACATATACATTGCCAGCAATGCTAAAGCTCTGTAACCAATCCCTAAAACGTATTCATCCGGAATTACCAGCGTTATAATAATACTGTAAATCGGAAGCCTTGCAGAACACGTCATAAAAGGTGTTACAAGGATTGTAATTAATCTTTCTTTAGTATTTTCTATGTTTCTGGCAGACATGATTGCCGGAATCGCACAGGCTGTACCAGAGACAAGTGGAATAATACTTTTACCATTTAGGCCAAACGGACGCAATAATCTGTCCATTAAAAAGATTACTCTGGCCATATAACCACTATCTTCCATAATATAAAGGAAGTACATTAATATTCCAATCTGTGGTGCAAAAACAACTATACCTCCAATACCTGGGAGAACTCCTTCCGCAATAAGACTGTTCAAAGGTCCTTCCGGTAAATAAGTTGATGCAAGAGAAGAGAACCATGTAAATAAATCCTCAATCCATCCTTTTGGATATTCCGCCAGAAAGAATACACTCTGGAAAATAATCAAAAGAACAACCAGGAAAAGAACATATCCCCAGAATTTATGCACCATCAGACGATCTAACTTTTCGGTAAGCAAGTCCTTCAGCATTGTTCTTTTGGATCTTACTTTATTTATTATCTGATCTATATTATCATAACGGCGTAACGTTTCCTGTGTCTGCAAACGTTTCGGAACAATTCCTTTTACTTCTGCATTACTGTCATTCTGAAAAACATGATTTTGTCCGCTTACATATTTTCTAGTGGAAGAAAGATGGAACCATGCTTTATACAAGTTCTTGTCACCGGTTTTCTGTACTACTTCTTCTATTTTACTTTTATGTTCTGCAGGAATCTGAAATAGAGCTTCTTCCGCAACAGTAAATTTATGAAGACGTACACTTTCTCTTACTGCGTCTATACCACTATTCTTCTTGGCATTCGTCACATTTACAGTTACTCCTGTTTCTTCGGATAATTTCTGTACATCCAGAGAATAGCCTCTTTTTTCAGCTTCATCGATCTGATTAGCAACCATTATTACCGGTATCCCCAAATCTCTGATTTGTTCAAACAACAATAAACTTCTCTTAAAATTCAGAGCATCGGCAACATACAATACACCATCATAATTATTTCTTTCGTTAATCAGATATTCAACGCAGATAACTTCATCCTCAGAAGTAGGATAGACACTGTAGGTTCCCGGAAGGTCAATTACTTCAACCTTATTTTCTTTATAAATATATTCTCCTTTTAGGCTGGAGACTGTTACACCTGAATAGTTTCCCGTTTTTTGATTACGGTTACATAACTGATTAAAAATAGTAGATTTACCTACGTTCGGGTTTCCAACCAATAAAATTCTGGTGGATTTCTTTTTATTTTCCATCTGCTAATTCTTCCACAATAATATATCTAGCTTCTTCTTCCCGTAATGCCACTTTGGAGCGTTCCTCTCCATACTCTACATACAGGGGACCTCCAAACGGAGCCTGATATAATATCCTGAAAGGTGTATTAGGCAAAAGTCCCATTTCAATAATTTTACCGGGCATTTCCATATTGTTATTGTCATAATCGACAATAATCCCTGTTCTATCCATCGGAAAGCAGCAAAGCTTATTAGAGTCTAAATTCTTCAAGGCTTGTATTTAAAAATACAAATATACCTTATTTTAATTAAATCTAAATTGAAATTGGGATGATAAATACCAGTTATTGCGTTTTTTACGCCTCAAATTTTACAGATTTTGTCCCTGATTCTGGAGGTCCGGCGTATATAACGTACGAATTGGGAAAGGAATGTCTATATTATTTTCTCTAAACTTTTTAAGAATTGAAAGTCTTAAATCACTCTTGATAGCTTCGGCTTTGAATAAATATCTTGAATTAAAAAACAAACTAAAGTCTAATGAGGAATCACCGAAGTTAGACAAACGGGCTACGGCAGGTTTTTCCTGAAAAACTTCTGGATGCTCTTTAGCTGCATCTAACATTAGTTTCATAACCAAATTTACATCGGAATCATATCCTACCCCTATAACAATTCCGAAATTGGCAACATCGTCATCATACGACATGTTCACAATCTTGTTTTTTGTAAGAATGGAGTTCGGGATTATCATACTTTTATTATCTCTCGTAAGGATGGTAGATGTACGGATATTAATCTGCTGAACTTTCCCTACAACATTTTCTATCTCTACAACATCATCAACTTTTATACTTCTGTCCAAAAGGATAATAACTCCGGAGATAAAGTCCAGAAAAAGGTTTTGCAAACCAAGACCAATACCCACTAGTATAACACTACCTCCGAGTAAAAGCGGAGAAACATCTACACCTAATGTCCTGAATGCCAATATGGCAGTAAAAACAATAATAATGTATTTTAAAATCTGAGCAAAAGCAAACTTTTTACCGACATCAATTTTTTCGGATTTATAAATAAGTGATTTGAATACGCGTACGATACCTAAACCAACTAAAACAATAACGGCTGATGATAGTAATTGATAAACCGTTAATGAATATTGTCCTAATGAAAAGATGTGGTACTCTAAGATTTCTTTTAATGTTAACTCCATTTGTTTCTGTTTGTGTTTTTTATAAGAAAGGCTGTCTTTTAAACGGACAGCCTTTGATTTTATTATTTGATTTCAGATATGACATTCATCGCCTCCTGAAGATATAAATCTCGTTTAAGATTTTTAATCCAGTTTTTACTTTTCGCAGAGAAAGCCTCGTCTTTTTTCATACGTTCTATTTCACTCTGATACTGAGTAAACTGTAGTCCATTATCGTACTTGGTTAAAGATTCAAACTTCTTCAATTCTTCTTTTCTTTTTTTCATTAATTCAAAGAATTTAGTCTGATTAAGTGTAACAGTTTCTTCTTTACCAAGTGCCTGACGCCATTTTGCAGATTCTACTAATAGCTGATATGGTTTGTTTGCTTTAATTCTTTCTGTACTTCTTTTTACAATACCAGCCATGTCAATTGTATTCAGAGGCTTGTAATCTGAAGATTTTATCTGATCCCATGGTAATGCATGCTCATCGTATTTTTCTCCGATTTCATCGTATGTAAAGTAGTCATCCATTACAACATCAGATTTTACACCTTCCAGCTGAGTAGAATTCCCGCTGATCCGGTAGAACTTCTGAATCGTAAGTTTAAGATCTCCATAATCATCATTAGTATTCAGGAACCTGTTAAGAGAAACAAATGTCTGTACCGTTCCTTTTCCAAATGAATGTGGAGCTCCTAAGATAACCCCTCTTCCATAATCCTGAATTGCACCGGTTAAAATCTCGGAAGCTGAAGCAGAAAGTTCGTTTTGCATCAGTACCAATGGTCCCGTCCATACTGGTGAATTATTTTTATTTTTCAGAACCTGAATTTTCCCGTCCTGACTTCTTACCTGTACTACTGGTCCGCTATTCATAAATAGCCCCATAATATCCACAACCTCGGTTAAAGATCCACCACCGTTGTTTCTTAGATCCAAAATAATACCTTCTACATTCTGAGCTTTTAGCTTTGTAATTTCATTCTTAACATCTGTAGAAGCATTTCTTCCTTTAGAGTCGTTAAAATCAGCATTGAAGCTTGGCAGGTATATAAATCCGTATTTCTTACCGTTCGGAGAGTTTACAACGATACTTTTAGCAAATGTATCTTCCATCTCTACTTCCTCACGGATTAGCTTAACTTCTTTTACAGAACCATCTTTCTTTCTAAGCGTTAGTGTTACTTCAGATCCCTTAGCACCACGAATTAAACGCACAGCTTCATCTACAAGCATTCCCACTACGTTTACAGCTTCTTTCTTAGGATCTGATTTTACTTTCAGAACTTCATCTCCTTCACTTACCTGTTTAGACTTCCATGCAGGAGCTCCAATTACCAATGGTCCAATAAACAATCGCCCTTTCTTTTCCGAAATCTGTGCTCCAATTCCAATAATTTTACCACTGAAGTTGGCATCGAAGTCTTCTTTATCTTTCGGAGAGAAATAGTTGGTATGGGGATCAAAAACTTCTGTATAAGAATTCATGTAAGAAGAGAACCAATCCATTCTCTTTCTTTTTTTGATTCTGTTAAACATACTGGAAACAAGATCTTTAATTTCTCCTGTTGCTTTTACTTTCTTTTGTTCTAGTGTTAGCGGCTCATACTTTATGGTATCCTTTTGCTTTTTAGCAATTGCAGAGTCTTTTTTCTTTTTTTGTGATTCCTCTTTCTCATTTAGAGTCTGCATCTCCTGAAGAATATTATATTTAATAAATTTCTTCCATTCTGCATACATTTCTTTCTGGTTTGCCGGATTTTTCTTAAGCTTCGGCTCCATAATAATATCTTCATCCTCATCCAGATTAATAGGTTTTGCAAAGATATCCTGCGACATCTTTTCTATATCTGTAAGCCTCTGAAGGTATCTGTCATTAGTAAGTTTGAAGAAGGTGATATCTCCTGTTTTAAGATAATCATCCAACTTTGTTTTATATTTTGCAAACTCATCCATATCAGACTGCAAAAAATATTTTTTGCTTGGATCCAGCTTTTCAAAATATTGTTTATAAACATCCTGAGAATAAGCATCGTTGATTGGTTTCGCATTATAACTGAGATACGACAGCGTATTGCTTACGCTAACCATAATGGTCTGCATCTTTTCATCGTCATTTTGCGGGGAATTAAAACAAAAAATAAGTGTCCCTAACGAGGACAACAGCAGTAGTTTATTAAAACCAAAGAATTTTTTAAACATCTTTTACGAAATTTCGAAGATCAAATTTAATATCTTATTTATAAAAATAGGTCTTATTTTCTTTAATTTTGTTACAATAATTTGAAATAAATGAAAAAACCATTGATTCTGGTTACCAATGATGACGGAATAACTGCTCCGGGAATTCGTAATCTTGTAAGCTTTATGAATGAAATAGGGGATGTTGTTGTAGTTGCTCCGGATTCTCCACAAAGTGGAAAAGGGCATGCTATTACGATTAATTCTACATTAACCTATGAGGAAATTAGCATGGAGGGACCACAAAAAGATTATTCATTAAGCGGAACTCCTGTAGATTGTGTAAAATTTGCACTGGATAAAATACTTACCCGAAGACCTGATCTTGTTGTATCGGGAATTAATCACGGGGCAAATTCTTCTATTAATGTAATCTATTCCGGGACAATGTCCGCTGCTGTTGAAGCAGGAGTTGAAGGTTTGCAGGCTATTGGCTTTTCTTTATTAGACTTCAGCTGGGATGCTGATTTCTCTCAGTCAAAAACTTTTATTCAAAGCATTGTAAAAAAAGTCTTGGAAAATCCTATTCCAAAAGGAATTGTGTTGAATGTAAACATTCCGAAATTACCTGCTGAAGAAATAAAAGGAATAAAAGTCTGTAAGCAGGCGAATGCTAAATGGGAGGAAAACTTTGATGAAAGAGTAAATCCACACGGTAAAAAATATTACTGGTTATCTGGTTATTTCAACAATATGGACCAGTCTGAAGATGCTGATGAAACAGCTCTTAGTGAAGGATATATCTCGGTTGTTCCTGTTAAATTTGACCTTACTGCCTACGAGTATCTAAAAGATTTACGGAATGTTTTAACGTTCTAAACATAAATAAAAAGCCACCTGACGGGTGGCTTTTTATTAGAATAATACTCTTGTATCTTTTCTAAGTTCTTCTAAATATTCTTGTTTCTGATCTCTATAAAAGAGATTCATTGTTTCAAAAGGTATTAGCTTCAAATCTTTGTTTACAATATGAACACAGGATTTTTTCACTGCACGGACATCAAAATCATGAGCATCCATAAAGTTCATTATAATGATGCGGAAAAGATTTTCATACTCCATCTCCGGAGCACAGACTTCAGGTAGGCAACATAATAATTGGTTTACTTTAGGTTGTACCTTATCCACGGATATCCCTGTACTGAAAATATCGATCAGCTGCATTTTCAGTCCCTCATCCTGCTCATAGACAATTGTATTTTTAGATTCGTTATTCAGTAAATCAGCAGGATTAATATAGCGGGTTAAAGGAATTATCTCTCCCTGTAACTTTAATATATATCCCATCGCCAGAGCATCGGGATTACAAGGTACAGGAATTATATCATCTGAATTTAGTACCGGAAATTGATTAAGTATTTCCTGACGGACTTCTGTCAGTGTTATTTTCTCATGTGCAGAATCATCCCTGTTTCTACCCGCAATTTCTACCGGCTGAAAGGTAATTCCACGTACACATTTCTGTTTAAGTGCAAAATCAATAATCTTACCTATTTCATCTACATTTTTTCCTTGCTGTAAAACCACTACCAATGTAGTGGACAGATTGAGTTCATTTAGCTTTTCCAGAGCCTTCATGCGGACATCTGTAAGATCTTTCCCACGGAAATCCTGCAGCACTTCTGGTTTAAATGAATCAAACTGTAAATAAACTTCAAATTCCGGAGCATAAGTAGCCAGCTTTTCAGCAAATCCGGGATCATTGGCTATCCTTACACCATTTGTATTCAGCATCAGGTGCTTTATAGGTTTGGACTTTGCAATGTCCATTATTTTGAAAAATTCGGGATGAATTGTTGGTTCTCCTCCACTAATCTGAACAACATCCGGTTCACCCTCATTCTTTACAATTACATCGAACATAGCTTCTATTTCCTCTAGCGATCGATGGCTGCCATAATGTGGCGAAGACATTGCATAGCAGGTAGGACATGTGAGATTACAGCGATCTGTTACTTCTACAATGGAAAGACAGCTGTGCTGTTCGTGATCTACACACAATCCACAATCGTATGGGCATCCATATGCTACGCCTGTACCAAAATGTAGTGGCATTTCGGAAGCCTTATTATAGTTCCTGATGTTTTTATAATAATGGACGTCCGTAGCAATCTTAGTTTTAAAAAAACCGTGGTCCGGACATCTTTTAGTCATAAAAACTTCATCATTTTCAATGATTATTTTTGCTCCGACTCTCTTCAAACAGTCCGGGCAAAGACTTGTGGTATAATCGTAATAAGTATAATTTCTAACTGGCATATTCTGCTATTTTTACATTCCTCCACAAATAACTCCACTAATTAAACCGCAAACCAACATCACGATTAATACAGTAAGCCAGAAGTTACTCTTCGAGTATTTTTTATCTCCACCTGATTCGTAGATTAGTTTTATAATGGCTGCTAAAACTAATCCAAAAACGAAAGCTCCCAAAACAATCATACTAATGATCATGACAACTATTCCGCCCAGGCCGCCGACTTCTAAAATGGTAAACAAGTGATTCATATTAAAGTATTGGTGCTAAATATTTAGATTTCAAAGTGATATTAACTTTATAAATGTAATAAATAATCACTAACAAACAAGTTAGTTGAATAGCCCCTAAATTTCCTGCAATTTCGATTCTCGGTTTTAGAAAATCAAGCAAAAAACGAAACGTAAAATAGGACAACATAAATATCTGAAAAACAAACCCCGAAGGAAAATGTTTCTTCTGTATAACCTTTAGAATTCCCCAAAGCGATACAAGAAAAGCAATCTCATATAATGCCACCGGATGACGCAGATACTGATCCCCCAAATGCATTCCAAAGATTGAATCTGTCGGTAATCCATAAGTTTCTTCATATATTCCGGTAAAAAAGCAGCCGATTCTGCCAATAATTATTGCCAGCATCAAAGGAAATGTAATCAGGTCTCCTGTGCTTTCTTTATGTCCAACTATTTTTTTAGCAAGCTCTACTCCTATTAACCCAAATGCTAAACCTCCAACAATTGTATTATTGGACCAAAATCTTTTAAATGAAAAATCTGTTGAAAATAGTGTATCTGGATTTTCAAGATTTCCAATAATTTTTGACCCTAAAAGGGCACCAGCAGTTGCTCCGGCAATAATGGCCAGAGATATTGTAAGAGGAAGTTTTTCCGGAGATTTTCTCTTCAGAAAGAAATAATAACGCATCCCCAGAAAAATCCCTAACGATTCTAATACTGGATGTAAGAGTATATCTTTACCAAAAAGATGTAATGTTGCCGGAAAATCAATCATATTTAAAATCTGGTTGCTATAACTTCACGAAGAATTTTTGAGGCTTTATCAACTTCCTGTGTCCAGTCTTCTACTGCATCATCATTAGCTCCGTCCGAGATATATTTCAGGCAAAGAAAAGGAATTTGTTCTCTTTTAGCTATTAAAGCCAGCACATAGGCCTCCATGTCCAGTACATTATACAAATCAGTATTGTGTTCAGTTTCAAAGCTGTCTCCCGTACCACAAATCCCTTTTGGCAGACTATCTACATTTATTCCGTAATCCAAAACCACATCATCATCCGAAAAAGGGGTTTTAAACTTCTCTATACCCAAAGGTGATACATCCATATCTCTTTGAACAAATTGCGTACAGCAAACTACATCTCCTCTTCTGAAAGCTGTACTTCCCGCTGTTCCTAAGTTGATAATAATATCAGGCTTATTTGCTGACAGGTATTTCATTAAATAATAACCTGCATTTACTTTACCTATTCCGGTAAATACCAGTTGTAAATCTTTAAATTCATTTCCTGCCTCTTTCTCCATTGCGAAGACAAAAACAGGATTATTATACGTTTTTTCGCTGATGGTTATTTTCATATATCAAATAAAAAAAGGCTTTTTTCAAAGCCTTTATATATTAAGTTAGCATTCCGCCATCTACGTTCATAACCTGGCCTGTAATATAGGAAGACATATCGCTTCCTAAGAATACACATGCATTGGCTACATCTTCTGGCTGTCCTCCTCTTTTTAATGGAATTCCGTCTCTCCAGCCTTGTACTGTTTTCTCATCCAGAACGGCTGTCATTTCAGTTTCAATGAATCCCGGAGCAACAACATTACAACGGATATTTCTGGAACCAAGCTCTAATGCAATAGATTTAGAGAATCCGATAACTCCTGCCTTAGAAGCCGCATAGTTAGCTTGTCCTGCATTTCCTTTAACACCTACTACAGAAGACATATTGATAATAGATCCGCTTTTAGCCTTCATCATCGGCTTAATAACCGCTTTTGTAAGGTTGAATACAGAATCTAAGTTTACTTTAATAATTGTATCCCAATCTTCTTTAGACATACGAAGCATAAGGTTATCTCTTGTAATTCCTGCATTATTAATCAGGATATCTATCTGTCCGAATTCCGCCATTACATCATCTACCAACTTCTGTGCTGCATCATAATCAGAAGCATCCGACTGATATCCTTTTATCTGGGTAACAGAACTTAATGCTGCTTCTAATTCTTTCGCTTTATCTACAGATCCTGCATAGGTAAAAGCAACTTTTGCTCCCTGCTGAGCAAAAACTTCTGCTATACCTCTCCCGATTCCACGGGTTGCTCCTGTAATAAGGGCTACTTTTCCTTCTAATAGTTTCATATTTAATGTATGTTTATTTTCCTTCAAAAACTATGACAGCATCAGGATTCTGATCATCCACTGTATAGCTGTCAAACGTTAAAGTATTATTCTTTAAATTATACTTTACAGTTTTTTTATCTTTCAGCAAATATGCGGAATTAATCTTTTTAAATGGAAATTTTTCGAGAGTAATTGCTTTGCCCTCATTATTTTTAAGTATGTGAACATATATTTTTCCGGGTTTCTGAGTAACAGCACCCCATTTCTGAAGTGTAAGATAGCCGCCTCTGGTACCGTAAATACTTTCGCCATAGACTTTCATCCAGTCTCCCATTTCGCTGAAAGAATTAATAAAAGGTTGTGGAACTTTACCATTAGGCATAGGACCTATATTCATTAGTAAATTGGCGTTACTTCCCGCAGCATTTACCAACAGATTCAGAAACTCTCTGAATGTTTTGTTCTTATTGTCTTTCAATTCAAATCCCCAGGAATCGTTAAGTGTAGCGCAGGTTTCCAAAGGAAGCTGAGATGGCTTCTGGAAACTTAGTCCGTGTTCATTTTGTCCGGGAATGTCTCTTTCAAACATCTGAAAATCTTCACCTTCCAATGGCGTAATATGATGATTATTACCTATAAGACATTGTGGCTGAAGCTTATGTATAAGCTCATAAATCTCCGGCATTTTCCAGTCCAAATATGTTTTCTCACTTCTGCCTGCTTTTTCTTCTTCCATCTGATCCCAGTAACCATCAAACCATATTCCTGAAACTTCCCCATAATTGGTTAAAAGTTCTGTCAACTGGTTTTTCATAAACTGAATATAATCATTCCAGTTACCTTTTTCGGTACGTCCGGTTCCTTTTCCTGTTCTGCCTGTCCAGTACGAATAATCTGTTCTTGTCCAGTCCAGAAGCGAATAATAGAATGCTATTTTCACCCCTTGTTTATGGCATTCATCAGCTAATTCTTTTACCAAATCCCTTTTGAAAGGGGTATTCATAATATTAAAATCCGAATATTTTGTATTCCACATACTAAATCCATCATGGTGACGTGTAACTAAAGTAATGTACTTTACACCAGCATTCTTAGCCATAGAAACATATTCTTTAGCATTGAACCCTATAGGATTGAAAAAGTCTTTAAGTTTAGCGTAATCATTAACCGGAATTTTGTCATTATTCATGACCCACTCCCCTCTTCCCAATTCACTGTATAATCCAAAATGGATAAACATTCCGAATTTTTCATCCTGAAACTCAGTTCTTGCTTTTAGGTTTGCTTGTGTTGGCTGATACTTTTGCTGGGAAAAGCCAAGAAGTGCACTTCCCAGTAATACTGTTAATAATGTTTTTTTTAACATAGCTTTTTGGTATTAGTTTTTTCTGAGTTACTATTCAATCTTTAAAGCTGCGAATAGTAGCAGCATTCTTTTTTAAATAATTGTGTTTATTTTAATTTAAAGTAGATATTATTTCTTTTTTTCCTTTATCCGAAAGGTACATATATTCTTTACTAAATGCATAAGAATCATATAAAAAAGGCCTTATAATCTCATTTCTATTATTGATAAGACCGTATTTACCGTTCAGTTTGGCTACAAAAGCCATGTTGTTCCTAAAGCCGGCAATTTCTTCATATACAAAAGGCAATATCTCCTTCCCGCTGGGTTCAATAAAACCATATTTTCCACCCTTTTTAGCAATCAAACCTATATTCTTCTGTGCTCGAAAAAAGAAAGGATCAAATGCTGGCGAAATTTCATCAAAATTTAAAGGTTCTGTTTTCCATGTATTCCATTCCAGGCGTTGATAACCAATTTTGTTTTTAACCACCAACTGGTTTTCATCCAATGCGTAAATAGTAAAACCATCAGGAAAAATCTGCTGAAAATTTTTATTCAACAGGTTATTTATTTTATTTTTTTCGGTAATAAGATACTGTAATTTATCTGTTGAAATAAAAGTGACTCTGTCAAAGCTTTCATTAACAACTTTATTCAGGGAATCATCAATAATTGATACCTGATTTTTTTCATTCAATAAAAAGTATTTATCAAATAAAAAAGCAATACTTCCTGCTTTAATTTTCTTATTCTCTTTTGTTTTTAAATTAAATAGAAAAAACTGGGTACTGCTTTTGTCCATAATGGCATAATCCCCATAAATAGTAATATGCGAATATTCCATTGGCAGAACTTCTTTTCCTTCGGAATCTATTAGCCCTTCTTTATCTATATTTCTGTTCAGGCTTACAAAATAGTCGTTACTGGCTTCAGTATCGATTAGCTCATATTTTGATTTCAAAAGAATCTTATTCTCTTTATCCACTAAAAAATACTTATCCGGAGCCACTTGAACACAGGACTTATCTTTATTAAAATATGAATTTCTTTGATAAGCGAAATCAGAAACAAATCCTTTTTCGGGATTGTAAATTGCCCATTTATTGTTCTTTTTTACAAAAAATATGCTTTCTCCGGCATATTCAATAGAATCGTAAAGAAAATCTAATTCAGACTTGTCACTAAGATAATTGACTAGTCCAAACTTTTTATTTTTGGAGACTACCAAGTAGCCGTTCTCACTATTCCAGGATAAACCAAAATCATAATTGTTCAAAGGGATTTTATAATCTCCTTTAAAATCTATCAATCCGACTTTTCTATTATTATTTCCCCCGGTATAATGAAAAAAATAACCTTTTCTAAAGGGTGCCAAATTTCCATTTATAGGCTGCAGCGTTACAGTTCCAGTGGAATCTATAATCCCAGAAAGACTTCCTTTTTTGAAAACAGCATATCCTCCTTCAAATCGCTCAATATCGAGTTTTAATTTATCTCTTAGATCATATTGCAGCTTCAGATCGCTTTGGGAAAATCCCATCAACCAGAAGAATGCTGAAATAAAAGATAAATTCTTTCTCACATTTACATCGAATTATTTACAATAAGAACAATTTCTCCTTTTAGCGTTTTACTTTTAGAAAACTCTATTAATTCATCAATAGTTCCACGCTTGGTCTCCTCAAATTTTTTGGAAATTTCACGGCTTAGACTTACTTGTGTTTGTTCTCCAAAGAACTCTTTTATCTGTTCCAGTGTGGTATTAATCTTATGTGGGCTTTCATAAAGAACAATTGTTTTTTTCTCTTCAGCCAGTTGCTTTAGTTTGGTCTGACGTCCTTTTTTCTGTGGCAAAAATCCAGCGAAATAGAAGTCGTGATTAGGAAGTCCTGAAACAACTAATGCAGGAACAAAAGCCGTTGCCCCGGGAAGACAGATCATTTCGATATCATTATCCCGCCCTGCTTTTGCCAGAAGATAACCAGGATCCGATATTCCGGGAGTCCCGGCATCAGTAATAATGGCAATATTCTGCCCATTTTTAAGATCCTGAACAACTTTCTCTGTAGCCTGATGTTCGTTATGCAAATGATAAGATTTCAGCGGCTTCGATATCTCATAATGTTTGAGGAGAATCCCTGAAGTACGGGTATCTTCACAAAGTATATAATCTACTTCTTTTAAAACTTTTATTGCCCTGAAAGTCATATCTTCCAGATTACCTACTGGTGTTGGTACAAAATATAATATGCCACTCATTATCTAAAACGGCTTTCTACTAGTGACCATAATCTTTGCGCATACTCGTCTACCGGCTTCCAATCTCTGTCATAGTACAGATCGCTAAGATATTCTTTTGCATCATCTAAAGTCCGGGCTTCATTTAATCTTTCTAATACGTATTTCATTTCTACTTCATCGTTATTGAATAATTTTTTCAGGAATGCCATTCTGTCGTTCAGATCCAGTCTGAATTGCCCTGTCTGAACAGAGGTATTGGCATTTGTTGGTATAAATGCAGTATTTTCTTCTGTATTTACATATTCATTTACCTTTTCAGGTACCTCATTATTTTCTGTAATATTTGTTATTTCTTCTCTGGAAATAGGTTTCAATCCCTTAATGGAAGCCAGCTTCACTTTATGAGCAGCTTCTTCATCCAAATGTTCAGAACCTTCCTCTTCTCTTACAAATAATTCTTTAATCTGATATTCCGGTTCTTTTGTAACTTCTTTTTCCTCGTCAGTATGCTCTTCTTCAGTTGAAACAGTCTCCTCTACGGTCTCTGTTTCATTCACTTCTTCTTCTTCTTCTTCTTCTTCTTCTGCTGCTGCTGCTGGTGATGATGCTGATATTGTTTCTTCTGTAATTACAGATTCTGCTTCAGTCTCAGTTATTGATGCATCTTCCTTAGATTCTTCAGAGATTTCTTCAGCTTCAGCAACTGGTTCAGTTTGTTCCTCTTCCGCAACAATCTCTTCAGGTGATTCATGTTGATCTTCTTCCAAAGTATTTACATATTCTTCTTCCTCAGAATAATCATTTTCTATAATATTCTCTGTTTTCGGGATAACAGCATTTACCTTTTCTGTTGGTATTTCTTCGTCAGTAATCTCAGCAATTTCTGTGGAAGCTTCATCTTTAGTAAGATCTTCTTCAAATTCAGCTTCTACCTCTCTTTCTTTTTCAAGAGCCTCTTCAGATTTATCATGAGTAGGATTAGCCTCAATCATAGCTTCCAATTCATTTTTTCTCTGATGGATATCAATACTTTCTACTTCCAGCATTTTCAGAAAAGCTACTTTTTCATATAGCTCCTGAACTTTCTGATAATTAGTAATTAATCCTGCCGTTGATTCAACAGAAGCGATATCAGAGGCAATTTTTTTTACGTCTTCAAGGATCCTGTCCTGAATGTCATGAGAGTTTTGCATCATTATTTTATGTAATTTTGATGTGGAATAATATGTGCTAAGTTAACAAATGTTTTTAGAAAATACAATTAACCACGCCAAGCAAAGCGGGTGGATGGAAGTGATATGTGGCTCAATGTTTTCCGGTAAAACGGAAGAGCTAATTAGGCGTCTGCGCAGAGCAGAAATGGCTGGTCAGCAAGTAGAAATTTTTAAACCAAAAATTGATGTTCGTTACTCCGATGAAGATATCGTTTCGCATAACGATAATAAGATCCGGAGTACAGCTGTTGATACTCCTAATGAAATTCTGTTACTGGGTTCCAATTGTGATGTTGTGGGTATTGATGAAGCGCAATTTTTTGATGAAAGCGTTGTAGAAGTTGCCAATCAGTTAGCTAATAGTGGTACAAGAGTCGTGATTGCCGGATTGGATATGGACTTTATGGGACGCCCTTTTGGCCCTATGCCAAATCTTATGGCAACAGCTGAATACGTTACAAAAGTTCACGCCATTTGTAAAAGAACAGGAAATTTAGCCAATTATTCATTAAGAACATCTGCCAGCAAAGATTTGGTTCAGCTAGGAGAAACAGATAGCTATGAAGCTGTTAGCCGCCGTATCTTTTGGGAAGAGATGCAAAAGCAAGAGAAAAATAAATGAAATATACTGCACAGGAGTTAGCTTCAATGACCAACTCCCGGATTACCGGAAATAAAAATGAAGTTGTTGAACAATTGATTTTCGACAGCAGGCTTATTTTTTCTTCAAAAAATAATGCCTTTATTGCTTTGAAGACTCAGAAAAATAATGGTTCCAAATACATCAAAGAAGCTATAGAGAAAGGAATAAAAGTAATTATAGCCGATGAAATATATGAATCTTCCGGGCAGGATATAACCTGGATCATAACTTCTGATACGCAGAATTTTCTTAGACAGTTAGCCCATCATCATCTGCAAAATCTAAATATTAAAACCATTGGTATTACCGGAAGTAATGGTAAGACTATTGTAAAAGAATGGTTATATCAATGCTTGTGGGATGAAATGAGAGTTGTAAAAAGTCCAAAAAGTTATAACTCCCAAATAGGACTTCCCTTATCTATACTCCAGGCTAATAATGATGATGAGCTGGGAATTTTTGAAGTTGGAATTTCCAAACCTCACGAAATGGAAAAACAATCTGAAGTGTTTTCACCTCAGATTGGAGTATTCACACATCTTGGTTCTGCACATTCAGAATATTTTGAAAATGAGGAACAGCTACTTAATGAAAAGCTAAAGCTTTTTGAAAAATCAGAAGTAATCATTTATAATGGTGATCATCCTTTGGTAAAAACCAAAATACAAGATTTATATAGCAATAAAACTCTGATTTCTTATGGGTTAGATATATTAAACGATATTTTAATTGAAAGCCCAATAGACCAAAAAGAAGCTTTTAATATCAAGGTTTTAGATGGTTATATTCAGATTCCTTTTACCAATCGGGATCAGGCTACCCTGCACAATGCATTAGCTGTTATTGCTGTTCTTAGCTTTCTAAAAATTCCACATTCAAAAATTGTAGACAAAATCAACAATTTGCAGGCTGTGGAAATGCGTATGGAAAGCATTAAAGGAGAAAGAGATAACCTTATTATTAATGACTCTTATAATCTGGATCTCGATTCTCTAAAAATAGCATTGAGTACATTAAACCAGTATGGAAATAAATCACAAAAGGTATTGGTACTTACAGATATACACGATGTAAAGGATCACTCCGAACATTTGTATCATATCGTAGCAGATTTAGTTAACGAACATTCGTTAGGTAAAATATACCTGATAGGAACAGAAATAACAAAGTTTGCCCATCTATTTAATTCTAAAACTTTTTCTTTCGATAACATTCAGGAATTAATTGAAGATCAGGAATTTAACAGTATTGAAAACTCATTAATTTTATTGAAAGGAGCCCGTAAATTTGAACTTGAAAATCTAAAAAAAGAATTGGAACTTCAGTCTCATGATACTGTTCTGGAAGTAAATCTAAATGCCATCCTGCATAACATCAATGTTCATAGGAACTTTTTAAAGCCTGAAACCAAAATGATGGCAATGGTAAAAGCCTACTCTTATGGATTAGGCGGTTATGAAATTGCAGAATTTTTACAACATCACAATATCAACTATCTGGGTGTCGCTTATGCAGATGAAGGTGTTGATCTAAGAAAAAATAAAGTGACCTTACCTATTATGGTAATGAATCCGGAGCTTAATAGTTATGATACTATTATCGATTATCAGTTAGAACCGGAAATCTATAGTTTCAAAGTTTTAGATCTTTTTCTTAAAGCTTTAAGAAAAAAAGGAATCCATGAAAGATACCCCATCCATATAAAATTAGAAACAGGTATGCATCGTTTAGGCTTTCGCAAAGAAGATCTGGATGAACTCCTTCTTAAAATTAAGGAAAACAACCTCAGAATAGCCAGTATTTTCACTCATCTTTCTTCTGCTGATGATCCGGAAGAGAGAGAATATACTTTAGCTCAGATAAAGCTATACACAGATAATTCAGACTACATATTAGCCAGAACAGAAGATAAACCACTAAGGCATTGTCTAAATTCACCGGGAATTACCAACTATACAGAATATCAGTTTGACATGGTAAGAATTGGTATCGGAATGATTGGCTATACAACAAACCCAGCTATAAAGCCCTTATTACAAAGCGCTGTCTGTTTTAAAACAGTTATTACACAGATTTCTCCATTACACCCCGGAGAATCACTAGGTTATAACAGAAGATTTAAAGCTGAAAATGATACTAATATTGCCACAATAGCTGTTGGATATGCTGATGGTATACCACGATTATTAAGTAATGGAAAAGGCTTTGTTGGTATTAAAGGAAAGCTTTATCCCATCCAGGGAAATGTATGCATGGATATGCTGATGGTAGACATTGGCAATGATCCTATAGAAGAAGGTGATGATGTTATTATCTTTAATGGAAATCCAAGTCTGGAAAAATTTGCTGAATATTGTCAGACGATTCCTTACGAAGTGCTAACTTCAGTTTCGAGACGTGTAAAAAGAATATATATAAAAGACTGATGAAATAAAGTACTACTTTTCTCTATTTCATCGATAAAATTAAATACAATATAGGGATGAAAAAACTATTTCTTTTTCTTGGGGTTATTATAAGCATCTTTAGCTATTCTCAGGTTAAAGAAAACTTAGTTATCCCTCCGCATCCAAAGATAGGATTATCACTAAGTGGTGGTGGCGCAAAAGGCTTTGCCCATATAGGAGTTCTGAAAGTTTTGGACTCAATGGGGGTTAAAGTAGATTATATTGGCGGAACCAGCATGGGTGCAATTATCGGAGGATTATATGCAACCGGATACACAGGAAAAGATATCGAAAACATTATCCTGAATACAGACTTCTATAATGTATTGAGCAGTTCCAGTCCACGCCAGCAAACCTCATTTTTCAGTAAAAATGTCGATAAATATCTTTTGAAAATCCCGATACAAAAGGGTAAAGTAGTATTACCTTCAAGTATTTCTTCAGGTCAGAAAAACCTGGCTATGTTCAAAGAATTATTTCAGAACTATTCTTCTGTTCAGGATTTCAGCAAACTTCCTATCCCCTTCTTTTGTATAGCAACCAATATTGAAACAGGAGGTGTAAAGCAACTTGAAACAGGAGACTTATCTCAATCCATTATGGCTAGTTCTGCTTTCCCTGGACTTTTGGACCCTGTAAAAATCGGAGACAGTCTTTATGTTGATGGCGGTATAACAATTAACTATCCTTCCGGCCCACTAAAAAAGAAAGGAATGGATATTGTAATTGGGGTAAATCTTGATCAGGGATTTGAAAAAAGGGACCAACTAAATAATATTGTATCTATCCTCAATCAGATAATCACTTTTGGTATTTCTAAAGAAACCAGAAAACAATTACCCTATACAGATATTAATATTCAACCTGTCCTTACCGGAGTTAATGTTACCAGCTTTGAAGAAAAAGACAAAACCATTAAAGCAGGTTATGAAGAAACATTACGTTATTCCGGTATTCTGAGACAGTTACCAAAAAAGGAAGCTCCAGTTGTAATAAACAAAAAGATAATACTGTCAGAAGTGTACAAAATAGACGGTTTCGAGATAGAAAACGACAATATATATAACAAAGACTATATCAAGGGTAAGATGGGCCTTAAAATCCCTTCCCGCTATACTTACAGTAACATCAATAGTAAGATTGATCAGCTATATGCAACAAACAATTACAGCTTTATCAATTATGACATTGTAAATGAAAACGGAAGAAATATTCTAAAGCTAAATGTAGCTGAAGATCAGAACCGAATATTTATGAAATTTGGACTTCACTATGATGAAGTATTCAAAACCGGTCTATTGGCAAACCTTACAGCAAAAAGAGCTTTATTCAAAAACTCCAATGCAAGTTTGGACGTTGTGTTTGGAGACAAGCCGCGTTATTATTTCAATTATCTAATGGACAACGGATATATTCCGGGCTTTGGTATTTTTTCTTCAGGAATGAAACTTGATTTAAAAGATCAGGATGCAAATGTATATCAAAACTGGAATTGGTTCCGGAACGAAATCTATATTCAGTCTGTATGGAAAGACAGGTATGCTATAGGCGGAGGATTGAGTTATGATATATTCAATCAGAAAATGGGAACCAATAAAAATACATTCCATTACTACAATCCTTATATCTTTATTAAAAGTGATACGCAGGATAATACAGAATTTCCAACAAGAGGTATTTATATAGATATCCAGGCAAAAGCTTTAGATCTATTCAAGGACAAACAACTTGAAGATAAGGGTGCGCAGGTCTCCGGAAATGTAAAACTGAATATTAAATTTTCGGAAAGACTTACTTATAGAGTTTCCGGATTTATGGGTGTAACATTCGGAGAAGTTCCGGAATTTTACAAGTACAGACTGGGTGGGATATTTGAGCAAAACCTAGGTTCATTTGTTTCATTCGATGGATATCAGTTTGGACAAAAAACAGATAACAATGTACTTCGGATAACAAATAGTTTTCAGTACCGAATACTGAAGAATTATTATCTTATTGCCAGCTATAATACAGCGAGCCTTTTTCCGAATATTAAAAATACAGAATTCTTAAGCTTCAGAAATAATTCTGTAGGACTTACCGCCGGTTACAGTTCTCCATTCGGACAAATTAAGCTTAATTATAGCCTGCCATTTAATCAGGGAGGCAAGGGAATTTTCAATGTAGTTTTAGGACATTGGTTTTAGAGCATTATACAATCGTAAGCACCCCTACCCTACCCTTTTCAACTGTCAACAAAAATTTATGATAAATTATTTTTATGAAAACGTAGCTCCTGTTTCGGATGAAGAAAAGAGAGCAAAATGGTTAGAACAACTGATCCTGGAAGAAGGCAAAAAACCAGGAGATATTAATTATATTTTATGTGATGATGAATATCTTCTGGAGATAAACCGCCAGTATTTGGATCATGATTATTATACTGATATTATTACTTTCGATTATTGTAAAGGCAAAATAATATCCGGTGATATTTTCTTATCTTTGCAGCGCGTTTTAGATAATGCATCCATGCTCGAAACAAAGCAGGAAGAAGAATTAAATCGTGTTTTAGCTCATGGTATTTTACACCTTTGCGGTTATAAAGACAAAACAGAGGCAGAGCAAAAAATAATGCGATCTAAGGAAGATTATTACATACAAAAATACTAAATGTTTCACGTGAAACAATTTCAAAAATGATCGATCAAATATATGATGTAATAGTAGTCGGAGCAGGTCACGCTGGTAGTGAAGCTGCAGCCGCTGCAGCCAATTTAGGATCAAAAACTTTATTGGTTACAATGAATATGCAAACCATCGGACAGATGAGTTGCAACCCGGCTATGGGAGGTATAGCCAAAGGACAAATCGTAAGAGAGATAGACGCAATGGGAGGATACTCAGGGATTGTAGCAGATAAAAGTGCAATACAATTCAAAATGCTTAATCTTTCTAAAGGACCTGCAATGTGGTCTCCAAGAACACAAAATGACAGAATGCTTTTTGCTTCAGAATGGAGATCAATGCTGGAGCAGACACCTAATCTGGATTTCTTCCAGGATATGGTAAAAGGTCTGATTATTGAAAACAATAAAGTAGCAGGTGTTGTTACTTCTTTAGGAATAGAAATAAAGGCTAAAGCAGTTGTTCTAACCAACGGAACTTTCCTAAACGGATTAATTCATGTTGGAGACAAACAGCTAGGTGGAGGAAGAATGGGTGAACCAAGAGCTTTCGGAATTACGGAGCAATTGGAAAGCTTAGGATTTGATGCAGGAAGAATGAAGACCGGTACCCCACCCCGCATAGACGGAAGAAGCTTAGATTATTCTAAAATGGAAGAACAGCCAGGTGATGAAAATCCTCAGAAATTTTCATATCTGGATACTCCAAAATTGAAAGAACAAAGAAGCTGTCATATTACTTATACTAACGAGATTGTTCATGATATTCTAAGATCTGGTTTTGACAGATCTCCAATGTTCAACGGAACAATTCAGAGTATAGGACCAAGATACTGCCCAAGTATTGAAGATAAGATTAACCGTTTTGCAGAAAGAAACAGACACCAACTATTTGTAGAACCTGAAGGCTGGAATACTATAGAAATATATGTGAATGGCTTCAGCTCTTCCCTACCGGAAGATGTACAGATTAAAGCAATGCGCCATATTCCGGGATTTGAGAATGTAAAAGTATTCAGACCAGGATATGCTATTGAATATGACTACTTTCCACCAACTCAGTTAAAGCATACTTTAGAAACCAAGATAATTGACAACCTATATTTTGCAGGTCAGATCAATGGTACTACAGGCTATGAAGAAGCTGCAGGACAAGGTTTAATTGCTGGTATAAATGCCCATAACAAAGTCTTTGATAAAGAAGAATTTATACTAAGCAGAGATGAAGCATATATAGGTGTATTAGTAGACGATCTTATTACAAAAGGGACTGAAGAGCCATACAGGATGTTTACTTCTCGTGCTGAATACCGTCTTCTACTCCGCCAGGACAATGCGGATATCAGGCTTACAGAAAAAGCTCATAAACTAGGTTTAGCTTCCGATGAAAGGCTTCAAAAGGTTGAAAATAAGATAGCTAAAAGTTCAGAGCTGGAAGAATTCCTGAAGTCTACATCTGTAAAAGTAGATGACATAAACCCAATTCTGGAAGAAAACAGTTCGAGTCCTGTAAATCAAAGCTTTAGAGCAGCTCAAATACTGACAAGACCTAATATAGACCTTAATAAACTTTGTACTATAGAAGAAATCAAAAATAAGGCTGCAGAATATACAGACGAGGTAAGAGAACAGGCTGAGATCAATATAAAATACAAAGGATATATAGATAAAGAAAAGGAAAATGTTGCCAAACTTCATAGACTTGAAAACATAAAAATTCCTGAAAATTTTGATTATTCTAAAGTAAACAGTCTTTCAGCAGAAGCTAAACAAAAGCTATCTTCTGTTCGTCCGGAAACAATTGCACAAGCAGGAAGAATTAGCGGGGTCTCCCCTGCCGATATAAATATTCTGCTTATTTTTCTTGGTAGATAATTATATATGTTTCACGTGAAACATTAACGAAAAATACTATTAAAACAATCATAAGTTATGGTTGTTTTAATTTTTTCTATATGTTTGTATAAAGAAGATTTTTTAGATGAAAATAAAAGATTTATTCCTCACTCAGGAAGAATTTGAAGTAAAAGAAATTTCGGAGGGAATTCTAAAAACATTCCCTGTTCCCGAAAATCTATCAAAATATTACGAAAGTAAAGACTACATTTCGCATCACCAGGAAGACAAATCTTTAAAAACAAAGATTTATAAATTCTTTCAACAATTCAATTTAAAATACAAAAAATCTATTTTAGATACAGAAGTAAAAACAGGAAACAAGATCCTAGATTACGGATGTGGAGCTGGAGAATTTCTGAATTTTATAAAAAGTAGTTATGAAGTATACGGCATAGAGCCAAACGAAAGTGCCCGCAATGCTGCAAAACAAAAAACCGGAGAAGCAAATATTAAAAATAACCTTTCAGAAATAGAAGATTATTCTTTAGATGCAATGACCTTATGGCATGTTTTTGAGCATATTGACAACTATGAAGAATTCCTGGAGGAAGTTTACAAAAAAATTAAACCAAAAGGAAAATTGATAATAGCTGTTCCCAATTATAAAAGTCACGATGCTGAGTATTACAAAGAATACTGGGCAGCTTATGATGTTCCACGTCACATCTTTCATTTTTCTAAAGAAGGGATAAAATCTATTTTTAATAATGAAAGATGGTCATTAAAAAAAATTAACCCTCTCCTACTCGACTCTTATTATATCTCTATAATAAGTGAAAAGTATAAGAAAAATTCCTTTTCATGGCTTAAAGGAGGAATTCGCGGAGCGATTTCTAACAGAAAGGCATTAAAAAACGGCGATTTTTCCTCATTGATATATATTATCGAAAAAATATAGAAAATAGAAATAAGGCCCGTTTCTGAAGGTCGATTTTCAATAAAAAAGAGCAAAAACTAATGTTTTGCTCTTTTTACTTTTATGAATCTTAGAAAAGATAAAAATTCTATTTTATAAATCCATAAGTTTTTATAATCATTCAATTAGTTGTTCTTCAGTTGTTTTCAGAAAATAAAAATCGAGTAGCAATTGCTGGATTGGATTCTGGTCAATCAAATTCAATTACTGAATGAAAAGAAACTTTCCTTCCGTAATTTTTTCAAGAACAGATTTATAATTTTTAAAATCAAATTCCAGACTTATAACAATCCTCCCCCTGCCCCTTTATCAAAATTATTTATAAAAAACTATACAGTCATTTTATTGATGTGGGTATTTTCAACAAATTTCGAAAAAAGAGATTCTGTTGAAATTATTTTATTACTGCGTAACCAAAAAAACTGCAGAAAAAAATCTAATCTGAAGAAATAGATAAATACTACAAAATATTTATATGAAATGAATCCTTCAGTAAAGAAGGATTCAATATTTAGCAGATTGCAAAAAATCTTATAAATTAATTTTTAATAGCTGCAACACCAGGAAGCTCTTTTCCTTCCAAGCTTTCTAACATTGCTCCACCTCCTGTGGAAACGTAAGAAACTTTTTCATCATATCCATATTGTTTAGCAAAGGCAACACTATCTCCTCCTCCTACTAGAGAAAAAGCATTAAGTTCTGTCGCTTCAGCAATACTGTCTCCTAATTTGATTGTTCCGGTTGCAAAATTTGGCATTTCAAAAACTCCAAGTGGACCATTCCATAAAATTGTTTTGGAAGAAAGAACGACATCATTAAATTTCTCAGAAGTTTTCTCTCCAGCATCAAGACCCATCCATCCTTCAGGAATATCGTATGCATCAAATTGCTTTGATTCAGCATCGTTATTAAATTCTTTAGCAGCTACTACATCTATCGGCAGATAAACCTTAACATTATTTTCCGCAGCGCTCTTCAAAATTTGCAAAGCCAGTTCTTGTTTATCGTCTTCTACAAGAGAATTACCAATATGTCCTCCTTTTGCTTTAATAAAAGTAAAAGCCATTCCACCTCCAATAATAAGATTATCTACAGCCGGAAGGATATTTTCGATAATAGTGATTTTAGAAGAAACTTTAGACCCTCCCAAAATTGCAGTAATAGGTCTTTCACCATTATGAAGAACTTTATCAATGGCATCAAGTTCCTGAGCCATTAAGAAGCCAAAAGTTTTGTTTTCAGGAAAAAAATCGGCAATAACAGCTGTAGAAGCATGTTTACGGTGAGCTGTACCAAAAGCGTCATTAATGTAGATATCACCAAGTTTTGCCAGCTGGCCAGCAAAGTCTTTATTTCCTTCCTCTTCCTCGTTATAATATCTTAGATTTTCTAAAAGAAGAACTTCTCCAGGCTTTAATTCAGCTACAGCTTCTTCAGCAATACTGCCAATACAGTCTTTTGAAAATTTAACGGGTCTTCCTAAAACAGAAGAAACTTCATCTACAATTGCTTCAAGAGAAAATTTAGGATCTTTTTGACCTTTTGGTCTACCAAGGTGTGTCATCAATATAACAGATCCTCCATCATTCAGAACTTTATCAATAGTTGGTTTGGCCGCTACAATTCTGGTGTTATCAGTAACCTTGCCTTCTTCATTCTGGGGAACATTAAAATCCACACGGATCAATGCTCTCTTTCCTGAAAAATTAAATTCATTAATGCTTTTCATATACAAAACTTATTTGCACAAATGTAGGACATCTCAGCGAAAAAAAAAGAAAAAGGGCAAACGAGAAATCAACAATGCATTCACAGATTTTAACAATTAACTTTTATAAAAGAAAAAAAAAGAATGTGTTATACTGTTGTAGTGTTAGGAATTGTGGAAAAAAAATAGGCTCATTTTTACTCATATTTAATCTTTACATAACTAATACTTTATTAACACTAAAAATATATAAAAATCAATAAGTTATGAGGTTATCCACACTCTGTGGATAACTATGAATAGGGATAAAGTTGCTATTTTTCTCTGGGTATAACTTCTTTGTTTTACCCCTGAAAAGAAAATGAAAAAAGTTTTTTTTATTTCAGTAAAAATTCTCATTAGTTAATTTTTCTTAAAATAGAAAATAAAGTTCTCGGATAGTTTTCCATAGTTATTAACATACTTTCCCACATTTTATTGGCGTATTTATGGAAACCTTTTACTGGTGCGTTTCTGTAATGATTACCTATATTAATATATAGTTGATAAGTTGAGCCAAATTTGATTATAAACAGACAGGTGTCCTGTAATTCATATTTTGTAATTCGTTCTTTATAATTAAATTTAGAGTAAATTTGTATTTATACTAATAATAAAGAATAAAAGGAAAATGAAAAAGATTGCTATCGCAGGAGATCACGCTGGTTTCGAATATAAAGAGATCCTAAAGAAATACCTTGATGGAAAATACGAGGTAAAGGATTTCGGAACCTACTCTACTGACAGTGTAGATTATCCGGATTTTGTACATCCTGCAGCTTCAGCTGTTGAAAACGGAGAATTCGAATTAGGAATTCTGATCTGTGGAAGCGGAAACGGAGTACAGATTACTGCTAACAAACACCAGGGAATCAGATGTGCATTATGCTGGGAAGTAGAAATAGCAGAATTAGCAAGACAACACAACGATGCAAATATGATGTCTATCCCAGCAAGATTTGTTTCTGAAGATTTAGCAAAGCAAATGGTAGATGCTTTTCTTACAACCAATTTTGAAGGAGGAAGACACCAAAACAGAGTTAATAAAATCAAATTCTGTTAATAAACTATATTTATAGTTTATAATTTTTAAACACTATACTATGCCAAGGAAGAAGAGAAATTTAAGTAAAAAGAATAATGACAAATTACATGATATAGGAAGATTGATTGTAAGGTTTATGTCTAAGAAAACTTCTAAAATCTATAACTATAAACAGATTGCTGAAGGCATAGAGTTTAAAAACCCAAGGCAGCGAGAGCAGGTTATACAGACATTGCATATTTTGTTGTCAGAAAATAAAATAAAAGAAGTAGAAAAGGGTAAATATATCCTGAATATAGAAATAAGCGATACTCTTACCGGTATAATAGATTTTAACCAATCTGGTAATGCTTATGTAAAAGTAGAAGGTGTTAGTGATGATGTATTTGTACACCAGAAAAATGTAAAGAATGCTCTACAGGGAGATACAGTTACAATTGTTCCGTTTCATTTTAAAGGAAAAAAACTGGAAGGTGCGGTAGTAGATGTTATTGAAAGAAGCCGTACTCAGTTTGTAGGTACATTCCAATACATTGCCTCTAAGGACTTTGGCTTTGTTATTTTTGATAAAAAAATAATTAATACCGATATCTTTATTCCTAAGACTAAGTTTAACGGTGCAAAAGATGGAGACAAAGTTATTGTTAAAATGCTGGGTTGGGACGATAAAAGTAAAAATCCTGAAGGAGAAATTACTGAAGTCCTCGGGCATCCGGGAGATCATGAAACAGAGATCCATTCCATACTTGCCGAATACGGACTTCCTTATAATTTCCCGCCTGAAGTTGAGGCTGAAGCTCAAAAAATTGACCAGACATTATCAGAGCAGGAAATCGCCAGACGCTGGGATATGCGCGATATACTTACTTTCACAATAGACCCTAAAGATGCAAAGGATTTTGATGATGCTCTTTCACTGCGCAAACTTGAAAATGGTAATATTGAGGTAGGAGTTCATATTGCAGATGTATCTTACTATGTACAACCCGGAACATTATTGGATCAGGAGGCTTATGACAGAGCAACCTCTGTATATCTTGTAGACAGAGTGGTACCTATGCTTCCGGAGGTATTGAGTAATGAATTGTGTTCACTTCGCCCCAACGAAGATAAGTTTACCTTTTCAGCTGTTTTTGAATTAAATGACAAAGCCGAAATTCAGAAAGAATGGTTTGGTAGAACAGTTATTAATTCAGATAGAAGATTCACTTATGAAGAAGCACAGGAAAGAATAGAAACTAAAGAAGGAGATCTTACAGAAGAAATAAATCTTTTAGATTCTTTAGCAAAAATACTTCGTAAGGATCGTATGAAGCATGGAGCTATTGCGTTTGACAGAGCGGAAGTACGTTTCAACCTGAATGAAGAAAGTCAGCCAATTGGTGTTTATTTCAAAATCAGTAAAGATGCTAATCACCTGATTGAAGAATTCATGCTTCTGGCTAATAAAAAAGTATCAGAGTTTGTTTCTCTTACCAGAAAGAACGAACCAACAAACAATACATTTATTTATCGTATTCATGATGACCCGGATCCTACAAAATTGGCTTCATTAAGAGATTTTGTACATACTTTCGGATATAAAATGAATATTTCTAACCGGAATAAAATTTCGGAATCAATGAATAAACTTCTTTCTGAAGTAAAAGGGAAAGGAGAAGAAAATATGATTGAGACTCTTGCTATGCGTAGTATGAGTAAAGCCGTTTATTCTACCGAGAATATTGGGCACTATGGGTTAGCTTTTGAATATTACTCGCATTTTACCTCCCCTATCCGTCGTTATCCGGATGTTATGGCTCACAGACTTTTGCAGCATTATCTGGACGGAGGAAAGTCTCCGAATGTGGCTGAATATGAGGAAAAATGCAAGCATTGCAGCCAGATGGAACGCTTGGCAGCAGATGCTGAAAGAGATTCCATCAAATTTATGCAAGTTAAATTTATGGAGAAACATGTGGGAGAAACCTTCAAAGGAGTTATTTCTGGTGTTACCGATTGGGGAATTTATGTAGAAATCCCTGAAAATGGTGCCGAAGGACTCATAAGATTACGTGATCTTACAGATGATTCATATATGTTTGATGCAAAGAATTATGCTATTGTAGGCATGACGCACGGAAATACATATCAATTAGGAGACGAAGTAGAGATAAAGGTTGTAAAAGCGAATATAATTGCCAAGCAGCTGGATTTTAAACTGATTCAATAAAAATTTATGTTAGAACTAATTTTATCTGCTGTAGGATTAGGCATTATGCTTAGTCTGGTCTTCATTGGACCTATATTTTTCCTGTTGATTGAAACTAGTTTTACACGGGGCCCCAGACATGCATTGGCTTTAGATCTGGGTGTTATATTAGCTGATATCACCTGTATTGTGGCAGCTTATTACAGCAGTCACGATCTGGTAACGATTATAGACCGGCATCCTAGTTTTTACAGAATCACAGCCTTCATTGTCCTTATGTACGCTGTTTTTATGATCCTCACGAAAACAAAAATGCATGTAGAAGGAGAGCAAAAACTTATTAGTCAGAATTATTTTAAAACCTTTATCAATGGTTTTCTTTTCAATATTCTAAATATAGGAGTAGTACTTTTTTGGCTTGTAACAGTAATTTCGGTACGAAAAAACTATCCAAGTGCAGATGAATTTTTACTATATATAGGACTTGTAATCCTTACCTATCTCAGTATTGATGTCTTTAAAATTCTTTTGGCAAAACAGTTTCATAATAAACTGAATGATAAAGTTGCGAATAAAATAAGGAAGCTGGTAGGCTTCATTCTGGTTGCTTTCAGTGTATTTATATTCCTGCAGAGTTTTAAAAAATTCAATCAGTTTGATAAGAAATTGGAAGAAAGCGGTTACCATAAACTTGACCATAACACAGATCAGAAAAAATAATGAAAGAAATTGTTTTTCCGAATAAGATTAAAAAAGGAAGTACTATCGCGGTAATAACTCCGGCAGGCGCTATAGAAGCAGGACAGCTGGATAAAACTTTAGAACTTATAAAAAGCAAAGGTTACGAACCAGTTTTAGGCTCAAATGTCTATTCAAAGTATGTTAATGGTTATAACTACGGCGGAACTCCTGAAGAAAGATTATCCGATCTTCAATGGGCTTTAGATGGTGATTTTGGTGCTATATGGACTACGCGCGGCGGATATGGATGTGCACAGCTTCTACAGCAAATAGACCTGAAAAAATACCGAAAAAATCCAAAATACCTTATCGGATACTCTGATGTTACTGTGCTGCAGAGTTATTTACTGAAAAATGGTTTTGCGTCTGTTCATGGGCAAAGTATCAAAACATCTTCTCAGGGCGTTTCTGAAGCTTCTTATGAAGGAATTTTTAATATTATGAGTGGTAAAAAAACTCAATATGTTATTGAAAATAACTCCTTAAATAAGAAAGGTAAAGCCAAAGCCCAACTTGTAGGCGGAAATCTTGCAATGATCTACAGTGTTATGGGATCTAAGTATTCTTTTGATTTCAAAGACAAAATTCTATTTATTGAAGATATTGGAGAACAGTACTATGCATTGGACCGTATGCTGATGAATCTGGAACTAAACGGAATCTTTGGAAAGATAAAAGGATTAATTGTTGGTGGAATGACTGGTATGGGTGATGAGAAAACCAATGAGCATTACGAGGCTTCTTTTGATCCTATGGCTTATGAAATTGTTGCTCAGAAATTAGATAAATATGATTTTCCGGTAGCATACGGGTTATCAAACGGACATATTTTCGATAATCAGCCTTTGATAATAGGTGCTGAAGTAGAAATGAGTGTAAAGGATAAAGCACAGATTACTTTTAAATAAAATGCATGGCTGAACATAATGATTTTGGGAAACTGGCAGAAGAACTTGCTGTCAATTTTTTAAAGCAAAATCATTATCAGATTTTAGCCCGAAACTGGTACTGGCAAAAAGCAGAAATAGATATTATTGCAAGGAAGGATAATGTAATCCATATTGTAGAAGTAAAAGCCAGAACTTCAGACGACTTTATCACACCTGAAGAAGCCGTTAATCGGAAAAAGAGAAAATTACTGATTATGGCAGCCAATGAATTTGTACAAAATATGGATGAAGAAGTAGAAGTCCAATTTGATATTATCAGTATCCTGTCTGAAAACGGAAAATTTACCCTTGAATATATAGATGATGCTTTCGAAAGCATCGATTAAATATTAAACGAACCATCTGACAGTGTGAAAATATACCGCTGTCAGGCTATTATATTGCTACAATTATTTATGAGAACAGCATTTATAACCGGAGCAACATCCGGAATAGGAAAAGCAGCAGCAAAAAGACTTGCTGGTGAAAACTACAGACTTATTCTTTGCGGAAGAAGAAAAGAGGTTCTTGAAGAACTTGCAGGAGAATTAGCGCTGAAAACAGATGTATATACACTTACTTTTGATGTCCGAAATTATGAAGAAGTACAGAATGCCATCGCGAGTCTTCCTGCAGAATGGAAGGCTGTAGACATACTGATTAACAATGCCGGAAATGCACACGGTTTAGAACCGCTTACAGAAGGTAAAGTTTCTGATTGGGATATGATGATGGATGGGAATGTAAAAGGGCTTTTATATGTCTCTAAATGCATTATTCCCGCGATGAAAGAAAGAGCTTCCGGACATATCATCAACATTAGTTCTGTAGCAGCATTGCAGACTTATGCAAATGGAGTTGTTTATTGTGCCTCCAAAAAAGCAGTAAAAACAATAAGTGAAGGGATGCGCTTAGAGCTTACAGAATTCGGAATTAAAGTAACTGATCTTGCTCCAGGAGCTGTAGAAACAGAATTTTCAGAAATTCGCTTTAAAGGAGATAAAGAAAGAGCAGCAACAGTTTATGCAGGATATGAAGCACTGAAAGCTGAAGACATTGCAGATGTTATTTCCTATGTTGTAAATGCTCCAAAGCATGTTACAATTGCTGATATGACCATCTACCCTTCTGCACAGGCCTCTCCTACCCAGATTTTCAGAAAATAGATATTGGGAAATGATTACAGTGTTCTCATAACCTCTTAACTTTTTATAACTTTGCAGCATGAAAATTTTGTACCTGGAAACTTCTTCTAAAAACTGCTCAGTAGCAATTTCTGATGATGAGAAATTGTTGAGCGTTTGTGAAGAGACTTCTGAAAATTATAAACAATCCGAAAGCCTGCATACTTTTGTAGAATGGGCATTAGAAGGAGCTGAGATTAGCCTTAAAGATATAGAAGCCGTATGTCTGGGCAAAGGGCCTGGTTCTTATACCGGTTTGCGTATTGGAGCAGCTTCAGCTAAAGGTTTTTGTTTTGGTCTGAATATTCCTTTGGTAACTGTTAACTCTCTTGATGCAATGGCTGAGCCATATTTCAATGGTGAATATGATTATATTATTCCTATGATGGATGCCCGCAGAATGGAAGTTTATAGTAAAGTGTTTAGTCAGAAAGGGGAAGAAATTTCTCCTACTGAAGCCAAAATTCTGGATGAGAGTAGCTTTTCGGAGTATCAGGATTATAAGGTTCTGTTTGTTGGAGATGGTGCAAAAAAGTCTCAGGAAATACTACAGCTTTCAAAAGCTGAATATAAAGATGAAGTCTATCCTTCTGCTCAACATCTTGTACGCAAGGGCTCAGAAGCTGTGAAAAATAAAAACTTTGAAGATATTGCTTATTTTGAGCCTTTTTATCTGAAAGATTTTCAAGGAGTAAAGAAGAAATCGGCAGGTAATTAGTGTTATACAAACTAAAAAATTGTAAAATCGTTTATTTTTAGTCTTGGCAAAGTTTCAAACCTTGCCAAGACTGATAAATTGTTCTTTTGCGTTGGATTATTGTAATTTTATAAATCGTTTTAAAACATAAAATCAAAACTACAATAGGTATTACAGAACCACTCCTTTGGAGAAGAACCTGTATAGAATTTTGAACTATAAACCGAATTCCTTCAGTCCTTTATAAACCAAATGTGTTGGAAGCCCCATTATGGTATAAAAACTTCCATTAATACGCTTTATTTTAGCCATACCTAACCATTCCTGTATTCCGTAGGCTCCGGCTTTATCCATTGGCTTGTAATTCCTGATATAGAAATCTATTTCCTCGTCCGAAATATCTTCCATTTCAACATCAGCAATATCTGTGTATGTAAAGAATTTTTCATTTGAAGAAATGCGGACAGCTGTAATTACCTGGTGTGTTTTTCCGGAAAGTTTTCTCAACATTTTTTTTGCACCCTCCTCTCCTTTTGGTTTTCCCAGTACTTCCCCATCTTGTACCACAATAGTATCTGCAGTAATCAGGATTTCGTCATTTTGTATGGCTGTATAAGCTTTAGCTTTTAATTCAGCCAAATAAGCGGGTATTTTAGTAACTGGTAAAGATTTCGGATAGATTTCCTCACAATATATTTTTACAGTGCTAAAATCGTAGCCAAGAGCCGAAATAAGCTCTTTTCTTCTCGGAGATTGTGAAGCTAATAAAATCTTCATATTTCTTATTCTCTATTTTTTCGTGTTTATTATTTCTGATTTAGTACTTCTAATTTTAAGTTAAATAGGTCAATCGCTGAATTGTTTATTTTACGTTTCGTATCTCTAACTTCATATTTCGTACTTCGCACTTTATCAGATGCTTTGGGTATTATCATCATGCCATTTTCCCTGGGCTTTCATCACCTGCTCTACAACATCACGGACACACCCTTTTCCTCCATGGATATTGGAAATATAATGAGAGATCTCTTTCACTTCCGGGACTGCATTGATTGGACATGCTGCAATTCCTACCTTTTCCATGACATATTTGTCTGGAATATCATCACCCATAAATAAAATTTCATGATTCTCAAACTGATATTTTGAGACAAAATCTTCAAAATCCTCCATTTTATTATGAGATTTCATATAAATATCTGTAACTCCAAGATATTGCATTCTGTTTTTTACCATAGGATCATTCCCACCGGTAATAATACCAATTACAAAGCCTTCTTTTATAGCTTTTACAATGGCATATCCATCCAGAACATTCATAATGCGGCTCATGCTTCCATCTGGTTGCAGGATGATTGATCCATCAGTGAAGACACCATCTACATCGAATACCAATGCTTTTATATTTTTCAGATTCTCTTTATAGCTCATACATTTTGGTTATAGATTCAGTAAGTATTTTGTAAATATTAAGCTGATTATCATTATCAATCAGGTTTTCCTGGAACCGGATTACATTCTGATCATTTCTTACGGCAGGACCCGTCTGTGCATCTTTAGGAGAAATTGTTTTTATTTTGTCAGCAGTTTCCTCTATTAGTGGTAAAAGGTAATTGAAAGGAATATCATTCTGTTTACAGATTATCTCGGCCTGAGCGTAAAGGTGGTTAACAAAGTTGCAGGCAAATACAGCAGAAAGATGCATCTGTTTTCTCTGTTCATGATTGATGCGCATCACATTAGTACTGATTTTATTTGCCAGATCAGTTAACAGAATATTGTCACTCTCCCACCCCGCATCTACAAAAAGCGGAATTTTTGAATAGTCTAATTTTCTGTTTTTAGAAAAGGTCTGCAATGGATAAAAACTAGCTTTTCGGTATGGCCCTTCAAGTACATCACGTGATAATGATCCTGATGTATGCGCTATAAGAGCTTGTTCATATGGTATTTTTTTAGAAACTTCAGCGATAGCTTTATCACTGGTACAGATAAGATAAAAATCTGCTTGTTTCAGATTCTCCGTAGAATATTCAACATTAATTTCTTCTGATAATTTTTTTAGGTCCTTTTCATTTCTTCCATAAAGCTGAATAAGATCTATTCCTGCTTCTTTAAAGGCTTTAGCCATGTGCCAGGCAACATTCCCTGAGCCTATTATTACTGTCGTCATACTACAAATATAGGTATAAGATTTTAGGATATGGTCTTAATCTTCTGAAGATTCTTCTTTAGTAACTTTACGAATTCTGGCGCCCCAACAGCCTAATTGCTTTAGAATAGGAACCAGCTCCAAGCCCATTTCAGTATATTCATATTCCACCCGTGGCGGAACTTCAGCATATACAGTTCTTTTTATAATACTACTTTTTTCCAGTTCACGAAGTTGTGTTGTTAGCATTCGTTCGGTAATATTACAAATACTCTTATGGAGCTCTCCGAAGCGCTTTTTTCCACCTTCTAACTGACACAAAATAAGAAGCTTCCATCGTCCTCCAATTTGTGAGATAGCATATGGTGTATCGCATTCAATAATGTATTGTTTATTTATATTATTGGTTGATGTTTCTTTTATTTTCCCCATTACTTACTTTTTTTACAGTAGCATACAATTTAATGTACTATATGCAAATTTAGACGTATAAATTTAATTTTGAAAAAAAATTGGAATGAAAAAAGCAGCTTATATAGGGTGCCTTACATTAATTGGAATTATTAGTACTGAGTTTGGAGTTATAAGTATACTTCCTCAGATCTCAGAATATTATGGAGTTTCTATAGATAAAGCCGGAAGTCTTTTGAGTATTTTTTCGATTACAATAGCAGTTACCGGATCTGTAATTACACTTCTTACCTCCGGATTTAATCGGAAAAAGATAATGTTAGTCGCGATGGTTTTATTTTTATTATCAGATATTTTGTCGATTATAGCTCCTCCGTTTGGGGTTTTACTCGTTGTAAGAATGTTACCTGCCTTTCTGCAACCTACCTGTATTGCTGCAGCTATTTATGCAGCAGTGGCTCTTGGAGACGATAAACATAAGAATGAACTTATAGGTATAGTTATAAGTGGAATTGCTGTTGCTTCAGTAGTTACAGTTCCACTTTCAGGCTATGTATCAGGTGTTTTTCAGCAATGGCAGGCTGCCTATGTTTTACAAGCAATTATTAGTCTTCTTACTATTGTTATTATTTATAAAATGCTGCCATCAGTTCCGGCACCTAAAGAAACAATCTCACGGAAGAAACAGCTGGTTATTCTTAAAGATCCCATATTTCTACTAAGTATGGCTTTTAACTTGTTTCTTATCACTGCCTGGTTCTGTACCTACAGTTATATTGCGGAATATCTTCAAAAAAGTCTGGCAATGGATGAAAAAACAACCAGCTATATGATCTTTTTATTCGGAGTAATGGGAGTTGCTTCTAATTGGGTTGCCAGAAAAATGCTTAACAAGAGAATGATGCCGGCAGTAGTCTTGTTTTCTTTAGGAACTATTGTACTTCCTTTTTTATTGAATTTCAATACCAATCCGGTACTTACAATTAGTATTATTTCTATCTGGGGATTCTGGTATGGTCCATGTGTAATGATAGCTGTTGTTTATATGGTCTCTAATGCACCTTCTTATGCATTGGAGTTTGCCAACAGTTTGCAAAACTCAACAGGTAATCTTGGTGTTGCATTGGGAACCTCGATAGGAGGGTGGATTATTGTTTCAAAGGGAATTTCTGTTACACCATGGATAGGAGCAGCGTTTGGTATTATTTCTCTGCTTATTCTTGCTATTAATTCTTATCTGAAGAAAAACAGAGAGCAAAATTGTCATCATAAAATTCAAGAGTCGGAACTTCTTACAGAGTAGGAATTTTATGCAATTATTATTAAAACTTTATATTGAATTTTTAGGCCCTGGTTAGACAATGACCGGGGCTTTTTTATAAAATAAAGCATCTGTAAGAAAAAAATAATTTAACTTTTCATAGAATTTGATATCCAATAGAGGAATGAAAATCGATGAGGGGCTCATTATTGAACAAATGAAGTCTCCGAAGACCCGTGAAGAGGGACTTCGGATGCTTATGAGTGCCTATCAGAGTCGATTATACTGGCATATTAGAAGGCTGGTAGTTCAGCATGATGATGCTCAGGACTTGTTGCAGGATACATTTGTAAAAGTTTATCATAATTTTGATAAATTTAAGGGAGGAAGCCAGTTATATACATGGCTTTATCGGATTGCTACAAACGAAGCTTTGCAACACCTGAATAAGATAAAAAAGATGCAGCTGACTGATGAGGGAGCTGAGTATTATTTGCAGAATGCTGTTGCAGAAAACACAAAGCACGATGCAGAAGAATTAGAAATTATGTTGCAGAAGGCAATCCATTGCCTGCCTGAAAAGCAAAGATTGGTTTTCACAATGAAGTACTATGACGACCTTCCTTATGAAGAGATGTCTAAGATACTGGATATGTCGGTTGGAACTTTAAAAACAAACTATCATTACGCAAAAGAAAAAGTAACAGAGTATTTGCGGCAGAATATTGAGGAATTTGAATAAAAAAGGAAATAAATAAAGATGAAAAAGACAGATATTGAAGATTTTGAACGCCGTAATATTTACGATGTTCCTGAAGGCTTTTTCAAAGATATGCAGAGTAATGTCCTTGAAAGAGTGGCAGAACACAAGAAACCCAAAGGAAAATTACTTCCTATAAGGATGCTGTCCGGTATTGCAGCTTCATTAGCTCTTATTGTAGGAACTATTTTGTTCTACTATACAAACAACAATGCTGTACAGACACAGGAGAAAATAGTAGACAGGGAGATAGTGGCAGAGAATATACAGCCTAAGGTAGCTGAACATTCTGATAATAAAAAACAACCTTCTGATGAAGGTCCTGGTGAAGGAATAGCAGAAAATCAAAAAAAATCTGACGACGGATTTAACTTTGCGGAGAATTCTGCATCTAACTCTAAGAAAGCAATGCTTACAGATTCCAAAAATGCATATAGCAGACCAAAAGCTATTAATGCAGTTGATAAAAAATTTGATAAAGCAATAAGTAATCTAAGCTCTCAGGAGTTGGCTGAGCAGAGTAAAAAATATGAGATTGATACTTATTTAGACTTATATTAATAATGATAAAAACAGCACAAATATTAAGCTTCTTAGTATTGTTAGGAATGTTTTCTTCAACACATGCTCAGATTAAAAGCAACCTTTCTTCTGGTGGAAATACAGAATTGAAGGAGGAAAGAATGAATGATTATCATCAGGCAAGAGTTGATATTCTTGTTAAAAATCTTGGATTGAATGAAAATCAGGAAAAAGCGTTCAGAGAGGTTTACAATAATTATGAGGTAAGCCAGATGTTTGTAATGAAGGAGTTCAAGGAAAAATATAACAAACCTGAACTTTCTGAAGATGAAACAAAAGAAAAAATTTATACAGGATTTGATGTTTCACAGAAACTATTAAACAACAAAAGAACTTATGCTGATCGGTTTTTGAAAGTTTTGACTCCCAAGCAACTTGAAAAAATGTTTGAAATGGAGAAAAGAATGGGGCGGAGGATAATGGATAAAAAACATCAGGAAGAAGAGAAAAAGTAAATGTACCAAGTCAATGAGGAATGACTCTAACATATCCTCCTTATAAATTGGATAAACGCTTGTAAAATAGCATTTTTCATTAATAGTAGTTTTAGTGTTAGACCCTGCTTAGGCAGGGTTTTTTATTTTTAGGTTTTTGGTTCAAAATCAATATCTTTGCAGATACTAATAGATTCGATGAAGAATATAAGAAATTTTTGCATTATTGCCCATATTGACCATGGTAAAAGTACTTTGGCTGATAGGCTTTTAGAATATACAAATACTGTATCACAAAGAGAATTGCAGTCGCAGACTCTTGATGATATGGACCTGGAAAAAGAGCGTGGAATTACGATTAAAAGTCACGCAATTCAGATGGATTATGAGTATAAAGGGGAGAAGTTTATTCTTAACCTTATTGATACTCCGGGGCATGTGGATTTTTCATACGAAGTTTCCCGTTCAATTGCTGCATGTGAAGGAGCTTTGCTTATTGTGGATGCTGCCCAGAGTATTCAGGCTCAGACCATTTCCAACTTGTATCTGGCATTGGAGAATGATCTTACAATTATTCCTATTCTTAATAAAATAGACCTTCCTTCTGCAAACCCTGAAGAAGTAACAGATGAGATTATGAATCTTATCGGTTGTGAATATGAAGATGTACTTCGTGTTTCAGGTAAAACAGGAGAAGGAGTTCATAACCTGTTAGAGCAAATTGTTGAAAGAATTCCTGCACCTGTAGGAGATCCGGAAGCACCACTCCAGGCACTGATTTTTGACTCAGTATACAACCCGTTCAGAGGTATTGAAGCTTACTTTAAAGTTGTAAACGGAAGTATTTCTAAAAATGAAAAAATCAAATTCTTTGCTACTGGTAAAGAATATGGTGCAGATGAAGTAGGAACCTTGAAACTAAAACAGGTACCAAAGAAAACCATTCAGTGTGGTGATGTTGGTTATCTGGTTTCCGGTATTAAAGACGCAAGAGAGGTAAAAGTAGGAGATACCATTACTTCTTTTGACAGACCTGCAGCAGGACCGATTGAAGGATTTGAAGAAGTAAAACCAATGGTTTTTGCGGGTATTTACCCAATTGATTCTGAAGATTTCGAAGAGCTTAGATTTTCACTTGAAAAATTAAGGCTTAATGATGCTTCTCTGGTTTTTGAACCAGAAAGTTCAGCAGCATTAGGTTTCGGTTTCCGATGCGGATTCCTCGGAATGCTACACATGGAAATTGTTCAGGAGCGACTGGATAGGGAGTTTAATATGAACGTTATTACTACAGTTCCGAACGTGTCTTATTTTGGATATTCTAAAAAGGAGCCTGAAGTTCCGATTCTGATTAATAACCCTTCAGAAATGATGGACCCATCGATTATGGACAGGGTAGAAGAGCCTTATATTAAAGCATCTATCATTACTAAATCGGATTTTGTAGGTTCGGTAATGACTTTATGTATTGAGAAAAGAGGAGAAATCGTTAACCAAAGTTATTTGACTTCAGAGCGAGTTGAGCTAATCTTCAATATGCCATTGGCGGAAGTTGTTTTTGACTTCTACGACCGTCTGAAATCAATTTCCAAAGGTTATGCTTCATTCGACTACCATCCAATTGGATTCAGAGCTTCTAAGCTTGTAAAAATGGATATTCTGATCAATGGAGATATGGTGGATGCCTTATCTTCATTAATTCACGATAGTAACGCATACCACATCGGAAAGAAAATGTGTGAGAAGTTGCGTGAACTGATCCCTAGACAACAGTTCGATATTGCGGTTCAGGCAGCATTAGGAACTAAAGTTATCGCAAGAGAAACGATTAAAGCCCTTAGAAAAGACGTAACAGCAAAATGTTATGGTGGAGATATCTCCAGAAAACGTAAGCTCTTGGAGAAACAGAAAGAGGGTAAAAAGAAAATGAAACAGATTGGTAGAGTAGAAGTGCCACAATCAGCGTTCATGGCAGTATTAAAGCTTAATGACTAAATATAGAGAAGACCGGACATAGCTCCGGTCTTTTTATTTACTATATATCGGAAGGTTTTAGAACGCACTCCCTAATATATATCATAAAATCAGTTATTGCTGATTTAGAACAAGGATCATTCCTTAACTTTGGGTAGGATAGTCCGGAAATTAATTAACACAGAATATGAATGAAGTTGAAATAAAGAGGATAAGCAAATTTCTAAGTCTTATTCTCCGGCATCAGCCACAATCTATTAATTTAAAATTGGATGAAAATGGCTGGGCTGATGTACAGGAATTGATTATAAAATCTACGAAAAACAGAATTCGTTTTACAATAGAAGAGCTAAATGAAGTTGTTGAAAAGAACAATAAAAAACGTTTTGCTTTCAATGAAGACCATACCAAAATAAGAGCCAGTCAGGGGCATTCAATTGCAATTGACCTTGCTCTTGTCTCACAGCAGCCTCCCGAATTTTTATATCATGGTACTGCCAGAGCGAATATTTCTTCAATTCTGGAAACCGGAATAGAAAAGAGAAGCCGGCAGCATGTACATTTGAGTAGTGATAAAGAAACCGCTGTAAAGGTTGGATCTCGCCATGGTGAACCTGTTGTCTTAACCATTAGAACAGGGAAAATGCATAATGACGGAATTCTATTCTATCAATCTGAAAACGGGGTGTGGTTAACAGATTATGTAAATACAAAATACATTTCGAAATAAATGAGCAGAACATTAGTTGTAGGAGATATTCATGGTGGGCTTAAGGCTCTGGAGCAGATATTAGAACGTGCAAACGTTACAGATAAAGATAAACTGATTTTTCTTGGAGATTATGTAGACGGATGGAGCGAATCCTCACAAGTAATCAATGCTCTTATCGAGCTTTCACAAAAACAAGAGTGTATATTCATTAAAGGGAATCATGATCTTTATTGCGAAGAATGGCTAAGCTTTGGTCATAAACCTGAAATGTGGCTCTTAAACGGTGGCGTAAGTACTATGGAGAGTTACGCAGATTTTTCGGATAAGGAGATAGATAAACATCTGGAATTTTTCAGCCAAATGTATAATTACTATACTGATGAACAGAACCGGCTTTTTATACATGCCGGTTATTCTTCTATGCACGGACCCGAGAAAGAAATGCATTCCAGTAATTACAGATGGGACAGAACATTGTGGGAGACTGCAGTAGCTTTGGATACAAGAATTGAGAAAAGTTCTGTACAATATCCAAAAAGACTGCTTTTATTCAGTGAAATATTTATAGGCCATACACCTACGCTCCATTTAGGAGTATCTCATCCCCTGAATAAGGCTAATATCTGGAATGTAGATACTGGAGCAGCCTTTACCGGAGCTGTATCTATTATGGATATCAATACCAAGGACTTTTGGCAAAGTGAGCCACTTCCACATCTGTATCCGAATGAAAAGGGAAGAAATCCCTGATCTGTAAATAAATTATGATGACAATGTTGTAAATTTAAGTTTTGAAAAATAATAAATTCATGAAGCTTAAATTTCTTTTATTGTCTTGCTTTTCGGGGTTGGTGTTTGGACAAAATACTTACCTCACACCATATGAAAAGGGAAACGGCAATCAGTCCGTTACTTATGATGAGATGAATACTTTCTACAAGGATTTGTCTAAAAACTTCAAAAACATTCAGTACCTGCAAAAAGGAGAAGATGATAACGGAAAACCTATTTATGTTGTTGTTTTTAATCCGTTTAAAGAGAAAATAGAAAAACTAGGTAAGGATAAAACTGTCCTGATGATTAATAACGGGATTCATCCCGGAGAACCCGATGGTATAGATGCTACAATGATGCTGATGCGAGATCTGGCAACGCAGAAGATAAAAGCTCCTAAGAATGTTGTTATAGCAGCAATTGCAGCATATAATGTTAGTGGAATGCTGAACAGAGGCTCATATTCCAGAGCAAATCAGAACGGACCTGAAGAATATGGATTCCGTGGTAATGCTAGGAACTATGATCTGAACAGGGATTTTATAAAAGCTGATACAAAAAATGCCAGAAGTTTCCAGCAGATATACCAATGGTTAAATCCCGATGTATTTATTGATAATCACGTGAGCAACGGAGCGGATTACCAATATACTTTCACTTATATTTCTACACATAAGGAAAGACTAGGAAAATCACTTGGTGATTATTTTTTCAACGAATTTCAGGCTGACAATCTAAAGCAAATGCAGTCATTGGGATACGAAAGTACTCCTTATGTTAATATTCACGGAGATGTTCCGGAAATAGGCTTTGCTGCTTTCGAAGATTCTCCACGCTATGCTACTGGCTATACAAGCTTATTCAACTCTATTGGGACGGTTGTGGAAACCCATATGCTGAAGCCCTATGATAAAAGAGTAGATGCTACTTACAAATACATGCTGGTAAATCTTGAGAATATCGATAAGAATTATAAGAGAATAAAAGAGATTCGTAAAGAAAACCTTAAACAATATACAGCCGGGAAACAATATCCTATTCGTTGGAAAGTAGATTCTACAAAGTATTCAACAATGGATTTTAAAGGTTTTGAGGCGGGATATAAGCCAAGTGGAATCTCCGGACAGAAAAGATTGTATTATGACCGTAATAAGCCTTTTACAAAAAAGATAAAACTCTTCAATACCTATGCTCCAACCGGATTTGTAATTATCCCGAGGTATTATGTAATTCCACAATCGGAATATCGTGTAATAGAGGAATTAAAAAGAAATCATATTAAGATGAACATACTGAAGCGTGACAGTATTGCTACAGTAGAATCTTATAAAATCAATGACTTCAAGACTGTAAAGAATCCTTACGAAGGTCATTATGTTCACTATGAAACAGTTGTAGGGAAATCCAATAAACAAATTAAATTTCTGGCAGGAGATTATGTGGTACCAACACAGCAATCCGGCGTGAAATATATATTAGAAACATTAGAACCTGAAGCTTTAGATTCTTTCTTTAACTGGAACTTCTTTGATGCTATGCTGGGACAAAAGGAATACTATTCTGCGTATATATTTGAAGATACAGCAACAGACCTCATGAAAAATGATACAGCACTAAGAACTGCCTTTGAAGCTAAGAAGAAAATAGATAAAGATTTTGCAAAAGATGGCAAAGCACAGCTGGACTGGGTATATGAAAACTCTCCTTATTATGAGAAAAAAACTCACAGACAGTATCCAATTTACAGGATACTATAAGTTTTATTTTATAAAAATAGCTTCATGTTGCTTTTTGAAAATTTCAGGATCAACAGAAGTATCGAATTCATTAGAAATTGCGTATCCAAACCGGATACGCATTTTTGTTTTAAAGTTGCCGTGAAGGTATGGAATACTCATAATCATGTAAGCCTCCCTTTTGAATAAAAATCCAGGACCCGTTTCTCCACAGAAACAGCAGGATTCTGTAGTGTCATAATTAAAAATAATTTGCCATTTCTTATTATAATTTAATACTTCATAAGTTATAGACATAGCGTAATCATTTAATCTTAAATCTCTTGTAGATATATTTTTGATGATAACAGGAAATGAATAATAACTTTTTATGATGTTTTCTTCTAAAGGAATTGCATATTGTGGAATAGTATCTTTATACCTAGCCTCAACAATAAAGTTTTTATTATTTAAAGAATCATATTTGGTATTCTTATAATCCATATCAAAATCTAAATGTCCCTTAAAATATTTCTCAATTAAAGAATCTCTTTGAAGGCTTTTGCGAGTTGGTTTATAGTCTTGTTTTGCATATGGCGGCGCCGGTGGTGGCGCTATTCCACTGAAATAATATTTTACCGGAATTTTTGATGGTTTAACACCAATATAGAGTATTTTTCCCCCTATTTCTCCATAGCCTTCATCAAATGCCTGAAACGTCATCATAATACTTTTATCAAACTGAAATGTAATCCCGTCAGAAAGTTTTTCTTCCTTTTTACATTGAAGAAACAAAATTGAAAGTGAAAGAATCAGAAAAACCTTCATGTAATAAAGCTAAATAAAAAATCCCAGCATTGCTGAGATTTTTATTTTATTTCGGAAGACCTTTTTTTAGTGCGATATTTGCTCTTTCAACAGCCTTTTTTTCTTTCCAGTCCATGTAACGCTTTTTGTAGCGTGCTTTCATAAAGTTATCGAATTTACGCTGAACAGTAAGGTTCCAAAGAGAATGAGCTTTTACACCCCAGCTTTTATCCCATGCACGGAGTGAAATAGAGAATGAACCATCCAGATACTTCATCCAGTGCCACCATCCTGTTGGCATAAATAAAGTATCTCCATGTTCCAGATAACATTCAATTCCTTCAACACCGTCCAGAGCCGGAAACTTGCTGAAGTCCGGATTTTCGATATCATAATCTTCCAATGCATAAGTTGCATATGGAATTTGATATAAGCGCTCTTTCCACTTGTAGTCGAAAAGAAGGATATGCTTTCTTCCGTTAAAGTGTGTATGGAAGATGTGAGCCATATCGATATCAAAGTGTAAGAATGTTACAGAGCCTTTACCTCCGAAGAACATGTTTGGGTATTTATCCAGGAATCCACCCATTAAATCTTTTGGGGAGATATAGTCGTCCAGTAATTTCGGAGCAAACTTTATCGGATCAAAGAGGAAAATTCTAAGGTCGGTAGGCTCCTTCTGAATAAGGTCGATATAATCGCCAAATTTCATTTCTGCAGCTGATGAATTAATAGGAGCAGAAGGGTCTGCTTTTGAGCTATCATATAAAGGAACGGTTACATCGCCAACCACTTCTTTCATATATTCCATGGTCCACTTCTGGTAAGCAGGCCATTTTTTAGCCATATTTTTTATAACCACAGGCTTACGTGGCTTAAGATATTTTTCGCGGAAATCTTCCTGTGAAATGTCGTCTACAACATCAATCGGTTTAAGAATAAGTCCCATTTCATTTTATTTATGTTGCAAAAATATTAAATTTTCTTAACACAGAAGGGAAGAAAATAGTATTGTTTAGAACGATTATAAACAAATCCCAGTGAAAAAATCTATCACTTTTATAGGGTAATTTAATATTGTCTATTTATCTATGAAAAATATTATAATATCTTAATTGATAAAATAATACAACTTATTTTATCACATTGGTTTATAGTTGTTTATGTTTTATCTGTAGATTTTGTTTACACAGAAAGGCTGAAAATATCCTGATCTGCTAAAAACGGAAACTTGCGTCTGAATTCAGTCAATAAATCTTTATCTAATTCTGCATAAATAAGATTATCCTTTAGGAGTGCTATTTCTGAACCATCTGCAAAGAAACAATGAGAAGAACCGTTATAATGTAATTTATTACCATCATTTCCAACACGATTAAGACCAAAAACATAAGACTGATTTTCGATTGCTCTTGCTTTTAGTAATGTATCCCAGGCGTCTATTCGGGTAGATGGCCAACTGGCAATATTCAGAATCAGGTCGTAACTTTCCGTGTTTCTTACAAAAACAGGAAAGCGAAGATCATAGCAGACCTGTAAACATATTTTCCAACCGATATATTCTATAACTACTTTTTCTGTTCCCGGCGTATAAAACAGATCTTCTTTTGCATAGGAAAAAAGATGTCTTTTATCGTAATGGTGTACAGTTCCGTTTTTTTCTATAAAATAAAACCGATTATAGAACTTGCCATTCTCTTTTACGGCAACACTTCCGCCTACAGCAATATTATTATTTACAGCTAAAGATGTCATCCAGTTCAGAACTTCAGCATCCTGATCGGCGATTTCTTCCACATCCATACAGAAGCCTGTAGCAAACATTTCGGGGAGAAGAAAAATATCCGGTTTATCCTCTTTAGGTAAAAGTTTTTCGATAATTTCAAAATTCTTAACTTTATTTTTCCATTGAATATCATGCTGTAAGCCCAATATTTTTAAATTTTTCATAAACAGTAAGAATAAATTTATTAAAATTGCGTTAGTAAAGTTATTGATAATAAAAAGGAATATAAGATTATTTTATGAAAAAGGTATTGTTTTCTATAATAGGAATGTTTGCTATTCAGATGACCAGCGCTCAGGCTTGGAATGGGCAGGGTGACCAAAAAATACAGGCAGGCATGAATGTATGGGGAAAAGGCGGTTTTGGTGTTAAAGGATCTTATGACTATGGAATTGCTGATGCAGTTTCTATAGGTGCCGGAGTAGGTATTTATTCTGAAGGAAAGACTGTAGACGGAAATAAAAAAACAGGGATATCTGTATACGCACGTGCGAATTACCACCTAAAGGATGTCTTGGAACTTCCGGATAAATTCGATATTTATCCAGGTATAACAATGGGAGTTCTTGGTGATACGTTTGATTTTGGAGCACATATAGGATTCAGATATTTCTTTACTCCTACAATAGGAGCTTTCGCCGAAGTAGGTAACAGAGGTGGTATTGGAGTAGTATTCAACCTGAAATAATAAAATGAAACGTAAAACAAATAAATAAACTATAGACGATTATGAAAAATTTATTGAAATCTTTATTTGCTGTTGCTTTTTTAGCAATTGGAGCAACTCAGGCGAAGGCACAGATCTACAAAACGAGCTTAGGACTTTCTGTAGATTTTGGAGATGGATCTACTTTGGTAGGACCGGCTGTAAAGCACTTCTTCGATGGTAACAATGCCGGACAGGCAGAAGTGGTATTTGGTAATCATGTTACTATGCTACAGGCAATGTACTCCTATAACAAAGGTATTTCCGGAGCTAAAGGCCTTAACTGGTATTTAGGTATCGGACCGGCTTTAGGTTTTGTTAAAGGAGGAGATACTCAGTTTGCAATCCGTCCGATGGCAGGTTTAGAGTACAAGATTAGCGGAGCACCTATCGCATTTTCATTCGACTGGAGACCAGCATTCTGGCTTTCAAATGGTGGAGATTCTAACGTAGGTAGATTCGGATTTGGATTCAAGTTTACATTGTAATCCATAAACACCAAAAAATAGTATAGTTGCCTTATTTTAAGGCAACTTTTTTATTTCCCCTCAGGCTCGAATATTATTCCTATTTTTGCATTTCAAATATTACAAATGGAGTTATTTAATCAGATATTTCAATTCGTTTTAAGTATTTCAATCTTGGTGATCCTACACGAATTAGGACACTTTATCCCGGCTAAACTTTTCAAAACCAAAGTTGAAAAGTTTTACCTGTTCTTTGACCCTTGGTTTTCTCTTGTAAAAAAGAAAATCGGAGAAACGGAATATGGTATAGGCTGGCTTCCTTTCGGTGGTTATGTAAAAATTGCCGGAATGGTAGACGAGAGCATGGATACTGAACAATTGAAGAAACCTGCTGAACCATGGGAGTTTAGATCTAAACCAGCTTGGCAGCGTCTTATTATCATGCTGGGTGGGGTAACAGTTAACTTCTTTTTAGCTTGGTTAATATATTCATGTCTTTCTTTCTTTAATGGAGAAACTTACCATGATAATGCTAAATTCGAAAACGGTATAGCTGTTTCCGAAGAAGGCCGTAAAATGGGCTTAGAGACGGGTGATAAAATCCTTAAAATAGACGGGAAGCCAGCTGAAAGAATGGAAACATCCATGATCAATATGCTTTTCGCGAATGAGGCTACAGTATTGCGTAACGGAAAAGAAGTAACTTTTCCGGTTAATGAGAACGGCGTTGCAGAAGTTATTAAATCTAATGAGGCAAAAGCTTATTTCTCCCCAAGATTTCCTGCTGTTATAGATTCTATTGCACCAAATATGGGCGCACAGAAGGCAGGTTTATTAAAAGGAGATAAGATTATCTCTGTAAATGGAAAATCTGCACTCTTCTTTGACGAAGTTTCGGGAGAGGTAATGGCTAATAAGAACAAAACCATTACTATAGGAGTTGAAAGAAAAGGTGAAAAGCTGGAACTTCCGGTAAATGTAGATGCTAAAGGGAAAATAGGTTTCACTCCGGATTTTAAAGTAATGATGGCTTCTTTTGAAAAAACAAGTGTAACAAAAGAATACGGATTCCTTCAGGCTATTCCAAGAGGGTTTACCAGAACTATAGATGTACTGGTAATGCAGATAAAGCAGTTTAAAATTATCTTTAATCAGAAAACAAAAGGTTATACTAAAGTTTCCGGTCCGATTGGTATTATAAAGCAAATGCCTGCACAGATTGACTGGGTTGCATTCTGGTCGTTTACAGCAATGTTCTCTGTATGGTTAGCGTTCCTTAACCTTATTCCTATTCCAGGATTGGATGGGGGGCATGTCTTATTTACTCTTTGGGAAATGGTAACAGGGAAGCCTGTTCCACAGAAAGTATTGGAAAATGCGCAGATGATAGGTGTGATATTCCTCTTAGGACTTATGATTCTTATTTTCGGAAGCGATATTTATAAGCTGATTTTCAATTGATAGAGAATTTATTGCAAAAAAATATAAAAAAATATTTGCAGTGAATATAAAATGTGTGTATATTTGCACCACTTAAAACAAAGGACATTCCTCCTTAGCTCAGTTGGTTAGAGCATCTGACTGTTAATCAGAGGGTCGCTGGTTCGAGCCCAGCAGGAGGAGCTTCTTATAAAGCACTTACAGAAATGTAGGTGCTTTTTTTATGTCCTTATTTCTTTAATCTTTCTGGTCTTATTTTGCTTTTGATGCTACAGAATCTGATTAGCTGATATTATCGGTTAGTTTCTTAATTCTTAGAATAGCCATCCTGACAAATTTCACTATTATTTTGTTTTAATTTAGAATTAATAAAAACTATATTTACTGCCAGTTAAAATATATTCAGTTCTGTTTATGAAAAAACAAATAATATTATCTGCTATAGCTGTACTGGCTTATTTCCCGGGATATGCGCAAAGTGTAAAAGATTCCGGAAATACTAAGAATATAGACGATGTTGTGATTGTCGCTTCTAGGAAGCCTACGAAGATATCGGATATTCCCGGAACAGTTTGGGTAGTGCCAAAAGATAAAATTGAGTTACAGGCTAAGAATGGAGTTCCTATTAAAGAAATGCTTTCTATTCTTATACCGAGTTTAGACATAGGACCACAGGGTAGAACTAATTATGGTCAAAATATGCGTGGCCGTTCTGCATTGGTAATGATTGATGGAGTTTCTCTAAACAGTATAAGAACAATCAGCCGTCAGCTGGATGCCATAGATCCTTTTAATATAGAGAGAATTGAGGTTCTGTCCGGAGCAAGTGCAATTTATGGAGGTAATGCTACAGGAGGCATTATTAATATTATTACCAAAACACCTTCTAAAAAAGGATTAAGTGGAGAAACAGAGTTAGGAGTCCGTACCGGGTTTATGGGGAAAGATGATCACGACTTTCGTGCTGCTCAGTCTATCGCCGGAAAAGGCGAAAAGTTATTTGGAAGACTAGGTGTTGCTTATCAGCAGAATGGTGGTGTATATGGAGCCGATCAGAAGCAGCTGATTACTGATATCACTCAAACGGATTTACAGTATAATCAGTCCATAGATATCTTGGCAACAGGAGGCTACAAGTTTAACAACAAGCATAAGGTTACAGCATCGGTACAGTATTATAATTCCAAGTTCAATGGAGACAGAAGTGTTTTTCTTGGAGAGAATCTTAGTGCTTTTACAAAACGTGATCCTAAAATCTTATCTATGAGAGACGGATTCTCTTCCGATAAAAATATAGGAACGGAGCGCTATATGGGAACTTTAGCGTATACCGGCAACAATATATTAGGAGGACAGGATCTTTATGTACAGGTAGCTACAAGGGGCGAAAAATTAGGCTTTTATCCTTTTCCGGGGAATCTGAAGTTACAGACAGGAACAATAAGTTATATGTCGTCATCCCAACAAAATACTTATTATACAGGTATAAAAGCATTGCTTTCCAAAAACTGGAATAAACTAAATATTACTTACGGGGTTGATATAGATTTTGAAAAATTCGACGCAAACCAGTCGGTATACAATCTTGAGAAAACAATGTCAAGTGGCGGATTGATTAATACAACGCAATACGAGCTTGGCAGATATCCAACCAACCATTCCAGAAGTTATGCAGGATATGCTCAGGTAAAATATGATATCATTCCTAAATTACAACTTAATGCAGGAGTGCGTTATCAGAGAATTAATGTAGAGGTGGATGATTTTGTAGGGGCAACACAGCAAGTACAAGTAGCAATGGGCTATGGTAAGTCAGCTTCAGCCATTCCTGGTGGAAAAAGCGATTACAATATGACGCTAGCCAATGCAGGACTTTTATATAAGATTAATGAAAAGAATCAGGTATGGGGAACTTTCTCTCAAGGGGTAAGCCTTGCCGACCCATCCAAATATTATGGTGCCGGAACTTACAAGCTAGATCAGAAAACGGGAAACTGGAATGTAGTATCCAGTATTAACGTTAAAGAGCAACCATTACAAGGGATTAAAACAAATCAGTATGAAGTTGGTTACCGTGTTAACAGTAATGGTTTTAAAGCACAGGTTTCAGGCTTCCTAAGCAATTCCGATAAAAGCATAACGGTAGACAAACAAACATTTCAGTTAATTGTAAATGATCTGAAGCTTAGAAATATGGGAATAGAGGCAGAAATATCTTATTATATGCCTAACGGAGTATATTTTGGAGCCAGTGGACTTTTAATAAAGTCTGAAGTAGATAATAAAGGAATGTGGAACAAGCAGGAAGTCTATAATGCCTCGCCTTCCAAAATGATATCATATATAGGATATCAGATTAAAAATTGGAACTTCAGATACCAGCATTTGCAAAACTTTAAACTTAAGGACGACTTAGGAAATGTAATCGATTCATACGATACTGCAGATCTTATGATTGGCTATCAGCTACCATGGGGTAAATTTAATCTTGGTATTCAGAACCTTTTCAATACCGATTATCAAACGATATGGAGTAAGCGTTCGCAGATACTATATGGCGCTTATGGTCTTCCGGATCTGTTCTATTATAAAGGAAGAGGAAGAACATTTAATCTTTCATATACCTTTAATTTCTAGTATCAATGGTATTTATAGACAGATTGAAATAAATTTGTTAAAGAATCTTAATAAAAAGAAACCGCAAATCGCCAAAAAAGGCAGTTTGCGGTTTCTTTTTTTTTAACACTCTCTGTATAAACGTTAAAAAGTGTTAAAATGTACAGGGTGTATGGTGGTTGAGCAGTGCTCGAAAAACACCTTTGTCTAAATTTGTGAAGCAATTTTCAAAAAAAGAGTACATTTTAACACAGTAATTAAATATATATGAAGAAAAGAATTTCACTTTATTTAATAGCAATTGTAGGAGCTATGTCACTACAATCGTGTGTTTCTAATTATGTTGTTTCCAGTCCTGTACAATACAAAACCGATGCCAAACTGGCGAAACTAAGCCCGAAAAAAATAGCAGAAGCTAAAAAAGAAATCAAAGAAAATGTAGGTGAATCTGTGGCTACATTTGCGAGCTTAGAGAAAGCAGGAATGGAAGAAGCATTAAACGCATCAGTAAAAAGAAATAATACAATCGATAATGTGCTGAAGCAGGCATATACATACCTTGGTACACCGTACCGTTTAGGCGGTACAACTAGAAGCGGAATAGATTGTTCTGCTTTTGTTTTGTCAGTGTATGAAGAAGCTACAGGTGTAGAACTGCCAAGAGTAGCTGCTTCTCAGGCTCATGAAGGGCAGCCTATAGCAAAAGAAAACTTACAGAAGGGAGACCTTATTTTCTTTGCTCATTCAGGAAGAGGAAGAATTTCTCACGTAGGAATTGTTGAAGAAGTAACATCTTCGGGTGAAATTAAATTTATACATGCTTCTACATCAAGAGGAGTAATGGTATCTTCACTGGATGATTCATATTGGAGAGGAAAATACAGATCAGCAAAAAGAATTATTGCAGAGAACTAGTATTTTGTAGAATAAATGAAAATAACAAAAACAAAGCCTTTAGATTTCTAAAGGCTTTGTTTTTTATGGGGTGTATTTAAGCTCTAATCTTTATAGTTGATATTCTTTCCCGGAAAAACAATGTTATTGACTGTAAACGGCTTTTATGTTCGTCATTAAGCTTTGTGATAATTATAGTATCATAATCTTTTATATTCTTTTGGTGAGGAAAAGCTAGAATTCCTTACAAAACTATACTAACAGATAACTCTGATATTGCATATCTAAGTAGGAGTTATTAATCCCGATTGTAAGGGAGTGTAATATAAGATTGAAATAAAATGACTTATACCAGACTATTGCGGTCCGCGTAGTTTAGTTTGAAGAATATAAATGTCATCATAGAGAAGGCAAGTAAGGAACTACCACCATAACTGAAGTAAGGCATAGGAATACCAACAGTTGGAAATAAGCCCATAACCATGCCTAAATTGATACAAAAGTGTAAAAGTAATATAGAGGCAAAGCTGTAGCCAAAAACCCTGTTAAAGGTGCTTTTCTGCTTTTCAGCCAAATAGTATATCCTTCCTATATACAAAACATAACAAATAATAAGTGTAGCACTTCCTATAAAGCCCCATTCTTCACCTACTGTACAGAATATGTAATCGGTTTGCTGTTCAGGTACAAATTTACCCTGGGTTACAGAACCTTCTTTATAGCCCTTGCCCCATAGTCCTCCGGAACCAATAGCGGTCTTGGAATATAAAAGGTTGTAACCAGAAGTATCACGAAACATTCTTTCACCTTTATAAAGTACTTCAATTCTTTCTCTCTGGTGTTTAGGTAGCTTTTCAAGGATTTTTGGAGAAGCCAAAGCCAGACCGCTCAGAACAAGTACTGAACCTACAATAGAAGCTATGGAAATAATATTCCAGGATATTTTATAATAATTGAAAAAGATAAGTAATCCGGTAATAATAAGAATTCCTGAAACCACATAAAGTGGATTTATAGCAAGTGATACCAGAAAAACCACAGCAAAAAGAAAACCTAAACCAAATAGCCATCCACTGAGTCCTTCACGGTATAAAGCGATAAAAAATGCACCAAATACCAACAGTGATCCTACGTCCGGAATTGCAAGAACCACAACTGCAGGAATCGCAATAATACCAAGAGCTGTCCATAGAGATTTCTTATTTTTTATATTAAAATCTGGCCCGGCAACATAGTTCGCCAGCATAAGAGCTGTACCAATTTTGGCAAATTCTACAGGCTGCATCGTAAAGCTCCCAAATTTATACCAGTTTTTCTGCCCTAGAATTTCTTTTCCAAAAGGAAATAGACCAATAAGTAATAATACTCCGCCAACATAGATAATTGAGGCCATATTCTCAAAAAACTTGTTTCTGGTAAAAAATATGATAATACCAACAAACACAGAAATACCAAAGAATACCAATTGCTTCTTACCCAATTCGGCGTCTACACTATTGATATTTGCAATAGCGAAAATACAAAGCAGGAAGTATAATCCTAGTCCCAGCTTATCAATTCCTTCGGCCCACTTCATACTAATTTTTGGTTTTATTTTGTTGTTGCGGCTTCGGTTGCTCCGCGGATATTTTCAATGCCTTCAGGCTGTCCTCTGTTTTTTTTCTTTTCTGGATAGAGTCCTGTTTGTTTGGCTCTACATAAAGGCCTTTTCTCTTCAGGTCAACAATCCATTGTCTTTTATACTCCGGCATAAAGCTGGAAGTTATCATTTTTTTGTACAGGTGTTCACGTTTAAGCTCACCGGTTATATATTTTTCAGCAACTACTGTTGCGGCAGGTCCAGCCCATGTAGCGCCAAATCCGGCATGCTCCATTACGGCGGCTACCACAATTTTTGGCTTGTCTGCAGGAGCAATCAGTACGAAAATAGAGTTATCCTTACCTTGTGGAACCTGTGCTGTACCTGTCTTGGCCAGCTGTGTAAAGTCTGAAGATCTTAAACTTCTTGCGGTACCCGCTAATACCACCTGTTCCATACCTTTCAGAATTGGTTCAAAATGCTTAGGATCTACAAGAGTTTTATGCTTTACCTTAAAGCGAGGGTCTGGGTTAGGCTTTCCATTGACAAGCTTTACAATATGTGGTGTTATATACCATCCTTTGTTGGCAATTGCCGCAACGGCATTGGCCATCTGAAGAGGTGTAAGAAGCACGTCTCCCTGCCCCATACCATTGAATATAGCACCGTTTCTGGTAATGTCGGAGAACCAGTTTTTAGTACCACTTCTTTTTTCATAAAACTCTCCGGATGGAATACGTCCCTTGGAGCCAACAGCTAGGTCATTGTTTAAAAATTCTCCAACGCCAAAGCTATTCATTATTTTTTTCCATTCGTCAACTCCTTTGGTGGGATCTCCCGGATATTTATTCATAATTGAAATAAAAGCATAGGAGAAATAACAGTTACTGGAAACCCGTATTGCAGGAATCAATGGATCTGCTCCGCCATGTCCCTTAATTCTCAAACCTCTATAATTGAAGCCTCCGCCACAAGGGTATACTGTTTTTTCATCCATTACGCCCATTTGCATCCCGGCCAAAGCTGTAAGTAATTTGAAAGTAGATCCCGGAGGATAGGCTGCCTGTAATGATCTGTCGAAGGTTGGCTTGTTATCGTAAAGTGTATCTACCTGTAATTTGTACAGGTTTTTATTTTTCTCCGGACCGGTAAATAGATTCGGATCGATATCCGGACCAGAGGCTAAAACCAGAATTTCTCCGTTATTAGGATCTATAGCGACAATAGCACCATGTTTGTTAACCAGCATTTCTTCAGCTATTTTCTGAAGATCGTAGTCTATTGTCAGGGTTAGATCATCTCCGGGAACAACCTGCTTATCCAGTTTGCCATCTTTATAAGAACCAATATTCCTCAGGCGTATATCTTTTTGGATATACTTCATCCCTTTAACACCACGAAGCTGCTTTTCATAGGATTTTTCAACTCCGGTCATACCGGCAATATCTCCAGGAAGATAGTAGGTGGAGTCTCTTTTGATATAAGACGGGTTTACCTGATTGGTGTACCCTAAAAGGTTTCCTGAAGTATTGATTTCGTATTGTCTTTGTGGTCTCGAAACAATTGAAAATGCAGGATATTTAAAAATACGTTCCTGAATTCTGGCAATATCCTCTCTGCCTAAATCTTTAATAAAGGTCATTGGAGTAAGTTTAGAGTAATATTTTTCGGCCTTTACTTCTTCTATACGTTTAATAAACTGTGTTTTGTTCATTCCTACGAGGCTGCAGAAAGAAATAGTATCAAAATCCGGCTTCATAAGTGCCTGAGTGAATGAAATTTCGAAGGATGGCTGGTTGCCCACCATAATTTTACCATTTCTGTCAAATATAACACCGCGCTGAGGGATAATATATTCTATTTTGATAGAGGTATTGGCAGCATTCAAAGCATACCTGTCTGTAAACAACTGTAAATAAGCCAGGCGCGCAACGAAAATGCACGCTATAATACTAATAAAGGCCAATATTCTGAAGTACGGTTTCACACTTTTTGTTTGATTCTAAAAATTAAGGCATACAGGAGGATAAATACAAATGAAATAATTGTAGTAAAAATAACATTTATAAAGACTTCCAGAATTCTGCTCAATTTAAAAAATTCAAGATATTGTACCAATAGCTGATGAATAAAAATATTGATAAATATAAAAAACAAAAATTGTGTCCACTGAATGGACTGAAATGAAAAGCTATCAGCTTCATTGGATATAGAAGACTGAAATAATTGTGTTCTGAAATAAGCTATAAGGCATGTAGCAAATGCATTAATTCCCCAGGTTCCAAGGAAAGCGTCGATACCAAGACCTAATAAAAAGCTTGAAAATAAATAAATATAATTATTACGATAGAATGGGTAGAACATTACAAAAATAGGGTATACCACGGGGATATATCCGGAAATTGAAAGTCTGTTAAACAGAAATATCTGCAATGCAATAAGCAATGCAATCATTAAAAGGTCTGTTATAACATTTCTACTTACCATTCTGCACTTTGATTAAAGTATCCTGAATTTGTTTTGCAGGCATTTTTTTAAGGTTGTTCACGATGAATACCTTTTGGGTCTGCCCCAGTTTTTCACTCAGTTCTACTGAGATATCCCAGAAACCGGTTTTAGGATCTACATCGTAACCGGCAATTTTTCCAATCATAATTCCTTTCGGGAAAATAGAAGATTTACCATCGGTAACAACAGTATCTCCGATTTTCAGAGGAACATATTTAGGTACATCTGAAAGATGCATTGTTCTGGAATCTTCACCTCTCCATGTTAGTGTACCAAAGTACCCCGAATTTTTAAGAGAGGCATTAATTCTTATTTTGTGGATACTCAGTACAGATTGCACAAGAGAATAATTGCTGGTTGTATTAATTACAATTCCGGCAATCCCTTGTGGTGAAATTACACCCATTTCTGGTGCAATTCCCTGCTGAGATCCTCTGTTTATCGTAAAATAGTTGTCACTCCTGTTGATAGAGTTAAAGACAACATCGGCATCTACAAATGTGTAAACCTGTTCTCCTTTCACAGAGTCATTTACCTTTGTAAGTTTTGCAGGACCCGAATAATCCTTTCCGTAAAGCTCTATCATAAGAGCTTTGTTTTGGGCAACGAGATCCTCATTTATCTGTTTTAGTTTCAGATAATTGGTTCCTTCGTCTATATATCCGGATATCCGGGAGTTAAAAGCAGAAGTTTGTGCAGCAATAAAAGACTGCTGCATAGAATTTTTTCTGAAAATTAAGATTACAGCAATAATCTGCAAGACGATAAAGAAGACGAAGAATCCATTCTTCGAAAATAATCTTATCAGAAAGCTCATTTAATTTTCAGAGGGAATATAGGGTTATAATTACTTAATCAGGAAGTTAAATTTATCCATGTTCTTCAATGCGATACCAGTACCACGAACTACAGCTCTTAGCGGGTCTTCTGCTACGAATACAGGTAAACCTGTTTTTCTGTGAATTCTGTCGCTTAGACCTCTTAGTAAGGCACCACCACCAGCTAAATAAATACCAGTTTTATAGATATCAGCAGCCAATTCCGGAGGTGTAAGAGATAGCGTTTCCATTACAGCATCTTCAATGCGGATAATAGATTTGTCTAATGCACGTGCAATCTCTTTGTAGCCTACCATAATTTCTTTAGGCTTACCAGTGATAAGGTCTCTACCTTGTACCGGAATATCTTCAATTGGCATATCCAGTTCTTCAACTGCGGAACCAACCTCAATTTTAACTCTTTCAGCTGTTCTCTCTCCAATATACAAATTGTGGTGAGTTCTCAGGTAATATGCAATATCGTTAGTGAATACATCACCTGCAATTTTTACAGATTTATCACAAACAATACCTCCTAATGCAACAACTGCAATTTCGGTTGTACCACCACCTATATCGATAATCATATTACCTTCAGGCTTTTGTACGTCAATACCAACTCCTATTGCAGCGGCCATTGGTTCATAAATCAGACGAACTTCTTTAGCGTTCACTTTTTGGGCAGAATCTCTTACAGCGCGTTTTTCAACTTCAGTAATACCAGAAGGGATACAGATTACGATACGTAAAGCTGGTTGGAAAAGTTTTCCTTTGATTCCAGGAATTTTCTTGATGAATTCCTTAATCATATGTTCAGAAGCCTGGAAATCTGCAATAACCCCATCTTTAAGCGGACGGACGGTTTTGATATCTTCGTGGGTTTTTCCCTGCATATGTTTAGCCTGCTCTCCGACAGCAATTGGCTTCCCGGTGGATCGCTCTATTGCAACGATAGAAGGCTGATCGATTACAATTTTATTATTATGGATGATCAGCGTATTCGCCGTCCCAAGGTCAATAGCAATTTCTTGCGTGAACATATCAAATAAACCCATTTCTTTCTTCTGATTTTTAAGTTGACAAAGATACAAATTAAACAAGCAGACTTTCTGCCTGCTAGAATAATTTTAGCATAAATTTAACGCAAAAAAACAAAATTTCTTGCGTTTTACTGCAAATGTTTTAATATTAAAATTTTCTAATCTTTTATAAAGGTTCACTGATAGGACAATTAATATTAAATTTTTATAAATAAGAAAATTCAATAAATTTTTCACTTATAGGTGGATTATATATCTGTGAAGAGAAAATGATGAAGCCCCTGACAGTGCCACAAAAGTAAAAAACATGTAATTATTTTCGTGTAGCATTGAATATTTTAATTTATATAAACTTAAACGGTCTATTAATGTGTTTTTTTTCTTTGTTAACACATTTGTAATAGAGAGTTAACATCCATATTTTCTTTTTGGCTTATTTTCGCTGAGTTAATTATGATAATTTTTTATAAATAGGATGAGTAGTTTATTTAGTGATTTTAAAAAGCTGATTAAAAAGGGATGGCTTTGTATGTTGGGTGGAGTAGTATTATCTATGTATTCTTGTAGTAAGGAATATGAAGCTGTTTCTAATGATAATACCGAAAAGAGTGTTTATTTCTCAAGCTCGATAGCAGGAGGATATAACACGAAAGCTCAGGGTACACAATGGAGTCAGAACGATACCATTGGTATTTTTATGTATAAAAACGGCAGCACGCTAAATGAATCTACTGTTATAAATAACGGATTTAATAAGTCTTTTATTACTTCGGGTAATGGAAACTTCTCTCCAAAGAAAGCTTCAGACCGTTTAGAATTTACTGCGGGTGTAAAAGCAGACTTTATCGCTTATTATCCATACAGAAGTGCTAATGGATTAACACTGAATCTTGATGTTTCGGATCAAAAAGATCAACAGCTTCTTGACTTTATGTATTCTAAAAATGCATCGGGTTCCGAGGCCGGACAAGGTTCTGTAAAGTTAGCATTCGAAAGACAAATGGCTAAGCTGGAACTTAAGATAAAAGGAACAGATCTTAACGGTTTGAAAGCTTCATTTACGGCAATGCCTTCATCTGCTTCGTTCGATCTTTCTTCCGGAGAATTAAAACCAAAAACAGAAACTAAAGATATTCCGGCAAGAGTCTACCTGAATGCTTCTAATGAAACTATTGTTGAATGGACATTGTTCCCGGGAGCAATAAGTGCACAACAAAAAATAGTATTTACAAAATCAGATGGTAAAACATTTACATGGCAGCTTGCAGCAAATACTACTTTCCAGAAAAGCTACCGCTATCAATACGATGTTACACTAGGTAAAGATGGAACTGTAGATCCAACTCCTACTGTGAAATATATGGAGCAACCTGTGATCACTGCAGGAGAAAATATGCAATATAATTTGAAAATGTTCTCGCCGAGCAGAAGAAACTTTTCAATGCTATATGATACAAATTATAAACTGGCATATTGGGTGGCTTATCCAATAAGCAGTAGTTATTTAGGGTCTGCTAAAAGAACAGATGCATGGGCGTATGATCCATCTATTAATCCTATTTATCAGGCAAACTTATCTAGAGGATATCCTACTAATGGATTAGACCGTGGGCATCAAATGCCAAGTGCTGACCGTACAGCGAGTACTGCTGAAAATGCAACAACTTTCTACTATACGAACATGACTCCGCAAAACAGTACCTTGAATCAGGGGATCTGGGCGCAGCTTGAAAACAAAATAAGAACATGGTCTGCACAGACCGATACACTATATGTTGTGACAGGAGCTATGGTTACAACAAAGACGGATAAAAACGTTGACTTCGTAATGGATAATAGTAATAAACAGGTTGCAAAGCCTAAATATTACTACAAAGTACTGGCCATGAAGCAAGGAGGAAGCTATTATACCATAGGCTTCAGAATGGATAATGCAGCACCGGCTAATTCGGATTACATGCAGTACACAACAACCGTTAGTGCATTGGAGGAAGAAACAGGATTTACTTTCTTCCCGGCACTAAGTAAGGATGTTAAAGGAACGATAAATACACAGATCTGGCGTAAATAATAAATTTAGTAACAATCAACCTTTAAAAATGGGAAAAAATCAACTTTTTGGGCTAAGCACAGCTTTTGCCCTGGCACTTCTTGTGCAATCATGTAAGAATGATGACTATCGTGATCAAGGTCCGCAAATGGGAGGAAATGGGAAGGCTCAATTCACTTCTTCTATCGGAGGAACCCCTACAACACGTGTAACAGGTAATACCTGGGATAGTAAAGATGCTATTGGTGTTTTTATGAAGCAAGGTAATGGTTTATCCAATGTTTTGGCTTCGAATAAAAAATATACAACAGAAGGTAATGGTAATTTCTCCGGAGACGGATCAGAAGTTATCAATTATCCTGATACAGGATCGGTAGACTTTGTTGCTTACTATCCGTATACTACAAACTTATCAGGTACTACATTGCCTGTTTCTGTTGCGACACAAACCAATCTTTCTGCTATCGATGTATTGTATTCCAACAATGCAACTGGTTTAAGCAAAACTTCTGGAACAGCTAATCTTAATTTTGCACATAAACTGGCTAAAATTGAGTTTACGGTTAAAGCCGGAAACGGAGTAGCAGATGTTAATGGGCTATCTGTAGCTTACAAGAATGTAAATACAACAGCTTCATTAGATCTTGCAACAGGAACATTAAGTGGTGCAGCTACGCCAAAAGATGTAACGGCTAAAACTACAGCAAAAGCTCCAGGCCAGTTTGTAGAAGCTATATTACTTCCGGGAGATTACTCTGCAAAAACTGTAGTGTTTACATTAGCTTCAGGAACATATACATGGACTTTACCGGCAAATACAACGTTTGATGCAACCAAAAAATATACTTTTGACATTACATTACAAACATCATCTACAGGTAATCAAGTAGCAGTAACAGGAGCTGGTACTATCACTGACTGGACTACTGTACCAGGAGGATCTGTAAATGTAGATCAGGATGGAGGTACAAACCCTGGACCTGGACCTGGTCCAGGCCCTGGTGGAACTGAACAAAATATTTTTGTAGAAACTTTTGGAAATCCTGATCCTAAGGCTACAACAAGAGACAGAATAGGAACATATACAGGCTATACAGCAACGGGTATCACTTATTCAGATTTATATACAGCAGCGTATGCAGATATCCGTGCAACTTCTACAATGGACGGGCATGTATGGTTACCTTCAGCAAAAGATACAGGATTTAAAATTGAGGGAATCAATGCTACAGGTGCTACTAACCTTAAGTTGTCTTACTCAATCGCAGCAAATGCAGCAGGGGCACCAATTGCAGCAATTAAAGTAAAAGTAAACGGAGTAGAGCAGACATTGCCTACAGGGGCGGTAAGTGCTTCAAATACATATGTTCCGGTTGAACTTACTGGGATTGCAAACAACAACAATCTTACGATTGAGTTCTATACTACAGCGACAGATAACAAAGCAGGTTATCGTGTAGATAACGTAAAAGTAGTAGGTACAAAATAATCATTATTCATTATTAGAGAAGATTAATAACATTTTTGCAAGGGGGTTAAAGAGAACCATTACTTCTGATACATCTGAAAACAGTGTTGATGAAGGTCTTAAAGGTTCTTTTAGACTCCCTTGTATTTTTATCTTAAACAATTACTATGCGTAAAAAACTATACGTATTGTCTCTTCTCCCCATTTGTGTTCAGATGGCTTATGCGCAGCAAAAAGCGCAATTGTCCGGAACGCTGGTGGATGAAAAGAGTAAAACACCGATCATCGGAGCAGTGGTTTCGCTTGAAAAAAGCAAGCAGAGAACCACAACCGGATCTGATGGCGGATTTGTTTTTGTAAATCTTGATGCCGGGGAAGACCAGCTTGTGGTGAACTCAGCTGGCATCAGACCATACAGAAAGACAATAACGATAAATACCGGAGAATCTAAAAAATTACCTGTAATATCTTTGGTGCTGGAAAACCAAATTGATGTACAGTCTATTTTAGGGGTTATTAATGATGATGTGCTAAGGGATGATGAAGATGTTAACGGTCAGGATATCCGGTCAACAGTTATTATGTCAAATGATCTTTACCTGAACAAAGCAGGATTCAAACTTTCTCCTTTTCGTTTTAGAGTAAGGGGGTACGAACCTTTATTTGAACAGACTTATGTAAACGGAGTCGTAGCAAATGATCAATACCGCAGAGTATTCAATTATGCTTCTATCGGAGCATTGAATGATCTTACACGTAACGGAGATGCTGTTAATTATAATAATGGTGGAAGTTATACCTTCGGAGCGATTGGCGGAGCAGAAAATATTAATATGCGCGCCAGTTCTTATGCTAAAGGTGGAAAGGTGACAGGATCTTATACCAACAGAAATTATTATGCCCGTACAATGTTTAGCTATTCCACAGGGCTTATGGATAATGGATGGGCCTTTACAGGGGCTATTGGAGGGCGTTATTCCGATGAAGGTTTTATAGACGGAACTTCTTATCAGAATATATCTTATGCTTTATCTATAGAAAAACAATGGGCAAAAGGTGCACATTCCCTGTCACTTGTTACTTATGGTTCTCCTGTAGTACGAGGACAGCAAGGGGCCTCTTTTCAGGAAGCATATGATCTAACGGGTAATAACCTGTATAATCCTAACTGGGGTTATCAGGACGGAAAAGTGAGAAACTCACGTATGGTAACAGCTTATGATCCTACTGCAGTTCTTTCACACATCTGGAAAATTGATGAGAAAACATCCCTTACTTCCGGAGCGTTAGTGCATTATGGACGCTACGCAGGCTCTGCCCTGAACTGGTATAATGCCATGGATCCGCGCCCGGATTATTACAGATATCTGCCATCCTATTTTAGTATGGATGCCTCTAAAACAGATACAACAACATTCGATTATTATCAGAATCTCTGGAGATCAAAAGATCCAAATGTAACCCAGGTTAACTGGGCGGAAATGTACCGTCAGAATATGGATCCGGAGAACAGAAGGAAGTATAATGGCGCTGCACTTTATATGGTAGAAAAGCGTCACTCTGATCTATTGGAAGGAACGATCAGTTCAACTTTCAATAAGTTGTACGATAATAATATGCGTCTTACAGCGGGTGTAGAAGCACGTAGATCCCGATCGTATCAGTATAAGACAGTAGCTGATCTGCTTGGAGCAGATTATGTACTGGATAGGGACAAGTTTGCAGAAAGAGATTTTCCGGGAAATAATGATACAAAGCAAAATGACTTGCTGTATCCGGATCGTAAAGCATATGTAGATGATATTTTTGGTTACGATTTCAACATGGACATTAATGCTGTTAATGCCTGGGTAATGAACAGTTACCAGACACATGCTTTAGATTTCTTTTATGGTGCAAAATTCACTTATACAGATTTTCAGCGTCAAGGAAATATGATGAACGGACGTTTTCCGGATACTTCTTACGGAAAAGGTGCTAAATATAGCTTTACTGACTTTGTGTTTAAAGGAGGAGCTACTTACAAATTCAACGGAAGACACTTCTTAACGGCTAACATTAGTTACGGAACTGAAGCTCCTATACCAGACAGAGCTTATGTTATGCCAAGGGTTACAGAACAGGTTGTTAAAGGACTAAGCAGTTCTAAAATTTTTGCTACAGATATTAACTACGTATTCTCTATGCCACGCTTGTCGGGAAGGGTTTCACTTTTCCAGACCAATTTCTATAACCAATTGGAGCGTATGGCTTTTTATCACGACTCTCAGCGTACGTTTGTATATCATAACCTTGTAGGAGTAGACAAAGTGCATCACGGTATTGAGGCTGCTGCCACGTATCGACTAAATGACAACTGGAGCTTTGATTTTATGGGTACAATGGCGGAATATTATTACAATAATAACCCGACAGGTATTATGAACTCAGAGAATGGAAAAGTAGTAGATGCAGAAGAAAAAGTATACATGAAAAACCTTCATGTATCCGGAACACCACAATTTGCCGGTGTTTTGTCTGCACGTTATTTTCAGAATTACTGGTTTTTTGAGCTAAGTGCTAATGCTGTTGCAAGAAATTATATATCGGCTTCAGCAATGCGCAGGCTTGCATCTAACTATGAAAACGTGAATCCTAATGACGATGCCAGCTACAATGCCTACAAAGAGCTTACAACTCAGGAGCGCCTGACTGATGCTGTAACAATGGATGCTTCTATTGGAAAGCTGGTGTACCTTAAAAACAAGCAGGCTCTTAACTTAAGCTTGTCGGTGATGAACCTTTTGAATAACAAAAATATCCGTACAGGCGGATACGAACAGGGGCGTCTGGATGTAACCTATCCGAATCGCTTCGCTTCCCGCTATTTCTATATGCAGGGAATCAATGTCTTTTTTAATGTAAGTTATAGATTTTAATACGCTATGAATATGAAAACGATAAAATATTTGTTTTTTGCAATATGTATGCTGGTACTTCATGTATCGTGCGAGCGGGATTATACACCACCGCCACTTAATGAGGCTAAGTATACAGGTCCTTTGGATAATATTTCCATTGCACAACTAAAACAACGTTATACTAATATTACAACACCCCAACTAATCGAAGATAATCTTGTTATCAAAGGAATTGTTACGGGGAATGATGAGTCCGGAAATATTTACAAACAGATTTTTGTACAGGATGCTTCAGGAGGTATTTATCTGGGAGTAGACCAGAATTCTATATATGCCAGCTATCAGGTAGGACAAGAAGTCTATATTCAGCTGAAAGATTTGTTTATGGTTAAATACGGTGGCGAACTGCAAATAGGAATGGGATCTACTAATGCAAACCGTATCAGTTGGGAAATGTTCAAAGCGAAAGCTTTCCGTAATTCTTGGCCAAATGTAGCAAATGCAACACCGCAGGTAGTAGAACTGAATAAACTAACCGGTGATATGGTATATAAACTGGTAGAGATAAGAGGTGTATACTTTGTGAAAGGAGGCAAAAATGCATTTACGACTGGAGATGCTATTACAAGTGAGCAGGTAAAAGATGCATCCGGGACAACATTGGATGTACGTACAAGTAATTTCTCTGATTTTGCAAAAGATATACTTCCGATAGGTAAAGGTACAATTGTCGGAATGTTGGGACGTTATAACGGAACATGGCAGCTGACACTGCGTACAAAAGCAGATGTTAAAAATTTTGATGGTAAGCCTATTGAGCCTGAAAAGCCACAGACAGGATCATTCTTTAAAGAAACATTTGGTACGGGAACATATCCGTCCGGAAACAGACCAAAAATCAGTGAGTTCAAAGACTTTGATATGAAGGCTCCTGTTGTTTATACAGATGATTCCGGTGTAGCAGATATCCGTAGTGTGTCAGGTGATAATGGAGCACATATATGGCTTCCGGCGACCAAAGATGTTATAATTAAAGTAACGGGAATAAATACTCAGAATAAAGGTGATGTAAGCTTGAGCTTCCAGTTGGCAGCTAACTTATTCGATGCCGGAAGTGCAGCAAATATCAATAATATTCAGCTAAAAGTAAATGGAGTAGTTGTAGCGTTGCCAAATCAGCCATTGACGAATGCAGGAGGAGATAACAGTAAATTCTATACAGTAACAATACCGGGAATTGCTCAGGCAGCAAATCTGACGCTTGAATTTATTTCTGCAGCAGACGCTAACAAAGTAGGTTTCAGGCTGGATAATATTGAATTAACCGGAGGTTCTTCCAATGGTGGTAATCCCGGCGGACCTATTATTGTAACGCCAACAAAGTAGACTGAAGAACAATGATAAAGACTAAATCGTATAAAGCAGCATTAGTTTTTCTGATTCTTCTGGTGCAGTCAAATCTGATGACTGCTCAGCAAAAGCAGTATCAGGTATACACTGCGGCTTTTTATAATCTGGAAAATCTTTTTGATACAGAGGCGGACCCTGCAATCAATGATACAGAGTTTACGCCTGCAGGACCTAACATATGGACTGCTGAAAAGTACAATAAAAAGCAGGCAAATATGGCGAAAGTAATTTCGCGTCTGGGTAAAAAGTACAGTCAGACAGGTCCTGCTTTTATAGGTCTGTGCGAGTTGGAGAACAGAAAAGTTCTCGAAGATCTTGTAGCACAACCAGCATTGGCATCTGCAGGTTATGGTATTGTTCATTACGACTCTCCGGATCGACGTGGAGTAGATGTTGCTTTATTGTATAACCCTGCGTTATTCAAAGTAAAGGATTCAAAAACATTTGCTTACCATATTAAGGATATGCCGGAATATAGAACAAGAGATATTCTTCTGGTAAAAGGAGAATTAGCAGGTGAAGATCTGCACGTGCTTGTCAATCACTGGCCATCCCGTTATGGTGGCAAATCTTCTGAATTAAGAGAACATGCTGCAACGATGGTGCGTAAAGTAGTGGACTCCTTATATGCAGCGGATGACAAAGCTAAGGTTGTTATTATGGGAGACCTTAATGATGATCCGACAGATAAAAGCGTTCGCGTAGTATTGGGAGCTAAAAAATACCAGAATGAAGTAGAAAAAGGCGGCCTTTTTAATACCATGTGGCAACATTACGACCGCGGTATAGGTTCGCTGGGCTATCAGGGAAAATGGAATCTTTTTGATCAGATTATCGTTTCGGAGCCTTTGTTAGGAGAAGATAAAGCGTCTCTTAAATTCTGGAAATCTGAAATCTTCAATCCCGAATTTCTGATTACACAGGAAGGGCGCTATAAAGGCTATCCGTTCCGCACATTTTCAGGAAATGTATTCCAGAATGGATTTTCAGACCATTTCCCTACGCTTATTTATTTGGTAAAGGAATTAAAGTAGATTATTATTTTTGCAGGAATTATGCGTACAATTAAACTTATATATTTTTTCTTTACACTGCTTGTTGTAACAAGTTGTTCAAGAGATGATGACAGTCCTTCAGGCAACAATGCCGTTGCCACCCGCACCGTAATGGTTTATATGGCTGCTAATAACAGTCTGGCATCGGATGCCTATACCAATCTCAATCAGATGGAAGAAGGCTTTACTGGTATAGATGGAAAATTAATCGTTTATGCCCGTATCTTCGGACAGGAGCCTAAAATATATGAAATTGTCCATGATACAAGCCCTGACATTAAAAGCAAGGTACTGAAGAAATATGGAGATCATAATTCTTCTGATCCTGCGGTAATGAAAATGATATTTGAAGATATGAAAAGCCTGGCTCCCGCAAATTCATACGGAGCTATACTTTGGTCTCATGCTACAAACTGGGTGCCTGCAAATCTTGGCCAGCTGAAAACACGTTCTTTTGGTGATGATAATTCCAAAAGTATGGATGTGCAACAGCTGAAATCAGCTTTACCTGGAAATCTGGATTTTCTGATTTTCGATGCATGCTCCATGGCTTCTGTTGAGGTGCTTTATGAGCTTCGTAATGTAGCGCCTTATATACTGGCCTCTCCAACAGAAGTGCTTAGTGTGGGAATGCCTTATCACCAGATTGGACGTTTATTGTATACACCTGATGTTAAAACAGGACTTACAGAGACAGCTAAAGCCTATGTTGAATATTACTGCCAGAAATCAGGGTTAGAGCAGTCTGCTACTTTTTCTGTGATTGATACAAAGCAATTGCCATTGCTGGCTCAGGAAACAAAAAAGCTTCTGCAGAATAACCCGGATGTGATTGCTAAAATTGGCAGAAACGGAGTACAGCGTCTGGATTTGGATCCGAATACTCCTGTTTCTGCATATGATTATGCAGATATGCTGGATAAATATTTCCCTCAGGAGCAATTGGTATCAGTAAAGAGTGCTTTGTCAAGAGCAGTAGTGTATAAAGCGAATACACCGAACTTTCTGGGAAAACCCATTACAGCATTTTCAGGGCTTTCGTGCTATATTCCTGTTGAAGGAGAAGCCTATTTAGCTCCTTTTTACAAAACTCTAAGCTGGTCTCAGGACTCGGCTTACGGAATGTTATTACGTTGGTAATAAATAATCTTTTTTGATATACAGTAAAGGCTGCCTGAAAATTGGGCAGCCTTATTTATTAGTATCCCGGGTTTTGTTTAATTATACCATTGGTTTCATTTATTGCTTTTCTTGGAATAGGATATAATACAAATTCGGGTTTTGCAAATGTAGATCCATCATCCTGAGCTCTTTGTATATAAGCTCCCCATCTGATCATATCCTCTCTCCTGTTGCCTCCCTCAAACCAGAACTCGAATAGGCGTTCATCCATCAGTTTATTTCTGAATTGGTCTTTTGAAAGTCCTGAGGGTAATGCGTTCAGACCGGCTCTTTTTCTTACCTGTGCGACCAGATCATAAGCTTCGGTTGTAGGACCTGCAGTTTCATTAATAGCCTCAGCAAGAGATAGCAAAACATCTGAATAACGCCATACAACAATATCAACTCCTGTATTTTCGCCTGGAGCATTAGGATCAATACCGTATTTCATAGGGATGGCTCCTTTGTATCCATTGGCTCGGGCATCAAAAATTTGCCCTCCATAAGTTGGCCATTTTGCCATTAATCTTGTGAGTCTTTTATCATTCTGATCAAATTTATCATAAGTTTTCCATGGCATTTTGTAGCCTCCCCATTGTGTAAGTGCTTTTCCACTAGGATCTACATAATTGCCTGGTAAGGCATGAGCCAACCATATATTGGTAAAGGCAGCATCCATTCTACTGGAGATTGCAAATATTTTTTCTTGGTTATTTCCGTTATTTTCTACGGTAAAAATATTCGCGTAGTTTGGCTCCAGACTATGTCCCATGCCCTGCAAAATTCTACAGTTGGTAATAACCTCCGGCCATCTTTTCTCATGCATGTATAATTTTACCAGTCCCATAAGGCATATATCCTTTGTCATCCTTCCATAGTCGGCTTTATTTTGCTGCATAGCTGTGGGTAACCCTGCTATAGCCTCTGTATAGTCTTTTTCTATTTGAGCTATCATAGCTTCTTTTGTCATCCTCGGGATAGGAGCAGCATTAGGATTCGATGCTTCTTTAGCATCCAGACGTAATCCAACAGGACCATAAAAATTATAAAGCTGCCAGGCATAATGTGCCCGTAGGGCTTTTATTTCTGCAATATACCGGCTTTTCTCTTCTGTGCTCAAAGAGGTCATACCATTCAGTTTATCTATCGTAATCGTTGCATTGGTAACGGCAGGCATTAATGAGGAATACAATAATCCTAGTTTACCATTTGGAAAAGCTTCAGAAAAATTTAGTTGGTAATAAGGTATCCACTCCGGATCTCCCCATGAGCAAATTAATTCATCTGTTGTGGCACTGGATTGAACGATTACAGAACCAGAACCGGATCCATAAATAGCATCGTATCCATTTTGGTTAAGAGATGAATACACAGCTGTAACTGCCAGTTTAGCATCCGACGGGGTCTTGTAAAAAGAGGTTTCGGAAAACCTGTCGTATGGCATCTCTGTCAAATCTTTTTCGCAAGATGTTGAAAATATTAATATGCTCAATCCTATAATGGCAGATGTTCTTTTGGAGTATTTATTATTTAGTTTCATAGTTATTTAATTTAAAAAGTAATATTTGCTCCCATAATAAAGGACTTGGTAATCGGGTAAGAATAAAAGTTTTTAAGTTCAGGGTCTATACCTTTGAATTTGGTTATTACAAAAGGGTTCTGTACAGTAGCAAAAATCCTTATACTTTTTACAATTTTTAGCTTTTCCAGAAGGTTTTCCGAAAACCTGTAACCCAAGGTAATATCTCTTACGCGAATAAAGCTCGCGTCTTCAATAAAATAGTCGGAAGAGCCACCAAATGGATAGGTTGTATTAATAGCGGTTGGTATTGTTGTATTTGGATTATCATGTGTCCATGTATTTTTTATACCATTCAATGCATTCCATCCAAAACCTACCAGGCTACCATAACCACCCATCGTTAGTTCCCGGTTTTGTTTTTTCTGTATAGCTCCATAAGCAAAAATGGATAAATCGAAGTTTTTGTACCGGAATTCATTATTAAACCCGAATGTATAACGAGGAGCGGTGGAAGTATTGTCCATAATAACGGTCATATCTGCATCTGTAATTTTTCCATCAGGTTTTCCTGTCAGGTAACCATTGGCATCGTAACCATTAATGTCTTTCACAATAATCTCTCCTGGTTTAATACCAGGCATCCATTCTGGAGCACTCCTTTTAGCAGGATCATAGATACCATCCGACAGATAACCATATACTTCATTGAAATTTCCGGTTGGGTTAATGTATCTGGCAAGCGTTTTAAGAGCTTCCGGAGAGCGTTCTACCCACATGTTTTTAAAAGTGGTGAAGTTGAATGTGGTATTCCAGTTAAAACCATTGGGGTTTACAATATTTTTAGTTTGGATACTGAATTCGAATCCTGTACTTTTTGTTGTTCCTGCATTTCCTGCATACGCAGAAACAGGAAAGTCTGTTGCCAATGGTATGGCGGTCAATAAATCTCGGAAATTTCTTTGATAATAATCAACAGTACCAGTAATTCTGTTGTTAAACAATCCGAAATCGATACCAATATTTTTCTCTGCCTGTGTTTCCCAGGTAAGATTTGGATTGGCTAACTGAGACATAGCAACACCTTGATATAGGGTATTATTAAATACAGCATTATAGCCAAAAGAATAATAGGTAAATGCACTGGAACCGATATTAGAGTTTCCCACTTCTCCATATCCCAGTCTTAGTTTTAGAAAGTTAAGGGTTTTGGATCCTTTCAGAAAGTTTTCTTCTGAAACAATCCAGGCAGCAGAGAACCCGGGGAAAATTCCCCATTTTCTGTTTTCAGCGAAATGAGAGGCACCATCTCCACGTATAGAAGCCGTTAGGATGTATCTGCCATTTAGTTCATAAATAGCCCTACCAAAATAGGATTTCCATATTTTATCAGGATTACGATAAGATCCTACTCTGGGACGTGGAGCAGCTCCGGAACCAATATTGTTCGTGGTAAAAGCATCGGTTGGAAAATTATTATTCGCAGCAGAAAAACCATCCTTAGTATTGACCTGATAAGAATGTCCTGCAAGTAAGCTGATCTTATGTTTTTCTGCGAAAGTTTTAACATAGCTTAGAATATAATCTGCTGAAAGGGTTTGAGAATTGTTTTCAGCGATACTTGCGGACCCACCTGCTCTGGCTCCGTATAAAAATGTTGTTGGCAGGTAGTTAAATCTTTTTGCAGTACTTTGGTCATAGCTAATGCTGGCTCTCGCTGTTAACCCGGGGATAATAATCCATTCGGCATAGCCGGAAGTTAATAACCGGTTTGAAGTGGTATAATCCGTAATATCCAGAAAAGATAAAGGGTTAGGTGTATTTGCATATTTTGGATTTATAAGATAGTTACCTTTGTCGTCTTTAAAAGGCAATGTTGGTGGGTGGTAAAAAGCAGCACCAATCATTCCTGAATTTTCATACAAGCCATCTCCAATATTCCCGTTATTGGCTTTGGAGCCATTTATGATAATATTTACACCCACTTTAAAAGAGTCTGATATTCCCTGATCTATAGATAGCTTTCCGGAAAAATTTTTAAAATCAGAACCTTTAAATACTCCCTGCTGATTCATATAGTTACCGGACATATAATAACGGGTCCTGTTTACAGCTCCCGAAACCGAAATATTATGTTGCTCCGTAAGCCCCGGACGCATAATGGCATCAAAAGCGTTTTGGTAAGAAGGCTGATTATTAATCTGGTCCTGTGTATATATGGGCGCAAAAGGTTTTACTGAAGCAGGATCCTTACCTCCATATATTCCGATTTTGTTGTCCGACAGCCACTGTTCATATGAGATTCTGTTCGTTTGTGTCATATAATCATGTGTATTCATTAAGTCATAATATTTAATAGACTTTTGAAAAGCATTACTAAAATCATACTGAATAGTTGGTTTTCCGGATTTTCCTCTCTTTGTGGTAATTAGTACAACACCACCGGCAGCTCTCGCTCCGTAGATTGCTGTAGCACTGGCATCTTTCAAGATGTCAATAGTCTCAATGTCGTTCGGATTCAGGAAGTTTAATGAAGACCGGCTTATTCCTGAATTTCCATATCTGGTTCCGGAGCCAGGTTCTCCGGAGGCATCATTAATAATTACCCCATCTACAATATAAAGAGCTCCTTCTGATGCAAATGAGGCATTACTTCTTATAACAAGATCTGTGGTTGTGCCAGGCTGGCCGGATGTGGACATTACAGTTACACCAGCGGCTCTTCCTGCCATAGCCTGAACAAAGTTGGTATTGGTGGAGACATTCACATCTTCCATTTTGACAGAGGCAATAGATCCGGTTACATTTTTACGCTTTGTGCTTCCGTAGCCAATTAGGACAACTTCATCAATTTTTTTCGTATTTGCCGTGGTGTCATTTTTTTTGGAGCTGCTTTTCTGCGCATGCAATGATGTCCCGCTCCAAAAAAACACAGCTATTGCTAATGTAGAGCAATATTTGAGCTTAATTTTTTTTGATTTCATTAGGTTTTGTTTTTTATTTTATGTTAAATAGTGTTAATTCAGTAAAATAAAATTATACAAAAATGAAATCAAAATATATTTTTAATCATAATGGGATAAAATTTATAATAAATCTAAATAACAACCGGTTGTTTTATTTGCTATTTGTAAAATAATGTATTAATTATATAAATAATATTTATTTTTTATCTTTAAAAAGTTTCATTCAATTCAATATAATGCTCATTAATTAAGAATTTAGTGCCCTTTATTATGTGTTGTAAATATTAAAATTTTTCATAAAGAATATTTGTTTTATGAATTGTAGTTGCAGATAAAAAAGACCGGATGTCTCTTCCGGTCTTTTTTGAAAATTTCTGTAATATCCGTGTCCTTATCTGAATTTTAGGAAAAGCTTATAATGAGAGGTTTTTATTTGACCTTTAGATAATCAAAATAGGCCCATGTATTTTCATACATAATATCCTGAGCAAATAGCCCAACCATAGCTCCTGTAAATCCTTGTGCATAATCATCCGAGAGTTTACCAAAGTCCATAGAAGTCCCTATTGTGTTCCATTGCGCTCCGTCTGCGGAATAATAAAACTGTAGCTTGTCAGTATTTATTGATACCCGCATGAAAATTCTTTTTACTCTTTCCGGTATTAATTTTACATCAATCTGTTTATATTCTTTATCGACACCAGCTAGTATTAATTGAGGTTTACCGTTGTCGTCGGTAGTTAAGCCTAATGAGAAAAAATGTTTTGTATCATAATAACAGGTAAGACCCGCCATGTGACGAAAATTAGAAGGCTCAAATTCTAGTGCTGTTTCAATGGTTTGTTGGAATGATGTTATACGTATTGCTGCAAGGCTCTCGTCATATCTCGATCCTAATGCCCTTCTTCCTTTCAGTGCCAAATAGCCTTTACGCTTGCTTAAAGAAAGCCAGGACGAATTCCAGGGCTCTCGTAAAACCTGAAATTGCATTTTGAGTTTGTCGGAATCAAACTGATCTGTAAATACAGTTTTCATTTCTGATGAATTATTATTCTTTACTCCTATGGGTGCCGGAACTGACATCTCAGGAATGCCGCTTTTGTTGTCCAGTTCGGGCCAGCCATCTTTATTCCATCTGACTTTTTGTATAAAAGATTCGCGCCCTAATGGACAGTATCCTTTTGTAGACAAGGGTCTTGAGCCTAAGTGAGTTGTATACCATTCACCATTAGGTGTCGTAAATAAAGTTCCGTGTCCGGACTTTTGAATTTCAGAATGTGGATGATCCTTTGAAGTGTAAAATATTTTTGGAGCGCGCTCGTAAGGTCCATAGATGTTTTTAGACCTGGCTACGGCTTCATTGTGATCATATCCTGTTCCGCCTTCGGCTGTAAATAAGTAGTAATAACCATCTTTTTTTAACATTTTTGGACCTTCAGGTGTTTTCTGATCCCAGCCGGTATAGATTAATTCCGGTTTACCTTGTGGTTTTAGCGTTGCTAAGTCTAATGCATGTATACCTATACCCGGAGATTGCCGCTCACTTCCCGGGCGGTGGTCAAATATCCGGAAAATAGTATAAGCTTTGTCGTTGTCATCTATAAATAAGCTGGGATCGAAGCCGAGCGTGTTGATTAGTACCGGCTCTGACCACGGACCTCGGGGGTCTTTTGCCGTGACAATATAATTGGGGTATCCTTTTAGTGACCACGTTACACCATTTTGTACATTGGTAAAGAATAAATAATAAGTGCCTTTATGGTAATTAATAGACGGGGCAAATATTCCATCGGAATCATCGGTGCCACGCATATTCAGCTGGCTTTCTCTGGTTAGTACATGTCCGATTTGTTCCCAGTTGATTAAATCTCTGGAGTGGTAAATTGGAACTCCCGGAAACCATTCAAATGTAGAGGTAAAGATGTAATAATCTTTATTTACACGTACGATACAAGGATCAGGATTGAATCCGGGTAGTACAGGGTTCTTAATAAAATTTGTCTGGGCTTTTAAAGAATAGCTTTCCAAGAGGAGAATAATAAGAAAGCTGTACAAGTTAATAATTCTCATGTTTTAATATTTATCAGGTTGTGTGTTTTTAGTGTCAAATATTTTATAAAAACATTATTTTATAAAATATTATTTACCAAATGTACAGTATTTTGGATTGATAAAATTTAAAACTATGAAAGGATAAAAATCTAATTGTTTACTTGAAATTATAAAGTGCAAGAACTTTACTCCAAAAATTGTTATTAATGTGATAAAAAAATAAAAGGTCTTTACTTTGAACTAGCTTATATATTGGCTGTATAATTATAAGAAAAGGGGCTATAAACGAAAAAAGCATTGTCAATCAAAGATTAACAATGCTTTTTGTACCCCAGACGGGACTTGAACCCGTACGCCCAAATGGGCACAGGATTTTAAGTCCTGCGTGTCTACCAATTCCACCACCAGGGTGTGAAGTGGAGCGAAAAACGGGATTCGAACCCGCGACCCCAACCTTGGCAAGGTTGTGCTCTACCAGCTGAGCTATTTTCGCATAGTGCGGATGAAGGGACTCGAACCCCCACGCCTCACGGCACCAGATCCTAAGTCTGGCGTGGCTACCAATTACACCACATCCGCTTTATTTAAAGAACTTCTCTGTCGTTTTTGTGAGTGCAAATATAGAGACAATATGTATTCCCTCCAAATCTTTTTCAAAAATTTTTCATTTTTTTTTAAAATCAACAAAATTTCACTTCCGTTCACCACTCTTCATTCCAATTTTATTACCTTTACAATTCGTAAAAAATATTGAAATGGAATTAATAGGTACAGTAAAGAAATTATTTGATGTTCAGACTTTTAACAGCGGTTTTCAGAAAAGAGAATTGATTCTTCTGACTCAGGAACAATACCCGCAGCCTATAAGTATAGAGTTTTTATCAGATAAAATTGATTTGCTCAATACTATTTCAGAAGGAGAGCAGGTAAAGATCGGAATCAACATTCGTGGTAGAGAATGGCAGGCACCGGATGGTCAAATCCGTTACTTCAACTCTATTACAGGATGGAGAGTAGAAAAAGCAACAGGTGATTTTAATGAGCCGGTTCAGGCTGCTCCTATGCAGGCTAATCAGTCAACTGCAAGTCAGGATACCAATGTATTTGGTAACGATGACGATGATGATTTACCATTCTAATCAGAAATCTTTATACCATCATATAAATCCTACTGTTTATTGAGTAGGATTTTGTTTTTCCTATGTATCAGCTAGACCCTAATGATATTTCTTTCCCGGACCCGGCATTGTATAATCCGGAAGAGGGGCTAATGGCTTTTGGCGGAGATCTTTCTGTCGAAAGAATTTGGTTTGCCTACCAGCTTGGGATTTTTCCATGGTTTAATGAGGGCGAAGAAATTCTCTGGTGGTGCCCGGATCCGCGATTTGTTTTGTTTCCGAACGAAATAAAGATTTCAAAATCTATGCGTAAGGTTTTTCGTGATGAAACATTTTCTTTTACCGAAAACCAGTGCTTCATCGAGGTAATCAGGAACTGTAAAGATATTTACAGAGAAGATCAGGATGGAACATGGATAACTGATGAGATGGAGGAGGCTTATATAGAATTACACAGACTTGGAAAGGCAAAAAGTATTGAGGTATGGCAGGGTGAAGAGCTGGTTGGTGGTTTGTATGGGCTTGACCTGGGAAATGTTTTCTGTGGAGAGAGTATGTTTGCGAAAGTAAGTAATGCTTCGAAAGCCGGATTTATTTATTTCGCAAAAAAATATCAAGAGACGTATGACGTGATAGACTGTCAGGTATATACAGCACACTTGGAAAGCCTTGGAACAAGGATGATAGATAAGCAGGACTATTTAAATTTTTTAAAATAAATGGATACAAATAGGGAAAAATGGGTTCTTCTGATGGTGCTTACCCTAATATGGGGTTCGTCATTTATCCTGATCAAAAAATCTTTACAGCATTTTAATCCATTTGAGGTGGGAGCACTGAGGATTCTAATAGCCTCTCTGATACTGATGCCTATTGCAATAAAACATCTGAAGAGCTTTCCTGTAAAACAACTTAAATGGGTTGTGGTAGTAGCGCTTTGTGGTAATTTTTTTCCAATGTTTCTGTTTCCGATTGCAGAAACCAGAATCAGCAGCAGTATTGCCGGAATTATTAATTCTATGCTGCCTATTTTTGTTATTATAGTAGGGCCATTATTATGGGGAATTAATTCGACAAAAAAACAGATGATTGGCGTTGGAATTAGCTTTGTAGGAGCCTGTATTCTGATGCTGGCTTCCAAAAATGAAAGTGGTTCCATTGAGATAATCCCTATTTTATTGCTTTTGCTGGCTACAGTATTCTATGCTATAAATGTTACAACGGTTAAGGCAAAATTAGGCTCAATTCCAGCGAAAATGCTATCAGCTTATGTTTTTTCATTGGTCTTATTTCTACCCTCGCTTGTTACGCTGGTCTTTGCAGGCTTTTTTAATAACTTCAAGTCAGATGTCAGCTTCTGGGAAGGATTGGGCTTCGTATCTCTGTTATCAGTATTTGGAACCGGATTGGCTATGATGCTGAACTATCGCCTGGTAAATATCTCCACACCTTTGTTTTCTTCTTCAGTAACTTTATTAATGCCTATTGTGGCTGTAGGTTGGGGGATTGTAGATGGTGAAACTTTAAATATGGTACAGGTAGCGGGGGCTGTACTAATTATTTCTGGTCTTATTTTTCTGAGAGCCAATAAATAAAAATAAAAAAAACTGCGAGCGGAACGCCGCTGCAGTTTGAAATAAATCTAATAAAAAGTAAAAATGAAAGGCGACAAAGGTAAGTATTTTTTTATTTACCCTCCAAATTTATTTTTCAAATTCTGAATTGTACTAATAATAAAGAAGTTCGGGGACTTAGATTGCGCTTAAGAAGCATTATAAACAAATATCATTATCCCTAAAATGCTTAATAAGATAGTACGAATAGTATCCGGACATAATAAATGGCCAAATACAACGGAGGTACTTTTCTTTACGGACTAATCAAAGAATGTTTTTTTCTAGTAAAGAAAGAAGATTATTTTTTTACTTCCGAAATTTTGACTGTGGGAGATGTAGTATATCCTTTTTCCTGTATATAGGCATAGAATTGTACATTCCCGTTTACAGAAGTTGTATTCTCTATTATAATTCCATTAAAGGATGTATTATTAAAGCGTGCTTTTTCACCTTTTTTGATGATTTGATATAATTTGCGATCAGACGTATAAATCTTAAAAGTGGAATCCTCAGTGGAGGTATTAATTAAATCAAATTTGTGATTTCTAGAAGTGTTAGAAGTCAGTATATATTCTTTTTGGCTATCAATATTCCAAAGCTGGGCATAAACTCCCCTGAAACCAAAAGTTCCTGAACATGATGAAAGAATCGTAGTGGCTAGAAAAGTAGTGTAGAGTAATTTTTTCATAGATTGCTGCTCTTTATTATAAAGACAATCTAAAATAAAAAAAGTTACAACAGGTTTTTAATATTTTCCGATAATTTCTGAAGAGCTTCGATAGTATTGGGATCTGTAAGTTGTCCATCAGTATTAAATCTGCCTTTTACACCCGAAATTAGAAGAGTAGATTCTTCAGAAAATCTTGCCCCCAAAGTCTTCATAATGAGGTGTAATTCCTCTTGTCCCTTTTCTCCGGATGCAGAGGCTGTAATAAGCACGGATGGTTTCTGATGGAATATATCTGTTGCAACAAACCATTCCAGAGCATTTTTCAGTACTCCCGGAATACTAAAAATGTATTCCGGTGTACAGATCAGAACGATGTCTGCATATTTTATTTCTTCCCTGAATGCGATCACCTTTTCAGGCGTATTTTCAAAGGCCTGATCCGGCGCGAAATAGGGAAGGCTCGTTAGTCCATTAAAATAAGAGATTGTAAAATTCTGATGAAGAAGCTCTTCAATCTTTTCTACAATCTTCTGGTTTGAAGAATTGGGTCTTGTACTGCCAATAACAGCTAAAATCCGAGGTTTCATGTCTTATGAGATTACACCACTTCCAAGTGTTTCTTCTCCGTCGTACCATGCTGCAAATTGCCCCTCAGCAATAGCCGATTGAGGTTCTTCAAACTCTATATAAAAAGCGTCTTCAAACTGATAGATTGTAGCTTTCTGTAAAGGCTGTCTGTAACGGATTCTGGCCATTACTTCACGGCTTTCACCATTCTGAAGCTGCAAATCTTTACGAATCCATTTTACTTCGTCATTATTTATTTTCAGAGCTTTTTTATACAATCCCGGGAAGCTGTGGCTTTCTCCTACAAAGAGTATATTATTTTCCATATCACGGGAGATCACAAAGCAGGATTCTTTATGACCACCTATACCAAGGCCTTTACTTTGGCCAATTGTGTAATATTGAGCACCCTGATGTTTACCAATGACTTTTCCATCACTTTTCTGATACCTGATTTTTGAAGAAAGGTATTCCAGTTCTTCCTGTTTTGATGAGAATTCAGGTTGAGGCTGATTAAATCCCGGGAAGTCTCTGAAAATTTCTACAATTTCACCTTCTTTTGGCTGTAACTGTTGTTTCAAAAACTCCGGAAGACTTACTTTCCCAATAAAACAAAGTCCCTGGGAATCTTTCTTGTCAGCAGTTACCAAGCCAATTTCTTTCGCAATTTCTCTTACCTGCGGTTTTGTTAAATGACCAATCGGAAACAGGGCTTTGGAAAGCTGATCCTGACTTAGCTGACAAAGAAAATAAGACTGATCTTTATTATTGTCGTTACCGGCTAACAGGCGGTAAATTGTTTCACCATCTTTTTCTACGGAAGAAAGTTGTGCATAATGACCTGTCGCCACTTTTTCAGCACCCAGAGAAAGTGCAACATCCATGAAGGCATCAAATTTTACCTCACGGTTACACAGAACATCCGGATTGGGCGTACGTCCTTTTTCGTATTCTTCAAACATGTAATCTACAATGCGTTCCTTATAAAGCTCGCTCATATCGATTACCTGGAACGGAATTCCCAGCTTTTGGGCAACCATTAGTGCATCATTACTATCTTCTATCCATGGACATTCATCTTCCAGAGTAACCGAAGCATCATTCCAGTTACGCATGAAAAGTCCAACAACATCATGTCCCTGTTGTTTTAGTAAATAAGCTGCCACACTGGAGTCTACTCCTCCGGATAGTCCGACTACAATTTTCATTCTACAAAAATTTTTTGCAAAGTTACAACAACTTAATCTATTGAAAAACGTATTGTTATTGAAAGCATCAAATACAGGTAATTGGAAAAACTATATTGTATTTTTAATAGAAATCTTCCGGAGAGAACTTTCTCCTGCTGAAGTTCTCGCTGCTCCATTCAAATACAAAATCCTTTGCATTTACATCTTTTTCAGGCTTTTTATAAGTGAGTGTAAAAGGATGAAGACCTGCTTTTAGTAAGATCTCTGCGCATTTTTCTGTTCCGGAAATGTAGTTGTAGTCAGCATCGATTAATGCTGCTTCATGTATTCTCAGAAAAGCCTTGCCAAATGCTTTAAGGAAAAATGTATAATTGTCATTTTGAGGAATATTTAGAACTCCTTTTATAGTAACAATATTTCCTTTTATACTTTTATTTGTTATAGTAGGAGTCGTAAGAGTGCCGTTGTTTATAGGTTTCAGATTATGTGTATCTGGTACCCATGGAGAATTTGTCTGATAGCTGTACCACTGAATACCTTTTTTTGCCGATTTAGGAAGAATTCCAGGTATATATGCTTTATCGTACGGGCGGGCTGCAGATGAGTCCGGACGGCGGTTTTGCAGAACAAAATCTTTCATATTTTGTTGCAGCGAAGGCATGGTTGCTGCTAAGTCTGTTTTCTGTTTAGGATCAGTAACTACATTATAAATTTCAAAGTTATCTTGCGCATCTTTAATATTGTAACGTACCCCACTGTATTTTCCGAAACGGACCAATTGCATTTGTCCCCGTGTTCTTTTACGTCTTTTAGCTTCAAAATCAACATAATTAGGGGTATGTCCTTCTTCGAAATATTCTGCGTAGACAATAGGATCTTTTTGTTGCTTGACCATTCCGGTAAGTATTGGTAAAATAGAAATCCCATCTGCGCGTTGCGGGATTGTTACTCCTGCAGCATCCAGAAAAGTAGGCATCCAGTCGGACAGCATGTTTGGGAGATCAATTTTCTGCCCCGGTGCGATTTTGCTATTCCATTGTATAAAAACAGGCATGCGCTCTCCTCCTTCCCACAGATCTCTTTTTATGCCGTCAAAAGGGCCATAGCCATCGAAAAATTCAGGTGTATAAGGTTCTTTTAAATAAGACTCCTGTGAAGGGCCGTTGTCTGAAGAGAATACAACCAGTGTGTTTTGATCAATTTTGAGATCTTTCAGGAGTTGTAAGAGGTCGCCAACCTGAGCGTCTAAACGTTGTATTACCGTTGCATATCTCTTGTTTACGTCTGGCCATGACTTTTCTGTCCCATCAGCTGTTTTATAGGTGGCATTTGCATATTCAGGTGCATACCAGGAATCTATTTCCCCGGATGCTGTATTAATCATTTGTCCCTTTTTACCTAGCCATTGCAACCCTCCATTTAGTCCACTTCCCTTTGGATATTCCTGTGTAGGAAGCTCTATCACAGCATGAGGTGTATCATAGGCCAGATACATGAAGAATAGTTTGTCTTTTTGCTTCTGATTGTGTTGGGTAATCCAATATTTTGCACGAGCTGTCCACAAGTCTCCCGTATAAGATTTGTCCAGATCTTCAGCTACATTGGTGTAATTATCATATACCTCCTTCTTGCCTCTGTATTTTCCTTCTTTAGGGTAGTGCTCATGACCATCGGAATGTCTGATATATCCGTAATATTCATTAAAGCCTCTTTTAAGCGGATGAGAGGGCCAGCTTGCCTCTGTTCCCTGTAGTCCCCATTTTCCTATAGCTATTGTTGTATATCCAGCTTTCTGCAGGGTATTCCCCATTGTGTAATTGTCTTCAAGAGCCTTATCGAACTGATTATCTCTTACCTCGGAATGTCCTTGCGTACGTCCTGTTAGTAGAGAAGCCCGTGAAGGAGCACAAACAGGAGCATTGCTATAGGATTGGGTGAGTATGGCTCCTTGAGCTGAGAGCTTATCAAGAAACGGAGTCGATATATAAGGCTTTCCTTCCTTTTTTCTTTGGTTCTGATTCAAAATACCAATATCTCCGTATCCTAAATCATCTACTAAAATGAAAATAATATTAGGCTTTGAAGTCTTTTTAACAGTCTGAGCTGCGAGACTGCAGGTGATAAAAAGCAGAATAAAAAGCTTAAGAAATTTGTTCATGGTTATAAGTTATTGATAAATATATAAAAATAACCCCAGAACAAGGTGCTTCCAATAGCATAAAGGATAGGGTTTTATATTCTCGATTTACCAATATATCATATAAAGAGCAGCCGTAATAAGGATTATAATTAAAGCACCGATAAAAAATCCCGGATGTACTCTGAACATTTTTGAATCAACTTTCAAACCTTTAGGAACCACACCGCGTGCATTCTCTGTTTTGCTTATCAGAACCATTCCGATAATACAAATTATAAATACAATAGCCATACGATCTAGAAAAGGAATTTCATACAATCCGGAAGCCTTGTTCCGTATAGCAAAACTGTATTTGCTTAGAAAAGATAAATCGGTATAGCCAGGTAAGAACTTAAGAAACACTGAGAAAAAGAAGCCCCCGATTGTAGCAAATAATGCCGCGTTTGAAGTCGTTTTTTTCCAGAAAAAGCCTAATATAAACATAGCGAATATTCCTGGAGAGACAAACCCGGTATATTCTTGGATATACTGAAAACCTCCTTTTTTGTCTATTCCGAGATGGGGAGCTATAATTACTGCCAGAATCATAGAGACAATTATTGTAATTTTCCCAACACGAATAAGCTTTTTCTCTGAAGCCTTCTTATCAAAGATTTTATGATAAACATCGAGAGAAAAGATAGTGGCAATACTGTTGGATTTCCCTGCCAATGATGCCACAACAGCAGCCGTTAATGCAGCAAAGGAAAGTCCTTTTAAACCTGCAGGAAGCAAATTAAGTAATACAGGGTAGGCTCTGTCGGGATTAGTTTCTCCATCATACAGCATTTCATTCTTAAACAATCCGTCTTTCCACAGCACATAAGCAGCAATACCTGGGAGTACAACAATTACCGGCATCAATAGTTTGAGAAAAGCAGCAAATAAGATTCCGCTTCGTGCTGTTTTAAGATCAGCTCCAAGTGCCCGTTGGGTTATGTATTGATTACACCCCCAATAGTTGAGGTTAACGAGCCACATTCCACCGATTAATACTGATAAACCGGGGAGATCCAAATAACTTTCATTATTTGGTTTTAGTATCATATGAAAATGCTCTGACGCTTTTTGAGTCATAATCTGATAGCCGTGGAAGATACCATTACCATTTCCGTAATGATCAGAAACAAGATTAAGAGCTAAATAGGTAGTTGCCAGACCACCTAGTATCAAAAAGAAAACCTGTATTACATCTGTATATCCTATCACTTTCATTCCGCCGAGTGTAATAATAATGGCAAAAATGGCTATACTATACATACAGAAGGTGATATTAAGTCCGGAAATACTGCTTACTGCCAAAGCGCCCAGATAAAGAATAGAAGTGAGATTAACAACAACATAAAGCAATAACCAGAAGACTGCCATAATCATTGCTACAGTACTATTGTAGCGTTTATGGAGGAATTGTGGCATTGTGAAAATTTTATTTTTGAGGTATACCGGAATAAAGAAAACAGCAACAATGATAAGAGTAATGGCGGCCATCCATTCGTAGGTAGCTATAGCCAGTCCCATTTTGAAACCAGAGCCACTCATTCCGATAAATTGCTCAGCCGAGATATTGGACGCAATAAGCGAAGCGCCTATTGCCCACCACGTCAAAGAACCTTCTGCAAGGAAGTAGTCTTTGGATCCACCTGAGTTTTTTGCTTTCTTTTTATAGAATACCCAAAGTCCATAACAGGAAACGATTATGAAGTAAATAAAGAATACAATATAGTCTTTTGTAGTTAATATATTATTCATGGCTTTGTGATGCGTTTAGATTGGAAATTAAGAAATCAGATGTATCTGTTGATGAGGTTTTCTAAAAACTCCTGTTTACCAGATCTTACTTCTGGCTCTCCATTTTCTGTTGCAAAATGATATAGATCTTCTAAAGATAAATTCCCCTTTTCAAATTCAGCGCCTTTACCTGTATCAAAAGACTTGTAACGTTCTCTCCTGAAATGTAAATAGGAAGATTCTTCCAAAATTTTATCTGCAGTTATCAAAGCCCTTGCAAATAAGTCCATTCCACCAATGTGTGCAAAAAACAAATCTTCTGTATCGGTGGAATTTCTTCTGATTTTTGCATCGAAATTTACTCCGCCACCCTGCAGCCCCCCGGCATTCAGAATAATAAGCATTGACTCCGTTAGCTCATTTATATTATATGGGAATTGATCTGTGTCCCATCCGTTTTGTTCGTCACCTCGATTGGCATCTATAGAGCCTAATAGTCCTGCATCTGCTGCTACTTGCAGTTCATGCTGAAATGTGTGTCCGGCGAGGGTTGCATGATTTACTTCGAGGTTGAGTTTAAAATCATCTGCTAATCCATACTGGCGAAGAAAACCAATTACAGTTGCAGCATCGTAATCGTATTGATGTTTTGTAGGTTCACATGGTTTAGGTTCAATAAAAAATGTTCCGTTAAAACCATTTTTACGTGCATAATCTTTTGAAAGATGTAAGAATTTGGCCAGATGTTCTTGTTCACGCTTCATATTTGTGTTCAATAGAGATGTATAGCCTTCGCGGCCACCCCAGAATACATAGTTCTGTCCGTTCAGAGTAATTGTGGCATCCAGCGCAGCTTTTACCTGTGCAGCACCGTGTGCAAGTACATGAAAGTCGGGATTGGTAGCTGCTCCGTTCATATAGCGCTTATGGCTGAAAAGATTTGCTGTTCCCCAAAGCAGTTTAATGCCCGTCTCTTTTTGTTTTTGCTGAGCATATGAAGTAATGATTTGCAGTCTTTTTTCATTATCCACAATGTTATCTGTGTAATCCACAAGATCGACATCGTGAAAACAGTAATAGGGGATTTGGAGTTTGGACATAAATTCAAAAGCTGCATCCATTTTATCTTTTGCGCGTTCAATAACATCCGACTTTTGATCCCAGGAGAATATATGAGTACTGCCTCCAAAAGGATCACTTCCGTTAGCATTGAAAGAATGCCAATAAGCACATGCAAACTTAAAATGCTCCGCCATACTTTTGCCCCGAACAATACAATCAGGATTGTACCATCTGAATGCAAATGGATTATCACTTTCAGTTCCTTCATAATGAATCTTTCCGATTCCTTTGAAAAATTCTTTTTGTTCTTTGATGTAGTTCATTATATATTAATTTTTAACTATTAGCTTATAATTATTGCTTTATCATATTGTGTAGCGTTGTTTTCCACTCCTCATACAGGTCTTCATATAGATCTTTATGCACTGGTTCTACAGTACGGATTTTATTAATGTTACTGAACGCTTCTTTGGGACTACTGTAGTAATGAATTCCGATGCCGGAGCCGAGAGCCGCTCCTTTGCTTCCGTCGCTTTCAAAAAGTTCTACGGGAGTAGAAGTTGTATTAACAAATGAGCTGCAAAATAAAGGGCTGAGGAAAAGATTGGTGTATCCGGCTCTGATTACAGAAGAGTTTATCCCGTTTTCACGTAAAATGTCGAATCCGTAGCGAAAACTAAATGCAATTCCTTCCTGACAGGCCCGGATCATTTCTGCTCTGCCATGTTTGTTAAAATCAATATACTGAATATGACTTTGAACAATTCGGTTATTGAGCATTCGCTCTGCTCCGTTACCAAAAGGAAGTATTTTTAGTCCTTTGCTTCCTATAGGAGCTTGTTGTCCTAAAGCATTTAGTTCGTCATATGAAAGATTTGGGCCGAGTATTTTTTTTATCCAGCTGTTTTGTATCCCTGTACCATTAATGCAAAGCAGGATACCGGTTTTAACATCTTCGGGTAAATAATTAACATGGGCGAAAGTATTGACTCTGGAGTTTGGGTCTGAGACCAACTGATTACTTACACCGTAAATAACACCAGATGTGCCGGCAGTCGCAGCGGCTTCTCCGGGATTTAGAACATTAAGGGATAATGCATTATTAGGCTGGTCTCCGGCTTTATAGCTGACTACAGTATCACGGGATAGCTGAAGTAAATCCGCTACTTCCGAGGTTAGAATACCGTGGTTGCTGAAGACAGGATTTATTTCGGGTATCATGTTTCTGTCGAATCCAAAATAATCAAGAACAATAGAAGAGATATTATTCTCTCTGAAATTCCAGAATATCCCTTCCGAGAGTGCACTAATTGTTGTATTAATCTCTCCGGTCAGCTTCATAGTAAGGAAATCGCCGGGAAGCATAATTTTAGCAATACGTTGATAAAGTTGAGGTTCATTGATTTTGATCCATGCAAGCTTTGCTGCAGTAAAGTTACCCGGAGAATTCAGGTGTGATTTTAGTATTTTATCTCTGCCCATCTCCTGCAGAGCTCTTTCTCCAATTTCAACGGCACGGCTGTCGCACCAGATAATGGCATTCCTTAGTATATTATTATCTTTATCTGCAACAACAAGGCCATGCATCTGGTAGGAAATGCCTATAGCTTTTATATCCTGCGGGTTATATTTTCTTGCTGAATGAGCCTTTTGTATAGCTTGTACGGTATGCTCCCACCATACATCGGGAGATTGTTCTGCCCAGCCAGTCTGCAGGGATATAATATCTGCTTCCTGCTCGGGATAGCTTACAGATACAATGGTTTCCTGAGTCTCTGCCGAGACCACCGAAACTTTTACCGATGAGGTTCCTAAATCTATTCCTAATAACAACATAATTAAACTTATTACAAATGCAACCGATTGCATAAATGTATTTGTTTTTTTTTATATTTACAAAAATAGTTTAGTCAAATTGGAAAAAAAACCTACAATTTACGATATTGCCAAAGCGCTCAATGTTACAACATCTACTGTTTCCAGAGCCTTGAAGAACAGTTCGTTAATTAGCGAAGAAACAAGAGAAAGGGTATGGGAATATGCAAAAAAGATAAACTATCGTCCCAATAAACTGGCATCTTCATTAAGTTCGGGTAAGAGTAATATAGTAGGTATAATTATTCCCAGTGCATTAATTCAGTTTTTTTCTGCTGTGATCAACAGCCTGGAACAGGAGCTACAGCAGGAAGGTTATAATGTATTATTATATCAAACCAATGAGTCATATAATTCTGAAGTCAATGGTATAAAAACGTTGCTTGAGGCTCAGGTAGATGGTATCATTATTTCTCCATCATTAGAAACCTATGATTTTTCACACATTAATAAAGCGCACCAGGAAGGAATTCCTGTTATTCAGTTTGACAGGATAGATGACAGATTAAATCTTCCTTCAGTATCTATTGATGATGAAAAAGCAGGGTATATGGTGACAAAACATCTTATAGATTCAGGAAATGAACGTATAGGTTATATTTCTACAAACTCTGAAGTTCAGATTTTTCGACAGCGTTTTGAAGGTTATAAAAGAGCTTTGAGTGAAGCGGGTTATCTATATAGAGAAAGTTTGGTTTTATTAGATGAAATGTCTATTAAAGGAGGTATGTATGGCGCTAGAAAAATGATGGAGTCCAAGCATAAGCCGGATGCCTTTATCGGGGGAGACGATTTTACAGCATTAGGCATTATTAAGGAGTTGTCCAAAATGAATATTGTTCCGCCACAGATTTCTGTTGTAGGTTTTGCCAATCAAACGTTTTCTGAATTTATAACTCCAAGCTTGTCTACAATAGATCAACAAGCTGTAAATATGGGTAAAGAATGTGCAAAATTATTTCTAAAAATCAGTAAGAAAAAAGGAGGTAGTAATAAACACGAAAAAATAGTTCTGGATCCTATTCTTATTGAAAGGGAGTCTTCATGATATTTATATAACCTGAATTATACAAAAATTAAGGCTATCTCTAAAAAGACAGCCTTAGTATATTTAATTCGTTATAACAATTATGCTTTATATTCTACAACAGCCCTTATGAAGGCTTCTGCATTTTCTACCGGAATATTAGGCAGAATTCCGTGTCCAAGATTAGCAATGTATTTATCTTTTCCGAAACGGTCAATCATCTCATGAACCATTTTACGGATCGTTTCTGGTGAAGAATGTAATCTTGCCGGATCGAAATTACCCTGAAGTGTAATATTTCCACCAGTTAACTTTCTTGCAATTTCAGGAGCTACTGTCCAGTCTACACCAAGCGCTGAAGCCTTAGATTTAGCCATATCCTCTAGTGCATACCAACATCCTTTGGCAAATACAACAACTTCGGTTAGTGGACTTAAAGCTTCCACGATCTGGTTAATATATTTCCATGAGAATTCCTGATAATCTGCTGGAGAAAGCATCCCTCCCCAGGAATCGAAAACCTGTACTGCAGAAACGCCTTTTTCTACTTTTCTTTTAAGATAAGCAATTGTAGTATCAGTTATTTTCTGTAAAAGCTGGTGTGCTGCTTCTGGCTGTTGGAAGCAGAAAGATTTCGCAATATCAAAAGCTTTACTTCCTTTTCCTTCTACACAGTAACACAAGATTGTCCAAGGGCTGCCTGCGAAACCAATTAAAGGGATTTCGTTATTAAGATGTTCTAGTGTTAAGGTAATAGCATCAAAAACATAAGATAAAGTATCATCTACATCCGGAACTACAATTTGTTCTACAGCTTCTTTTGTACGTATAGGATTGTCCAGCCAAGGGCCAACATTCTCTTTCATTTTGAAATCGATGCCCATTGCCTGAGGAACAACTAAAATATCAGAGAACAGGATTGCTGCATCCAGCGGAAATCTTCTGATGGGCTGTACTGTAATTTCAGCAGCCAGCTCAGGAGTCTGGCAACGGGTGAAGAAATCATATTTATCGCGAAGAGCAATAAACTCAGGAAGATATCTTCCTGCTTGTCTCATCATCCATACCGGAGGTCTTTCAACAGTTTCACCTTTTAGGGCTCTTAAGTATAAGTCGTTCTTAATCATTTCTATAAGTATCTTTTATTACCTGAAGCAAATCTTCGAGGGTTTCTTGTTCACTTTTTATAATTTCTTTATCTGTAAAAGATTTTAGATAGCTGGCGGTTGTTTCACCAATGGCAAATAACCTCTCATTTTTTACAGAATTGTTTTTCATAAAGCTTTCTACACCGGAAGGACTGAAAAATACAATAGCATCTGTCGGGGTATTCCACTCTGGATACAAAGGTATGGTTTCATAAACTATCTTTTCGGCAAAATCAAAGCCCGCTTCGGACAATTGATTCTTTAATGTAGTTAAAGCTTTTGAACTGCAAAAATGCATTATTTTTATGGGATTTGACTCCTGAATTTTATCAGAGAGTTCCAATGCATTTTTGGCTACAATTTCCACAGAAAATCCCATTTTTTCTAAAGCTTGTCGGGATTTTTCACCTACAGTATAGAATTTTGAATTTTCCGGGAAAATAATTTTTTCTTTAATTGCTTTTACTCCCTGAATACTTGTGAAAATAAAATGATGATAATCTTCGATATCAATTTGATCTTCAGTGTAACGGATTCCGATAACAGGAAGAAATAAGGGATCGAAATAATCACCCAATTGTTGTTGGATGTATTCTTTAGACAATTCCTTTGTGAAAAGAATACGGATGGCCATGTCTTATAGCTGGGTTTTTATCTCTTCCATAATGGCTTTTCCGCCATTGTCCAAAACCTGTTGTGCAAAACGTACACCCAGATCGTCATTCCATTCAGTAACTTCTTTCAGATCAATTTCTTTAGAGCCGTCCAAAGAAGCAATTCTTCCTTCAAATGTAATGTTGTTTCCGGAAATTGTTGCACGGGCACCAATTGGAGCTGTACATCCACCTTCCAGATGTCTAAGGAAATCTCTTTCAATCTTAGTACACTTATTGGTTTCTTGGTGGTTAATCCGGGCTAATATTGAAGTTAATTCTTCATTTTCAGCTAAAGATGCACAACAAACTACTCCTTGTGATGGAGCCTGAAGCAGAAATGGTAAATATTCGTATTCAATATCCATTTCCATCCTTTTTATCCCCGCCAAAGATAGCAATGTAGCATCTGCAAGTCCATCTTCCAGTTTTTTCAGACGTGTTTGTACGTTTCCACGAATATCTGAAAAGTGAGTGTTTGGATATTGGTTTAGCCAGAAAGCTTTTCTTCTCAGGCTGCTTGTAGCAACCGATAATTCGGAAATATCTTTATCTTTTGCTTTTGAATTTCTGATCAATACATCTTCAGGAAAATCTCTTTCCAGTACAGCAGAGATAATAACTCCAGTAGGAAGAGCTGTAGGAACGTCCTTTAGTGAGTGTACTGCAATATCTACTTCTTTATTAAGCAAAGCAATATCCAGATCTTTTGTGAAAACACCTGTTATTCCTAGTGCATATAAAGGTTGTTGTAAATTTTTATCTCCTGTAGAGACAACCGGAACGAGCCCTGTTTTGTGCCCCATAGTCTGAAGCTGAGAAGCAACTCTCTCTGCTTGCCACATAGCTAACGGGCTGTTTCGTGTACCGATTTTAATGGTCTTCATAACTGTCTTCCTTTGGTTGAAGGTTTAGGATATCATCCAGAAGCTTTGTTACCTCTTCCGAACGGTGTGGGTTTTCTATGATGTATTTAGCAAAACGATTGGTGATTTTCTGAATCATTTTGCGGGTCAGATGTAAATCTTCCTCATCTATTTCACCATTCTTCCGGGCAACCTTATGAATTTCATTTTGTTCAATTTTTTTCAGGTTGTTTTTGAAGACATGGATGTGTGGTGCCATCTTTCTTTTTTTCTCCCATTCTATGAAGTCCTTAGACATTTCTTTAATAATGATTTCTGCTTTAGGAATCTCCTTCTTGCGTTGTTCCATTGTCTCCTGAATCTGAACAGAAAGAGCATCAACATCGATAAGTTCTACTCCGGCAACATCCGCAACTGTTTTGTCAACGTTATTCGGAATGGAAAGATCTATAACCAGAATATCTTTTTTAGGCATATTCTCAGGGTAAAGGATAGGCTTACTTGCACCAGTTGCAACGATAAGAATATCGGTTTGTTCAAGTTCCTTAGGGAAGTCCTCGAAATTGATATGAGGAATATGATATTTTTCGGCAATCTTCTCTGCTTTTTCGGCAGTTCTGTTTGCGATTTTTACTTTTGGCTTGTAAATATGTTTTACAAGATTTTCAATTGTATTTTGCCCGATTTCACCAACACCCAATAATAAGATGTTTTTCTCAGGAAGTTGTTTCTGAGTTTTCAGAATATAATGAACCGCAGCATAAGAAACAGAAGCTGCCCCATTGCTGATCCCGGTTTCATTCTTTATTCTTTTCGATATCTGAATAGAAGAGTTAATTGCTCTTTCCAGATATGCGTTGGAATGTAGTTTGTATTCTTTGAAACGGTTGTAGGCATTTTTGATCTGAGAAATAATCTCAAAATCTCCGATAATCTGACTTTCCAGGCCAGCAGCAACTCTGAAAAGGTGATCCAGAGCATCAGTCCCTTTTTTTACAGTTACAAACTGCATGAAATCCATTAATTGTACACCAACGGTTTCACAAAACAACTGAGCCACAAACATATAATTATGTGTTGTGGTATAAATTTCGGTTCTATTACATGTGGAAACGACAAAAGCGTCACCCATTTCGCGATCGTGAATATGATTAACAAAACTTTTTATATGATCGTCGAAAAAGGCAAATCTCCCTCTGGTAACAGCATCGGCTTTCTCGAAACTAATACTGAGAACCGTAAATTGTGAGGTTTGATATGTATTCAATTTGGCTGCCATTATATCAGGGTGCAAATTTAAGCTATTAATTGTTAAAAAGAATTGATATGTATAAACGGTGAAATGACTTTCATTAGATTTCATTAATTTAGAATAGTTACAAATTATACAGCCTTCATAATTTGTGTCTAAGAGCGCTTTAAGATGCTGCGCTTTACAGACTATTTGTCTATATTTGATACTATATTTCGAGGAACGTTGGTTATGAAAAGATCTCTATATTGTTTTTGCTTTTTATTGTTTTCTGTTTTTTATTTTTCACAACAAACTGAAGAGTTCAGAGAGGTCAAGAACTTTTATGATCAGCATCAGTTAAAAGTTAACGAAGAGTTTAAACGGAGGCTGGGGCTGGTTCGAAATTTCGAAGAAAAAATAAAATTGGAAAGTGAATACGGTTTCTTTATCAAGAAGTTGGATAGTGTCCGTAATCAGGCTTATCTTGGAGTTTTAATCAAGACGAAAAACCTTGAACAACTGGCAAAGCTAAAGAAAGAAGTTCCCCAGAAAAAAGAAGTAATTGTAGAGAAAAATCCTGATCATGCAGCTGAGTATCCGGGTGGAATTGATAGGCTGAGAGAAATAGTAAGCAGTTCTTTTTATTTTGATGCTGATGTAGATCGTAATGCTGTGTTGAAAAGCGTTGTTACCTTTGTTGTTGAAAGGGACGGAAGCATTGCTCAGGTAAAATCCGAAGGGGATAATATTGTCTTCAACAGACAGGCAGAAATATGTATGTATCTTGTTCCGGATAAATTTATCCCGGGAACATTGCATGGCGTAGCAGTACGGTCCAGGTTTACCTTTCCAATTACTATGAAATTTGATTAGATGTTTACAGACGAATATTTTATGAAAATGGCCTTTCAGGAGGCACAGGCAGCATTGGAAAAGGATGAAGTACCGGTAGGTTGTATTGTGGTGTATAATGACAGGATCATTGCCAGAGCACATAATCTTACAGAACTACTGAATGATGTAACAGCTCATGCCGAAATGCAGGCGATAACAGCTGCCGCGAATATGTTGGGCGGAAAATACCTTATAGACTGTACAATGTATGTAACGCTTGAGCCTTGTGTAATGTGTGCCGGAGCACTGGCATGGTCACAGCTTTCAAAAATAGTGATAGGAGCGAGGGATGAAAAGAGAGGATTTATCAATAAAGGTTTATCACTTCATCCTAAAACAGAAATAATTTCCGGAGTTTTGGAAAATGAATGCTCGGCACTCATCAAAGATTTTTTTAAATCGAAACGTTAGACGATAAGAGAGTACATTTGTAAGTCAAGGTATTCATTTCCCTTTTTCACATGTTGTTTTAAAACAGCTTCCTTCTGCATGCCAATTTTTTCCATAATCTTTCCTGAAGCCGGATTGTGAAGAAAATGTGTGGCATAAATCTTATGGAACTTTAACTCTTTAATTCCGAAATTCAGAATTGCAGATGCTGCTTCTGTGGCATAACCTTTGTTCCAGAAAGGAACAGCAATCCAGTAGCCTAATTCAGCTTTATCATCTGCTCTGTCATGCAGGCCAATGGCACCAATTATTTTTCCGTCTTTTTCGCGTATAGCAAAGGTATAACCTGTTTTGGCTACCAAAGCATCATCAGACATTTTTATCCAGATCTGGGCATCGGATTCAGTATAAGGGTGTGGGATATTAGAAGTATTGTCAGAAATAATTTTTTCCTGTAAATATTCTGTAATCAACGGAATATCTGATTCTTCCAAAGGAGAAAGAATCAGACGTTCTGTTTCTATTTTCAAAGGAATTTGCATTTTATATTTTATAAATCTTTACCTAAATAATAAAGTCCTTTAAGAGTATGTAGCCTGTCTGCAACATGAATTTTTTCTGTCAGAGGCTTGTATACATGTGATACACCGCCTGTTGCAATTACAAAACAGTTGTCATTTACTTCGTTATTGATTCTGTCTACAAAGCCTTCTACCATCCCAAGGAAGCCGTAAACCATTCCGCTTTGCATACAGGTTACCGTATCTAATCCCAATACAGATTTTGGTTTCTTTAATTCAATTTCAGGCAGTTGGGCCGTCTGATTAATCAATGAATTAAGTGAGGTAATAATACCGGGAGCAATAATAACGCCCAATGTTTCACCTGTTTCGGCAACGCAGCTCGCCGTAAGTGCGGTTCCGAAATCCAGAATAATCTTTTTTCTGTCTGGATAAAGATTGTGTGCTGCTACAAGATTTGCGTAGATATCTGTACCCATCTGTTTAGACTTGGCTTGTACACCAGAAGGCGTACTGCGGTCTACCAGAATAGGTTTCATGTTATGGATCTTGTGTACAGCTCTGGAAATATCATATGTAAGTTGAGGCACAACAGAACCAATGATGATTTTCTCAATATTATCAATATCAATTTTATTATACTGATAAAGCGTAAGAAACTGAATAAAGAGTTCATCGCTTGTACGGTATGGTTTTGTATTGATTACCCAGGAAATCTCACAACTGTCCCCGTTAAATAAACCGAAACGGATATTGGTATTTCCGATATTGATGACTATTGATTTCATAAAACTATTTTACCTCGATAATATTATCAGCAGGGTTAACATCTGCTAAACGCTGACTGAAATCGATTCCGATAGCCTGAAGCTGAGCTTTTCCGTACGGAATAGTCAATTCATAATCTTTCATTGTCCAGTTCCAGAAAGGCATTACGGTAATAGGACCATAGATATCTGTAGTTTTAGCCGTACGCATCATATTAAGCGGGATGTGGTATGTTAATACCTTTTTATCCTTGGTTAAGACATTGAAATCTATAGGCATCGGAAGGGTCCCGTTATTTGTTAATGTAATTGTTGTGGAAGCATCTCCGTATTTTACACTTTTAATACCATAATCAATCGTTTTTGTAGTGTTGATCCAGTAATTTTGGAACCACTTCAAATCCATTCCGGAAATTTTTTGTGCGATGTGTATGAAATCTCTATCTGTAGGATGCTTCATGCTCCAATCATCATAGTATTTCTTCATTGTTTTCGAAAGGTTCTGCTCACCCATAATGTAGCCTAATTCTACTAAGAATAATTCACCTTTTACATAAGAAGCAAAAGTATATGCTGTTCCATCATCGTGGTGATCTCCTAACCATGAAGCAGGTTCTTCTTTTCCTGTTTTTACAAATTTTATATAGTTATTGATGCTGGAAACAAAAGGATTAGCCTGTGGTTTAGCAGGAGGGAAAAGCTGGTTGCTCACATAAGCCTCTGCATAGCTTGTAAATCCTTCATCCATCCAAGGTCTCACGCTTTCGTTAGTAGCCAGCATTTGCTGGTACCAGGAATGGGATCCTTCGTGGAACATAAGGCCGCATAAATCTTTTACCGATTTGGCTTCTCCTAAGATCATGGTACACATCCCGTATTCCATTCCTCCATCTCCACCTTGTATAAAGGAATAAGTAGGCCAGGCATATTGCCCGAACTGTGCATTCATTATCTGGAAATACTTGGTTACATAGGGCTTAGCTTCTTCCCAGTATTTTGTTTTTTCCGATTTCTGATAGACAAAATAGACTTTAGGTCCGCCTAATACAGTGAACTCGTCAACGGAATAATCTCTGTCCGCAGCCCATGCAAAATCCAGAATATTTTTAGCTGTCCATTTCCATGTTGCCTTACCCTCCTGGTCTGCTTTTACATTTGATGCTGCGGTATAACCTTTTACTTCCGTAGGATTCTCCAGATTTCCTCCGGCACCTAATACGTAGTTTTTATCTATTTTTATTGTAACGTCAAAGTCTGAAAACGGAGCGTGGAACTCTCGTCCGATATAGTCGAAAGCTGCCCAGCCATCATAATCGTATTCAGAAATTTTAGGGTACCATTGTGTCATCGTCATATCTACCCCTTCGCTATTATTACGGCCGGCTCTACGGATTTGCATTGGAATATTAGCATCCCATTCCATAGATAAAGAGGTGGTACTGTTAGGCTTTAAAGGCTCATTAAGGATAACTTTCATTACAGTTTCCTGTATTTCAAATTTTAGATCCTTTCCGTTTTGTTTAATCCAGTGAATATTTTGGCGGCCTTCCTGATCTGTAGGAATTGATGCTAAACGTGATACACCATCTTTTTGTAATCTTTTATCAGAATTTTTACCCTGATTCCTTACTCTTTCATCCATCATGGAGCCAGATTTGAAGGCATTCCAATAAAGATGCATATAAATAACTTTTAATTCGTCAGGTGAATTGTTGGTATACTGAATGCTTTGTTTTCCAAGGTAAGTGAACTTAGTAGCATCTACATCAATATCCATCTTGTACTTTGCCTTTTGCTGATAGTAAGGCCCTTTTTGAGCCAATCCCAGTCCGAAAACCAGCATAAGAGCAATAGAAAGGAAGTTTCTAACCATTTTATTAATTTTTCCCAAAGATAAAAAATTATGATAAAGGGATTGCTGTTTTAGAAAGGATACTGTTCATTCAGTGATAAAAAGAGAATATTTACAGGTGAAAAAGAGAAGGTATTTGGTGTGTTTTTACTATCAGACATTTTATTTATGAAAAATATTTTTTTTAGTTGTTAGAGTTCTGATAATGAAAAAGTTTTATTTTGGTTGGACTAATCAATAAAATATTTATTATGAAAAACCTGAAAGCTATTTCTTTATCAAGAAGACAATTGAAAAACATCAGTGGAGGAACTCAGAAAACATGTGCAGATGTACCGTGCAGGCCTGGAACGTGTAATTTTAATAATAGCTACGACGGCTATGTAGCTTGTTTTATTAACTATACTAAAGTTAATGGTTCTGTGGGATTTGGACCGTTGGGTTGTTGGTATGAATTCTGTCCGGGATCATGATAATTAAAAAAGGGACTCCAGAAGAGTCCCTTTTTTAATTATTTTTTATCCCACCACAATTTGGTGCCGCCAGTATCTGGCCCACCGAGTGTGGCTGCTGCTCTTTGATAACCAGGTCCGTTATTTTCACGATATTTCAATGGAATAGGTATCCTTCTGATGAAATCTTTTGTGCTAATTGTTCCCTGACTATTATTAATAATATTAGGTAATATTTTAGGATATCCCGTTCTTCTTTGCTCTGCCCAAGCTTCAGAACCGTCTGGATAAAGAGCTATCCATTTTTGAGTAATAATACGTTCCAGCTTCCTTTCGAAGCTATCGGCATCATTCCATTTGATAGTAATTGTACTTAGTACAGGATCTCCGGCAGCAACACTATTGGTTGCGTTTTTAGGATCTGTATAAGGTTGCTGAGTGGATGTAGCATCGTTTATATAAGTGCTGTATGCACCAGATTTGCCCCATTCATCCAAAGAAGTTTGTACTCCTTTTTCATAGTTTGTTTTTGCATCTCCTGCTCCGGCATAGCCTCTAAGTGCAGCTTCAGCTTTGAGAAACCATGATTCAGCTGCTGTGAATAGTTTAGCCTGGCCATTAGACTGAGAAAAATAATCTCCGTATGCAGATTGTGCAATGTTGTTGGAGAAATTGCCATAACGGTCTTTACTGCCTCCGAGATCAATTCCCAAACGTACTCCCGCATATTGATCTTTCACGCTCGGATCTGTTGCTTTGGTGATATAAGAGGAAATCCTAGGGTCATTATAGCCATTAAGATAAGAGGTTAAGGATGCTCCGGATTTAGAGTCACCATAGTTAAAAATAACAACATATACAGGTGATATAGCTCCATAGCGAGCTAGTGCATTTTGACTATTGTTATCAATAAGCCCAACCGGAGAATTCAATGCTTCTTCTGCATATTTTCTTGATGCTGCAGGGTCCGCATATGACATACGCATTGCAAGTCTTAGCTTTAGAGAGTTGGCAAATTTAGCCCATGATAGAGCAGTACCATTAAAAATTGCATCAGACTTCTGAATAACAGCTTTATCTTCTACACCTAGGTTTGACTGCAGCGCTTCAATATCTTTGGATAAATCCTGCATGAAATATTTGTAGGCATCTTGCTGAGAGTCATAGTCTACAGAATAATCCGGATTAGATTTACCAAATTTACTATAGATTACTGGTCCATGTTTGTCAGATACAACTGCTGAAGACAATACTTTTATGATATTGAACACAGCATAACTCCCTTTGAAATCAACATTAGGATATAGTTTTTTTTGTGTTTCTTCAAAATCAACATAGCGCTGCATGGCTTCTTCAAGTTGATTTTTCATAATCCATTCATTCCATCCACTATTCATGAAGTAATTATTGTTCCAGTTCCAGCCTCCGGTTGCAGTACTAAAATAGCCACTGTAAAAATCTGAATTCAGATTATTCTGAAGCTGGTACATGTAATCTGTCTGATAAATAATATTTCTTTGTGCCTGATTTAATCTGTTGACCAGGCCAGTGAAATCTGCCTGCAATACTCCATCCGTAACATTAGCGTACTCGGAATTGATGTCCTTAAAGTCGCTAGTGCAGGAGGATACTCCAATTAATGCAATGAGAGGTAAATATGTTTTTAATATGTTAAGTTTCATAATTTTAAAAATTTAGTTTTACAGAAAGTCCTAAAGAACGTGTGATTGGCATTCCATATACGTCTACACCAACACCTCCGGGATTAACTCCTGAAACTTGTTCCGGATCAAATGGAGCTTTTTTGTAGAAGAAGAATAGATTGGAGCCAATAAAGCTGACAGTTGCATCCTGCATATACTTAGAATTCATTTTGAAAGTATAGGATAAAGAAACTTGTCTCAATCTTATCGCAGTAGCTTTATAGATATAAGCTTCATCTATATTAGGTGCGTCTTGTCCACCAATTCGTTCGTAATATTTTTTAGCATCTGTTTTTCCGGTATATGCTGTACCATCTTCATATACGGCATTCGGAATACTTACACCACCATTTTTTCTGGCATCAGCAGATCTTTGACTTACTCCCGCATAATCATAAGCAGCTTCTGCAAGACTTAAAACGTGTCCGCCAAATTTCCCATCAATTAAGAAGCTTAGATTAATATTCTTGTAATTAAAGGAGTTATTAAGACCAATAATAAATTTGGGGTTAGGATTTCCAAGGTAGATGTTGTTGTCGGTATTAGTTAATGGAGCACCGTCTTTGTCTACAACAATTTTACCATCTGCATTACGCATAAATCCTTTCCCGTAAAGGTCCCCAAAAGAACCTCCAACTTTCAGCTTATTATAGTTACCTCCGGCTAGTGTAAACAATGATTTACTTGCATCGTAGAAGTTGGCAGGAAGTAATTCCTTTATCTTGTTCTTATTTGCCGAAGCATTTAATGTAGCTGTCCAGTTGAATGAAGAGGTTTTAAAAATATCATAGGATAAAGAAGATTCAAATCCGGTATTCTGAATTTTTCCTGCATTCATATCTATCAGTGTTCCAGATTGCTTACTAAGTCCCGGAGCTGCTTCTACTTTTGTTAAATACTGGTTAGATACATTTGAGTTATAATATGTAAAATCAAAATTTAATCGATTGTTGAACATTCTGAATTCAGTACCAACTTCAAACGTCCTGTTTAATTCCGGCTTAGGAGTAAGTTCCGGGTAACGTTGCAAATCAGGAAGATTCGCGCTGTTGCCAAATACTCCGTTATTAAATGTAGGTTGTGGATTTGCAAAGGTCGGTTCCAGAGCGTTACCAACGGTAGCATAAGAAGCTCTTAATTTCCAGAAAGTAATAGCTTTTGGCATTTGGAGAATATCACTCATGATAAGGTTTCCACCAATAGACTCATAATCAAATGCATTTTGGGAGCTTCCAAATAATGTAGAAGACCAGTCATTACGGAAAGTTAGATCTATATATGCCAGTTTCTTATAACCAAAAGTTGTACTGGCAAATACAGAAGTAGTTTTTCCATGTGGATAATAGATCTTGTAAGTGTCTGTAGGTGTCCAGTTGAGGTTGTTTAATTCAAAATAATTGGCATTTTTTAAATTATTGTTTTGAATAGCAGTGATCTTATCTTTCTTGTCGTTAACACTTGTACCAACTGTAAAATCAAAACTGATGTTATCAGAAATATGTGGGCTACCAATTAATAAAAAGTCTCCGTACAGGGCTGTAGTTTCGAGTTGGTCGTAGTAGAGTTTTCCATTTGGATTAGCAAGAAGCTTTGCTGTGTTGGCATACAGATTCCTACTGGTTTCGGAATTGAAGTAAGTATAATTACCTCTTAGTTTTGCTGTTAACCAGTCGTTGATAGCGTAGCTTAAAGCGACAGAGGTATATAGGTTTTTATTATTGGAGGTAACCTTGTTTCTGTTAAGAATCCAATATGGGTTTTGAGAATATTGTCTTGTGCTCCCGGTTTTGTCAAACCAGTTTTGATCCTGTATATATCGGGTTCTGTCCAAATATTCATAATCTTTATATTGGTCGAAGTCTACTCCTCTTGGCAATGTGTAAAGCTGGAAAAGAGGATTAAAATAAAGTCCCGGAGCAATTCTGTTTTCCACCTTCTGAATAGATCCCATTAAATTGGCATCTAAAGTTAACTTGTCATCAAAGAATTTACTTGAATTTCTAAAGTTAATGTTGTATTGGTCAAACTTGGAATTTGGAACAATTCCTTTGTTGGTTGTATTAGCAAGAGAGAAGAAATTTGTAGACTTTTGAGTACCTGCTGAAAACGTAATACTGTTGGTCCATGTTGTCCCAGTGCGAAGGAAATCTTTTACATAATCTTTAGAGGAACCTTCCTGTCCCCAGCTTCCTGTAGAGCCTGCAGAACCTGTACTAGGATCATAAGGTGTGGTTTGTAGATAATTGTGCTGCAGTTTTGGAAGGCTATAGGCTTTGTCAAAAGTAAGACTGGAAGAAAATGAAATATTGCTTCTTCCTGCAACTCCTTTTTTGGTGGTAACCAAAATGGCACCGTTACTACCCTGGGAACCATATAGTGCTGCAGCTGAAGCTCCTTTTAAAAAGTTGATGCTCTGGATGTCTTCAGGGTTGATGGTACTGAAAATATCTCCTGAATCTGTTCCTCCATTATAGGCATCTGCTGTTGGAGCCCCGGGACCACCTCCGATAGAGTTGGTTACCGGTATACCATCAATTACTAATAGAGGGGAGCTGTTTCTGGTAGACTTGTCTCCTCTCATAATTACTCTTACAGATCCACCAGCACCGCCGGATGCTCTGTTAATTTGTACATTGGATACTTTTCCGTTGATGGAGTTTAGTAAGTTTGGAGTTTTGACTTCTGTAAGGTCATCTCCTCCAATTTGCTGTGAGGAATATGTCAGTGATCTGGCTTGTCTTTTAATACCCAGAGAGGTGATTACTACCTCTTGAATATTGGCTGTTTTTGTAGAATCTTTAGCTTTTCCTTCCTGGGCGTATAGGCCAATAGAGGATGCTAAAAGAACCATCATAATGGATCGTTTTTTCATACTAACTTAAATTTTATAATTTGGACTAATAACTTCTTGCGTCAAGTTTATATTAACACAATGTTAACGAATGTAGGAATAAAATTTAATGAATTGTTAAATAAGAAAAAAATTAATCTATTTATTTATTGTAAGTATGAACCTTTTTACTTTTTACTGTTATGACGTTAAAATTTGAATTGAAAAAGCTTAAATATATTTATGGTAAAACTAGTATTATGTTAGTTTTATTATCTAATTTTTAAAGCTAAACAGTGAAATTGAATTGTTGGATAATTATTTATATAAATTATTGAAATAAATTCAATGATTGTTTTTGTCGATTGATGACTAAATAAAAGCGGCAAGGGTATATATAATAAGCCCAACTAATCCACCTACTATAGTTCCGTTGATCCTGATAAACTGAAGGTCTTTGCCTACTTCTAATTCTAATTTTCGGCTCAGTTCCTTGCCTTCCCAGTTGCCAACAGTAGTACTGATAAGTTCAGATACTTTTCCGGTATTTTTTAGAATGAGCCTGTAGGCGTTAAAACGGATCCATTGATCTATTTTGTTTTGTTGAGATTCGTTTTTGTTCAGGTCCTCTGCAAACTGACGTATGTTTTTCTGAGCATATTGCTTTAGTGCAGAATGATCATTGTCCAGCTCTGACATCAATGTTTTCTTTAGAGAATGCCATATATCTGTAGCATAATCATTTAATTTATCCTCATTCAGAATGGATGCTTTTATTTTACTCAGCTCGTTTTCCCATCGATCAGAGGTTTTTATTTCGTTTGCAAATTGATAAATACTTTCTGAAATTTCATTTCTGACTTTATGATCAAGATTGTTTTCTATATCTTCAAAAAAGCTGGCTAGTCCAGTAGTGATTTTGTTTGCTATTTTATTATCAACAAATTTTGGAACCAGAGAATAGCTGCTTTGGTGGACTTTGTCGCGGATCAATTCATCATTTTCAAGGATGTAATTCTTGATTTTTGAGGACAGAAAGGTTATAATTGCTTGTTGCTCACCTTTCTCCAAAAGATAGAAAATACCATTGGAAAGGATATGGTTGATTTTTAAATTTTCTCCAGCCTCTTTTATTTTTCCGGCAATAAAGCTGACGATATCCGGATCCTGAAACTGGGAGATGGCATTTTTCAGTAAAACAGCAATTTCTTTAACCAGTATTTCCTGATTCTTTTCTTTTAAAAGCCATTCACTTAGAAAACCGGTTACTTTTATTTTTTCTATATACGGACGGATATTTTCTGCAGAAGCAAAATTTTCGACCACAAAGTTCCCGAGATTATCTCCGATTTTCTGTTTACTGTTCTCAATCAGATTGGTATGTGGTATTTTTATACCCATAGGATAATGAAATAGTGCCGTAACAGCAAACCAGTCTGCAAGAGCTCCCACCATGGCTGCTTCGGAAAATGCATGTATATAACCGATCCAATGAGAGGTATATTGCTTCTGTAGTATAGTTGTTGTTATAAAGATACAGGCCATCAGAAGAAATAATCCGGTAGCCAGAGCTTTGTACTTAAAGAGTTGTTTTCTTTTTTGTGATTCTGTCATCTGAACAAATTTAGTAAATTTGAAATATGAAAACCTGGCACCTTATATTTAATCTATGCATTCTGAGTTTGTTCTTACAATGCTCAGAAATGAAAGTGCCTGTTAAAACCAATTCTATGAACACAGAAACATCAAAAAACAATCCATACTACTCCAGAACAGACAAAACAAAGTTAAATGTGTCTAATGAAGAGTGGAAAAAGATACTGTCTCCGGATCTTTATGCGGTTGCCAGAGAGGCTGCAACGGAACGCCCTTTTACCGGGAAATATAATGAAACGGATGAACTAGGAGAGTATTACTGTGCTGTATGTGGAAATCATCTTTTTCGCTCATCTTCAAAATTTGCAAGTACTTGCGGATGGCCTAGCTTCTTTCAATCTGAAAAAGATGCAGTGAAGTATAAAAGAGATTCCTCCCACGGAATGGAAAGAATAGAGGTTGTTTGTGGCAGATGCGACTCTCATTTGGGTCATGTTTTTAATGATGGACCGGAGCCTACGGGAGTACGCTATTGTATGAATTCTGTTAGTCTGGATTTTGTTCCGGATAGTGAATCTCAGCGTTAAAGTTTCTTAAATAAAGTTAAACTTGTGTCTATTTAAAGTGTTGATATTGAATTTGTTCTAATTTTGCCGAAGCAATTTTCAAAAAAGACATCTTAAATAGTATTACATGAAGAAATTAATCATTTCATTAATTTCTGTTTATGTTGTGTCAACCTCTTTTTTTGTCAACGATACCAATTTTGAGGAATCAAAATCTTTGGTAAAGAAAGACGTTGCTGTGACAGTAAAAAAAACAGAAACAAAACATGAAGCTGTCTCTTCCTCCTCAGTATTGTACGAGGCAATTGACTTTACCGGCTTCAACAAATTATCAGAAACAGTTTTCGAAAAAGCATATCTTGGATATGTAAATCTTAAAAAGGCAGGAAAAGTGCCTGAAAACAGTAACCTTTTAACAATCTGCGATTTTAGTCTGTCATCCAATCTGAAAAGATTATGGGTAATTGACATAAAAGAGAAGAAGATTATTTTCAACTCTTTGGTGGCGCATGGAAAGGGTACCGGAGAAGAGTTTGCGGAAAAGTTTTCAAACAGAGAAAGTTCACATCAGAGTAGCTTAGGTTTTTACACAACCGAAAATACCTATGAAGGCGATAATGGATATTCTCTGAAATTAGAAGGATTAGATGCAGGCTATAATGATGCTGCATATAAAAGAGCAATAGTAATGCATGGTGCAGATTATGTTAATGAAGCATTTGCAATACAGCACAAGCGCATAGGAAGAAGCTGGGGCTGTCCGGCTGTGCCAAGAGATATAGCTGCTTCTCTTATCGATGCAATAAAAGAAAAAAACATACTGTTTATTTATTATCCAGATCAGAACTACCTTGCTTCTTCACAGTGGTTGAAAACTCCTGTTGAGAATCTAAGCATGGAAAAATCACGTTTAGCAAATAACTAAAAAGAGCGCCGGTAGGCGCTCTTTTTTAATTTAGTTCAATAGGATTATTGTTCTTTTTCTGTTCTTCTTTAAAACGGTCCTGCATTTGTTTCATCCGCTGAGGATCCATGTTCATTCTTCGGCCGTTTCCTCCTCCGCCACCTGAATTATTGGTAAAGAAAGATCCGGGATCGTCCTGGAATCTTTTTTCCATTTTCAGGTAATCAGCCTTTTTCACAGTTATTACTTGACCGCCTCTGTTTTGAATAACATATGGTTCTGCAATTTTTTTAGTCTGCATCAGATCAAAAGAGTAGTCGCCATTATTATCTTCAGCTTTTACAATAAGGCCAGGCAAACCACTGAATTTATAAGGCCCGTCCTGAAACGGAACTTCAGTCGTAAACCATGCATACCAGGTTCTGCCTCCGTATTGTGTTTCTGCTTTTTGGGTATTGTATTCTCCGATTTTAGCCGTTTCATTTAGTATTTTCCACTGGAACGGCTGAGTTTCAGAATAAGAATACTGATCTCGACCAATTCTGTTTTTAAGAGTTATATTTTGCTTTGGATAATCCTTCTCAATAATATAATTAATGGCAGAACGAAGATCTTGCATCTGAGTACGGTCAAAATTTCTTGTCTGGCGCATACGATCCATTATAGAGTCCCTCTGTATTGTTTTAGCACTATAGAATATAGATCCTTGTGGTGTTACATCCAAGTTGGCCTGTTCTGTTTTAATGTCTCCTTTGTTAGTAGCGTCAGGCTTCATGCTTACCTGATACACAAACCTTGTACTCTGCGAAAATGCAAGAGAAACAATAAATATTGGTAATAGTTTGAATGCTTTCATTGTAATTATTTCTGCCTTTTTGGATTATAAAAGTGTGACAATGTTAAAAGTGATAATGAATTTTAGAAATATTTATTTAGTCAAACTCGATTGGGTTATTGAAACTGTTTGTTCTTTTATTTACTTCGTCTCTGTATTTTTTATCGGCATTGAGATCTGAATCTACTCTTTGAGATGTGCCATTAGCACTTACAGGAGGTGCTGGACGAAAAGCTATTGGATCCGCATTAACTTTTTTATAAACTTTAAGAAATTCCTCTTTTTTTACAATAATAGGCTGTTTCCATGGAGTTGGAGCTTTGTATAAGTCAGAGATTTTTCTGGTTTCTATCAACTCAAAAAGATAATCTCCTTTTGAATCTTCAGCTTTTACAATAAGCCCGGGAAGGCCGCAAAATTTATAAGGCCCATCCTGAAAAGGAACCTCTGTGGTAAACCATGCATACCATGTTCTCCCTGCGTATTGAGTCTGGGCTTTTTGGGTATTATAGGTGCCAATCTTTTTTGTCTCTGTGGTTATTTTCCAATTAAAAGGTTTTAACTCGGTATAAATAAAAATGTCTTTAGCAATTGCTGCGTTATATGATACTTCTTGTTTTTTGTAGTTTTTTTCGATTCGGTAACCAATATTTGATGCCGTCATATTAAACTGTTCTTTGGAGATATACCCAATTTGACTTTTTTTATTTGAATCCATTATAGAATCCCGCAGAATAGCCTTTGCAGCATAAAAAACAGAATTAGTTTTACCGATGTCCAGATTAGCAAGTTCAGATTTTACCTGATCCCGTTGGGTTGAATCTGTTTTCATCCGGACTTGATAAACAAACCGGATGTTTTGTGTAAAATAAAAGCTTGTAATACAAAAAATGAATAATTGTAAGGTTTTCATAGTAATGGTTTTATGTCGGTTTAATGATGTATCCTGTAAAAAGTTAAAGCTATCTATTCTTGTTATAGATAAATATATGATGGACGGATTTGAATTTGGTATTATTTGTCTTAATTTTGCAATCTAAATTTATTCTAAATTATTGAAATAATGATAAAAGTATCCGATCAGGCAAAATTAAAAGCTGTTCAGTTAATGACTGAGGATGGCTTTGATCCAACACAAGATTATATCCGTGTTGGAGTGAAGAGTGGTGGATGCTCTGGATTGGAGTATGTTCTGAATTTTGATAAAGAAAAACACGATATTGACCAGGTTTTTGAAGACAACGGGATCAAAATTATCGTAGACAAAAAGTCATTTCTTTATCTGGTAGGGACAACTTTAGAATATTCCGGAGGACTTAATGGGAAAGGCTTTATCTTCAATAATCCAAATGCATCAAGAACATGTGGATGTGGAGAAAGCTTTAGTTTATAAATTTATAAAAATACAGGAGACATCGGAAATTAGGACTTTTTTGTCCATAATTTCCAAAACAAAATAAATAATGAGTAAATACACAGAAGACGACCTAAGGGTTGACCTCGAGAATAAAAAATATGAATTCGGTTGGGAAACAAAGATCGATTACGAAGATTTCCCGATTGGACTGAATGAAGATATTATTCGTGCTATTTCGGCAAAAAAAGAAGAGCCAGAATGGATGACGGAATGGAGACTGGAATCTTACCGTATCTGGTTGAAAATGGAAGAACCGGATTGGGCAAATATTAAGTATGAAAAACCTGATTTCCAGGCTATTCGTTATTATGCTGCACCAAAAGTTAAACCGGAATTGGCTAATCTTGATGAAGTAGATCCGGAATTACTGAAAACTTTTGAAAAGCTAGGTATTTCAATTGATGAACAAAAACGTTTAACAGGTGTTGCTGTAGATATCGTAATGGATTCCGTTTCGGTAAAAACTACATTCCAGGAAACACTTGCTGAAAAAGGAATTATATTCTGCTCTATATCCGAAGCGATTAAAAATCACCCGGATTTAGTAAAACAATATATTGGTAAAGTTGTACCAAGAGGAGATAACTTCTATGCTGCACTTAACTCTGCGGTATTCTCTGACGGTAGTTTCTGTTATATTCCAAAAGGGATAAGATGTCCAATGGAACTTTCAACTTATTTCCGTATTAACCAGGCAGGAACAGGCCAGTTTGAAAGAACGTTGCTTATTGCTGATGAAGGAAGTTATGTTTCTTATCTGGAAGGGTGTACAGCGCCATCCAGAGATGAAAACCAATTGCACGCTGCCGTTGTAGAGCTAATCGCAATGGACGATGCTGAGATTAAATATTCTACTGTACAGAACTGGTATCCTGGTGATGAAAGCGGTAAAGGAGGGGTTTTCAACTTCGTAACAAAAAGAGGTCTTTGTGAGAAAAGAGCAAAAATCTCCTGGACGCAGGTTGAAACAGGATCTGCCGTTACATGGAAGTATCCGTCTTGTATTCTGAAAGGTGACTATTCTGTAGGAGAATTTTATTCTATAGCAGTTACCAATAACCATCAGTATGCAGATACCGGAACCAAAATGATTCATATTGGTAAGAATACCAAATCGACAATTATTTCTAAAGGTATTTCTGCAGGTAAGTCTAACAATTCATACCGTGGACAGGTGAAAGTAATGCCTTCTGCAAAGGGAGCAAGAAACTTCTCACAATGTGACTCGTTGTTAATGGGTAACGAATGCGGAGCACACACTTTCCCTTATATAGAAATTAAAGACCCTACTGCTCAGTTAGAGCACGAAGCAACAACTTCTAAGATTGGAGAAGATCAGATTTTCTACTGTAACCAGAGAGGTATAGATACCGAAAGAGCAATTGCATTAATTGTAAATGGTTTTAGTAAAGAAGTTCTGAATAAGCTGCCAATGGAATTTGCTATTGAAGCACAGAAACTTTTAGAGATCTCATTAGAAGGATCAGTAGGATAAAAAAATAATCAACAATAATTTACCACATTTAACATGTTAAATATAAAGAATCTTCATGCAGGAATTGAAGAAAGAGAAATTTTAAAAGGAATCAACTTAGAAATAAAACCAGGTGAGGTTCATGCTATTATGGGGCCTAACGGTGCCGGAAAGTCTACACTTTCTTCTGTTATTGCAGGGAAAGAAGAGTATGAAGTAACTGAAGGTGAAATTCTTTTTGAAGGTGAAGAAATTCTTGAAGATGCTCCGGAAGAAAGAGCACACAAAGGTATTTTCCTTTCTTTCCAATACCCGGTAGAAATTCCTGGAGTTTCGGTAACTAACTTCATTAAAGCAGCAATGAACGAAACCAGAAAAGCAAAAGGTTTGGAAGAAATGCCTGCAAAAGAAATGTTGGCGTTAATTCGTGAAAAATCTGAGCTTTTGGAGATCAAAAAAGATTTCCTTTCCCGTTCTTTAAATGAAGGGTTCTCTGGTGGAGAGAAAAAGAGAAATGAAATTTTCCAGATGATGATGTTAGATCCGAAATTAGCTATTCTGGATGAAACGGATTCAGGTTTGGATATCGATGCGTTGAGAATTGTAGCAGACGGTGTAAACAAATTCCGTAACGAAGGAAACGCTGTTTTAGTTATTACTCACTATCAGAGACTACTGAACTACATTCAGCCAGATTTTGTACACGTATTAGCAGATGGTAAGATTGTAAAAACAGGAGATAAAACTTTAGCATTAGAGCTTGAAGCGAAAGGTTATGACTGGCTTATCTAATCCTTAGAAGGAGAGTAAGAAGATCATAATCAAATTCAAACTTAAATCATTACAATGTTACAAGAACAAGTTTTACAACAACACGAAGCTTTTTTAGAAACCCTAAAACACCGCTTTCTAGATGATAAAAGAAAGGCGGCCCTGGCTAAGTTCCAGGAGATAGGATTTCCTAAAAAGAAAAACGAAGAATATAAATATACCAACCTTGCGGAAATCGTTAATAAGGAATATAATTTCTTCCCTAAAAAAGAGCATAATGTATCTAAAAAGGACTTAGATGCTTTACATATTGGTGAAGAGAATTTTGATTATATTGTTTTCATTAACGGAGAGTTACGCAAAGAGTTTTCAAAGATTTCAATTGAAAATGTAGAGTTTTTATCTTTCAATTATGCGTTGAATGATGAAAAGCACAAAGAAGTTTTTGAAAAGTATTTCAATACAATTACCCATGAGGATAATCCATTTGCAGACCTTAACCTTGCGTACTGCAAATATGGTTTTTTCCTTCATGTACCGAAAAATACAGTGATTGAAAAACCAATTCATGTATTTTATTTATCACAAAATCAGGAAGAAAACACTTTCTACAATACAAGAAATTTACTAATTGCTGAAGCAGGATCTAAAGTTGAGGTTATTGAAAGCCATCATAACTTCGATGATACATTTACCTTCACCAATTCTGTAACCGAGATTTTTGTTTATCCAAATGCTAAAGCAGACTGGCATAAACTACAAAATGACAGCGATACTTCTTATTTAGTGGACAATACCTATGCAAGACAGGAGAAAGACAGCCTTGCGACAGTAAATACCTTCTCTTTCGGAGGTAAGCTGGTAAGAAACAACCTGGATTTTATTCATAACGGAGAGAATATCAACAGCTTTATGAACGGAATTACGATCATTAATAACGATCAGTTAGTAGACCACCATACAGCTGTACATCATAACTTCCCTAATTGTGAAAGCTACCAGAATTATAAAGGTGTTTACAATGGTAAATCACATGGAGTATTCAATGGGAAAGTATTTGTAGATAAAATAGCACAAAAAACCAATGCTTATCAGCAAAACAACAATGTTTTGTTAAGCGAAGGAGCAACAATAGATACCAAACCTCAGTTAGAAATCTTTGCAGATGATGTAAAGTGTTCTCACGGCTGTACAGTAGGACAGCTGGATGATGAAGCATTATTCTATCTTAGAGCCAGAGGTATCTCTAAAAATGAAGCAAGAGCACTATTGCTATATGCCTTTGCTCATGATGCAATGCAGAATATTGACATTGAACCTCTTAAGTTAAAAGTTTCTAAGCTTTTAGCTGAGAAGTTAGAAGTAGATATCGAATTCTAATTAACATAAAGATGATACTAACTACCACCAACACAATCGAAGGACATCCAGTAAAAGAATACAAAGGAATTGTTACCGGAGAAACCATTATCGGAGCGAATGCTCTTAAAGACTTCATGGCAGGATTAACCGACTTTTTCGGAGGAAGATCTACTACCTATGAAAAGGTTCTTATCGAAGGAAAAGATACTGCTTTAAGAGAGCTACAGGAGCGTGCGGTACAAATGGGTGCTAATGCAGTTATCGGAATCGACTTAGATTACGAAACTGTTGGACCTAACGGTGGTATGCTAATGGTAACAGCCAGCGGCACTGCGGTAGTTATATAATACAGTAATGAACCTGGAGAAGATCAACTTTAATCTCAATGCTTATAAACAGCATGGCCAGATTCTGGAAGCCGCAGACTTTGTGGTACACCAGTTTGGTTTGGAGAATAAAGATTTTTCAGGATTTGGTTTTCGGGATGAGATGGAACCAAACTCTATTTTGTTGACCACAGAAGGTACTTTTGGAGAGGCTCAGAAAATTATAATTCCCCGGAACCTGTTTGATTTTGATTTAGCTCTTGTAATGAATGTGATTGCCCACGAGATGGTTCATGTTTCACAAAGAGCAGCTAAAGACTTTGTTGAAGATAAAAATGAAAGAGAATGGCAGGCTTATTATGAAATGCTGTTTCATAAACGCTTTCCTCAGTTACCGGAACTTTCCGACTTTCATAAAAAATTCTTTGCAGACAAAGCTCTCGTATATTACGGAAGAATGGGTGAAGGCTCTGAACTTCAACAGAAATATGCTGATGAAAAAGCAGAAGTTGATGCCTATATAAAGGCTTTAACAGAACAAAAAAACTAAAAGTAATGTTTGATGTACAAGAAATCCGTTCGCAGTTTCCTATTCTTCAGGAAAAGGTTAATGGTAAAGATTTAGTTTACTTGGATAATGCAGCAACCAGCCAGAAACCTAAAATGGTTTTGGATGCTATTAATAACTACTACGAGCATTACAATGCAAATGTTCACAGAGGTATTCATACACTTAGCCAGGTTGCTACAGAGATGATGGAAGATGCCCGTAAGAAGGTACAGCATTTTATCAATGCGGAGCATGACTATGAAGTGCTTTTTACTAAAGGTACAACAGAAGGTATAAACCTTGTTGCTTATGCAATTACTGATCTTATTAAGAAAGATGACGAGATCATTATTTCTTACCTGGAGCATCACTCTAATATTGTTCCTTGGCAGATATTGTGTCAGAGAACGGGAGCAAAACTTCGTGTAATTCCGATGAATGAAGACGGTATTTTGCAAATCGATGTTCTGGATGAATGGCTTTCTGAGAAAACAAAACTTGTTTCTGTAAATCAGGTTTCCAATGCCCTAGGTATTGTTAATCCGGTTGATGAAATCATCAGAAAAGTAAGAGCAAAATCTAATGCTTTTGTATTCATAGACGGTGCGCAGGCTGCACCACATTTCGAAATAAATGTACAGGCAATGGACTGCGATTTCTTCGCTTTCTCAGGTCATAAAATGTACGGACCAACAGGAACCGGAATTTTATATGGTAAGGCAGCCGTTTTAGAACAGCTAAACCCATTCCATGGTGGTGGCGAAATGATTGACCATTGTACATTTGAGAAAACAACTTACGCAGGACTTCCTTTCAGATTTGAAGCCGGAACACCAAACATTGCAGGTAATATTGCATTGGGAACAGCGGTAGATTTTATGGAGAAAGTTGGAAGATCCAATATTGCAGCACATGAACATGCATTGTTGGAATATGCACAACGCAAGCTTCTGGAAATAGAAGGTCTAAAAGTATATGGTGAAAAAGCCAATAGAGCAGGTGTAGTTTCCTTTAATCTGTCCGGAATAGGTATTGCCTCGGATGTAGGTATGATCCTGGATAAATTGGGTATTGCTGTAAGAACAGGACACCATTGTACACAACCAATCATGGAATACTTTGGTGTTGCAGGAACGGTAAGAGCCAGTTTTGCTGTATATAATACATTTGAAGAAATAGACATCTTAACAGAGGGTGTGAAAAAAGCTCAAAAGATGTTGGCATAAAACAAGAAGATAAATATCTCTTATAAAATAAAAATGATCGGAAATTTTCCGATCATTTTTTTATAATGTTATTTTTAATGCTGGAATCCTGTAATCTTTGCTTCGTCCAGATCGAGGCTTAATTCCTGCTTTCGAAGGACAGAATCGTCAAATTCATCCATTCTGCGAAGCTCGGAAAGTAACTTTCTCTGTTCCTTTATAATCTCTCTCCGGATTTCTGTTACCGATTTTACCGCATCACCATGAAAACTGTTGTTAATGCACTTTAATCGATTTTCCAATAGTTCCAGATCTGCCTGCAATTGCATTTTTCGGTTATTGACCAAAGAATATTTTTTCACTTCTTCCGAATAGTTCTTATCCAGAGTATGCAGAGCAATTCTTTTTAATTTCCATAATATTCTTGTTTCCTGCTCTTCTTCAGACATAGTAGCCCCGACTTCTTTAATGTCAATATATTTCAAAATAATAGGCAATAAAAGCCCCTGTCCTACAAGGGTGAGCAGGATAATAATAAATGTTACAAAAATAATCATATCTCTGTGTGGGAAAGCTTCTCCTGATGGTAATGCCAAAGGAATTGCCAGTGCTCCGGCAAGGGATACAACGCCCCGCATGGCTGCAAGGCTGAGTATAAAAGGTTCCCTCCAGTCCAAATGTTTGTCTTTTTTACGGATACTTTTAAATAATAAAGGCGGGAGATAGGTCCAGGTAAAGGTCCATACAAACCGGGTTAATACAATAGCTCCGCCAATGATTACGGCATAGCCTAAACCTGATTTTATAGCTTCCGGTGACATCTCATCTATGATAGCAGGCATTTGTAACCCTATCAGGATAAAGATAAAAGCATTCATCAGGAATATAATTGTACTCCACACATTTACAGCCTGTATACGTGTTGTATGCGTCTGGAAACGATTAGAGTTATATGACATAACAAGTCCACCGGTGACAACAGCCAGAACCCCTGAATAATGGAAGTGTTCTGCAACAATATACATGATATATGGCGTAATCAGCGTAAATATAGTATCTATATCAGAGGTTGTTGGTAAAACTCTGAAAATCAGCATGAGCAGGAAAGCAATTACAAGACCGACAATTGCTCCCATAATAGCCATTGCAAAGAAATTTCCTATGGCTTCCTGCATTACAAACTGACCTGTAAGTATAGCCGCCAGTGCAAACTTCATTACAATTAAACTCGACGCATCATTTATTAAGCTTTCCCCTTCCAGAATGCTAAGAGTTCTCTTAGGAATCTTTAGGTGTTTTAAGATGGATGTAGCGGCAACAGCGTCCGGAGGGGAGTTAATCCCTCCCAGTAAGAACCCCATTGCTACAGTTATTCCCGGAATCATATTAGAAGAGAGATAGGCTACCACTATAGATGTCAGAAAGACCAAACCAAATGCCAGTCCCAGAATGGGTCTTCTGAACCTTAGAAAGTCTTTCCATGAGGTATTCCATGCCGCTTCAAAAAGAATAGGAGGAAGGAAAATAAGGAAAACAATACTAGGATCTACCTGAAAAGTCGGTAAACCAGGGATAAAACTTATCAGAAGTCCGGCAACTGTAAGGAATATAGGATAGGCAATGCGGATCCTTTGTCCTAGCATTACCAGGAGCATTACGCCAAAGGCAATGCCTATTCCCCAGAGTAAATAGTTTTCGATCATTTGGTAGTTATATTAAATTGTGTGTTGGAAACAATAAAGAATTGACATCAAAAATATGAAAAATTTCATTTATGGAAATACCTTATTCTGATAGATAAATATAATAATTGTAACCAAAAAACGGGCGTTTCAATTGAAATGCCCGTTATGTCTTGTGAAAAAGAAGATTTGATTATTTTTTTAACTCTTCTTTAGCAGCTGTTGCAGCTCTGTCTATTTTATCACCTGCTTTTTGAGCACCCTGCTTAATATCTTTACCTGCCTTGTCTACAGCGTCACCAGTCTTATGAGCAGCATCTTTCACTGCATCGCCAGTCTTGTTAGCGGCGTCTTTTACTGCATCGCCGGTTTTATCAGCTGCATTTTTTATTGCATCACCCGTTTTGTTAGCCGCATTTTCTACTTTGTCCCCGGCTTTCTGAACGTCTTCTTTTACTTTCGTGCTATCTAATTTAGTTTCAGTAGTTGTAGTCGTTGTAACTGTGCCAGAATCTGTAGATTTAGTCTCAGTAGTTGTAGTTTCTTTTTTGCAAGAAGTCAAAGCCAGTGCAGAGAATACTGCTACACCTAAAATTGTTTTTTTCATATTTAGTTGATTAAATGTTTGAGATGTGAATTTAACGTAAAAAAATGATATTTATTTCACTTTAAAAGAAGAAATTACAGGGAAGTGATCAGAAATTTTTAATTCTCGGTCTACAGTATAACCTGTAGGCTTTATTGCCGGGCTGCTGAAGAGATAATCTATACGAATTGGAAATTTGTAATCGTGAAAACTTGTAGCAGATCCAGAACCTGCATCCATAAATGCATCATTAAGGTTTTTGCTTAAATGGTAATATTCATACGAGCTTGGTACAGAATTGAAATCGCCACCCAGGATAACAGGATAGGGGGAGTTTTGTACAAATTCCCGCACAGCAGCAACCTGGTCTTGGTGAATTCTGAAACTTTCCGCCATTCGGGAACCCAAAATTTTTGCTTTTTCTTCATTGATTTTATTGTCACCAGTTGGACGAAGCATGTCTTTTTTTAAATAAAAAGGCTCAAGATAAACATTAATAAAACGGATGGTTTTTCCATTTATATTGATATCTGCATACAGAGCATGTCCATTGCTGCCATCCTTTATAATTTCACCCTGATTTTTCACCGGATATTTAGAATATATAGCGACAACTTGTTCCTCTACAACATGTTTAAACCCGGTAATAGAAAGAGATTCTTTATTGTGATAGCCTTTTTCCTGAAAAAAGATAACATCAGGAGCTTCGCCTTCCAAAAAGGATTTTAAGGCAGGAAGATCCTGTCCGCCATGAATATTGTAGGTGACAACTTTTAAATTTCCTACTCCAGAAACGGGGCTGTAATTAACCCATCTTCTGATAGGGTTGAAAAAGAAAAGAAGACCAATAAGGAAAAATATAGCTCTCTTTTTCCAGGTAGCAATCCATACAATAGTAAGTACAATGTATGCGATTATAAGCGGTGGAAATACTAACGGGACAAAATTAAACCACTTAAAAACCTTAGGTGGTATAAAACTGTTGAGCAACATTGCAGCAAGGGCAAAAAATAGCACCAAGTGCAATAATGTAAGTATAAGTCGAATAACTTTCATCGGCGATCTATCCTGAATCTGTTTTTAGTCCAAATTTTGATCAGGATAAAAGCAATAACTGCGCCACCAAGGTGTGCGAAGTGTGCAACATTATCTCCCTGAGAATCTCTCACACCCAAGAAAAACTCAACGATGATAAGGAAAGGCATTAGATACTTAGCTTTAATAGGAATTGGCGGGATAAGCATCATAATCTTAGCATCCGGATAAAGCATGGCAAATGCCACTAAAAGTCCATAGATAGCTCCCGAAGCACCCACCATAGGTGTTATTAAATATCCGAAAAGTTCTTTAACTTCCTCCGGATTTCCTCTGAAAGTTGCATTTGTAGTATCATTTATCAGGTTACCATTAATACCGAGTTTTGAAAGGTGAAAAAGCTGTTCGATATCTGTTCCCTGTGCAACAAGGCTCTTAATAAGGCTGTCTACCTGGATATAATTAACAACGTTAAATAGAACATAAGCACCAATGCCACATACAAAATAGAATATAGCATACTTTTTTGGCCCTAAAGTCATTTCAATAGCAGACCCGAAAGACCACAGCGCTATCATATTGAATAAGATATGTGCAAACCCACCATGCATAAACATGTGAGTAATAACCTGATAAAATTGGAAGTTAGGCGATCCCGGGAAAAAAGCTCCCAGAACGACTTCTAAATTTACTCCTAGTGATTGTATAAGATAAGTAGCTGCAAAGAGCAGGACATTAACGATCAATAGGGTTTTGGTAATAGGTGGAATATATCTTTGCATATTTTTTACATTTTAAGTTTATTTTTCAGCTCTTCAATAGGAAGCTCTATATAACACTTCTTTTTATTGTGATTGTATTCCGGGAATCCCAATGCTGAAAAATCTTGAATAAGGCTTTCTACGTCTTCTTTCTGATGGAAGTCGAAGTTGGATTTAGATTGTAATTTTACCTGTTTGCTTTCAAAGAATTCAAAAAAGTCTAAGCTTTCGTCTTCATATTCTGCAAAAATTTTCTGTAAAAGAGGAATAACATCTTTGTCCGATAAGTCTTCCGGTACAGCATGAACATGTAATATATGCTCACTTGCATCCAGATTCATATCAAAACCTATTTTAATCAACTTCTCACGAACCGCCAGGTATGTCATTTTTTCTATTTCATTAAGATAAATCTCGTGAGAGAATAATAACTTCTGGCTATGTGTCTGAGAGGTTTTTTTCTTTTGTTTTCTTTCATAGAGTACCAATTGATGCATTCTGCCCAAATCAAGCATCAATGTCTTATTGTGATGATTGTAAAGCCAGAAACCATTAGGAAGGCGCATTAGCTCATCCTCGGTATCATCTTCATCAAATAAGTTGATTTTTGAGGGCGAAGGAGAGACACTGGTTTGATACATCTCTGTAAGACTAACTATTTCCTGTGGTTTCGGGGTGGTAGTTTCCTCCCGAAAAGGATTATAATTGCGGTCTACCTGAATAGTTGGGATTACAACTCTGTCACTAGGTGAACGGGAAACAATCATTTCATCATGCATAGGTTCTCTGTCAAAATCCAGACTTGGTGAAATGTTATAAATCCCGAGAGATCTTTTGATAGAGGAACGCAGCATGGCGAAAATAACGTTTTCATCTTCAAATTTCACCTCAGTTTTCTGTGGATGAATGTTTACATCTATTTTCTCCGGATCTATTTCTAGAAACAGGAAATAGCTCGGGATATACTGAGGTTGTAAAAGTCCTTCGAACGCTTCCTGAACTGCGCGGGAAAGATAAGGACTCTTAAAGTAACGGCCATTAACAAAGAAAAACTGTTCACCTCGGTTCTTTCTTGCAGCTTCTGGCTTTCCTACATATCCGTTAAGCCTTACCCAGTCTGTTTCTTCTTTAATTGGAACTAAAAGGGAGTGCAAACGTCTTCCGAAAATATCAACGATTCTCTGTAATTCTGTACTTTTCCGTAAACGGAATACTTCAGAATCATTATTGTAAAGTGAAAATTCTAATCCCGGATGTGCGAGAGCAACACGTTGGAATTCATCCATTATATGACGAATTTCAACATTGTCCGACTTTAAGAACTTTCTTCTTGCAGGAACATTGTAGAAAAGATTTTTTACAGCAAAATTACTTCCGTCTGTACTTTGCACAGGTTCCTGTTCAATCAGTTCTCCTCCGTGGATCATAATATGTGTTCCGTAGGAAGTGTCTGCCTGTTTGGTTTTAAGATCTATCTGAGCAACAGCTGCAATAGATGCTAAAGCTTCACCCCTGAAACCTTTAGTAGCAATTCGGAAAATATCTTCCGTTGTTCTTATTTTGGAAGTGGCATGACGCTCAAAAGCTAATCTGGCATCTGTAGCCGACATTCCGCTTCCGTTATCTACAACCTGCACCAGAGTCCGGCCACCATCCTTCACAATTAGTTCTATGGACGTTGCACCAGCATCTATAGCATTCTCCAAAAGCTCTTTAACGATGGATGCAGGTCTCTGCACCACTTCGCCGGCGGCAATCTGGTTCGCTACATGATCGGGAAGGAGTCTAATGATATCAGGCATTGTAGATTTTTATTTTTCTAATGTCAAAAATACATATAAGATTTTGGAAAAAAAATTTCATTTTCGGTAAAATTAGTATTCTGAAACGGAAAAGGAGTACTAATTAGTATCTAAATAATAATGACTTTTATGAAAAAATTGAAAGAACTCCCTAAAAAACTTATTTTTGCACTTTAAATAATATTATGGCTAAACAGGAAGACGTTTTCAAGAAGGTGATTTCTCACGCGAAAGAGTATGGTTTTATATTTCCGTCAAGTGAAATTTATGACGGACTTTCTGCAATCTATGACTACGGACAGAATGGTGCTGAGCTGAAAAACAATATCAAGCAGTATTGGTGGAAAGCAATGGTACAACTGAACGAAAACATTGTGGGAATCGATTCAGCAATCTTTATGCACCCTACAATCTGGAAAGCTTCCGGACACGTAGACGCTTTCAATGATCCATTAATTGATAATAAAGATTCTAAAAAACGTTTCCGTGCAGATGTTCTGGTGGAAGACTATTGTGCGAAATTAGAAGATAAAGCTCAGAAAGAGATAGATAAAGCAGCAAAACGTTTCGGCGAAGCTTTTGATAAAGATCAGTTTGAAGCTACAAACCCAAGAGTAATAGAGTACAGAGAGAAGCAGAAAACAATTCTGTCCCGTCTGGCAAAATCTCTTGAAAATGAAGATCTGGCAGATGTGAAATCTCTGATTGAAGAATTGGAAATTGCAGATCCGGATACAGGTTCTAAAAACTGGACAGAAGTAAGACAATTTAATCTGATGTTTGGTACTAAGCTTGGTGCTACTACAGAAACAGCAATGGATCTTTATCTTCGTCCGGAAACAGCACAAGGTATTTTTGTAAATTACCTGAACGTTCAGAAAACTTCCCGCCATAAGCTTCCTTTTGGTATTGCCCAAATAGGTAAAGCATTCCGTAACGAAATTGTAGCAAGACAATTTATCTTCAGAATGCGTGAGTTCGAACAAATGGAAATGCAATTCTTTGTACCTCCCGGAACAGAGCTTGAATATTATGAAAAATGGAAACAAACCCGTTTGAAATGGCACCTGGCTTTAGGTCTTGGTGAAGAGAATTACAAATTCCACGATCATGAAAAATTAGCGCACTATGCAAATGCTGCGGCTGATATAGAGTTTAAATTCCCATTTGGATTCAAAGAATTGGAGGGTATTCACAGCAGAACTGATTTTGACCTTTCTGCACATGAGAAATTCTCTGGTAAAAAACTACAATATTTTGATCCGGAAAGAAATGAAAGCTATGTACCATACGTAGTGGAAACTTCCGTAGGTCTGGACAGATTATTCCTTTCTATCCTTTCTCACTGTCTGAAAGATGAAGCACTTGAGGACGGATCTGAGAGAACAGTTCTTTCTCTTCCTCCAGCTTTAGCACCAGTAAAAGCAGCTATTCTTCCGCTAATGAAGAAAGATGGTTTAGGTGAGTATGCTGAAAAAATCTTTAACGATCTTAAATTTGACTTCAATCTTATTTATGAGGATAAAGATAGTATAGGTAAGCGTTACAGAAGAAATGATGCTTTAGGAACGCCATTCTGTATTACAATTGATCATGATTCATTAAACGATCATACTGTAACACTTAGAGACAGAGATACAATGCAACAGGAGAGAGTTCCGGTTTCTGAACTAAGAAGAATTATCGATGATAAGGTTAATTTCAGAAATCTTTTGAGTAAAATATAATCTTAACGATATAAGTATAAAGCCCTTACAAATACTGTAAGGGCTTTTTTATTTTACTAGAGAAATGTCGGGTTATTTACCTTGTTGTAAAATAGTTTTAAGAAATCTTTAAGCATCATTAATTTTATTTAATAATGGCTTTTTTACGTGGGACAGAGGATAGAAAACTTTCACGGAATGAGAATATCTCCTATATTTGCTAAAAGAAATAGTATGGTAAATTCAAGAGCGAGAGAAACGACAGAGGCTATCGAGCGTATCTATGTTTCCATGCGACACTTATTCTACAGAGGGTTTTTCAAACCTGGAGGTATTTCCGGAGAAGCATTACGAAAACTTTTAATGATCATTCAACCAGAGATCTACGGTAGTATGGGGAATCCCAACAAAGTAGAGCTTAATGGTCTTTTATATGTTTTGGACAGACTTCCGGAAGGAATAGAAGAATGTGCTTTCATTCATTTAACTTCAGATGAAGGCTTCGAAAAAGGAAGCTTTGACCCTATAGTTCCTAAGAAACGTCGAAGAAATTGTTATCGTATAGATGAACACCAAATGAACATTGAAGTTCTTTTGGGAAGATCAGAGATTTATGATATTCTAACTCACCTTACATTCTTATATCTTGAAGCGGATAAAATACGTGATATTGGCTTCGATATGAATGAAGGCGGGCGTCCTAAGCGTGTTTGGAAAATTATTGAAGAGGTTGCATTAGGAGAGAAAAAGTTTTCCAGAAAGGAAAAAGAAGTGGCATTGGTTCATCTTTCAGCATTGCTGGGCAGACCGTTTGATGAAACTTTAGAAGCATATAATAACTTCGGAGACGATGATAACCCAGATCGTTTATTCAAGATTATTTACTGGTTGGGTCAGATAAGTCTTGATGACTGGAAGGAAAGCAGAGAACGTGAAATTTATTTCAGTTCAATCCTTCAGGAGCGTGTGGGGCATCACTTCTTTGGTGAAAAATGGGCGAATAATGTAAAGAGAGTTTTGGTGGAAAATAACCTTCATGAAAGACCTTTACATATAATAAGTGCCAATATGCACAGTGTGCAGAATATGCTTTTTGCAAATGATGCACTGAACAAAAAAGTTACAAAAGAAGTAGATTATCTTCTGTATCAGAAAATAAGTAACACAAAAGAGCTTAGAGATAAGATATCAGATTATGCTCAGAATAAAAGTGTTATCTACATAGATGATGACAGTGGAAGTAATATCGATGTTCAGATCATTGATCTTGCCAAAACTGATCTTAAAAACAGTCCGCTGGGACACTATAAGTATTCCGGAGACGATGTTATTATGGTCTTTGATTATGCTTTTGGAGAACAGGCTTTTGAGGTAATGGATGAGTTGCTTCGTCCATTTGAAACAAATAACATTACATTTAAAATGAATGTAAAATCTGTTTCTGTAATGGGTAAAGCAGGTATTCTTACCGGAGGCAAGGGGGATATTATGATTCCTACATCTCATATTTTTGAGGGAACTGCAGATAACTATGTTTTCAAAAATGCATTGAGCAAAGATGACTTTAACGACAACGAGCTGAAGGCATTCGAAGGAAGCATGATCACGGTTTTGGGAACTTCACTTCAGAATAAAGATATCCTTTCTTACTTTATGACAACTTCATGGAAAGCTGTAGGGCTGGAAATGGAAGGTGCACATTATCAGAAAGCAATTCAGATTGCATCTAAAATCAGAAATCACATTGAAGAAGATTTGTTTGTAATCTATGCTTATTATGCATCGGATAACCCACTGGAAACAGGTAGTACACTATCTTCCGGAGGATTGGGTCTTACAGGTGTAAAACCGACATATCTGATAACATTAAGAATTCTGGAAAAGATTATTGAAAAAGCGAACCAGAAGAAAGCTAAATAAACTAAAAACTCCCTGAAATTTCAGGGAGTTTTTAGTTTATTGAATACTGTTGATTCTATTGATAATAGGTAGTGCGAAGATTCCGCTGGTTTGCAGGTATTTCTGATACATTGCTTTTGCTTTTTGTGCATATTCAGCATTATTATCCTGTTGGTAATGAAAGTAAAAAAGATTTCCCAGCATCTCATAATAATCGGGATGATCTTTAGTTTCCCTCTCCTCGACCAGTAGAATCAGTTCTTCCGAAGTTTTGGAAGATACATCTTCAAAATTCATTTTGAAAATATCCCTCATAAGAGAATCAAAATCCAGTTCTTTCTGCATCAAGCTTTCTTCCGGTTTTCCTAAAAGCAGCTTTTCCAATGCCTGGGAAAGCTGTCTGATTAATCGTATTGTAAAGTCTTTATCCTGAATCATATTTTTAATTTATCCAAAGAACATGTAAGCTAATAAAATAGAAGTGATAACACCTACTAAGTCGGCTAAAAGCATTGCGCCTACCGTATACCGCGTATCGCGAATAGAAACAGCACCAAAATACACTGCAATCACATAAAATGTAGTATCAGAGCTTCCCTGTAATATAGCAGAAAGTCTTCCCTGAAAACTGTCTGGTCCAAATGTCTGCATGGTATCTACCATCATTCCACGAGCTCCGGAGCCACTTAGAGGTTTAATTAATGCTGTCGGAAGTCCATCTACAAACCTGGTATCTAAATGGGAGAGGTTTGCCAGATATTTCATTCCGTCGATAATAATATCGAAAACACCGCTGGTTCTAAGTAAAGAGATAGCGATAAGAATACCCACTAAGTAAGGTATAATCTTTACACAGGTATAGAAACCTTCCTTTGCACCTTCTATAAAAGCATCGAAAATATTGATCTTTTTATAAATACCTCCTAATACAATAAGTAAGAAGATTAACAGAATAATACCATTACTCAGAAGCTTACTAAAGTCATCCAGCTCTTCCTTGTTCAGACGAACCAGAAACATTACCAATAGCGCTATAATAGCAGAAATCCCCCCTAAATAAGCCAAAATGACTGGCTGTAACAAGTTAATCTTTTGTTTAAAAGAAACAATAATCATCGCTGCCATAGTTGCAAGGAAAGTGGCAATCATACATGGCAGAAAGATATCTGTAGGAGTTGCAGACTTCATGGAAGCCCGGATAGCAATAATACTAACAGGAATTAAGGTTAATCCACTGGCATGCAGACACAAAAACATGATTTGTGCATTGCTGGCTTTGTCCTTATTTGGATTTAGGGTTTGCAGGCTTTCCATGGCTTTTAGACCAAAAGGTGTTGCTGCATTATCTAATCCCAGAAGATTAGCACTAAAATTCAGCATCATATGACCAAAAGAGGGGTGTCCTTTCGGGATTTCCGGAAACAGTTTTGAGAAAAACGGTTGTATTAGACGACTAAGGAAATTGATTCCACCTGCTTTTTCAGCAATGCTCATAAAACCCATGAATAAGGTCATAATACCGATAAGACCTATACAAATGTCAACAGCAGTTTTACTGGTGCTAATTACCCCGTCTGAGGCTTGAATCCGGTATATTCTAACATCTTCACTGCCTTCTTTCTTACTATAGTGAATTCTGCTCTCCTGATAATTTGGGTTTTTAGCAATTGAATCCCGGATTATCGGTGAAAATTGTGTCAGATTTTTTTTTCCGATTTGTATAGTATCTCCGCTTTTTCCTACAATCATATCATTGTAGACCGATTTATAATCATTAGAGCTGAGGTATTTAATACTTGCAACGGCAATTGCAACGATAATGAAAGCACTCCAGATTCTGCTTAAAGCCATTTATGCTAAATTTTAGTAAATGTAAGGAATTTGTAATTCTGTTCTTTAGTCTTTTTGAGAATTTCTTATTACTGTACAATTTAGAGTTTTAGATATTCTTTTGCTGTCAGTATAGGCAATATGGAAGATTTAAAATCTTTTTTGTTTCTGGTAATAATATGAGTCATATTATTTTCAATGGCGGTATAATATTGTATCCCGTTCTCGAAATCCCGAAAGTCAGATGACAAAGACAATTCTATTATTTTATCATCAATTGCAAGAATGTTGACTAAGACCTTAAACTGAGAAATAATTTTTCTTGTATCATTAACATTATAGTGTCTTGACAAAAGATAATAAGTATTGGCTATTGTTAGAGCTGATATGTTGAGTTTTAATTCTTTTTTATCGGCAAGTGTAAATAGTTCTTGTGCTTCTTTGTAGTATTCTGGACGTTTCTGAAGCAGGTCAATAACGATATTAGTGTCTACAAAAATATTTTCCATTATAAATATTTTTTACTTAAATATTCTGAGTAGTTTATTTTGTAATCTTCTTCAGATTCATACGGAATTATACCTGTCAAAATATTCACCAACGGGCTTATTTTTACTTTCTTATCTTCTTTTATTATTAGAGAATTTAGATAGTTTTCGATCAGTTTTGAAAGGCTGGTATGATTGTTTTTTGCATAATCTTTAGCACTTTCAATAATATCTTTGTCTAAGTTTAATGTTAATTTAGTATTCATTACATTTTGTTTTACGTGTAAAATTAAATATTTAATACGTGATATCAAAATATTATATTGATTCTACTTCTTATTCACATGTACAGTAATGTTGTGGCGGTAATTTTGGAAAATTATTATTCATAATCGTTAAAAAACTTATATTTGATTGTATAATAGCTATTTGTCTGCATTAAATCTATTTCACACAATATAATGAGAAGTATACCATATATCATTAGAAGAGCGACTTTTCTGATCAAAGAGCGAGGAGTTGTCAACAGTTGTAAATTTATTTATTCCCGCTATGGATATTTCTTAAAATACAGAATAAAGTTATCTACAGTTTTAACTCCCGATCAGCTTAATATACAGAACAGATATGCCTATAAGTACGAGCCTATTATGCATTATTCATTCAACAGAATGCTGAAAGGAATTGATTGGGACTGGAAGGAGAGTACATTCATTGATATTGGCTGTGGTAAAGGAGCTGCTATTTTACTGGCGACACGCTACAATTTTAAAAAATATATTGGGGTAGAATTATCTCCCTTATTGGCTGAAGAATGTCGGAAAAATATCAGAAAATTTATTGGAAAAAAGGAAATAGATTATGCCGTTTATAATTGTGATGCCACAAAATATACTATTCCGGACGATGTAAATGTATTCTATTTACCGATAGTTTTGGATAGTGGATATAAAATCATTTATGAAGAGAAAACAGATCCTGTTGCCAGATACAAATACGGAAGTTTTGCGCTTACTAACTGAGTATAAGGAGCCGGAACTATAACTGAATATACATTAGCTGCTCTCCAGCATCTTCATCCGTACTGGAAATAAATACAGCATGACGTGTCTTTTCGATAAGACCATTTATAAAAAATGAAGTCTCGAAAAACTGGCGGTGCACACCAGGTAACAGGCTTTCAAAAAACTGAATTCCTATTGCGTTATTGTGCAGATCCATTTTGGTTTGTAAAGGTTCGTTGGGGAAAAGCTCTTCATGAAAGTCTGTAACTCTTTTGCACCAATGGATGCTCTTTTTGGGCGAAGATACCTTGCAGCAATACATCAGAATCAGACAACACCATAAAGCATGTCTGAAGGCGTTTCCTTTACCATCTGTGCTGTTGGTTCTCGGGAAATATTTTTTGGCAATAAGATAGGCCCGGACAGTTGCGACAAAGGATAATATAGAAAAAATAGGGTTGCTTAAAGAGAGTTTAAGCAACCTTATAAATTTTTTAAATGTTAATTGTCTAAAAGTATTAATAAAAACTTTTAGGGTTTTCATTAACTGATATATTAAGCGTTAACATTCATCAGTAACCTCATTGATCTGGATACTGTATCTTTAATTTCGTTTCTTCTTACGATAAAATCTACAAAACCTTTTTCTAAAAGGAATTCAGATGTTTGGAAACCTTCAGGAAGATCTTTACCGATAGTTTCTCTGATAACTCTAGGACCTGCAAAACCGATAAGTGCACCAGGTTCAGCCATAATGATATCAGCAGTCATCGCAAAAGAAGCTGTAATACCACCAAAAGTAGGGTCAGTTAAATAAGCAACATACGGTAAGCCTTTGTCTGAAAGCTGAGCTAATTTAGCCTGAACTTTTGCTAACTGCATTAGTGAATAAGCTGCTTCCTGCATTCTTGCTCCACCAGACTGGCAAATGATCATAAATGGTAATTTATGCTTCATTGCATAGTCGATAGCACGGCTGATTTTTTCTCCCATTACAGAACCCAATGAACCTCCGATAAAAGAGAAGTCCATGCAGGAAACTACAAGTTCCAGTCCGTTTACTTTACCAACAGCATTACGTACAGAATCCGTTAATTTAGTCTTGCCTTTTACCTCTTTTAATCGGTCAGTATAAGCTTTAGTATCTTTAAAATTAAGAATATCTACACTTTCTACATTAGCATCTAACTCTTTAAACTTGCTGCCATCGAAAAGCATATCGAAGTACTCTCTGCTTCCGATTCTCACGTGGAATCCATCCTCAGGAGAAACGAAGTTGTTGTTCTTCAGCTCTTCGTGTTCAATAATTTTTCCTGTTGGTGTTTGGTGCCACAATCCTTTCGGAGAATCTTTCTTCTGCTCCGTTGGTGTGTTGATGTTTTGTTTCTTTCTTTTAAACCAGTCAAAAGCCATTTTCTAATTTATTTAAGAGAAGAAACAGAGCTAAAAATTTAACTCTGTTTCTGTTGATTTATTATTTAAGGGTATCAATATTATTTAGATCCTCGAAAGCTTGAACAAGACGTTTAGAGAATGTTTCCTCTCCTTTTCTAACCCATACTCTCGGGTCGTAAAATTTCTTGTTTGGAACATCTGCTCCTTCCGGGTTGCCAATCTGATGTCTCAGGTATTCTATTTTTTCATTCATATAATCTCTGATTCCTTCTGCATAAGCAAACTGAAGGTCAGTATCAATATTCATTTTGATAACACCATAACCAATTGCTTCACGAATTTCATCAAGAGTAGAACCAGAACCTCCGTGGAATACAAAGTTTATTGGTTTATCAGCTGTTCCGAATTTCTCCTGAACATATTTCTGTGAATTATCTAAGATTTTTGGTGTAAGTTTTACGTTACCAGGCTTGTATACTCCGTGAACGTTACCAAAAGCAGCTGCAATAGTAAAGTTATCAGAAATTGCTTTTAGCTTTTCGTATGTGTAAGCTACGTCTTCCGGCTGAGTATATAACAATGAATTGTCTACACCAGAGTTGTCTACACCATCTTCTTCACCTCCTGTTACACCGATCTCTACTTCCAAAGTCATCTGCATTTTTGCCATTCTTTCAAAATATTTTGCGCTGATCTCCAGGTTTTCTTCTAAAGGCTCTTCAGAAAGGTCAAGCATGTGAGAAGAATATAAAGATTTGCCATTTTGCTTATAGAAAGCTTCACTGGCATCTAAAAGTCCATCGATCCAAGGAAGTAATTTTTTTGCACAGTGGTCAGTGTGTAAAATAACAGTTGCTCCATAAGCTTCTGCTAATGTGTGGATATGTTGTGCTCCGGCAATAGCTCCAAGTATTGCAGCTCTTTGCCCTTCGTTAGATAATCCTTTTCCTGCATTGTAGATTGCTCCACCATTGGAAAACTGAATAATAACCGGTGCGTTAAGTTTAGCGGCTGTTTCCATTGTTGCATTGATGTTGCTGGAACCGATAACATTTACTGCCGGTAAGGCAAATTTGTTTTCTTTTGCATACTGAAAAATGTCAGTAACCATTGAACCTGTGGCTACGCCAGCTGGAAACATTTTGCTCATTTTCTTATTTTTTTATTTGATGTAGGTTATTTAAAATTTTTATTTGGTAAAGATAAGAAATTCAGGTTAATTTCTTTTATCGTTCCCCCAAAGTAGTTTTTGTCTTATTGTTTCGAAAAAGCTTATGTCATCAGGCTGCACTAAAGACAGTGTGAATGGCGCTTTTTCAAGAGAAATTTCTTCCAAAGTATCGATATGATATAACCTGGAATCCAGAGAAAGTGAATATTGCGGTACACGACTTTCTACTTTCAGGCGGATTTTTACATTATCTTTTAATATTAGCGGTCTTACATTAAGGTTGTGTGGTGCAATTGGTGTAATGGCAAAGTTGTCATTCTCCGGAGAGATAATAGGTCCGCCACAACTTAATGAATAGGCAGTGGATCCTGTAGGAGTTGAAATAATAAGTCCATCTCCCCAGAAAACATTCAGAAACTCATCATTGATATAAGAATTAACTGTAATCATAGAGGTTGTTTCTTTTCTGGAAATAGTAACATCGTTCAATGCATACGGAAAATCTATATTAACACCATTTACTTTAATAACCGATCTTTGAGTAATGATAAGTTCCTTATTCAGTACTTTATCTATATTGTCAAAAACTTCTTCTTTGGTAAAGCTGGCCAAAAATCCTAATCTGCCGGTATTGACCCCGACTACAGGAATTCCCAAATCCTGAACAAAAATTAAGGCATTCAGAATGGTACCGTCTCCACCAAAACTAAAAAAATAATCAATCTCCTGATCCTTAAGATCTTCTTTGTTTGAAAAAATAGGGAAAACCTTGGAAAACTGTAATCCTTCGGCAGTGTCCTTATGAAGTACAGCGGTAACATTTCGTTTGTTAAGCTCAGAGATAAACCTGCTCAGATATAGAAATGTATCCAGATCTCTCTTTTGTGTGTATATAGCTGCCTTCATAAATCAAAATTCCATATATTTTTGTAAAAAACCAAAACGATCTTTTAATAAGTCATCTTTTTCATTGTGGTAAAATTTGTGAACCACAATATAGTTGTAACGGTCAAATGTTTCGTCAATAGAGCTAAGGTTTTCGCTGCTTATTTTCAGTGCTATCTGAATTGTTTCTTCAGTCATATGGTAGATGAAGGCTCCGTAAAATTTCCCGTTATTGCTTTCTACAATTTTAGCAATCTCGGTCATAGAATAATTCCGGGTAGCAGTCTCAATAATTAAAACAGCTCCGTTTTCTGAAAACAAAGGATATTTTGAGAAGTCTGCAAAAACATCTTCGCAAGAAATGTAACCTAAATATTTTTCATTCTGATTGATAATAGGAACAACATTCGCGTTGAAAGTATGCAGAAGCCTGATGCTGTCCAGAGATGTGCTGTCTTCCAGCATTGCAAATCTTTCCAGATGATGACTTAGTTCATTAAGATGTTTCGCTTCACTTTCTTCTATAAGTTCGGTACTTATATTTCCGAGAAATATATTATTCTTTTTTACAAAAATATGGGAGTAGCCAAAGTCCCGCACAATAGTCTTAACTTCTTCCAGATAATCTGATAGATGAAAGGCGGGATAGTCTTTAGAAATATATTCCTTAATAAACATTGCGCTAATTTAGTAAAATATTAAAATATCTTTTTTAGCTTCGTATCAATAAATATAATAAAAATGAATGGTAAAAATGATAATCTTCAGATAATTCTTATTACGGGCAGTAATGGTTTTTTAGGAAGACGCCTGATAAAAGAATTTTCGGGGCTGTCTTATAGAATTATAGCAACATCTCTTAGCGATAACAAAATTGCAGATTTACCAGAAAATACAACCTTCAGAAAACTCAATATTTCCAATAAAGAAGAGTTAAACAATATTTTTAATGAATACAAACCTTCTTTTGTAATCAATGCAGGAGCCGTAACCAATGTAGAAGGATGTGAAAAAGATAAAGATTTTGCTTATGCTATTAATGTTGATGCAGTAGTTAATATTGCAGAACAGGCTAAAAAGTATAAGAGTTTTGTAATACAATTATCAACAGATTTTGTATTTGACGGTCTAAACGGACCTTATAAGGAAGATGATAAGACATGTCCGGTCAACGAATATGGAAGAACCAAAGCTTTGGCAGAAGAAAAGTTGACAGCGTCCGGATGTGACTATGCTATTCTGAGAACTATTCTGGTATATGGGAATTCGGATGATCCGGCCAGAGGGAATTTTGTTTTATGGGTAAGGAAAATGCTGTCTGAAGGAAAGGAAATTAAAGTTGTAAATAACCATTGGAGAATGCCTACGTTTATTAATGACCTTGCGGTGGCCTGTCGTTTGGTTGTAGAAAAGAAAGCTAAAGGAACCTTTAACATTAGCGGGGAAGAGGAATACAGTATAGAAGAGTTTGCCAGAAAAATTGCACAGTTTTACCAGTTGGACGAGAGCTTAATTACCGCCATTTCATCAGAAGATATAGGGCAGGATAAGAATAGACCGGTGAGAACCGGGTTTGATCTTTCTCATACAAAAGAACAATTAGGATTTAGCCCTAAAAGCCTTACTGAAGCGCTAACAATAATGAAAAAAGAGGCTGAAAAATAATTTTCGGAAGTATTGTAACAAACTAATATTTTATACGTCTAATTGAAGTAAAACAAGACTATGAAGAAAATCTGTTGTTTATTGTTATGCGTTGGATTTTATTTTTCAGCAAGTGCACAAAAAAAATGGACTTTGCAGGAATGCGTAGAATATGCAATGAAAAATAATCTGAAAGTCATACAGAATCAGTACAATAAACAGATTCAGGATAAAAACCTTTCAATGGCTAAAAATTCTTCTTTGCCAACGCTGGGAGGGTCTATATCCAATAATGCCAATTTTGGGCAGAACGTAACAAATACCGGGATCATTAACCGTACCGATAACTACAATAACTCTATCGGACTAGGGGCTAATATCCTTATATATAATAACGGCAGGCTGGAAAAACAGGTACGCAAGGCTAATTATGATATAGAGGCAAGTATCTATGATCTGGAAACGGTGAAAAATGACGTTTCGCTTCAGATTGCACAGCAATATCTTTCGGTTTTACTGAATAAAGAAATTATAAAAATTAATGAGAGTGCTGTAAACAATGCTCAGAAGGCATTTGATAAAGCAAAGATGACAACAGATGTAGGAACAACTCCATTAACCGTTCAGTACGAAGCTGAAGCTGCATTGGCAAGAGAAAAGCAAAATCTTAGTAATGCCCGTATTGAAACTGAAAGAGCACTGTTTAATCTGGCGCAGTTATTACAACTGGCAGATTATAAAACTTTTGATGTAGAAGACCACAGAATAGATGCTTTAAGTGCACCTTTGACATCGGATGAGAGTATTTTGAGTAAAGCATACGAAACTCAGCCGCAGATTAAAGCTGCGGAATCAAGAATAAAATCATCTGAGACCCAGACTTTGATAACAAAAGCTGCTTATTGGCCTACAATAACAGGAAATGCGGGTATAGGAACTAACTATTATACATCACTAAATCAGAATCAGTATACAGCGCCAGCGTTGTTTAAGCAGTATAAAGACAATTTTTCTCAGCAATTAGGTCTATCTGCTAACATTCCTATTTTTAATCAGGGAAATACAAAGCTGCAGGTAGAGCAGGCTAAGATTAATGAGGAAATTGCAAAGAACTCATTGGCACAACAAAAGCAAGCTGTAAAAGAGAATGTGCAGAAAGCTGCATTTGATGTTAATGCTAATTATGAAAAGTATTTGGCGGCACAGGAAGCTGAAAAAAGTACAGGATTGGCTTTGGATTTTGCACAGAAAAGTTATGATGCAGGGAAAACTACAATTTATGATCTGAATATTGCCCGTAACAATTATGCAAATGCCCAGGGATCTGTAGCGCAGGCGAAGTACAATTACCTGTTTAGTCAGAAATTACTGAACTTCTATGCAGGTATACCATTGAGTTTATAATTGAGAGAAAAAATTATTCTTCAAATATTTTTTAAATAAGGTTCTAAATGAAAAATCCCGCTTTATGCGGGATTTTATTTTATAAATACTGGAATGATTATGCTTCTGCTGCTTCAGTTGTTTCTTCATCATCATCGTCATCAGCCATTGCTCCAGCTTTCATAGCATTTCTAGACATCTTAACAGCTGCAATAACTGCATTGTCTGGGTGCATGAATGTGTAAGTTTCGGTCTTGATGTCTCCAACATAGATTTTGTTACCAATGTTTAGTTTAGTAACATCAACAACAACTTCATCTGGTAAGTTAGCTGGAAGAGCTCTTAACTTCAGTTTTCTGAAAGACTGACGTAGAACACCACCTCTAACAACACCTTTTGCACGTCCTGTAATTCTTACAGGAACTTCCATAATCACAGGCTTATCTTCTGATAACTGGTAGAAGTCAACGTGTAAAATTTTGTCAGTAATTGGGTGGAACTGAATGTCCTGAAGAACAGCTGGAATTACCTGACCATCAACCTCAATAGATACCGTGTGTGCTTCAGGAGTATAAACTAAAGCTTTAAAACTTTTCTCTTCAGTAGAGAAGTTTAAAATTTCAGTTCCTCCATAAACAACACAAGGAACTAATTCAGCATCACGTAAAGCTTTTGTAGACTTTTTGCCCACGCTTTCTCTTTTTGTACCTTGAATTGTAATAGATTTCATTATAAATGAATTTTAAAATGTTTAAAATTTTTCGAGTGCAAAGATATTAATTATTTTTTAAATAATAAATTTATCACTAATAGATTGATGCTCATGAACGCTTCTCATTACATCTGCGAACAAAGGAGCACAAGATAATACCTTAATTTTAGAGGATAATTCAGTGTTTACAGGAATTGTATCTGTAACGATTACTTCTAAAAGTTGAGACTTTTCAATGTTTTCATATGCTTTTCCGGAAAGTACACCATGTGTAGCCATTGCTCTTACTGTTTTAGCACCTTTTTCCATAAGGATGTCGGCGGCCTTGCAAAGAGTTCCTGCTGTATCGATCATATCGTCTATAAGAACAACATTTCTGTCTTTTACATCACCAATAAGGAACATTTCTTCTACTACATTTGCCTTTTTTCTTTCCTTATAGGCAATTACTACTTCTGCGCCTAGGTGGCCAGCATAGTTTTTAGCTCTTTTAGCTCCTCCCATATCCGGAGAGGCTATAGTAAGGTTTTCAAGATCTAAAGACTGAATGTAGTCAATGAAAATTGTAGAAGCATACAGGTGATCTACCGGAATTTCGAAGAATCCCTGAATCTGATCTGCATGTAAATCCATTGTCATAATTCTTGTAGCGCCAGCAGCTGTTAAAAGATTAGCCACTAATTTAGCACCTATCGGAGCTCTTGGCTTATCTTTTCTGTCTTGTCTTGCCAATCCATAGTAAGGGATAACAACTGTAATGTTTTTTGCAGAGGCTCTCTTTGCAGCATCAATCATTAGAAGAAGCTCTAATAAATTGTCTGCCGGAGGAAATGTTGATCCAATTAAGAATACCCTTCCGCCTCTTACAGACTGTTCTAATATAGGCTCAAACTCGCCATCGCTAAAATTTAAGATATTAATGGCTCCAAGATTCTGGCCATAGTGGGTAGCAATTTTCTCCGCCAGTTCTTTACTAGTTCTTGTAGAGAAAAGGTAGGTTGGTTGACTCTCAATCATCTTTACTTTTTATTTGGTGCAAATTTAAAAAAAACCACTCAATTGCTCGAGTGGTTTTTATAATTAATATTTAAATATTTGATTTACGGGAATTTAACGCCAGAGTAATCATTCGGATTCACCTGTGTTAAAGTGGATTTGTAAGTTTTATTAATTGCCTTAATAAACTCATTTGCAATAACTGCATATCCACGTCCTGTTAAGTGTACGCCATCAAGAGAGAAGGCTCCTCCTGTAACAAATGTTGCAGTATATTTTACGCCGTTGTACTGAATTCCTGACTGAGAACTCAACTCTTTCATTTTTGCGTTAGCATCTACGAAAGCATAGCCATTGGCAGTAGCGGCTGCCTGAATAGTTGTATTATAGCTTGCAATTGCTGCATTTATAGCTGTAACTTCTTTAACAGTTAATACATAATTGTCAGCGAAAGGATAAGCAACACCATTAGCTCCTAATGCTGCAGGAATTCCAGGAGGTAATGTAACCTGCGCTCCGATAGCACTTCTTGTAGTTAATGGAACCAAATCTCCCGGAGCTGCCTGTCTGGCCTGCCCGTATGTTGCACCTAAATAAGGAGCTAAAGCCACTAGTGTAGCATTTCCACTAGCAAGAGCTGCTGCAGTAATCTGTGGACCTAAATTAGTTAAACTTTCATCCTGAATTAGTAGAGGATTTGCTACAGTTTTAGAAAGAGGTTTAATTCTGTCTCCTGCCCCAAAAGCTGTTAATATCTGGTTTAGCGGTCCGTAAAGATTTGCATTCAACTGATCGATTGTTGCATTACCAACATTAACATCTCCTTTACCTAATGATGCAGCTGTAAGGGGGTTGTAAGGTACTGTTGTTAATGAAGGAATTGTTGTAACGTCCGGAATGTTTGCAATTACACCTTTTGCTTTTGTGCTGGCAATCTGAGCAACAAGAGCATTGTAGTAGGTTTTAAACATATCAGGAGGTGTTAACGTTTCTTTCGTGTCATCAGCACCTGCCAGAGCGTATAGTAAAGCATCATTGTTTCCGATCCATAATGAAAAGAATGTAGGCTTCTGAGAAATAAAGTCGGCAATAACAGAAGTTGTAGCACTGGATGCAAATCTTACAAAGTAAGGGTTTGCAGTTTTAGCAGCAAGACCTCCTGGATTACCATATCCTGGAGCAAGTAAATGCGCAACTTTTGCTCCTGGTACGCCCATATTATTGTAAGGTCTTCCGGCTGCTACATTATCTAATGCTGCTCCTGGATCTGAAGGTACAGGAGTTAAAGCTCCGTCCACAACTTTTAATTCTAATTTTCCTGAGAAACCAGGAATACCAATAAATCCGCCTGTATTATTAGGCATTAATGGTTGTTTGAATTCGCCTCCACCTGCAAGCTTCATCTGAGCTGCGATTATGGAAGGATAAGACTCCTTTTGTCCATCAAGGTAAAGAGCATTATCTCTATATCCGGAAGTTAGTGAGTTTCCTAAAGATATATAATTACTGAAGTCAGCATCACCGTTGGTAGGCTTTATACTTGATACATTTTGATCGAAGTCTGTTTTACAGCTCGATAAAGCAAGAAATGAAGCAACAGATAATGATGTTAGAATATATTTTTTCATGTTATTCAAGATTAAAATGCATTATATGAAAGACCAAGTCCAAAGATAAAAGCATTTCCTTTTATCTGTCCGTTCATGTTGTAGAAGTCATTGCTAACAGTTCTGCTTTTGTAGAAATTGTAGCTGGCTGCTAAGTCTACTCCAAGTTTTCCAAACTTAAGTCCAATACCTCCTGTTAATACATTGTTGTTCATAGAAGGAGTTTCCGGGCTAAATTGGTTATCGTTGTAAGGAGACTCGTCATAGTAATATCCAAGTCTTCCGGCGATCATATCAGTAAACCAGTATTGTGTACCGACTCTGTAAGATTTCGTGTTTTTGAAATTTTTAGGAGCTGAATAAACTCTCATATCACTTGGGTCGTTTCCTAATTTTGCGTTAGCAAAGTTAATGTTCAGCTTACTGTAACGATCCCATCCATAATAGTTGAAGTCTCCTGAAACTGACCATCTTGGAGTTACTTTATAAGTTAAACCAATTGTATATTCATCAACCAGTGGTAACATTGCTTTGAATGAATCTGATCCGGAACTGCTTAATCCCAAAGCAGGATATAATGCTGGCGATACATTGCTAAGTTGTACTGTACCATTGTCTGCTTTCATATCTACGGCAGAACGGTATGCGACAGAGATGTCTAATTTTTCGTCCGGACGGAAATAGAAACCTAATCCAAATCCATTTCCTTTTGCTTTTTCATCTTTAAGATTAGCTTCTCCGTTAACTAAAGTAGCGGACTTTGTCCAGTCCAGTTTACCTGTCGCGTGGATATAGCTAACCCCTACAGACATCCATGGTGCTAGCTTCACGGAGATCATAGGCTGGAAGAAGAATGATCTTAGATTTAGTTCCTGAACAACCTCTCTGCCTTCCCAGTTCTTATCCCAAACCAGGTGGCTGCCATATGGTGTTGTGAAACTGAAACCAACAGAAACATTCTCTAAAACCTTATAAGTTACTGCCGCGTAGATCGGAGTACTTATAGGATTGTCTGTTTTGTAGGATTGTAATGTTGAAGGATTCTGAAATGTCATTGATGTTTTTACCCCAAAGCCTCCAGCTGCAACGCTAAGCTTAGAAGGGATAAATGAAATACCTGCCGGGTTGAAGAATGCTACACTGGCATCTTCTGTATGAGCACTGGTATGAGCCATTGCAAGTTGCTTAACCCCTTGTAAGGATAGCCTGAAACCACCTGCATATGTTGCCATACTTGCTGCTAGTGCTACAGATAAAAAAACTTTTTTCATAATTACTGGAATAATTAATTTTCTCAAATATAAAATTATTTTATTTACAATTGTTAATTCTTCGTTAATATTTAAGGTTTTATCGGAAGAAAAACTATGTTTAAAATACTATTTAGCTACAAATATACTATATTAGGAGCGTTTAGGAGTCCTTGTTTTTTTGTTTAATTTTTGTATTTGTTAAATTAGCGGGGTATTCAGAAATTGCACTGTTTTTATATTTTTAATAATAGGTTTTATTATTTGAGAAAATGTTATTAAAATATGCCTAGTTGTGAAAAATATAAAATAAAAAAAGCATCAAAAAAATATTATAAATTTGCAGTAATTAATATAAATAGAAAATATGAGTTGTGGATGTAAGACATCCGGCGATTCTTCCCATTCGTGTGGACCGAAAATCTCCTCGAATGGCTGTGAAAATGTAGATACCTGCGGGAATAGTTATAAATTAAGCGTTTTTGACTGGTTATCCAATGTAGCTCAGCCTACATCGAATCAATGTCATTATGTAGAAGTAAGGTTTAAGAATGACCGTAAAGCTTTTTATTATAATGTAAATAAGCTGCCGCTTCATATTGGTAGTGTTGTCACAGTAGAATCAAGTCCCGGACATGATATAGGTGTCGTGAGCCTCACCGGAGAACTGGTGAAAATCCAAATGAAAAAGAAAAAGACCTCAGAAGATCAGGCTTTAAAAGTATACCGGATTGCTTCGGCTAAAGATGTAGAAATCTGGCAGGAAGCGCGTAGAAAGGAGGATGCTATTAAGCTGGAGGCTAGAAAAATTGCTCGGAATCTCAATCTTGAAATGAAGATTACTGATATCGAATATCAGGGAGATGGAGCAAAAATAACATTCTATTATACTGCGGAAGGAAGAGTAGACTTTAGACAGCTTATCAAAGAGTATGCTGTTGCTTTCCGTACTAAGATTGATATGAAACAGATTGGTTATCGCCAGGAAGCTGCTAAAGTAGGAGGTATAGGTTCTTGTGGGCGCGAGTTATGCTGCTCCACATGGCTAACAGACTTCCGTTCTGTAAATACACAGGCTGCAAGATACCAACAGCTAAGTATTAATCCGCAGAAATTAGCGGGTCAGTGCGGTAAACTGAAATGTTGTCTTAATTATGAGCTGGACAGTTATGTAGACGCTCTTAGTGATTTTCCGTCTTCATCTACTGTTTTAGATACTGAAAAAGGAAGAGCTTTCTGTATAAAGATCGACGTTTTCAAAAGAAAAATGTGGTTTGCGTATGTAGAAAATTCTATGAGTTGGTACGATTTGGATATCCAGATTGTAAAGAAGTTTATTGGTATGAATAAGAGAGGCGAAAAGATTCCACCTTTAGAAGACTATAAGGTAGACGATAAACCATTGCAGACTGTAGACCTTATTCAGGAGAATAATGTGGACCGTTTTGAAAGAAAAAGTAAAAACAGCCGCAACAGACAAAAAGGTCAAAAGCCTAATAATAACAATAAACAGGAAAACAGAACATTACAGCCAAAATCGGAAACAGAGCAAGTTTCTAAACCTAGACAGAAGCAAGAAGCTGAAAATACTGCTAAAGTTGCTCCTCAGGGAGAAAAAAAGCCAAATAAGCCGAATAATAAAAGTAAAGCGAATTTCCATAAAAATAAAAAGAGACCACCGAAGCCTGATGCAGGGGTATAAATTTCTTGTAGTTATTGCATTTTTAGGAGTACTAACTGGTTGTGTATCTCCTGATGAACAAGTTAGGACAATCTCTCTTGATGGTAAATGGGTGTCTAAATATCCGGCTCGTTTTGAGTTTGATATTCAGGATGCGCAGAATCCAAAAAATATTATATTTGTTATCCGGAATAATAATGAATATCCTTATATGAATCTACGCTTACAGGCCTCTGTATCAAAGATTAATGAAAAAGGAAAAGCTACTGAAATTCTGAATTATATGCTTGCAGAACCTAACGGAACATGGACCGGTACAGGATTTGGTGCAACAAAAGAGACCTTAGGTCGTTATAAGATGAATTACAGATTTCCGGGTAATGGGAAATATAAAATAGAACTAAAACACCTGATGTTTAAGAGTCCATTAACGGGACTGGAAGACATAGGAATAAAAATAGAAACGGTTAAGCCATAATATATTAAATGGAAAATAACACTAAAAATAAGCAGCAGTCATTTCCGCTGCCCCCTAAAAAGAAAAAACAGACTTCGGATAAAGGGGTGAAGAGATGGATAAAGTTTATATGGTTAGCTCTTGCGGCATTTGTCGTTGGGATTGCCGGACTTTTCTTTATGGTTTCTCAAGGATTTCTTGGAGAAATGCCGGATGTTAAAGAGCTTGAGAATCCTGACATCTATGTTGCATCAGAGATTATTTCATCCGATGGTGTTTCATTAGGAAAGTTTGAAAAGGAAAAAGTTATTCCTGTTAAATACAAAGACCTGCCACCTCACCTTATTTTTGCACTTCAGGCAAAAGAAGATGAGCGATTTAAAGAGCACTCAGGGATTGATATGAAATCCATTTTCAGAGCTGTTCGTTTTGGTGGTGGACGTGGTGGTGGATCTACTATTACTCAGCAGTTAGCAAAACTTCTTTTTACAAGAAATGTTTCTAAGAATAAGTTCCAGAGGGTATTTCAGAAACTAAAAGAATGGTCTGTAGCAGTAAGTTTGGAAAAGAGGTATACGAAAGAAGAAATCATAACACTTTATTTCAATAAATTCGACTTTACCTACAATGCAAACGGGATTGAAATGGCTTCAAGAATCTATTTCAATAAACATACAAATGAACTGACTCTGCCGGAAGCTGCAATGTTTGTGGCAATGCTGGAAGCTCCGAATGCAAACAATCCATTGAAAAATCCGGAGCGGGCAAAGCTCCGTAGAGATGTAGTATTAAAGCAAATGCTGGATACGGGGTATATTGATGATAATACCTATAATCAGGCTATTAATACACCAATTGTTACGGATTTTCATCCTGTAAAGAGTGTTAATGAAGGTTACTCAGCTTATTTTAAATTCTATCTTAGAAAAGAAATTGACGGATATCTTAAAGATTATGAAAAAGAAACAGGAAAACCTCTGAATCTTTTCCGTGACGGATTAAAGATATATGTGACTCTTGATTCAAGAATGCAGAAATATGCTGAAGAGGCTATTAAGCAACACTTAACTGTTCTTCAGAAAAACTTTGATGCTGAACAGGCACGAAATCCAAACAGACCTTACTATAAGATCAGTAAACAAACGGCGAATGATCTGATGATGGCTGCTGTAAAAAGAACAGGACGCTATAAACAAATGAAGGCTGAAGGAACATCTGAAGATTCCATCATGTTGGATTTTCACAAAAAGACTAAGTTAACAAGGTTTACATGGGATGGAGAAGAAGAAGTAGAAATGTCTCCCTGGGATTCGATCCGTTATCATAAGCAAATTGCACAGGCTGGTTTAATGTCTATGGAACCTGCTACAGGAAATATCAAGGCATGGGTAGGAGGAATTAACTGGCAGCACTATCAGTACGACCACGTAAAACAAGGTAAACGTCAGGTAGGATCTACATTCAAGCCATTTGTTTATGCTACTGCTATTATGAACCTGGGATATACACCATGTACGCCAGTCTCTAATGCAACATATAGCAAAGGAAAATATACAGTAGTAGGTAGAGGAGGAACACCAATGTTAAAAGATGCACTTGCTTATTCTCAAAACCCGGTAGCACTTAGATTAATTGATGCAACAGGAGTAGATAAAGTAATTCAGTTAGCAAGAGATTTAGGTGTTCAGAGTGATATGCCAAAAAACAATACAATTGCTCTGGGTTCTTCAGATATTACAATTTATGAGATGTTGGGCGCATACAGTACATTTGCTAACTTTGGTACTTATACTAAACCAGAAATGGTATGGCGTATTGAAGATCCAAACGGCCGATTAATAAAAGAAGTAAAGCCTGAATCCAAAGAAGTCATGAATGAAGTGTATGCTTATACAATGATTGACATGATGAAGGGTGTTGCAGAATATGGTACAGCATCTTCCGGACTGAAAAGATTGGGGATTAATGCTGAGATAGCCGCTAAAACAGGTACAACCAATAATAACTCGGACGGTTGGTTTATGGGGATTACTCCTAAACTGGCAACTGGTGTATGGGTAGGTTGGGAAGACCGTGCAACCCACTTCTATAGTACTGGTGAAGGGCAAGGTGCGAGAATGGCACTGCCAATATGGGGATATTTTATGCAGCGTGTTTATAAGGACAAATCATTGGGGATAACACAGGAAGATAGATTCGTGAAACCTTCCGCATATGACGGATGTAATTCACTAAAAGGTCTTGGAGGTTATGGTGATGAAGGAGGACTTCAGACGATTGATGAGGTGAGGAATCCTAGACCGCCATCCAATAATGGTAACCCTGATAACAATGGGCAACCGGCGAAAAAAGAAGAAAATATTAACGATAAGATCAATAAGACAGACGATATTGATTTTAATAAATAAAAATATAAGCCGGATAACATCCGGCTTTTTTTATCATGATGAACTTGCCAGAAATCAAACAGCCTTTTAAAGAAGCTTTCCCAGGCGATAATACATACAATAATTATCCAAGGCAGACTCCAGGTATACTTTATGCCCTTGTTGAGCCTATGGAATTCCCAAAACCTGAACTGATTCTCTTTAATGAAGAATTAGGAAAAGAGCTGATGATCTCTAAAGATAACATCGGTCTGTTTAGCGGGCAGATGCTTCCGGAAGGAGTTACAACATATGCTACTGCCTATGCCGGACACCAGTTTGGTAACTGGGCAGGTCAGTTAGGAGATGGTCGTGCAATCAATATTGGAGAAGTTAAGAGCCAATCCGGGAAGAATATAGAATTGCAATATAAAGGAGCCGGAAGTACTCCTTACTCCAGAAATGCGGATGGCAGAGCTGTTTTTCGATCTTCACTCAGAGAATATCTGATGAGCGAGTCTATGTATCATTTAAGGATTTCTACAACCCGTGCTTTAAGCCTTGTAAAGACAGGCGAAAATGTAATACGGGATATGTTCTACAATGGGCATCCGGAAGCAGAAAACGGAGCTGTGATTATAAGAACTGCCGAAAGCTTTATTAGATTCGGACATTTTGAATTATTGGCTGCAAGAAAAGAAACGGATACGCTGAAGCAGTTAATGGACTGGGTAATAGAACGATATTTTCCGGAAATTAAAGGGGAAACGAATACTGAGAAATACCTTATTTGGTTCCGGGAAGTTGCTCAGAGAACGGCTGATACTATTATTGACTGGTTTAGGGTAGGTTTTGTTCATGGTGTAATGAATACCGATAATATGTCCATTCTGGGACTAACTATAGATTATGGACCCTTCAGTATGTTAGATGAATATAGTTTGAATTTTACGCCCAATACAACCGATCTGCCAGGGAGAAGATATGCCTTTGGAAAGCAGGCTAATATTGCACACTGGAATTTGTTTCAGTTGGCGAATGCTATTTTTGCCGTTATAAATGATCAGGAAGGCTTAGAAGAAATACTCAATGATTTTTCAAAATACTTCTGGACTGGTTATGATAAGATGATGGCTGAAAAGCTAGGCTTAGATGGAGTAAAAGAAAGTGATCAGTCACTTCTTCTGGAATGGCAGAAATTAATGGACGAGCTAAAGCTGGATTATACTTTGTTTTTTTCTTTATTAGAGAAAGTAGATACTCAGACCAATGCGGCTTTGCATTTCGAGCCTTGTTTTTACTACAGTCTTACCCAATCACAGGCATTGCAACTTGAGAGCTTTGTACAGCATTATTCAGACAGGAAGGCGCTAAATACAATTCCCGCAGAAGAATCTCTGCAAAAAATGCAGAAAGCAAATCCTAAATTTATTTTAAGAAATTACCTGCTTTTTCAATGTATTGAAGAAACAGATCAAGGTGATTTTACTTTACTCAACAAGCTATTGAAAGCATTAGAGAATCCTTATGAAGAACTGTATCCGGAGTTCTCGGTAAAACGACCAGACTGGGCGGGAGATCAGCCAGGCTGTTCGACATTATCATGTAGCTCATAGTATACAAAGCTTCTCTGATGGTAGAGAATACGATACGTAAATATTGATTTTCTGTTTTTTATCATGCCAAGAATGGTTACTTTTGAGTAAACAATCTTTTCTATGAAAAAACTAATTAAAATAGGAATGCTTGCTTCTATGGGATTGACATTAGCTGTGATATCCTGTCAGAAGAAAGATTCTGCAAAAAATGAAGCTGCGGATAGTAGAGAAAATGATAAACTGGTAAAACTTGCAGATAAATACTATGAGGCATACCTGAAGCTTAGTCCTTTAGATGCTACATATCAGGGAGATTTAAGATATAATGATCTGTTGCCTGATAATATCGACGCAAAAGTTATTACCGGAGAAATTAATTTTTACAATAACACGATAAAAGAGCTTTCTAAAGTTAATTATGAAGCTTTGGATGATCAGCACAAGGTAATCTTTGATGTACTGGATAATCAGCTTAAAACAAAGGTAGAGAGCTATGTCTATCATCCCGAATATATTCCGTTTAGCCAGTTTGATGGTCTGCCACTTACAATGCCTTTACTGGGAAGCGGGAAGGGAAGTCAGCCCTTCAAAACAGCAAAAGATTACGATAACTGGTTAAAGCGTATGGATCAGTTTCCTGCATGGATGGCTACTGCCGAGCAAAACTTCCGTACAGGAATAAAAAATAAAATGGTATTGCCTAAAAAGCTTGTGGTGAAAATGATCCCACAGATGAATGCCTCTGAAATTATAACGACAGAATTTGATAAAAATATCTTTTACGGGCCTGTAAAGGAGTTTCCAAAAGACTTCACTGCAGATCAGAAGCAGAAATATACCAAACTTTTCCAGGAGGCTATTAAAGATAAAATTATTCCTGTGTATTCTCGTATGGGTAAATTCCTAAAAGAAGAATATTTGCCTAATGCCCGTGATACAGATGGTTATAATGCTTTGCCAAATGGTAAGGATATATACGCTTATTATGTAAAAACATGGACAACAACCAGCAGAACGCCGGATGAAATACATAAAACGGGCCTTGAGGAAGTGGCGCGAATCCGTGGAGAAATGGAAAAAGTAAAAGAGCAGGTAGGTTATAAAGGATCATTGGAAGAGTTTTTGGCTCATGTGAAAAATGACCCAAAAGCAATGCCGTATAAAACTTCAAAAGAGATTCTGGATGGATTTCAGGGGATTCTGACAAAGATTACCCCGAAGCTAAAAACAATGTTTAACGTAACGCCAAAAACACCATTTGAAATACGTCAGACTGAGAAATTCAGGGAGGCTACTGCCAGTGCAGAATATATGCAGGGAACTCCTGATGGTAAGAGACCAGGGATTTTTTATATTCCTATTCCCGACCCTAAGAAGTTTAATGTAACCAGTGGAATGGAATCTTTGTTTCTGCATGAAGCAATCCCGGGGCATCATTATCAGGTTTCTTTGCAACAGGAAAATACAAAATTGCCTAAGTTTATGCGTTTTGGCTGGTTAGGAGCCTATGGTGAAGGTTGGGCGCTGTATTGCGAATCCCTGGGACCAGAGTTTGGACTTTATACGGATCCTTATCAGAAATTGGGTTCGCTGAGCGACGAAATGATGAGAGCGGTTCGACTGGTAGTTGATACGGGTATTCATACAGGACAAATGACGAGAGAGCAGGCTATAAAATATTTTCTGAGTAATGTGGCTTATGATGAAGCGGGAGCAACTGCGGAGATCGAACGTTATATGGCGATACCAGGACAAGCGTTGAGTTATAAAACCGGGGCTTTAAAAATAAGAGAGCTAAGAACAAAATATGAAAAACAACTTGGGGCTAAATTTAGTCTGGCATCTTTCCATGATGAGGTACTGAGTCAGGGATGCCTGCCACTAAGTGTTCTGGAAAGAAAAATGGAGCTTTGGTCTAAGAAGCAATAAAAGACAGGATATTTCCTTTAGAATATAAAGACATCATAGGTATTGGCCTATGATGTCTTTTTATAGAATGTACTCAGGAAGATAGGTTTTAGTAGCCTCTTCCTACTTTTTCCAGGTCATCATTGCGTTTGTTTCGGAATCTGAATTGGTGAAAAGAGGGATCAGAATAAACTTCCAATTCCATGCTCTTTAGCTCTGCAATTTCTATTTTAAGATTTTCAGCTGTAAAGTCTAAAAGATGACCGCCATGCTTTTTGTCGGCAGAGAGAAAGTGAAAATGAAAACCACTCACATTTATTCCGTTTAAATATTCTGGTAAAAAATAACCAATAAGTGTCCCCTGGACGTTGTTGAAATTAAATACCCTCTGCTTGTCCAGAATAGTAGAAAGAATAGGAAAAGGAGCTTCTGTCAGTGGAAAAGCTCTTGTTCTTATATGTTCGAATTCTCCGGTTATTTTTATAGCATACATGGCGTTTTTGTTCTCGAGAGTATTCGTAATAATTCTATATAGTGATTCTCTGGCTGTTGTGGTATTGATATGGGAAATCAAATCAGCTTCAAAAAATGTAACAGATGAAAATGCAATCAGATGATCGTCTTTGAGAATTGTAGTTTCTCCATCTGATTTGGTTTGGAAAGCCTTTCCGTCCAGGATTGTTAATTCTCCGTCCAGCATTCCGGGAGCGCCAAGGCCAAAATCACCTTTTTGTTTCAGGCTTCTGACAGAAATGGTTCCTTCATAAAGTCCCCCGATCAGGGCTTCGGATATGCCATAATTATAGAGAATATTCGTGGTTTTTTCTTTCTGCCTACTTGTACTCATTGTGTTGTAATTTGGTGTGTGATTATTTTGAATAGCAATTTCTTTACTTTTGCATTCCTAAATTAAAAATTATTATGTAATCTGGCCTAATTTATTTGTTATATTTTGCTTAATAAATAATTATTATTGAATTAATTTTAACTTCAATAAGTTTTAATTACAAATTATTATTAATTTATATAACAGCCCCGATAAGAGAACTTTCTTATCGGGGCTGATTTTTCACTCCAGAAATAGAGTTTATTTTATATGAAAAGATAAGTGCTACTTATCAAATAACATTTTAGTTAAAAAATCCTTTTCACCTTTACCGCGGGCAGGAGAATACTCTCTTCCGTAAAATATAATCTGAAGATGAAGTTTGTTCCATGCGCTTTTTGGAAATAGCTTTTTAGCATCGGCTTCTACCTGTTCTACATTTTTGCCTTCTGAAAGTTTCCATTGCTTCATTAGTCTGTTGATATGGGTGTCCACCGGAAATGCGGGGTGTCCGAATGCTTGTGACATTACTACAGAAGCTGTTTTATGGCCAACACCCGGTAGATTTTCAAGATCTTCAAAACTTTCCGGGACAATTCCCTGATGTCTTTCTACAAGAAGCTCAGCCATTCTTTTCAGATTTTTAGCTTTGGTATTCGATAAGCCAATCTCTTTTATCAGCTCTTTAATTTCGAATTCTTCCAAACGGGCCATCTGTTGTGGGGTTTGTGCTTTTGCAAAAAGCATAGGAGTTACTTCATTTACTTTTTTGTCTGTTGTCTGTGCAGAAAGCGCTACAGCAACTAAAAGTGTATAAGGATCGAAGTGGTCTAAAGGGATTGGTACCTGAGGATATAGTTTCTCCAGTTCTGTCATTACAGTTTCCGCTCTTTGCTTTTTGGTCATAGAAGTAGTAATTTTAAACAAAAATAAAGAATATGTTACAAGTAGGTGATAAGCTTCCTCAATTTAAAGGAATAAACCAAAATGGTGCTGAAATCGATTCAAGAAATTATTCAGGTAAGAAGCTGGTTGTTTTCTTTTATCCTAAAGCAAGTACTCCGGGATGTACAGCAGAGGCATGCAACCTGAGAGACAATTATACAATACTAAAAGAAAAAGGATATCAGCTATTAGGTATTAGTGCTGACGATGAAAAGAGACAAAAGAATTTCTCCGATAAATACAGTTTTCCTTTTGATCTTTTAGCAGATACTAATAAAGAAGTGATAGAAGCTTTTGGTGTATGGCAGCTAAAGAAATTCATGGGAAGAGAATTTATGGGAATTGTACGCACAACTTTTGTTTTTGATGAAAATGGAACCTGTATAAAGGTTATTGATAAGGTTAAAACTAAAGATCACGCACAGCAATTATTAGAAGAATAGCGTTTCATAAGGGAGTGTATGAATTTTATTATGCCAAACATAGTAATAAAAAATATTAAATTATAGTTGATTGGTAGAATAAATGTAGATTTACCACCGCATGATAAAAGTCATATTTAATCATGTGAATAAACCAAATAACAAATTAATTTATTATGAAAAAAAGATTCATTCCCCTTTTGCTGGTAGGGACACTAGCAACGACTCTTCTTGTTTCCTGCAGCAGAGAAGACAACACAGCAGAACAATCAATCACAACAGAAGCATTGGTATCGCCGTCTGCGTCTGAACTATTATGTAGCTATGTAGATCAAAACTGGACCTTTAGCTCTGTTTTAAAGACTGGACTTACTACAACAGCTGACACTAATTTTATGAACACTCAGGTTCAAAAAAACGCTTCGCTTTGGGGGTTAAGTACTCCTGTTCTGAGATTTGTAGATGATCCGTCAAATCCTTCATCTACTTACAATGCAATCTCCTATTCAACAGGGAAAATTTATTATGGTTATGCAATCTATAAGGATGCGAAAACAAAAAGCTCTGACAATATTGTAAATGCCATGATACTTGCCCATGAGTACGGACACCAGTTACAATATAAATACAATATTCCTTCAGTTCAGGAAAGTACAGCACGTTCCAGTGAATTGGAAGCCGATGGTTTTGCAGGTTATTACCTAAGAAGACCTGCAGGTTTTAATAAGACTGATTTCTCTCAGATTGCAGCGGCTTATGAGTTTGCAGCATCTATCGGAGATAATCAGGTTAATAATCCCAATCATCATGGTACTTCTCCTCAGAGAAGAGCTGCGGTACGTTTAGGATTTTTATTAGGTCAGTATTCTTTGACTGCGACGGGATTTGACTCTAACTTCTTTTATTATTATTCCAATGTGTTAAACGGGCAGGATCCTGCTTTGCAACCTAGTGCCAGCAACTTTAAAGTTGATCCTGAAATTGATAAAACTATCCGTGCACACATGGCTGAGTTGAAGAAAATTGCAAGTGGAGAAATTTCTGCTGAGGAATTCAAAAACCTTAACTAAATTAAACTCAGATATAAATCTATCAAAAAAGACCGGCTCATTAGAGCCGGTCTTTTATTTTATTCAGTTTCAAAGTACATGAGTACTTCATTGTCATTTGGGAGGGAGACATCTTTTACATAAGTCAATCCTAACTTTCCGAGAAGCTTTTGAGATGCAAAATTTTCTTTTGAAGTGATAGCGGAAAGTTTTTCCAGGCCGAAATCTTTCATGCCGATTTCTTTTACTTTTATGGCTGCTTCATAAGCGTAGCCCTTTCCTTCGTATTCTTCCAGAAAGGAATAGCCAATATCCATTATAGGAAGGCCTTCTCTTTCGAAAATACCTACAGCTCCAATGGTCTCATTGTTCTCTTTCAGTGTAATTGTGTAATTCCCGAAACCAGATCTTTCGAGCTGAGGAAGAAATCTGTTCTGAATATAAGTCTGAGCATCATCGATGCTACGTAGATTTTTATCTCCTATATATTGAATAAACTTAGGTCTGTTATACAGATCCAGGAGAAAAGCAGCGTCATCAAGCGTTATAGGCTTTATAATCAGACGTTCAGTTTCATATGTTTTCAATGCGATTACCTTTTATAATTTTAAATATTTCATCCCGGCCGGTTTCTGCGTCCATTATATATTTTCCTCTTCCAAAAATAAAAATAATAAATCCTATGGAAAGTATTATAAGTAAAGATGTTAAATCGTTATATGATGAATATAGAGCGTATAATAAGATGCAAGAATAAATAATAATATCAGTCCAGGGGTACAGTGCAGAAATATCAACAATATTATATCCTTCTCTTTTAATAATATCTCCCTGAAGAGTCACTTTTGTAATGCTCCTATAAGTTTCAATTTTTCTTAGCCTAAAACTTCTTGTATTGATATCTCCCTCGAACAGTTTTGGTTTATTTTTTAAATAATTTCTAAAAAATACCTTGGATTCAATATGTTCGGAAAGTGCATCTCTTATTTCTTCAGCAGATAATCCTGTTGTGATCCTAAACCTCATTGTACCACAAATATTAAGGAACAATAACATTAAAGATATAAGCGACTAAACTTACTAATAATACAACTCCGTAATGGAGGTTGGTTTTTCCCTGATTAAGCGAAAGCATTACAATAAAGAAGGACAATGCCAGTAATACCATAGACTTCACATCAATACCCAGTACAAGATCTATATCGTACATTAAGCATACCACCACAACAGCAGGAATAGTTAAACCAATACTGGCTAATGCGGACCCTAATGCAAGATTAAGACTGGTTTGTAATTGATTTTTCCGGGCCGCTTTAATAGCAGAGATTCCTTCCGGAAGCAATACTACAGCTGCGATAATTACCCCGACCAATGATTTTGGTGCACCAATATCGATTACCATTTTCTCTATACTTGGAGAAAGTGTTTTGGCAAGCAGTACAACGATTCCTAAACACAGTACAAGAAATACAAGGCTTAAAATCATCTTTTGCGTGGTAACCTTCTCATGTGGCTGGCTTTCGCCTTCGGTAACAAAGTAATCTTTATGTCTTACGGTTTGTACCATAATAAAGGAGCCATATAGAATCAAAGAAACAACGGCTGCAAAGATTAGCTGTGAAGTATTATAATAAGGGCCACGTACACTTGTTGTGTAATTAGGGAGTACCAATGTAAGAACAAGAATAGAGATAAGTGTAATAAGGGCTGTATTTGCAGATTTTTTTCCAAAATACTGCTCATGGAATTTGGCACCACCGATTAGTAAACATAAACCAATGATACCATTCAGAATGAGCATAATTGCCGCAAGGACTGTATCTCTTGGTAAGGTTTCTGCTTCAGGGCCTCCTGCTACCATTAAAGAAATAATAAGAGCTACTTCTATAACGGTGATGGCTATTGCCAGAATGATTGTTCCAAACGGCTCTCCTAATTTGTGTGCAATTGTCTCGGCATGATGTACCGCAGCAAGTACAGAACCGATAAGTAAAACTCCTGCAAAAATTTCTGAAATTATATTATTATTGATTCCGAGCATATAAATTCCCCACGCAAGAAGAGGGAGAATAAATGCCCAGAAAGGCTGAAAGATCTTAATAGACATATTCAATTTGTTATAGCCACAATATACAAAAAATCTATGAATTTAGATGCCTTTTTTGCCGGAAATTATCATGTCAATTAATTTTGACTTTCTGTTTTCCCGTGTTTCCGGTTTCTTAGCATCTGTAATCCAGCGCATATATTCTTTGCGATGTGTATAAGACATCGCATCGTAAAGTTCTTTAGCTTCAGGATGCTTATTGAAAAGTTCCGCAATATCCTCCGGAATTTCCACAATACGCTCTTCCTTGTCTTCCCATAATATGACGGAAACACTGTCTCCGAATGTTTTATTCAAACTTTTTCGTACTTCCTGTGTTAGTCCAAGCATATGACAGGAAGACTTCATTTTGGCAAGGCTTCCACGATATTCAACGGCATCATCAAAAAGAGCTTTTATCTTTACTTGTCCTTTCTTGCCGAATAACTCTTCTGTACTAAAAGGAAAGTCAACATAAGCAGCATTCATATCCTCATGCTGAAGAATAATAGCATCAAATTTTACCTTACCTGCCATAAGAGTCATAAGTGTCTTTCGCGTACTTTTCCATTCTGCTTAAGAGTTGCGCATTTTCTTTTTCCAGAGGTGAAAGTTCTTTGTCTACGTTATTGCTTACAGGTACATACCAGTCTGTATATTCAAAGAAGTTACGGTAGGTTTGTTTCTTGAAAGAATATCCATGACGTGCAAAAATGGTATTACGAAGAATTTCTAAATCCAGTTTTCTTAGATTTTTCAGCTGTTTCTCAGTAAGTTTTTGAGTAGAAGAATTGATTTTGTAAACATCATCGGATGCTGAACGATAAACCTGCTGGGTATAAGTTTGCATTTTGCCGTCATCATCTTTATAAGTTTCCTTTTTCTCTTTAGGTGTTGTCCAGTCTACAAACTCTGTATCCTTACTCAGCATAAAGTTGGGATTGTATACAAACTGCTTTTGGACCAGATCCAGTTTTTTATACGGGGATTTTACACTTGTAGTACTATAGGCTGTCCATTGACCAATTAAAGAATCGTTTCGTGTAAATAGTTCGAATCTCCCATCATCTTTACGATTTCCAGGCTCATCCAGAATAAAAGATATTTTATTGCCCTGATCACTGGTTTTCCCGATTAACGGACGCTGATTTCCCGATACAATACTTTGTGCCCAAACAGTATCTGCTGTAATACGGTCTATTTTAATACTTATTTTTTTGGTCTCTCCGCTTTCATCATCAGGATTTCGTTTGTAGTCCGGATAGAAAGACCCGGTCCAGATACCATACAATTCCTTATGGAACTCCGGAGCCATAACCTTTTCCGGAGCTGCTTTGACAGAATCTTTTTTATTCTCCAAGGAAGTAACCTTAGCTTCCTTTTTGCACGAAAACAGGGAGAGCAAGACTCCGAAAATAACGAGCTTTTTCATATTTATATTTTTTTAGTATTAATAATTCGATGATTACTAAATTGGGAACCCATCCTAGCCATGCAATAATCAGATAGACTTCCATGGGATTGGGCTGAAAAAGATAAACCAGAATAACCTTCCACATTCTCAGGGTTAAAGCAGAAACAGCAAGCGCATAACTTCTGTTCATCCATTGCTGATGGCTCTTAATATCTTTTTTGAAAATTTTTACCATTGCCATGAAGGTGGTAAACCACCATAAACAACCTAAAATTACGAAAGACAATTGTGCCCAGAAGCCTCCGTTGGCACGTATACCCATATATATACCTGAAGGAGCAGAAAATAATAAAAGTCCCGCCACATATACATATCCTGAATATTGGTGGATGGTTTTATGATTCTTACGGGTAGTAAAAAACTGAATGAATCCAGCGAGCAATACGAAAATGCTGCTGTATACATGCATGTAAAAAATGGGCAGATAAAATGGGAGAGTTGTAACCTCAGTCTGTTTAATATTCAGAAAAGAAGCTGTAGGTGAAAAGGGTACATAGAATAATGTAATCCTACACATGAGTAAGAAAAACCAGATGAACAGTCCTATTAACGTCCATTTTGTGATATTCTTAGCAATAAGCATCTTTTTCAATCAGGTGTAACGAATTTACACAAAAAAACCTCACAATATTGTGAGGTTTATATTTTATTTGCAAAAGAACTACTTTACTAAAGTTAATTCACTAATTAAGTTTTTAGCACCTGCAAACTTGTCAATTACCCAAAGTACATATCTAACGTCTACGTTGATTGTTCTTTGTAGTTTAGGTTCAAAAACAATGTCACCGCTTAAAGCTTCACTGTTTCCATCAAATGCAAGACCTATAAGTCTTCCGTAACCATCGATAATTGGAGAACCTGAGTTACCTCCTGTAATATCGTTATTAGAAAGGAAGTTTACATGAAGTTGTCCGTCTTTGTCTTTGTACATACCATAATCTTTCTTTTTGTAAAGATCAAGAAGTCCTTGTGGAAGATCGAATTCTTCGTCACCTTTCTTGTACTTCTTAATCATACCTTCCATTGTGGTATAGTAATTCTGTTTGATACCTGTGTAGTCTCTGTCAGCTCTTTTAGGAAGCGTTTCAATCTTACCGTAAGTTAATCTGATAGTAGAGTTAGCATCCGGATAGAATTTTTTTTCAGGCATAGCTTTCATTAATCCGTCCATGAATAAACGGCTGTCTTTCTGGAAGCCTTCATCAGTTTTAGCATATTTTTCAGCTAATACTTTGTTGTCTCCGATATAGCCTGCAACAAACTTGTAAAGTTTATCATTAGCCAATTTTTCAGCGCTAGGGTTGTTCAGGAAGTTAATTACTGAAGCTGCATCTGCAAAAATTGAAGATTGCGCAATATTCGCAAGTTCTGATGCATTTACAGATTTTACAGTTGCAGAAGCAACATCTGCTGCTACTTTTGACTGATATAAAGATGCCATCTGAGATAGCATTTCTGCTTCAAGTTGAGTATTGAAACCTTCATAAGCCTGCTTAACAGCTGCTTCTAATTTAGGTTTCATAGCCGCCTGAGCAGACGCATCCTGCTTCATGTAGCTTGTTAAAGCATCTCCGATCTGGAAAGAATTTCTGATGTATTTAGCATTTCTTTGGAACTGCGCACCATAATTTTTCTCAATATTTCTGTTAGAAATCTGCTTGTAGTATGCGTCAGTATTTGCTAATACATTTGCATAAACAGCTTTGTTTTCAGCTTTATCAGCCCACTGTTGGTATTTCTTCTCAACCTCTTTTTTATCCCCAATTGTTCCGTTTTTGTAAACAGCTTCAATTGTTCCGGCTCTGTTTTTCCAGTAGTTAGCAACACTTGCATAGTTAGAAGCGTAGGCTAATCTTGTAGCATCGTCTTTATCCATGTGTTTCTTCATAACATCCATAGCTGTTTTAGAAGCCTCAACCCATGCCGGGTAATCTTTGCTTACCATCTGTTCGATCCCGAAAGAAGTAAGGTATCTGTTTGTTGTTCCCGGATATCCTACGATCATTGCAAAATCACCAGGCTTGTTTCCTTTTAGTGATATTGGTAAATGATGCTTAGGCTTTAAAGGAACATTGTTAGCTGAATACTCAGCAGGGTTGCCATTTTTATCAGCATAAACACGGAAAACAGAGAAGTCTCCTGTGTGTCTTGGCCATTCCCAGTTATCTGTATCACCACCATATTTACCAATAGATGAAGGCGGAGTACCCACCAGACGAACGTCTTTGAAATCCTGGAATACAAAATAGTAAAATTCATTTCCTTTGAAGAAATCCTTCACCACTACAGTGTATTTTCCGTTTTCAGAGTTTTCAGACTGGATAGCTTTGATCTCAGCATCGATAATAGCCTTTCTCTGATCAGCACTCATATCATTGTTCAGTTTAGACGTGATACGTTTTGTAGCATCATCCATTCTTACAAAGAATCTTACTGATAAGCCCTTAGAATTAATTTCTTCACCATTATTTTTTGCCCAGAAACCATTGGTAAGGTAATCTTTTTCTGGGGTAGATGCTGCAGCAATAGCGCCGTATCCACAGTGGTGATTAGTGAAAATAAGACCTTGCGGAGATACAATCTCTGCAGTACATCCTCCTCCAAATTGGAGAATAGCATCTTTCAAGCTGGAGTTGTTTACGGAATAAATTTCTTCCGGTGTAAGGTGTAGCCCTTCTTTTTGCATATCTACACCATTCAGTCGCTTAATGAGCATCATTAGCCACATTCCCTCGTCGGCTCTCATTTGTACGAAACTCACCATAAAAGTGAGTAAAAGGAATAATCTTTTCATTATGGTTTATTTTTAACCCCGCTAAAATACGGATAATGAGAAGGAGCAAAAAATTTTCTCCGATAAAATCAGATAATATTTACTTTTGTCTAAACTCTAACTCTAAGTTGATATGAAGAAAATATATATATTGCTTTTTATAAGTATGGCATTTGCACTTTCCGCTCAAAATTACAGAGCTATTTATGAACTGAAATTTAAACCTAACAAGGATAAAGATTCTGTTTTAACAGACTATTATTCGCTGGATATCTTTCCAAAGTTAGAAAAGACAAGCTTTTATAACCACAGCTATTATAAAAATGATTCCATTATGAATGCTTTAAGTGAAAAATCGGAACGGGAAGGTGGTGTTAATATTGATCTTAATTCACTCCCAAAAGCAAAATACCCTTTGGTCTATATAAAAGAAAATACTAAAAAATACTCACTTAAAACTATAGATGGAGATTCGTATAAGTTTCCTGATGAAAGCAAAATGACATGGAAAATACTAAAAGAGTCTAAAAAAATTAAAAACTGGAATTGCCAGAAAGCAGAGACAGAATATTCAGGACGAAAATGGACAGCATGGTATACTACAGATCTTTTATTCCCTGAAGGTCCTTATAAGTTCTCCGGACTTCCCGGGCTAATTGTTGAGATTTCTGATGACAAGAATGATTTTCATTTTGCACTTGAAGCTATTTATAAAAATGCTGAAAAGGTATACTTGCCCTCAGCCTACGAAAAATCTATTGTGGTGGACAAAAGCAAGTATGAGAAAGCTTTGTCTAATTATATTAAAGATCCTGCTTCCAAACTCAGACAAGGAACTATGGTTGACGAAAGTGGAAATCAGTTTCAGATTGCCGGTGGATTTAGCAAAGATTTTATAGATCAAGCTGTAGCAGAAAGACAGAAAAAAATGAAAGAATTTAATAATCTGTTGGATTAAAGATGTGAGATAAGAACAACAATTATTTTATTACTGAAAGAGATTGGGTAATGGAATTTAATACAGCTTTTAAAGCTGATGTATTTCTTAAATATTCTAAATTCTGTAGTAGAAGTAATTATAGAATACTGTACTACAATAAAGTATAATGCAATATTGATAAAATTCAGAAAGGTTCTAAAAATAAAATTTATCGAAAATTAAAGCTCTGTCATTTTGGCAGAAAAAGCGTAACTTTGCAAACTGAACTTAATCCGAAACAGGAGTTGATATTTTTTCAGGCTGTACGATATTGCACTGGACAACAGAATTCATGTTTCAGATTCTCAAATTATAAGAACCGTGCAGGAAAAATATATAGACGAAACCAAGCAAGGGGAAGCCTTTGCAATTGCTGAAAGACCGGAAAACGGTAAGAAGTTGTTTCTGGAAAGCTATGGATGCCAGATGAATTTTTCTGATTCCGAGATTGTAGCTTCGATTCTTAATGAACAAGGATATAATACAACACTAAAAGTTGAAGAAGCAGATCTTATCTTACTAAATACCTGTTCCATTCGTGAAAAAGCAGAACAGACTGTACGTATGCGCCTCTCTCAGTTCAAAAAACAAAAAGAATCCAATCCTAATTTAACGGTTGGAGTACTGGGGTGTATGGCGGAGCGCCTAAAAACTAAATTTTTGGAAGAAGAACATTTGGTAGATCTTGTAGTTGGGCCAGATGCATACAGAGATTTACCCAATCTTTTAAAAGAAACAGAGGGCGGAAGAGATGCAATTAATGTAATTCTTTCTAAAGAAGAAACATATGCAGATATTAACCCTGTACGTTTAGGTGGTAATGGTGTTACTGCTTTTGTAACAATTACAAGAGGTTGTGATAATATGTGCACATTTTGTGTGGTGCCATTTACCAGAGGACGTGAAAGAAGCCGTGATCCTCATTCTATTATAACTGAATGCGTGGAGCTATTTAACAATGGCTATAAAGAAGTAACCCTACTAGGACAGAATGTAGACAGTTACCTTTGGTACGGGGGAGGTCCTAAAAAAGACTTTGCAAAAGCCTCTGAAATGCAGAAGGCTACAGCAGTCAACTTCTCTAATTTATTGGCAATGGTTGCTACAGCTGTTCCGGATATGCGTATCAGATTCTCTACATCCAATCCTCAGGATATGAGTCTGGATGTATTTCATACCATGGCGAAATACGATAATATCTGTAAGTATGTTCACCTTCCCGTACAAAGTGGAAGCGACAATATGCTGAAAGCGATGAACCGTCAGCATACGCGAGCAGAGTATCTGTCTTTAATAAAAGAAGCTAAGAAAATTGTGCCTGAGATCTCTTTTTCACAGGATATGATTATTGGTTTCTGTGGAGAGACAGAAGAAGACCATCAGGATACACTTTCCTTAATGAGAGAAGTAGAGTATGATTATGGTTATATGTTTGCTTACTCCGAAAGACCAGGTACACCAGCACATAAGAAAATGGAAGATAATATTCCTGCCGATATAAAGCAAAAGCGTTTGGCAGAAGTTATCGCATTACAGGGAGAATTATCTAAAAAACGGATGAAATCCTATGTTGGCAGAAAGCATGATATTCTGATTGAAGGAACTTCCAGAAAGAATGAAAATCAATGGAAAGGAAGGAATTCACAAAACGCAGTATGTGTATTCGATAAACTGGAAGGGCAGAAGATAGGTGACATGGTGTCTGTTTTTGTGTATGATAACACTCAGGGTACACTTTTGGGGAGAACAGCCGAGTAAAAATTAAATGAGAAGTCTTTCATACATTATCATTTTAATGTCTTTGATTGGTAGCTACCAGTCAGAAAGTTCTTCTTGTGTACCTGCTTCATTCGGAAAGTATTGTAAAAAGCAACAGGGTGAATGTTTTAAGACAGATCAGCCGTCAGCTCATATCGAAAAGCTAAGACGATTCGTTTCACTCACCTTTTTCAAATTAAAAGAAAATCAACAAAAACAAGATTTTTGCTTCAGAGATGAATATGCTGTTAAAGCCCTTGTTTTTGATAAAAATAACAGAACCGTTTTTTTAAGTTCACCTTTTAAAATAGAAAGTAAGATTTCGAAGATCAGAAATAAAGATTACCTGGATTCAGTGTATAAAATTTAAAAATTGAACACTCTATTTAGCTAAAACATGGTTTGTAAAAAACCAAAAATCTTTAATCTTAAATTAAAATGTCAGAACTTCAGAATATAAAAGCCCGCTTTGGAATTATCGGAAATTATCCGGCTCTAAACAGAGCTCTTGAGAAATCCATGCAGGTAGCACCTACCGATATATCAGTTTTAGTAATTGGTGAAAGTGGTGTTGGTAAAGAATTTATTCCTAAAATTATACATAGCCTTTCGCATCGTAAGCACATGCCATATATTGTGGTAAACTGTGGTGCAATTCCGGAAGGAACTATTGATTCCGAACTATTTGGTCACGAAAAGGGTGCTTTTACGGGTGCTACAACCACCAGAAAAGGTTATTTTGAAGTAGCCGATGGTGGGACAATTTTCCTGGATGAGGTCGGAGAACTGCCATTGCAGACGCAGGTTCGTTTGCTTCGTGTTTTGGAAAGTGGTGAATTTATGAAGGTAGGATCTTCTGTCGTACAGAAAACCAATGTAAGAATCGTTGCTGCTACCAATGTAAATATGATGAAGGCTATTCAGGACGGACGTTTCCGTGAGGATTTGTACTACCGTCTGAATACAGTGCAAATTGATATGCCACCTCTGAGAGAACGTAAAGGAGATATTCACCTTTTGTTCCGGAAGTTTGCAATAGATTTTGCAGAAAAATACAGAATGCCGGAGGTTTATTTAACCGAAGATGGAGTTCATTATATAGAAAATTACTCATTTCCGGGGAATATCAGACAGCTTAGGAATCTTGTAGAGCAACTAACAGTTGTAGAACAGAAACGAGAAATAACATCGGAAGCACTGAGTCATTATATTCCAATGGTGTCCAACGCGCCAATGGTTATTACCCAGCCGAATCAGAATAGTAACAATACTGACTTCAATAACGAAAGAGAGATTATGTATAAAATCCTTTTCGATATGAGAAACGATATTAATGACCTGAAAACACTGACTTCAGAACTTATAAAGAACAGAGGAGCATCGGATCTTAGTAATCAGGAAAAAACTTTGATCAACAGGATTTATACACCTGAGTCTCAACAGGCAGTTGTTCCGAATTCGTTATTGTATTTCGAGAATAACAGCAATACACCGCAGACTCCCACAATAATATCTAATAATGGCGACGATAACTATGAAGACATAGAAGATATTGAGTTGGAAGAAGCAAGACCTGAATCTTTATCATTACAGAATAATGAAAAAGATTTGATTATTAAAGCCTTAGAAAAACATAAAGGAAGACGTAACAAAGCGGCTGATGAACTTGGAATTTCACAACGTACGCTTTACCGTAAAATAAAACAATATAACCTGGAAGATTAAGTGGAGAATTTATCACAACCGAAATACATTATTAACCCTAGCTACCAGCTAAACATCGGAAATGCTTTTTCGGATGGATTGGCACTTTTCAAAAAAGATACTGGCAATATTCTGATTAATTATCTTTTAACGATTATTATGGGAATGATTCCACTATGTAGCCTGTTGGGACTGGGTAATTTCTATAAAGCCTGTCGTAAAATAGAAAATGGAGAGAAGACTGATTCAGGGGATATTTTTAATTTCGATGATGTGATCCCTTATCTTATCTTTGCCGGGATTATGATCTTCGGTGTTTTGGCTTTGCTAATACCTGTAGAGGTTGTAATTCTTGTTTCTGCTGTGCTTACTGAAAGAAATCAGGAACAAGCTCCGGTTTTTGTTTTGATTATGATTATTGCGGTGGTTATCATTATTGCAATTATGATGGTTGTAAGCTCTGTAATGTACTACTATGTTGCAGTGGTTGCCCTTTTCGGTGTAAAAGATTTTTCAAATGCTTTCAAGATTTCCTGGAAGTTGTTCAAGAATAATGCACTATCTTCCATCTTATTTAGTATCGTGATAAGTATGGTAACCTCTGTCGGAATTTTGCTTTGTGGTGTAGGGATTCTTTTAACTTTACCTTTAGCAATTTGCATGCGCTATGCAGCAACAAAAAATATTATGATTAGATTTGAAGAACCAAAAATTGATTATGAAGGCAGCCTTTAAAAATAGATTTAAAATATTGCATTTCGGAAGTTTGATTTTAATATCACAACTTTTGGTTTCCTGTTATTCCTTTACGGGATCATCCTTAAAGCCTGATGTAAAGACAATTTTAATAAAGAATTTCCCCAATAATACTTCTTTTAACCCTAATCTTAGTCAGCAGTTCTCAACAGATCTGCAAAATAGATTTTTACAAAGAACAAATCTGAAAGGTACTACAGACATGCCGGATATTCTTATTGAAGGTGAGATTGTAGATTATCAGCCGTCAACACCAACAGCTATATCAACACCTTCTACATCACAGGCGACAGGAAATGTTCTGATGGCTGCACAAAATAAGCTTACTATTACAGTCAAAGTGCATTATGAGAATGCTAAATATCCGACCGAAAGTTTTGACAGAACATATTCTGATGAAGCTGTATTCAGTAATACAGCTTCAATGCAGGAAATTGAAGGAACCTACGTAAAGGTAGCGACAGACAGAATTATCAATAAAATTTTTAATGATATTGTAGCCAACTGGTAATGATGAATGAAAGAATTTTACATATAATAAAGTTCCCCGAAAGTTTAAAAGCATCGGATATTGGTGAGCTCAGAAGAGAAATATCCAATTATCCGTATGTACAGCCAATCCGGGCTTTATTTCTGATGGCATTACATCAGTTTCAGCCCGAGGCCTATCAGAAGGAACTTGCACTAACAGCGGCTTATACAACTGATAAAAAGATTTTGTACCAACTGATTAATCCTATTTCTTATCAACAGGAAGCAGCAGCAGAAGTACCTGTTCAGAAAGGAACAGCAGAAGTAGCTGTTGCCTCTGTGGAACCAAAAGTGGATGAAATTGAAGAAACTTCAACTGAGCCGGAAAAAGAGCCTGTTTTTGAAGAAAAAATAGAGGGAGTTGTTTCCGAGAATATAGAGTCAGTTGCCGGAATTCTGGATTCAGAGGAAGAAAATATTATAGATCTCCCGAAAGAAATGGAACATACAGAAGAAAATTATCTGTCAGCTCAGACTAGTTTTGCGGGGGCAGATAATTTTCTTCCGGATGTCAAGTTCAGTATACCGGACAATCATACTGAGTATGCCAAGGAGAAAAAGCCGTCTGCTGTTCCTGGATTCCACCATTCATTTGTCACTACAATTACCCAACCGATAATTACAGATGGACCAAAGTCTGTAGACAATCAACAGGAAGAAGAGAAACATATAGACCACTCAACACTTGATTTTGCGGACAATACTCATTTTGATTTCCTGAGCAGACCAGTGGAAGAAAATATTTCTTCTGATATATCGGGTAAAGTTGAAATTCAAGAGACTGAAGATATAAAAGTAGAAGAAGAAAATACTCCTGTAATCATCGACGAAGTTATTGTAGAAGAACCGGTTTTAGCTGAAACTTCGCAAAATGCTCCGGTTATAGATGACGACTGGAAACCAATGAACTTTGATGTTCATATTCCTGATGCATTGATAGGAAAATCTGAAATACAGGTTAAAGAGGAAAAATTACTGGAACCAGAATTAGAAGAAGAGATCATTCCGGAACCTGAAGTTGCAGAAGTTCGTGAAGCAGCACCCGTAACGGAAGAGGTTACAGAAAGCGAAATTGTAGAAGAAGTTTCTGCAACAGAACCTTCTGCAACAGAACCTTCTGAAAGACCTGTAATCAACTATTCTTTCTTTGGTGCAACAGATGCTGATAAAGCACAAGAAGAAGTAGTAAAACCTGAGACTGTAACAGAAGATCTACAAGGTAATAATGAAGAAAAAATGGAAGAGGAAATAATGACTGAACCTAAACAAGAAACAATTGTAACAAGTAATGTTTCTTCATTTATTAACACCTGGCAAAACTGGCTGCATAAAGAAAAGCCTGAGAATGTAGAGGTTGAAAAAAAGAATAAGGCAATTGAGAAGTTTATCGAAAACAATCCAAGAATTAGTGCTTTAAAGGACGAGTCGGATTATGTGATAAGAGATAAAGGTGATGATATTTCGCATCTGATGACGGAAACTTTAGCCAACTTATACTTAGGTCAGCGTTTGTACAATAAGTCTATAAATGCTTTTGAGATTCTCCAGAAAAAATTCCCTGAAAAGAAGAAAGAATTCCAGGAGAAAATTAATTATATAAAAGATTTGAAGTCTGGTAAAATCCAGCAGGAAGATTAGATAAAACAAAAGTCCGGAAGATTTTCTTCTGGACTTTTTTATTGATATCAATATCAGATTATTTTATTTCCGTATCAGGACTTCGGAGCTGCTTTATTTTGCGCCATATTTTTTTTCCATACCGAATACTCAGAACAATCAATAAAATGGTAATAATAAAAGCTATAATAGGTGCAGCTAATGCTAGTATGGACATTAAACTTCCGCCGAATGTTTCCGTGCTTGCTACCATAAAATTACCGGTTCCGCCGGTAGTTGCTGTAGATGTAGCCCTTAGGCCTGCGAATCCTGAACTTATTACACTGGCTGTTCCGCCACCGGCAATTAAGGCCAATGCCCATTGTGGAAATGTACCGAGATGGGTGAATTGGCTTGCAAACAGTAGAGTTCCCGCAATAGAGGCTAAAGGAATATTGATAGTATCCAGTAAATGATCTATAAAAGGTATATAGTAAGCCAGTATCTCTACCATCATAGCAATGCCTGTTGCTATAAGAGTTGGCAATCCGGCTAGCCATTGCCAATTTTCACTCATAGGAATCCAGCCAAAATATGATGCCAGGCTTACTGCGAAAAGAGGCATGAATACTCTGAATCCTGAAGCAGCAGCTAAGCCTATTCCGATAAATGCTCCGAGAATATATTGTAAGTATGAAATATGTTCCGGCATACCATAAATTTTATTAAATGTATGCAAAAAACAAATAGGATGATTAATTTTTACGACAAAGTTTTTTGTAAAAATGTTTCACTTGATCCAGATTTTCAGGAAGTTGTGGAGATGTCCAAAATAACATAATGTGAAAATGTTCCCCAAATTTTTCGTGCAAAAGAGGCTTGTTTAGTCTGTAAACTTCACGAAGTAATCTCTTTACTCTGTTTCTGTATACAGCTTTTTTGAAGTACCTTTTAGAAACGCTTACACCTACTTTGGTTTCGGATTCACTGGCAAGCCATATAATGCGAAGATTACCTGTAGTAATCCATTTGCCTTCTTTAAAAAGGCGGTCTATATCTTTCTTCGCTTTTAACTTTTCCGAAGATGGAAACCCGAATTCTTTCATTTAATTTTTTTTGGCTGATTATTTATTCAGCTATTTTATCTTGTATAAGATATCTTATAACTTCTGATGCTGCGTACAGCCCAAATATAGCGGGCATATAACTAATGGTCCCGTAAAAAGATTTCTTATAATTGCTGCCATCAGTCATCTTCAGACTGTCTTCTCTCTGTATTTCAGTAGAGAAAACACAGCGGAAGCCTTTATTAATGCCTTCTTTTTTTAGTCTTTTTCTAACTTGCTTTGCCAGATAGCAATTACGAGTCTTGCTAATGTCGCGTACCATTACCTTACTTGGATCAAGCTTTCCGCCGGCTCCCATGCAGCTTATTATTTTTATTTTATTTTTTCTGGCGGCTTTAATTAGTGCAAGTTTTGGGCTCACACTATCTATACAGTCTAAAATATAATCGAAATTTCCTGCCTGAATTACTTCTTCCATTCTTTCCGGGTTCAGAAATTCGTTGATTCTGGTTAAGTTTAATTCTGGATTAATATCCAGAATTCTTCTTGCCATTAATTCAACTTTGTCGTCTCCTACCGTTGAGTGAATAGCGGGAAGCTGGCGGTTTATGTTGGTGATATCTATAATGTCGCCGTCCACAATGGTCAGATTACCAACACCTGAACGCGCTATAAATTCTGCTGCAAAGGAACCAACTCCCCCCATTCCTACAATTAGAATATTGGACTTTTTTAGTTTCTCTATACCTGCTTCTTTTATTAGTAATTCGGTGCGCTCCAGCCAGATATCTACCATCTGAAAATTGTTTTTAAATTATAATCTACTATATTTTCCAGTTCCACTATAGAAATATCTCGTATCATTGCAGCTTTTTCATAAAGCTTTTCAATGCTGATATCAGCGGCGTCTGTCTCTAATACGAAAGACTCTTTGGGGATTTGCTGAAAAATTTTTTGCAAAGATAAATTATTCAGAAGTGAAGCTCCAAAAGACAAGTAAAAACCATTTTGCAATAATTGTGTTGCAATGGTTTCTCTTTTATTAAATCCATGGATAATTTTTGGAATACGAATTCCCTTACAAGCCATTATAACCTCGTTATAACGGCGTACACAGTGGATGGTTAGCGGTTTTTGCAGATCTTCTGCTATTACAATTTGCGATTTAAACACTTTTATTTGCTCTTCGATAGATGCATTTACGAAAGAATCCAGACCGCATTCGCCTATGGATAAGCAGTTTGGAGCTTTTGCAGCAATATGTACTTTTTCAATTTCAGACTCCCAATCCTCATTGATATCCTGAGGGTGCAAACCTATGGAGAAGAATTCCGGGAAAAATTCTTCATTAATAGATTTGTTGTAAACTCCCTTATAATCAGGAGTCTTATGGTGATGATGAAAGTCAAATATCATCTTCCAAAATTAAAAAATAAAATAATTGAAAAAAAATTAATTAAACGTTTGTTTAATAATATAAAAGTGAATTAAATTTGCATCCGTAAAATGAGAAAAATAAAAAAACTTAGTGAAAAGCAACTGCATATTTTAGAAGTTGCGGAAAGCCTTATAGCAGAGAAAGGCTTTAAAGGAACATCAGTAAGAGAAATTTGTAGTCAGGCCAATATAAACGTTGCCATGATCTCATATTATTTCGGTTCGAAAGATAAAATGATGTTTCATTTGTATCAGTACAGAGTTCAGAAAGCAAAGGAAAATTTCAGCAATTTTACACAAACGATTTCATCAGCAAGCCCGGCTATGCAAATGAAAGAAATTCTGAATTTTATCCTTGGACAGATCCTTAAATTCAATTACTTCCATGGATTTGTAACTAATGAATGCCATACTGCGGAACCTAATAAAGAATTTCTTCGTGATTTTTACGCATTATGTGTAACTAAATTTGAAGAAGTAGTTCAGAAAGGAATCGTGGTAGGTGAATTTAAAAAGGCTGTAAAGCCTGAAAATCTTCTGGCAACTATTCTCGGGACGATCATATTTAGCATCAGAAACAGAGAATTTTATCAGGCTTACCTGCCTGAGCATAACGAGGAAGATTACTATCAGAAATTAGAAGAACGATTAAAAACCCATTTATACAACACCGTATTTTCATTACTAGGGTATGAAACAAATGACAACTAAAATTCTCCTGTTGGCTGCATTTAGCGCCGCAGGTTTGGAATTTGCGCAAACAGTACAGAAGCTAACCTTGTCCGAAGCTATAGTACTAAGCATGAAAAATAACTCTAAAGTTAAAATTGCTGAAGCGCAACTGAATACAATGGACTCGAAAGTCCAGGAGGCCAAGAATAAAAGATTACCAGATCTGAAACTAAGCGGAAATCTGATGAAGCCATTTAATACAATGGAAATAAAATCAGAACTTCCGTTCCTGAATGGTGGTGGATCATCTCCATCTGCTCCGGATTATGTGGCAATACAGCAGCTAAATCTTGGAATGCCTCTTTTTGCAGGATTCAAGATTAAGAACGGAATTGCTGTTGCAGAATACCAGAAAAGTATTCAGCAGTATCAGTTGGAGAATGACAAGCAGGATATAGCTTTAGCTGCAACACAGGGATTTGTAAATTTATATAAAGCCAAACAGGCTATTAATGTAATCAACGAAAACCTATCCAGATCACATCAGAGAAGTGTTGACTTCGAAAAGCTGGAACAAAACGGAGTCGTTGCGAGGAATGATTTGATGAGAGTGAAGCTTCAGGAAAGTAATGTTAAATTGTCTTTGGCAGATGCTAAAAAGAATGTTAATGTACTAAACTATAACCTTGGAGTTCTCTTAGGATTGGCTGAAGGAACTGAAATAGATCCTGAAATAGGTGGAGACGAGACTCAGGAATTTGTAAACGAGCAAAATCTTCAGGAGCAGTCTTTACAACAAAGACAGGAATATAAAATTCTTTCGGAGCAGGAAAAGGTTGGTAAAGCTAATGTAGAAATTGCGAAAGCAGCATATTATCCGACAGTTTCTCTTACTGCAGGATATATCAATGCATGGATGCCTAATATTTTGCAGATCAATCATATGACGATGGCTGGTTTATCTCTTTCCTATGATCTTGCCAACTTGTATAAGAATAAAGCAACTGTACAAACAGCAAAACTACAACAGGTAGAAATTCAGGAGAACAGAAAAGCGTTGAATGATAAGGTGAAAACGGATATTCATAATGCATTTGAAGATTATCAGCTGGAAAATGAGAAGATTAAAGTTTACGAAGAGGCAGTGGGACAGGCTAATGAAAACTATAAAGTTGTAAAGAACAAATTCGACAATGGTCTTGCAACAACAACAGATCTTCTTACTGCAGACGTAGAGCAGCTTCAAGCTCAGCTTAATCTGGTTTACGGAAAAGCAGATAAAAAATGGTCTTATTTCAATTTACTAAGACAAACAGGAGAAATAAAATATTAATAACGGCAAATAATAAACATAGAAATGTCTGAACAAGTTCCAAATAAAAAGAAAATTAATTCAAAATTTATCGCCATCCTTGCGGTTCTTATTATCGGAGGCGGGGCATTTGGATTTTATAAATATCAGCATGCGCAAGTGCACCAGACAACTGATGATGCGCAGATAGAAACCAATATAACAGCTATCACTCCAAGAATTCAGGCCTTTATAAAAGAGGTAAGAGTAAAAGATAATCAATACGTGAAAAAAGGAGACACTCTTTTAATTCTTGATGCAAGTGATATTAATACTAAGGTAGAAGAAGCAAGAGCCGGAGTTTCTCAGGCTGAAAGCGGTATTACTGCTGCACAGGCGCAGACTGAAGCGTCTACTTCTACATTGCCTATTACAAATAGCCAGGTCGCGGCAATGAACGCTAATATTGATGCTGCAAAAGCTAAACTTTGGCAGGCGACACAGGATTATAACAGATACAGTAATCTTTATCAGGATCACAGCATTACAAAACAACAATTTGAGCAGGCTCGTACAGCAATGTTAGAAGCTCAGGCAACTGTAAAAGGGTTGGAAAGTCAGAGACTTGCAACGCAGAACCAGACACAAGCTACAATTTCTCAAAGTCATGCAGTAGGTTCTCAGGTATCTGTAGCCAAAGCTAACCTGGAGAAAAGTAAAGCGTCTTTAGAGGCTGCAAAAATTAATCTTTCTTATACTGTAATTACTGCACCAGTTTCAGGTTATGTTTCAAGAGTAGATTTGCAACAAGGACAACTGCTTAACCCTGGTCAACAGTTATTTAATATTGTAGATGAGCACATCTGGGTAGTTGCTAACTTCAAGGAAACACAGCTGGAAAAAATGAGAATCGGACAAAAAGTAGAAATTAAAGCAGATGCTTATCCTAATCATAAGTTTGAAGCAAAAATTGGTTCTTTTTCTCCGGCAACAGGAGCTCAGTTCTCGCTTTTACCACCGGATAATGCATCAGGAAACTTTGTGAAAGTAGTACAAAGATTACCAGTATCTATCGAGTTTGTAAACCCGAAAGATCCTATGCTGAAATATCTGCGTCCTGGAATGAATCTGGATGTTGATGTGACTACTAAATAATTTATAAATAAAAGAAACGGAAAATTCTCCGTTCTAAATACCTTAATTGATTAATGGAAAATCCGGATTCTCTGGTAGAATATGGTTTTAGAAGGGCTATTATCGTTTTAATGGCGGTATTGTGTGCCCTTCTCGAAATCGTAGATACTACCATTGTGAACGTGGCTCTGGACTCTATGAAAGGGAGTCTGGGGGTAACACTGGAAGACGTTGCCTGGGTAGTTACAGCGTATGCTATTGCAAATGTAATTATGGTACCCATGACGGCATGGCTTTCTCAGCAGTTTGGTAGAAGAAATTACTTTGTAGCTTCCATCATTGTCTTTACCGCAGCTTCTTTCCTTTGTGGAAACTCTACTTCAATGGCAGAGCTTATTATCTTCAGGTTTATACAAGGGCTTGGAGGTGGTGCCTTACTGGTAACTTCACAAACGATTATTACCGAAATTTTCCCGGTGGAGAAGAGAGGTATGGCTCAGGCCATTTATGGTATGGGAGTTATTGTAGGACCTACACTAGGGCCACCATTAGGAGGATATATTGTAGATAATTTCTCTTGGCCTTATATTTTCTATATCAACATTCCGCTTGGGATTATTGCAGCACTGCTGGCAATGAACTTTGTGAAAAGTCCAAGATATGGTGAGAAACGTAAGCCAAGTGAAGTAGACTGGTGGGGAATTATACTGCTTTCTACATCTGTAGGGTCTTTACAGTACGTTTTAGAGCACGGTCAACAGGACGATTGGTTTAATGATAAGATTATACTTATTCTGAGTATTGTTACTGTATTGTCGGCAATCTTCTTTTTATGGAGAGAATTAACAGCAAAATATCCTATTGTAAATCTAAGAGTATTGAAAAATACGAACCTGGCTGTAGGAACAGTACTTACTTTTGTATTGGGATTTGGTTTATATGGATCTACATTTATTGTTCCTATATACACACAGTCTATTCTTGGATGGACAGCAACCGATGCTGGATTATTATTGGTGCCGTCATCCATTATGACCGGACTTATGATGCCAATTATCGGGCGGTTACTTCAGAAGGGAGTACCCCAGAAATATCTGGTTACCCTGGGGTTTGCAATATTCTTCTTATACAGTCTTGCGATGTATTATGAGATGACTCCATATACTTCTACTGAAGAATTCTTTTGGCCGCTGGTAATCAGAGGAGTGGGACTAGGTCTGTTATTCGTACCGATTACAACATTATCTCTTTCCTCACTGAAGGGTAAAGAGATTGCAGAAGGAGCAGCATTTACAGGAATGATGAGACAGTTAGGTGGTTCATTTGGTATCGCAATTATTACCACATATATAGCGAGAGATTCTCAAAAACACAGAGTAAATCTAATGGCTCATATTGATATAACCAAAGACATTGTTGCGCAAAGAATACAGATGTATCAACAAATGATGATGTCAAAAGGAGCTACGGCACAGGAAGCATTAGGAAGAGCATATAAGCTGTTGGAAGGACAAGTGATGAAGCAGGCAATGGTATTAACCTACGCAGATGTTTTCCTGTACCTTGGTATATTATTCCTTATTTGTATTCCGTTTGTGCTTTCCATCAAGCAGGGGAAATCAAAGATAAATCCTGCCGATGCGGCGCACTAAACAGGTGGCGGAATCGTAATAAACAGATAATAACAGTATAGTGGTTTCTTAAAAAGAGATTACTATACTGTTAAACTATCATAAAAACAATTCTATTGTAAAAAAAATCTTATTTTTGCAGATCGAATAGGCAAACTAATAAGGAAAAGATTCCTTAGGTAAAGCCCGGAAATATTTATGAAAAAGATTCTAACCTTTATTACTCTTGCATTGATCGTTGTTTCTTGTAACAAAGAGTTTGACAACGCAATGAAAAGCGCAGACAAAGAAGTTATTCTTAAAGCAGCTGACAAATATTACGAAAAAAAGAATTGGAAGCAGGCTCTAGCGCTTTACGACAGATTACCAAATCTGCTTGCAGGAACCGATGAGTTAGCCGATATGAGCTACAAACAAGCTTATGCTAATTACTATGACAAAAGTTATAAATTAGCTGGGCACCAGTTTAAAAGCTTTACTGTAAATAACCCGAGAGATCCACGCAGAGAAGAAGCTGCTTATATGTCAGCACTATGTTACCATCAGGATTCAAGAGATTATAATTTGGATCAGGAAAGTACAATTGCTGCGATTAATGAGCTTCAGGAATTCCTGAATACTTATCCGGGTTCGGAAAGATCCAAAAATATTTCCAAGCTTGTAGATGAATTGTCTTACAAACTAGAGTTTAAAGCTTACGAGAATGCCCGTCAGTATTATAAAATGGCGGAATATAAAGCTGCAGATATAGCATTTGAAAATGTATTGGAAGATTATCCTTCTACAAAACTTCGTCCGCAGATCTTTAATTATATGATGAGATCTAAAGAAAGACTGGCTACATTATCTAGCTATGATCTGAAATCAGACAGAATAGAGAATGCTATTTCTTTTACTAAACAGGTGGAACGTGAATTTCCTAACTCCGACAACAGTAAAGATGCTGTGAAAATAAGAGAGTCTCTGGAGCATGAGAAAGAAAACTTTGCTAAACTTAAAGTAGAATACGATAAGAGAAGAGCAGAGAGAGAAGCAAGAATTAAAAAACTTTCAGCTGAACAAGCTGCTGAAATGGAAAAAAAAGCAGAAAATAACCGCAAGGCTAAAGCTGTAAAAGAATATAAAGATAAGGTAAGAGGCTTGCAAAAGGATTCAGCTGTATTAAATACACCACCTCCGGCAGCGACTTTCAAAATACCTAGAAAAAGCAACTAAAATTTTAAATTAAAGTAAATCAGATATGAGCGTTAAAGATTCTAAAGCACCAGTAAACACCATCACTTACGATAAGAATAAGATCGAAGAAAAAGTAGGAAGCATCTACGAAGCTATCGTAATTATGGGTAAAAGAGCGGAGCAGATTAATGCTGAAATCAGAACAGAACTTCACCAAAAATTAGATGAATTTGCTGTTCATAACTCAACTCTGGAAGAAGTTTTTGAAAACAGAGAACAAATTGAGATTTCTAAGAACTACGAAAGATTACCAAAACCAACTTCAATCGCAGTTCAGGAATGGATGGATGGTGATATCTATTTCCGTAAGACAGAAGACAGAAACTAAGCGTTTTACAACGACTTTTATGAATATTGGCAGGAAGATGTTTTTTTAAGACATCTTTTTGTCGTATTATTACTTCAAATTTTTCAGCATGGCGAACAGCTTACACGGAAGAAAAGTATTAGTGGGCGTTACAGGTGGTATTGCTGCCTATAAAATCCATTTTCTGATAAGAGAACTGGTGAAAAACGGTGCAGAAGTGCAGGTGATTATGACAGAGGATGCACACCAGTTTGTTACACCTCTCAGCCTTTCAACCTTATCCAGAAATCCGGTATATACAGATTTTTATAATACAGAAGGAACCTGGAACAATCATGTTGATATAGCACTATGGGCAGATGTAATGCTTATTGCTCCATGTACTGCCAATACACTGGCAAAGATGGCTACAGGATTATGTGATAATCTTTTACAGGCAACTTATCTTTCAGCTAAATGTCCTGTTTTTGTAGCTCCTGCAATGGATCTGGATATGTATGCACATCCTACAACAACTGAAAACCTGAAAAAGATTGAAGGTTTTGGAAACCGGATTATTCCGGCCGAAGAAGGCGAACTTGCAAGTGGACTTACGGGACTTGGCAGAATGGCCGAACCGGAAACTATATTCAGACATTTACAACAACTCTTTAGTACAGAGAATTCAAATTCTTTGCTTAAAGGCAAGAAGGTACTGATTACCGCAGGACCAACTTTTGAACCAATAGATCCTGTGCGTTTTATTGGGAATCATTCTTCCGGGAAAATGGGATTTGCATTGGCAGAAGAAGCTGCAGATAGAGGAGCTGAGGTTATTCTTATTTCTGGCCCGAGCAGTTTGCATACTACGCATCCCAATATTTCATTACACGCTGTAATCTCAGCGAAAGAGATGCTTGAAGAAGTATTTAAGTATTATGAGAATGTAGATGTAGCTATTATGAGTGCTGCTGTAGCAGATTATACACCCAAGTACTATTCGGATCAGAAGATCAAAAAGAAAGAACAAGACTTTATGATAGAGCTTGTGAAGAACCCTGATATTCTGAAGACAATGGGTGAAAAGAAAACTCATCAGTTATTAGTAGGTTTTGCATTGGAAACTCAAAATGAAGTAGAATATGCTAAATCTAAATTGGTACAGAAGAATCTGGATCTTATTATACTGAATTCACTTCAGGATTCTGGTGCAGGATTTAAGAGAGATACCAATAAGATCAGTATTTTTACAAAAGAAGGAGAAAGTAAGGTATTCGACCTTAAAAAGAAGACAGAAGTAGCAGAGGACATCCTAAACGTAGTAGAAGAGAAATTACACTAAACAAATAGCGTAAACGAAGGAAAAATGTTATCTAAAATATTCATTCAGAATTTTGCATTGATAGATCGGCTGGAAGTAGACCTACATAAGGGATTACAGGTGATTACCGGAGAAACAGGAGCTGGTAAATCGATTATTCTTGGTGCACTGCGCCTAATGATGGGCGAAAGGGCAGATCTGAAGTCAATTGCCGATGCCGAAAAGAAAAGTATCGTGGAAGGGACTTTTGTACTGGATGAGGCGAAGTTTAAAAGCTTTTTTGAAGATAACGATCTCGACTTTGAGAAAGAAACACTTATACGCAGGGAAATTGCACCTGCCGGTAAATCAAGAGCTTTTGTCAATGATGTTCCTGTTACATTATCCGTATTACAAGAACTTTCTGAAAGACTAATAGATATTCATTCACAGTTTGAAACATCTAATCTTTTTTCAGAAGCATACCAGTTTGGAATAATCGACGGACTGGCAAAAAATCAGAAATTATTAGCCGATTATCAGTCGGAATTTAAAATTTATACACAGGCAAAAGCCAAACTTTTGCAGTTAGAAAAACGCCTGGCAGAAGGAAATAAAGAGGCAGATTACCATCAGTATCTTTTACAGGAACTGGAAGAAGCACAACTGGATCAGTTGAATCTGGATGAACTTAAAAATGAACTTTCTGCACAAGAAAATGCAGAAACGATTATAGAACAATTATCACAGACCTATCAGCTTTTGCAGCAGGATGAAGCCGGAGTACTTACTATTCTGAACGAAACTAAAGCAAGGCTTTCAAAGATTACGGGATATTCCGAAAACTATGAACAGCTCTCTGAGCGTATCCAGAGTCTATATTTTGAACTAAAAGATATAGCGGATTCTTGTGAAAACGAACTTGAAAAAGTACAAATGAATCCTGAAGCTCTGGCAGAGCTTAATACCAGACTCAATCTGGTAAATACGTTATTGATCAAGCATCAGGTGCAGACTGTAGAAGAACTTGTCAGTATCCGTGATGAGTATGCTAAAGAGCAAAATCTTGCAGAAAACCTGGAAGAACACATCAAAGAACAGCTTCAGTATATTGAACAACAAAAGTCGAAACTCAAAAAAATAGCAGCGGAACTTACTAAAAACAGAAAATCCGGAGCTAAAATTTTTGTAGAAAAAAGTCAGCATATTTTACAGCGCCTTGGCTTAGAAAAAGCCAGAATGGAGGTAGATCTAAGCGAAGATCCTGAGTTTAATGAATACGGGAGCGATACTATTCAGCTTTTATTTCAGGCTAATACGGGTTTCCCTATGAAACCTGTTCATACAGCTATTTCCGGAGGAGAGAGATCCCGAGTAATGCTCGCTGTTAAAAAGATTATGGCTGAAAATTCCGAATTGCCAACCCTGATTCTGGACGAAATAGATACCGGAGTTTCCGGCCGTGTAGCCGAAGAAATTGGAAAATTAATGCATGAGATGGGACAGGATATGCAGCTTATTGTTATCACCCATCTGGCTCAGGTTGCTGCCAAAGGAGATTACAATTATAAAGTAATGAAATCCGAAGTAGGTGGAAAAACGCAGTCGACTATTATTCCTCTGAATCAGGATGAAAAGCTGCATGAAATTGCCCAATTGCTTAGTGGTAGTAAGATCACTGAGGCAGCAATAGAACAGGCAAAAGAACTGATGCTGTAGTTTCGTTTTCCGAAAACTGGCAACGTTGCAGGGTTTTCTCTATTTTTGTACGAATTAATACCCATGAAAAATACTATTCTATTTACTTTCTTATTACTAGGATTATGTTCCTATGCGCAGGAGATTGAAGTTAAAAACCTGAAAAAGCATGTTTATTTTTTGGCAAGTGACAAAATGAAGGGACGTGGAACAGGGAGCAAACAAAATCAAGAAGCTGCAAAATACATCACTTCACAATTTAAAAAATATAAACTGGAGCCTTTAGGAGTAAATGGTTATTATCAGGATTTTGAGGCTAAAGTCAGAAAAGTTAAAGTTGCCGATAGTATCCGACCTGCCAGGAATGTGATTGGTTTTTTAGATAATAAAGCTGCTAAGACTGTTGTTATCGGAGCACACTATGACCATCTTGGAGAAGGAAAACAAGGAAGTTCTTTGGCAAAAGACAGTTATGGTATGATACACAATGGTGCAGATGACAATGCTTCGGGTGTTGCCGGGTTGCTGGAGTTAGCGCGTGTTTATAGCCAAAATAACATAAAAGAACCGGTTAATTTTCTATTTATTGCTTTCGGAGCAGAAGAATTAGGATTGGTTGGTTCACGATATTTTGTGAAAAATCCAACATATGACCTTAGTAAAGTGCTTTGGATGCTGAATATGGATATGATTGGCAGATTGAACAAAGAAAGAGGTGTTTCTGTCATCGGCTACGGAACATCACCTGAATTTGAGACTATTTTCAAAGAAATCAATTCCAATAAGTTTGTGAAATTCTATACGGGCTACGAAGGACGTGGCGGATCGGATCAGACATCTTTCTATGAAAAAGATATACCTGTCCTTTTTTTTCATACTGGGGGGCATGATGATTACCACAGACCTACGGATGATGCTGATAAAATCGATTATGAATCTTTAAAGGGTATTCTGACATTGGAGAAAGCTGTTATCGACGGAAGCTTTAAAGTTGGTAATATGCCTTTCAGAAATACAGATCAGAAAAAATAATTTTCTTGTAACATTTTTTGCAGACTGCTAACTAATTAGGTAAAGCTAATTAACATGTTTGCAAAACTAATTCGTCTGGAATTTAAAAGTTTTTTCAGAAGTCCGCAGTTAGGAGCCGGTATCCTGATGAAGATTGGTATGTTCTTCATCTTCGCCTATATGGCATTAATATTCTTCGGAGGAGCATTTGCCTTATTTTTTGGTGCCAGGAAAGAGGGAGTCAATCCTCTGATACTTTTCAGTAGATTTTTTCTCGTATACTGGGTACTGGACCTGTTGCTTAAATATTTCATGCAACAGCTGCCTGCCAATAATATAAAGCCATTACTTACCCTTAATATTCCTAAGGATAAAATTACAAGCTACACTTTGGTAAAGATTCTTTTATCATTCTTTACATGGGTGTTTTTATTGTTTATGCTTCCGTTTACAGTATTGCTATTAGTGGATGGAGGTTTTAGTGTATTATCAGTACTGGCTGTATTTATTTCTGTAGTGGCACTTATCTTTTCCAATGCTTTTATCAATACATTTATCAATAAGAATAATACATTATTGTATTCTGTTTTTGCGGTTATTATCGTATTAGGCGGATTGCATTATTTTAATGTTATTAATGTATTGAATATTTCTGAAATATTAATCTATTCCGTATATCAGAAATGGTGGTTGTTTTTTATTCCGCTGGTTCTGGTTCTGGTTTTAGGTAAAATGGCTTTTAATTTTATTAAACAGAACCTTTACCTGGATAAAGGTCTGGAAATGAAAAAAGCTGTCGGAAAAACAGAAAATATTGAATACCTGAACCGCTTTGGTGCTATCGGAACATTCATTAACAATGATATTAAACTTATTAAAAGAAGTAAAGCTGCCAGAAGTGCACTGATTGGTGGTTTTCTGTTTTTGTTTTATGGTCTGCTTGTCTTTAACAAAGGTTATTCTTTTAGTTTTATGCAGGTTTTTCTGGGAATTTTTGTTACTGGTGGATTCAATTTAATGTTCGGGCAAAGAGTCCCAGCATGGGATAGTTCCTATTACCCATTGATGATGACACAGAATGTTCCGTATAAAGAATATCTGAAAGCTAAATGGTGGCTTTTTGTTATTGTTACAGCTGTTTCTATGGTATTGGCTACATTCTATGTTTTTTTTACGAGCTGGACGTTCTATTTTACCATTTTTGCCGCAGGGTTGTATAACCTAGGAGTTAACTCTTATCTTACTTTATTAGCGGGAGCATACAATAAAAAACCGATTGATCTGAATTCCGCTTCAAAAGGATTTACCGCTGGACAAAATAATTTTAATATTAAAATTCTTATCATTATTATTCCGCAGATGCTGGTTCCTATGGCCGTATTTGGAATTGTAAAATATTTTGCCGGAATGTCTGCAGCAGTAATAAGTTTGGGTATTCTTGGACTTATTGGATTCCTTTTGAGGGATAAGATTTTTGATCAGATTGTAAAAATCTATAAATCCGAAAAGTATTCTACTCTTGCAGCCTTCAAAAAAGTAGACTAACAACATTATACAGTTTAGCGAATAACTATAAATTAATATCCAAATTCAATAAAATGATTTCAATTCAAAATATATCAAAAGTTTACGGTGCCAATAAAGTTTTAAATATTCATGAGCTTAGTATTCCCAAAGGTGAGACATTCGGGCTGGTAGGAAATAACGGTGCCGGGAAAACTACTTTATTCAGTGTACTATTAGATCTTATAGCTCCTTCATCGGGATTTATCAGTATTGATAATATTAAAGTTAACGAATCTGAAGCCTGGAAAACAAAACTTAGTGCCTTTATAGATGAAAGCTTTCTTATCGGTTACCTTACACCAGAAGAATATTTCTATTTTCTGGGTGAACTGAGAGGGCAGAACATGGCTAGTGTAGATGAATTTCTGAAGCAATTTTCGGATTTGTTTAATGGAGAAATTCTGAATGCCGGAAAATATATCCGGGACCTTTCTAAAGGGAATATGAAGAAAGTTGGCATTGTAGGGGCATTGATAGGGAATCCGGAAATTATTGTACTGGACGAGCCTTTTGCCAATCTGGATCCTTCTACACAGATTAAACTGAAAAATCTGATCAGAAACTGGTCACAGGATGCTAATGTTACATTTCTTATTTCCAGTCACGACCTTTCCCATACAACGGAGGTTTGCAACAGAATTGTAATTCTGAATAAAGGCGAAGTTGTGAGAGACATACAAACCAATCCGGAAACACTGCAGGATCTGGAGAAATATTTTGCAGATCAGATTGTATCCTAAAAATCTAAAAAGTAAATAAATATAAAAGCGGACTCAATACTATTGAGACCGCTTTTATATTTATTTCTTAATATCATTTATGGATAATGAAAGAGACAAACTAAATACTGGATTTATATACTGTCTCCAGATAGGTTCTGATATTATTTTCCATTTCTGTGGCATAAGGGTAGTTGAGTTCTTTTGCTAAATTCTTCCCAAGTTCTCCTACTATATCAGTCATACTAAAAAGAGCTTTCCAGTTTTCTTCAATATTACTTCCGGAAAAAGTTTGCTCAGTTTTAGACCAGAGATCCTGCGACAGATATTTTTTGAAAAGCCTTCCATGTTTATTGGTTGTAATATCCCAATTGTGCTGACTTGCGATATACCATTCCAATAGTGGAACCAAATATTCCGTTCTGATAATGTTTTCTGACATGAATTTTGCATAGAAGATCTCCCCACGTGCCAGGCATTTTGCAACATAAGTACAGTCCCACCAGAAATCAGAAATCAGTTTTTCAAAATCTTTTTCATCTGGTTTTTTGATAATTGAAACCCGATGTGTCGGAGGCTTCATATTTTGGGTAATACCATCTTTGTCCAGCAATATTTTATATCCGATATCCCAGTCTTCGGGAAGCTCTTTATGCTGTATTTCCTGTAGATAAGAAGATTTACGATAAAGCTTGAAATCTACCTTTACAGTGTCTTTATACAAAACCATTTTCATAGCATGTACTCCGTTAAAGCAGCTTTCATCCTCTTCAATCATAGAAATTGGCTGACCAAAAAGATTCAGCCATTTATGATCTGAGATATAAGCTTGGTTGTCTTCAAATATAAGTTCCACGTCCAGATCACTGAAATCGTCGACCGGAGCTAAAGGATTTACAAGAGAACTGGTCAGTATAACTGCCTTGATATCTTCGTTTCCATTAGCCCAGTCTAATATTTTCCGGAGCTTTTCATCCCGAATTTTCATGAGTCTATTGAATGATAAAATAAATTAACCTTATTTCAGGCTGCCCACCATGTCCTCTGGTTTCACCCATTCATCGAACTGTTCAGCTGTTACAAGCCCCAGGTTGATAGCCTCCTCTTTCAATGTTGTACCGTTTTTGTGAGCTGTTTTAGCAATTTTAGCAGCATTTTCGTAACCAATATGTGTATTCAGCGCTGTAACCAACATCAGCGATTTGTCAACCAGCTCTTTTATTCTTGGTTCATTAGGTTCGATTCCTACCGCACAATGGTCGTTGAAAGAAATACAGGCATCAGCAATAAGTTGTGCAGACTGTAGGAAGTTATAGGCCATTACTGGTTTGAAAACATTCAGTTCGTAATTTCCCTGCGTTCCGGCAAATGAAATAGTTGTGTCATTGCCTAATACCTGTGCACACACCATAGTCATAGCTTCATTTTGTGTTGGGTTTACTTTTCCAGGCATAATTGAAGATCCTGGTTCGTTTTCCGGGATATGAATTTCCCCGATTCCGGAGCGTGGACCGGAAGCCAGCAAACGGATGTCCTGTGCTATTTTGAATAAAGATACAGCAAGCTGCTTTAGTGCACCATGAGATTCAACGATCGCATCATGAGCCGCAAGAGCCTCAAATTTGTTTTCAGCAGTTATAAAAGGCAATCTGGTAAACTTAGCAATATATTCTGCTACTTTCACATCATAGCCCTGAGGTGTGTTTAGCCCTGTCCCCACAGCTGTTCCGCCTAGTGCCAGTTCTGCCAAATGCGGTAATGTATTTTTTAATGCTTTCAAGCCAAATTCTAATTGAGCCACATAACCGGAAAATTCTTGGCCTAGTGTAAGCGGAGTAGCATCCATTAGGTGTGTTCTCCCAATCTTTACGATGTTTTTAAAAGCTTCTGATTTTGCTTTTAGTGTATTTTTTAATGTTTCAACAGCCGGAATTGTATGTTCTACAACCTTTTTGTAGGCTGCAATATGCATAGCTGTAGGATAGGTATCGTTAGAAGACTGAGACTTGTTTACATCATCATTTGGATGCACTTCAGATTTCTCACCCAGCTGCCCGCCATTATTTACATGTGCTTTGTTGGAAACAACCTCATTAACATTCATATTTGATTGGGTACCTGACCCTGTTTGCCAGATCACAAGCGGAAACTGATCAAATAGCTTTCCTTCAAGGATCTCATCACAAACCTGAGAAATCATATCCCTTTTATCGGAAGGAAGGACTCTCAGATCTGTATTTGCATAGGCTGCAGCCTTCTTCAGGTAAGCAAACGCTTCTATAATTTCATGAGGCATAGAAGCCTCTGGTCCGATTTTAAAATTATTTCGGGAACGTTCTGTTTGTGCTCCCCAGAATTTATCAGCGGGTACTTTTACCTCGCCCATTGTGTCGTGTTCGGTTCTGTAAATCATTGTGATCTAATTTTTTATAAAGTTAGCTAAAGAACAGATTTTATGCAATTGATAATAATCATGATTGATAAAATAATACTACACGAAACAATGTGTCTATATTGTTGATTTATATTATGTTAAGTATTTATTTGCAATCTGATTCCGCAAGCATATTCCCGAGAAAGTAAGACCACTACCAAAACCTGCCAATACAAGAAGGTCACCTTGTTGCAGTTTCCCATCTTTTATTCCGTTATACCACGCAATGGGAATAGAAGCTGCAGAAGTATTTCCGTAGTCTGTAACACTTTGCAGACATTTTTCTTTTGGAAATTCAAGCTCTTCGCAGACATTTTCCAGTATTCTTATATTGGCACTATGTGGAATCATCCATTTGATATCCTGCAATGATAGTTTATTTTTTTCCAGTAATCTCTGGATTTCTACAGGTAATGTGGATACAGCCCACTTAAAAACAGTTCTTCCGTTTTGGTGTATTTTTCCGTTGTTTATTACGTTTTCTCCATTTATGGTGGCATAGCCTTCCGATTTATAGAGTTCCTTGCCGTATGATCCTTCTGTGATAGTTGTTGAAGAGAAAAGTTGCTTTTGCTTCGACGCCTCTACTATTACAGCGCCGGCTCCGTCTCCAAAAAGGATGCAGGTTGTCCGGTCTGTAAAATCACAAATTTTGGATAATGTTTCAGCGCCAGCTACCAGAATCTTTTTATAACTTCCAGTTGCAATAAGTCCCTGAGCCATAATAATTCCGTATACAAATCCAGCACAACCCGCGGAAATATCTATACAGCCTGCCTGCGGAATATTGAATCTGCTCTGAACCTTACTAGCAACACTTGGAAATTGCTGATCCGGTGTGCTGGTTGCTATAATTATGAAATCGATATCAGCAAGTCCTTTTTTATAATCCTTTTCCAGATTTTCAATGGCCTTGATACACATATCGCTTGTATATTCATTTTCCTTGCTGAAATATCTTGTTTTGATACCTGTTCTGCTCCTAATCCATTCATCATTGGTGTCAATGATCTTTTCGAAATACTTATTTGTGATTTTGTTTTCGGGGATATAAATCCCAATTGATTCAATAGTTGCTTCCATGATTTTATCTTTAAATTATTTAACATACCAATTGGTATGTTAATGATTAAAAAATTTTTATATACATATTTGTTTTATAACACTGTTGTCAATATGGTCGTTTATGTGGGTTAAAAAGCTTTTATCATCTTTTGTAATCGCCATGAATACAGCTCCTTCAATCATGGCATAAATAACCATTGATATTTTATCAGCATCTGTATGGGCTTTAATTTGTTTTTTTAGAATACCGGATTTGATGATTTCTGAAATACTTCGGATGAAAACTTTTGATATTTTTTGAGCTTCATCAAATAGTACTTTATTATTAAACTGAGCGTCTACACCAAGATTTAGCATCGGGCAACCGCCAATTTCTCGTGCGAAATCAAAATAATCGTTTCTAAAATATTCTGTAATTGCTTTAAGCTTCTCTATGCTGCTTTCTTTTGACCCTATTTTTTCTCTTAAAGGCTTTATAATCTTCTCTATATTAAAATGAAAGGCTTTAACGGCAAGATCCTCCTTATTCTTAAAATAAAAATATACAGCCCCTTTAGTAAGGTTAGTGGCCTTAGTAATTTCCGATAATGAAGTAGCTGTATATCCTTTCTTATTAAATACAGGAGCTACTTTTTCAATAATATATTCTGGCGTTTCTTTCATAACACACTGCAAATATAGAAATCTTTTCTTATTCTACATACCAGTCGGTATGTTTGTTTTTCCTAAATAGAATTCCTCCAATTTATAATCATTATAAATATGAGTAAAGCTGGTGATTTTACTCATGTTGGAGATAGTACAGCTTTCATTATTCTTATTTTTACGACTCTAATTTTTCAGAAAAATATTAAAAATGGAATTTCAGTATCAGGAACCATTTCCTATTCTAAAAGACGACACACAATACAAAAAATTGACTTCCGATTATGTAAAGGTTGAGAAGTTAGGTGAAAGAGAAATTGTAACAGTTGATCCTAAAGGCCTAGAACTTTTAGCAGAAGAAGCATTAAAGGATGTTTCATTCATGCTTCGTTCAACTCATTTACAGAAGCTTAAAAATATTATCGATGATCCTGAAGCGACAGACAATGATCGTTTTGTGGCTTATAACCTATTGCAGAATGCGTCTGTAGCAGTAAAGGGAGCTCTTCCTTCTTGCCAGGATACCGGAACAGCAATATGTGTTGCCAAGAAAGGGGAGAACGTTTATACAGGAGTAAATGATGCTGAGTGGATTTCCAAAGGAATTTATAATACTTACCAGAATCAGAATCTTAGATACTCTCAGGTAGTTCCGTTAACGATGTTTGATGAAAAGAATTCAGGATCTAACCTTCCGGCACAGATTGATATTTATGCTGAGGAAGGAGACGCCTATAAATTCTTATTTCTTGCAAAAGGAGGTGGATCTGCTAATAAGACTTTCCTTTACCAGAAGACAAAATCATTATTAAATGATAAGTCTCTGGAGGAGTTTGTTAAAGAAAGAATCATGGATCTTGGGACAGCAGCATGCCCACCATATCACCTGGCATTAGTAATCGGAGGTACTTCTGCAGAAGCTAACCTTGCAGCAGTGAAGAAAGCGAGTGCAGGATATTATGATAACCTTCCGACTGAAGGAAACATTGGTGGCCAGGCATTCCGCGATTTGGAATGGGAGAAGAGAGTACAAAAGATTTGTCAGGAAAGTGCTATTGGAGCACAGTTCGGCGGTAAATACCTTACACACGATGTACGTGTGATCCGTTTACCTCGCCATGCAGCTTCTTGTCCTGTTGGTATGGGGGTTTCTTGCTCTGCAGACAGAAATATCAAAGGAAAGATCACCAAAGACGGAATTTTCCTTGAGCAATTAGAGGTAAATCCTGAGAAGTTCTTACCGGAAACAGCACCACATCTGGAAGAGCCTGTAACGATTAATCTGAACAGACCAATGAGTGAAGTATTGGCTGAATTATCAAAATATCCGATTAAAACTAGGTTGAAACTAAATGGTACTTTAATCGTAGCAAGAGATATTGCCCATGCTAAGATCAAAGAATTACTAGATAGTGGGAAACCAATGCCGGAATATTTCAAAAACCATCCTATCTATTATGCCGGGCCTGCAAAAACTCCGCAGGGAATGGCTTCAGGAAGCTTTGGTCCAACAACGGCAGGAAGAATGGATGTTTATGTAGACGAGTTCCAGGCGAATGGTGGAAGTATGGTGATGCTGGCAAAAGGAAACAGAAGTAAAGATGTAACAGATGCATGTGCAAAATATGGTGGTTTCTATCTTGGTTCTATCGGTGGTCCTGCAGCAGTTCTTGCTAAAGAAAACATTAAATCTGTTGAAGTTGTAGACTTTGAAGAGCTGGGAATGGAAGCGGTAAGAAAGATTGAGGTAGTAGATTTCCCTGCATTCATCATTACCGATGATAAAGGAAATGATTTCTTTGCAAATCTTGCCCATTAGTTCTATATAAAATGAGTATAAATTAAAAATAGATGGTCAAAACCTTTGCTAAAAAGTAAAAAAAGTCTATTTTTGCCCTATAAAATATTTAAGAAATGATTTTATCATCTTTTTATCCATTCTATCAGTTCCTTTGGACAGTGTATTTCTTTACAATGTTTCTGGCTGGTTTTTGGTGTATCTTTATGTTCGCAACTTACATTGTTCCACTTTGGTTAACAGAAGGTTTGTTAGAATACTTCGGAAAGAAGAACAAAAACTTTGATCCCGAAGAAATTAGATACAAAAAGCTATATGAGCAGGAAGGTGTTGAGGTAATCTACCAAAGACCTGCAGGTGAGCGCCCTGCGAATGGACACCATGCACACTAGTTTAAAGCAAAACTATATAAAGAAAATCCGTTTCTCTTCTGAGGAACGGATTTTTATTTTTATACATAAATAGGATCAGCAATAAGCCCTAGAAGATATAGAAAAAATACATATTATTGTGAGATAGTATTCCTCTGGAATACTTACTTTTATGACACGTTTTTTTTTACACCGATTTAGCTCCTCCGGAGCTTTATTCTAATTTTTTATGGTTTTCTCTCATATGAATTTATACAGAAAATATAATACATCTTTATGAATATGAAGCTCCGTTAGGAGCGTTATCTTAATCAGGAAGCTAAAAATCATTCATATAAAAAATTAAAAACTTTAGATTCCTATTGGAAAGGAAGCTTTTATCTTCATATTTGCTTAACTTTTTACTTCACCTCCAACTTTTGTCCCTACTCCTATAGATCCCATGTTTTTTACTTTTTTCTTGTCTCCTGAAAATCCGTATCTTTGCAGCCTAAAATTCTATTATGTCAAAGAGTTTAATTCCGAAGCTGGAAGCTATAAAACAAAGATATAACGAAGTCGCTGATTTGATCATTCAGCCGGATGTTATCTCAGATCAGAAAAGATATTCTTCTTTAAACAAAGAATACAGTGATCTGGGGAAAATCGTTAAGGTTTATGATCAGTACAAATCGGCTTTAGATACGATAAAAGAGTCCGACGAAATTATTGCTGATGGATCAGATAAAGATTTGTCCGATTTAGCTAAAATGGAGAAGCTTGAAGCTCAGGAAAAAATTCCGGGTTTTGAAGAAGAACTGAAAGTATTACTAATCCCGAAAGATCCTGCTGATGATAAAAACATCATTGTGGAATTACGTGCAGGTACTGGAGGAGATGAGGCGGCTATTTTTGTGGAAGATATCTACAGAATGTATTCGATGTACTTTAAAACCAAAGGTTGGAGACATGAGGTAACCGATTCTAATGAAGCTACCAAAGGCTATAAGGAATTAATTATGAAAGTTGAAGGAGAAGGTGTTTATGGTATTATGAAGTTTGAATCCGGTGTTCATCGTGTACAACGTGTACCGGAAACCGAATCTCAGGGACGTGTTCATACCTCTGCTATTACTATTGCAGTTCTTCCGGAAGCTGAAGAAGTGGATGTGGAAATTAATCCTGCAGATATAGAAATGCAGACTTCCCGTTCAGGAGGTGCCGGTGGGCAGAACGTTAACAAGGTAGAAACAAAAGTACAGTTAACGCATAAGCCATCAGGAATCGTAGTTGTATGTCAACAAGCACGTTCTCAGTTGGCTAACCGTGAATTGGCAATGGAAATGCTTCGTGCTAAATTATATGATATCAAACTTCAGGAAGTGGTAGGTGATATTGCAGCACAGCGTAAGACGATGGTATCTACAGGAGACCGTTCTGCTAAGATTAAAACTTACAATTATCCTCAGGGTAGGGTTACAGATCACCGTATTAATAAATCGATCTATAACCTTGATGCTTATATGAATGGAGATATTGGTGAGATGATTGATGCTGTAATCATGGCTGAAAATGCTGAAAAAATGAAAGGAGAAGAAGAAGGCTTCTAAAGATATACTTTTCGAATAAAGATTAAGCGGGCTACATAGCCCGTTTTTTTGTATTCAATTTATACTTAAGTATATTATTTTTTTTATTCGAAGAAATATTGTAACTATGTCGTTCACCAATATGTGATATATTATGAAAAAAATTAACAGAAAAGAGTTAAGCAGTATTGTCGGTGGAGATCTTAATGATCAACAAGGATACTGCCTTATTGATGGGAAATTGCGCCCTTGGCCATGTAATCAGAGGTGCCCAAACAGATTAATTCCTTTATGCCCATATACTGAGGACTAAAAGATTAAACGGACTTTATAGTCCGTTTTTTTATTCTGCATTGATATATTATAAAAGGTTTATGTTTTTATTAATTGGAGAAATTATCGTACCTATGTAGTTCACCAATAAATGAGATATCATGAAAAAAATTGAAAGAAAAAAACTAAGCAGCATCCAGGGAGGCAATAATGTAGGAGGAGGACAGGCATACTGTCTTATTAATGGAAAATTGCGTGCCTGGGGAGGAGGTTGCGATGGCAAATGCCCGGATGGAATGACCCCTTTTTGTGATGTTAGTGGAAACTAATTGAAAATTTAAACGGACTGTATGGTCCGTTTTTAATTGATACTAAAATATTTTGCCAAATGAGCAAAATATTGTATCTATGTAATTCACCAAATAAAGATTTAATATGAAAAAAATTACTAGAAAAAATTTAAGTAATATCCTTGGCGGAAAGGATAATATAGAATTTAGACAAGGCTATTGTATTATCAATGGAACAAAATATCCTTGGGATTGCAATCAAAGATGTCTAAATGGAACAATACCATTGTGTCCTCCTATCGAGGAATAAAAAATTTAAACGGACTTTATGGTCCGTTTTTTTGTGATTTGCAGATTGAATTTCAGTGAAGTGATTCTCTTAGGATTGAATTAGGTATTAAGTAGTAAAACATATCCGGTAATCTGAGCGTGTATTGGTAATATTTTTTAAATTTACGGGCATAAACTTCATGAAATGAGAAGACCCATAACGACGCCGAAACCTGATTTTGATATTAAGCCTTCAGCATTTGAAAATTATAATTTTGAGAAGGACGGACTTCAGATGAAGACTTCGTATTCTGCAGACGATGCCCAGGCTTTGATTGATAAAGAATATTCGGCAGGGATTGCTCCTTATCTCAGAGGCCCATATACAACAATGTATGTTCAGAAACCATGGACAATCAGACAATATGCAGGATTCTCTACTGCAGAAGAATCCAATGCGTTTTACCGTAGAAATCTGGCAGCAGGTCAAAAAGGCCTTTCTGTAGCATTCGATCTTGCAACGCACAGAGGATATGACTCGGATCATGCAAGAGTTGTTGGTGATGTTGGAAAAGCCGGAGTGGCAATAGATTCGGTAGAGGATATGAAGATCCTCTTCAATGAAATTCCTTTGGATCAGATTTCCGTTTCCATGACTATGAACGGTGCTGTACTGCCTATTTTGGCATTTTATATTGTAGCGGCAGAAGAACAAGGGGTAAATCAGGAACTTCTCTCGGGAACCATCCAGAATGATATTCTGAAAGAGTTTATGGTAAGGAATACCTATATCTATCCACCAGCGCCTTCTATGAAGATTATTGCCGATATATTCGAATATACTTCACAAAATATCCCTAAGTTCAATTCTATTTCTATTTCAGGCTACCATATGCAGGAAGCAGGAGCCACACCTGTTCTGGAAATGGCTTATACGCTGGCTGATGGTTTAGAATATGTAAGAACCGGAATACAGGCCGGAATGAATATCGATGATTTTGCTCCACGCTTATCATTCTTCTGGGCTATTGGTATGAATCATTTTATGGAGATTGCCAAAATGCGTGCGGCCAGGTATATCTGGTCCGAGCTGATTGCGCAGTTCAAACCTCAAAATTCAAAATCTCTTGCTCTAAGAACCCATTCCCAAACTTCGGGATGGAGCTTAACAGAACAAGAACCATTTAATAATATTACCCGTACCGCTATCGAAGCCTTGTCTTCAGCATTAGGAGGAACACAATCTTTGCATACCAATGCACTGGATGAGGCTATTGCCTTGCCTACAGATTATTCTGCTAAAATTGCCAGAAATACACAGATTATATTGCAGCAGGAAAGCAAAATATGCGACGTGGTAGATCCGATGGGAGGAAGTTATCTTGTAGAAAGTCTTACCCAGCAGATGATTGATGAAGCCACGAAGTATATTGATGAGGTGGAGAAAGAAGGTGGGATGACTAAGGCTATTGAAGCTGGAATTCCAAAAATGAGAATTGAGGAGGCGGCTGCTAAAAAACAGGCAAAGATTGACAGCAGTGAAGAATTTATCATCGGAGTAAATAGCTTCAGAACCCAGCAGAAACAGCCACAATTTGAAATTCTGGATATTGATAATTCATTGGTACGCCAGAAGCAGATTGAAAGGCTGAACAGCATAAAATCAGGAAGAGATAATCAGGCTGTAGAACAGATTCTCGATGAGATTAAAGAATGTGCAAAAACGGAAAAAGGAAATCTCCTGGCGTTGAGTATAGAAGCTGCAAGAAGAAGAGCTACTTTAGGAGAAATTTCTGATGCTCTGGAAGGAGAATTTGGAAGATATAAAGCACAAATAAAAACCATTCAGGGAGTTTACGCTATGAATGCATCTAAAAATGAATACTTTGCTAAAGCTGTTGAGCTGACACAAAAGTTTGAAGAATACGAAGGACGCAGGCCGCGTTTAATGGTCGTGAAAATGGGGCAGGATGGTCACGATAGAGGTGCAAAAGTAGTAGCAACAGCTTTTGCAGATATGGGCTTTGATGTGGATGTTGCACCATTATTCCAGACACCGGAAGAAGTGGCGAAACAGGCCGTTGAAAATGATATTCATATTTTGGGTGTCTCTTCACTTGCTGCAGGACACAAAACACTGGTTCCACAGGTGGTGGAAGAATTGAAAAAATTAGGTGCAGACGATATTACCATTGTTGTAGGTGGTGTTATCCCTCAACAGGATTATGAATTCTTATACGCAAACGGAGCAGATCATATATTTGGTCCCGGAACCAATCTGCCGCAATGTGCATGTGAGATTCTGGAGAAACTGATTGCTGCGGAATAATTAAGCCTGAATGAAAAAGAGACTTTTAATAATGCTTTTGGTAAGTATATTCTGTTATTTAGCTGGTGGCTACCTGCAGAATATTTACGGATTAGATCCTCCTTACATCTTTTACTGGTCAGGATTTGTGTTGAGAATTTTAGCCATACTTTTTGTACTGACAACCCTTATTGTACACGGGATATCCTTTCTAAAGAATAGAAAGTAATATATCATAATAAAGAGCTGCTCTGAATAAGGGCAGCTCTTTTACTATTTTAGTTCTGTTTTTTTGCATTTGTGCTTACATAAGCAAGAACCCAGTTTTTCTCTTCATCCGTTAATTTAGCTTTTGGGGCCATCTGATCCATAATAGGCTTCCATTTCTCCGCGGTATGATCCTCAGGTTTTGGCAGATCATGACATTTACCACATCGGGTTTCAAAAAGATTTTTGGCAGTTGCAAATTGTTGTTCAGTCAGCTTGTAAACCGGCTTTACAGTACTGGCGGTACCTTGTGTACGTGTACTGCATGAAAATATAAACAACATTAATCCACCTGCTATTATCGCCTTTTTCATATCTTATTATTTATTAATTAGTTATTTAAATGTAAAGGTTTTAGCTTTAAAATCGCCTGAGAAAGCCTGTGTGACATGCATTTGTTATTTAGTCTGAATAAAAAATTGAGATGTATAGCACCTGATAATAAAAAAATATATTGGTTTTTATAAAAATTAATATATTTGCATCTCAAAATAAAGTTTAACCATTTAAAAACAACGAAGTAATGTTCAGATTTCAGAAAAACTCTTCAGCAGGATTGCCACTTATAGTGGTGAGGCTTCGTGGTTTGGTACATTCTTAGAATAACAGTACAATGAAATATCAAAACCCGGAGTCGTAGAGATTTCGGGTTTTTTATTGCGTAATATTTCAAACTTAGTTTCCCCGAATCTCTATTTCAAACTTAATTTTTGTCACAAATTTTAGTGTGATAAACTTTTTCGACTATGTATATAGTTGATTAAGATAATGCGGCCTTAAAATTTGTGGCCAGCATAGCTGATGCATAGCTTAAAGCATTTGCATCATGAATTTAAAGAACAAAACAATGGGAAATTTAAAACTTAAAGGAAAAGATATATTAAAGATTGGATATCCTAATAACCAGAGTGTTAATGTTGCTCTGGAAGTTATGAAAAGAAATTTTGCAACCAAAAACATTCATTATGTAAAATCTCTTTTAAAAGAAATTTTGCTGCATCCGGAAAACTATGAAAAAGACTTAAGTTTCGGACAAATAGCAGAAGCTTTATTATTATCTAAAAAAACTGAAAAACGAATGTTGAATAGCCAAAGAGCTGCATTTCAGGTTTTCGGACACAATATTTCAGAGGAGGCAAAGAATCAGCTTTATACAGCACTAAAATTGCCAATATCGCTTCAGGGAGCATTAATGCCCGATGCACATAGTGGTTATGGCCTTCCGATCGGTGGTGTTCTGGCGGTAGAAAATGCTGTAATCCCTTACGGTGTAGGGATGGACATTGGCTGCAGAATGAGCCTTAGCATCCTGGATACTCCGGTTTCATATCTGGACGGGGCAAGAGATAAATATGAAAAAGCACTGGCAGAACATACCAAATTTGGGATGTATGAAACCCATAAGTCTCATATTGAGCATGAGATTTTTGAAAGAGATACTTTCGGAATGATTCCGGTGCTGCGAAGACTGAAAGCAAAAGCTATTAAACAAATGGGAACATCCGGAGGAGGGAACCATTTCGTAGAATTTGGCGAAGTCGAAATCACGGAGGAAGATGACCAAATAAACCTTCCAAAAGGAAAGTATCTGGGGATTTTATCCCATAGTGGTTCCCGTGGTCTGGGCGCAGAGATTGCCCAGTATTACTCAAGAGTTGCTGTAGAGCAATGCCCGCTTCCTAAAGAAGCGCAGCAGTTTGCATGGCTAGACCTTAGTACTCACATGGGCTTGGAATATTGGACAGCAATGACCCTGGCCGGAGATTATGCTTCAGCCTGTCATGATGATATTCACCGCAGATTGGTTAAAGCCGTAGGTGGGAGAGTGAAAGCTAAAATAGAAAATCATCACAACTTTGCCTGGAAAGAAATTCATAACGGAAAAGAAGTGATTGTTCACCGTAAGGGAGCAACCCCGGCTAATGAAAATGAACTGGGAATGATTCCGGGATCTGTGACAGCGAAAGGGTTTATTGTTCGCGGTAAAGGGAATCCTGATTCATTGCATTCAGCTTCACATGGTGCCGGAAGAGCCCATTCCAGAGGAGCATGCAGAAGTCTTTTCACACAAAGTGATATCAGAAAAGAACTGCAATTAAAGAATGTAACACTAATGGGAGGAAATGCCGAGGAAGCTCCAATGGCGTATAAAGATATTCATGAAGTAATGAATGCACAAAGCGAATTAGTAGATATTCTGGGAACATTTCAACCAAGAATTGTAAGAATGGACAAGTAGCCTTGTGTGAATAACAAAAAAATAAAGAAATGAAAAAGAGATATAAACAACAATATTATGCCTACTACGAAGATTGCCTGGTTGTCTGTCCCTCTTGTGGAAAAGATACGACAGTAAAGAGCAGAAGTGGGTATGATGAAAAAGCAGTGTTGGAATGCCAGTACTGTAATCTCAGAAGGAAGAAGGAAGATTTGGAGTTTTATAAAGCAATCATAAAGCTCAATTGTCCTGCATGTGGTCATTTTATCCACCATATAAAAGGGGGACTGAAAACAAAGCCAGAAAGCCTGCCTGTAAAATGTGAGGCATGTGATTCTGTATTTCAGATTCAGCCCAAAACAGAAAAATATGTACTGAACTATTCTACGAAAGAGGCAGGCTTAATCCGTGATCTGGTGTTTGGATGCCCGTTTTATTTTCAGGAAGATTTCAAAGGAAAATTATTCTGGGCTAGAAATATGGAGCATCTCTTAGAAATGGAAAACTATATCTCTTCTGACCTGAGAACCAGATTGCCATACAAAATGCGTATGGTTGAAAGATTGCCAACATTTGTTAAAGAAGCAAAAAACAGAGACGCTATCTTAAAGATTTTACAAAAATGGAAAAACTCATACAAATAACATCAGGAAGAGGACCTTTAGAATGCCAGTGGGTAGTCGCTAAAATTTTGAAGGTTTTTCTGGAGGAAGTGAAACAAGAAAAAATAGATTATAAAATTATTCATCGTGAAAACGGTGATGAAAACCTGACACTAAAATCCGTAACCCTGCTTTTAAAAGATAAAGAATTAACAATATTTTTAAAAAGCTGGTTGGGGAGTATTTGTTGGGTCGGAAAGAGTACATTCAGGAAGCTGCATAAAAGGAGTAACTGGTATGTTGGAGTATTTGAAATTGAAGATGCAGAAGAAATTCATTTTGATGAAAAAGACATTCAGTTTCAGACAACACGCAGTCAGGGAAGCGGAGGACAGAACGTAAACAAAGTAAATACGGCAGTTCGTGCTACCCATATACCAACCGGAGAAAGTGTTTTTGTACAGGATTCCCGTTCACAGCTGGAAAATAAAAAACTATCAGTTACACGTTTAAAGGAAAAGGTTGTAGCACAGCATATTTTACAAATGCATCGCAGAATGCAGGATACCTGGAGCAATCATATGCAGGTTGAGCGCGGAAATCCTGTTCGTACTTATTCCGGAACGGATTTTAAAAAGAATCATCAAGATAGATCCTTTAAAAAACAAAGGCAATCCCTGAAAAATGAGCTAAAAAATTACAGAAATGAACTTAACTAAAAACAAATATTATTTTCAAGCTTTAGATCATTATCCTTACAGTATACCGGATTGTGTAGAGGCTCTTAATTATGCTTTGTCTTATGATCCTCAGGATGCAGATAGTCTCTGCCTTATGGCCAGAGTGTATTCCGAAATACTAAAAGATTATAATACTGCGAAGGCATACTTTGAGGAAGCCATGAAAAATGATGTAACCAGTATCAGTATACCTCATTTTTATATTAAATGTATGCTGCATAATGAAGACTATGAAGAAGCAGAAAAGCTTATTGCTTATAGTCTTACTCTAAAAGGAATCAATAAAGCAGATATTTTACTCTTAAGATCTATTTTGAAGGAACGAAAGGGGAAAATAAAAAAAGCTATAAAGATACTATCAGAGGTTAGGGAAAATAGCTTTGATGAGGGAATGGTGCATCAGCTTGAAGACCGTAAAAAATTTCTTAAAGGGAAAATATCCCGAAAAAAGAAAAAGAAAGCCTGACAGGCTTTAAAACTGACCGGAAGATTTTCTTCCGGTTTCTTTTTACAGACAGGATTCTGTAAATTACTGTTTCTTTAGTATTTTTGTTGTTCAGACTGAATATTAGTATGGCTAAAGCGCTTTCTACAGAACAGCTTATTAACGGAATCAAAAGCAATAATACCCGATTGCTGGGAAAAGCTATTTCTCTTGTTGAAAGCAAAAAACCGGAACACCGCATGCAAGCGGAAGAGCTTCTGAGACAGCTTATGCCTTTTACCGGGAAATCGGTAAGAGTAGGGATAACAGGAGTTCCGGGTGCCGGAAAATCTACTTTTATAGAAAGCTTCGGAAAATTGGCTATTGAAAAAGGAAATAAAGTTGCGGTACTGGCCATAGATCCAAGTAGTAGTCTGAATCATGGGAGTATCCTCGGGGATAAAACAAGAATGGAAGAGCTAGCTAAAGATCCGAATGCATTTATCCGGCCCAGTCCTAGTGGCGGATTTCTTGGAGGAATAGCTAATACAACATTCGAGACCATGCTAATTTGCGAAGCTGCAGGATATGATTATATATTAATTGAAACTGTTGGTGTAGGGCAGAGCGAAGTAATGGTTGCAGATATTACAGATGTCTTTCTGTTCCTGAAAGTTTCCGGTACCGGAGATGAGTTGCAGGGAATAAAACGAGGTATAATGGAGATGGTAGATATTATTTTCATTAACAAGGCGGACGAAGATAATAACCCGGCAGCGAAGAATGCTAAACTAGAGTTGATGCGTGCCCTTCATTTTATAACACATAAGAATAAAGTCTGGAAAGTTCCGGTTATACTCGGTTCTGCACTAAAGAAGAAAGGACTGGAAGAATGCTATGAAAGGATAGAAGACTATATCCTTCAGAAACATAAGGACAATACTTTTGAGGAAGAACGCCACCAGCAGGCAGAAAAGAGATTCGATTACTGGGTAAAAGAACTTATTCTGAGTAAAACAAGATCATCTAAAGAATTGGAAGATGCCTACAACGAACATAAAAAAAATGCTTCAGAACTGGCAGTAAATCCTATCTCTGAAGCAAAAGATTTTGTTAAGAAGCTATTTAACGAGTAACTTATTTCTCCGCTTTTGTAGCTTTGATATAACCGTCATAGCTGATAGGTTGTCTGTCGTTAGCATTTACAGAAAGAAATGCTCTCCCGTTGTTATAAACATCAATATACAAAGTCTGAATATTTTGTACATCATTAACATTTATAGTATAAGATATTTTCTTCTTACTTTCTTTTTTAGCAATCGTAAACTTTTTAGAACTAAACTTCAGTCCGTTTCGGGAAGTATCCATACTCGGTGTGAAGATTCGGCCAAAATATGGTAGATCCACACTCAGGTCATTTGGCTGTATTTTAAAACCATAACCATAGTTGAGGTCAAACAATGTTGCAGCTGCACCAGCTGGTCTCATAGCACTCATTACATTATTGATGGTTGACTGGTCCATGGGATAGGCTCGTGTGGCAATAAAAGTGTAGCTGTCCTGATTAACTAATTTTGCAACTTCTTCGGATTTAGCAATATCTGTCGGCTTGTTGGATGCAGCACATGAGATTACAGAAATAACGGTTAATGCTGCTAATAGATAGATGTATACTTGTTTTTTCATTTTTTTGGAATTTAAATGATCGTTGCTTTTATTAAAATACTAATTTTATACCAAATAAAGTTCTGATTCAGATTTTATTAAATAAAGTTACACAATTCCTGAATTGGTTTTTGTTTTTTGGAATAGAATTTGAATTTTGCGAAATCACGATAAATTTTACTGCTATGAAAATAACAAGCATTATAGGTGCAGCAGCTATTGCCGCAACTTTTACAGGTTGCGTAACCAATCCTATTACAGGAAGGTCGTCAGTGCAATTTGCTGACTCTAATCAGATCAATACGATGGCTTTACAAGAGTACAAGACCACTTTGTCTAAATCTAAAGTAATTACAGGTGCAGATGCAACACGTGTAAAAACTGTAGGAGCCCGGATTGCAAATGCAGCGAGAAACTATTACAGAAGTATAGGAAGAGAGCAGGATCTGGCAAATTACCAATGGGAATTCAATCTGCTTCAGGACAAACAACTGAATGCATGGTGTATGCCGGGAGGTAAAGTTGCTGTATACACAGGAATATTACCAGTAACTAAAGATGACAACGGTTTAGCTGTTGTAATGGGGCACGAAATATCCCATGCATTAGCAGGACACGGAAACGAAAGAATATCTCAGGCTACATTAGCCCAATACGGCGGACAGTTGGTTGGTGCTTCACTTAGTAATGGCCAAATGGCCAGTATCTTCAATCAGTTATATCCTATGGGGGCTCAGGTAGGGCTTCTTGCATATGGAAGAAAACAAGAATCTGAGGCAGACCAAATGGGACTTTATCTGATGGCTATGGCGGGATACGATCCGCGTACTGCACCAGCATTCTGGCAAAGAATGCAGGATGCTTCGGGAGGTGGAGCTGGTACCCCGGCATTCTTGTCGACCCACCCAAATCCAGTTAACAGAAAAGCAGCGTTGGAGGCAATGATGCCAAAAGCTTTGGAATATTACAGAGCGGCAGGAGGTAAATTATAATAATCACTAATTAATCCTCTTCAAATATATATATTTGAAGAGGATTACTAAATTACACAATATGAAAAATTTAACATTTGTCGGGATTATATTATTGGCCATTGGGGTAGTATTATTCTATCTTAATAATATGGCTCTGGATCTAAGAGTTGTATATGGTGCTTTATGCGGAATCGGTGTAGGTCTTATCTTCGGAGGAATTGTAGGTTATGTAAGCAAAGGATCTGCCGTAAAGCAGGAAAATAAAATGCGACAGTTCAAGCAGCTGCAAAAAGAAAAAGATGAGCTGGAAAAGAAACAGGCTCAGCTAATGCAGGATGCTACACAACAAGAGCAAGAACAACAAAGCCGGAATGTATAACAATCCGGCTTTTATTTTTATTAAATCTGCTTTAGATTAAAACTGATAACCAAGACCTACCATAAACAAGCTTGGTCTGTTGTCGTAGTTTACACCACTACCTGTAACATTGTTGATGAATTTACGTTGGTCTTTAGAGAAAGAACCTTCATAACGTGCATTTACAATCAATTTAGAGATCTTTACATTCGCACCAAACTGATAACCTACAGAAAAGTTCTTGGAGGTATCTTCTTTAAAGTTCTGAAAGGTATCGTTGCTGGATAAGTTTGTAGAGAATACAGGGCCTGTAAATACGCTTAATGGGCCAATAACATCAAAACCTACCATTACCGGAATATCTAATCTGTTACTTTTTGCAGAAAGTTCGACAGAGTTTCCGTTTGCCTCAACGTAAGTAGCCTTACTTTTGAAGTTTGTATAGTAAATCTCCGGCATTACAAATAAAGAAACGATTGGTAACTTTATTTTTGCAGAAAGACCTACATTGAAACCTGCAACATCTTTAGGATTATTAAGAGCCCCTTGTGCAGTAGAACTGATATCACTCCATCTTGAAGATGAGGTGTTGAATAATGCATTGGCTCTTACACCAAGACTAACCTGAGCATGAGCAAATGCTGCCGCACCTAGCATTACCGGAATGAATAATTTCTTCATTACAGAGGTCGATTGAATCTTTGACTTCATAACTTATAAATTTTGCTTTTTTTCTAATAGTGTCTTTCTTAGCTCTTTAAATAAAGCTGAAGAGTAGACGAAGTTTATTAAATGTTCATTATCAGCTGTCAGAATGTTGTGCATAGAGCCTTCCCATTCCTTCAGTCCGTTTCTCAGATAGACAATTTTTTCACCGATTGTCATCACCGAGTTCATATCGTGGGTATTGATAATAGTAGTTGTTTTGTATTCTTCAGTAATTTCTTTCAACAATTCATCAATTACTATTGACGTGTTTGGGTCTAGTCCGGAGTTAGGTTCATCACAGAATAAGTACTTCGGATTATTTACAATAGCACGGGCAATAGCTACCCTTTTTTGCATTCCTCCGGAAATTTCAGAAGGATATTTATTGTTAGCATTTTCAAGCTTTACTCTACCTATAACGTCGGTAACTCTCTTTTTCTTATCCTTAAAGGTCAAGTTTGTAAACATATCCAGCGGGAACATAATATTTTCCTCTACAGTCATAGAGTCAAAAAGAGCACTTCCCTGGAATACAGTGCCTATTTCCGAACGAAGACTTTGTCTTTCTTCACGATTCATTTTAGCAAAATCTCTTCCATCAAAATCAATAATTCCGGAAGAAGGATCGTAAACTCCCAATAAACATTTCAGGAAAACCGTTTTTCCGGATCCACTCTGTCCAATCACAAGATTGATTTTTCCGTCTTCAAAAGAAGTAGAAATGCCTTTTAGTACTTCTACATCACCGAAACTCTTTCTTAAATCTCTTATATCAATCATTAGCTCAGGAATAATTGGGTTAATATTAAGTTCGCTATAATAACAGCTACAATAGTCCATACTACAGCCTGTGTACTGGCACGCCCTACTTCCAGAGATCCTCCTTTAACAAAGTAACCGAAGTAGGCTGGAATAGTAGCAATAAGAAATGCAAATACAGCAGTTTTGAAGAATGCATACCAGATGAAGTAAGTCGGCATATACATTTGTATACCAGTGATATACTCTGCCTGTGTCCAGTTTCCTGTTAGTTCACCCGCCCAGTAACCTCCTACAATACCAAAAACAATACTAATGGCAATAAGCAGCGGATTGAAAACAACACTTGCTACTATCTTAGGTAAAATTAAAAAGTTAGGAGAATTAACCCCCATAATATCCAATGCATCAATTTGTTCTGTCACGCGCATAGTCCCAATACTCGATGCAATATATGAACCTACCTTTCCGGCAAGGATTACACTGACAATAGTAGGAGAAAATTCCAGAATCAAAACTACTTTGGTTGCATACCCGATAAATGAGTTCGGGATAGGAAAGGAAGAAGCACTGAAGTTATTATACATCTGTATGGCAACTACTGCACCTACAAATATGGAGGTGAAAAGTACCAGACCAAAGGAGTTAACCCCAAGATCGTAAATTTCCCGCATTAACAGCTTCATGAAAACCTTCATTTTCTGAGGTTTCTGGAAGGTCTTTCCCAGAAGCATAAAATATTCGCCAATAGCGCCAAAAAGTTTTAACATGCTGCGAAATTAATGTTTTTATTTAAATTAAGATTTTTTGCGTTTGCTGGTTCTATATTAACCGCTGAAGCAATAATCTTTGAAATGTCTTATTTATGGAATGTTCAGATACTTATGAGTCTGTACAGAAGCCTGCCATTCCGGATGTTCTAATATATAGTCCGTAATTTTAGGATACATTTCGTTTCTCTTACTCCATTCACTCTGAAGATAACGTTTACAGTTGTCAGAAACTTTAGCGGACTGCTCTTCTGCAAATTTGAAATCGTTGTTATTGAAAACAATAACCTTTAGTTCGCTGGCTTCTTTGTAAATATCTTCTAATGGTAAACCTGTTTTTTTCGGGGAAAGTGTAATCCAGTCCAAATGCCCGCTCATAGGATAGGCACCGGAAGTTTCAATATGGATCGTACAACCCAGTTCTTTTAATTTTGATGTCAGAATTTCAAGATTCCACATCAATGGCTCTCCTCCTGTTAAAACAATTGTTTTACAGTATTTTGCTGCGGTTTCTGCAATTTCCTCTGCATTCATTAACGGATGTAAGTTCGGATCCCAGCTTTCCTTTACATCGCACCAGTGACAGCCTACATCGCACCCGCCTAAACGAATGAAATATGCGGCTTTTCCTGTATGAGCACCTTCTCCTTGTAAAGTGTAAAAATGCTCCATTACAGGGAGCATTTTACCTTCTTTTAATAAAATATCTTGTTCTTTATTCATTTTCATTAATCATTATACACTGATGTTTTGTAGGCAATCAGGGTATTTTTCATCAGCATAGCTCTGGTCATTGGACCAACACCTCCCGGAACCGGAGTAATCCAGCTTGCTTTTTTCTCACAGCTTTCAAAATCTACGTCTCCTGCAAGGTGATAGCCTTTTTCTGAGTCATCATCTACTCTGGTAATTCCTACATCAATAATTACTGCACCTTCTTTAATCATTTCTCCTTTCAGGAAGTGTGGATCTCCAAGAGCGGTAATTACGATATCAGCTTTTTTTGTATATTCTTCTATATCTTTAGTATAAGAGTGTGTAAGGGTTACAGTAGAGTTTCCAGGGAAGTCTTTACGCCCCATAAGGATACTCATCGGACGTCCTACGATACGGCTTCTTCCGATAATTACACAGTCTTTACCTTTTGTTTCAATATTGTATCTTTCTAATAATGTCAGAATCCCGAATGGCGTTGCCGGAAGGAATGTATCCATTTCCAATGCCATTTTTCCAAAGTTTTCAGGGTGGAAACCATCCACGTCTTTTCTTGGATCGATTGCCATAATGATCTTTTCCTGATCAATCTGCTTAGGCAAAGGTAACTGAACGATAAAACCATCTACATGTTTCGATTTATTCAGTTCATCTATTTTCTCCAAAAGTTCGGCTTCAGGAACAGTTGCAGGAAACTTAACCAGTGAAGAGGAGAAGCCTACTTCTTCACAGTCTTTTACTTTACTGTTTACATATGCTTTACTTGCACCATTGTTTCCAACAAGAATTGCAACTAAGTGCGGAGCACGTCTTTTGTTGGAAAGAATTTTCTGAACTTCTTCCTTTATTTCCTGTTTTACTTCTTTGGATACTTTTAGTCCGTCAAGGATTTGTGCCATTTTTCTTTCTTTTTACTTTATTTAGATTTTTTTATATTTTTAACCAAGTTTACCTAAAATTTATTTATTTAAATCTGATATTGCATTATATGCAGCATTAGCATATTCTTTCATTATGTCTGAAAGTATTGGTTTGAAGTAATTTAAATGTTCATCTGAAATTAAATTTAAATCATCGTCAATCAATTTTTTATCAAATTTTTTTATAGGTGCAGGGTCAAACCTTTTCGAAAAACGATATTTGATAAAATCATCTTTTTTCACAGAGAAAATATTCATTTCCATAATACTATAGGCAAAAACACTTTTTTTTGCAAAACTAATTACTGTAATACCAAAATTAGTTTGGCTTTGTAATGCAAGCTGGGCTGGTGAGCCAGATTTATAAATTATTGGGTTTTGTAATACGATAAGAACGTCTAAATTATTTTGAAGGCAAATATCTTTTAATTGTTCTTTTTTTAAGTAAACATCTTTTTTAAAAGGCTTAAGCATTGCTAACTCTTTTATATCCAGATTTTTTTCAAAAACATTGATGACATTGATTTCAGTGGGTTTAATGTTTATTAATTTTTCTGAAATTATTCCTTTTCCAACTGATGATGTTATCATCGAATCAATATTATAAATAAGACCGACTTTTTGTGAAAATAAGTATGCAGAGGAAAATAATATAATAAAAAGGAATAACTTTTTCATTGCTATTTTTTCGCTTTATAAAAATTAATCAGTCCGTTCGTAGAGCTGTCATGTGATGTAATTTCTGCAGTATTCTCCAGTTCTGGAAGGATTTTATTTGCTAAAGCTTTTCCTAATTCTACCCCCCATTGGTCGAAACTGAAAATATTCCAGATCACACCCTGAACAAAAATTTTGTGCTCGTAAAAAGCAATAAGCTGTCCCAGAGTAAATGGCGTTAATTCTTCAAAAATGAAAGAGTTAGTAGGTGTATTACCTGTGAATGTTTTGAAATTGGTTAAAAAGGCAATTTCTTCTTCATTTTTTCCGGATGCTTTTAGCTCAGTAATTACTTCTTCTTTTGTCTTACCAAAAGCTAAAGCTTCCGTCTGTGCAAAGAAGTTGGACATTAATTTGTCTTGGTGATCACTAAGGTTATTGTTTGCTTTTACATATGCAATAAAGTCAGCTGGAATAAGCTCAGTTCCTTGGTGAATCAATTGGTAGAAAGCATGCTGTCCGTTTGTTCCCGGCTCTCCCCAGATGATAGGTCCGGTTTCGTAATCTACAAATTCGCCATTTCTGTCAACAGATTTACCATTACTTTCCATATCTCCTTGCTGCAGGTATGCTGCAAATCTGTCAAGATACTGGCTGTATGGTAATATCGCATATGAACTTGCATCGAAGAAGTTGCGATACCAAACTCCTAATATACCCATTAGTACAGGGATATTGTTTTTAAATTCTGTATTTCTAAAATGTTTATCCGTGTCCTGTGCACCACGAAGTAATTTTTCGAAGTTGTTGTATCCTACGGCTAGTACAATGCTTAATCCGATTGCACTCCAAAGTGAGTATCTTCCGCCAACCCAATCCCAGAATTCGAAGATATTTTCTTCAGCAATTCCGAAATTCTTTACAGCTTCAACGTTTGTGGAAAGTGCTACGAAATGTTTTGCAACATCTTCCTCTTTTCCTGCTTTCAGGAACCATTCTTTTGCAGAAAGTGCATTGGTCATTGTTTCCTGAGTTGTGAATGTTTTGGAAGCAATGATAAACAAAGTTGTTTCCGGATTCAGATTTTTGACAACTTCAGCAATATGATTACCATCTACATTGGATACGAAGTGTGTGTTTAATCTTGTTTTATAGTGCTTCAGCGCGCTGCAAACCATTACAGGGCCGAGGTCAGAACCTCCGATCCCTATGTTTACAACATCTGTGATTTCTTTTCCTGAAAACCCTTTATGTTCTCCTGAAATAATTTTTTCAGAAAAAACTTTCATTTGGTTCAGCACTCTCTGAACATCTTCATCGATGCTTTTACCATTAACTACAATCTTTTCTTCTCCAAAATTTCTCAGGGCTGTATGAAGTACAGCTCTGTTTTCAGTTTGGTTAATCAGGTCTCCGGTAAACATTTTTTCGATGGCATCCTTCACATGACACTCTTCTGCCAGTGCTAAAAGAAGTTCAAAAGCTTTTTTATCTACAAGGTTTTTTGAAAAATCAAACAGAAGGTTCTCCCTCTGGATAGAAAATTCCGAAAATCTGCTTTTATCTTCTGTGAAAAGCTGCTTCAGATCGAAATCTGTTTCCGCGAAATGTTCTTTTAGTTGTGCCCAGGCTTTGGTTTCAGTAGGATTGATTGTGTTTAAAGACATTTTCGTAATGGTTTTAAGACGCAAATTTACGCAATCGTATTGAATTTTTTACTTTTTTGAGTATGAATAGATTGTAAAGTAAAAGGACTGCATTTGCAGTCCTTTTACTTAGTCATTTACTGTTGGTTTTGGAGATTTTGGCCGTTTCAAGCCTTTAGCGCGAACAAACCATATAATTCCTGCTACTATAAGAGCAAATGGCCATAAATTTAGCAGAATGATAAAAAATTGTTGAATAAGGTAGAATCCGTTGATAATAGATAATTTAGCCTCGTAAAAGAAGTTGGTTTTATATTTTGCATCTATTGATTTGGTATTGGTTACAGCTATTTCTGCTACACGAACATTGGGCTCTTTTATGCTCAGATTCACAGTGCTGTAAGCAATGTTATCTTTCAGGTTGTAAGAATCTATAATATTCTGATTGTGATCTCTTTCGTTGTCATCGCCTTGTTCTACGGTTGTGGATGTAGGTTTAAGCTTATCGATATTGCCTTCTTTTTTCTTCATTCTTTGCTGTTCCAGCTGTGCCATTTTAATGTTTGCTGTTACATCTTCAGCATTGATGATTCTGGAATTTAAAAACAAATTCTGGCTGTTAATCTGTTGAAGGAAATCTGCCAGCTGCATGGTGGGTACTTTTACAACCATATCATTCTGCATAGTTGATTTTTTTACCATAACAGCTTTGTCATCACTCTGGTTATAAGTCTCCTCTGAGAGCAGATTGTTTTTGAGTTCACTGTTAATGACATAACCACCCATTTGCTTCAGCTGATTTTCTATTTTAATAGTTGTATCATAGACGTCTTTAACCTCCATATTTACTGTTGCTGTTTTTACAAACTCTTTGCCTTTTACCTGTGTAGAGGCTGCTAAAGATATGCTATCTGTTGTAGACGCTGAGGCTTCTGCTGAGACCGCTTTTGCGGATTCATAATTTGCATCGGACATAGAAGCAGATTCCTGTTTTTTGCAAGAAAAAACGCTAAGAATAAGTACGGATGCAAGGGTTAGATTTAATGTATTATTTTTCATAATTAGAATTTTTGATCGTTAGCTATTCCAAAGATCCAAAAGTTCTGATCTGGCCACTTGAAAATCAAGCGTAAAATTCTTGTAAATAGATTTTTACTTTTAATAAATTGATAATGAGTGTTTTGTAAAACAATATTTCTCTTCAGTGAGAGTTAAAATATTAAGTAAGCATAAAAAACCGCCCAAAAAAATTGGACGGCTAATTAAATATTTAGTGATTAGTGTATTTAGCTTATCAGGTTTTTGTATTTGCTGCTGTTGTCTATAAGCATCCAAAGGTTGATTAATGCTAAAGGAGCCGCAATAGGTAATCCAGTAGTGTCTTTAAGGTTATGAAGCAGGATGCCTACCATAACGGGAAGGATAATAATAGCGCCCAAAGCTCTTGTTTTTGGGAAGATAACTAATAGTCCACCAGTAATTTCAACAACGGCTACCAAAGGAAGAAGCCAGCCAATTTCCATAATAGCCCCGAATATTTTTTTCTGCTCTTCAGTTAACTGGGGAGTTGGCATAAAGTGAAAAAACTTATCCAATCCGGCCTGAATAAACATTAGCCCAAACAATAGGAAAATGATGAATTTTACGATTTTCATAATTTTGTAATTTAATAGTTTAGACCAAAGTTATAAAAAATAAACTTCACATATTTTGTGAAGTTTATAATTGTATAGGTTTTATGTTGTGAATGACTAAAGTGCTATTTCTATTACTTCTTTCATTTTATTTACATAATGAATGTTTAGATTTTTAAGATATTCTTTCTTTATTTCTTCAACATCTTTACGGTTGGCTTCACACAAAATAACATCTTTGATACCTGCACGTGTTGCGGCAAGTAATTTTTCTTTAATTCCACCTACAGGAAGAACTTTTCCACGAAGTGTAATCTCGCCGGTCATAGCAAGATTCGACTTTACTTTTTTGTTGGTAAAGCTGGAAACCATAGAAGTCAGCATTGCAATACCTGCAGAAGGTCCATCTTTAGGGGTAGCACCTTCAGGTACGTGAATGTGGATATTCTTATCCGTTAGCTGTTCTTCCGTCATACCCAGTTCTTCATACTTAGCTTTGATGTATTCTAAGGCGATAGTAGCTGACTCTTTCATAACATTACCAAGGTTTCCGGTCATTGTTATGGTTGTGCCTTTGCCTTTAGATAATATACTTTCAATAAACAGAATGTCACCACCTACACTTGTCCAGGCAAGTCCGGTAACAACTCCTGGAACATTTGTTGTTTCAGAAAGGCTTTTAGGGCGAGGTACTCCAAGAATTTCATCAATCTTTTCTACAGTAATTTTTGAATCATATTCCTGCTCCATTGCTTTTTGTAAAGCAACCCAACGTACAACAGAAGCAATGTTTTTCTCCAGTCTTCTTACACCGCTTTCCGAGGTATGTGCCTCAATGATATGGGCGATTTCTTTATTTCCCAGTTTTATAGCATCGGATGTCAATCCGTTTTCTTTTAGCTGCTTACTGATAAGGTGTCTTTTAGCGATTTCGATTTTTTCTTCCAGTGTATATCCGGAAATGTCAATAATCTCCATTCTGTCTAATAATGGACGCTGTACAGCACTAAGGTTATTGGCTGTAGCAATAAACATGGCTTTGGATAAATCATATCCATATTCTAAGAAGTTGTCGTAGAAAGAATTATTCTGTTCCGGATCTAAGACTTCTAAAAGAGCTGAGGACGGATCACCGTGTACACCAGTACCAATTTTATCGATCTCATCTAAAACAATGACAGGGTTAGATGTTCCTGCTTTTTTTATAGCCTGAAGGATTCTTCCGGCCATAGCACCAATATATGTTTTTCGGTGGCCTCGGATTTCGCTTTCATCGTGAAGTCCTCCCAAAGAGATACGGATATACTTTCTTCCCAAAGCATCAGCAATGGATTTTCCTAAAGAAGTTTTACCAACTCCCGGAGGGCCGGCAAGACATAAAATAGGAGATTTCATGTCATTTTTCAGCTTCAGGACGGCCATGTGCTCCAGTATTCTTTTCTTGATATCCTCCAATCCAAAGTGAGCTTTGTCCAGAACTTTTTGTGCCTTCTTCAGATCAAAAATATCTTTAGAATAGGTCGCCCATGGCAAATCTGTAAAGAAGTCCAGATAATTACGCTGAACATTGTAATCCGGTGAATTAGGATTTTGTCTTAATAACCTTCCTAATTCTTTCTGGAAATGCTGTTCAACATCCTCATTCCAGTTTTTCTTTTGTGCTTTTTCACGAAGTTCGTCAGCATCGCCTTCTGGACCACCTCCCAATTCTTCCTGAATAGTTCGGATCTGCTGGTTAAGAAAATATTCTCGTTGTTGTTTATCCAGATCGCGACTGGTTTTCTGATGGATCTGATTTTTTAATTCTATTTTCTGGAAATCTTCAGATAATAGCTCATAGCATTTGGCTGCGCGCTGGTATAGATCTTTAATTTCTAATAGCTGCTGCTTGGTCTCGGTTGGAAAACTTGCGTTAGAGCATATAAAATTGAGTAAGTCCGCTTCTCCGGTAATATTTTTTACAGCAAAGTTTGCTGCATTAGGTATATTGGGATCGATTTCTATAATGCGCAAAGAGATATCCTTGATGTTATCTATTAAAGCAGCAAACTCCTGCCTGTCTTTTTTAACTTCTGTATCTTTTAATCTGGTAATTTCAGTGGTAAAATAAGGTTCTTCGGTCAGCACCTTTTTTACTTTGCAACGGTCTACCCCTTTAATAATAGCTGTAATGTTTCCTTCAGGAAGGTTAATAATCTTCAGAATTTTACCAAGAGTACCAATTGAGTTCAGCGAAGATGGTGTAGGCTCTTCTTCTGACGCATTTTTTTGGCTTACTACTGCGATAAGTTTGCCCTGTTTGTGTGCTTCCTGCAGTAGTTTAATTGATTTTTCTCTTCCTGCTGTAATAGGCATAATTACTTTAGGAAAAAGAACGATGTTGCGAACTGCAAGTAATGGGAAGATTTTTTGGTTTTTCTCAGTTTCTTTGTCTATACTGTCTTTTATTTCCTCTTCAATAATGTTGAAACCGTCTTCTAAAAAATCTTCGATTTCTAATATTTCTTTGTCGCTCATACTATGTCAGTTTGTCATAAAAAAATAAACTCCGTTTCAGCTTCATAGATAAACAGCTGAATTTTCGAGAGTAGGTAAGATGGCACAATAGATATGCCATTGTGAAATATATATTTTTTTTAGGACAAAATTTCTGCTTTCAAATTTATTGAGGTATACTAAAAAAAATTCTTTATTCCATTAAAAATGTTTATTTTCGCACCTTGATATTCAATAAAAGTTTACAAATAATTTTAAAACGAAAATACATTATTAATGGCAGTTTTAAGTGAAATTAGAAAGAGGCCTTGGATCCTGATAGGTTTTTTAGCCATCGCGCTTTTGGCTTTCCTGGTTAATCCCGATAGCCTAAACAAAGTTTTTGGTAAAGACCCAAATGTTTTAGGAAAAGTAAACGGAGAAAAAGTCACCCGTGAGGAACTGGATGATCAGATTTTTCTTTTACAACAACAGTCTCAGGGACAGCCTAGAGAGGCTTTAGAAGAGCAGGCATGGCAAATGATTATTCAGTCCAAACTAATCAAACAACAGTTTGAAAAGATGGGGCTGAAATTAACGGACGAAATGTTCTGGAATCAAATCCAGTACGATCCGATGTTTGCTCAGAACCCTCAATTGGTAGACGAAAAAGGGAACTTTAAAGTTCAGGAGCTTAAAAAAGAAATCGAGGCTATGAAAGCCCAGAACCCGGAGCAGTATGCTAACTGGCTTAAAATGAAAAAAGGTATTGAATACCGTATCATGGCAAGGCAGTTTTTTGCAAACGTTACTGCCGGAGTTACTGCCAACAATAAAGAAGCGGCTGAAATCTTGAAAGAAAGAGATCAGTTAGCGAATATTGATTACGTGAAAGTAGATTATGCTGCATTTGGACGTGTCAATAATGTAAAAGTTACAACTCAGGATCTTGCAGACTATATTAAAAAACATCCATTAATGTTCAAAGCAGATCCAAGCAGAAATATTGGGATTGTATTGTTCCCGGCTAAACCGAGTGCTCAGGATGAAGCTGCTACTCAGACTGAAATTAACAAACTGAATACTCAGGGTGTTGATATGGGAGCCGGAGTTGAAAGTTTTCAGAATACCAAAAACGACTCAATGTTCGTTACGGTTAATTCTGATGTCCCTTTCAATTCTCAGTTCTTAGCATTGGCTCAGCAGCCAGAAGAAATCAGAAGTTTCTTAGGAGGTGCAGCTGTAGGACAGTCATTCGGACCATACAAAGTACAGGACCGTTACTATGTTGTTTCTAAATTAGTTGGAAAACAGCCTAGCGATTCTGTAAAATCAAGACATATTCTTATTGCTTTCAAAGGAAGCCCGGCTGATCAGGCAGGAAAAGAGAAAAGAACAAAAGAGCAGGCGAAAAAACTTGCAGATAGTATTGGCGTTGTTGTAAAAGCTAACCCTGCTAAATTTACTGACTTCCTTAAGTTTTCAGCTGATCCGGGATCTGCTGCACAAGGAGGTGAATTAGGATGGACTACTCCAGAAACTCCATTTGTTCCTGAATTCAAAGCTTACTTAGCTGCAAATCCAAAAGGAGCTACAGGAGTTGTTGAAACTCAATTTGGTTATCATATCATCAATATCGAAGATAAGAAACCTGGAGCTATGGGCTACAAAGTGGCTAATCTTGTAAAAGAGATCAAAGCTTCTGATAAAACAAATAGCACTGTATACACTGAAGCAAATAAATTTATTCAGGATGTACAAGGTAAGAGCTTCAATGACTTTAGCAATATTGCAAAGAAAAAGAACTATACTTTTGCTAACCCGAAAATGGCAAAACGTTTCCAGGGACAAATCCAGGGAATCAATACAGATAAAGATGCAGATGTATTGGCATGGGCATTTGATAAAAAAACAAAAGCAGGAGATACTAATATCTTTACGACAAGTAATGGTGATTATGTAGTGGCTTACCTGAACGGAAAACAAGATGCAGGTCTTGCTGATCCTGAATCTGTGCGTTCAGAAATTGAACCAATTGTAAAGAACCAGCTATTAGCTAAAAAGATTATTGAAAAGATCGATGCTCAAAAGCCTTCTTCATTGGATCAGGTGGCAAAACTTTTCGGAGTTGCTAAAGAAAGCGGACAAATTAATATCCTAAACCCTGCATTAAGTGGTGGAATGGAGCCTAAAGTTGCAGGTGCTGCATTCGGAGCAAAAGCAAACCAACTTTCTAAACCAGTTGAAGGTGTTGCCGGAGTATATGTAGTAGTTAAGAAATCTGTTGCTGAAAACAAACAAGGTGGAGATGCGAAGTCAATTGCTCAGGCATTGATGCAGCAGGGGGCACAGATGTACGGACAGGCTTTATTAAAGAGTCTACAGGACAAAGCTGATATCAAAGATTACAGAATCGAGATTTATAACAAGGCAGCTGCGGGCCAGCACTAAACAAATAAAGATATTCTGACAACATAAAAAGCAACCGTTATCGGTTGCTTTTTCTATTTATTGAATAATTTTTCATACTTTAAAAAACCTTATATTTGCTCATTAAAATATATATTCGTGAAAATTTCCAAAGAAGTTAAAGCAGGACTTATAGCAATTTTGGCCATCGTTGGTTTTGTTATTCTTTTTCAGTTTATGAAAGGTAAGAGTTTATTCTCAACAGATGATAACTACTATGTAAAATACGACAATGTAGAAGGCCTCGCAAAATCAAGCCCTGTATCCATCAATGGATTGAAGGTAGGTCAGGTTATAGAAATTAAGCCGATGACCCAGAGTAATGGTCATATTTATTTTGTGGTGAAAATTAGTGTTAATAATGATTTTGTGTTCTCAAAGAATTCAAGTGTTGAAATTTTTGAACCAGGCCTAATGTCCGGTAAAGAAATCAGAGTTAATCTGGCATATAACCAACCATACGCTAAAAATGGTGATACTCTGAGAGGAGCTTTCAAACAATCTATGATGAATAGCCTTTCATCTCAGGTAGGGCCGGTAAAAGATAAATTAACATCCGTATTATCCCGTCTTGATTCTGCTGTAGCAAGTACCAACAAAATTATGGATGATGAAAACAGAAGAGAGATCAAACTTCTTCTGAAAAATCTTAATGGAACGGTTGAATCATTCAGAATAACATCACAACAGACCAATAAACTTTTGGCTGGTAGTGAAGGAAGGCTGAACAATGTGCTGGATAATGCTAATAAAACAATGATTACAGCGAATAATACTGTAGATAAATATGGTAAGGTTGCTGAAAGCATTAATACAAAACAGCTGAATGATGCAGTTGCTAAATTAAGCGAAACATCTGATCAGCTTAACAAGGTTATTGCAGGGATAGAATCCGGAAAAGGATCTTTAGGAAAATTGACCAAAGACGAGGAACTGTACAATAACCTTAATAAGTCTGCCGCATCGCTTAATGCATTGATGGAAGACCTTAAAACAAACCCGAAACGTTATATTAATATTTCGGTATTTGGTAAATCTGCTAAATAATATTAAATTTAGATATGCAATATATTAGTAACATTTTGTTTCTTATCCTCCTGATAGTAGGTTTCGGACTTTTCTTTAAGAGCCTTAAAGAGCTTGTGCGCAATGTTAACCTGGGAAAGGATATCGATCGTTCAGATAATAAAAATGAACGTTGGGCTATTATGGGTCGTGTGGCGCTTGGCCAAGGCAAAATGGTTAAAAGACCTGTTGCAGGGATATTGCATATTTTGGTTTACTTAGGATTTATAATTGTAAATCTTGAGCTTATAGAGATTTTTGTAGACGGACTTTTTGGTACCCACCGTTTCCTTGCCGGAATATTGGGGGCTGGATTTTACAATGTGTTTACTTCAGTTTTAGAAATTATGGCTTTTCTTGTGGCGGTTTCTATTGTTATATTCTTTATCAGAAGAAACATTGTACACGTTCGACGTCTTAATATGAAAGAACTTCTCGGCTGGCCAAAGAATGATGCCAATTGGATTCTTGTTATAGAATTTGCACTGATGATGGCATTCTTTAAAATGAATACTGCAGATTGGGTTTTACAACAAAGAGGAATTTTACCTGTACATGGAAATTTCCCTGTGAGCTCTCATCTGTTTGCACCAATATTTAATAATTTTAGTAATGGTTTTCTAATCTTTACAGAAAAGGCAGCATGGTGGTTTCACATTATAGGAGTATTCTTCTTTATGAACTACTTGTATTACTCTAAACATTTGCATATTCTTTTTGCTTTTCCCAATACATGGTTTGCAAATCTTCAGAAGAAAGGGAAATTCAACAATCTTGATTCTGTAACAAAAGAAATAAAGCTAATGATGGATCCTAATGCAGATCCTTATGCAGCTGCACCTGCCGATGCAGATCCGAATGCTGTTCCGGATAAATTCGGAGCAAATGATGTGTTCGATCTGAACAAAGTACAATTACTTAATGCTTATTCGTGTACAGAATGCGGTCGGTGTACAGCTGTTTGCCCGGCAAATATTACGGGGAAAAAGCTTTCTCCACGCCGTATTATGATGGCGACGAGGGACAGGCTGGAAGAGGTTGGCAAAAACATTAATAAAAACGGGAAGTTTGTAGACGATGGTAAAAAGCTTTTGGACGATCATATCTCTCGTGAAGAGCTATGGGCATGTACGACTTGTAATGCTTGCGTAGAAGCTTGTCCGGTACTTATTGATCCGCTTTCCATTATATTTGAAATGAGAAGGTTTATGGTAATGGAACAGTCTTCGGCACCTCAGGAACTTAATCTGATGATGACGAATATTGAAAACAATGCTGCACCATGGCAATACAATCAGGCAGACAGATTGAACTGGGCAAACGAAAGCTAATATAACAATGTAAAATATAACAATGTAGCAATATTGGTAAACAGTTACATTGATAAATTGGTAAACTAAAAAAAATGGACTTCACTATAAAGACAATGGCTGATTATATGGCTGAAGGCAAAGCTCCGGAAGTATTATTCTGGGTAGGTTGTGCCGGAAGTTTTGATGATCGTGCTAAAAAAATAACAAAAGCTTTTGCAAAACTTCTGAATAAAATAGGAGTAGAGTTTGCTGTATTGGGACAGGAAGAAAGTTGTACAGGGGATCCTGCAAAACGTGCAGGTAACGAGTTTGTTTTCCAGATGATGGCTCTAACTAATATAGAAGTCCTAAACGCATACGAGGTTAAAAAAATTGTAACAGCTTGTCCACACTGTTTTAATACTCTGAAAAATGAATATCCGGAATTGGGTGGTCATTATGAAGTATTGCATCATACACAATTCCTAAAGGAGTTAATGGCTGATGGAAGACTGAAAATAGAAGGCGGAAGTTTTAAAGGAAGAAGAATTACTTTCCACGATCCATGCTATCTTGGTCGTGCAAATGATGAATATGAGGCACCAAGACAACTCCTTGAAAAACTAGATGCTGAGCTTGTAGAAATGAAGCGTTGCAAAACCAACGGGTTATGTTGTGGAGCGGGTGGTGCACAGATGTTTAAAGAGCCCGAAAAAGGTAATAAAGACATCAATATAGAAAGAACAGAAGAAGCACTGGAACTGAAACCAAATATTGTAGCAACGGGTTGCCCGTTCTGTAATACAATGATGACAGATGGTGTGAAGCATTTTAATAAAAATGAAGAAGTTCAGGTAAAAGATATTGTTGAGCTTATAGCTGAAGCAGAAGAATTGTAAAATTAAATTGTATTGTGATGAAAATTGAATCTTCAGAAGTTGTAGAAACAAACGATTACAGAGTTATTACTTATCCCGCAAGCAGAGCATTTACGGCTAAAGAAGCTAAAGATATTACAGAAAGAATTTATGATTTTTTAGGCGGATGGAAAGCTCATGGAAAAGAGCTTGAAGCTTCTTTTAAAATCGAAAAAAATCAATTTATTATTATCTGTGTAGACGAAGAAAAAGAAATGGCTTCTGGCTGTAGTATAGATGCTTTGGGTAAGCTAATGCATGAAATTGATGCAGATTATCAGTTAGGACTTTTCAACAGAATGAAAGCTTGTTATCTGGAGAATGGAGAAGTGAAGACATTAAAACTTACAGATTTCCGTTCCAAAGTTAAAAATGGAGAAATTGGTGATGACGTTGAAGTTTTTGATTTTTCTAAAAATACTTATCTGGATTTCTTAAGCAATTTTTTACTTCCGCTTAAAAAAAGCTGGGCAGGCCATATTGCCTAAACTATAGCTGTTAGTTTTGTATATGAAGAAATGGCAATTTTTTTTCGGGTTAGCATTTGTTTTTTTGCTTGTGACGGCATGCAGGCAGGATGATGGTGTACACCAGAATATTGATCAGACGATCAATTTTTATTTTCAGGATACTAAAGGCAATGATCTTATTATTCCGAATGATCCTACAGGATATGCCAGTAGAATTACCTTTATAGATAATTTGTCTGTTACGGGTAATACTGCAGTTTCGGGTATAACACCAGGAGTTGATGATGCCAAGAAGAATTATTTGCAATATATTGCAGGAGCAATAAGACAGGGATTGTCTGATTCAACTGCTACAAGTAAGAAGTATACATCTCAGATTCTTATTAATTATAATAAAGTCACTAATGATACAAAAGTGATGGCACGGGATACATTGGATATTGTCTATTTCTGGACCCCCTCACTATTCAATGTTTCCTCCATTAGTATTAATAAAAAAGTTGTCTTTAATGGATCCGGTGGCCAGCAAAAGAATGTCACAATTACCAAACAATAATTTTCCGTTATAATACACACATCTTTTCAGAATTTTATAATTTACAGCATGGTTTTTTTAACTTTGCAAAACAATTCATATTATGTTACAAGTTAATTTTTTGCGTGATGAAAAAGCACGCGTTTTAGAAGGTTTACAAAAGAGAAATTTCAAGAACCCTGAATTGGTAGATTTGGCTGTGTCCACTGATGACCAACGTAAGAAAATTCAGTTTGAACTTGACTCACAACTTTCCGAAATGAACAAAATCTCGAAAGAGATTGGTGCTTTAATGAAAGAGGGCAAAAAAGAAGAAGCTGAAGCAGCGAAGCAAAAGACTACGGACATTAAAGAAAGAAGTAAAGAACTTCAGCATGAATTGAATGAGGTTGAAAAATCACTTTTGCATATCCTTTACCAGATTCCGAATATCCCTAATGAGCTTGTGAAAGCTGGGGTGTCTGAAACTGATAATGAAATTGTATTCCAGAATTGTGATGTTGAAGGTTTAGGTGAAGGAGCAATCCCACATTGGGAACTTGCAGCTAAATATAACATCATCAATTTTGAATTGGGGGTGAAGATTGCCGGAGCAGGATTTCCTGTTTATTTAGGCAAAGGAGCACGTTTACAACGTGGATTAGTACAGTACTTTCTGGATAAGAATACTGAAGCCGGATATATTGAAGTAAATCCTCCACATGTAGTAAATGAAGCTTCTGGATACGGAACTGGTCAGCTGCCTGATAAAGAAGGCCAGATGTATTACATCAATGAAGATCAGCTATACCTTATCCCTACTGCGGAAGTGCCGGTAACTAATCTTTACAGAGACGAATTATTGGAAGAAAGACAATTGCCTATTCTTCATACAGCATTTTCTCAGTGTTACAGAAGAGAAGCCGGATCTTACGGTGCGCATGTAAGAGGATTAAACAGACTGCACCAGTTTGAAAAAGTAGAAATTGTAAGACTTGAAAAGCCTGAAAATTCTTATGCAGCTTTAGACGGAATGGTAGAGCATGTAAAAGGTATTCTTGAAGATCTTGGACTTCCTTACCGTATTCTTAGACTATGCGGTGGAGATACCGGATTTGGAGCTGCAATGACATATGATTTCGAAGTATGGAGTGCTGCACAGGAGAAATGGTTAGAAGTAAGTTCAGTATCTAACTTTGAATCTTTCCAGGCTAACAGACTTAAGTGTCGTTATAAAGCGGATGGTAAGACTCAGTTGGTACATACACTAAATGGTTCTGCTATGGCATTGCCACGTATTATGGCTGCAATCTTAGAGAATAATCAGACTGCAGACGGAATTGCTATTCCGGAAAAATTAAGAGCTTATACGGGATTTGATAAAATCTAATCAGATTCAATGATATACAGAAAGCGACCCGATTAATAATCAGGTCGTTTTCTTTTTATAATTAACAAAATAAATTTTAGTGTGAATGTTCTTCGGAACTGTGTCCCGGAGTATGACAGCTAGCAGCATCTTTAGATATACCCATAGCCTCAGAAGCAGGAGAAAGATATGGAATACCTATTTCCATACCACGGAGAATAAAAAGTCCGCCAAGAATAATCATAACGATAGGAATCACTTTTAAAACTTTTATTCTTAAAGCCTGATTCATTAAATTTCCAACCAGTACGACTGCAAACATAAACGGAAAAGTTCCGAGTCCGAAAATTCCCATAAAAGCAGCTCCCTGCCATACGCCACCAGCAGCCAGTGAAGCTGTAAGTGCCATATAGACCATACCACATGGTAAAAGGCCATTCAGCAATCCTGTAGTAAAACGGGATTTGTAATCTGCTTTCTGTAATAACCGGCCCAGATTAATCTTCACTTTTAACAATGCTTTATTGATAAAAGGTATTCTGGAAGCAAAGTCCTTTCCACCGAAAGAAAATAAAGCCATAATAATAAGCATAATTCCAACGGAAATGGTAAGAACCTGTTGGAACCCGGCCATTTCAAATCCTTCACCTATTATGCCCAAAATGGCGCCTAAAATAGTATATGTAAGTATACGTCCAAACTGGTAAGTCAGATTTTGCAAATAGAAATTGGTCTGCTGCTGTTTAGTCAGCCCCATAGAAAGAGCAATAGGACCGCACATCCCGATACAGTGAAACCCGGATGCAAAACCTAATCCTATAGCTGATATGACTAATGCGAAGTCCATATAAGGTTATAATCTATCTGATATGCTTTACCGGAATTTTCTTTCCAGTTAAGTTTTAATGTATAAGATCCATCTTTTAATATACCTGCTTTAGCCGGTATAAAAATAGAATTATTACTGTCTAATTCTGTTTCCTTTTTAATATCCAGATTAGAGTCCTCAGTTCTGAACAGGAAAAACTTGAATTTTGAATTAGCATTGCTAAACTGCTTTGGAAAAGTAATTCTTATTCCATCAGTATTCTGAGTATATACAGGTTTTTCAGTTAAACCAGCAGCAGCTGTTTTAGCGTCGATTACATCCTGGTATATTAATTCGTCTTCATAGTAGTTTTCGGATACCATTTCCGAGGTCTGATAGCCTCTTGTATAGAAGAATATCATTCCAAGTATAAAAGCAATAAAGCCTGCTAATGCAAGGACCATCCCATGTCCCCAAGTGAATTTAGATTTCATAATTACAACGTCATTTTAAATGGTCCCTCGAAGTAGGTTTCATAAGAGTCGATAAGGGCTCCTTTCTGGTCATAAACTCCGATAACTATATTTTGTTTTGAAAGGTTTATCTCTTTTGAAGGGAAGGAGATATTAATTGTTCCTTTAGTAGAAACATCTCGCTTCATAATAATTTTGTTAACCCCGCCGATTACTTCAATTTCTCCATTTTGTGGCGAAATTATTTTAATAGTAACAACCTTGTCTTCGTTACTTTTATTTAGAAGGGTATAATTGTATACATTGATAGTGCGGCTGTCTTTTACATAATAAGTAGATCCAGCAGGTTTTATAAATTTGCCTTCAACTGAAGAGCGGTTAAGAATTATGAATGAAGATCCTATAACAAGTAAAAGCAGAACTGCTGCGTAAGCTTTCATTCTCGTTGTGAATTTAAATTTCTCTCCTTTCTCTATTTCATCTTCAGAAGCATAACGGATAAGTCCTTTTGGAAGGCCTACTTTGTCCATTACTTCATCACAGGCATCAATACATGCTGTACAATTGATACATTCCAACTGCTGGCCATTACGGATGTCAATACCTGTCGGGCACACAACAACACATTGTCCACAGTCGATACAGTCTCCTTTTCCTGCTGCTTTACGGTCTTCACCTTTTCTCCATTTAGAGCGGTTTTCACCACGTTTAAAATCGTAGAATACGTTGATGGTTTTTTTATCAATCAATACTCCCTGTAATCTTCCGTAAGGACAGACCAGTGTACATACCTGTTCTCTGAACCATGCAAATACAAAATAGAATGCAGCAGAAAAAAGAATCATAACAAGGAAATTATCGTAATTTTTAACGGGTCCCTCTTTCATTATTGCCAAAACCCTTTCATACCCTACAATATAAGAGAACATTAAATGGGAAATAATCAATGAGATAAGAATGAAGATACTCCACTTCAGTCCGCGTTTCCAGATTTTCTCTGTATTCCATGGCTGTGCATCAAGACGCATTTGTTTGTTTCTGTCTCCTTCTATAAGGTATTCTATTTTACGGAAAACACTTTCCATAAAAATTGTCTGAGGACATATCCAGCCGCAGAATATTCTACCGAAAACAACGGTGAATAGTGTGATAAAGATTAATCCTGTAATAGCACCTATTGTCAGAATAAAAAAGTCCTGAGGGTAAAATGGCTGTCCGAAAATAAAGAACTCACGATCAAGAATGTTGAATTTCAGAACCGGGTTACCATTTATTTTCAGGAATGGTAAAACAAAAAAGACAATTAACAGGAGTGTACTTACAATGTTTCGGTAGTTGGTGTATTTTCCCTTTGGTTTCCTAGGGAATACCCATTTCCGTTTACCGGTGTTATCCATTGTACCTACAGAATCCCGAAATGTTTCGGCTTCTACAACGTAAGCCTGTTCAAAATCTGATTTTTGTTTTTCTGTTGCCATAACTCAGTCCTATATAAAAAATAAAAAGTAATAGCTGGGCTATTACTTTCTTGGTGTTCCTTTAACCCATGGGGCGACTTCTCCTTGAGGAGCGGCTCCTCCTTGTGCTTGCGTAATCGGAGGTATCTCCTGATTAATGTGGTAAATGTATGCTGCAATTTTTTCAGCATCTTTTCCTGTAATTACACCTTCTTTAATAAAGGCTCTCATCGCAGGGTTATTAGGAGATCCGTTTTCGTCCATCCAGAAAACATTGTGGAAAACGTCTTGTTCTTTAACGTTAATCCAGTAGTCATCTGTTAAGTTAGGACCAATTCCTCCTTTACCACCTTGTCCGTGACATGAAGCACAGTTAGAGTCAAATAACTGTTGTCCTTCAGGGATATTCGCAGGGTCATATTTTGCAGTTTCTACTGTAATCTTAGGAGCTGTTTTCTCATACTCTGCAATTGCAGCTAACTGTTCTTTGTATTCTTTTTCGTATTCTGCTACCGGGTGTGCATAGTCAGTAAATGCATAAGCAGAAACATACACTACGCAGAATATACATCCGAAGTAGAATAGACCTAACCACCATTTTGGAAGCGCATTGTCTAATTCTGTAATACCATCGAAACCGTGGTCGATGATCATATCCTGCTCTTCAGCATTAGATTGCTTTTTGAATGCAGAAGCCCACAATCTTTTGTAGTATGGAGTCTTCTTGTCTTCAAGATAAGCTTTCTTCTCTTCCTCGGATAACTTTTGAAAACGATTGTTTTCTATAAGATCACCAATTCCGTTTGCTATAAATACCATGATTCCGGCAATAATAATAGTAGCCCAGAAGTATGGAGAGCCAAAGAAAGAAGTGTTTTGCACAAACATATTGTAAACAATGATTAGCAAAGCCACCACAATTACAAAGTTTACAAATACGGGCGTTCTTGGTTTCATATCGTTTTTTTCTTAATGTAGATTATTATTGATTTCGTCACCATCTTCCAATGGTGCATTTTCTCTGTCCCTGTAGTATTTTTTAGGTTTTTTAAAAACCACATATACCAATCCTATAAAGAACAATACAAATAATATAAGCGCCAGAGTCTGGTATAACCCTACATTTTCGCCGTTGCTTAGTATGTCTTTAAAGTTCTGAGGGATCATTTTAATATTATTTTTTAGTTGTTGCTTGCTGTCTGTACATCTGTAGTCTTAATGTCAGTACCTAATCTCTGAAGGTATGCGATAAGTGCTACAATTTCTCTCTTCTCTATAGGAACAAATTTGTCTCCTTTAGCAACTTTTTCTTTATCTACCTGATCTTTAACATCCGCAGCTTCAGATAAAATTTTCTTAACGATTACTTTAGCCTGGCTATCTGCCCATGCATTAGCTGAATCTATCTGTCCTTTAGTATAAGGTATATCAAATGAATTCTTCATTAATTTCATTTTGTCTACCATATGAGTACGATCCAACTCGTTTGTAATTAACCAAGGGAAACGTGGCATAATAGAACCTGGAGATGTTGATCTCGGGTTATACATGTGTTTAAAGTGCCATGAATCCGGGTTCTTATTCCCTTCTCTTTGTAAATCCGGACCAGTTCTCTTAGATCCCCAAAGGAATGGGTGATCGTATACGAATTCACCAGCTTTGGAATACTGACCATTTTTACCATCAAATCTCACAATCTCATCACGGAAAGGTCTGATCATCTGAGAGTGACAAGCGTTACATCCTTCACGGATATATAAGTCACGCCCTTCTAATTCTAACGGAGAATAAGGTTTAACCGCAGAAATTGTAGGAACGTTTTTCTTTATTGTTAATGTAGGGATAATCTCTACAGCACCACCAATAGATAGTGTAATGAATGCTCCGATAGAAAGTAGAACCGGCATTCTTTCAATCCATAAGTGAACAGGCTCACCAGCTTTTCTGTCATTACCAATTTTGGCTAATGCAGGAGCTTCTGCAGGAACTTCTTTTTGGAAAGAACCTTGTCTAACAGTTTTGAAGATATTCACTACCATTAGGATTGCACCTGTTAAATACAGGGAACCTCCAAGGAATCTTAATTTGTAGTAAGGAATAATCGCTGTTACAGTATCCAACCAGTTTTTGTACATCAAAGTACCATCCGGGTTAAATTGCTTCCACATCAAACCTTGTGTGAAACCAGAGATATACATTGGTACTGCATAGAAGATAACTCCTAATGTACCTAACCAGAAATGCCAGTTAGCTAATTTTATTGACCAAAGTTTAGTTCTCCATAAGATTGGAACCATGAAGTAAATAACCCCAAATGCCATAAAGCCATTCCATCCTAGTGCACCTAAGTGTACGTGACCAATTACCCAATCGGTAAAGTGACCAATTTTATTTAATGTTTTTGTTGCTAATAATGGTCCTTCGAAAGTTGCCATACCATAACATGTAACAGCTACCACGAAGAATTTAAGTACCGGATTCTCTCTTACTTTATCCCAAGCTCCTCTTAGTGTTAGTAATCCATTTAGCATACCTCCCCAAGACGGTGCGATAAGCATAATAGAGAAACCTGTTGCTAAAGCCTGAGCCCAACCTGGTAAAGCTGTATACTGAAGGTGGTGAGGACCAGCCCAAAGGTATACGAAGATTAGAGACCAGAAGTGAATAATAGATAATTTATAAGAGAATACTGGTCTGTCAGCAGCTTTCGGCATAAAGTAATACATCATACCTAATACTGGTGTTGTCAGTACAAATGCTACTGCATTATGACCATACCACCATTGTACGATAGCATCTTTTACCCCTGAATATACTGAATATGACTTCCAGAAATCTAATGGAACTTCTAAGTTGTTTACGATGTGAAGTAAAGCTACCCCAATCCATGTTGCAAGATAGAACCAAATGGCTACATATAAGTGTCTTACTCTTCTCTTAGCAATTGTACCAAACATATTAAGACCGAACACTACCCATGAAATAAGGATAAGTATATCTACAGGCCATTCGTGCTCAGCATATTCTTTTGAAGTGTTGAAGCCCATTGCAAAAGTAACCCAGCTTACAACAATCATAATCTGCCAAGTCCAGAAGTGTACCCATGAAAGTGTATCACTGTACATTCTGGTTTTCAGTAGCCTTTGCATACTGTAGTATGCGGCACAGAAAAATGAATTACATACAAAAGCCCAGATAACAGTATTGGTGTGCATCATTCTGATTCTACCAAAACCAAGTGCTCCTTGTGTATTAATTAGTCCCTGAATATTTCCGCTTTTCAAACTCTGAATCGTTGTATCATCTGTACCGAAAAGGAATTCCGGTAATTCAGGGTAGAAAAGCATCAGAGCTGCTGTAAGCCCTAATATAAATCCTGCTATACCAAATACAATCGTTGCGTACAAGAATGCACGGACGATATTATTGTCATAACTAAACTTTTGTGTCTCCATTTTATAAAATCGCTATTTTTTATCTATTTTTTCGTCTTCTTCTATCTCGTCCTCTGGTTGTTTTTTCTCCTGATCTTTCTCCTTCTGGATCTCAGAATCAAAAAGCATTCTTACAGCAGGGGATTCGTCGTCTTCAAACTGCCCGTTTTTGGCTCCTATAATAAAAATAATTAAGAAGATAACAGCCAACGAAACGCTGCATATAATCATTAAATATAGAATGTCCATAAGTTGTGCAAATATATGAAACAATTGCTTCTGCAAATTTACATATTATCTATGAGATTAGTCATTGAACGTTAAAAAGCGTTAATTTAAAACGTTTCTAAATAACAAAAGCGTATATTGGACTTTTGACTATACTCTGCGTGACCTGAAATATTTTAGAGATGTAAGCCATGTTGTTGCAGACGTAAAGATGACTACGCTAATAGAGCTCGCAGGCATAAGGATGGCAGCTACAAGAGGCGACATTTTTCCTATTACAGCAAGCGTGAGGCCTACAACATTGTAAAGTAGACTTATAATGAATGTTGCTTTTACAATGTGGATTGCATCCTTCGAGAGACGGAAGAAATCCGGCAGGAAGCCAAGCATATCACCATTCATAATAATGTCGGATGACGGAGTGAACGAGTTGCTGTCATCTGCAATGGCAATACCTACATTACTTTGTTTTAGTGCACCGGCATCATTCAGGCCGTCACCAACCATTGCAACCTTTTTATGCTGGTTTTGCAACGACTGGATATATTCCAGCTTTTGTTCAGGGGACTGATTAAAGTGAAGGTCATTGATACTGCAGATCTGCTCCAGATTAGCTCTTTCTGATTCATTGTCACCGCTCAGGATGTGTTTCTCGTATCCTGGCAGATCAGTAAATAGTTCTTTAAGACCTGTTCTGTATTCGTTCTTGAAAATATATTTACCTAAAATAGCACCGTCTTTAGAGATGTAAACAGCAGTTTCTATCGTGTCTGAAGTTGTTCCTGTGAATTTTGCAGAACCTATTTTATACAAGTGGCTGCGAACTTTTGCTTCATAACCTTTTCCTGATATTTCAACAAAGTCTTCTGTCGGATAATAAGGATCCTGAATATCCAGAAAATCGTACAGGGATTTAGACAGTGGATGATTAGAATTCTTAAGAAGAGTCTTGATATTTTCCTTATCAAAAATACTTAGTTCAATGCCTTCAAAATTAATATTTGCTCTTTTGTTATAGGTAATTGTACCTGTTTTGTCAAAAACCAGAGTATTGATTTTTGCCATCTTTTCTACTGTTAATGCGTCCTTTACATACATTTTGTGACGTCCCATGATACGCATGATGTGCCCCATAGTAAACGGAGCAGAAAGTGCCAATGCGCAGGGACATGCTACGATAAGGATGGCACAGGTAACCTGAAACATCTTTTGCATATCTACAGTAGACCAGTAGATTCCGGCAAAAAGAGTGACTGCTAATATGATAATAGTAAAGTACTTGCTAATTGCATTGGTAAGTGTATCTAATCCGGTTTCATGCTTTTTGAAAGCTTCCTTGTTCCACAGTTGAGTAAGGTAACTCTGGTCAACATTTTTAATAACCTCCAGTTCCAGAACAGAACCCTTTTGTTTTCCTCCTGCAAATATTTTATCTCCTGGTTTTTTACTAATAGTAGCCGCTTCACCAGTGATAAAACTGTTGTCGATATTACCCTCACCATTGATAAGGATTGCATCAACAGGTATAATTTCTTCGTTTCTTACCAAAATTCGGTCACCTATATTGATTTCGGAAAGAAGGATGTTTTTCTGTTCTCCACCAAAATCAACTTTTGTAACTGCTATCGGATAGAAGGATTTATAATCTCTGTCGTAGGACAATGCATTATATGTTCTCTGCTGGAAGATTTTTCCGGACAGCATAAAGAATAAAAGCCCACAAAGGGTATCGAAATATCCCGGTCCGTAATTCGAGAAAATCTCATAACAACTTCTGAAGTATAGAACAAGAATACCAATAACAATAGGAATGTCTATCGTAATTCTTTTATTTTTCAGTCCGTACCATGCCGATTTGTAGTAATCGGAAGCGGAGAATATAACAACTGCCGTTGCCATCATAAACATTAACCAACGGAAAAGGGGTGTGTAGTGCTCTAACCATACATCGTCACGTCCAAACCATTTGGACCAATATTCAGGAAGGGAAAAGAACATACCATTACCAAATGCAAATCCGGCAATAGCAACTTTAATTACTAAGCTTTTGTCAACTTTTTCAGTCTTTCTTTCAGCAGTTTCAAGATTGATTACTGGTTTGTAACCAAGATTAGAAAGGAACTGAGCTAGTTCACTTAATTTTAATTCTTCATGATTAAAGGATATCTGTACCGTTTTCTTAGTGAAATTCACTGTAGAATAATGTATAGAGCTATTTAATGTCTGTAAGCTTTCCAGTAACCATATACATGAAGAACAATGGATTACCGGAATTTTGAAGGTTACTAAAGAAGTGGCGCCTTCAGAAAAATCTACAAGACGGTCGAAAACTTCTTTTGTGTCCAGATGGTCAAAAGGAGCTGTATCATCACTAGGTCTTATCCCGGCTTTCTTATTCAAATCATAAAAACCGGTAAGATTATTCATATTGAGGATCTCATATACAGACTTACATCCGTTGCAGCAGAATGTTTTTTCGTCAAAGCTTATGATCTCTTTGTCAATGTCCTGTCCACAATGGAAACAGCTTTCCTTCATTTTATTATAGCTTTAGCATGCAAAATTATGACAAAAACTTTTGAGGAGCAGTTTAATTACGCTAAATTTGTCTGATTATTATCATATTAGCTTTCAAAAAGATGCCAGATTCTAAATTTCAACAGATTGAGACAGCTTTTTTAAAAACTTTCAATGAAAAATCTTTCAAAGAAAATCTTTCTAAAGAAGATTTTGAAAGATATCTTAAAGGTAAAGAAGTTCTAAGTCTTAAAAAAGGAGATACTATTTTTGACGAAGGAGATTTTCCACAAGGTGTCTATTTTATTGACAGAGGGACAGTTAAGCTTTCCAAATCAGGTTTTTTCAAAAAAGAACAAATTCTAAGGTTTTGCGTAGAAGGAGATTTAGTGGGATATCGTTCCCTTCTTTGTGATGAGCCGTTCGGAGCAACAGCTGAAGCAATGGAAGATGCTGAGATTACTTTCCTTCCTGCCGAGACCTTCAATCATCTTTTAGAAGCAGACCCAAAACTTTCTTATGCTATGCTGCAGAAGATAGCTTACGAACTGGGTGAGGCATCTAAAACAATTACTTTCTTGGCACAGAAAACAGTGCGCGAAAGACTTGCGGAAGTATTATTGTTATTAGAACAAAAGCTTGGAACCGATCCTGAAGGTTTTATCAAAATATCATTAACAAGAGAGGAAATTGCCAACCTTGTAGGGACAGCAACAGAAAGTGCTATCCGGTTAATTTCCGAGTTCAAACAGGATGAACTTATCAGTGTAGACGGAAGAAATATAAGAATTCTGAATCACGATAAATTAAAAAAGCTGGGACACGTATCTATTTAGTCCCATTCAACCTTAGCACAAACAAATATGTCAGTACACAGCGAAATTAAAAGGGTGACAACTGAGTCATTCCGTAAAATGAAGTTTGACAACGAGAAAATCACCATGCTTACAGCATATGATTTTTCTATTGCAAAAATGGTAGATGCAGGTGGTGTAGATGCTGTATTGGTGGGCGACTCTGCATCTAATGTAATGGCCGGACACGAAACTACTTTGCCAATTACACTGGACCAGATGATCTATCATGCACAGAGTGTAGTACGTGGTGTAACCCGTGCGCTGGTTATTGTAGATCTTCCTTTTGGTACTTACCAATCTGATCCACAAAAGGCACTGGATTCTGCTGTAAGAATCATGAAGGAATCCGGAGCGCATGCTATAAAACTGGAAGGTGGTGCTGAAGTAGCCGAATCTATCAAAAGAATTGTTAATGCTGGTATCCCGGTAATAGGACATTTGGGGCTTACGCCACAATCTATTTATCAGTTCGGAACTTATAAAGTAAGAGCGAAGGAAGAAGCTGAAGCTCAGAAATTGATTAGCGATGCTAAACTATTGGAAGAATTAGGATGTTTTTCTGTTGTATTGGAAAAAATTCCGGCTTCTCTGGCAAAGCAGGTAACCGAAAGTATAAACATCCCGACAATTGGTATTGGTGCAGGACCTGACTGCGATGGGCAGGTGTTGGTTTTCCATGACATGGTAGGAATGAATAAAGGTTTTAGTCCTAAATTCTTAAGAAGATATCTTGATCTTTTTGATGAAGTGGCTGGTGCTGTAGGGCAATATGTGAAAGATGTGAAATCTCAGGATTTCCCTAATCAGCAGGAAAGTTATTAATACATGACAGAATCTCAGATCGTTTATGAGGATAATCATCTTTTGGTGATTAACAAACAGGTAGGGCAATTGGTGCAGGGAGATAAGACTGGAGATAAATCCCTTCTGGACGAAATTAAAGATTTTATAAAAATAAGAGACCATAAACCCGGAAATGTTTTTCTGGGTTTAGTGCATCGTATAGACAGACCAACTTCTGGTCTTGTTATTTATGCCAAAACCAGCAAAGCCTTGTCGAGGCTGACGCAGATGGTGAAGAACCGTGAAATTGAAAAGACGTATTGGGCGATCGTACCTAAAGAAATGGTTCCTTTGGAGCAGAAGTTGGTACATTACCTTCGTAAAAATGAAAAAAATAATAAAGCCACAGTTTTTGAAAAAGTAACTGAAGGAGCAAAAGAAGCACGCCTGCATTATAAAGTAATCAGGACTTTGGATAATTATTATCTTTTAGAAATCGACCTGGAAACAGGAAGGCATCATCAGATCAGAGCTCAGTTGGCTAAAATTGGGATTCCGATAAAAGGCGATCTGAAATACGGAGCTCCAAGGTCTAATCCCGATGGTGGAATTCATTTACATGCCAGAAAGCTTAGCTTTACTCATCCGGTAACAAAAGAAGCGATTGAAATCATTGCACCAACCAACCCTCAGGATAAAATCTGGCAAGCCTGCGAAAAATAATTTTTTACACGAAAATAAATAAAAACTCTAATCTTCAAGATTAGAGTTTTTGTTTTTAGATATTTTATCTTTTTAAATCTTATATTCCAAAATATTATCTTCTGTATATAATTTTAAAAGATTTAAAATTAAATTAATTTGCATTTTTGCAAATTAATTACCTAAATTTGTCCCCTGTTTTTAAAATTTGATCTAAAAATGACGTTTGTTGTAAGACAAGCTATTGCTGAAGACGGCAAATACGCGCAAATGATTTGTGATGAAATGGAGAATTCCGCGAAACTTCGCGGAACGGGGATTGCTAAGCGTACACCGGAATACATTCAGAAAAAGATGCAGGAGGGGAAGGCTGTAATTGCTTTTTCTGACGATGGCTTATGGGCCGGGTTCTGTTACATAGAAACCTGGACAGGAGAGTTTGTTGCAAACTCAGGATTAATTGTTAATCCAAGATACCGAAAGTTTGGACTGGCACGGGATATTAAGCATGCTATATTCAATCTTTCCCGTAAAAAATATCCGGAAGCTAAAATATTTGGATTAACCACGGGGCTGGCTGTAATGAAGATTAATAGCGAACTAGGATACTGGCCGGTAACTTATTCGGAACTGACTCAGGATGAAGATTTCTGGAGTGGTTGTAAAAGCTGCGTGAATTATGATATCCTGATGAGTAAAGAAAGAAAAAATTGCCTCTGCACGGCAATGTTATATAAACCTAAAAAATCTCAAAACAATGAAGAAGAAAGTAGTCTTAGCCTATAGTGGCGGTTTGGACACGACTTATTGTGCTTTGTATCTGTCGAAAACATTAGGGTACGAAGTTCATGCTGTAACTGTAAATACAGGAGGATTTACAGCTGAAGAAATTCAGACGATCGAGCAAAAAGCTTTATCGTTAGGAATTGCTTCTTACAGATGTGTAGACAGCGTAGTGGAATACTACGAGTCTTGTGTTAAATACCTGTTATTCGGAAATGTGTTGAAAAATAACACTTATCCGTTGTCCGTAAGTGCAGAGAGGACAATTCAGGCTAAGGTAATCGCAGAATACGCATTGGAAGTAGGTGCTGAGGCTATTTGTCATGGTAGTACCGGAGCTGGTAATGACCAGGTTCGATTTGATGTGGTTTTCAATATTCTGGCGCCAGAGATGGAGATTATAACACCTATCCGTGATCTTAAACTAAGCCGTGAAGAGGAAATAGACTTCCTGAAGGAACACGGAGTAGATATGAATTTTGAGAAAGCTAAATATTCAATTAATAAAGGATTATGGGGAACTTCAGTAGGAGGAAAAGAAACCCTTACCTCTCATGAATATTTACCGGAAGACGCATTTCCTTCTCAGGTTAAAAAAACTGAGCAGGAGCAACATACTTTACTTTTTGATAATGGCGAATTAGTAGGAATAGATGGTGAAGTTTATAACCATCCTACTAAAGCCATCAAAAAGCTGGAAGAACTTGCAGCTCCTTTCGGAATCGGAAGAGATATCCACGTAGGAGATACAATTATCGGAATAAAAGGACGTGTAGGCTTTGAAGCTGCTTCGGCATTAATAGCGCTAAAGGCACATCATTTATTAGAAAAGCATACGCTTTCTAAAAACCAACTGGTTGTGAAAGATCAGTTAGCTGTAATGTATGGAAACTGGCTGCATGAAGCAATGTTCCTGGATCCTGTGATGCGTAATATTGAAGCTTTCTTCAAAAGTTCTCAGACCAGTGTAAGTGGTAAAGTATTTGTAACCTTTATGCCTTACCGATTTGTTTTGAACGGAATTGAATCACAATTCGATTTAATGTCCGGAAAGTTTGGCCAGTATGGAGAGATGAATAATGCATGGACAGGTGATGATGTAAAAGGCTTCTCCAAAATTCTGGCGAATTCATTAACAATATACCACCAGACAAATCCGGGATATGGAAAATAAAATTAAAGCCGGAATTGTTGGCGGAACAGGATATACAGGTGGAGAATTAATCCGTTTGTTATTAAATCATCCTTACGCAGAGTTGGCTTTTGCATTGAGCAGAAATGCAGCTGGTAAAAAGATATACAGTGTTCATCAGGATCTTTTGGGTGAAACAGAAATGGAATTCTCTTCGGAATTACAGTCCGCAGACATACTTTTCCTGTGCTTACCACATAAAGAGAGTCAGCCTTGGCTGGAGAAAAATAAAGTTTCTTCGGAAACAAAGATTATTGATCTTGGGAATGACTTCCGTTTAGAAGGGGAATTTCAGGATAAAAGCTTTGTCTATGGTTTGCCGGAGTTTCAAAAAGAAAAAATAAAAGGTGCTAATGAAGTTGCTAATCCGGGGTGTTTTGCTTCTGCAATTCAGTATGCATTATTGCCTTTAGCGAACAAGAAATTATTGAACCAGATTTTTGTAACTGGTGTAACGGGAAGTACAGGCGCTGGCGTAAAGCTACAGGATACAACGCATTTCTCGTGGCGAAATAATAATATATCGGCATATAAAACACTTTCCCATCAGCATCTGGATGAAATAAAGCAGACGCTTGAAAGTGAAAACAAGAATACTGTTGGAGTACATTTCGTACCATGGAGAGGAGACTGGCCAAGAGGAATTTTTGTAAGTGCAACATTAGAATGTGATCATTCTCTGGAAGAACTTTATCAGGCTTATGAAGACTTCTATAGAGACCAACCTTTTGTGAGTGTATCCAAGGAAGCTATTAATATGAAGCAGGTAGTAAATACCAATAAGTGTGCAATTCAGTTGGAAAAACAAGACAATATGCTTGTCATACATTCAGCAATTGACAATCTTTTAAAAGGAGCTTCAGGACAGGCAATTCAGAATATGAACTTAATGTTTGGTTTTGAAGAGCAAGCCGGATTAAAACTAAAACCTTTAGCATATTAAAACCTTAACCACAAAAGAAATAAAAGCAATTTCTTCAAAAAATAACAATTTCTAAAGTTTAAAACAGTAACCTTTTTTGAGCTTTAGATTAACTTAAAAGGTTATTTTTTCTTTTGTCGCTTTTGTGGTTTAAAAAAATAACAAAAATGAATTTATTTGACGTATACAGCCTTTTCGATCTTACGCCGGTAAAAGCAGAAGCTTCTTATCTGTGGGACGATAAAGGTGAAAAATATTTAGATTTATACGGCGGACATGCTGTAATTTCAGTGGGACATTCACATCCACATTATGTAAAAACAATTTCTGAACAATTACAGAACATTGGCTTTTACTCAAATTCAGTAAACATTCCGATTCAGAGCCAGGTAGCAGAATTATTAGGTAAATTAAGTGGTTACGATGATTATCAGTTGTTTCTGTGTAATTCAGGTGCTGAGGCCAATGAAAATGCATTGAAACTAGCTTCTTTCCATAATGGCAAAAAGAAAGTAATAGCTTTCAGCAAAGCTTTCCATGGTCGTACCTCTGCTGCGGTAGCTGCTACAGATGATGCAAGTATTGTTGCACCGGTTAACGAAACGGATAATATATTGTTTGTAGAGTTCAATAATGAAGAAGCATTGGAAAAAGCCTTTGCTGAAAATGAAATATCATCTGTAATTATTGAAGGAATCCAGGGAGTAGGCGGAATTCAGATCCCAACAGACTCTTTCCTTCAGAAAATAGAGAAATTGTGTCAGGAACATAATGCTGTTTTCATTCTGGATGAAATACAATCAGGATATGGAAGAACAGGTAAGTTTTTTGCACACCAGTTTTCCGGAGTAAAGCCAGATATTATTACAACAGCAAAAGGAATGGGAAATGGCTTTCCGGTAGCGGGAGTACTTATTTCTCCAAAAATACAGGCTAAAAAAGGAATGCTGGGGACTACTTTTGGTGGGAACTATTTAGCATGTGCGGCTTCTTTGGCAGTGTTACAAATTCTGGAGCAAGAAAATCTTATTCAAAATGCTCAGGAAATGGGTGACTATCTTGTTGAGCAGGTAAAAGATTTACCAAAAGTAAAGGAAGTTCGTAGTGTTGGATTGATGACCGGAATAGAATTGGAAATGCCATGTGCTGAAGTACGTAACAACTTGTTATGGAAACATAAGATTCTTACAGGAAATGCTTCTAACAAAAATACACTCAGAATTTTACCGTCGTTAGCGGTTTCCAAAGCGGAGATTGATCAATTTGTTAATGCTCTAAAAACTGAACTCAATGGCTAAATTACAGAAATTTACTTGTGTAGACGATGTCCCCAATCTGGAACAGGCGCTGCAGGAATGTATAGATATTAAGAATAATCCGCTGGGAACACCGGATTTTGGAAAAAACAAAACTGTAGGACTGGTTTTTCTTAATCCTAGCCTTCGTACACGTATCAGCATGCAGAAAGCATGTCAGAATCTTGGTTTAAACTACATTATCATTAATGCAGGACAAGATGCATGGACATGGGAGCTACATGATGGTGCTGTAATGGACGGAACTACTGTGGAGCATATTAAAGATGCTGCAAAAGTGTTAAGCGAATATTGTGATGTTATTGCTATTCGTTGTTTCCCTGCTTTCAAAGATAAAGAGGAAGATACACAGGACAAGGTATTGAATCAGTTTATTCAACATGCTACAGTTCCGATTATCTCTTTAGAATCGGCAACCCGACATCCGCTGCAGAGCTTTACGGATATGCTGACGATAAAAGAGAACTGGAAAGAAGAAAGAAAACCTAAGGTTGTAATAACCTGGGCACCTCACGTAAAATCTATTGCACATTCAGTAGCGAACTCGTTCTGTGAGTGGGTAAAAGAAATAGATGCAGATGTAACTATTACTTTCCCGGAAGGTTATGATCTGGATACAGAATATACCGATGGATTAACGATTACGAACGATCAGGATGAAGCATTAAAGGATGCAGATTTCATTTATGTAAAAAACTGGTCTTCATTCAGTGATTACGGGGCTACTCCTGAAGTAAAAGGAGATTGGTTGCTAACACTGGAAAAGCTGAAACAAACCAATAATGCTAAAGTAATGCATTGTCTTCCGGTAAGAAGAAATGTGGAAATTAGTGATGAGGTACTGGACAGCGAAAACGCATTAGTATATCAGCAGGCAGGAAATCGTCTGATTACTGCACAATGGGTACTGAAGAATATTTTATAATAAAGAAACCTCATGGGTTTCCAAAATCTATGAGGTTACAAATAATAAACCATAACAAAATTGTATGAAGCAGCCACTGCATATTATTAAAATCGGGGGAAATGTCATTGATGACTCGGAAAAACTTTCTGCTTTTCTGAGAAACTTTTCTGGTATAAAAGAGCCCAAGATTCTGATACATGGCGGTGGGAAAATAGCAACGGAGTTAGCTGAAAAAATGGATATTCCGCAACAGATGATAGACGGACGCAGAGTTACGGATGCAGAGACGCTAAAGCTTATTACAATGGTTTATGGAGGGCTTATCAGCAAAAATATTGTGGCAGCCTTATCTGCAAATGGAGATACAGCTATAGGGCTGTCCGGAGCAGATGCTAATAGCGTACTGGCTAATAAAAGACCTGCTAATCCTATAGATTTTGGTTTTGTAGGAGATGTGGCTGCGGTTAATTCCGAAAATATTGATAAGATATTGCAGGCGGGATTCGTTCCGGTTTTTTGTGCAATTACACATGATGGAAACGGTCAGTTACTGAATACCAATGCAGATACCATGGCGTCTGCAATTGCTACGGCTATGAGCGGAAATTACGAAAGCTTTTTGTATTATTGCTTCGAAAAGAAAGGCGTGCTGGAGGATGTAGAAAATGAAGACTCCATAATCCCCGAAATCAACCCTTCTAATTATGAAAAACTAAAAGAAGAAGGCAAGATCTTTCAGGGAATGATACCGAAACTGGATAATGCATTTTCGGCAATACAGAAAGGAGTTAGAGCAGTACATATCTTACAGGCAGAAGATCTTTCTTCTTTAATTTTAACCAAAAGAGCTTATGGAACAAGAATTACTGCATAATGAAGTGGAAAATTTATATCAGGAGGTATTAGCACTTCTGAAGAGACTTATAGAAACACAATCTTTTAGCAAAGAAGAAGATCAGACGGCGCAGATGATCGGAGATTTTCTTGAAACTAAAGGAGTAACATATAACCGGGAGCAAAATAATATTTGGGCGAAGAATCTATATTTTGATGATGCCAAACCAACAATATTATTCAATTCCCATCACGATACGGTAAAGCCTAATCTTAGTTATACGAATGATCCGTTTAAAGCTATCGAAAAAGATGGAAAGCTTTATGGATTGGGAAGTAACGACGCTGGTGGGCCATTAGTATCTCTTATTGCTACTTTTCTTTATTTCTATGCTCAGAAAGATTTAAAGTATAATATTATTTTATCGGCAACAGCAGAAGAGGAAATTTCAGGTGTGAATGGAGTAGAGTCAATTCTGAAACATTTGGGTAATCTGGAATTTGCGATTGTAGGAGAGCCTACAGAAATGCAATTGGCAGTAGCTGAAAAAGGGCTTTTAGTACTGGATTGTGTAGCAAAAGGAACTCCATCGCATGCTGCTCACCCGAATAATGATAATGCTATTTATAATGCAATTGAAGATATTGAGTGGGTAAGAAACTACGAGTTTCCGAAAGAATCTCCATGGTTAGGAAAAGTTAAGATGACTACCACGGTGATTAATGCAGGATCTCTACACAATATGGTTCCGGATGAATGCAGATTTACAATAGATGTACGTGTTACAGATCAGTACACCAATCAGGAAGTGTATGAAACGATTAAAGCCCATCTGAAATCTGAGGTTAAGCCAAGATCTCTTCGACTAAATTCATCGTCGATATCTGAAGAGCATCCAATCGTAAGAGCCGGATTGGAGTTAGGAAGAACCTGTTATGGATCTCCTACATCATCAGATCAGGCTGTAATACCGTTTGCATCATTAAAGCTGGGGCCGGGATTATCTACCAGGTCACATAGTGCAGACGAGTATATTTTCCTTCACGAGATAAAAGAAGGAATAGAACTATATATTAAAATTCTGGAAAAAATTATTTACTAAAAAGATTTTGTCAGGGTTTCAAACCCTTAGCAAGATGATTAGATAAAAGCAATATCCTTCGACAGGCCCAGAATGACATTGTCTGTATACCGTCAGGCTGAGCCCGTCGAAGCCTTGAATAAATGAAATTTAATTCCTTTGTTGTGGGCAATTCATGACATAGTTATAAAAACAAAATAAGCAAAATGAAACTTTGGGATAAAAATATTGATGGCAAAGAAGCTGAACACGCTAAGATCATTGAAAAATTTACGGTTGGAAACGATCGTGATTTCGATTTGCTTTTAGCAGAATATGATATAAAAGGAAATCTTGCTCATGCCGAGATGTTATCCCGTGTTGGACTTTTAGAAGAATCCGAATGGAAACTGATAGAGAAAGAACTTCTTATCATGCTGGAAGAGGTAAAGAAGGGTAATTTTACAATTGAAGATGGAGTAGAGGATGTACATTCTCAGGTAGAATTTAACCTTACTCAGAAAATTGGAGATGCAGGCAAAAAGATTCATAGTGCCAGATCCCGTAACGATCAGGTTCTTGTTGATATTAAATTATATCTGAAAGAAGAGATTAAAGAGATTGCAAAGCTGTCTGAACAATTATTTGGAACATTGCAGTCTTTAAGCGAAGCTCATAAGGATAAACTGATTCCGGGGTATACACATTTACAGATTGCAATGCCTTCTTCATTTGGACTATGGTTTGGGGCTTATGCAGAAGCTTTGACCGATGATCTGGAGTTATTGGTAGCTGCTTATAATGTATGCAATAAGAATCCTTTAGGATCAGCGGCAGGATATGGATCTTCTTTTCCGATTGATCGTGAATTTACAACAGAGAAATTAGATTTCGAAACCTTAAATTACAATGTTGTTTATGCACAAATGACACGTGGGAAAACTGAGAAAATTCTGGCAATGGCAATGGCTAATCTTGCAGGTACGCTTAGTAAGTTCTCTTATGATGTATGCTTGTATATGAACCAGAACTTTGGATTCATTAGCTTTCCAGACTCTCTAACAACGGGAAGCTCTATTATGCCACATAAAAAGAATCCGGATGTATTCGAACTGGTAAGAGCAAAATCTAACAGAATTCAGTCTTTACCGAATGAATTAACCTTAATGATAAATAATCTGCCATCTGGTTACCACAGAGATTGGCAGCTTACAAAAGAAATTATTTTTCCGGGAATAGAAACTCTAAAAGACTGTCTTCAGATTTTAGACTTTATGCTACAGCATATTGTAGTAAAAGACGGAATTCTAACTGATGAAAAATATAAATACCTATTCAGTGTAGAAGCTGTAAACCGTGAAGTACTGAATGGATTGCCTTTCCGTGAGGCCTATAAAAAAATTGGCCTGGAGATCGAAAATAATCAATTCCAGGCCAGTACATCTGTAAATCATACGCACAAAGGCAGTATAGGTAATCTGTCGACTGAAGAAATCAGAGAAAACTTTTATAAAGTTTTCAATAAAATTAATTAATAAAGTTCTTCCGGATGCGGAATTTTAAATGCCGTTTCCTTCTTCACCTCTGTCATTACAATACTACTATGGTATTGGCCGATGTTTGGTAAGTTGGAAATGGTATCAATAATGAACTTGTTATAACTTTCAATATCTGTTGAAACAATCTTCAACATATAATCATAATTTCCGGAAACACTGATTGTTTCTATAATCTCGGGAATATCCTTAATAGCATCTTCAAATTTTAATAAAGCAAATTTAGACTGCTCTTTCAGGGTTACATTGCAATAAGCTGCAACTTTTAAACCTACTCTCTGGCGGTCTACCAATGCAACATATTTGCTGATGATTCCTGCTTCCTCCATATTTTTAATTCTTTCGTAAGTTGGTGTGAAAGAAAGTTGTATACGGGAAGCGATTTCCTTGACGGATAGCTTTGCATCCTGCTGAAGGATATCTAAAATTTGTCGGTTCTTATCGTCGAGATTATATTTCATTTTGTATTTGAATTAAAATGAAAAGATAGTGATTTTATCTTTTATTAATCAAATTACCATCAGAAAAAATATTATTGTTTCATTATGCCCCCATTATCCTCTTTTGGAGTGTCCTGATTCAACATATTCTGATCCACTTTTGCTAATTTGTTTCTTGTAGGTATTTTATAATTAACGGAAATTCCAAAACTTCTGCTGTCATATCTGCTATTCAATATAACTCCCGGATTTTGGTTCGTCGTACGGAAGGACATTCTGGTACCATTTAATACATCATTAGCATATAATGATACTGTTAGCCTGTCTTTGTTGAATTTCTTGGTTAATGTAAGATCCAAACTATTATTAATAGGGTACAATGGCATGAAGTAATAGTAATTACCTTTTGTCAGATAGCTGAAGTTAGCATTAAGCTTAATATTCTTAGGTAAGATGAACTGCCCGGAAATATTAAATATCCACATTCCTTTTTTATCCTGAATATCCTTGATATCCTGGAACTGATACCCTGCATAAACATAAAGTAGATTAATCTTATCAGGATTAAAGTTAAACTTCATAATCTCGCTTAATGGCTTTGTGAAAAGCATAAAAGGAATAGGAACCCCAAAATTGAAATTATGTTGTGTAATACGATCTACGTTTTTATTGCTTTGTGATATTCTGTCTCCATCTCTCTCTACATACTGAATTACCTGGTTCTTTACAATTCCCATGTTATAGCTTAGGAAAGCATAATCGAAAGCGCTGATTTTCGCTTCAAAATTATCATATATAGTAGGGTTAAGGAAAGGATTTCCTTTGAAGTCCACATTCGGTCCCTGATAATTGGTATTGTTAGGGTTTAGGAATGATATACTTGGTAAGCTGATTTTTTTATTATAGTTCAGATTAAAGTAGATTGATGGCTTAAAGTTATACTGAATACTTGCATTTGGGAATACTTTGAATTTTTTGAAAGGTGTAAGAGGTGTATTAACCCAGTTTTTATTATCATCTAAAATCAGAGTTGTTCCACTAATATCATAATCTTCAGCACGCGCTCCAACGATGAAATCAAATTTCTTATACTTTGCCATTACTTCAGCATAAGTAGAAGCCGTTTGTCTTTGATAATCTAAATTGGTAACCTTAGCAGACTGGGTTACATAATCTAGTTTTTCATAAAGTCCACCAAAACTAATTTTCCCACCATTTAAAAGTTTAATTGGCTGAGAGTAATCTATTCTGAAGTTGTATATATTCTGGTCCGAATTATTCTCAGGATAAAATATGGTTGAAGAAGCAGGCTTTATAAAATTAGAGAACTGGTTAAAGTTACTTCTGTAATTGGTATAAGTAAATTTGAAATCTAGTTTCTTGTCTTTGTCACTAAATTTTTTCTGATAAGTAGCTACAGCTTCATTTCTGTACGTTTTACTCTTACTGTTACCTGTATTTTCGTATAATTGGGTCATGTTGTTCACAACTTGTTTACCTGAAGCTTCTAAATTACTGTCGTTATTATAAGAGTTAAAATCGTAGTTGATTAATAACCTGTCTGCTCCGATATCAAATGTTAAAGCAGCTTTAGCAAAGTTACTTCTCTGAAAACGGTCCGCATAATTACTGAATATATCATCAGTCTGTGTAGTATTAAAAGACTCACGGTAACTTTGTCCGGCACTGAACTGCCATCCGAAAACTTTGTTTCTTGAGTTAAGAACTATACTGTTATTGGTTTTACTTCTGAATTTATCATAATTCGAAAAACGGTAGCTTCCTGAATAAGTTGCTGTAAGGTAACTTTTGGCACTTTTACTGGTAATAATATTCAGAATAGCACCACCGGAAGTTGCAGGGAATTCTGCACCTGGTTGGGTAATTACTTCTATTTTTTCAATAGAATTAGCAGGCATCCCTTCCAAAAAGGCTGTTAAATCATTACTTGATATATTAAGAGGACGTCCGTCCATAAATACAGCCAGAGGTTTTCCCTGATACATCATTCCTGCAATATCGGTAACAACCATTCCCGGAAGTTTCTTTATCCCTTCCAAGGTTGTTCCTGAATTAAGATTGGGCTGTTCAGAGAAATCGAAGATCGTACGATCCGGTTTCTGTTCTACGGCTTTTTTGGTTTTGGTCATGCTCACCCCCTGGATTTCCTTCTCTCTGGATTTCTCTTTTGAACCAGTTTCCTGGGCAAACGCAGAAATACCTAGAGTCAGCATTCCTAAAATAATAATTTTGTTCTTCATACTGTTATCTTACTTTTTATCAATATGACTTAAGAATTACAGTATTGTTACAGTTGGGAGTTGTTAAAGTTTCTTAAAATTCAAACTATAGTGAATAAAATGGACTTCAAGGTAGTTTTAGGAATGCTGGTTTTATAGATTATTTTACATCCTGTTCAGTTCTTCAGTATTTCCGGACTGGCGATTGCTGGTTTTTATCTTATCATTACCGAATTTATAATTCAGAGAAACTCGGAAGCTTTGATTATCCCAAATATTTCTGAAACTTTGTTTTACACCATTCATCATCTGATAACTATAACCGATTCCGTTAAATATATTGCTGCCAACAAGGCTTATTATCAGTTTCTTATCGAAGGCAAGATATTTAAAAGATATGTCAACAGTTGAATAAGCTTTGCTTGTAAAATTATTATATACACCTCCAAAATCCTGAGTATAAGTAAGATTAAAGAAAGCTGTTTTTGGTTTGTTTAATGTAAAATCATTGCTTGTAGAGAAATCTGCAGTCCAGCCTTTATAGCGTTCAGGTCCGATGCTAAGCTGAGTATTGCTGTAGCTAAGGTTGAAGGTGTTCATACTGGACAACCATTTCACAGGTTTCCAGGTAAAAGTTTCTGCCAAACCGAATGAATTAGCATCTACATAATTCATCCAGACAAAATTATTGTTCATAGTGGCGGGATCTATTAAGGAAGCCTGGCTGATTCCATTTTTCAGACTTGAGAAATACACCCTGCTGTCCAAGTTTTTGTAGGTGAAAGTAAGTTCAACATTGTCCGTAAAAGCTGGTTGTAAAAATGCATTACCTTCATTATAACTATTGCTGTTGTTAATGGTTCTGAATGGATTCAGGCTTTCATAAGAAGGACGGTTAATCCTTCTGGAGTAATTGAAACTAATGCTTGTTTTATCAGCAATAGAATACATTGCATATAGCGTAGGAAATAATTTTATGTAGTTGTTTTTATGAGTATTATCTAATTCACGGGAATATCCGGTGGTTTGGGTAGCTTCCATTCGTAATCCTGCCTGTAAATTCCACTTGCCAATTTTTTTGCTTCCGGAAACGTATAAAGCTTCGTTATTTTCTCTGTATCTGAAGTAGTTTGAGATATTGGTGTCCGGTACCATTTCGCTGTTTACCTCCTTATAGGCAGCAATATCATTGGTAGTTTTTACAGTAGAAAATCGACCTCCAAAGCTAAGATTGACAAATTTTAATGGAAGTTCTGTGTCAATTTTTGCTGAGAAATTCTGAATCTGGCTTTCAGTATTATTAAGCCCTGTAAATTGGCTTCCCTGTACTATTTCGTTATTTGGTTTGTATGTAGCATAAGAAAATGGTCGGTTTCCCGGACCATTATAATTTACATAATCCAGGTCCATAGTAATCTTTTTTCCTAAAGTATCCAGTTTGTATTCGGAATACAGGTTATAGACTTGTTGCTGAGATTTGACTCGTTGAAAAGATGAAGTAGAGATATACTTTTGCAGCGCTCCAGCCGAATCATAAATATTTGAAAAACTTGGTGTTCCGTTATTTTTAGTATCGAAAAGGCTTGCATTGAATTTGGTACCAAGAGTTAACCTTTCGTTTACCTTATAATCCAGAGCGGCTTTTACTGCATAGTAATTATTTTTAAAATCTGTAATTCCGCGATTTTCCCAATGAGCATCAGGATAATAAAGATCGTTGTTCCAGTTTCTTAAAAATCTTCTGTCGCCTAAATCTATAGATGATTGTAGTGTTATTTTATCCTTCTGAAGGTTGAAGGCGGCATTGGAACGCCAAGTGTTTCGTCTTGATCTCTGATATGAAGAGCCAACGTTAGCGTTCCAGCTGTTAACCTTCATTTTTTTCGTAACGATATTGATTATACCACTGTTTCCCTCAGCACTATATTTAGCTGGTGGAGTGGTGATTACTTCAATCTTTGACAAATTCTCCGCACTAATACCTTCCAGGTAGCGGCTAAGCTGTTCACCACTCATATAGACTTCTTTATCATCTATTAATACAAGGACTGTACTTTTTCCTACAATAGAGATCACATCGTTATTTATTTTTACATTCGGAGTGGCTTTCAGGGCATCCAATGCTGTTCCACCAGCAGCGGCAACAGAGTTACCGATATTAAATATTAAACGATCAGGCTTTCTTTCAATCAGTTTTTTCTTTCCTTCCAGAACAACTGTTTCTACTGTTTTTACTTTGGTGGTATCCTGTATATTTTGTGAAAATGCTGTACATGAGATTAAAGTGACAGCTAATACGTATATCTTTTTCATGAGTATTGTTTTATAGAATGACAATTACAAGTGTGTTTTTGTTACATTAATTATTCTTTATTTGTTCAGAAAACCTTTTAGTTAGCTCTGTTTTTTTCTTCGAATTTGATATCTTTCTGAGCTCCTTTTACTTTTGAATTTCCGAAGGTATAATTTACACTCAGACGTAGCGTTCTGCCATCCCAGTAATTGTTGAATGACTGTTTATTATCAGAGAAAGATTTATCAGCACGATATCTTTGAGCAAAGATGTTGGATACACTGGCATTAATCTGCAATTGCTTGTCCATTAGGGAAACTCTTATTCCGGAAGACAGGTCAGAAAAGTTCTTGAATGATGAATTGACATTTTTAAAAGGTAAGGTCTGATTATAGTTTAGGAAGAATACAATTGTTTTCTTTGCATTTAGGGTGAAAGTATTGTTTGCAGAATAATTGAAGAATGTCCCACTCTTGGTTTCAGCTTGTATATTGAATACAGAAGAATTTTGTAATGTAGCCGTTGCAGAGATACTGGTTTCCCACCAAGGTAAAATCTTATCGGTATAGCTGGCATTCAGACCATAAAAATTATTGTTATAGTGATTTAGGTAGGTGCTGCTCTCATTAATCCCATCAAGAAAAGAAACTTGTCCGAAGGCATTTGTTAATCTTAGATAATAAATACTCACAGATAATTTATTGTTGTAGGTATAGGCAAGTTCTGTATTGTTGATGTATGCAGGCTGTAGTAATGGATTCCCTGAAGCATAAGAATTTGGATTACTATACCAGCGGAAAGGATTCAGATTACTCATATCTGGGCGGTTAATCCTACGGGAATAAGCAAGGCTAAAGGCATTCTTACCTTCTTTATAAGCAACATATGCTGATGGGAACCATTGTCCGTATCCATATTTAGTGCGCTCATTCGTTGCAGGAGTATAGGCGTCCACATGTGCATCTTCGTAACGGATACCAAATTTTGTTTCCCAATTTTTTCCAAAGCTCTTTGTAAAGCTGAAATAGGCTGCATAATTCTTTTCATCATACTGAAAGAAATTAGTTCTGGACTGATCGGAAACAGGAGTGTGATTGATAATATTGTAATAATTAAGATCTGATGTATTTTTGAACTGATTGAATTTTACTCCGGTTTCTATGGTTCCGAAAGAAAAAGGAAGTTCTAAATCTGCCTGCCCGGAGAAGATTTGCGGTTTTAGTTTAGAAATAGTCTGTACGTTTTCGGTTGTCTGGTTCGAAGCTTTGAAAGTGGAGAAATCTACAATTGTATTAGAGTTGTTTTCGTAATAATTTCCGGTAAAACTTAGTTTTTTGCCTAGTGTATCTAATTTTAAATCGTAATAAACGGATAACGTCTGCATTCGGTTTGTTTCGCAATGTTTTGTTGGTGTGCTCAGCGTCTCGGTTGGTTGCTCTCCTTTAAAATAGGACGTGTTATTGAAGATATTCATATCTGGTGTTTGACGAGTGTAAAGATAATTCAGTCCAATTTCAGAGTTCTTACTAAGTTTATAAGAAAGATTAAGGCTTGGAGAAAACTCTTTCCACATATCTTTGCGTACTGTACGGCTATAGCTTGATGTAGCACCGATAATATCATAATTTTCTTCCGTACGTTTTGCAGTATTGGTATAATTACCCTTCAGGCTCATGCTAAACTTTGAAGTCTGATAATTGAGTGTTGCATTGCCTAATCCACCGGAATAAGTTCTCTGAACAAATGTTGAACCTACATTACCACTAAAACCCATGTTAGGATTCTTTTTCAGAACAATATTGATTAGCCCGCTGTTTCCCTGTGCTTCATATTTAGCCGGAGGAGTTGTAATCACTTCTACTTTAAGTATATTTTCTGAGCGGATGGTTTTTAAATAACTCATTAATGCATCTCCGGAAAGATTTAGCATACGGCCGTTAATCATTACGGATACACTACTTTTTCCTACAATTGATATAAGACCTTTATTTTCGTCTACATTCATCATAGGAACATTACTCAGAGTCTCTACAGCATCCATTCCTTGTGAAGCCATCGATGCCTCAACATTGAAGACTAAACGGTCTGCTTTTCTTTCAATCAGTTTTTTCTTTGCCTGAATAGTTACGGCTTTTACTGTTTGTACTTTAGTGGTATCCTGAGTTTTCTGAGCGAATGACAAGCTGTATAATAAAGTTGCGATGAATATAGAGGTCTTTTTCATAGTTGTTTTTTTATAAATAATATTTTATCTGATCGTTTTGATATGCCAAAGGTATAGTGTGTGAACACCCTCTGAAATAGCATTTAGACGAAGCAGGGTATTTACGGGATGATTGTTTTTTTCGTCGATGAAAAAAGCAGGTTTGTCGAAAATGGCTATTGGAAAATGTTTTACTAGCATTAAATTTGAGCATGAAAAAGAACCAAATTATATTTCTGCATATCTTTTATTGGGTACTCAATATCACTTCTAATATTTTGATTCCTCTTATTGCAGGCTATAAAAAAATTATAGTACTAGATTTTACTTTTTTGGCTGTTAGCTTTGTAGCTTTTTATATCAACTACTTTTTTATTGTTCCTTTATTTTTTGATATAAAGAGATTATATTTAACCATAGCAGGTTTTTTTATAAGTGTATTTTGTTTTGCATTGTTAAGGTACTCTGTGGAAGAGGTACTTTTAAGAGCTTTAACCGGCCATGGAAATTATCATGAAAAGACAACACTTTTATTTTACTTTTATGATAATATATTTTACAGTACTGCTACAATCTTCTTTAGTACCTCATTTTGTCTTTTTAAATTTTTTTCACGATCAGAAAAAGAGAAGTATGAATTAATAGAAGAAAAGAAAAATGCGGAGCTCCAAGCATTGAAAACCCAGATAAATCCACATTTTATATTTAATTCACTCAATAATATTTATTCGCTGGTGTATCAGAATTCCGATAAGGCATTACCTGCGTTGGAAGAGCTAAGTCAGTTGTTGAGATATAGTACAAAGGATCTGGAGAAGGACTTTATTCAGCTGGATAAAGAAGTAGGCTATATGGAGAGTCTGATTGCTTTGGAAAAGCTTAGGATTAAGAATCCAGAGCTGATATTATTTAATAAAGATCTCAAAAATCCGAAATTATCAATCTCGCCAATGCTATTGGTGCCATTCGTTGAAAATGCCTTTAAACATGGCGATATTAATGGCAAAGGAATGGAGTTGAAAGTGTCCGATGATAATGGTAGATTGCATTTCTATCTCAGAAATTCCAAGAAGCAGAGGATGAAAGATTTTTCATCGGGAATTGGCATTGGGAATGTAAGAAAGAGATTGCAATTAATCTACCCGGATAATCACTGGTTAGAAATTACGGAGACTGAAGATACTTTTATTGTAGATTTGAAAATTGATTTGAATACAAACAAATTGACGGCATATTAGATATGGAGAAAATTAAATGTATTGTTGTAGACGATGAACCTCTGGCGGTTTCTCTGTTGAGCAGCTATGTTCAGAAAGTTCCGTTTTTGGAACTGGTTTTTAGTTCAGAGAATCCTTTAGAAGCATTAGATTTTATTCAGAATAATGAAGCTGATCTGGCATTTTTAGATATTCAGATGCCGGAGCTTACCGGAATTAACTTCATGGAAATTGCAGGTAATAAGTTAAAGTATATCCTTACAACTGCTTATGCTGAATATGCTTTGGAGGGCTATGAATATAATGTAGTCGACTATTTGTTAAAACCAGTTTCGTTTGACAGACTTTATAAAAGCGCACTGAAGGCTCAGGAACGACTTTCTAATAATGAAACTTCAGCAGGTCAGTATTTTTTTGTAAAATCTTCCGGCCAGCAGCACCGCATTAATTTTGATGAGGTATTGTATATTGAAAGCCTTAAGGATTATGTGAATATAAAAACAGAACATCAGGAATATATAGTGCTGGACACACTAAAATCTTTTGAGCAACAATTACCTGATACTTCTTTTATCAGGGTTCATAAATCTTATATCATAAATCGGGATAAGATAAAGACGGTCAACATTAAGTCTGTAAACCTTATTTCCGGAGGCGAAATTCCCATTGGCGAGAGTTATAAATTAAATTTTTTGAAAAAGTTAAAGTAATTTTGCTTTTGGTTCGTCTTCATAAATATGGACTCGCTATATTTGAATGAAATGGCTGAAAAAAAAACTGCTTCACTGTCAGAAGTCGTAAAGGATTACGGCTCACAATTGTTTCGCTTTATCAAAGGAAAAGTGAGCAAAACTGAGGATGCAGAAGATATTTTGCAGGAGGTCTGGTATCAGACCAGCCGTTTAACGAATATAGATGATCTGGAAAATGTGGGTGCCTGGCTGTATTCGGTAACCCGAAATAAGATTACCGATAATTACAGGAAAAAGAAAAGTGATTCTCTGGAAGACTACACTTATGAAGATGAAGACGGAAGTTTCAGCATTAAAGAAATTCTTTTAGCAGATGATTCCAATAATCCGGAACTAAAAATGTTTAAAGACATTTTCTGGGACGAATTAATGAAGGCGCTGGATGAACTACCAGATAACCAACGGCGGGTATTTTTTCAGAATGAAGTTGAGGAAAAAACTTTGCAGGAAATTGCAGACGAAGAAGGTGAGAATCTAAAGACTATTATCAGCAGAAAAGGATATGCTGTAAAACACCTTCGCAAAAGATTAAAACATTTATACAACGAACTTAAGGACTAAGTATATGGATCGTAGATTTAGACATAGAAATAAAAAGAAATTTTGGTTAATCTTTCCGTTAATTATCGGATTGATATTTCTGTTGGTCTGGTTAGTACAATGGCTATGGAATTTATTATTACCAGAAATACTAGGGGTAAAAGCGATTACCTTCTGGCAGGCCTTCGGAATCATGGTTCTGAGTAAAATATTATTTGGTGGCTTCCGCTTTAGAGGCGGAGGTGGCGGAAGAAATTTTAAAGAGAAAATGAAAAGACGAATGGAAGAGTTTTCAGATGAAGACAAGGAACGCTTTCGTGAGGAATGGCAAAAACGGTTTGGAGACCGATGCCGATTTAAATAATATTGAAGCCCGGAACTTTTAAGTTTCGGGTTTTTTATTTGTTTTATAACCTTATCTAAAGTGTAATCTATATGTGGCTTGTAGTTCTATATTATAATATAGATTATTATAGTTTCTTAAAAAGAAAATTAAGAAAATCAACTTCAACATGATATAAAATAAAAGTTTATCTATATATAAGTATATGTTTTTATAAGAAAAAGCAATTGATTAAAATGATTATAAATTACAAGAGATATTTTATGTTAAATTGTAGTTTGATGAATTATTTTTAGCTTAGTTGGGTTAAACAATTAAAAATTATTTAAAATGAAAAAATCATTATTAATTGCAACGATCGGAGTTGCAGGATTTATGAGTGCTAAAAGCGTAGAAATAAAAGAAAGTAAATTAGAATCAAATCTAAATCCATCTGAAGAAGCCATCTGGTATCCTGTAAAAATTACTTCTTCATGTGGCTATACGGAATATATAGAATTAGGTAATTCTGATATCAGTTGTCTTGAAGTAGAAATTAACAGAATGGAGGATGACTGTGATGCTCCTGTTGAAGCATGGGGATGGGCATAAAAAAGATGGGAGTACATTTTCTTATATTATTATTTTTTGGAAGTCTCATTTTCGCCCAAAATAAAAATGCTTCAGATATAGAAGTAAAATATTTATATAGTTTTTCAAGAGATACAACAAATTTGAATGAGAGAATTGAAGAGATTATGATCTTAGATCTGAATTCAAATTCGTCAATATATTATAGTGATGCTTTCTTACAACGCAGAAGATCTTTAGAAGCTGAATTAGCAAATGCTAAAGCGACGGGGCGAATGGCAGAGATTAATGCAGGGAGCCTAGCTAAACCTAAAGTAGATTATCTTGTATTTCGTGACAAGGATAAAACAACTGTAACAAGTCGTATAGGACGTGATTATTTCTCATTTGAGACTGAACCTTTAAAGTGGAGTACTCATTATAAAGATGAAAAAGAAATTTTGGGGTATAAGTGTAAGAAGGCAGTAACAATTTTCAATAAAAGAGAATATATCGCATGGTACACAAGTAGCATCCCAATTTCAGAGGGTCCATATAGATTTAAGGGATTGCCGGGTGTTATTTTGGATATTCAAGATACTAAAGGTTACGACAAATTCAAAGTTATTGCAATTACTAAAAAGCAAGTTGAAATATCTTCAATTCAAAATGGAATTCCAGTAACAAGAAATGAGTACCTAAAAAAGCGAGAAGAATTCAAAAATAACCCGACTCCTGGGAAAGCAATGGATATAAGTAAACGAACTCAATTAGAAAATGCTATTAAAAAATTTAATAATACTTTAGAAAGGTAGTATTTTAAATCCAAAAACATGAGGCTGTCCGAAAAGGACAGTCTTTTTTATTTGAATTTATTTACAGGGTTTTTAATGTTTGTTGGAAAATTTATTTAATTAATTTTTCGTTTGTTACAGGGCGTTTGGTAAATAAATTGAAATTATTTTCAAAAATTTTAAAGTAAAACAAATTCTTTATTCGTCTTCAATACAAAGGCCTTTATTATTAAACTTTAAAATCAAAAAAAATGAAAAACAAAATGCGTTATATATTGCCTAAACTGATCGGAATTACCGTGATCGCAGGTTTAGCAACACTGATTATAGGTATGGTTTTTAAATTACTTCTGGCCGTTACCTTAATCGCAGGAATAGGAACTCTCGTAGCTTCAAAATTCAGAAGAAGGAGAGAAAGATACTTTGAACCTTATCAGGAAAATTTGCCAATAGGCTTTAATCCCTCAAACAATAGTGAATTTGCTGTAAGACCAAACTATAGAAATTCAAGAACAGAAAATATCGCTATTATCCCAATTAACTAATTTATTAAACTAAAAAAAATAACAATGTATACAAGACATCATAACAACGAAGATTTTAGAAACAAAAAAGATTTCTGTAATGGAAAATTCGACCGCAAATTCGATAAGTTCCGTGAAGGTTTCTTCAATAGCAAGCACCCAATGAAGGAAATGTTTGCTGAAAAAATCAGCAGCTTCAAGCCTGTAAATATCTCTGAAAATGAAGAATATTACGCGCTTCAATTATTTGCTGCCGGACTGAAAAAAGAGGCTTTTAATATAGCGATAAAAGACCGGGTACTGACTATTTCATATAAAGCGACTGAAGACAAGGAGAAAGCAAATTATATCTATCAGGAAGTATATGCTTCATCTTTTGAGCGTTCTTTTAAGCTTAATGAGAAAGTTGCATCCGAAAATATTTCTGCTGGTTATGAAGATGGTATTCTTACCGTAATCCTGCCAAAGGATCTTGAAAACAACATCCCTGCACAAGAGATTAAAGTGAGTTAATTCCTTCAATCCATAATTCTATATTATTTCAAAGAAAAAGCCTCGCATTTGCGAGGCTTTTTTATTTCAATGAGAAATTATTAAATTAATTATTTCCCTTGTTGTTTGATTAGGTTCAGTGCAGATCCTGCTTTGAACCACTCAATTTGTCCTGCATTGTAAGTATGGTTAGCAACAATAATGTCTTTAGAACCATCAGCGTGAACAAACTCTAGTGTCAATGGCTTACCTGGAGCAAACTGATCAAGATCTAAGAAGTTAATTGTGTCATCTTCCTGGATTTTGTCATAATCTTCTTTATTAGCAAAAGTTAATGCTAACATACCTTGCTTTTTAAGGTTAGTCTCGTGGATACGAGCGAAAGATTTAACTAATACAGCTCTTACACCTAAGTGACGAGGCTCCATAGCAGCGTGCTCTCTTGAAGAACCTTCACCGTAGTTTTCATCACCAACAACAATCGTTGGAACTCCGGCAGCTTTGTAAGATCTTGCAGATGCAGGAACTTCCATATGCTCACCGTTTAATTCGTTCTTTACGTTGTTAGTTTCCATGTTGTAAGCATTAACAGCTCCGATCAACATATTGTTAGAAATATTATCTAAGTGACCTCTGTACTTCAACCATGGACCTGCCATAGAGATGTGGTCAGTTGTACACTTACCAAATGCTTTGATCAATAATTTAGCACCTGTAATGTTTTTGCCATCCCAAGGTGTAAACTCTTCTAATAACTGAAGTCTGTCGGATGTAGGAGCTACAATAACCTCAACATTTGAACCGTCTTCAGCAGGAGCGATATAACCAGCGTCTTCAACATCGAAACCTTTGATTGGTAATTCATAACCTTGAGGTTCGTCTAGAAGAACTTCAACACCATCCTTGTTAACTAATTTGTCTGTTCTCGGATCGAAATCTAGTTTACCAGCGATAGCAAGCGCAGTTACTAATTCAGGAGAACCTACGAATGCATAAGTATTCGGGTTACCATCTGCTCTCTTAGAGAAGTTTCTGTTGAAAGAGTGAACGATTGTGTTTTTCTCTTGTTTTTCTGAACCTTCACGAGCCCATTGACCGATACATGGTCCACAAGCATTAGCGAATACTTTACCACCAATTTGAGCAAAAGTATCCAGGAAACCATCTCTTTCTACTGTATATCTTACTAATTCGGATCCCGGAGTAATAGTATATTCAGCAGCAGTTACCAAGTTTTTGTCAATTGCCTGCTTAGCGATAGAAGCAGCTCTTGAGATATCTTCGTAAGAAGAGTTTGTACAAGAACCGATCAAACCAACCTCAACTTTAGTTGGCCATCCGTTTTTCTCAGCAAGTTCTTTCATCTGAGAAATTGGAGTATATAAATCCGGAGTGAAAGGACCGTTTAATGCCGGCTCTAATTCATCCAGGTTGATTTCAATAACCTGATCGAAGTATTTAGCGGGATCTGCATAAACTTCTTTATCAGCTTTTAGATTATCAGCTATAGCTTCAGCACCTGCAGCAACAGCTTCTCTTCCTGTAGCTCTTAGGTATTTAGCCATGTTTTTATCGAATTCAAAGATAGAAGTTGTTGCTCCAATCTCTGCACCCATGTTACAGATTGTACCTTTACCAGTACAAGAAAGTGATTCAGCACCTTCTCCAAAGTATTCTACGATAGCACCAGTACCTCCTTTTACAGTAAGGATACCAGCAACTTTCAGAATTACATCTTTAGGAGAACACCATCCGCTAAGTTTACCGGTTAATTTTACACCGATCATTTTAGGGAATTTAAGCTCCCATGCCATTCCTGCCATTACGTCCACAGCATCTGCACCACCAACACCAATAGCAACCATACCTAAACCACCTGCATTTACAGTGTGAGAGTCGGTACCAATCATCATTCCTCCAGGGAATGCATAATTTTCTAAAACTACCTGGTGAATAATACCAGCTCCCGGCTTCCAGAATCCAATACCATATTTGTTGGAAACTGACTGAAGGAATTGATAAACTTCGTTGTTTTTATTTTCTGCTTCTTGAAGGTCTTTGTCTGCTCCAACTCTAGCCTGGATAAGGTGGTCTGCGTGTACCGTAGAAGGAACTGCAACCTTCTTCTTTCCAGCCTGCATAAATTGTAATAAAGCCATTTGTGCTGTAGCGTCCTGCATAGCAACTCTGTCCGGAGCGAAATCTACATAAGATTCTCCGCGTTTGAAAGCTTCTGGCTGTTGAGTGGAAAATAAGTGGGAACATAAAATTTTCTCTGAATAAGTAAGAGGTCTTCCCATAAACTCTCTTGCTGCGTTTACTCTGTTGTCGAAATCAGAATAAACTTTTTTGATCATATCCAAATCAAAGGTCATATGCTACAAAGTTTTATTCGTTAGTAAATCACACATTTGGTGTGAAAAAGTATACAAAAATACGAATTTTATACGGGCTTTTAAGGTGAATCTTATTTAGATTGGTTATAAATATAGTGTAAATTGCCTGTTTTGCATTATATTTACGCTGAATTAAAATTGCTATGGAACACATTGATGATACCTCTATAATGACTCCTAATCCACAACAAAGCTTTCCTCCGAAAACGTGGCTGGTAGAGTCTGTATTGGCTACCGTATTTTGCTGCCAGATTCTTGGGATTATAGGAATAATTAATGCCGCTTCGGTGGAATCTAAATTCTACAGAGGTGATGTTTTAGGTGCTCAGAAAGCATCAAAACTGGCAAAGCAAATGGTAATATGGTCTGTGATTTCATGGTTTATTATTGCTGCGATTGTAGTGGCATTTTATGTCTTCACAATTGTGCTTTCTACTACAACAGGTGAATGGAAATAATAAAAAAGTATAAGTTCCTTTCTATAGCCGTATTGCTTCTGCTATGCGGGGTAGGAGTTTATATCTTCTATCGATATAATCCTGAAACTTCAGGATTCTTTTTACAATGCCCTTTTAAATTACTGACGGGGTACGACTGTCCCGGATGTGGATCACAAAGAGCTTTACATGCTTTATTGCATGGAGATATAAACGGAGCTTTTGGTTATAATCCTTTATTTATAATAGCAATTCCGTATGTTATTACAGGCCTTATCTTTAATCAGGATAAAGTGAAAGCCAAATATCCAAAGCTTAGAAAAGCACTGTTTGGACAAAAGGCCATTTATGTTATCCTTTTTATTGTTATTTCTTTCTGGCTTCTGAGGAACTTATAAAAAATCTTAAAAATTTGTCCGACGCAGGAAGTTTTCTCAAATTTGTGAGTAAACACAACGCAAATGAATAAAATATTTGCTGTAATAATTTTGTTTTTTTTATGCTGTATAATTGCTTACGGACAGCAAAATAAGGTAATACAGACTACTTCCAATAAGAATGATATTCCGGAGCTGATCCCAGTTTTCAGAAACGGGAAGTATGGTTATATCAATACTACAGGAAGGCTTATAATTCCCACAAAATTTAATCTGGCTTTATTTTTTACCGAAGATTGCAATCTTACACAGTCACCAAATGAGAAGATTAGACTGTATGGTAAGCAGAATTATGCTACAGTAGAGATAGATAAAATTGCTTATCGGATTGACAAAACAGGTAAAGCCTTATATCGGTATAAGAATGAAGATCTGGGACGCTGCAAAAAAGATTTTCAAATGCCTGCATATACGATCTACAAGAATGGTGAGAATTATGGACTTGTAAAAAAAGACCTTCAAGGCGCAGCAGATCTGTCGCAGGTTTATATAATACCGCAATACCAGTATTTGTTTGTCATGGATTCCGATGATCAGGAGAATCCGATGATTATTGCAATAAAGAATGATAAATTCGGAGTTGTAGATAAAAATAACAACGTTATTATTGGTTTTGAATATGAAGATATTAAGAAGAATATGTCATGGAAAGAGGCTCATTTATTTGAGGTAAGCCAGGACGGAAAGAAATACTTCTTTATGGACAAAGCATCCAATAAATATCAGATTAAAACACGAAGCCAAAATTAGAAATTGATAAATATTAAAACTGGCTTAACTTTATAGTATAATACTCTTCGATAGTTAGTCAAGCTCACTATAGACTTAACTCAGAGTGACATTGTTTATCCAGAATATCTTTCTTTTATAGGTGTCAGGCTGAGCCTGTGGAAGTCTAACATGTCTTGAATTAAAATTAAAACAGGCTCTTAGTTCTTATGTAAAATTAACGGGCTAAATGATTAATATTCTGCTGTGTTAAAATTTTTTAATATCAGAAATTTGCTTTAGCTTTGTTCCCGGAAAAAGGGGTGCCTCTAAGAGGCTGAGATTATACCCTACGAACCTGGGCGGGTAATGCTGCCAAGGGAAACTAAGTAAAAATGACCTGGTCATTTTAGGTGCATCCTTTTATTCCACAACTAATATGTGAGAATGAAAGGATTATTTTTTTTATCAGCACTAAGTGCTGCATCAATAGCTTTTGCGCAAAGCAAACAAGATACTATTCGGGAAATAGATGAGGTTCGGGTTATCAAGAGACTTCCCATAACGAAAGATATCGTTAATGTAGAAAAAGACTTAGGAAGAAAAAATTTGGGACAGGATCTACCTTATCTTCTTAAAAACCAGACATCTGTAGAAACAACAACCGATGCCGGTAACGGTGTAGGATATACAGGTTTAAGAATCAGAGGTGTAGATGGTACTCGTATCAATGTAATGCTGAATGGTGTTCCGTATAACGATAGCGAATCTCAGGGAACTTTTTTTGTAAACATTCCGGATGTTACATCTTCAGCTTCCAATGTAATTATCCAGCGTGGAGTTGGAACATCTACTAACGGAGTAGCTGCTTTTGGAGCAAGTGTTAATATTATTGGACGCGATCCGGAAGAGCAGCCATATTTCTCTACTCAAAATTCTATGGGTTCATTTAACACACATAAACATTCCTTTGAAGCTGGTACAGGAAGTTTACTAAATGGTAAACTCTCCTTTATGGGACGTTACTCTATTATAAAATCGGATGGTTATATAGACAGGGCGTTTTCGGATCTTAATTCCTATAATTTTGTCGGTGTTTATAAGGATGGAAATACAAAGATCCGTTTTCAGACTTTTGGTGGAGATCAGCAGACTTATCAGGCTTGGAACGGAATTTCTAAAGCTCAGTATGAGATCAATCCACGCTACAATCCATCAGGAGAAATTTATGATAAAGATGGCAAAGTCATAGGTTTCTATAAAAATGAAACGGATAACTACAAGCAACAGCATTATCATTTATTATGGGAACAGCGTTTCAACGATAACTGGAAACTAAATACTACCTTGCACTATACACGTGGGTTGGGATATTATGAAAACTATAAATCCAATCAGAAATTCAGTAAATACGGAATTCCTCCATATGTGATAGGAACAGAAACTGTTACAAGCGGTGATATGATCCGCAGAAAGTGGTTGGATAACGATTTTTATGGTATTGTATCGGAACTGAATGGTAAGGTAAACAATTGGGATCTTAATTTTGGTGTAGTTGCTAATCAATATTATGGCAGGCATTACGGACAAATTATAAGCGGATCCAATCTACAGCAAATTGATCTTCCAATTGAATATTACAGAAATAACGCAACTAAAAATGAGATCTCGGGTTATGCCAAAGCTTTGTATAAATTTGGCGACTTAGAAATGTTTGGTGATCTGCAATTGCGAAATATTACTTACCATTCCAATGTGATAAAAGCGAGTGCTGAGGAAGCTCCGACATTTGATAAAAAGTTTACATTCTTTAATCCTAAAGTTGGATTTAATTATCATCTGGATGGAGGTACTCTATATCTGTCCTATGCAAATGCTCACCGTGAGCCGGTAAGAGATGATATTGTAAATGCTCCCGATGTAAAACCTGAGACGCTTCATGATTTTGAATTGGGATATAACAAAACTTTCAATGGATTATCAATAACGGCGAATGCTTATTACATGCTGTATAAGGATCAATTAGTTCTTATCGGAGCTATCAATGGAGTAGGAGCTTCACTGCGAAAAAATGTAGGGAGAAGCTACCGTGCCGGAATAGAATTGGGAGCGGGATATCAGTTCTCAGAGAAGTTTAATGCTTTACTGAATGCTACTTTTAGTCAGAATAAAAACAAAGATTATATCGTTCAGCTTTCAGAAACCGAGACCGAAAATCTAGGAACAACGAATACCTCTTTCTCTCCGAACTTTATAGGAAACCTTACTCTAAACTATCTTCCGGTTAAAGACTTACAATTTTCTCTGGTGAATAAATTAGTTGGTTCTCAGTATTTAGATAACACGAATGCGCCGGAGAGTAAAATAAAGTCTTATTATCTGTCAGATTTTATAGCGAGTTACCAGGTTGCATGGGGTAGAACTGATATAGGTTTCAGTCTTTTGGTGAACAATATATTTAACCAAAAATATATTAATAATGGTTACTCCGGTCCATTCTATTATGCACAGGCGGGAGCCAATTTCCTGGCAGGGATCTCTTTAAAATTTCACTAAATCATCTTCTATATTAATTTACTTTATTATGGCTGCAGCACGCATTTATGCGTGCTGTAGTTTTTACTAGGATAAGATAGATAAGATATTGAATGATTATATTTTAAAAAATGCAAATGACTCTCTACTTCCATTTTGCAGTCCTGTAATAAAATAATAAATTTGCCCATGATGAATATTGCACAGCAAATCATACATGATTTACAAAGCCGAAAGAGAGTAGAACTTTCTGGCTTAGGGACATTGAACCTCATTACCAAGCATGCAGAAGTAGATGAGGCCAATGATAAAATTCTCCCGCCGAAACAGGAAATAGAGTTTATTGCAGATAAAAAAGCCGTAGAAAATAGCTATACCAGTCACGCTCAGGAATGGATAAGAGAACTGATGTCAACAGGAGAAGTCCAGGTTAAAGGTCTGGGCAAATGGATGAATAATGCCGGGAAGGTTATTTTTTTTCCGGAAGAAAAAATCCTGAGTAACTCTTTTTATGGTCTTGAAGAAATTTCATTACCAAAAGTTACCCGCATTCAGCCAGTTGAAAGTTTACAAAACGAAGCTAAGAAAGCCAGTGATTATAAAGCAAACAGATCATGGATCTGGATACTTTTAGCACTTGGTGGTGTAGGAGCTATTGCTTATTTCGGAATTACACAAAAAGAAGAAATTTTCGGAAAGAAATCTTTTGATGATGCGCAACCGAAGAAAGTACATGTGCCTACTAAAGAAGAATTGTTGCAAAAACAACAACAGGAAGCTTTGAAGCTGAAGACGGATAGTATAAAGGCAGATAGTATAAAAAAAGATTCAATAAAAAAGGCAGCTCCCCACTGGAGTTCAAAAGATAAAAAATGGAGAAAAAGAAAAAAGCACTAGAGTCATTAACTGTAATGACCAATATTGTATTGCCAAATGAGACAAACTCTTTGCGCAATCTTTTCGGAGGAGAATTGCTTGCAAGAATGGACAGATGTGCTTCTATATCGGCATCCAGACATAGTGAGCGCAGAGTAGTAACCGCTTCTGTAAATCACGTTTCCTTTAATGCACCTATTCCGGAAGGAAGTGTTGTAGTTCTGGAATCTAAAGTTTCCCGTGCATTTTCTACTTCTATGGAGGTATATGTAGATGCATGGCTGGACGATCCTATTCACAGAAAGAAAATTCATACTAATGCGGGAATTTATACATTCGTAGCAGTAGATGAATTCAATAAACCTGTGCCTGTGCCTGAATTGGAACCAGAAACAGATGAAGAAATTGAGCGCTATAAAGCTGCTTTACGTCGTAAAGAGCTAAGCTTAATCTTATCCGGAAGAATGAAGCCTACAGAATCTGTAGAGCTGAAAAAGCTTTTTTCAGGAGAGATTTAAATCTTCTAAATAACAAAAATGGTCCGGCAGATTTAATATTTAAATCTGCTGGTTGTTTTATCTCCATTCACTAATAAACTCCCAATTGTAATGTCAGCACCCTTAATACTCTTATTGGACAAAAACCACCCCCTTATTGTGGAACAGCTTTCGGCAAAAGGATTTCAGTTTGAAGAAGATTACACTTCTTCTTACGATGAAGTTTTATCCAAAATCCATCTTTACGACGGTATCATTATCCGTAGCCGGATTCCTGTAAATGCCAGATTTCTGGAAGCAGCAAAAAAACTGAAATTTGTGGCCCGTGTAGGAGCCGGAATGGAAAATATAGATACCCCAAAAGCAGAAGAGCTGGGTATTGCATTAATCAATTCGCCGGAAGGCAATAGAGACTCCGTAGCCGAACATGTTATCGGAATGCTACTTGTCCTGATGAATCGTTTGTTCATAGCCTCGTTGGAGGTTAAAAACGGAATATGGCTGCGTGAGGAGAATCGTGGAGATGAACTGATGGGGAAAACCTTTGGTATTATTGGCTATGGTAATATGGGAAAGGCTGTCGCTAAAAGATTATCAGGATTTGGAGTGAAAGTTATCTTTTATGATATTCTTCCTGATCTTGGTGATGAATATGCTACACAAGTTAGTTTGGAAACTTTGCAGAAAGAAGCTGATATTATAAGTCTTCATACTCCACAGACCCCAGAGACTCATTATCTAATAGATGAAGACTTTATCCGTAATATGAATAAAGACTTTTACCTGGTAAATACTGCAAGAGGAAAACATGTGAAAACCTCGGCATTAGTAGAAGCTTTAAAAGAAGGAAAAGTAAAAGCTGCCTGTCTGGACGTTCTGGAATTTGAAAAAGCATCTTTCGAAAATATTCAGACTTTAGAGAATTCCGATTTAGACTATTTGTTAAATTCCGAAAAAGTAATTGTTACACCACATATTGCTGGTTGGACTGTCCAAAGCAAAATTAAGCTTGCGCAATTTATTGTTGACAAGATTTTACAATTAAATTTATAAATTGCCGTTCCTTAATTCAAATGTTATTTATGAAGAAGTATAGTGCTCTTTTTTTACTTTGCACCTTAACCTTTACCGCTTGTAAAAAAGAAGGTGGAAAAGCGCAGTCTAATGATGAAAAATACGAAAGTAAGCTTCCCAACTATGGAAGTGTCAATTTAAAAGAAGTTTTCTCTCCCGAAGATTCTAAACTTGCAGATAGGAATGCAACAGTTCAGGCTATAGATGGTTATTATAAACATGTATGGGAAAAGGGAGATCTTAGCGGTGGTGTTTTAGTTGCTAAAGGAGACGACATTCTGTATGAAAAATACAGAGGATTTGCTCGTGAGCATAATACCGTTCCAATTACGAAAGATGTAGCATTGCACGTGGCATCGGTTAGTAAGCCGATTACTGCTATGGCTGTGATGAAGCTGATAGAGGCAGGTAAATTAAAACTAAACGAACCACTTACTACATTGTTTCCGGGATTTCCTTATCCGGAAATTACCGTAGAAATGCTTTTGAAGCAGCGTAGTGGATTACCTAAATACGAACATTTTCTGGAAGATGCAAAAGTGCCGAAAGCCAATTATATCAGTAATAAATTTATTCTGGATTTTATTATTAAAAATAAACCCGAATTAGCCAGAAAACCAGATACCGGATTTATGTATTGCAATACCAACTTTGCATTGCTTGCTCTGGTTGTAGAGAAGGTTACAGCAACGCCTTTCCCGGAGGCTATGCAGGAGATGGTTTTCAAGCCTTTAAAGATGAATAATACTTATATCTTTCAGGAAAAAGATATTCCTACAGCAGGACAGTCTTTCTATAACAATGGAAAAAGATTGTTTCCACTGGATTATCTGGACCTGATTTATGGTGATAAGAATGTTTATACGACGCCCCGGGATTTGTATAATTTTTCCAAAGCTTTATTCTCTAAAGATTTTTTAAAACCAGAGCTTATGAATCTTGTATTCCAGCCATATTCTAATGAAAAAGCTGGTGTAAATAATTATGGTATAGGTTTCAGAATGAAAATCTTCGATAATGGAGAAAAACTCACTTATCACAATGGATGGTGGCATGGTTCCAATGCTGTATTCGGGCATTTGTTGAAATCTAAAGTAACGATTATAGCCATCGGAAATAAATATTCTTCCAGAGTTTATTCTACTTTAGCTTTATCTGGATTATTTGAAAATTTTCCGTTTGAAAGAGAGCGTTTGAGTAAAGAACTGGACAGACTTCCTGTAGATGAAAAACCTTCTGACGCAGGGGAATAGAAAATTGCTAAATTTGCCGTATGAGAAATGCCTTCTTTTTGTTATTTATAATTCTCTTCTTTTCCTGCGCAAGGGTGGGAGCACCTGTTGGAGGAGAAAAGGATAAAACACCACCAAGGGTTGTATCTTCAAAACCAGATTCTTTAGCAAAGAACGTTTCGACGGATCTTAAAGAGCTAAGGATTGATTTTGATGAGTATATTACCCTGAAAGATGCATCCAAGCAATTGGTTATTTCTCCGCCTATAAAGAAATTAAAAAAGATTATTCCGTCTGCTATGGCGAATAAGTATATCCTGATCCAATGGGAAGATACACTGAAGGCAAATACAACCTATAATTTCAATTTCGGAAATAGTATTGCAGATAATAATGAGGGGAATGTACTTCCATATTACAACTTTGTTTTTTCAACAGGGAATACTATAGATAGCCTTTATATAAGTGGTAATGTAGATGATGTTCTCACACCAAGGAAAAAGAATAGTAAGGATACCAATACAAACGATAAAGAGAAACCTCTTGTTGTAGGCTTGTATAAAGCAGATGCAAAAGATTATAAAGAAAAGCCATATTATATTTCGAGAGTAGATCCGGATGGGTATTTTGAATTAAATTATCTGGCTGCCGGAGATTATAATCTTGTTGCTTTTCAGGATGATAATCAGAACAGTATTTACGATTCCGGAAAAGAGAGAGTTGCTTTCTTACCAGAGCCTCTGCATTTGACAGAACCTAAAAAAGGATTACGTCTGTTGCTGTCTCCGCCAAAGAAAAAATTCAGATTTGTTGAAACCAAACCAATTCCTGGAGGCCTTAATATGGTTTTCGAAGGGAAACCGGATGATAGTCTTCAGATAAATCAAGTAGGATCAGCTCTTTCTGATTTTAAAATACAACGTAAACCTAAATCGGACTCTGCATATATATGGATAAATCCAAAAGGAAATGATTTCAAAGAGTCTTCAACGAATGTGAAATTCTCTTTCTACAACAATGTGAAGAAAAAGGTTGATACTGTTTCAACATATTATAAAGTAAATACTAAAGACGAGTTAACACTAAACAATAATTCCGGTACAACACTTCCTCCGGGAAGCAATCTGAGGCTTAAAGCTAATATGGCCTTGGATAAAGTGGATTTTGCACAGTGGGAACTGAAAGCAGATAGTACTACTGTAGTGCCATTCCAGGCGCAAATTTCTAAAACAAATCCGTTTGAAATTCAGGTTGATGCCCAGCTTCTGGCCGGAAAAAAATATAGCCTTAGAGTAGGGAAAGAAAGTGTGTCCGCATTCTATTTTAAAAATGCAAAGCCAATTATATTCAATTTTGATGTTGGTAAAAGCGATGAATATGGGTCTTTAGTTTTCCGTTTAGCTAATGCTCCTACTGCACCATTCTGGGTTCAGTTGCTGAATGATAACTTTGATGTTGTAAAAGAACAGAAGGTTGAAGGTAAAACAGAAATAAAATTCGAAAACCTGAAAGCAGAAACTTATTCTATAAGGATATTGGTAGATAATAATAAAAACGGAGTGTGGGACGGTGCAGATTTCGAAAAACATATCCAGCCGGAAGAAGCATATCTGTATCGTAAAAAAATGACCGTAAAACCTCTTTGGGATAAAGTAGAAAACTGGGATCTGAAAGATACATCTGTAAATGATAAAGAAGATCAGGAGGATTCATTAATGCCTTCGGGAGCAGGAATTAAGAGTATAGAAGAACAGGAAAAAGAAAAAGCCAAAGAGAAGGCTAAAGATAAAGACGATAAGACGAAGAAAGAGCAGAACGATCTGTATCAGAAACAACAACAGCAGTTACAAAACCCGGGATATCAGCGATAGCCTATGATAAAGAAAATCTTGTTCTGGGGATTTGTTGTATTAGTTGTTATCCAGCTTATTCCTGTAAACAGAACCAATAAACCTGTAAATAAGAAAGATAACTTTGTCAGTCTGCAACAATCTCCGGCAGATGTTACGCAGCTTTTACAGCGTGCCTGTTATGATTGTCATTCTGATGAGACGAAGTATCCATGGTACTCTTATGTTGCGCCTATTTCGTGGACGGTAAAAGACCACGTAAATGAGGGTAAAGCACGGTTGAATTATTCTGAATGGAGTCAGTACAATAAAGATCAGAAGACAACTATATTACAGAAATCTGTTTCTACAATAGAACAACGTTCTATGCCAATGCCTGCATATATATTAAAGCATCCGGAAGCAAATCTGAATAATACTGAAAGAAATACACTCACTGAGTATTTTAAGAAGCTACTGACTGATAACAAGTATTAAGCGCTTTATTAGTCATAGCTACGGTATATTTTTATAAATTTGACTTATAAAATTAACGCATTAGCTTTTTTAAATTAACATACACCACTTTTTAGGAGTTATTATTATATAACCCCTATTTCTTCTATTGTTAAATTTAAAAGTTATAAACGTGAAAAATTTCTTCGAAAGCCCTTTCAAAGGGAAAATCATAAAAGATCATATCCAAAATCCTAATATCATTGCCGGTAAATATTCTTATTATTCAGGCTATTACCACGGATATTCATTTGACGATTGTGCCCGCTATTTGTTGCCAGACAGAGATGACGTAGATAAATTGATTATAGGATCTTACTGTTCTGTGGGAACTGGTGCTAGTTTTATAATGGCAGGCAATCAGGGACACCGATATGACTGGATATCCAGTTTTCCATTTTTTTATATGAATGAAGTGGAAGCCTTTGAAAACAGCATAGATGCCTTTAAAAATGCAGGTGATACAATAATAGGAAACGATGTATGGATTGGAGGTGAAGCGATGATTATGCCGGGAGTAAAAGTAGGGGATGGTGCCGTAATAGGCAGCCGTGCATTAGTGACAAAAGATGTAGAGCCTTATGCTATTGTTGGAGGTAATCCTGCAAAACTGATTAAAAAAAGATTTAGTGAAAACCATATAGCAATATTGCTCGAAATAAAATGGTGGGAATGGGATGAAGAGATTCTTGTAGAAGCAATGCCTATACTTTGCTCCGGTAATATTGATTTATTATACAAGTTTTATAAGAATATCTGAAAGTAAAGGGCTTCTGTATCAGCTAGTTAATTACTTTTAAGACCATGAATTCAGATGAAGACAGAAAGCTTATTAGCATTTTCATTTTTTTGACTAAAAAAACATCATAGGTTTCTAAAACCTATGATGTTTATATATTCCGGCTGTTTCAGAGTCGTTTATAAGTCTACTGCAATCTGTATTTTTCAAAAAATAGTTTTTGCGATTCAAAAGCAATTTCATTCAGGTCAATCTCATTTTTTTTAACCCAGATCGTATCAGAAATCTCATGCTCTTCGAGTACAACATCAAACTTTTCTGTCACCTCATATTCAAAGAAAAGATCCATAGTATGGTATAATATATCCTTGTAGGGATAAGTATTGGGGATACTACAGATGTATTTCAGTTTACTTTCGTCAACTTCTATCTGCATTTCTTCGAATAATTCCCTGCGGCAGGCATTCTCTGCTGTTTCTTCAAAATCTATAAATCCGCCGGCAAGATCCAGTTTTCCATGGGAAGGTTCCTGATTTCTTCGGGTTAGCATAACCTCGTCGCCGCATTTTATTACAACAGCAACAGCAGCAGCAGTATTATTGTAAAAAACGAAGTCACAGGATGCACAATGCATTTTCCTTCCGTTAAAAGTAAGACTCTCTTTTCCGCAGTTCGGGCAGAATTGTAGATTTAGCATATTATTCTATATGATGTTTATTGTTTCGCGGGTGAAAATCAATAATAGCAGTCCTTAGGTTCTCTGTCTCCAGATGTGTATATACCTGGGTAGTTGTAATACTGGAATGACCCAATAATTCCTGTATAAATCTAAGATCGGCTCCATTTTGTAATAAATGTGTAGCGAAAGAATGCCGGAATGTATGCGGAGAAATACTTCTGTAAATCCCTGCTTTTGCAGCCATTTCTTTGATCATGATAAATACCATTACTCTCGATAAAGCTGTTCCTCTGGTATTCAGAAAAGCTACGTCTGTACTTTTTGGAGCTACACGCATGTGGCTTCTGGTATGTTGAATATAATTCTGAAGAATTTTTTGCGTATAAGGAGCCAACGGAACAAACCTTACTTTCTTACCTTTACCCTCAACCCTGATATAAGATTCATTAAAATTGATGTCGGATAATTTAAGATCAATTAATTCTGAAACACGGAGGCCGCAGCCATAGAGAACTTCGATGATACAAAAGTTCCGCTGTCCAATATCAGTACTCTGGTCAATAACTGAAACTAGTTTTTCCACATCATCAAAACTAAGGGTATCCGGCAGATATAAACCCAACTTTGGTCCCTCCAGTAAAGATGTAGGATTTTCCTGTATCAATTCTTCTTCGAAGAGATATTTATAAAAAGCTTTTGTAGAAGATACCCAACGAGCCTGAGTTCTTTCACTAATGCCTTGTTTAGACTGATATTGCATAAAGTCTAATAAATGATCATAAGTGATATCTTCTGGTGAAAAATCCTCTAAAAATTCCTGAGTATACTCAGCCAGTTTTTTTAGATCTCTGATATAAGCGTCTAAAGTATTGTTGGAAAAATTTTTCTCGAATTTTAAGTATTCTGCAAAGTTTTTAATTTGTATATCCCAATTCTTTTTTTCATCCATGTGTGTGTTTTTGATATTATTTTTATATTATATTCTCAAGTTGTGTGTCGTGTATTTGTAATATTTCAACTCCTGCTTCTTTCAGGAATTTTAACCCAGCATCATCCGAATAGGCATCAATGTATACCAAACGTTTTATACCGGACTGGTGTATAAGCTTACTGCATTCCTTACAAGGAGATAGCGTAAGATATAATGTGGCCCCTTTACATGATTGTGTAGAGTTCGCCAATTTCAGAATTGCGTTAGCCTCTGCATGAAGAACATACCAATGTGTTTTTCCTTCTGTATCTTCGCAACAATTTTCAAATCCTGAAGGTGTTCCGTTATAACCATCCGAAATGATGGTACGGTTGTTCACGATCAGCGCCCCTACCTGCTTTCTTTTGCAATAGGAAAGTTTGGCCCATTCTTTAGCCATACGGAGATATGCGATATCAAATTTAGTAATTTCACTCCCCATTAGAAATTTGGTTTTCTCTTCTCCATAAACGCAGCAACTCCTTCTTCTTTATCTTCCAGTTCGAATAATTTTCCGAAAGATTTTATCTCCTTTTCAAATCCGTTTTCAGAATATGAAGCATTTACGGCAGCAATAGCTTCTGTAATAGCAAGAGGTGAGTTTTTGGAAATTGTTGAAGCCAACTCTTTTGTTTTATCCATCAGTTCAGCTAATGGAAAAACATCATTCACCAATCCTATTTCTTTAGCTCTTTGGGCAGGAATCATTTTTGCAGAGAAGATAATTTCGTTAGCAATACCTTTTCCCACCAATTTTGGAAGCCTTTGCGTTCCACCATATCCCGGGATAAGACCTAAAGTAACCTCTGGTAAACCCAATCTGGCAGTTTCAGACGCATAACGGATATGGCAAGCCATTGCCAATTCTAGTCCTCCACCTAATGCAAAACCATTAATTGCTGCAATAACCGGTTTTTTTAAATTTTCTATCTTATCAAAAACATTTATATGTCCTTTTCTGGACATTTCCTCTGCCTGATCAGCATTATAATCTGAAAATTCTTTTATGTCAGCTCCGGCAACAAAAGATTTTTCACCACTTCCGGTAATAATAATAACCCGGATTTCCGGATTTTCCTCAGCATGGGAAACAGCCTCATTAATCTCCTGCAAAGTCTGTCCGTTTAGTGCATTCAGACTCTCAGGGCGATTAATTTCTATCGTAAAAATATTGTTTTCCTGACGTGTGTTAATGTTCATATTAGCTTCTTTTTGTAAGAATTATATCTCTAATTTTTGAAAAAAAATAAAGAATATTAGTTAAAAGTAATAAAAAAAACCAAACTACAAAATATGAGTTTGGCTTTATCTATAAAAAAATGATATTTTATTGGGTTGAATGTTGCATCTGGCTGGCGTCTATAGTTACCCCAAGGCTGGCTGCTATTTTTATCCCCAGATCAATATTGGCTCTGAAAAAATGACATAACTGTCTGTTGATAATAAGATCTTTTTTCTCCCCTTTTATACCTTTCATATGTTCTACGATATTATGGATAAGATTTTTTCTATCCTCATCATTCATCGCTTTGGAATATAAAAGTCCGGGCTGAGTATAATGATCGTTATCATCCTTATTTCTGTCAAAGAATGCTACATGTGCACTGTCCAATTCCTCTTCGAAAGGTTTATATGCCGGATCCGGAGTTATATTGTCGAAGCTATTCGGGAAATAATTGGGTGCATCTCCACCGTTGTCTCCCATAGCCATATAACCATCTCTCTGGTAGTTGTTTACCTGGAAAGGACATGCGTTTACCGGTAAGTGATGGGAATTGACACCAACTCTGTAACGGTGAGCATCGGCATAAGAGAACAAACGCCCCTGAAGCATTTTGTCCGGAGAGAAACTTATTCCGTCGATAAGATTGCTGGGAGCAAATGTACTTTGCTCAACATGGGCAAAATAGTTTACAGGAACCTCATTCAGTTCCATAATACCAACATCAATTAATGGATATTCGCTATGTGGCCATACTTTGGTAACATCGAACGGATTCCAACGGAAGTTTTTAGCCTCTTCTTCAGTCATTACCTGTATTTGCATTGTCCATTTAGGGAAATTTCCATTGTCTATTGCATCTACAAGATCCTCCTGAGCGAAATCCGGGTTTTTACCTTTCATTTCGGCAGCCTCTTCATTGTTAAAGTTTTTGATTCCCTGCTGGCTTTTGAAATGGAATTTTACCCAATGCCTTTCGTTCTTTTCATTGATCATCGCAAAGGTATGAGAACCATAGCCATGCATATGTCTGTAGCCATGAGGAGTTCCTCTGTCAGACATCAGTATTAATACCTGATGTAGAGATTCAGGATTCAGAGACCAATAGTCCCACATTACGGTATGATCTTTCAGGTTAGTTCTTGGTACTCTCTTTTGGGTATGTATAAAGTCCGGGAACTTCTTTGCATCTTTAATAAAGAATACCGGAGTATTGTTTCCTACCAGATCCCAGTTACCATCTTCAGTATAAAATTTCAGAGCAAATCCTCTTGGGTCTCTTTCTGTATCAGCGCTTCCTTTTTCTCCGCCAACAGTAGAGAAACGGGCAAACATCTTGCATTCGTTTCCAACTTTAGAGAAAAGTTTTGCACGGGTATATTTACTAATATCACCAGTTACAGTAAATTTTCCGTAAGCACCGGAACCCTTGGCATGCACAATTCTTTCAGGAATTCTTTCTCTTACAAAATGAGCTAAATTCTCCTGTAAAATAAAGTCTTGTAATAAAACAGGGCCTCTGGAACCAACAGTTTGTGAATCTTCATGATTGTAGTATGGTATCCCGGCTGCGTTGGTAAGCTTCTTTTTATTTTCCATAACTGTATTTTTATTTAAGTATTTTTGGATTAGTAAAATTAGGCATTTTATCAAAAAGAAAATAGCTATATTTGTTATACTTTTAATTTATATATTCTATGAATATCCAACAACTTGAATACTTGATCGCTGTTGACAAGTATAAACACTTCGGTAAAGCAGCGCAGGCATGTTTTATAACACAACCAACATTGAGTGCGATGATTCAGAAATTTGAAGAAGAGTTGGATATCAAGATTTTTGACCGTACAAGCCATCCTATTCGTACAACGGATGCTGGTCAGCAAATTATAGAACAAGCCAAAAAGATTATAGATGATGTTATGGAACTCCGTAACAGAGCCAATCTTCTGAACAATATCGTATCGGGAAAAATTAATCTTGGAATTATTCCGACAGTATCTGCATTCCTGCTGCCTAACGAGATCTTTGATTTCCTGAGAAGAAATCCTAAGATTGAAATGAATGTGAAGGAAATGACAACAGAGAATGTAATTAAGGCACTGAAATCTGGTGAAATTGATGCCGGGATTATTTCTACACCTTATGCAGCTGCAGATGAATTCTTTAGCGACTTTCTGTACAACGAAGAATTATTGATTTATTCTTCTAATAAAGATCTTAACAAAGACGGAGACAGCTTCATCATCCCTGAAGATATTGATCTGGAAGACGTATGGTTATTATCAGAAGGAAATTGCCTTCGCACGCAGGTAGAAAATATCTGTAAATTAAAAGAAAATGAACTGAAGCCATCCAATCTGGATTTCAAAGCATCCAGCGTTAATACTTTAGTTCAGATGGTAGACAGAGTCGGTGGATTGACTGTTATTCCGGAAATGGCAGTAGACCATCTTACAGAAGGACAAAGAGAAAAGGTATTCCATTTCAGAAAACCTTACCCAAAAAGAGAAATAAGTCTTATTTATTATAAACCAACATACAAGCAAAAACTTCTGGATGAAATGACGGATTCTATTCGTGAATCACTGAAAAATAAACTGAAGTATGATGCCGCACCAGCGGATTTTGTGGGGGTTAAGCCGGAGTAGGCTAAACCTCTACTAACTTAGTATGATAAAAAGCATCTTTTGTTTAATTGTTTTTTAAATAAAAGATGTAAATTTGCAACCAAGTTATTGAGAGGAAAAATTTGTGCTGATTGCAACCTCATTAAAAAAATGCTAAAACGGTATTTCTTGTCTTTTCAATCAGTGCATATTCCAGTATTTTAACATAATAATATATTGTATTATGCCATATTTATTTACATCAGAATCTGTTTCTGAAGGACACCCGGATAAAATTGCAGATCAGATATCCGATGCCCTAATTGATAATTTCTTAGCTTATGATAAAGATTCCAAAGTAGCATGTGAAACTTTGGTAACGACTGGTCAGGTTGTATTAGCCGGAGAAGTAAAATCTTCAGCTTATTTAGATGTACAGCATATCGCCAGAGAAGTAATTAACGGAATTGGTTATACCAAAGGAGAGTACATGTTTAATGGTGATTCTTGTGGTGTAATTTCAGCAATTCACGAGCAGTCTCCGGATATCAATCAGGGAGTTGACAGGAAAGTTACTGATGAGAGCTTTGAGGCTAAAGCGAATGCACAGGGAGCAGGAGATCAGGGTATGATGTTTGGTTATGCAACCAATGAAACGGCTAATTATATGCCTTTAGCACTGGATTTAGCACACTCTATTCTAAGAGAATTATCAGCGATAAGAAGAGAAAGTAAAGAGATTACTTACCTTCGTCCGGATGCTAAAAGCCAGGTGACGATCGAATATTCAGATGATCATAAGCCAATCCGTATAGATTCTATCGTTGTTTCTACACAGCATGATGATTTTGCTTCTGAAGAAGAAATGTTGTCTAAAATCCGTGAGGATATCAAAAATATATTAATTCCGAGAGTTGTTGCAACTCAGCCAGAACATATTCAGGTATTATTCAACGATCAGATCAAATATCACATTAACCCGACAGGTAAATTTGTGATTGGTGGCCCTCATGGTGATACAGGTCTTACAGGAAGAAAAATTATCGTAGATACCTACGGTGGTAAAGGTGCACATGGTGGTGGTGCATTTTCTGGAAAAGATCCTTCTAAAGTTGACAGAAGTGCAGCTTATGCAACTCGTCATATTGCTAAAAATCTTGTTGCTGCAGGAGTTGCAGACGAAGTTTTAGTACAGGTTTCTTATGCAATTGGTGTTGCAGAACCTTGTGGTTTATTCATCAATACTTACGGAACTTCTAAAGTTGGTTTAACTGATGGTGACATCGCTAATAAAGTTTCAAAAGTATTTGACCTTCGTCCGTATGCTATTGAGCAGAACCTGAAACTTAGAAATCCTATTTATCAGGAAACGGCTTCTTACGGCCATATGGGGAAAGAATACTATATAGCAGACAAGACTTTTAACAGAGGATCTGCTAATGAACTTACACTAAAAGATCTTGAATTCTTCACATGGGAAAAGCTCGACAGAGTCGACGATATCAAAAAAGAATTTGGATTATAAATTATATCGAAGCCGTTTCTAGTAAACGGCTTTTTCTATGTTAAAGATTTATAAAATTTAAAAATCAAATTAGCTTTGCCGGGTTTTATTCCTTAATTTTGAGTATTAACTTTAAAATTATTAAAAATGTCATTTGAATTACCAAAACTAGGATATGCTTACGACGCATTAGAACCGACTATCGATGCTCAAACAATGGAAATACACTACACAAAGCACCACCAGGCTTATGTAGATAACCTTAATAAGGCAATTGCAGGAACTGATCTTGAAGGTAAAACTATCGAGGAAGTAATTAAAGAAGGTAGCGACAAACCAGCTGTTAGAAATAACGGTGGTGGTCACTTCAACCATACATTATTCTGGGAGATTTTAACTCCGGGCGGATCAAAAGAGCCGGTAGGAAAAATAAAAGAAGCTATCGAAAATTATGGAGGTCTTGAAAAATTCAAAACTGATTTCGCTGAAGCTGCTAAAACAAGATTTGGTTCAGGATGGGCTTGGTTAATTAAAAATGCAGACGGATCTGTATCTGTTGGATCAACTGCTAATCAGGACAGTCCAATCACTCCGGGAGCTGGCGTTGCAGGTACACCTGTATTGGGTATTGATGTATGGGAGCATGCTTACTACCTAAAATATCAGAACAAGAGACCTGATTATGTAACAGCTTTCTTTGATGTAATCAATTGGGATAAAGTAGAAGAGAATTATAACAAATAAGACTTTTCTTTAACATAAAAAAGGGAACAGATTCTGTTCCCTTTTTTTATTTTTTGAATTTGTAGTAGTACGGAGCTTTGTTTGCTGATCCATCGAATTTCTTTTCCAGTCGTTCCAGAAAATCCAGGCTGAGCATTTTTCTCTGAAAATTATTTCTTCTGAGAGGTTCTCCCAAAATGCATTCGTATAAATTTTGCAGCTCCTTCATGGTAAATTTTTCTGGTAACAGATTGCTTCCGTAGATTTTGTAGTCCAGATTTTTACGTAAAAATTCCATGCCTTTTTCAATAATCTCGCGGTGGTCAAATGCTATTTCCTTAGGAAGATTATGAACATCAAACCATTCACACTTTTCACTAAATGCATCCGGGAATGTAGAAGACAAAGTATAATCTATAAGTGCATAATAGCCGATACTAATGTGTCTCTCAAAAAGCCAGTGATCCTTCGGAAGATTTATCTCCTTGTTTTTTGTGAGCCGGTTATGGATATCCGATTCTGTACGGTTCTTGTTACCAAAAGTATAAAACTGTTCCAGAAATATTTCGTCCAGATGAGTTCTTTCATATAACAGTCTGTAAGCCGCATCATCTACATTTTCATCTCTAAAGATGAATCCACCGGGTAGCGCCCAAATGTCAAGATTGAAGTACTTAAGCATCAGTACCTTCAGGCTTTTATTATGAAAACCAAAAATCACGCAGTCTATCGAAAGCTGTCTGATAAAATCATTAGTTTCGACAAGGGTCTGCAGGTTATTATTGGTTTCATGAGTTTTATTTTTTTCCATATAGTATTTATGAGATTTGTTTTTGTTTGTAATTTAAAAATAGTGCAGATAATGCTATCGTTGGCAAAAATAGTAAAGTAAATGCATATTCTGGTTGGATATGATCCAGAGTAAGTCCAATAACCAAAGAACTTGTACACGATGCCAGAGACGAAAAGACAATAATAAGCCCCAAAAGAGTGCCTCTTTCCTGTTCATTTGGTAAGCTGTAAAGCTGATGGGCATTGATAATAGGGTATAACGGACCAATAAAAAAGCCCATACAGGGAATAAGATATAAAAATATCTGATGTGGTTTTTCGAATATGAGTATACCACTAATACAGGACACAATTATAAAAACTGAGACTAATAAGCCTGCAAAAAGCTTGCTCCAGGAGCGTTTAAGGATCAGCATACCATAAATAATTCTTCCCGCAAGTGCTGAAAAGGCAAATATTACGGTAGTTTGTGTGGCTGCGAACGGATCGGCATTGAAGATAGCCTTAGAATATGTTGGAAGCCAAGTTGTAAAACTTTGCTCAGTTATTATGATAAAAAAGACGATTGCCAGAAATAAGAAAGATTTTTTCATTACCTGCCAACTGCTTAATGCTATTGTGCTTTTCTGATCGGATGTGCTGGTGTATGCTTTCTGCCATACAGATTTTCCGGAGAAAAGAAAGCCTATTGTTAAAAGGCTGAAAAATGCAATTGCCCAGAAGCCATATTTCCATAGATATGGTGAAGAACTTCCCATAATAAGACCAAAAATAAGGTTTACTATAACAATTCCTGCCATAAAAGAGGCTTCGATAAACTGCATAAAACGGCTGCCATTTTCCTCTGCTTTACTCAGATTAATGGTAATGTAGAGTACAGAAATTTTCACTAGTATAAAACATAACCCGATTAACAAGAACCAGATTTTGAAAAACCAGAAATCATCAACAAAAGGTGTTATAATACATAGAATAAAGGCTATTGATAAACCTATTATAATTGAGTTGAGATGACCTATCCGTGGTATGTAGCGTGATATAAATGCCGCCAGAAAGGCAATAGGTAAATCTTTAAATACTTCTAATGAACCAAGAAGGACGAATTTTTTTTGTCCAAAATAATTAAGAATAACAATGCTCAAACAGTTCAAAAGCATTGAAAATGTAAAAAAACTCAGTGCGAGCCCTATTTTCAGTGAAGTTTTTTTGCCCAAAAAGGAATATTTAGTATTCAAAAATAAGCTTTTATAACCGATGAATATTAAGAAAAGTTAAATTTTTTGTTAACATATCATAAAATTTATTATTATTGTCTCTAAGAGAGATAATAATAATATGAAACAATCACCAATTCGTAATCTAAGCTTAATTGCTGTTTTATATTTTACAGCAAATATTAATGCACAGCAGTCGAAAAAGGATACGGCCGCTAATGAGAAAAAGATTGAAGAGGTAGTAGTCATTGGGTACGGAACACAGAAAAAAAGTAATGTTACCGGGGCTATTGCCAGTCTTAAGGCTAAAGAACTTGAAAATGTTCCAGCCGGAAGACCAGAACAGGTTTTGCAAGGTAGAGCTTCAGGGGTTTCTGTAGTATCCAATTCCGGACAACCCGGATCTGCAGCAACCATTAGAGTAAGAGGTATTACCAGTTTTGGTGCCGGAAACGATCCCTTGTGGATTGTAGATGGTATTGCTGTGGACAACATTGGTTTTCTAAATCAATCGGACATCGAGAGCATGGAAATTCTGAAAGATGGTGCTTCTGCTTCAATATACGGTGTTTCTGCTGCAAGAGGTGTTATTCTGGTTACAACTAAAAAAGGAAAACAAGGGAAGATATCTTTATCTTATAATGGATTTTATGGAGTTGGTAATGCTGCAAAAAAATTGGACTTACTGAATGCTTCTCAATATGCTATGTTGGCTAATGAAAAACGTATTAATGGAGGAGGCAGTGCATATTTTCCAAATCCTGATGCGCTGGGAGCTGGTACGGACTGGCAAAAATTAATATTCAATTCTGCTGCAAGAACATCTCATGATATTAGTGTAAGTGGGGGAAATGATAAATCGACATTCTTTAGCTCATTTGGGTATTATAATCAGGAGGGAATTGTAATGCGGGATATTTCAAATTATAAGAGGATTACAGCCAGATTGAATTCATCTCATAAAGTTTTTCCTTTCCTTACAGTTGGACAAACATTGAATTATACCCATGTTAAATCTCAGGGAATTAATTCGAACGGTGAGTTTGGTGGACCTTTAAGCTCTGCAATCAATTTAGATCCAACAACTCCTGTTATAGAAACAGATCCTGCGAAAATTAAATCCAGTGCGTATAATAATCCATATATTTTACGAGCTCCGGGGGGAAACCCTTATGGAATATCCAGTCTTGTTAATCAGGAAATGTCCAATCCATTGGCTTTTCAGCAAACGCAGCTTGGAAACTATAACTGGAGTGATGATTTCGTAGGGAACGTTTATGCTGAACTCAAGTTATTAAAAGACTTTACTTTTAAGACTACATTGAATGGCAAATTATCTTATTGGGGAAATCAGAGTTTTACACCGCTGTTTTATCTAAGTCCTACTTATAGTAATACCAATAAAAATAGTCTCTATAGAGAAACTCAGAGAAAATTTGAATGGAGTACAGAAAATACATTGAACTACCACAAGAAGCTTGGAAAACATACTTTTGATGCTTTACTGGGGCAAGGTTTTTATGTTTACAATATTGCTGAAGGACAAGGAACAACTTATACGGGTTTGCCTATAACCAGCTATAAAGATGCATCATTTAATTTTAGCATTCCTGATACTGACAAAAGAACATGGGCAACGGATGGAATACAAACCAAGAAGGCATCATACTTTGGAAGATTAATTTATGATTATGATGGGAAATATTTATTTACTGGTACAATAAGGAGAGATGGGTCGTCGAAATTTGGTCCTAACAAAGTCTGGGGAACATTCCCGGCAGCATCTGCAGGTTGGGTAATTTCTAAAGAAAACTTCTGGCCGGAAAACAAAGTTGTTAATATGCTGAAAATTCGAGGTGGATATGGTAAGACCGGAAATGATGCAATTGACAACTTCCTGTACAGAGCTACAATTATTGGAGGAAGTAATTATCCGTTCTATGATGGAAAAACTGAGTTTGTTGGCATTGGATATAGGCTGAAGACTTTAGAAAATAGAGATTTACATTGGGAACAGACTGCTCAAACTAATATTGGTGCTGATTTAAGATTGTTTAATGATTTCACCTTAGGGGTTGACTGGTTTAACAAGAAAACTACTGATATCTTAAGATATGTTGACCTTCCGGGTTATATTGGAGTAACAGATTCTCCGGCTGCGAATGTTGGGGATATGAGTAATAAAGGAATTGAGATTGAACTCGGCTATAAGAAGAATATTACAGAAGACTTCGGAATTTCAGTTAATGGGAACTTCTCATATATTAAAAATGAAATACTACGTTTGGAAAATGGTAAAAAATTTGTGTCTTTAGCAGGATTTCAATCCATGGGTGATGTATCCCGCTTACAGGTAGGGTCACCATATGGATCATTCTTTGGGTTAATGAGAAATGGTGTTTTTCAAAACCAGGCGGAAATTAACTCTTATGTAGACAAAAATGGTAATAAGATCCAGCCGGATGCTAAGCCAGGAGATTTCCGATGGGTAGATGCTAATGGAGATGGAAAGATTAATACCGATGATTATACTTATTTGGGAAATTCACTTCCTAAGTTTACATATGGCTTGACTGTTAATTTAAATTATAAGAATTTCGATTTGATGATATTTGGACAAGGTCAGGGTGGAAACAAAATTTTCCAGGGACTAAGACGACTGGACATGCAGGATGCAAACTATCAAACATCTGCATTAGAGCGTTGGCATGGTGAAGGAACATCAAACACCTATGCAAGGTTGACGACTAATGATACCAATAAAAATTTCTCATATATGTCTGATTTTTATTTACAAAAAGGAGACTATTTTAGATTAAAACTAATTCAGCTTGGGTATACTTTACCAATGGAGTTGACAAAAAAATTAGGAGGCAATAAATTCAGATTCTACATTACAGCTGAAAATTTATTTACAATTACCAAATATACGGGCTATGATCCGGAAATAGCTGCTGGAGATTCGTATGGTATAGACAGAGCCTATTATCCGCAGGCACGGACATTTATTTTTGGTGCTAATATTCAATTCTAAGATGAACAAAATGAAAACAAATAAAATATATAAGAGTACAGCCGTTCTATTCCTGTCGGTAATTACATTAGGTGTTTTAAACTCTTGTAACACAGATAATATTACAGATGTTCAGAATAAAGGGGCTTTTGACTCAGAAAGCTTTTATCAGAATAGAGATCAGGCATTTCAGGCGCTGGTAGCAACATATGATCCGATTGGTAAATATGCTGCTGGTTTTGAAAACATGCTTACCTTTTTTAATGCTGCTTCTGATGATTTTTACGCTGGTGGAGGAAGTAATTCAGATGGTGCAGGAATTCAGGGATTTTCTAACTATAGTATAGATCCTATAATTATGCCTCAAAGTTACTGGAATATATATTTTCAGGGAATTTCAAGAGCGAATACCCTTGTTGAAAAACTTCCTGCGGTGTCTATGGATACGAATGAAAAAGCGCGATTTAATGCAGAGGCTCTAACACTTAGGGCAATGTATTACTTTGAATTGTTAAGAATGTTTAAAAATATTCCATTAATTCTTAAACCGGTTCAGGCAACAGATAATTATTACAATATCCCTCAGGATGATCCCAAAAAGATCTATCAGCAGATAGAGACTGATCTATTGGCGGCAATTCCGGTTCTTCCTTCAATTGTTGCGGGTGGAGATAGAGGAAGGCTGACTCAGGGAGCGGCAAAAGCATTGTTAGGAAAAATTTACTTATACGATGGGAAAAAGGATCTCGCTGCAGCACAATTTGCTGATGTAAATGGTGCTCCGGGAGGGACAAGTCAGTACGGCTATAAACTTCTGGCTAATTATAATGATTTGTGGGATTTCAAAAATAAATTTAATTCAGAATCTGTTTTTGAACTTGTGTGTACAAGTAATGCAAATGTAGATTGGGGAGGCTGGGGCTCAGGAAGAGATAGAGGTAATTCTGTAAACCAAATGGTAGGGCCTCGTTCGTTTCAACGAACAACTGCCGGAATAGCTGCGAACGTTAAAGATGTTTATTCCGGAGGGTGGGCTTTTAATATAGTAACGGAAGATCTTTATAATTTTATGCTTGGAGATCCAAGGATGGATGCTACCATTTATAATGCTAAAAAATTGAAGGCAGATGGCTATGTAGATTATGCGCCGGCATATAAAGACACGGGTTACTTCCTGAATAAATTTTTACCAACGCAAGCTGACAGAACGACAGGGACCGGAAATACTGAACTGAATTTTTCACAAGATGTTTATATAATCCGTTTGGCGGATACCTATCTGATGGAGGCAGAAGCACTAAATGCTTCCGGAGCCAGAGCTCAGGCTCTCTTGGATGCTGTAAGACAAAGAGTAGGACTACCATCAGTACCTGTTTCTATGCAGGCGATAAAAGATGAAAGAAGAAGAGAACTTGCTGGTGAAGGACACCGTTGGTTTGACTTGGTAAGATGGGGAGATGCACCTGTAGTCCTTGGAAACAGAGGATTTAAGCCAAATAAAAATGAAATTCTTCCAATACCATATAAAGAGTTAATCAATACCGTAATTAAACAAAACCCAGGATACTAATTTCAATTTTAATATGAAAGTTTTTTCATATAGTTACTTTAACTTCAATGCAATTGCCGGATTATATCCGGCAATTGTTGTTATAATATGGCTGGAAAATTATTAATAATCACATTCTGAAAGTCAGGAGTTGTAAGCAAAAAAGTACTGAAATATATTGAGCGGAAGCTATAAAGGATTCTGTTATAATAGAGCTAATATATTCTACCAGATCAATGTAGTGGAATGTAAATAATATGAAAAAATGAATTGTTTAATTTTTAATACTCTTAACTAATAATTCAGAATATTTTTAATAAATAGTTTAGTATAATAATATTTGTTTTTACATTTTAATATTGAAAAAAATCAAAAAAATAAATGTTATGATTGTTTTTGGAGATTTTTTTTATTTAAAAAATAAATTTTTATTGCTTTAAATTGCTATTAATGGCCGATGGATAATGGAAAAAATATTTTTTCAAAAAAATATAATATATTTTACTATTATTGTTTTTAATGATGAAAAAAAACAATTAAAACTATGCAAAGAATACAAATTAATAATTTATGTTTTATTTCTGTTTTATATTTTACAGCAAATATTAATGCGCAGCAGTTGAAAAAGGATACGGCCGCTAGCGAGAAAAAGATTGAAGAGGTAGTAGTTATTGGATACGGAACACAGAAAAAAAGTAATGTTACCGGTGCTATTGCCAGTCTTAAGGCTAAGGAACTTGAAAATGTTCCTGCCGGAAGACCAGAACAGGTTCTCCAGGGAAGGGCATCAGGGGTTTCTGTAGTCTCTAATTCCGGACAGCCAGGATCTGCAGCAACCATTCGAGTAAGAGGTGTTACCAGTTTTGGTGCCGGAAACGATCCTTTGTGGATAGTAGACGGCATTCCTGTGGATAATATTGGTTTCCTAAATCAATCGGACATTGAGAGTATGGAAATTCTGAAAGACGGAGCTTCTGCTTCAATATACGGAGTTTCTGCCGCAAGAGGTGTTATTCTGGTTACAACTAAAAAAGGAAAACAAGGGAAAATATCTTTGTCTTATAATGGTTTCTACGGAGTTGGAAATGCTGCGAAAAAATTAGATCTTTTGAATGCTTCTCAGTATGCCATGCTAAATAACGAGATGCGCATCAATGGAGGATTAAATGCTACCTTTCCCAATCCTGATGCTTTGGGAATTGGTACGGACTGGCAAAAAGTAATATTCAATTCTGCTGCGAGAACATCTCATGATATAAATGTAAGCGGAGGAAATGATAAATCTACATTCTTTAGCTCATTCGGATATTATAATCAGGAAGGAATTGTACTGCGGGATATTTCAAATTACAAGAGGATTACAGCCAGACTGAATTCGTCTCATAAAGTTTTTCCTTTCCTTACAGTTGGGCAAACATTGAATTATACCCATGTTAAATCTCAGGGAGTTGACTCTAACAGAGAGTTTGGAGGACCTTTAAGTTCGGCTGTTAATATGGACCCTACAATACCTGTTATAGAAACTGATCCTGTAAAAATAGCATCCGGGATATATGGTAACCCATATATTTTGCGAGCCCCGGGAGGGAATCCATATGGAATATCAAACCTTACTAATCAGGAAATGTCCAATCCATTAGCTTTTAAGCAAACGCAACTTGGAAACTATAACTGGAGTGATGATTTTGTAGGAAATGTTTATGCTGAACTTAAATTATTAAAAGACTTTACTTTCAGAAGTACATTAAATGGTAAATTATCTTATTGGGGAAGTCAGAGCTTTACACCGCTGTTTTACTTGAGTCCGACGCTGAGTAACACTATTAAAAACAACTTTTACAGAGAGACTCAGAGAAAGTTTGAATGGAGCACGGAAAATACTTTGATGTATCGCAAAAAGTTGGGAAAACATAGTTTCGATGCTTTATTGGGGCAAGGATTTTATGTTTACAATATTGCTGAAGGGCAAGGGACAGTCTATGCAGGTTTACCTATTACCAATTATAAAGATGCCTCATTTAATTTTGATATTCCAGAGTCTGACAAAAGGACATGGGCAACGGATGGAATACAAACCAAGAAAGCATCCTATTTCGGAAGATTAATTTATGACTATGATGGTAAATATTTATTTACGGGTACTATAAGAAGAGATGGCTCTTCAAAATTTGGATCTAACAAGGTTTGGGGGGTGTTTCCTGCAGTATCTGCAGGTTGGGTAATCTCGAAAGAAAATTTCTGGCCGGAAAATAAAGTAGTTGGCATGCTGAAAATCCGCGGGGGATATGGTAGAACCGGAAATGATGCAATTGGTAACTTCCTGTACAGATCAACAGTTGTTGGGGGAAATAACTATCCGTTCTATAATGGAACAACCGAGGCTATTTTCAGTGGTTATAGACAAAAAACTTTGGAAAATAAGAATTTAGGTTGGGAGGAAACGGCGCAAACTAACATTGGAGCTGATTTAAGATTGTTCAATGACTTCACCTTAGGATTTGACTGGTTCAATAAGAAGACTATTGGTATTTTAAGGTATTTGGACATACCGGGCTATGTAGGTGTAACTGATCCACCGGCTGCCAATGTCGGGGATATGAGTAATAAAGGAATTGAAATTGAATTGGGATACAGAAAGAGTATTGCTAAAGATTTCGTAATAGCAGTTAATGGAAACTTTTCTTACATTAAGAATGAGATATTGAGTTTGGAGAACGCTAAAAAATTTGTAGGCTTACCAGATACTGCATTTAAGAGTCTTGATGAAGTATCGCGTTTACAAGTTGGATCACCGTATGGATCATTTTTTGGACTAATGAGAAATGGTATTTTCCAAAACCAATCGGAAATTAATGCTTATAAAAATGCTAATGGGCAACTAATTCAACCGAATGCTAAACCTGGAGATTTCCGTTGGGTAGATGCTAATGGTGATGGTAAGATTGATAGGGGGGATTATGCTTATCTTGGAAATTCACTTCCTAAGTTTACCTATGGTTTAACGGTTAATTTGAATTATAAGAATTTTGATCTGATGGTGTTTGGTCAGGGTCAAGGTGGAAATAAAATTTTCCAGGGACTAAGACGATTAGATATACCCGATTCAAATTATCAAACAGCTGCTTTGGGACGCTGGCATGGGGAGGGAACATCTGATACATATGCCAGATTAACGACTAATGACACCAATAAGAACTTTTCTTATATGTCCGATTTCTATTTACAGAAAGGAGATTATTTCAGATTAAAACTAATTCAGCTTGGATATACTTTACCCGTGGAGTTGACTAAAAAATTGGGTGGAAATAAATTCAGATTCTACATTACTGCAGAAAATTTATTTACTGTTACTAAATATACCGGTTACGATCCGGAAATAGCTGCAGGAGATTCATATGGTATAGACCGCGCGTATTATCCACAAGCAAGAACATTTATTTTTGGTGCTAATATTCAATTCTAAGATGAAAAAAATGAAAAAATATAAATTATATAAGAGTACTGCCGTTTTATTTTTATCAGTAATTACCTTAGGTACATTAAGCTCTTGTAATACAGAAAATATTGAAGACGTTCAGAATAAAGGAGCTTTTGATTCTGAAAACTTTTATCAAAACAGGGATCAGGCATTTCAGGCGCTGGTAGCAACATATGATCCGATTGGTAAATACGCTTCCAGTAGTGAGAATATGCTTGTTTTTCTCAATGCGGCATCGGATGATTTTTATTCGGGGGGAGGAAGTGGTTCAGATGGAATAGGGATTCAGGGATTTTCTAATTACAGTATAGATCCTATAATTATGCCCCAAAGTTACTGGAATATTTATTTTCAGGGAATTTCCAGAGCAAATGCCCTTATTGAAAAGCTTCCTGAAATATCCATGGATTCGAATGAGAAGGCAAGATTTAATGCAGAGTCTCTTGTGCTTAGATCTATGTATTATTTTGAATTATTGAGGATGTTTAAAAATATTCCATTAATTCTAAAGCCAGTTCAGGCTTCAGATAATTATTTTAATATGCCTCAGGAGGATCCCAAAAAGGTTTATCAACAAATTGAAAATGATATGTTGGCTGCTATTCCTATTCTTCCGGTAAGGGTTTCAGGTGTAGAGAATGGTAGACTTACTCAGGGAGCAGCAAAAGCATTATTAGGAAAGATTTATTTATATGATGGAAAAAAAGATCTCGCTGCAGTACAATTTGCAGATGTGAATGGAGTTCCTGGTGGAACTAGTCAATATGGTTATAAACTTCTGACTAATTTTAATAATTTGTGGGATTTTAAAAATAAATTTAATTCGGAATCTGTTTTCGAGTTGGTATGTACAAGTAATGTTAATGCAACGTGGACAATTACTGCTGGAAGGAGCAGGGGTAATATAGTTAATCAGATGGTGGGGCCTCGTTCTTTTAGAAGAACAGACGCAGGAATCGCTGCGAAAGTTAAAGATGTTTATACCGGAGGCTGGGGCTTTAATGCAGTGACAGAAGATCTCTTTAATTTTATGCAGGGAGATCCGAGAATGGATGCCACAATTTATAATGCAAAAAAGTTGAAAGAGGATGGTTATATTAATTATGTAAGTGGATATAAGGATACAGGTTATTTTCTGAATAAATTTTTGCCAACCCAGACTGATAGAAGTACCGGGGGTGGAAATGTAGAACTAAATTTTGCTCAGGATATTTATATTATCCGTTTGGCAGACACTTACCTGCTGGAAGCAGAATCACTAAATGCTTCCGGAGCCAGAGCTCAGGCACTGTTGGATGCTGTAAGGAAAAGGGTAGGGCTGCCATCAGTACCCGTTTCTATGCAGGCTATAAAAGATGAAAGAAGAAGAGAACTTGCTGGTGAAGGACACCGTTGGTTCGATTTGGTAAGATGGGGGGATGCGTCTTTAGTACTTGGTAACAGAGGATTTAAACCGAATAAAAATGAAGTTCTTCCGATACCCTATAAAGAACTAATTAATACTGTAATTAAGCAAAATCCAGGATACTGATTTCAATTTTAATATGAGATTTTTCATATTGTTACTTTAACTTCAATGAATTGCCGGATTATATCCGGCAATTGTTGTTATATAGGCAGCAGAAATATTCTATCTTAGTCCTTCTATATTACTCAGGCTGTAAAGTTTGAGACCATATTTCCAATTGACATAAACAAATACCTGATAGAGCCTGTACTCGAAGTCCATTCCGTACTTTTCGTTTGGATCATAATCAATCTGAGATTCTACAATGTTTCTGTATCTTCCGGACATATATAAACTGTTCCATTCGTTTACCAGAATCGAATTTCTACTTTTAAGATAAGATTCTGTATACATAGATTTAGGTCTTGCTCTGGAAAGCAGGAAATTTTCATAATCTGTGTCGAAAACAGTAAGTTCCCATTCTCCATCTTCACCTTTCTCTACTTTTGCAGGCTGATGAGAGCCTCCTGTTGGCGGTGTAGCATTTCTCGATGTACAGGAGAATGTTAATATACTAAGCATAATGATAAGAATAAAGTTTTTCATAATCAATATTTTTATAGATATATCAAATTTAATGCAAAAAAAATAACCGCTAATGAAGCGGTTATTAACTTTTTTACTGTGCAGATTTTTGCAGTATACTGAAAACGGGGAAATGGTCACTATATCCTCCAGTAAATCGATCTCCATCCCATGATCTGAATGGGTAACCTTTGTAGCTCCCTTCTTTGTTTATAAGGTATCCCGGAGCATATACTTCGGTTGTATATACAGTATAATTTTTTTGTGCAGATCTTTCTTTGTCTCCGATTAAATTCTTTGAATAAATAATCTGATCAAATAAATTTGGTGCATCCTGATATGCTAAAGAAGCTACACCGTTTTTAAACATTTTAAACATCGGATTAAAATAGGGCGTTTCATCGCTTACTTTATCGATATCACCAGTAGCTTTTACATAATTTTTGAAACTTGGACTAACCGGATCGTCGTTAAAGTCACCCATTGCCATTAATCTGTATTCAGGATTGCTGTTTCTTATACTGTCCATTTGCTGATTGAGTAATGCTGCGGCTGCATTTCTTTTCGGAAGCGAAATAGCTTCACCTCCTCTTCTGGAAGGCCAGTGATTTACAAAGAAGGCAAATTTTTCTCCGTCTAATTCTCCAAGAACAACTAATAAATCTCTCGTGTATTCACGCTTTCCGTTATCGAATATTTTCAGTTCTTTCTTCCATGCTTTTTCAAGTTTAAAACGGCCTTTTTGATAAATCAGTCCATTGTCAATACCCCGGGCATCATAAGAATTGAAATGAACAACACCATAATTGTATTTAGCAAGCTGGGGCTGTTTTACCAGATCCTCAATAACCTGTCTGTTTTCTACTTCAACAAGGCCTACAACTGCAGGAGCCGTTTTGGTATACTTACTACCAAGTTCTGAAATAACCTGAGCAATATTTCCAAGTTTTTGCTGATAAACTTTCTCTGTGTAATTTTTGGCGCTTTGTGGTGTGAATTCACCATTCGAGTATTGCTGTCTTACGGCTTTTTTGCCTTTTAAAAGAGCATCACTCCATTGTCCTTTATAAGGTTCGTGTTCCAGATACTGTATAGAATCTACTGGAATACTTCTGTGAAATGCAGGGTTGTTTATATCTTTTGTTCCATCAATATAATCTGCAGATTTATAAATGTCCCATAAATTTTCTACATTATAAAATCCTACAGCAGCAACTCTTCTTATATTACTTTGGGAAAAAAGTAATATATTCGTAAATAACAAGGCAATGAATAAAAATTTTCTCATGTCAGATTGGTTTGAAATTACAAAGATAATTGAAATAAATCTTTAATTTTGTATGACTACGCGTGTATCAGCCTTAAATACATCCAATTATTCAAAATTAGAAAGGCTTAAAAATACAAAAGTACAAATTGTTGCATTATAGGAAAGATTCTAAAACATGAGAAAAGTCGAATATTTTAAACCTTTCTAACATTATAAGTATTAGATTGTTACGATATAGTGTTGTGTTTATAAACATCATCTGCATTTTGTTTTCTTTAAGGTCTTGAAAGGTAAAAAAATTGTGTTTTCTGAGACGGGAAAAATAGACTACAGGAGACAAATTGTTCCATAATTACGTCTGAAATTCTTTATATGGTCTTTTAATGGACATCTTAATAATTTATATTTTTTATTAGTTCAAAATCTTCATAACAAGTGTTCTTATCTCATGGATTTTGGAAACTTATGTGATGAGCATAGCATTTTATTGATGAAAGCTTTTTACCATTCAATATGATCAAGAATAGCTTATGATCGGTATAAAATAGATTTCAAAGCGATGAATATTGTTTGTATAATTTTCATTTATTTAACATAATAATAGTAAATAAAATAAAAAAATAATTATTTTAAATAATAATTTGTAGATTTATTGTTGATGTGTAAAATAAAATAATTGAAATATGAAGAAAATAATAATTATAGCCGGGCTTATTCTTGCGCCTCTGTTTTCAGCACAGTTGGTACATCAGTTGGTACAAAGCTTTCAAACAACAGCTTATAATACTAAAAAGAAAACTTTTATTGACAAGCTTATTGCAGAAATGACACTGGATGAAAAGATAGGACAACTTAACTTATCTTCTTCCGGAGCCATCATTACTGGTCAGTTTGAAAGTAGTAGCCTTGGAAAAAAAATAGAAAAGGGTTCTATGGGCGGACTTTTTAACATTAAAGGTGTTGAAAAAATAAAAGCAGCTCAACGGTTAGCAGTAGAAAAAAGCCGTCTAAAGATTCCCATGATTTTTGGGATGGATGTTATTCATGGCTATGAAACAACATTCCCGATTCCGTTAGGACTTTCTGCTTCATGGGATATGGATCTTATTCAGAGGTCTGCACAGATTGCAGCACAGGAAGCCTCCGCAGGTGGTGTTAACTGGACGTTTTCACCAATGGTAGATGTTTCCAGAGAGCCAAGATGGGGCAGAGTTTCTGAAGGATCGGGAGAAGATCCATATCTTGGAAGCCAGATTGCAAAAGCCATGGTTTATGGTTATCAGGGAAAAGACCTTTCCTTTAAAAATACCATACTGGCATGCGTAAAACATTTTGCGTTGTATGGAGCTCCGGAAGGCGGTCGTGACTATAATACGGTTGATATGAGTCGTATAAGAATGTTCAACGAATATTTTCCTCCCTATAAAGCCGCTGTAGATGCCGGAGTAGGTTCTGTAATGGCTTCCTTTAATGAGGTTGACGGTATCCCGGCTACAGGTAACAAATGGTTGATGGATGATGTATTGCGTAAACAATGGGGCTTTAATGGTTTTATTGTAACGGATTTTACCGGAATCAATGAAATGGTACAACATGGAATGGGAGATCTGCAACAGGTCTCTGCTTTGGCAATGAATGCAGGTATTGATATGGATATGATTGGAGAAGGCTTCTTAACCACACTAAAAAAGTCTATAAGTGAAGGAAAAGTGACCGAACAGCAGATTACTACCGCAGCGAGAAGAATTCTGGAGGCTAAATATGATCTGGGACTTTTCGATGATCCTTACCGGTATATTGATGAAAAACGATCCGAGACCGAGATTTACACTAAGGCTAACCGTGAAGAAGCTAGAAATATAGCGGCTCAATCTATGGTTTTGCTTAAAAATGATAAGCAAATTCTGCCTCTGAAAACATCAGGAACGGTTGCTGTTATTGGACCTTTAGCCAATAATAATGAGAACATGACCGGAACCTGGAGTGTAATTTCCCGTATAAAAGAAGCGGTTTCTATGATGACAGGTCTTAAAGAAACGGTAAAAGGAGTTAATTTCATTTATGCAAAAGGAAGCAATGTTTTCTATGATGCTAAAATGGAAGCAAGGGCAACTATATTTGGAAAAACCGCTAACAGAGATAGCCGTTCCAAAGAAGAGTTGTTGAAAGAAGCCGTAGAAACGGCTAAAAAAGCAGATGTCGTGGTCTTGGCTATTGGAGAAACGGCAGAACTAAGCGGAGAATCTAGCTCCAGAACGAATATAGAGATTCCTCAGGCTCAGAAAGATTTATTGGCAGAGCTTAAAAAGACAGAAAAACCAATTGTGATGGTTCTTCTCACAGGACGTCCGTTGGTATTAAATGATGAAGCTAAACAAGCCGATGCCATCGTTAATGCATGGTTTGCGGGAAGTGAAGCCGGTTACGCAATTGCAGACGTATTGTATGGTAAAGTCAATCCATCCGGAAAATTACCAATGACATTTCCAAGGAGTGTAGGACAGATTCCAATCTATTACAATGCTAAAAATACAGGCCGCCCATTAAGCGATGATAAATCGGAAAAATGTGAGTTCGAGAAATTCAGATCTAACTATATAGATGAATGTAATACACCGCTTTTTCCGTTTGGTTATGGTCTTAGCTATACTTCGTTTGGATATTCAGATGTACAGTTGAGCAAGGCGCAACTAAGTGGTAACGATCAGTTAACCGCAAGTATAACATTGACGAATAATGGTAAATACGATGGAAATGAAGTGGTACAATTGTATATCCGTGATATGGTAGGCTCGGTGACACGTCCGGTAAAAGAGCTGAAAGGTTTCCAAAAAGTGTTTTTAAAGGCTGGAGAATCTAAAAAAGTAAGCTTTACAATTACACCGGAAGATCTGAAATTTTATAACTCGGAACTGAAGTATGATTGGGAGGCCGGAGAATTCGATATTATGATAGGAACAAACTCTCATGATGTAAAACATGCAAAAATAAACTGGAATAAATAGTAAGGAGCTTTTTCGTCAAAAATTATACGGATAGTAGTATTTTGAGAGTAATATGATCATTTTATTAAATAAATAAAGATGTGTTGTTGGTTTCAAAGTAAAAACAAAGCAAATGTTTTAGGTTTTTGTAAAGAAAACCTTAGTAGTAATTAGAGATAATATACTCGCATTCAGGAATCCCAATGGTCCCGTGGCAGTTATTACATATAATAATCAGGGTGACCCGAAACAATTTAATATAAAGGTTGGTCATCTTAATCCGAATCCTACATTAGAAAGTTAATCATTTAACAACATTTTAATTCAATATATAATATGAGAAAGAAAAATTTAAACTTTATTGAGCTTTTCAGGATAGCAAAAAATTTAGGACTACTTTTGGCTATTTTAGCTGGAGGAACCTATGCCACAGCGCAACATACGAAAGAAAAAGTAGCAAATAAAAAAATAAATCCATGGGAAGTTGCTAAGCTATCAGTGGATCAGCGTATAAACGAGATTGTTAAAGCAATGTCCAATGAGGACAAAGCAAATTTCCTTGTGGGAACCGGAATGCCGGGGCTTGGGGCATTTCTGGGACCTGTAGGTGATGTAAAAGAAGGTCGTGTTCCTGGAGCCGCTGGAGGGACTTATCCCATGGCTAAATTTGGAATTCCGACGGTAATAGTTGCGGATGGTCCTGCCGGTTTAAGAATTAATTCTAAAAGAGAAGGAGACAATAATACCTATTATGCTACCGCTTTTCCTGTAGGTACTGCATTAGCTTCTACATGGAATACCCAATTGCTTTACCAGGTGGGGAAAGCGATGGGGAACGAAACAAGAGAGTATGGGGTAGATGTTCTTTTAGCACCTGCACTCAATATACATAGAAACCCTCTGAACGGGCGTAATTTTGAATATTATTCCGAAGATCCTGTAGTTTCGGGTAAGGTTGCTGCAGCTGTTGTAAACGGAATCCAGTCTAATGGGGTAGGAACTTCTGTTAAACATTATGCTGCCAACAACGAAGAAACAAACAGATTAGCATTAAATGCACATATTTCTGAGAGAGCAATGCGTGAAATTTATCTAAAAGGTTTTGAAATTACAATTAAAGAATCCAAACCATGGACCGTAATGTCGGCTTATAACAAAATAAACGGTATTTATGCTTCTGAAAATAAAGATCTGTTAACTACAGTTTTGAGAGATGAATGGGGATATAAAGGAATTGTGATGACCGACTGGTTTGGTGGATTTAATGGGCTTGTGGATATACGGGATGGAAATTCTAACGTTGTTGCTCAGATGAATAGTGGAAACGACTTACTGATGCCAGGATTGCCCAAGCAAAAAAATGCTATTCTGGATGCTTTGAATTCTGGAAAAATAAGTCAGGAAACAGCAAACAGAAATGTGAGAAACATACTTCAATTGGTTTTTCGTTCACCATCATTTACAAATTACAAATATTCGAATAAACCAAACTCTGAAGCAAATGCAGAGATTACAAGAAATGCCGCAACAGAAGGCATGATACTTCTTAAAAATGATGAAAATACACTTCCTCATAATAATTCCTCAGGAAGTGTAGCATTATTCGGGGTTACATCTTATGCATGGATAACAGGAGGAACAGGTAGCGGAAGTGTAAACAACAAGCATACAGTTTCATTATTGGAAGGACTGAATAAAGCAGGATATAAGTTGGATGAAGAGTTAGTAACATTGTACAAACCTTTTGCTGAAAAAGAACTTGCAGCAGAAATGGAAAAACGAAAATCAAGAGGTATATTGGCGTTGCCTGGTAGGCTGAAAGAGATGGAATTTTCCGATGATGTTCTTCAGAAAAAAGCAGAAACAACTGATATTGCATTTCTTACTATTGGCAGGACTTCGGGCGAAGGAGGAGATAGAGCTGTAGATAATGATTTTAATCTTGCAGCAGATGAAGTTCAGCTTATTGATAAGGTAAGTAAAGCATTCCATGCAAAAGGGAAGAAAGTAGTTATTATTCTGAATATTGGTGGTGTTATTGAAACCGCATCGTGGAGAGATAAAGCAGATGCTATTTTATTAGCATGGCAGCCAGGGCAAGAGGGCGGACATTCTGTAGTCGACGTAGTTTCTGGTAAGGCAAATCCTTCAGGTAAACTTACGATGACTTTTCCTATTAAATATTCGGATATATCTTCTGCGAAAAACTTTCCGGGAACTCCTGTAGAAAAACCAACTGATGTTACATACGAAGAGGGAATATATGTTGGATACAGGTATTTTGATACTTTTAAAGTAAAGCCTTCCTACGAATTTGGGTATGGAAAATCTTATACAACTTTTGCATATTCTGATATTAAAGCAGATAAAAACGTTTTTAATAAAGAACTAACAGTAAAAGTTAAAATAACCAATACGGGAAAAGCTGCCGGAAAAGAAGTGGTACAACTATATCTTTCTGCTCCTGCAAAACAAATTGATAAACCGGTACAGGAACTAAAAGCATTTGCCAAGACTAAAAAATTAATGCCTGGCGAAAGCGAAGTATTAGAACTTAAATTAAGCACAAAAGATTTAGCTTCATTTGTCACATATAAAGGATCATGGATTGCCGAATCAGGAAATTATAAGGCATCTGTAGGAGCTTCGTCAGCAGATATTAAAGGTCAGGTTTTCTTTAGCCTTCCAAAAGAAATTGTTGTAGAAAAAGTAAAACGTGTATTCGCACCGGATTTGAAATTTGAAGATATGAAGCCCTGATGATAAAGATGTTGAAAAAATATTTTGTAAATGGAATTTGTAGATACTTTTCCATTATGAATATATTATGTTGACAGTTAGCTATCCTAAGAACTGTGTTGATTCTTAGGATGAGCAGATGAAATATGTAATGAAAGGAGGATGGTGTTTCATCCTCTTTGTATATATCGGAATATCGAGATTATTGATTCTTTAAACCGAACAATTTCATGTTAAATAAATCTTTAATTTTACATGACATCAATGGGGTGGCCTCATACCCTCCGCTAAATAAAATTACACTAAATTTGCGGAAAATGACCTCGATAATTACTAAACAATATTTAAGATATGATTAAAAAGCTATCATTGCTGTCATTGTTTACATTGCTGCCGGCATCTTTTTACTACGCACAAACTACTGCTTTTGCGTATATTAAAGATACTGCGGGGAAACCTGTAGAGAGTGCAGATGTAAGCATGAAAGGATCATCGTATAGTGTAACAGCGGACAAAATTGGATATTTCCAATTTGTAGGTCTGAAGCCGGGACACTATCAGATTACAGTTTCAAAGCCTCCTTTTGAATCTCAAATTGTAGAATTTGACGTTGAAGAAGGTAAAAAAAGACAGGATTTAGGTGTCATCAAATTATCCACTAATTTTAATGATATAGATCAGGGATTTACTATTCTTGATGACAGTGACCAGTCTGATGAGCTCAATAACCAGTCAACAGTTGGTTTGCTACAATCATCGAGAGATGTGTTTAGTAGTATCGCAGCATTTGATCTTGGATTTTACTGGTTCCGCCCGAGAGGGATTGATTCGAGGCTAGGGGAAAATATGATTAATGGTGTTTCTACCGCACGCCCGGATACGGGAATGGTAGATTTTAGTACGTGGGGTGGACTTAATGAAATTACACGTTATCCGGAAATCGCACTGAATCACAGTCCATCTGAATATGGTTTTGGTGGTGTTGGATCTGTATTTTATAAAAATACAAAGGCAAGTGACTACCGTAAAGGAAGCCAGTTAACTTATTCCCTGACCAACCGTAACTATAATAATAGATTATCATACAGGTTCTCTTCCGGAATGAATAAGAAAGGATGGGCCTTTACAGGTATGATTGCCAGAAGATGGGCACAGGAAGGTATACAGGATGGAACTTTCTACGATGCTATCAGTGGTTATCTTGGAGTTGAAAAGAAGATCAATGATAAACATACGGTAACACTTAATGCTATTGGCTCAGACTACAGAAGAAGTACATCCAGCCCGAATACTCAGGAAGTATATGATTACAGAGGTATTCATTATAATGCTTACTGGGGATGGCAAGATGGAAGAAAGCGTAGCGAAAGAGTAAAGACAGGATTTATGCCAATGATCCAGTTAACAGATTACTGGAAGATTAATAAAAAATCTGATTTATGGACAACTGTTTCTTACCAGTTCGGAAAAGAAAAAAGTTCCAGATTGGATTGGTATAAGGCCAATAATCCGTCTCCAATTTACTACAGAAATCTTCCAAGCTATTGGGAGAATTTAGATAAACCGAGTCTTTCGCAGCAGGAAAATCTTGCATTAACCAAAGACTGGTGGACGAATAACGATCAGGATCATACACAGATCAATTGGAACTCATTGTATAATGCTAATCTAAATGGACCGGTAGGAGAGAATGGAAGAAGAGCATTCTACTTTCTTGAGAATGATGTGAAGAACAACAAAATTTGGAATGTATCAACACATTATACCAATAATCTTACGGACAGAATGAAGTTAGTACTTAATCTGACCTATCAGAATTATTATTCTGAACAATATAGAGAGATTAAGGATTTATTAGGTGCTGACTATGCACTTAATATGGACCCTTTTGCTAAAACGGCCAGAGGAGGCAGCTTTAATACATTGGATTCAAATGTTAACAAAAAAGTAGGAGATAAATTCGGGTATGATTATATCTACAGACGTCAGGATATTAATTTCAATGCCGGACTGAAATTTTCAACGCCGAGAATCGATGGATTTGTTTCTGCTTTAGTAGGTTATTCAACAAATAACAGAGAAGGTCTTTTCCAACATTACTTATATAAGGATTCTTATGGTAAAGGCGCGGATCAAAATTTCTGGAATTTTGGTTTGAAAGGACAATTGACTTATAAGTTGAACGGAAGAATGTTCCTGATGTACAACGGAGCATACTATTCTCAGGCACCTTTCCTTAATGATATTTTTATCAACGCAAGAAATAGCAATGCCGTTTCTCCAAATATTCAGAGTACTATCATTAACGCAAATGATTTAAGTTATATAATTTCAGCGCCAAGCTTTAAATTAAGATTAACAGGTTATTTGATTAATACAATGAATGACACCAATGTACAGCGTTATTTTGCAAATGGAATAAGCTTTAATACATTGGACGATGCAGGACAGGAGATACAAGGTGACAATCAGGCAATGGTTACCCAAGTATTATCTAATGTGAATACAAGAAATATGGGTGTAGAATTGGGTATTCAGGTAAAGATTACCCCAACTCTTACAGCTAGTGGTTTGGCAAGTATTGGACAGTATACTTATACAAACAATCCAAAGCTTTATTTTGCCTCCGATGCAATGGGAGTTTTCTATGATTATAACAAACAAGGTGAACTTGTGAGATCTGAATATAAAAATCTTGGAGAATCTTATCTTAAAGATTATAAAGTAGGAGGAACACCGCAACAGGCATTCTCGGTAGGTTTAAGATACAGTAGTCCAAAATACTGGTGGATTAGCGGTAACTGGAATTATCTACGTGATGGTTATTTAGATCCATCTCCTGCAACCAGAACAGATTCATTTATCTATAATCCGAATACACCAGGAGTACCATATGATGATGTTAATGAAGTAGAGCTAAGACGAGTGCTGAAGCAGGTACAACTACCAGATGCATTTTTCCTGAACGCAAGTGCTGGGAAATCCTGGATTATAGGGAAATATTATTTTGTAATTTCTGGAACCGTTAATAATATTCTAAATAACCATAAATATATTACAGGCGGTTTTGAACAGACAAGGTACATTAATTATAAAGATTATGTTGCTGATTTTGATAGAAATACTTCAAACTTTGCTCCTAAGTATTTCTACTCACAGGGAAGATCTTATTTCTTCAATGTCCAGTTACGTTTCTAATTTCTAATCAATTTAAATAAAAAAAAATGAACCATATATCATATTTTAAATCATTTATTATCGCGACTTTAGGCATAACAGCTCTTAATTCGTGTGTTAAGAGTGATGATTATTCAGTTCCTACAATTGCTTGTACAGATAGATTTCCAGCAACTAATCATGCATTGTCCGATCTGCCAGCTATTGCAAAAGTGAAGCCTGCACAAGCAGATATTATTAAGGAAGATTATATTGTAGAAGCTTATGTATCCTCTTCAGACCAATCCGGGAATATTTACAAAGCATTGTATGTTCAGGACAAGCCTGAAAATCCTACACAAGCAGTTGAAATAGACATTGATGGATCAAATCAGTATGTTAATTACCCATTAGGCTCTAAAATAAGACTTAATCTTAAAGGGTTAGTGGTGCAGGCGACTAGTAATAATGTTAAAATTGGGACTTATGATCCCGATTATGCTATTGGAAGAATTAATCCAAATAGATTATCAGATTATATTGCGCGAGTTTGTGGAACTGAAGGGAAGGCTGTAATTAGTCAGATGGTGCCAGTAGTATTTGATAATATTACCGATGCTTTGCAACCTCAGAATGTCAATAAATTGATTACGATTAAAGGAGTGCAATTTGATGATGCTGAGTTGTCTAAGACCTTTAGTGATGCTGATAAAACTGGAGACAGATATATTGTAGATCCTAAAGGCAACAAATTAGATCTTAGATTTAGTAATTATGCCAATTTCTCAACAGAGAAAATTTCTCCTAATTATGTGAAGAGTGGTGATATTACGATGATTCTTAGCAGATATAATACAACATATCAGGCATATCTTAGAGATCTTAAAGATCTTAACCTTACAAAAGACAGATTCACTGTTGAAGTAACTCCTCCTGATACAGTAACTCCTCCGGCAGCTAATGCAGCATGGCTATTTAAAGGAGCAGATTTTGAAAACTGGAATGATTTCATTGCTGCTTTGGATGGTAATGGCGTAAAACCATATGTTTCTCAAGCAGTAGGTAAAGGGATGAATGGAGGTAATGCTTTATTAATCAATACACCGGCAACAGGAAGCAATGATTATGTATTTACAGTTAGATCTGGAGCAGGGTATCCTGCTGCACCAAAAAGAATTACTTTCTATATGAATGGTACAGCTGCGGGTAATGGATTATCCTTCAATGTATACGATGCGGCGAGTAAGTATACGCCATTTAATTCCGGAGATGTAACAGGAAGTGTACAGCTTACAGCTGCAATAACTAACGGTTATGGCGGGAGTGTCGATACAAAAGGTAAATGGATTCTAGTAGCATTAGATCTAAGTACAATGCCAAGTGTTAATACGAAAGCCGGATCAAATATATTTGCATTTAAAATAGGAAAATCAGGAACTTATAATCTACTTATAGATAACCTTAAAATAGAATAATATATCTGATTATATAAAGAGTAAAACCGGAAGAAAAATGTCTTCCGGTTTTTTATTTTAATATTTAATGTTAAAGAGTTCTCATATTGTTAGGAACAGCTATAGATCTAAGAAAGATATAGAACAAATTTTACTATTATGAGATAGCATTCCTCCCGTAGCTTTAGTCTAATTTTCTGGCTTTTAATATAGTTCATCGTAATGAATAAGGAGCTCCGTTAGGAGCTTGACCTCTATAGGCTATAATTATGAAAATACAAAGCGTTCCGGAGGAACGCTATATGAAATCAGAAATTAAAAAATCATTCAGAATAAAAAATAAAACCTTCAGATTATAACTGAGAGAAGGATAATAACTTTTATTTTCATATTAGCTCCCACAATAAAATTATCAGAGCAGAATGTTAAGTTGGTAAATGGATATAAAAATACCCGAACCAAAAAGTTCGGGTGTTTGTTATTATAGTTCTTTTAATTTTAGAAAGCAGCTTCATTTACTTCTTTACCTCTTTGAAAAGTCATTGTTTTCTGCTTACCTTTATAAGAAACGGTTACCAGATTCATCTGGCTGGAAAACTCATTCAGAAGTATTGTGTTTTTAATTTTTATAGTACTTATATTTCCTATGCCTGAAGCCTCAAAATATACCCAAACTGCTTCACCATTTACCTGGCTTCCGGTATATGTAAGCCTAACAGGAGCTCCGTTTACACTAGTACTAAAGTTAGCGTTTACATAATTTTTAGCAGCGTTATCAAAACTCCCGCTTTTAGAATCCATTTTAAGAGCCTGCTCTAAATCTGAAGCGTTCATTTTGGTAGTGAACTTCAGAACTCCGTTCGCTTCATTATAATCTACTTTGGTCATAGAAGAATGGAATTCCATAAAACTAAATGCGAAAATTAGCAATGATAATATGCCTAATGTTCCTAATAACTTTTTCATTTTAAGAGAATTAATTTCATTTCCAAATAATAAGAGTCAAAATATATGCCACAAATTAACTAAAAATTAACACTAATTGCATATTTTTCGTAGAATGCCTTGATATGGGCAACAGCGTCATCCGCATTGTCTACAATTCTGTAAAGATTAAGATCTTCTTCTGAAATAAGGCCGTTTTTAAGCAATGAACTTTTAAACCAGTCTATTAAGCCTCCCCAGAACTCGCTTCCAACCAATACAATAGGGAATCGTCCGATTTTATTGGTCTGAATAAGAGTAAGGGCTTCCATTAGCTCATCTAGTGTTCCAAAACCTCCAGGCATAACAATGAATCCCTGAGAGTATTTTACGAACATTACTTTTCTTACAAAGAAATAATCGTAATCCATATTATAACCATTGTCAATGTATGGATTAAAATGCTGTTCAAAAGGGAGGTCTATATTCAGCCCGATAGATTTTCCATGCCCGAATGCACCACGATTTCCTGCTTCCATAATTCCGGGGCCACCACCAGTGATAACTCCAAATCCTAATTCGGTTATTTTTTCGGCTATTTCAGTAGCCATTTGATAATATTTGTGGTCTTCCTTCAGCCTTGCAGAGCCGAAGATAGAAACACATGGACCTATTTCCGTCATTTTTTCAAATCCGGAAACAAATTCAGCCATGATTTTAAAAACCATCCAGCTGTCCTTAGTTAGTTTCTCGTCCCAGCTTTTCTGGCGAAAACTTTCTTTTACTCTTTCGTCTAAAATAATATCGTTTTTAGGTGTATCTTTCTTTTTCATGTGTCTACATTTTTATTTAAAATATTCTTCCGCCAACAGAATACTCTCCGGCTTTCCAACATCTACAAGATATGCATCGTGAATATAACCATTGATTCTTTCTGTCATCATAAAGTCCAGGTATTCCTCCATAATGGAGAATTTTCCGGTACGTTTTATTTTATCAAAAATAAGAGAATTAATGCAATGGATTCCACTGAATGCTAAGGGGCGGAAGCCTTTGTTGAATTCTGCAAGCTTTTGTTCTCCGGTATTGGTGTTCATCCAGCCTTTTAATACCATAGAATCGTCGAAAAGTAATTTTCTGCTACTTTCTCTGTCTGAAACAGCAAGAGTAACAAAATCTTCGTGCTCTTTGTGGAAGTTAATAAATTCTGTAATATTCAGATCAGTTAAAATATCCACATTCATAATAAGAAAACATTCTTCCTTTTCCAGAAAAGGTTTTGCAAACATTAAGCCACCTCCGGTTTCTAATAATAGTTCGCTTTCATCGGATATTTCTATCTGTGCTCCAAAGTTATTTTTTTCTTTCAGAAAATCAACAATTTGTTCTCCAAAATGGTGAATATTAATTACAAAATTATTGATACCAAAAGACTGTAGATAATTGATGTTACGTTCTAATAATGTAATTCCGTTTACCTTGGCCAAAGCTTTCGGATGTGCATCCGTAAATGGCTTTAGACGAGTGCCTTTTCCTGCCGCAAAAAGTAAAGCTTTCATAGTTTAGTTCAATTGAGGTTGCTCATCATGATGCAGGATAACATTTGCCTGTGGGTATTTTTCACGTATAAATGCAGCTGTTTTTATAGCTGAATATACGGATCTGTGCTGCCCGCCAGTACAGCCGAAGTTGATTTGCAGATTCTCGAATCCACGTGCCAGGTAATCATCGATATTAATAGAAACAATGCTAAAAACTGAATTCAGAAAATCCTGAATCTTGGTTTTTTCTTCCAAATATTCCTGTACAGGAATATCGTTTCCGGTTTGTTGTTTGTATTCTTCAATTCTGCCCGGATTTAGTATTCCGCGGCAATCGAATACGAAACCACCTCCGTTACCGGAATTGTCTTTCGGAATACCTCCTTTTTTATATGAAAAACTATGTACTTCGATATTTAACATTTTATAATATATTATTTTTAATCATTAAGATATTTAGAGAATTAAGCTTTATTAATCAGGTAATGCCGTGAAATATTAATTAACCATTGGGATTGCTGACTTTGTTATATTATCTGTATAAAAATTAATAAGTAGTCCCTGAGGCTTTTGAAGGATTTTCATATAATAGAGCAACTGTGCCTGATGTACAGGCTTAATCTCATCAACAGTTTTTAATTCAATACAAATTAAATCATTTACAAGTAAATCTAACCTTAGTTCTGTGTCAAAATATAAATCGTCATAAATAATAGGTGCAATAATTTGTTGCTTTACCTCATATCCATTTTTTTCCAATTCGTATTTCAGACATTTTTCATAAATGCTTTCTAATAAACCAGGTCCCAAATTCTTATGCACCTTGATTGCACAACCAAGGATATCGTAAGAGAGTGTAGTTATATCTTTTTTTGTTAGCATCTAAATTTTCTTAATTACTTAATGGTTAGATAACTTAATGATTTTCTGATTTATAATTGGCGATGAAAGCTGCATTATTATTTTTTGTAATTCCGGATATTTTTGAAGCTCTGTCCAGTTTTCAGAAAGATAAGTAACGTTTTCTATTCCGCGTGGAATACTCTCTATAAAGTGTTTTTTCCGTTGAATAATGCCACGGAAACCATATGCTCCTAATACCTGAAGGAAACGCATGAGTTTGCAGTAGTTTACGGCCTCTTTGAAAGAATCTTCAGAATAGGAATCTTTGTTCGAAGCTAAATATTCGGAAAGAAACTCATTTTTCCATTCTGCAGAAAAGTTTGCTTTGGCCTGAAAAAGAAATGAAACAAGATCATAAGTAGCAGGTCCCAACATTGCTGCCTGGTAATCGATAAAATAAATTTCTTCCTGATCATCGACCATAATATTCCTGGCCTGGAAATCCCGCATCATAACCGTGTGTGGCTGAAGTGACTGAACTTTGTCAGAAATGTGTTTGAACTCCTTTAATATTTTTCCTTTATGGTAGTCGATTTCCAGTACATCAACCAGAAAGTTTTTGAAGTAATAAAGATCATGGGTTATAGGAAAACTATCATATGCCTCATATTCGTAGGCATGTGAGAAGTCTATATTTCCTGATGTTTTCTGTTGAAAATTGCTTAATGCTTTAATTGTCTTACCAACTAAATTTTTTACCCTTTCGCTGTGTCCTTCTTTTGTGATAACTTCGGATAAAGTATTGGAGCCAACATATTGTTGAAGATAAAGATTTCTCTCAGCGTTGATTGCATAAATTTCCGGTACGCGAAGCTGTAAATTGCGAAAGGCATTTGTCAGATAGAAGAAACTCTCATTCTCATCAATTTTCTCGTTGAAAGTAAGGATATACTTTTTATCAGATGTTTCAACAATTAGATTCTGGCGGGCAGAGCCACTCTGTTGAAGAGGGGTTATTGTAAAGTCCGAATGTCCAAAATAATCTTCTAAAAATTTCTGAAATAGTTCTTCTCGCATAGTCTGATCTCCTTACAAATATACTAAATGATATTTATAGAAGCGGAAGCAGAGCGATATAGATGTATTAAATAATGTTTTTAAAAGCTTTTTGTTATCAGTAATTAATAGTTATTATTGGTTTAGACGGTATGTTTTTGTATTTGGCTGATGTTTTTAATAGTCCATTCGATTTTTTTCTCAAATGGAAACTCACGAACAGGACAATTACTAATTTGGCATACAGAGCAGGAAATAGGCTTACAATCGTCCATATGGAAATTGAATTCTATTTGTCGATCCAAATTTTTGGCAAGTAAGACGAGTACTTTTTCCATTTCGTTATGAGCCTCCCTTAGACTGTAATACCACGGCAAAGTAATATGAGCATCGATATGAAGATTGGCTCCATATTGCTGAATTTTCATATTATGAATATCTATCCACTGTGGTTGTCGGTTGGCTAGTAATATTGCAGTGATTTCTTTTAAAAGCTTATCATCAGTCTCGTCCATAATTCCGCTTAGCGCTTTACGGACAATCTGATAACCAATAAAAATAATATAAGACCCGAATATTAGTGCTACAGCACTGTCTATCCAGTACCAGTGTGTAAAGTGTACAATGACTAAACTTATAACAACTCCCAGAGTAGTAATAGTATCGGATTGTAAATGTTTCCCGGATGCAATAAGTACCAGAGAATTTTCTCTCTTTCCTTTTATCAAAGAATACCAACCAAGTCCATAATTAATAAGTCCGGTTATAAGTACTATGAAGATTCCCCAGTCGAGATCTTTTACGTGATTTCCTTTAATTAAGCTATTACTGGACTGAACGATAATTAGTATGCCGGCAATAATAATGAGTAATCCTTCCACACCGGAGGTTATAAATTCTACTTTTCCGTGTCCGTAAGGGTGTTCTTTATCTTTTGGTTTTGCGGCTAAATATAATGAGTACAGGCCTAAAAATGCACTCACAATATTAACTATACTTTCCATGGCATCGGAAAATACAGCGTCTGAGTTTGTTAGTTGCCAAGCAACTAGTTTGCCTATAAATAATATAATTCCGGCGAAAGCAATAGCCCGCTGAAAAGCAAGCTTACTAATATCTTTATTGACTGTCTCCTCTTTCATCAATTGATATATTATGGTAAAAAATATATTACAAAAATAAGGCATCTTAAGAAGATGCCTTGGTTTTTATTTTATACTAGCTCGTTTGCCACCAGATACTCTGCTATCTGTACAGCATTTGTAGCTGCACCTTTTCTGAGATTGTCTGCAACAATCCACAGATTTAGCGTTTTAGGCTGAGAAAGGTCTCTTCTGATTCTTCCTACGAAAACTTCATCTTTTCCTTCAGCTTCCAATGGCATTGGGTAGACTTTGTTTTGTACATCGTCTAACACAACAACTCCCGGAGTTTCTGAAAGAATCTGACGAACTTCCTGAAGATCGAATTCGTTTTCGAACTCGATGTTTACACTTTCAGAGTGTCCACCTTGTACTGGTACTCTTACCGCAGTAGCTGTTAGACTGAAAGTATCGTCACCCATGATTTTCTTAGGCTCTTTCATTAACTTGATCTCCTCCTTTGTATAATCATCATCAGCGAATACATCACAATGAGGTAAAGCATTTTTGAAAATCTGATAAGGGTAAACCATTTGTGGAGTTTCACCTTTAATTTCAGCGTTTAACTGGTCTACAGCATCTTTACCAGTTCCGGTTACAGATTGGTAAGTAGATACAATAACTCTTCTGATATCGTATTTTTTATTCAGTGGAGCTAATACCATTACTAACTGAATTGTAGAGCAGTTAGGGTTAGCAATAATTTTGTCTTCTTTCGTCAATACATTAGCATTGATTTCCGGAACAACTAATTTTTTATCAACTTCCATTCTCCATGCTGAAGAATTGTCAATTACTGTTGTGCCTGCCTCAGCAAACTTAGGTGCAAACTGTTTGGATGTTTCTCCCCCTGCTGAAAACAGAGCGATCTCAGGTTTTCGGTCAATAGCTTCCTGCATGCTTACAATAGCATATTCCTGACCTTTGAAAGTAATTTTCTTTCCTACAGATCTCTCAGATGCTACAGGAATCAATTCAGTTATCGGAAGATTTCTCTCTTCCAAAACTTTCAGCATAACCTGGCCAACCATCCCGGTTGCGCCGACAACAGCGATTTTCATTTTAAAGTATGATATATTGGTTAAATAATTGTCAAAATTAAGAAATAAAAGCTTAATACTTAATATATGACAGTAAATAGGCGATAGTTTTTAGCTATCGGCATTCTTTGCTGCTGATAAGTTATAGTTAAGCTCCCATTAATTTTGCCCATGGTAAAGCAAACGCAAAAAGCGCAATTGCAAGGACTGCTAATACGACCATTCCCATGGTAATTGTATCGTTTGCTTTAACTTTCTTATTCAGAATAGTCATCAGTACAGCAGCAATAAGCATAGAGAACGGGTGTTCTATATAAGTGAATCTTAATGCCGAGTTTTTCATCAATCCGCCCATACCCATCGCTTTGATGGTATCCATAAAGCCGGAGGTTCCAACAAGCATAATAATACCGATAAGAAACTGAATGTGGAAGAAGATCATTACGAATAGAGTTGATTTTCTCAGTAATTTGGAGATTTTACCAGAGTATCCAAGTATCACCGTAAGTAATGCAATGATAAAAAGAAGCACTAATAGCAACTCCAGATAAGCGAAGCCTTTGTGTGCGTTTAAAAAAATATTGTGCATAATCTAAATTTAAATGTGAACAAATATAACAAAACCCGCCGAGATTGGCGGGTTTAATTGATTATCATTCAGATGATTTTTAACCAATGTTAGAATCTGAAAGTAGCTGCGGCTGACCAGGTTCTTCCGAAACCTAAGAATCCTGTATTGCCATCTGCAACACCTTGATATACTCTTCCTGCTTCCTGATATGTTTTACCAGCATCCGGACCATTTGCAATTTTATCAGTCGTGTAGATGTTAGAGCTTAGCTCAGAGATATAATACTTATTGAATAAGTTGTATACATTAACTCTTAAAGTTAAAGATCTTTTCTGATCGATAGTAAACTTATAAGCAGCACCTACATCGAATAAATTATAGCTTGGTAATTTTACAACGCCTTTGTCTCTTGCAGCTGCTGTAAGGAAGTTAATCGGATTAAACTGTGCATATAATTTGTCATAATATTCCCAGTTTGCATCAATACTAAATGCCTTGGTAATGTTATAATCAGCTCCGATGCTTGCTGTTGTTTGTGCAGCATCACCCACTTTTAGGTCTTTGATGTTTATTGTTCCTGTTGCTCCCGGAACTTCCTGGTTGCTTAGGACATCGATGATGTTGAAGTTTGCATTTCCTTTGTACTTCCAGTTACCAACAGAAAGCATACCCCTAAGTCTAAGGTTAGAAAATGGTCTTGCTTTAGCCTCTAATTCAACTCCCTGGTGAAGTTGTCCCACGTTCAAAGCGTTATAGAAATAAGAGTTTCCTAACTGTAACTGAGAGAAGTTTGCAACATCTCCAGCAGTAGCATTGAATGTTCTTGTAATAAATCTGTCATCCCACTGTGTTCTGTAAGCATTAATGTTAATATCTACATAACGGGATTTGAATCCGTAACCTAGTTCTATTGAGAAAATTCTTTCGTTTTTTACATCTTTATAGACATTCTGGTTAGTCGGGAATAAAGCACTAAATAGTGGTTGTTTGGAAATAATACCTGTATTGAAGAATACGTTATGATGCTCATCTATATTATAGTTAGCTCCACCTTTTACGATATAACCAGTTTTGTTATACCATTTCGTTTCCTGGCTTTCCGGTGTGTACAACATATAATCTCTTCGCTTATAATATTGCTTGGAAACGGAACCTTGAAGTGATGCACTTAGTTTTTCATCAGAATACTCAACCATTCCATATGCTCCAGCCCATCTTACCAATCCTTCATTGTATATGGATACCTTTTGAACATTGTTTAGGTTTGTGATAGCTTCCGGTTTTACTATTTTATTAATATAATAACCATTAGGAGAGTTAACAGTCTTTGGAACAAAGAATGCATCAGAACCTAACATGTCTGTAACGATATCATATAGAGCTCCTTTGTAAGTTTTAAGATCTATACCTCCGTTGAATGTCCAGTTGTTTTTCTTATAATTAAGGTCTGCAATAGCACCATACCAATCGTGTGCATTGATACTTTGTTTTCTTACAATGCCACTTGTACCATTTAATGTTGCTACGTATTTTCCGTTATAATCAGTTGGTTGTCCTGGTTGTGCAGTGAAGGTTCCCTTTTGGAATGTATTTCCGTTGTAATCAGTTACCATACCTCCTCTGTTGTAACGATAGATCATATCCCAGTTGATTGTACCATCACCGCCCGGACCATAGTTCATGAAATTCATGGTCTGGTTATTGCCATTCTTAATATTACCGTTCAATCCGGTACCACCACCACCGCGGCCCCAAGAAGCATAAACTACTGTTGAAAGTTTTAATGCATCATTAATAGTCCAGTCCCAGTTAATTGAAGCGATTGGTTTGTGGTAGAAATTAGGTGCTAAATTGAATTGAGATCCATTTAGTATTCCTGTTTGTGGATTGTATCTTCTTCCGTATGTATCTAATTGACGTAATGTCGCTACATTAGCTCCTGTTGCAGAAGATCTTCTGGTATCGTGTACCTGTGGTGCTCCTGTTGCAATAATATTGAAAGCATGTTTTTCATTTGGCTTGTAACCTACAGAGAAAAACCATGAATAACCTTCTCCTTTTGTCCCGTTAATATAACCGTCACCTTGCCAACGAGAAAGTAATACAGTCGTTCCCCACTTGTTTTTTAAGCCTGAAGAATACATGGCTGATAATCTTGAATAGCTATCATTACCTACTTCTGCTTTTACCATTGCCTTTTGCTCCGAATCTGTAGCTTTAGTTACAATGTTAATGGTTCCTCCTACGGATGGAACCACAAATTTAGATGCTCCAAGACCTCTCTGAATCTGAATAGAGCTGGCAATATCTGCTAAACCAGTCCAGTTGGACCAGTATACAGCACCACTCTGCATATCATTTACAGGTTGTCCATTGATGATTACCGCAATGTTGGTAGCATCAAAACCTCTCATGTTAATTCTGCTGTCGCCGAATCCACCACCTACTTTGGTTACATAAACAGATGGCGTTGACTTCATAATTTCAGGAAACTCTCTGTTTCCCAATTTTTCCTGAATTTCCGTTGCCTTAATTGTGGAAACTGCAACAGGTGTTTTTCTTTCTTTAGCAACCTGTGTAAGGTTTCTTCCTACTAAAACTACCTCGTCAATAGACTTAGATTTTTCTAGAGAATCCTTAGTTTTTTGTGCGTAATACACACTGGCTGTGGATAATACAAGAGCCGTAATTAATGGCTTTTTGAAATTAATGTTCATAAATAACAGTGTTGATTTTTAACGCTGCAAATATGAGTATTTATTCTTTAACATTCTTTAACACGATGTTAAAATTTTTGTGAAATTGATTTTAGGTCTTGAACTAAAACATACGATATAGTGAGTACATAATAATTAGTTAAATATCATTGTGTTAATTAAAATTAACATGCATTATTTATCTATAAAAAATGTATATTTGAAATGAAAACACCTTAAATCAAAAAAATAGTGAAAAAATGTAACTCTCAGATTTAGAATTTCTTCTTAATCTATTTCAAAAGAATCATAAAAGTTGTATAGGCAACAGCTTACTATATCAATAGTAAAACTTTCAGTGCATATAATTTGTTTTAATTTTAATATTGGAATGTTTTGATAAGTAGTTGTTTGAATGCTAATTGAAATCCAAATATTAAAAATATGAAAAAGAAAAAAATCACCAAATTAGAGATAAGAAAAGAAGATATTCTTAATCTCTCACAAGATGAATCTCAACAAATAATTGGTGGCGGTGGAAGTATTCTTACTGTAGACTTTAGCCAATGCCCGGGAAATGTATGTGATGAAACAGAACGTTGTAATACAAATGAATGTACAGAGGAAGATTGCACGTATGGTGATTGTACAATGAATCCAACAGATGATACAGGTTGTATTACAGATATTACAAGAGACTGCACCAACGGAGATATATGGGCATGTGGTACCAGAACTTAAATGAACTAAATAATTAAAATATGAAAAAGAAAAAGATTACCAAATTAGAGATTAATAAGGAGGATATTCTTAATTTATCTCAAGCTAATGCTTCAGCTATTGTAGGTGGAGCATGGTCAGAAGAATGCCAATCAGTAAAAGTAGGAGAAATATATGTGTGTGATACTGAAACAGGAAGTGATGGTGGTGGTACAAATTTGCCTTCTGAAGGTATTTTTTGTGTTGCAAGCCAAACTTGTTGGAATGAGTGCAATGGAGGTGATGATTATCAAACATTAGATGGATGGTTTGCTTGTAGAACTTGATTAAAAGCTAAATAATTAAAATATGAAAAAGAAAAAGATTACCAAATTAGAGATTAATAAGGAAGATATTCTAGATTTATCACAAGATGAATCTCAAAAAATTATAGGAGGGGCTGCTGTTCAGACTATAGATTTTGGAGATACATGCCCAGAAACATTTCCAGCAAACTGCCCGGATAGATCAGAAGATTGTACAGGAATGTGTACCGCATTTGAAGGTTGTCAAACGGATGATTGTATGCCAGGCTATACAGAGGGATGGGAATGTGAAAGAACTTAAATGAACCAGAATATGAAAAAGAAAAAGATTACCAAATTAGAGATTAAGAAAGAAGATATTCTTAATTTAACTCAAAATGATTCTCAGAAAATAATAGGAGGGGGTGACATTTTGTTAACAGTGGATTACGGAAATGATTGTCCTGCTTCACAGCCTGCAAATTGTGATACGGATTATAGTAAAGATTGCTCGGAACGATTAGGACAAGGGTGTCAAAGTTATACCGATGGTATACCAAGCTGTACACCAGGATGTGGTGTAACGGTCGTGTGGACATGTACTAGAACCTAATTAGGAATCAAATACTAAAAATATGAAAAAGAAAAAGATTACCAAATTAGAGATAAGAAAAGAAGATATTCTTAATTTGTCGCAAGATGAATCTCAGCAAATAATAGGGGGAGGAGGAAGTATTCTTACCGTAGATTTTAGCCAATGCCCAGGAAATGCATGTGATGAAACAGAACGTTGTAATACAAATGAATGTACGGAGGAAGATTGTACGTATGGTGACTGTACCGGATCAATGCTTGATTGTCTGCCGGATTTTACATCAGATTGTTTTACACAGGATTGTGATCGTACATAATATTTCTATTTGTATAACAAAATAAAACACGGATGACTTTACAAAGAGTTGTCCGTGTTTATATTTATATAAAATTCATGTTAATCTATGACAGAGAACCTAATAAAGGAGATAACCGATATAGAAAATAAATTAGATCAGTTATATCAGCAGCGCTATACATATGCTCCAGGATTATTAAGTGAATTAGGAGGTATTTGCCTTTTTTATTTTTATTATGGGAGGATTTTTAATGATGAAAAAAGTTCAGAAAAAGGGAGTGTACTGGTCGATCACATTTTGGATAGTATAAAAATTAATGTAAAGTATAATAACTATAGATATAGTACAGGCATTTCAGGCTTGGCTTGGTTATTAAAATTTCTTAATAAAGAAGAGTTTATCGATTTTGAAGCAGAAGATGCTTTATCAGATTTGGACGAGTATATTTATAATTATGCAGTAGAAGAAATAGATAGAGGCAATTATGACTTTTTGCATGGTGCTACCGGAGCTTTGTATTATTTTACTGAGGGAAGAAGTATAACTAATGACTATATAGAAAACATTGTTTCAAGATTAATGTCCATTACTGAAAGTACAATGTATAGTAAGCCTTACTGGCATTCTTATAATTTGACAGAACATAAAATGAATAATGAAATATTGAATTTTGGACTCTCTCATGGACAACCTGCTATTATATCTGTTTTATCTAAAGTTTATGAACTGAATTCTGATGAGAAACTGAAAGTTTTGCTAAATGATGCGACATATGCAATGTTGGATTTTAAATTTAAAACAAAAAGAAATTCACTTTTTCCTACAATGACTTCTGTAAATGAGGATATCGAAAAAAATACGAGTAAAGGATCACGTTTGGGGTGGTGCTATGGAGATTTAGGAATGGGAGTTTTTCTATGGAATATTGGAGAAAAGATTCAAAATGAAGATTTTAAAAAGGAGGCTTTAAACTGTATTAATTTTTCAGCTTCTAAAAGAAGCCTTAACGATAATTTTATTAGAGATGCTGGAGTTTGTCATGGGGCGGGGGGAGTAATGTATATTTTTAATAAATTTTCTCATTTAACAAATGAATTTGATTATTCTGAGACAATTGAATACTGGAAGAATATAACTATTGAAATGATTAACTCTGAAAAAGGAAAATTTATAACCGGACATTGTGCATGGAATAATGAGAGGGGGTACTACAACGATTTTGGATTTTTACAGGGACTTAGTGGTATCGGATTATCTTTCCTTTCTTTGATCGATACGGATATTAAATGGGGAAATGTGTTATTAATGTAGTGTTATATAATTAAACAGTATATGTACGAAAGCAATTTTTATGCAATACGGAAGCCTCTTCTTTCATTAGGGAAGCTTTTTGAGTTTTATGAATTTACCAAAACAAATGATGATAAAGAGATTCTTAACTATCTTATAAAACAGTTTTTAGAAAACTATCAGCTAAAAGAAGCCTTGTACTTGGCTTCCAATATTCTATATAGTGAAACTATAAAATTCTCTGAGACACCAGGTAATTTCTCAGATAAGGACAGGAAAAAATTATTGCATTCTCTTACTAAATATTATATAAGATCGGCGAGTCGTTGTACCCCTTTTGGCTTGTTTGCTAATTTTGGTCAGGGCATTTATGAAGAACCAGCTGAAGATAAAGAAACGCCAGGTAGATTACAATATTTTCCGCGTATTGATATGGAAGTACAATATCAGATTGGAGACTATATTTCTAAGCTTGAAGGTATTGATAAATTTCTGACCTATCAGATAAACAATAGTTTGTATAAAGCCGGAGGCGCATATAGGTATGTGGAGTACAGATTGAAAAAAACGATACGAACGCATCATCTGGTATCTTTGGAATATAATGAAGTATTAGCTTTTATTATTAAAGAGTCCCGAACGGCTATTAAATACGATTTATTGATTGAAAAATTATTTAATAAATATGAAGCTTCAAAAGAAGACTTAGAGCATTATGTAAATGGGCTGATCCTTAATAAACTTTTGATAAGTAATCTTGATATAAATGTTTCAGGTACTGATTATTACGATCTACTTATAAAATTCCTAACAAGTATTTCTAAAGAAGAAATGAGTGATAAGGTAAGTGAGGCTAGAGATATCTTATTGAAAATAAAAGACTTGTTACTTAAAGTAAGTGACCAACAGTCTAATATAGAATTTTATAAAGAAATACATACACATATTACAAGTATATTGCCTGGAATACCAGAAAAAAATCTAATACAATTAGATGTAATAAATCCAGAGGACGATAATACTATAAGTATTGATAAAAAAAATGAATTGGAGTCTTTGACTAATATTGTTTCTAAATTCGCAATATTACCTTCTCAAAACTCACAATTTGAAGTTTTTAAAAGAGCATTCAAAGAACGATATGATAATAAGAAAGTTAAATTAGCGGAGGCGCTGGATGGAGAACTAGGATTAGGATATAAAAGTGCTAGGAGTCTTAGAGATTTTTATGATAATGGAAAAAAGAATGATAAAAATAAATTAACAACTTTTGTTTTATATAAGTATCATGAATATTTAAAACTAAATAAAGATCAGATTAATATTGATGAAGCTGATGTAAAAAAACATTTTGATAGCATAGAATCTGCAAATATTCCTCATATTAATTTTTTTTTGAAAGTATACCCAACTAAAGATGAAGATCTTATTTATATTTCATCACTTTCAAGCTCATTAGGTAATAATCTTATGGGGCGCTTCTGTTCATCTCATAATGGAGCTTATGATAACTTAAGTAAATTAATATATGAATACGAAGAGCAGAATAAAGATTATATTTATGCTGAGATAGTTCATTTACCACAAGCAAGAGCCGGAAATGTTATTGCAAGACCTCATTTTGGGCAATATGAGATTCCATATCTATCTAATTCATTACTTTCAGAGAAACAAAAAATCTATATTGACGATCTTTATATTCAGATCATAAATAATGAATTATTCTTATTTTCTTCTAAACTGAAAAAACCGATAAAGCCACGTTTGTCCAACGCTCACAACTTTAGTGGGAATAGTTTACCTATATATAATTTCTTATGTGATGTGCAGTTTCAGAATTCTCATTTTATAAGAATGTGGGATTGGGGAATTATTGAGGAGGTTGAAGAGTTTTTTCCCAGGGTGGTTTTCAAAAATTATGTTTTAGAGCCGGCAAAGTGGATCATTAAAAATGAAAAATTTGCTGAGCTAAAAAAATGTAAAAAAGATTATGAATTCAAACAGAAATTACAAACTATAAAGAATGATCTTGGTATTTCGGACTTAGTTATTCAAAAAGAAGGTGATAATACTATTTGTTTGGATATATCAACATCTTTGGGAGTTGATATGCTGTGGAATCTTATTGATAAAAGAGATAGTTATATTGTTTTGTATGAAAGTTTATTCGAGAATATAGATTCTTTGGGGAGTACATTACATCATAAAGAAATTATATTACCTTTTATCAGAAAAAATAAAAAGGATATAAGCTCAAAAATTATTTCAAAAAATATTTTAAACACAAAAAGAGATTACAATAAAAGAATTTTTACTCCTGGTTCTAATTGGATTTACTTTAAAGTTTATACTGATTTTAAGTTTGTTAATAAAGTTCTTCTTAAATTAGGGAATTGTATTGAGCATAAATTTATAAAAAATGGAATTGTTGAGAAATGGTTCTTTATCAGATATTCGGATCCTAAACAACATTTAAGGTTCCGTATTTATATAAATGATATAAAATCTCTTTCATTGATTATGGAAGAATGTAATAGGGCATTGGAGCCCTTTATTAAAAGTGGTGGTGTTTCCAATATTATTCAGGATACATATGTTAGAGAATTAGAAAGATATGGTGATAAAAATATTATATCTTCTGAGACTTTATTTTATTATGATTCTGCATTAATTTATAGAATATATAAATATGGTAAAAATCTAGGGACTTCAGATTTGTTTTTTATTGGCTACTATCTCACAGAAAATTATCTTCATCTTTCAGAACTTAATGAGGAGGTCCTGCTGAGCTTTCTTGAAAAGCAATTTAACTATTATGCTAAAGAATTTGATTATCTTAAAGATAAGGCTTTAAGAAATGCATTGCATGATGAGCAACGGCGAATTAAAGACATCATTATTGAAGAAAAAATTAATGAAAATATTCTGAAACTGATTAAAAATTCTAATATGAAAGAAGTTATTGATCAGGTGCAAGGCAATGGTCAATATAATTATCTTAGTCTTCTGTCAAGTTATATTCATATGACCGTGAACCGGTTTTTTATAGAAAATCAACGATTTAATGAGTTTAAGATTTACTTTTTTTTATTAAAAAAATACCAGTCTGTTAAAGCAAGGAAATTGGCTAAAGTTTAAGTTTGTTATTTAAGTAATTGTGAGAAAATTTCCCTTTTATCGCCAACCCGATGCCAAGGATTGTGGGCCAACCTGTCTGCGTATAATTAGTAAGTATTATGGTAAGTTAGTAAGTCTGCAATATATCAGGACGCTTTCTGAAACGACCAGAATAGGAAGTAGTTTATTGAATCTAAGTAATGCTGCAGAAAGAATAGGATTTAAAACTAATGGTGTAAAGATAAATTTTGATATCCTTACAAAAGGGATACCCCTGCCATGTATTGTACATTGGGATAAAAAACATTTCGTAGTTGTATATGATATAAAGAAAAAATCTAAGGATTATATAGTTTACATTTCTGATCCGGCATATGGTCTTATTTCTTACAGGAAGGATGAATTTATAAAACACTGGATAGGTAACAATGCTGACGATACTTCAAAAGAAGGAGTTGCATTGGTCGTAGAAACAACACCTGCTTTTTATAATTCAGAATGGGAAGGTGAGGGAAAGAAGTTAAACTTAAAATTCTTAAGCCGCTATGCTATAAAATATAAATCGCTAATTATTCAATTGGCGATAGGTCTTCTTGCAGGAAGTTTACTTTCACTAATTCTCCCTTTTCTCACACAAAGTGTAGTGGATATAGGTATCCAGAATAAGGACATTAATTTTATTTATTTAGTTCTTATTGCCCAATTTATGTTATATCTGGGAAGGATGGGGATTGAAATAGTCAGAAGCTGGATACTATTGCATTTAAGTACACGAATTAATATTTCTTTGATCTCTGATTTTTTTATCAAATTAATGAAATTGCCCATTAGCTTTTTTGATACAAGAATGACAGGGGATATTTTACAAAGAATAGGCGATCATTCCAGAATAGAACAATTGCTGACAACCTCTACACTTAGTACACTATTTTCTATAGTTAATTTTTTGGTATACAGTATTATCCTTTTGTTCTATGATTATAGACTTTTCCTAGTATTTATTGTTGGAGCTTCACTATATACAATTTGGATTCTTTTTTTCCTTAAAAGACGAAAAGATTTGGACTATAAAAATTTTTCCCAAGTGTCTCAGACCCAAAGTAAAGTTATTGAGTTAATCAATGGTATGCAGGAAATAAAGATGCAGAATGCTGAGAAGAAGAAAAGATGGGGATGGGAGTCATTACAGGTTAAAATTTTCAGGATAAGAATAGAAAGCCTAGCATTGGATCAGTGGCAATCTATAGGAGGTGGATTTATTAATCAAATCAAAGATATGGTTATAAGTTTTCTTTCTGCAAAATTGGTTATTGATGGAAACATTACACTGGGAATGATGATGTCTATACAATACATAATAGGACAGTTAAATGGGCCTATAACACAGGTTATAGGATTTATTAAACAGTTGCAAGATGCTAGCATTTCTTTAGAAAGACTTAATGAAATTCACGAAAAAGAAGAGGAGGAAAATGAAAAAGAGCAATATGCACCAGAAATTTCAACTGGTGATATATATATAAATAATCTAAGTTTTAGATATACAGGATCTAATCAAAACATTTTTGAAAATCTAAATCTTGTAATCCCTTATCAAAAAACTACAGCAATTGTTGGGATTAGTGGTAGTGGTAAAACTACATTAGTCAAATTATTATTGAAGTTTTATGAACCGTTCGAAGGGGATATAAAACTAGGTAATCAAAATTTTAAAAATATATCTCCTAAAATGTGGCGTGACCATGTAGGGGTTGTTATGCAGGACGGATATGTTTTTAATGATACTATTGCTGATAATATAGCTGTAGGAGATGATGATATAGATAAGACCAGGTTAAAAAATGCTGTACATATAGCTAATATTAAAGAATTTATTGAAACTCTTCCACTAACTTATAATACTAAAATAGGTAATGAAGGTATTGGAATTAGTGGTGGGCAAAGACAACGATTATTTATTGCCCGAGCTGTATATAAGTCCCCGGAATACATTTTTTTCGATGAAGCTACGAGTGCACTGGATGCCAATAATGAAAGAACTATAATTGAAAATCTTGAACATTTTTTTAAAGGTCGTACAGCAGTCATTGTTGCACACCGATTGTCTACTGTTAAGCATGCTGATAAAATTATTGTTTTAGATAAAGGAAAAGTTGTAGAAGAAGGAACTCATACTGAATTGGTAAGTGTAAAAGGTGCTTATTATCAGCTTGTTAAAAATCAGCTAGACTTAGGGAATTAACTGTGTAATTTGTTCAGAATTTTGAAATAAACTAAAAGAAATTTTCTTCTCGTATTACTTCAAAATCTTTTCCTTCAATTTCAATCATTTTTGATTGTAAATAGTTGTAAATATTTTCTACCTTTTCATTATTATATTCAGCTTCCATACAGTTTGTCCAAAGCTCAATAAAAGTTCTATCTGGGTAATCTTGCCATAAGTTAACCTCTCTATATTGAGCATTATTTAAAATTAAATCAGTTTTTATATCAATGAAAGATTCATAGCCTAAAAACCATGAATAAATATGTAATGCTAGCTTCATGAAAGTCATATAATTATAGACGTAAAGCTTTGAAGATTCATTTTGTGCCAGATATTTATAATTAACGGATAATGAATATAATCTTAATATAATGACATCTCTGTTGTATTGAATATTCCTAAATGGAGCAGTCATAAATTTCTGAGCAATTATAATTAACTCATCAATTGTATTGTCTTTTTTATATAAAACCTTTCCAATACTAAAAAGCCTTGCCTCAAATTTCATGTTGCGTATAAAATCCTGCTGCATTCTCTTTTTTACAAATTCAATACTCTCTGCAAAGTATGAAATTTTGCCTTTTATACCCTTTAATGTGCCTTGCTGGGTATTATTGAATATAATTCTGATGTCAATATCAGAATTCTCATTTTGTAGCCCCAAAGCATGACTACCTGTTAATAATATCCCAAGAACATAATCTTTAGATTTCCAATAATCAACAAATTCCTTTAGAGAGTTCTCCATTCTTTTTTTCATAAATATAATAAATAAACCCCGCTAATAGCGGGGTTTATTTATTAATATTTTTTTAATATTAGAATTTAAATGCAATAGATGCTGACCATGTCGTTCCAGCTCCAAAATACACTTGGTTGGATGGGTCTATACCCCTGTAAAGCGTTTTTTGGTATGCATCAAATTGTTGTTGAGCAGATTGTCCACCTTGAATATCTTTGAAATCAGATAATTGCTTAGCGAAGGTAGATGTTCTTGCATCTGAAATATAATATTTGTTAAAAATATTATATACATTTACTCCAAATACAAAGCTTTGTTTTTCATTTAGTTTTAAATTATATGACGTACCTACATCAAATAAGCTAAAGCTAGGGTATTTCAATGCTCCTTTTTTCGCAGCTTCTGTTACTTCTCCATTTGGACCAACTAAATAATCCTGATTAAAGCTAACGCCTCCATAATATCTGTCAGCGTAAGTCCATGTTCCATATACAGAAAGTGCTTTTACAGGGCGAAGTGTTACTCCTAATGAAGCTGTTGTCTGTGCAGCATCAGATACTTTGACTTTATCAAGAGCAAAGGTTCTTCTGCTTTCTTGACCCGCTGCTAACTGTACAGGCTGATCATTAATATCAAAAATTTCTCCGGATGCATTTCCTTTATAATACCAATCTCCAATTGAGAACATACCGTTAATACTTATGTATTCATTGATCTTATATGTCCCTTCAAATTCAACTCCCATATGAATTTCTTGAATTCCATCCATGTTGGCATATGGTTGTTGTACCTTATTTCCATTTATGTCTGTAAGATTTGGAAGATTAGTAAATCTTTGGAATCTATCTTTCCATGATGTATAATAAAGATTTACATTCATGTTAAGTTTACTACTTCTATAACCATAACCTAACTCTCCACTAAAGATTTTTTCATTAGTTAAATTTGGGTTAATATTTTGGTTATTACTAGGATAAACACCATAATTATTTGGTTGTTTAGAGTAGTAGCCAATATTTGCAAAAATGTTGTGGTTTTCATCCACGTTATAGTTTACACCACCTTTTGCATTATATCCAAAGATATATTTAAAACCTGTTTTAGTGTTTTGTATTTGCTTATTCTTAACCGTTACACCATCTACAACCCAATTGTCAATTCTTTGGAATCCTTGTTCAGAAGCTGAAGCTTGAACAAAAGCCGAGAATTTCTCACTAGAATATTCTAATTGTCCAAAGAATCCACCCCAAAGAACCTCGCCATTATAGTTTCTGTAAACATATTGTGTATTGTCTTTAGTCGCTTTGGCAAATGGATTGGCAGAAGGGACAGGTTTAAAAGAATCTCTTACTATATAACCATTTGGATAATTTAGATCTCCTTTTTCGAGATAGCCAGAAGCGCCTAAGAAATCAGTTACATATCCTGGATGATACCCATAGTAATATCTACCGTCTAAACCTACAGAGAAATTCCAGTTATCATTAATTTTATGTTGGAAGTCAGTTCGGAATCCATACCAGTTGTGCGAGTTTACACTAGCTCTTTTAGTGATACCAATATTTGAAGTATTAAGACCTATTTCTCCATTTGTTGCTGTTTTATTTGCCCCAAAATCGGCAACACGACCACCTTGATTCCATCTTACAATATCATCCCATCTAAGAATTCCGTCAGCATCTCTTAAAGGTGATTTGTCAGAATAATTGGTATTATTACCATTTATATTTCCCAATGTAGCGGTACCACCACCTCTACCCCAAGAACCATATAATACTGTAGATAGTTTGGATTTTGAGTTCATGGTCCAATCCCAGTTCAACATAGCGACAGGCTTGGTATACCAGTTTGTATTAGTTGAAAATTCTTGACCATTTAGGTATCCCCAGTTTGGATTATATCTCCTGTTAGGATTTCCATCCTTTCCATATTTTTGCAAAGTAGCAATTGAAGAATAGAAATTCTGATTATGCCATTGTGGTGCACCTGTAAATGTAAACTGGAAATCGTGTTTCTGATTAGGTTTATAACCTAAAGCAAAATAATAGTTATAAGCTTCACCTTTTCCCCCGTCAATATAACCATTGGTATATGTTCTTCCCATTAAGAAAGAAGAGGACCAGCCTTTTGCAGATCTACCAGTGTTATATGAAAACATTGTTTTCATATAACCATTATTACCTAGCCCAACAGAAACGTTACCTCCTTCTTTCATATCTGAAGATTTAGTAAGGATATTAACGGTCCCTCCTACAGAAGCAATTGCTAGTTTTGAAGAACCAAGACCTCTTTGTATCTGCATAAAAGAAGTTACATCAGAAAGCCCTTGCCAGTTAGACCAGTAAACGGTACCACCTTCCATGTCATTAACAGGCATACCATTAACCATTACAGCTGTATTTTTGGTGTCAAAACCTCTAATATTTAAGCGTCCATCACCTAAACCTCCACCACCTCTTGTAGCGTATACAGATGGGGTTGTCTTAAGGATTTCTGGGAATTCCTGATTCCCTAATCGCTCCACAATTTGTGCAGCTTTTACAGTAGAAACAGCTACAGGAGTTTTTCTGTCTTTAGCGACATCAGTCACGCCTCTTAAAACAACTTCCTGAATGTTCTTCGAACTGTCTAAGGTGTCTTTTGTTTGCTGTGCATAATACACGCTGGCTGTAGATAATACAGCTGCAAGTATTGGCTTTCTAAAATTGATCTTCATATTATTGATTTACTTTACTTTTTATATAAGTAGATAGTTTCAGATTGCAAAAATGCACTTTTTTTTTTTAACGTAGTTTAACAAAATGTTAAATTTTCAATGCTTTGAGACTCAGGTCAATATTTTTAGCGGAATGGGTTAATGCACCTACTGAGATATAGTCTACGCCGGTTTTTGCAATATCCTTAAGTCTTTCTCTTGTAACGTTGCCAGAAGCCTCGGTTTCACAAATTTTGTTAATAAGAATTACTGCTTCTGCCATGGTTTCGTTGTCCATATTGTCCAGCATAATACGGTCTATTCCTGGAGTATTGATAGCTTCCTGAACCTCTTTTAAGTTTCTGGTTTCAACTTCAATTTTCAGATTGAGCTTATTTTTTTCTACATATTCTCTGGCCATTTTCACAGCATTGGAAATACTGCCATTATAATCAATGTGATTATCTTTCAGCATAATCATATCATATAATCCAAATCTATGGTTGGTTCCGCCGCCAATGGCTACTGCCCATTTTTCGCACAGACGGAAATTAGGTGTAGTTTTACGGGTATCCAGAAGTTTAGTTTTTGTTCCTACCAATCGGGAATCCCAATCATGGGTAAGAGTTGCAATACCACTCATTCGCTGCATACAGTTTAATACAAATCTTTCTGTAGATAATATAGACTGAGCAGAACCGGTTACAATAAATGCTACATCACCAACTTTGGCTTGTTCACCATCTTTGATCTTAACATCAACAGTAAGATCTTTATCATAATATTTAAAAATGTATTCTGCCAGTTCTACACCTGCAAGAATACAGTCTTCTTTTACCAATAATTTTGCAGACTGTTGCAATGTGGCAGGAATAGTTGCCAATGTAGAATGATCTCCTTTCTGAAGATCTTCTGCCAGAGCATTTTTAATAAAAGTATTTAGTGCTTTTTCTGTAATATAACTTGGACGGTTCATTTTATACTGTTCTTGTTGTTTCAATTGGTTTATCGTTTCTGGACCATTCGCTCCAGGAACCTACATAAAGTTTTGGGACATTGAGTCCGGCATAGTCTATTGCCAATAACGTGTGGCAAGCTGTAACACCAGAACCGCAATGTACTATAATATTTTCAGGTTCATAACCTTCGAATATTTTTGTGAAATATTGTTTTAACTCTTCAGGATCTTTATAAGTTCCGTCTGAATTAAGATTGTTGGCAAAAGGGTAGTTCTTTGCTGTTGGAATATGCCCTGCAACGGTATCTATAGGTTCTGTTTCTCCATTGTAGCGAGGCGTTTCTCTAACATCGATAATTAGAGTTTTATCCTGTTGGGTGAATGTTTCAGCTTCCTGAATATCTGCAATGGGAAGTTGCCATTCTGTAAAAGTATAATTTCCAGGTGTTCTTTCCGGGGAAGCTTCTGTTGTTATAGGAATAGCATTACTGATAGCTGCTTGCAAGCCTCCGTTCAATACCTGTACATTTTTTAGTCCCGCAGAACGAAGCATCCACCATAATCGGGCTGCAGCGTTCGATGCGTTTTTATCATCATAAATAATAACATGAGAGTCTTTTTCTATACCAGTTTGTTGCAGTACTTTTATAAAGTTTTCTATTTTTGGCAGTGGATGGCGACCTCCATTTTTATAATCCTGAGGAACATCGGACATATCAGTGTTTAGTTCCAGGTAACAGGCATTAGTTATGTGTCCGTTATCGTATATATTCCTTGCATTATTTCCAGCATGGATAATGATGATTTCTGGTTGACGCAGAATATTCACTAACTCATTGGAATTAATAATAGGATTCATTTTACTTTACTAAATCTTTATTAAAAAAGGCACCTTTATTTTCTTTCATCTCCATAGAATGTTTGATGATAAGATAAGAAACATTTACAAGATTCCTAAGTTCCGATAGCTGCGGCGAAAGAATAGAGTTGTTATAAAGAGCTGTAACAGCTTCATAAATCTCTCTCTGTTTTTGCTGTGCTATTTTTAAGCGGGAATTGCTTCTCACGATTCCTACAAGATCACTCATCATTTCCTGTAACTGTTTTCTGAAATAAGAGACCATTACCATTTCATCCATTAGCTTCATCCCTTCCTGGTTCCATTCAGGAATAGCCTTTAGATCATTGAAATTAAATTCATTCTGTTTTAGCAACTCTACTGTTTTTACAGCAGCTTCATGTCCAAATACTAAACCTTCCAGTAAAGAGTTGGATGCTAATCGATTGGCTCCGTGTAATCCTGAATTGGTACATTCGCCTACAGCAAAAAGATTCTTAATAGAAGACTGTCCATCTATGTCCACATCAATTCCGCCCATTAAATAATGACAGGCAGGTACAACGGGAATAAGTTGCTCGAAAGGATCTATACCTTCTTCAAGACATTTTTTATAAATATTCGGGAAGTGTTCTTTGAATTTTTCCTGATCCATATGGCGACAATCCAAACCAACGTAGTCATCTCCGGAAATTTTCATTTCATTATCTATAGCTCTGGCTACAATGTCACGGGAAGCTAATTCTTCACGTTCGTCATATTTTTGCATAAAGGGCTGACCATCTTTAGTCCTCAGCTTTGCGCCATCACCACGTACAGCTTCCGAGATCAGAAACAGCATACCACTTCTTTTTGAGAACATAGCAGTAGGGTGGAACTGGTAATACTGCATATTGGAAACCTTGCCGCGTGCTCTGTGAACAAAGGCAATTCCGTCTCCGGTTGCAATAATAGGATTTGTGGTATTTTTATAAACATGCCCCGCACCACCCGTTGCAACAAGGGTGATCTTGGCTGTAATTTTCTTTATTTTTTTATTTTTCTGATCCAGAATATAAGCACCGTAACAATGGATGTTATCATGATTCAGTTCCTTGCCGGGAACATGGTGCTGGGTAAGCAAGTCAATCACATAATGGTGATCCAGAACTTCGATATTTGGAAGTTTATTAACTGTCTCCAGGAGAGCACGTTCAATTTCGAAACCAGTAATGTCTTTGTGGTGAACAATCCTGTTTTCGGTATGTCCGCCTTCTCTTCCCAGTTTGAAGTCACCGTCTTTTTCTTTATCAAAACGAGTTCCCCATTCTACAAGTTCTTTGAAGCGGTGTGGACCTTCTTTTACTACCATTTCTACCACATTGCGTTTATTTTCTCCGTCTCCGGCACGCATGGTGTCTTCTATGTGCTTTTCGAAATTATCTTTTGAAAAATCAGTGACAACGGCTAGCCCGCCCTGTGCATATTTGGTATTGCTTTCATCTTCATCCGACTTGGTGACAATAGTAATTTGTGCATCCGGCAGGGTCTCTGCAATCTTAATAGCATAAGACAGACCTGATATTCCGGAACCAATAACTAAAACATCCGCTTTAATCATAGCTTATAAAATTTGAAGTCTATATTCCTTCTCGTTAATAAAGTATAAACTTACGAATTTTGTAGCTGTTCAAAGACAACATCAACAGATAATTGCTGAGATTGAGCAGCTTTTACAGCTAACTGATCACAACGTTCATTCTCCGGATGTCCGGCATGTCCTTTTATCCAGTGGAATTGGAGCTTGTGCATCCTCATTAAAGGGATGAATCTGCGCCAAAGATCATCATTCTTTACTTTTTTGAAATCTTTCTTAATCCATCCGAATATCCAGTTCTGATTGATAGCATCCGAAACATATTTTGAATCGGTGTAAATGTGAACATTACTTTGTGGAGTATTGAGTTTTTCCAATGCAACGATAACAGCTAAAAGCTCCATACGGTTGTTGGTTGTAAGACGAAAACCTTCAGAAAATTGTTTTTCATATTTCTTTTCAACAACCTTCATTACGATTCCGTATCCGCCCTTTCCGGGATTACCGCTGCATGCTCCGTCTGTATAGATGTCTATTTTCATTAGAAAGGCATCATTTCATCTTCATCATCATCGTTCATTGCCGAACCAGAAACTTTATTACTACTAGGAGGAGTAGGAGGCATTCCAAATGCCGAACCTGGATCCATTGTCGTTTTTATCTTATCGTAGAAATTGTCATTGTTGGCTTGTGAAGGGCTTCCCATACCGCCACCGAAGGTATCTTCACCTAAATCTCCGAACCTTGCCATAGAACCATGGAATGCTAAACGGACATCTTCAGTAGAACCATTCCTGTGCTTCGCAATAATTAATTCGGCCTGATTTGCAGAAGGAGTTTCATCCTCCCAATATTCAATTTTATAGTATTCCGGACGGTAGATAAAGGATACAATATCAGCATCCTGCTCAATTGCTCCGGATTCCCTAAGGTCAGATAATTGTGGCCTTTTACCCGGTCTGTTTTCTACGGAACGCGATAACTGCGAAAGAGCAATTACCGGAACATTCAATTCTTTTGCAATGGCTTTAAGGGAACGGGAAATAGTTGAAATTTCCTGTTCACGGTTTCCACCGCCTTTTCCGCTTTGGGCTGTCATCAGCTGAAGGTAGTCGACCATAATAATCCTTACACCATGCTGCATCACTAATCTTCGGCATTTTGCCCTGAAGTCAAATATTGAAAGAGCCGGAGTCTCGTCAATATATAAAGGTGCTTTCTCCAGATTGGAAACGTTACTGAAAAGTCTTTCCCATTCCTCATCTGTTAGTGTTCCTTTTCTAAGCTTCTCAGAAGAAATTCCGGTTTCGGAGGATATCATCCTCATAATTAATTGTACTGATGCCATCTCCAGAGAGAATAAAGCAAGGGGTATATTTTGATCTACAGCAATATTTCTGGCCATAGAAAGGATGAAAGCCGTTTTTCCCATTGCCGGACGTGCAGCAATAATAATAAGATCAGAAGGCTGCCAGCCTCCGGTTTCTTTATCTACAGCTTTGAAACCTGAAGGTACACCGGAAAGTCCCTGTTTCCCTCTTAGCGATTTTACTTTGTCCAAGGCTTCCTTTACTAAGGAATTTGCAGTATCAAAGCCCTTTTTAATGGTACCATTCGTAATTTCGAAAAAGCTTTTTTCAGCTTCATCCAAAAGTTCGAATACATCGGTAGATTCTTTATAAGATTGGTCTATTACATTTCCGGATACATTGATAAGGGACCTCAGAATGAATTTTTCCAGAACAATTCTTACATGGTATTCTATATGTGCAGAAGAAGATACTCCAAGGGTAAGCTCAATAATATAAGAGTCTCCGCCCGCCAGATTTAATCTGTCTTCTCGTTTCAGTTCCTGAATGACGGTCATCATATCTACAGGATGGTTGTCCTGGTATAATTTTAGAATGGCAGCATAGATCTCCTGATGGCGGGGATCATAAAAAACCTTCTCGGTGAGAAGGTCAATAGAAAAGTCTAAAGCCTTCTTGTCTATGAGAAAAGTTCCGATAACCAGCTTTTCAAATTCTACTGCATTAGGAGGCATTTTACCTTGTGAAATAGATAATTCCTTGGCAAAATTCCCTTGCGTTAATGATGATAATGTTTCCTTTTGAGCCATGAGGCAAAGATAAATTTTAAAAAACTAAAAGCACAATTGCTTTATTCACAAATAAATTTTAAGTAACGATTTCTTCTCTAAATTAGGAAAAAATCATGTTAAGAAATATAAATATTTATGTATTAAAATGCTGAACATGATATTTATATTGTCCTAACTGTATAATATAATTTTTAAGTTTTTTTAATTAATATTCGATGATGTGAGATTGATATTAATATTCCATTTTACGGAGTTTTGGTGCAAATGTTCCTACCATTAAAGCAACCAAAAGAGTCATACTTCCGCCAAAGACAACAGAACGGATTACGCCCATCATTTTTGCGGCAAGACCACTTTCAAACTGGCCAAGTTCATTGCTGGAAGTTATAAATATAGTATTGACACTCAATACACGGCCGCGGATTTTATCAGGCGTTTTCAACTGGACAATGGTACCACGAATAACAACGCTAATGCCATCCAGCATACCACTTAGAACAAGGAACCCAAAAGATAACCAATATAAATGAGACAATCCGAAGCCTATGATACAAAGCCCAAATCCACTTACAGCGGCAATAAGGATTTTTCCCTGATTCTTTTTAAGCTGAATAAATGACAGTGTAATAATAATACACATAGAACCTATATCTGATGCTGCATTTAGTAGTCCAAATCCTTCGGATCCTACTTTTAGAATGTCTGTAGCATAAACCGGGATCATTGCTACGGCACCTCCAAATAAAACTGCAAAAAGATCGAGTGTAAGAGCGCCAAGAATTTCTTTCGTTTTATAGATATAAGCTACACCTTCGCGCATACTTTCCCATACGTTTACCTCTTGCCCTTCATATTCAGATCTATGCTTGTTAAGTGTCCAGAAAAATAATGATCCGATGAATAAAAAACATAATATAACGATAAGAGTACCACTAATACCAAGCCATGCAATTAAAAATCCTCCGAATGCGTGTCCAGATACTGATGCTGTAAGAAATGTTGCCTGATTAAGTGTAATGGCATTAGGTAGTTCTTCTCTTTTAACAATATTAGGAATTAGAGCAGGAACCAAGGGCGATAAAAATGCTCTGCAGATTCCGGAAAGAAAAATAATACCATAGATATAATAAGTAATCTGATGGTTGCTAAAGCTAAGTTTATGTCCCCAGAATGCAGGTATTAATAAACAACATAGAAGGAAAAAATAAGCATAGTTACAGATTAGTAATAATTTTTTCTTTTCACTCATATCTATAATGTGCCCGGCGTATAAAGCGCAACCAACTGCGGGGATTACTTCGGATAAACCAATAAGTCCAATAGAGAAAGGATCTTTGGTTAGGTGATATACCCACCAGCCAAGTAAGGTTGCAAGCATTCGGAAAGCAATAATCAGAAAGAACCGTCCAATAAGAAGATTTCTGTATTCAGTATTTCTTAGTGTCTGGAGAGGAGCCAGTGATATCATAATATAGAGAAAATATAGAGGAAATTAGTTTTGATAATTATTTTATGATGAGATTTAAATCTGGCCGATGAAAGAAGTCCGCAATATCACGGTTATTTGCTAAACGTGGAATCTTATTCTGTCCCCCTAGCTTACCTTGTGATTTTGCATATTCAAGGAAACTATCTTTTTTCAGTCGCGATATAATAAGTGTCTGCAGAATATTACCTGTAATTAGATCGTTGTAATAAGTGTTTTTATTTCTTAGTGCTAAATCCAGACTCTGTCGGAATGCTTCCATATTTTCAGGCTCTTTTTCAAATTCTATAAACCATTCATGATAAGGGAGACCGTTTTCCGGGTTTACCTGTGGTGCCAAATGAAACTCGGAAACTTGTGCCGGATACTCCAGAATAGCTTTTTTCATAGCTTCCTCTACTTCATAGGCAATAACATGTTCACCAAATGCTGAAGTGAAATGTTTGGTTCTTCCACTTACCAGAATTTTATACGGATCTTTAGAGATAAATCTTATCATATCACCAATCATATATGCCCAAAGCCCGGAATTAGTTGTAATGACGAGAGCATAATCTTTATGAAGCTCTATTTCACCAAGGGTTAATCTTCTTGGATTTTTCTTTCCAAGATCTTCCTGAGGAACGAACTCGTAGAATATACCATGATTGGTTAATAAAAGAAGTCCATCTTCTTTATAATTATTCTGGTATGCAAAGAATCCCTCTGATGCGGGGAAAGTCTGGACAATATCTACAGTGCCACCCAAAAGACTGTTCATCTTTTCCCGATAAGGCTCATAATTGACCCCGCCGGTAACAATAAGCTGAAGGTTTGGGAATATTTGTTTAATTTTTTTGCCAGATTTTTCTGTAAGTTTTTCAAAATACATAATTAACCAAGGTGGTATACCGGAAATAAGTGTCATATTCTCTTTTTCCGTTTCGGCGATTATTTTGTCAACTTTGGTTTCCCAATCTTCTATTGTATTGGTTTCCCAGCTTGGTAGTCTGTTCTTTTGCAGATAATTTGGAATGTGATGAGCTACAATTCCGGAAAGGCGGCCTGTTTTTATTCCATGCAGATCTGTGAGCTCAGGGGATCCCTGTAAGAAAATCATTTTTCCATTTACAAAATCAGCATTGTCCTTCTGGGCAATATAGAAAAATAGTGCACTTCTTGCAGCGTCAACCTGATAAGGCATTCCTTCTTTAGAAATTGGGATATATTTGCTTCCGGATGTTGTTCCGGATGTTTTTGCAAAATATTCTGGCTGTCCTGGCCACAAGATATCCTTTTTCCCTTCTTTTATTTCTTCAATATAATTTTTCAGATCTTCATAATCAGCTAAAGGAACTTTTTTCTGAAAATCCTGAATATTGCAGATGCTTCCGAAATAATGCTCTTTTCCGAATTTTGTGTTTTCAGCATTTGTAATCAGGTCTTTTAATAAGTTTTCCTGATCAGAAACTGCATTTCGGGTGAACTTTTCCGATGATTTTACATATCGCTTTGCCCAGATTTTGGCAATAGCTTTCTTTAAGATGTTCAACATAATCGTGGGCAAAATTACGTAATTCCACTTGAAACCAATGTTGTAAAAGTGAGAATGATCAGAAGATATTTTCTATCGGAAAAGCAAAAGTTTATTTTGAATTCTGTTTAGTAATGATATGAGGATACATAAGACCGAATAGGATTGAAGTTTTATAGATTAACAAAAAAACGCAGCTTAGCATTTTAATGCTAAGCTGCGTTATAGAGAATTTGGATTGATTATTATTACTTTTTGTTTTCTTTATATCTCATATCAGGAGTTCCGTCTTTTTTAAGATGCTGTGAAGATTTATATCTTTTGTCAGGAGTTCCGTCTTTTTTTAGTTTTACACCTTGTGTAGTTGTTGTAGATTTTACCTCCTTCACTGCTCCTTTAGCATCTTTAGAAGTTGTTTTTACTTCTTTTACCGCTGTTGTCTTGCCATCTTTTGCAGTTGACTTAACTTCTTTCACCGAAGATTTAACTTCTTTTTTTACCGGTGTAACAGGTGTAGTCTGACGTGGTGTAGTTGTCTGAGCAGTTGCAAATCCTAGTCCTAAAGCCAGAGATAATGCTGATAATAGATTTTTCATTTTTTAATGGTTTTTTGTATGTGTAATTTAAATTTTTACTTCTGTGAAGTTACACTAAAAAACTATCAAGATGTGTGCTAAAAATTTCGGTAACAATTAATTTAACAAAACTTTATCACAGTTTAAAACGGGCTTAAACGGAATAAACCACAAATAGTAGGTTTTCTTGTTATGTAACTGTGGATATTGGCTTATAGCCTCATTTTCAATTATCTGTTACAGAATAACTATATTATTTGTAAATTTGCAGTTCGATAACGGTTTCAGGAAGTACTGAATCCGTTTTTCGTCGTTTAAATGAAATTTGATACCAGGTGCAATTAGCTTCTATAAAAAATACACTGTTACCCGATTTGTTAAAGAAACAATGGGGTAAAGAAATATTCGATACACTACGTGAAAAGCAAAAGATTAGTATAAAAGGTGCTGCAGGCTCTTCTCTGAGTTTGCTTGCTGCAGAATACTTTGTGTCTTTTCATCAGCCTGTGTTGGTAATTCTGGATGATAAGGAGGATGCTCTATACACGACTGCAGAACTGGAAGAACTTTGTGGGAAAGAGCATGTATTGTATTTTCCGGCAACTTTTCTGGAACCTTATCAGATAGAAAAAACTCAGAACGCCAATAGAGTATTGAGGACAGAGGTTATCAATCAGTTGAATTCGTCTAAAAAACCTAAAGTAATTGTAGCTTATGCAGCGGCACTTTCGGAAAAGGTAATTAAGAAAGAAGAATTTGGAAAGTTCTCTCATACTATAAAAGTGGGTGAACAATTGGATTTTGATTTTATAGATGAATTACTGAATCACTATAAATTCAACAGGACAGATTTTGTATCAGAGCCTGGTGAATTTTCTGTACGAGGAGGTATTATAGATGTGTTTTCTTATGCGTATGAGTTTCCTTTTCGTATAAGTTTCTTTGGAAACGAAGTAGACAGTATTCGTACTTTCGATATAGAAAGTCAGCTGACACAGGAAAAAGTAGAAGAATTCCAGTTGGTATCTGCTATTCAGGATATCTCAGGAGATACTTCCAAAACATCTTTACTAGGAATCCTGCCTAAGGAAACTGTTATGTTTACCCGAAATGCATTTTTGGGAGTAAAGCATATTCGCGAGTTTTATGAAAAAGCACAGGAAGTATATAAAACCCTGCATCAGGATATTAAATACAGCGAACCTAAAGCTATTTTCGTATCAGAAGAAGAGTTTCTAAATGAAATAAACCATTTTGTATGGGCAGACTTTACTTCAGAAGTATTAAAATCTTCACGCTCAGAAATTCAACTAAAACTCACTCAGCAACCTGTTTTTAATAAAAACTTTGAATGGCTGATTCAGGATCTGGAAGATAAACTAGAAAAAGGTTATGATGCATGGATTTCATTCTCATCCGAAAAACAAAAGGATCGTCTTGAGAATATCTTCGAGGAACTGGAAAAGAATATTCCGTTTAAGAGTTTTGCTTCCGAATTGCATGAAGGATTTGTAGATAATGAAAATAAAATATCAGTTTATACCGATCATCAGATATTTGACAGATACCAACGCTATAAAGCGAAAAATGCTTTTGCCAAAAGCGAGCAACTTACCTTAAAGGATCTGATGTCTCTGAAAGTTGGAGACTACATTACCCATATTGATCATGGGATAGGAAAATTTATGGGGTTGGTAAAGGTTAATAATAACGGGAAAGTTCAGGAGTGTTTTAAGTTATCTTATAAGAATGGCGACTTGTTATATGTAAGTATCCATGCGCTTCATAAAATATCAAAATATAACGGACCTGACGGAAAAGATATTGTACTGAGTAAGCTAGGATCTTCGGCATGGAAGTCCCTGAAGCAAAAAACCAAAGCAAGGGTTAAACAGATTGCGTTTGACCTGATTAAGCTCTATGCGCAAAGAAAGAGTGCAAAAGGTTTTGCTTACTCACCAGATGGGTATATGCAGAATGAGTTGGAAGCTTCCTTTATTTATGAAGATACTCCGGATCAGGAGAAAGCTACAATGGATGTAAAAGCCGATATGCAGGCAGATACAGTAATGGATAGATTAATCTGCGGAGATGTAGGTTTCGGAAAAACTGAAGTTGCTATCCGTGCTGCATTTAAAGCTGCTGTAGATGGAAAACAGGTGGCACTTCTAGTACCTACAACGATTCTGGCATTTCAGCATTACAGAAGTTTTAAAGAAAGGCTTAAAGATTTCCCTGTAGAAGTTTCTTATCTTAACCGCTTCAGAACTGCAAAACAAAAAAAAGAAACGCTGGAGGGGTTGGTTTCTGGTAAAATAGATATTGTAATTGGAACACATCAATTGGTAGGTGCCAGCGTAAAGTTTAAAGATCTGGGGTTATTGATTATTGATGAGGAACATAAATTCGGCGTAGCTATAAAGGATAAGCTGAAGACTATGAAAACCAATATTGATACACTGACACTTACTGCAACACCTATCCCGAGAACATTACAATTTTCTTTAATGGCAGCGCGGGATCTTTCAGTGATTAAAACACCGCCACCTAACCGTCAGCCTGTAGATACCAAATTGGTAGGCTTCAACGAAGAAATTCTGAGAGATGCTATTAGCTATGAATTACAAAGAGATGGACAGGTTTATTTTATTAATAACAGAATAGAAAATCTTAAAGAAATTGCAGGTCTTATCCAGAGATTGGTTCCGGATGCCAGAGTTATTACAGGCCATGGACAGATGGACGGTAAGCAGTTGGAAGCCAATATGATGGATTTTATGGAAGGTAAATACGATGTGTTGGTTTCTACGACGATTGTGGAAAGTGGTCTGGATGTACCTAATGCCAATACAATTTTCATCAACGATGCACAGCGATTCGGTATGGCAGATCTCCACCAGATGCGTGGACGTGTGGGGCGTAGTAACAGAAAAGCATTTTGCTACCTGATTACACCACCAATGGATTTGGTTTCTTCAGATTCCCGTAAACGTTTGGAAGCTATTGAACAGTTTTCGGATTTGGGAAGTGGTTTTCATATCGCTATGAAAGATTTAGAAATTCGGGGTGCCGGAGATTTATTAGGTGGAGATCAGAGCGGCTTTATTAATGAAATGGGCTTCGATACTTATCAGAAAATTATGCAGGAGGCTCTGGAAGAACTGAAGGATGAAGATATGGAAGGTCTTTTCCAAAATGAAGAAGAGCGCAAAAAGCTTTTCAACTCTGTTAAGGATGTGAATATTGATACTGATTTAGAACTGATGCTTCCGGATGATTATGTAAATAGTACAGAAGAGCGATTGTTGCTATATCAGAAACTGGCGGATGTAAAGAATGCTGCAGAGCTTAGTCGTTTCGAATACGAGTTGAATGACCGTTTCGGTGCATTGCCAAAAGAAGCGATTAACTTACTGAAGAGTATTGAACTGAAATGGTTGGCTGCAGATATAGGTTTTGATAAGATAGTGATGAAAAACGAAATCTTCCTTGGATATTTCCCAGGTAATCCACAAGATAAGTTTTATCAGAGTGACAGATTTAAAAAGATTATTCAATACCTTGGTTCCAATCCGCAACATGCACAGTTAAAAGAAAAGCATTCGCCTGAAGGTAACCAGTTGATGATGCGTAAAGATAAGATTAGTAATGTGGATGAGGTGAATGCTTTGCTAAATAGTATATTGGCATAAACTTCATATTTTTTAAATAAAAACAATGAAATACTTAATTGTAGGCCTTGGTAATAAAGGCGATGAATATAAAGAAACAAGACACAATATAGGGTTTAAAGTTGCAGAAAAAATTGCAGAAACTATAGATGCACCATTTAATACGACCAATTTTGGATGGCTGGCTGAAGGGAAATATAAAGGAAGAAAAGTCTTTGTCCTAAAGCCGGATACTTATATGAATCTTAGCGGAAATGCTGTACGCTACTGGATGCAGAAAGAAAATATTCCGTTAGAAAATCTGTTGGTTATTACCGATGATTTGGCTTTACCTTTTGGAACGCTAAGGATGAAAATGAAAGGAAGCCATGGCGGACATAACGGGTTGCGCAATATTGAGGCTGTACTGAATACTGGTCAGTATACACGCCTTCGTTTCGGAATTTCTGCAGATTTTAAAGAAGGACAGCAGGTAGACTACGTTCTGGGCAGCTGGAGTGAAGAAGAAAAAGAAAAGCTGCAGGAAAGAATTGATAAGTTTTCTCAAGCAGCTTTATCTTTTGTATTTGCAGGTATACAGAATACGATGTCCGGTTTTAACGGAAAATAAATTTTTAGAAAACTTCTCCCAAATTCACAAAAAAGCCACGTGAGTTTCCCTGACCAAATCCATAATCTATACAAAGGTTAGTATCACTGTGTTTGTTTAGTTTAATACGTATGCCCGCTCCATAACCTATTTGTGGTTTTTTGAACTCGGAAGAAAGTTCAGCTGAGAAAGCCTCCATATTGCCAAAGATTACACCTCCAATAAGTCCATTACGAGTAATGGCGAATCGGTATTCGTTTTCATAGTAGAACATATTTTTTCCTCTGAATCGGCTTTGGATATATCCCCGTCCTGTATTATATTGGTCGTCCCATGCAGTGCTGGGTAACATTAAATAAGGTGGAGGTTGCTTGCTGGCTGTTAACCAGGCAAAGCCCCAAAAAGCAAATGTGTTTTGTGAATTAGCTGGAAATCGGATATATTTTCTGGCATCTATTTGTATAGTGGCCCAATTAGAATCACTTCCTATGAAGGTGAAATTGGGACGATAGCTGATACTAATGTATTCACCATTTTTTGGATTTATTTGGTTTAACCTGTTATCATAAAGAAGTTTCAATGCTATACCAGATGCGCGTTCGGCCGTTCCCAAGTCTCTATTTAAAAGATGTGTAATGTGCTTTCCTAAAGTATCTGATATTTTTATATTCCAAAATTGATCATAAAAAATTCCGCCGCCCGCATATAAATTTTTGCCGATAGCAAACATTATTGACTGATGCAGCTTTATCGATTGAAAATTAACCGTATAACCCGTGTTGGAGTTTGCGTTTACAGAAATTTTTTTACCACCTAAACCATAAACTTCAGAAGGGTAATTCAGGTATTTGAAATCACTTATAAGATTAATCTTATTGTTTTTTGTCCAAATGTTAATATAAAGAGGGAGGATGCTCTGTTTGTGTTGTGAATAAGTATAGCTAGTATTAATTGTTGAGATTTTCTGGTCTGCAAGTTTGCTTTTATAAAAACCAATATTAGCACTAATTACACCAGCGAATCCGGTCTGTAGGGTATAACCGGCAGCAGGAAGAATCGCCCAGTTGAATTTTTTCACTGTTGCTGTATCTTTCTTTTTCTTTTTGTGAAAAATTTTTCTAATTATATCTTCAACATCTTTTTGCTCAACCTGACGAGAGTTTACCACAGAATCAGATTTGTTAACAGTGGAAACATTTTGTGCACCTCCGAAAAAAGGTGCACAAAATAAAAAAAAGATAAATATTCTTATCACTGCTAAAAACTTTTGATGGTAATATTACACAAAATTTAAATTTCTTTTTGAAAAAAAATAAATTTATAGAATATACGTAAATATGGTAAGTTTAAATAACTCTTTTATGATTTACTATAACATGAGATTCTTTTGACTTATCATAATTTGTTCGGAAGCCAACCAGATTTACAGCTATATTGTTTTCTTTTGCTGTAATATTTGCGAACTCCTGAATTAGATCAAGGACGTCTGTTGCAATATAGGATGTGCGCTTTCCGTTAATTGTTACCTGCGATCCTGGCTGAATATTCTTCAATGTCTTTTTGATTGCAGCTTTATTCAGGAAAGATACTTCTTCGGCAAGCTCAATTGTGATAGCATCAGCGTCTTCCAGCTCTTCACGACTTAGATAGTAAGCACGCTTCATATTTCCAAGAAGGATGAAAATAATACTGATTACTAAACCAAGAGCTACACCTTTTAGCAAGTCTGTGAAAACAACAGCAAGCATAGTTGCCATAAATGGAATGAACTGATATTTTCCTTTGTCCCAGAAGTGCTTTATTGTTGCAGGCTTTGCCAGCTTGTATCCTACAAGAATAAGGACAGCAGCAAGCGTTGCCAACGGAATCATATTGAGGATTGCAGGAATACTTAATACACATACTAATAATAAGACGCCATGGATAATAGCAGATAATTTGGTTGTAGCACCTGCATTGGCATTTGCAGAACTTCTTACAACCACTGATGTCATAGGTAATCCGCCAATGAATGAACTGATGAGGTTGCCAATTCCTTGTGCGCGAAGTTCCTGATTGGTATCTGTAATTCTTTTTTTATAATCCATTCTATCTGAAGCCTCAATACAAAGAAGGGTTTCAATAGAAGCTACAATTGCAATTGTAATTCCTGTTACCCATACTGCAGGCATTGCAAATCCTGAAAAGTTTGGAAAGGTAATCAATGCTTTAAAGTCTTCTGCAGATTTAGGTACAGGAAGCTTTACAAGGTGATCCGTATTTACAGCTAAAGAGCTTCCGGAAGAAGTAAAAAGTTGATTAATCACAATTCCAGTTACTACTGCAACAAGTGCTGCAGGAAGCATTTTTATTTTTTTTAGAGCTGGTATTTTGTCCCATACAATCAGAATAGCTATTGAAATTGCAAATATTAATATTGCTCCCGGATGAATTGCAGAAGCGATTTCGTTGACATAAGGAACAAGATTGAACCCATTATCAAATAAGGTTTGTTTGCCTTCATAATCTTTGTCGAAGCCTAAAGCATGCGGAAGCTGGGTGAGAATAATAATAATCCCAATCCCGGCAAGCATTCCTTCAATAACGGCTGTAGGAATGTAGTTAGATATACTTCCTGCTTTTAAGAAGCCCAGGATTAATTGAGTTGCTCCGGCAATAATTCCGGCACAAAGAAATAAGTCAAATGCTCCTAACTCAGTCACTGAAGCGAGGATAATGGCTGTAAGGCCGGCTGCAGGACCCGTTACACTAATATTGGATGTGCTGAGGAAGCCAACAACAATTCCACCAATAATTCCGGCAATAATACCAGATAACGGAGGAGCACCAGAGGCTAAAGCAATACCTAAACAAAGAGGTAAAGCGACAAGGAAAACAACCAGACCCGCTGCAAAGTTGGGTTTAACGTCGCTGAATATATTGGTTTTATTTTGTTTCATAATATTAATTTTAATGATGGACCAACACCTTATGTAAAGACACAAAATATTTTCCAGCATATCATATATAGAATATGTTGAACCAGAAATTGTTTCAATACTTTGGATATTGAAATAACTGATAGACTATACCTGAACAGTGTACAAGTATACTTTTATTGAAAAATTTGAGAATTCATGGAATTAGTTCTTTTTGCTTGAAAAATAATGATATGAAAATCGATTCTCAATAAATCAATAAAAAGAAAAAATAATTTGGATAAAAAGCTTTGTGTAAAAGCTGTGAAAGAATGTATTAAGCCTCCGGAGGAGGGGAAAATATTATAAGAAGGGGATCCACACGCTTGCTATCGTCATAAAGAACAAATGCTTTCTTGAGACTGTGATCCCAATGTATTTTTTGAATTTGCAAAGGCTCGCTGTGTAACTGCTCTTCGCTCATTCGTTTGATTTTTACTTCTTCTTCAGAAAGATTTTGAGACATAGTAGGCAGGTCCCAATCCATTAACTTGGCAATACTTGGTAATGCCATGAAATTGAGAAAAATTCCTAATATGATAATACTTATATATTTCACTTTCTGAAAATGAATACTTTATAATGCAAAAATAATGCAAAAATTAATTCACTGATGTTAATTATTTATTACGCATCATCCAATCAGAATTGGTAAGGTCGTATATTTTTTGGATATCTTTCAGGATATTTTCAAAATCAATTTCTAAATCAATTAATTTTCCTGTTCTCAAATCGAATACCCATCCGTGTACAATAGGGAAGTTTTCAGTGATATATCTTTCCTGTACACAAGCCATTTTGATAACGTTGATACATTGCTCCTGAACATTTAGTTCAACAAGGCGATCGTATCTTTTGTGCTCGTCCTCAATAGAATCTAGTTCTGTTTGGTGAATTCTGTAAACATCACGAATGTTTCTTAACCAAGGATTTAAAAGTCCTAAATCCTGAGGAGTCATAGCAGCCTTAACACCGCCACAGTTGTAATGTCCGCATACAATAATGTGCTTTACTTTCAAATGTTCTACAGCGTACTGAATAACAGAAGTAGAGCTCATGTCCAAAGTATTTACAACATTGGCAATGTTACGTGTAACAAATACTTCTCCTGGTTTGGCACCCATTAGTTCTTCAGCAGTAGCTCTACTGTCTGAGCAACCAATGTAAAGGTACTCCGGTGTTTGTGTTGCAGCAAGATTTGTAAAGAAATCTTGATCCTGAGAGAGTTTGCTCTCTACCCATTTCCGATTGTTCTCGAAAATTTGTTCATAAGAATTTGACATAAATAAAAAATTAAAATTTATCGGGGCTAAAAATATGCAAAATATGATAGAAAAATTCTATAATTTATCAGGTTTAATATTTTTTTAACACGATTTATTCTACCAGTCAGTATTTCACATAAAAAAAGCAACAATACATTGTTGCTTTAGATCGTCTAATAATTTTCTGATTGTACAGTTTTACGTCCAATACTTTTGTAGAAGAAACCGTGTTTGGATGGTAACTCAGTAGAGAACATATTACGTCCGTCGAATATAGCTTTGTTTTTCAATTTTTTTGCTATTAAGTCGAAGTTAGGATTCTTAAATTCGGGCCATTCAGTACAGATTAGTAAGGCATCTGCATCTTCAAGAGCGGAATACATATCCTTTGCATAGCTAATTTTGTTACCAAGTATCTTTTGTACGTTGCTTTCAGCAATACTGTCGAAAGCTACAACTTCGGCGCCTTTTTCAAGCAATAATGCAATATTATCTAAAGAAGAAGCTTCGCGGATGTCATCGGTATTTGCTTTAAAAGCTAATCCCCAAACTGCAATTCTTTTACCTTGTATGTTTCCGTTGAAGTATTCCTCAATAGCAGGAACCATGATTGTTTTCTGTTTTTGGTTCACTTCTTCGGTGGATTTTAAGATTTCGAAATCAAATCCTTGCTCGCTGCCACTTTTTATCAGCGCTTTTACATCTTTAGGGAAGCAACTTCCGCCATATCCTATTCCCGGAAATAAGAAACGATGCCCAATTCTGTTGTCGGATCCCATTCCTAATCTTATTTTGTCGACATCAGCCCCTACCATTTCACAGAAATTGGCAATTTCATTCATGAATGTAATTTTTACTGCTAAGAATGAATTGGCTGCATATTTCGTTAATTCTGAAGATTTTTCATCCATGTAGATGATAGGAATACCAATATTGCTAAATGGTTCGTACAGATTTGCCATCAGGTTTTTGGCTCTTTCGGAGCTGGTGCCTATAACAACTCTGGAAGGATTCATGCAGTCCTCTACAGCATAACCTTCTCTTAAAAATTCAGGATTAGAAACCACATCAAATTCTACAGATGCAAAAGCTGCAATAGTTTCTCTTACTCTGTCCGCAGTTCCTACCGGAACAGTACTTTTATTTACGATAACTTTATAATCAGTGATGAGCTTACCGATGTTTTCGGAAACATTAAGAACATATGAAAGATCTGCCGATCCGTCTTCTCCCGGAGGAGTTGGGAGTGCAAGGAAAACAATTTCAGACTGGTCTAAAGCTTCTTTAAGATCTGTAGTGAAGTGTAAACGTTCTGCCTGAATGTTTCTTAAAAATGTTTCTTCCAGATTAGGTTCATAGATCGGTACAATTCCGTTTTTCATGCCCTCTACTTTCTTCTCGTCAATATCTACACAGAAAACTGAATTTCCCAGCTCTGCCAGACATGTTCCGGTAACAAGGCCTACATAACCTGTTCCAACTATCGTAATATTCAATGTTTTGTCTTTAAAAGATAATATGCAAAAATAATAAATAAACTCTCTTATATTTCGCTTTTTATGCTTATTTGATTTCTTTAATACTTATTGCAATACCTCCGCTTGGAGCCAGTCTTTTTTTCAGAATAGTAACGGAAGATACTTTTTGTTTATTTATTTTATAATCTATTGTACTGGTTTTCCAGTCAGCATTCTTTCCGTCTTCATAAATAACAGCTTCAAAATTTTTTCCTTTTGGTAAAAAGCTGAGATTAATTGTCGCTGTTCTTTCATTCTCGTCTGTGATGCCACCAACAAACCATTCATTCTTATTTTTTGCTTTACGTGCAATCGTAATGTAATCCCCGGGTTCAGCTTCCAGAATGTAAGTGTTGTCCCAGTCTGCTGCTACATCTTTGATAAATTGGAAGGCATCCATGTGCTTTTTGTAATTTTCCGGAAGGTCAGCGGCCATTTGTAACGGACTGTATAATGTTACATAGAGTGCTAATTGTTTTACCAGAGTAGTGCTAAGCCTGGCTTTGTTTTTACCATATACGGAAAGGTCTCCCTGGAAGATTCCAGGCGTGTAATCCATAGGGCCACCCATTAATCTTGTGAAAGGTAAAATGGTAGTATGATCCGGATTGTTTCCGTTGAAAGACTCAAATTCGGTTCCTCTGGCAGACTCCTGAGCTATCCAGTTAGGATAGGTTCGGGAACGACCGGTGGGTCTTACGGCTTCATGAGAGTTTACCATGATTTTGTACTGCGCCGCTTTTTGGGCTACAAAGTTATAATGATTGACCATCCACTGTCCGTCATGATATTCGCTTCTTGGAATGATGGGGCCAACATATCCAGTTTTTACAGCTGTATATCCATGCTTATTCATGAAAGAAAATGCATCATCCAATTGTCTTTCATAGTCAACTGCTGAAGAGGTTGTTTCATGATGCATAATGATTTTTACACCTTTTGTTTTTGCATAGGTATGTAATTCTTCTACATTAAAATCCGGATAAGCTTTTGTAAAGCTGTATATTTTTTCTTTTCCATAAGCCCAGCTGTCTTCCCAGCCTTCATTCCAGCCTTCAACGAGTACGGCATCAAATTCATTCTCAGCGGCAAAGTCTATGTAGTCTTTCACATGCTGGGTATTGGCTCCATGATGTTGATTAGGTTTTAGGCGGGTGTAATCTGTTTCTCCAATGATGATATCCTGATTGTCACTATAAGCCCAGGTAGAGCCTCCTCCTGTGAAGTATTCCCACCAGACTCCAATATATTTTGTAGGTTTTATCCATGATGTATCTTCAATTTTGCTTGGATCATTTAGGTTTAGAATCAGTTTAGAGGCGAGTATCTCACGTGCATCATCACTGACTACGATAGTTCTCCACGGAGTTTTCATTTGAGTTTGTATATAGGCTTTTTCTCCGTTTTTATTAGGGGTAAGATGAGTACTTAACTTATAATTCTTATCATTTACATTTAGGTGCATGGCAGGATAATCCACCAATGCCGCTTCATGAATATTGATGTATAAACCATTATCGGCTTTTAGCATGAGTGGCGTTTGTACAGCAAGGTTTTTTGATGGTGCTTTTGCTGCTAAAGGCTCATCTCTTGCCGTTGTTATTAACGAAGATATTTCTGAAATCCGGGAGGTGGTAATTCGAAATTCGTTAGTATCATAATCTGCAGGAATCCAGAAAGCTTTGCAGTTTTGGGCTAGATTAAATTCTGTAAGTTCCTCATCTATACGAAAGTGTCTTAAGTTTTTTTGAATTGGAAATTCATATCTGAATCCCAGACCATCATTAAAAAGCCTGAATCTGATATTGAGTTGATATCCGGTTTTAGCTTGCTGTAAAGAAACTAACATCTCGTTATGATTGTCCCGGATTGTTTTTTGCTCTCCCAGTACGGGATTCCATGATGTATCGGAGGAGGAAAGCTGTGTGTAGGTTATTTTAAAGCCTTCGGCAAAAGGTTTTGTGCTGCTAATTAAAAAGCCAAGCTTACTACTTTTCACTACATCTTTATTTTTATATTTCAGATCGTAATGGGCTTCTCCTTTTTCGTTTAGTAAAAAGTTGAGAGTAAGATTTTTGTCAGGAGATTCCAGCTTTTGAGCTTGAATAAAAACCGAAATAAATAGTATGAAAAAGCAGGCTGTAAAATGCTTCATAGGGTTTTCTGTTTGTGGTTAATTAGATGGGTGAAGTTACAAAAAAAGCCTTTTGAAGAATAATTGTTTGGTTTTGAATGTTTTTCGTACAAATATTTTTCATTAAAATGTTGGTTTTCTGCGTGTATGTTTGTGATTTTCAAAATAAAAAACTATATTTGCAGAAGTTTTACGGAATTCAATGCAAAGGCCTTCGGAAGAAAGCCTTTTTTCGTAGACATAACAATGAAATATGGAATTTAGGGAGCGCGTACAAGAATTAGTAGATCAGTACCTTGAAACAAGGGAAGATTTGTTTTTAATTGAACTTAAAATTTCTGCGGATAGTAATATTACAGTTATTATTGATGGAGACCAAAGCGTGAGTCTTCAGGATTGTCTGGATGTTAGCCGTGCAGTAGAGTTTCAGTTAGACAGAGAAGAACATGATTTTAGTCTTCAGGTAATGTCACCGGGGCTTTCAGAGCCTTTGAAATTACCAAGGCAATTTGCTAAAAATATTGGAAGAGAACTTGATGTATTATTAAATGATGATACAAAGATTCAGGGTGAATTAAAAATTGCCGGAGAAGATTCAATTACCTTAGAGCTGAAATACAGACGTCCTAAGCTTGTAGGAAAAGGAAAAGAAGATGTAGTAGAAGACCGGATAATTCCATTGACTGAAATTAAAAAAGCCCTTGTGGTAATTAAATTTTGATTGAAAAAGAAAAATAAAAAAAATGAGCAATATAATCAACAATATAGCATTAATCGAATCCTTTGGAGATTTTAAAGATGAAAAAGGAATCAGCAAGATTGACCTTATGGCAATTATTGAGGATTCTCTTAAGACTCTTTTGAGAAAAAGATATGACTCGGACGATCACTTTGATGTTATTGTAAATCCTGATAAAGGAGATTTCCAGATTTTCTTGAACAAGAGAATTGTTGAAGATGAAATGTCAGAAGATGATGATTTGGAAATTGAAATTTCTGAGGCTAAGAAAATCGATCCGACTTTCGAGGTAGGAGAAGAGTTTACTCAGGAAATTCCAGTTGCACAGTTAGGAAGAAGAAACATTCTTACATTAAAGCAAATCCTGGCAACTAAACTTCAGGAGCATAATAATGCAATGCTATATGATCAGTTCCGTGATAGAATTGGTGAGATTGCAGTAGGAGAAGTACACCATATTCGTCATAAACATGTAATTTTGTTAGATGATGAAGGGAATGAGTTTATTTTACCAAAAGAAAACCAGATTCCTTCAGACTTCTTCAGAAAAGGAGATAGTGTACGTGCAGTAATCGAAAGTGTTGACTTTAAAGGTTCCAAACCTCAGATTATTGTTTCCAGAACTGCTCCTAAATTCTTAGAGAAATTATTAGAGCTTGAAATTCCTGAAATCCAGGACGGAACTATTATCCTGAAGAAAGTAGTGAGAATTCCGGGTGAAAAAGCGAAAATTGCTGTTGATGCTTACGATGACAGAATTGATCCTGTTGGAGCTTGTGTAGGAGTAAAGGGATCCAGAATTCATGGAGTAGTAAGAGAACTTCGTAATGAGAATATTGATGTGATTCAGTGGTCTAAAAACCCGGAAATCTTAGTGAAGAGAGCTTTAGGAAACGTTAATATTCAGAAAGCTGATATGAACGAAGAGCAGTCACATGCTTTAGTATACGCTCCGGCTGAAGAAATCTCTAAAATTATTGGGAAACAAGGACAGAATATACGTCTTGCATCTTGGTTAACAGGATACAATATTGATGTATACAGAGATAAAGAAGAAGGTGACGATGTTGAGTTAGTAGAATTTGCTGACGAGATCGAAGAATGGATCATCAATGAGTTTAAAAAAGTAGGTCTTGATACTGCAAGAAGTGTACTGGATAAAGAGACAGCTGCACTTGTGGGAATGACAGATCTTGAATTAGAAACCATTGAGGAAGTAAAACAAATATTGAGAGACGAATTAGAGGACTAATCTGGATCTTAACCCAATTTTTATAATAATTACGAATTTAAAAATTCAAAAGAACGAATATTTTTTATGCCAAAAATTAGATTGAATAAAGCGGTAAAGGAACTTAACATCTCTATCTCCAGAGCTGTAGAATATCTGCAGTCTAAAGGGATTGAAGTGGAAAGTAATCCTAACGCTCTATTAGAAAGCGAGGCATTTTCTGCATTGGAGGCTGAGTTCCGTAAAGATGGCGAACAGAAGAAAGCTTCCCATGAGGTTGTGATCTCTAAAGTTCCGGATGAAAAACTGGAAATAGAAGAGATTAAACCTGAGGTGATAAGAGCCAAAGCAGCACCACAAACTGGTGCCAAAATTTTAGGGAAAATTGATTTGGGAGAAGAGAAGCCGAAAGAAGTAGAAGAGGCTCCCAAACCAGAACCTGTAAAAGAACCTGCCCAGCCTGTTGTTGAAAAAACAGAGGAGCCTCAGGAGCAGGAATTCAAAGTTTTAGGTAAAATTGATTTATCGCAGATCAGATCAGACAGACCTAAACATTCTGATAAAAAAGATAAAAAGCCAGAAGCTCCTAAAAAAGAAGAGCCGAAGGTACAAGCTGAAGCACCGAAAGCGGAAGTAAAACCTGTTGAGAAAAAAGTGGAAGAAGTAAAACCTGCTCAGCCGGAAACTCCGCAAGAGCCACAGAAAATTGAAACTGTTTATCAGAAATTGGATGGTCCAAAGATCCTAAAGGAGAAAGTGGATTTATCACAGTTCCAACAAAAGCCTAAGAAAGAAAGCGGAGATAACTCTTTCAAAAAGAAAAGAAAGAGAATAACCAAGGAAGGAGGAAACCAAGGGCAGAACAACAACAATAACAACCAGGGACAAAATAACAACCAGGGCGGAAATAATAATAACAATAATAATTCCGACAGAAAACCTTTTAACAGAGGTGGTAACCAGCAAGGTGGTAATAACAACAACCGAGGTGGTAACAATAACAACCGGGGTGGTAATAATAATCGTGGTGGTAACAATAACAACAGGAATAAGGTTATGCCTGTTGAATTAACTGACGAACAAGTTAAAAACCAGATTAAAGAAACTTTAGAGAAACTTACTAATAAAGGTGGTAAATCTAAAGGAGCGAAGCATAGAAGAGAAAAGAGATCTTTCAGAAGAGAGCAGGACGAGCTTCAGCAAGAAATGGAAGCACAAGACAGAACTCTTAAAGTAACTGAATTCATTACGGTAAGCGAATTAGCAAGCCTTATGAATGTAAGTGCTACTGAGGTTATTTCTGCTTGTTTCTCTTTAGGTGTAATGGTTACAATGAACCAACGTCTGGAAGCTGATACACTTACATTAGTTGCTGACGAGTTTGGTTATAAAGTTGAATTCTCGGATGCTGATATCGATGATGCTTCATTAGAAGAGGAGCCGGATGCAGAAGAAGATTTATCAAAAAGAGCTCCTATAGTTACAGTAATGGGACACGTAGACCACGGTAAAACATCCCTATTGGACTACATCCGTAAGACGAATGTAATTGCAGGGGAATCCGGAGGTATTACACAGCACATCGGAGCTTACAATGTGAAGCTTGATAATGGAGAAAAAATTACATTCTTAGATACACCAGGTCACGAAGCCTTTACAGCGATGAGAGCGCGTGGTGCTCAGGTAACGGATATTGCAATTATTGTAATTGCAGCGGATGATGATGTGATGCCACAAACTAAAGAAGCAATTGCCCATGCTCAGGCAGCAGGGGTGCCAATGATTATTGCAATCAATAAAGTAGATAAACCAGGAGCGAATCCTGATAATATCCGCCAGCAGCTTTCGGGAATGAATATCCTGGTAGAAGAATGGGGAGGTAATGTTCAGGCTCAGGAAATTTCTGCTAAGTTTGGTAACAATGTAGATACGCTTTTAGAGAAAGTATTAATCCAGGCGGAATTATTAGAATTAAAAGCAAATGCAGATAAAAAAGCTTCCGGAGTAGTTATAGAAGCTGCCTTGGATAAGGGTAGAGGTTATGTAGCTACTATGTTAGTACAGAATGGTACGCTTAAAATTGGTGACTATGTATTAGCAGGTAAAAACCACGGTAAGGTGAAGGCAATGCTTGATGAAAGAGGTAAGCCTATGCAGGAAGCCGGACCTTCTATTCCTGTAACGATACTTGGTCTTGACGGTGCGCCGACAGCGGGTGATAAATTCAGAGTTTTTGAAGATGAACGTGAAGCGAAATCAATTGCAACTAAACGTGAGCAACTTCAGCGTGAGCAGACAATCAGAACTAAGAAGCATCTTACGCTTGACGAAATCGGTCGTCGTATCGCATTAGGAGACTTTAAAGAGTTGAATATTATCCTTAAAGGTGACGTGGATGGATCTGTAGAAGCGCTTTCCGATATGTTAGCAAGATTGTCTACCGAAGAAATCCATATTAATATCCTTCATAAAGGTGTAGGACAGATTACCGAATCAGACGTATTATTAGCTTCTGCATCTGATGCAATTATTATTGGCTTTAACGTTAGAGCTGGTGGTAATGCAAAAGAACTTGCCGATAAGGAGGAGATTGAGATCAGAACTTATTCTGTAATTTACGATGCCATTGATGAGGTTAAAGAAGCGATGGAGGGAATGCTTTCTCCTGAGATTAAAGAACAGGTTATCGGTAACGTTGAGATCCGTGAAACTTTCAAGATTTCCAAAGTTGGAACCATTGCAGGTTGTATGGTATTAACAGGTAAGATAACCAGAAATTCTAAAATCAGATTAATCCGTGATGGAATCGTACAATACACTGGTGAATTAGAGAGTTTAAAACGTTTTAAAGATGATGTTAAAGAAGTAACTAAAGGTTACGAATGTGGTCTTAATATTAAAGGCTATAATGATATCGAAATTGGCGATATACTCGAGGTTTACGAAGAAGTAGCTGTTAAGAAGAAATTGAAATAATTCAATTTATAGATATAAAGCCCCTGTTAATTTTAACAGGGGCTTTTTTTATGTAAAAATTTAATATTAGTCTTAATTAAGAAAAATTTAAACCTTGTTAATAGATGTTAATAATAGGAGTAAAGGGGCTAATAATCGATGTTTTAACATTTAATGTGCATTCTGTTAAGTCTGAGTAAAGGTTGTTAAGTGTTAATGGTTCATTTTTAATGAATGAAAAAAATATTCTTTATGTTAAAAATATTTTGTTTTTATAATTAATGTTAAAATGTATTATTCATCGGTGTTTTATGAGTTTTAGATAGGCTTGTTAATATATTGTTATCTGTGATGATTTATCATTATTGAATTTTAACATTTAGTTAATAATTTAATAACATCGATGTGTAATAAATTGTTAATTATATAAAATAATGATATAAAAAAAATGAATTTTATGTGTATTAATATTTTTTAACATATTTGTGTGTTGAAATATTAAATATTGTTAATATGAATGTAAAATTTAAAGTATTGAGCGCGGGGGTTTTGTTCTTTATGGGACAAAACATTATAGCTCAGTCAGTGAAGAAGGATACTGCTACTTCAACAAAAACTATTGAAGAAGTGGTTGTAGTAGGTTTTGGACAGAAGAAAACTGTAAAAGAATTAACAGGTTCTGTAGGAACAATGACGGCTAAGGCTATTGAGGATAATCCTGTTTCTGCTTCTGTAGATAAAATGTTACAAGGTAGAGTTGCCGGAGTTCAGACGGGTGTTTCTAATGGTCAGCCAGGTGGATTTGCTTCTGTTCGTGTAAGAGGTATCTCTTCTATTAACGGTGTTAAAGATCCTATTTATGTTATTGATGGAGTTCGTGTAAAGTCAGGAGACTTATCAAGTAACTCTACTACCGGAAATATCTTAGCGAGTCTTAACCCGAATGATATAGAAAATATCAGTGTTTTGAAAGATGCCGTTTCTACTGCGATGTACGGAGCAGATGCTGGTTCTGGGGTAATTATTATTACAACAAAATCTGGTAAAAAAGGTAAAGCTAAATTTAGTTTAAACTTTACTCAGGGTATTACCAGTGATGCTGTAAAAAGAGAAAGAGGATTAACGGCTGATGAATACAAGAAGTTACTTACTTACTCTGTTATGAATAGATATCAGGGGGCAAATGATCCTGGCTTCGTAGGCAAAAGTTATCAGGAGGTTTATGACTTTTTGAAAGCCGGAGGTTCTGATGTTAAAGGAGATCTTAAAAAAACTGATATTGCCAATGTTTTAAACAGTCCCTATAATACAAATTGGAAAGATGCGACTCAGAAAAATGAAGCTTATCAGACTAATGTAGATTTTTCACTTTCCGGCGGTAATGATAAATTGAGCTACTTCAGTTCAATTAACTACTTTGATCAGCAATCTACTGTAAAAGGAGCTAACTTTAAAAGATTAGCAGCTTCTTCCAGAGTTAGTTACCAGGCAACGGATAGGCTTAAAATCTCAACTGATTTTCAAATGTCTTATGGTAAAACAAATACTTTATCAGAAGGCGGGGCTACGGCTAACCCAATCTTAGCACAGTATTTTAACAGACCTACAGACCCATTAAGAAACCCTGACGGATCTTGGTATTTGGGGCAAAGTGGACGTTTATCTAATGGTAAATTTAATGTTGCTGCTCTTCAGGATTTGAACTATACTAGAAATGAAACAGCGCGAGTTTTCGCAAACTTACAAGCTGAATATAAAATTATAAAAGGACTTACCTATAAATTTGTTTTTGCACCGGAATTTATTAATCTTCTTGAAAATGCTTATTACTCACCATTACATGGAGATGGATATGCTTATAAAGGAAGAAAGACTGATATATCTTCAAGATATTTTAGTTTTAACGTGCAAAACATGTTAACATATAACTTCAAAGCGGGGGTAAATAATTTCAATTTTACAGCATTACAGGAAGCATACAGAACCCAAAAGGATATGGTGATTGCCAGAGGCAGTACTGTAGGATCTCCATTCCTGGAGACAATGGATAACTTTATTCAGCCACTAGGAGTAGGAGGAAGAAAAGTAATTGATTCAAGATGGGGATACGGTTTAATCGGTCACTGGGATTATGACAGAATCATAATGGTAGATGGATCATACAGGAGAGACGTTCTGTCTAACTTTACTCCAGGTAAAAAGGCAGGGAATTTCTGGTCAGCAGGCGTTGCTTTAGATGTTGCGAGATTCGGATTCTTAAAAAACGACCCAACAGTATCTATGCTAAAGCTTAGAGCGTCTTACGGTAAGGTTGGTAATCAGGTAAAAGCTAATCCTTATGCGTTATATTCTTACACAGGAAACTATAATGCTTTAGCAGCTGGTGATTTGAGAGGGGTTTATAATCCTAATCTTACATGGGAAACAATTAATCCTTTTAACGTAGGTGTAGATTTTGGATTCTTAAATAACAGAATTACTTTTACAGCTGAATACTACAACAAAAAATCTAAAGATCTTATTTATGAGTTACCATTGCAGGTATCTCAGGGTATGACCAGCTACAATGCAAACATTGGAGATATGGTAAACAAAGGTTTTGAATTCTCTGTGAATGCAGAAATTCTTAAGAATCCACATGGACTTAATTGGGGCGTAAATGCTAATCTTTCTACACTAAGTAATAAAATCACTAAGTTATATGGTGGTGATGTTGTAAATCCTACAATTGATGGTATAGCTATGAGTGGGATGATTCTTCGTCAGGGAGAAAGTATCAACTCTTATTATATGAGAAAATGGGCTGGTGTAGACCCAAGAAATGGGGATCCATTATGGTATCTTAATGGAAAAGATGGTGAAACTACCAATAACTATAACTTAGCTAAAGAAGAGATTCAAGGAAATGCTTTAAGTAAAGTTACGGGTGGATTTGGTACTAACCTTAGCTATAAGAATATTAGCTTAGATGCATTCTTTACTTATGGATTTGGAGGGAAAATCTTAGATAAGTGGATGGGTAATGTTGTTTCTGATGGAGCTGGAGTATATGATACTCCGGGATATGCCTCTCAAATGGATTTCTGGACTCCTGAGAATCCTAATGCTGCTAATCCTATGCCTATTTATTCATTAGGAAATAAGAGAGGTTACGGATTATCTACAAGAAGGATGTTTAAAGCTGATTATATAAGATTAAGTAACCTTAAAATTGCCTATACCTTCAAAGGAGATGTATTAGAAAAAACAGGTCTTACATCTTTACAGATCTATTTATTAGGAAATAATATATGGACATACAAATTTGACAAAAACTTAAAGTTGGATCCGGAAATTAATTTGGCAGGTAACTACGATTTAGGATTGCCAATTCAGAAGGCGTTTATGTTAGGAGTTAATTTCGGATTTTAATTAAAAATATATAAAATGAAATATTTAAATATAAAAACAGGAGTTCTTGCACTTTCTCTAGCTTTAACAAGTGTAAGCTGCAGCAGGGATTTTACAGAAACGGTTTTTAATGAAAGTGAAATAGCTTCTTCATGGAAGTCTGCAGAGCAAATGCATTCATTTGTATTAGGTGCATTTGTTGATATGAGGTCTCAGTACTATTATGGAAAGGATTTTTCTATCTATGCCGAGGTAAGATCTGATCATATGCTTAGTAACGGAAGATCCGGATATTATAATACAGTAGCGGGCTATGAAATGACTTCTGCTGATTCATATGCAGCAAATACGTATAAGCAGATTTATAAGGTTGTAGCAAAAGCCAATAATATTGTTAATTTTGATATTAACTCATTAGATAATGCTGCAGCAAGTAAAGCAGAAGCTACTTATTATGTAGGTCAGGCTTATGCCTTAAGAGCACAGAGTTTCTTTGATTTGTTAAGATTATACGGACAGAAATATACAGGAGGTAATGATGGTATTGTTCTTCCTGTGAAATTTGATCCATTAAATAAACAAGGAAGATCAAGTATTGCGGATACTGAAAAACAAATTGAAGCTGATTTTGAAGCTGCTATAAACAAAATGGAAAGCTCTAAAAGCTTTGACAGACCAGATAAGAGATCTGAGATTTCAATTAACGCAGTAAAAGCATTGGCGGCAAGATATTACTTGTACAAAAACAATTATGCAAAAGTGCAATCATTAGTAAATGATATTGTTGCGAGCAAGAAATATAAAGTTATAGAGAAAGATGCTTTAGTAAGTTCATGGGAAGCTAGTGGTTCTGCTATGAACTCTATTTTTGAATTAGCTTATGGAGAGGTGGCCCAGCCAGGAGCAGCATCTTACGCTTATATTATGAATAGTAGAGGTTATGCTAATACTGTTGTAAGTGATGCTGGAATGGCTTCTTATGCTAGTAATGATGCACGTTTAGGTTTAATTGAAAAAGTAGATGGTAGCTATTTCCTAAATAAGAAATTTCCAAGTCTTACAGGAGCAACCAGTATCCGTATTGTTCGTTATGAAGAAGTCGTATTAGATGGAGCTGAAGCCGAATTTAAGTTAGGTAATACTGCTAAGGCATTAGAATATCTTAATATGATTCTTGAGAATAGAGGGTTGGCTAAGGCAACTTCTGTTACAATGGAAAGTATTATGGCTGAAAGATCTAAAGAATTAATTGGAGAAGGCTTCAGAATGTGGGATTTGTTGAGATGGGGTGTAGAAGTTCCAAGACCAGCAGGGGCTAATAAAGATAAAAATTTAACAGCTTTCCCTATGCCAAGAGTTGAAACTGACCTTTCTGGTACTTTAGTAAAAGCTAATCCAGGATATGATAATTACAGATAATTATTAGTCAGATATAAGAAATTAATTTTCTTTAATTATAATCCCCGGACATTAATGTCCGGGGATTTTTTATAAACATAATTTAGGCAAACATATGTAATTACTATTTTCTTATCTATAAACTATTGTATTCAGGATGTTACTGAAAAATTAAATATGTAATAACTTCATTTTTTAGTGAATATATTATATGTATTTATGAAATTTAACTGTTTAGAGATGAATAATAAAAATTCATAAATATTATTATTGTTAATGTTATTTGATCTAAATACAGGAATATTGATAGCTTGTCAACTTTAAAAAAAAACTGAAATTAATGTCAATATTGAAATTTTGTTATGTTAAAATTTAACTTTTTTTTGTATAGATAAATTATCTAATCCTTTTGCTATTTGGTGTTATGGTGTGTCTTGTTTATTTCAATGCTGTATATACTGTTGTTTTTTTTGGATATGTTAAAAATTATTAACATATTTGTAAAAGTTGAAATATTAAAATTTGTTAATATGAATGTAAAATTACGCGTGCTTAGTGCAGGTGTGCTGTTCTTTATTGGACACAGCGCTATGGCACAAAAGGTGAAAAAAGACTCAGCGTCTACAAAAGAAATTGAAGAGGTTGTAGTAATAGGTTATGGTAAGCAAAAGAAAAATGAAGTTACTTCATCCATTTCTACCATAAAAGGATCTGCAATGGAAAACCTGAATACTCCTTCATTTGAAAACCAGCTTGCTGGAAGATCTTCAGGTGTACAGGTTGTTGCTAATTCTGGGATTGTAGGGTCAGCTCCTACTGTAAGGGTTAGAGGGGTGAACTCTATTACGGGAGGTACTTCTCCTCTATACGTTGTTGATGGAATTCCGGTAATTAGTGGGGATATTGGTGTTGGATATGTTGGTGCCAATGCTTTAGGAGATATCAATCCAAATGATATTGAATCTATATCTGTATTAAAAGATGGTGCTGCTACCGCAATTTATGGGTCAAGAGCTGCAAATGGTGTTATACTTATTACAACTAAAAAAGGTAAAGGTGGAAGGTTTACTTTATCTTATAATAATTTATTTAGTATAGCATCACCTTCTAAATATTTTGATCTACTTCATACACCGGATTTTTTAAAAATTACTGCTGAAAAAACATCCCCTCTTAATTTGTCTACACCAAATAAATCTTGGGCCAATGGTGATACATATGATACTGACTGGCAAAAGGCAGTACTGAGAAATGCATCTCAACAGGATCATAATCTTTCATTCTCAGGAGGTATGGGGCAAGGATCTTATTATGCTTCTTTAGGATATACTTATCAAGAAGGTATCATTATTCCAAATTCTATGCAGCGATTTACAATGAGATTAAATGCTGACCAGAAGGTTACTGATTGGTTAAAAGTAGGGACTAATTTAGGATATACTTCAACGGATTACAGAGGTTTGGTAAATTCTCCCGGAGGACTATCCTCTGCAATTGCTAACGCAACTAAACAGCTTCCTAATACCCCGGTTTATGATCCGTCAAATCTTACAGGATATAATATTTATAATACAGGATCTAAAAGTTTAGTTGGACCATGGGATAATTATTACGCAATCTTTAATGATATAACTAATATAAGATACGTATTAGATAATAATAAAAATGATGCCTATTTAAGTAGAATAATGGCGGGTGCTTATGCAGAAGTGAGCTTTGCTAAATGGTTAACCTATAAACTACAAATAGGTTTGGACAGGTCTACTCAGACTGGTACAATGTACTGGAATAAAGTTCACGGAGATGGTTTTGCTAAAAAAGGTATTATTTCAGATGAATATCAATACCTGAACAGATGGAACATTCAGAATATATTAAATTTCGATAAAACATTTGGAAAACATAGTATTGGTATAACATTGATTAATGAGTATCAAAAATATAATACTAAATACTTTAATGGAGGGGGGTATGGCATGGCAAGTGACTTCTTTGGACAAGGAGTGATTTCCAATTCATATGAAACACAAACTTCAGGGGGAAGTATGGCGGAAAATGGATTTATTTCATATGCAGCAAGACTTTCTTATAACTATGGACAGAGATATTACATTCAGGCTTCAGTAAGAAGAGATGGATTATCTTCATTGCCTACAGCAAACAAATATGGTACATTCCCTGGGCTTTCATTAGGATGGACAGTTTCTAATGAAGTATTTATGGAGTCACTTAAGCAAACAATTTCTAACTTAAGAGTTAGGGCTTCATATGGTAAAGTAGGAAATACAGATATTGGAAATTACGCATACTGGGGACTATACGGAGCCGCAAGGTATGCAGATAATAATGGATTTGCATTTATACAAGCGGGTAATGATAATCTTAGATGGGAAACTAATATCAAAAAGAATATAGGTATTGATTTGGGGCTGAAAAATGACAGATATACGTTATCTGTTGACTATTTCAGAAACCAAAATGATGGACTTGTTTTAGCAACTCCAGTAGCACCTTCTTTAGGAATTCCTAGTAATACCATCAATAGGAATATTGGTTCAATGCTTAATAAAGGATGGGAGTTTACTGCGAGTGCAGACATTTTTAAGGGAGATAAATTTTCATGGAATGTATCGGGTAATTTAACTTTGATTAAAAATGAAATTTTATCTTTGGTCAATGGACAAGATATTCCTGTTACATATGATTCCGGTAGAGAAAGCGTAGGGATCCAAAGAGTTGGAGAATCTATAAGATCATTATATGGTTACCAATATTGGGGGGTAAATAAAGCAAACGGAAATCCGGTATATTACAAAGCTGATGGATCTTTAGTACAAGGGAATATTGCAAATCAAAATTACTATGTTTTTGATTCGAACAACCCTAATGATTTGTCAAAAGTTTCAAACTTAGTGGAGGGAGATAAAAGGATTTTAGGAAATACATTACCTACATACTTCGGGTCTATTAATACAACCTTGAGATATGGTAATTTCGATTTTAGTGCCATGATTAGATTTAGTGGAGGTAATAAGATTTCTAACTTAACAAGAAGAGAGATGTTGGGTATGGATTTTACAAACAATAGTACTGAAATTATGGGAAGATGGCAGAGTCCTGAAAATCCTGGCGATGGATGGACACCTAGATTGTGGGGTGGAAAAACAAGCTTTATGGGGCTGAATGGAAATACATCTTCAAGATTTGTTGAGGATGCCAGTTTTGTTAAAATTGATAATGTAACATTAGGATATACAATTCCTAAAGAGATTACTCAGAGAATTAACCTTTCGAAGGTGAGAATTTTTGCAGTTGTACAAAATGCGTTTATTTTCACAAAGTATAAAGGGATGGATCCTGAGTTAGAAGTTGGAGGTATAGATTATAATACTGTTCCAAGACAAAGAACTATTTCAATGGGTCTTAATGTTTCTTTTTAAAATAATGTAGTATGAAAAATTTATCAAAAAAAACAATTAATATATTAGTGGGAGTGTCATTGTTAACAAGTGTTTTAATGTTTAATTCCTGTTCCAGAGATAATCTTCTGGATCTTTCTCCAATTAACTCTGCAGATGAAAAAATGGCATTTACAGATCCGGATCTGATTAAGCTTTCAGTTACAGGTGTTTATAATGCTGCACAAATAGGTTCTTATAATGGTGCGCCACGTGGTTATCCTTTCGGAGCAGCTTATTTTCAACAAAATGATATGAGAGGTGAAGATATGGTAAGTACTGCTGGTTTTTATCAGTATACTTATACTTCGACATGGGATGCATCTGGAACATTAAATAATATTGTTTATTGGGCAGATACTTATAGGCTGATTAACAGAGCTAATTTGGTTATAGATGGAGTAAAAGGAGCTGTTCAGAAAGGAGTTATCCCTCAAGATCTTGGTAATTCCTATATTGGTGAGGCGCTTTTTTTCAGAGCAATATCACATTTGGAACTCTTGAAATTTTATGCGCGTCCTTATAATTTCACTGCTGGTGCAACACATCCAGGGGTACCATATAGAACAAAAGGAATCTATAGTCTAGAAACAATAGATGAGGGTCTTAACCAAGGAAGAGGTACAGTTGCCGAGAATTATAAGCAAATTCTTGATGATCTTAATACAGCTGAATCCTATCTGTATACAAAATCACAAAGAGCTGGTAAAGAAAAAGTATCAAGAATTACAAAAGAGGCAGCAATTGCTCTTAAAACCAGAGTTTATTTAGGAATGAGAAACTGGCAAAAAGTAATTGAAGAGGCTAATAAGCTTGATGGAAAATATTCTATTGAAGGATCTATAAATACTGTATTTACTATTGCATCTAGCTTAACTAATAATGAAAGCGTTTTCTCTTTAGAAAACTCTGCAACGAACAACCCACAAACAAATGGGGCACTAGGTGCAATGTATAATGGTAGAAAGCTGATCGCAATAAGCCCGGTAATATGGAATAATGGAGGCTGGTTAGCTGATGATAAAAGAAGAGAAGAAGGAACGATGGTTGTAACATCGGGAGCTAAATATACAAATAAGTATAAGGATCCTGCATTGTTTACAGATTCATCTCCTTTGATCAGATATGCAGAAGTATTATTAAACAGGGCTGAAGCGAAAGCGCGTTTGGGTGATACTGGATATCTTGCTGATTTAAATAAAGTACGAAATAGGTCTCTTGCAAGTCCTTCTCAGGCATATACGTCGGCATCATTTTCATCAAATTCAGACGCTGTAAAAGCTATTTTGTTAGAGCGTAGAATAGAGTTTCTGGGAGAAGGAATGAGATGGGCAGATATACATAGATTGCAATTGGATGATATTGCTCCAATTGATGGTATTCCCGCTAAATATGCAAATGCTTTACCGGCAGCTGCAGATTATAAAATTGGAACTCCATATGTATTCAAAGTTTCAGATCAGAAATCTATACCAGCGAGTAATAATATTTTCTTATGGCCAATACCTGCAAATGAAATAGCGTCAAACCCGACGTTAAAAGGTCAACAAAATCCTGGTTGGTAGTAAGTGATCATAAAGGACTATTTGTGAAATAGTAAAATTATACTATTGACTAGTCCTGAAATAACGATACAGGATTAATAAAAATAAAATTACCACATTAGACAGTAGTTTGCAATAGCTTACTACTGTTTTTTTTGTTTATAAGTTTTATACCTAATCTTCTGTTATAAGTGCATTTGATTAGGGGTTAGCATATAATTAAATAAATGCGGTTTTTGGAAATAACTTTTCTTCCATAACGATATTTTTTATTTGTCTGAAATCTAAAAGGTATGTAAATACCTATAAAGTATCCATACATCTCCTTACGAAACTACTTTTTGAACAACAAATACGTTGTAATTTCATATAATTTCCTCCGATTTATTTTTTTTAATACTCTCTGTAATGCTCATTTAATAGCACCATACCGGATGAGTAAGAAATCGTATGCCTACTGGTAAGGTAATGGAATACGGATTTTTATGACAGTCAACAAGGTGAAATTATCTTTAGTACATATTACTTATGATATAGTAAATACTATTGAGTTTGGCACTGTACATTTGGTTCTTAGCCGGTTTTCTGCATTTATATGACATTCATAAAGCAAATTATTTTTCAACTAAAGTTTCTTTTCACCTTTTGTCATAAATATTTAAGGATGCGTAATCAAATGTTTCATGTGCCAAACTCTTTTTAAGTAATAGTGAAAAGCTGAAACTAAAATTTGTTTAAATATGAATGTGAAATTACGTATGCTAAGTGCTGGTGTTTTGTTCTTTATAGGGCAGAACGTTACGGCTCAGAAAGCAAAAAAAGACACTTCTTCAATACGGGATATTGAAGGAGTAGTTGTAACAGCTCTTGGTATTAAAAGAGAAGAGAAGTCATTAGGTTATGCTGCTTCAAAAGTGAAAAGTGAAGATCTTACACAGGTTGCCAGTCAGAATTTTGTGAATTCACTTAGTGGTAAGGTATCTGGTTTGCAGGTAATCTCCTCTGGAGGTGCTCCGGGGCAAGCGAGTCGTTTGGTTATACGGGGAGGGAATAAGTCTTTAACAAATTCGAATGAACCCTTGTATGTTATAGATGGTATTCCTGTTACTAATGCTAATGATGGTGATTTTAACAACAATGGTGTTATCAATACAACTGTTACAGGAATCGCCTCGCCCAATCGGGTTGCAGATATTAATCCGGATGATATAGAGAATGTTACCATACTGAAAGGCGCTGCAGGTGCTGTACTATATGGTAATAGAGGCTCCAATGGTGTTGTGGTAATTACTACAAAATCAGGAAAGGTTAGAGGAGGTAAGCCTGTTATTACTTTCACTACGAAGATAGGGGTAGATAATGTTTTGAAATTACCAGATTATCAGACCGTATATGCTCAGGGAAATAATGGAGTATATGCTGAAGGAACCTCTCTGTCGTTCGGGCCTAAAATTGAAGGTCAGACAATACAGAGTGTTGCTGCAGGGGCTATTCTTGGTAAAGGGCCACAGTCAATAAAGTTAAAAGTATATGATCCGCGTAAATCATTTTTTGGAACCGGAATTACAAAAGAGAATAATATTTCCCTGGCTCATACTATAAATAATACAAACTTGTTTTTTTCAGCAGGTCATAATAGTCAGACCTCTATTGTTCCGAATCAGGAGTATGAAAAAGTAAATTTTAGATTCAATGGTAATTTTAAATTGACTGATCGTTTCAGTGCAGGGGTAAATACTTCATATAGCAGATCATGGGGAAATATTCCTTTCACAGGACAAGACGGGAATAATCCTGTCTTTTCAATACTTCATGTACCTGTAAGCTGGGATCTTATAGGATATGGTTATCAGAGGCCTGATAATGATAGGCAGATAAATTTCAGAGGCGGTTCTTTTGATAATCCACTCTGGTCTGTTTATAAAAATTTTGCTAAAACAAATAGTAACCGTTTTATTGCGGGTTTTAATCTGGGGTATGATCTTACAGACTGGTTGAAGTTGAGTTACCGCATAGGAAATGATTATTTCAGTGATAACAGAATTTTATTCAGAGATATATACTCAGGGGGTAGTCCTAATGGTTTGTTGAGGTTTGATGATATAACGAGAGAAGAATTGACGTCTACATTTATGGCAAATATCAATAAAAATATTACTGATAACTTCAATTTAACGCTCAATTTAGGACAGGATTATAATATACGGAAATATAGAAATTTAATTACGCAAGGTTCGGCTTTGGTGTTACCAGGAATTGCTAATACCAATAATATTAAAACATTTGATCCGGGATACGATTATACCTCAAAAAGAGCGCTTTTTGGTGTATTTGCAGACTTAACATTGAGCTATAAAAATTACCTGTATTTAAATCTTGTCGGACGAGAAGAATGGAGTTCAACACTGCCCGAGAATAACAGAAGTTATTTCTACCCAGGTGGAAGTTTATCATTCATATTTACTGATGCTTTTGGTATTAATAAAAAAATCATGAATTATGGTAAAGTAAGAATAGGAGCGTCCCGGACTGCAAGGGATGCAAATCCGTATATGATATACAATGTTTATGACAAAGGTGTTTTTACTGATGGATTTACAGATGGTATAACTTTTCCGTTCATAGGCCTGCCGGGATATTCGGTTGCCAATACACTTAATAATCTAAATTTAAAACCTGAGTTTACAAACGAGTATGAGGTAGGTGCGGATCTGAGATTTTTTAAAGACAGAATAAGTATTGATTTTACTTATTTCAGAAATGTAAATACAGATGGTATTATTCCACTGGAGATATCTCCCACAACAGGAGCACGTAGAACAATAATCAACAGTGGTAAAACTTCTTCTAACGGAATTGAAGTTATGTTTAAGGCTACTCCGGTAAAAACAAAAGATTTTACCTGGGAAGTAGGATTCAACTTTAGTAGAATACGTTCGCTCGTTGAAGAGATTTATCCTGGTGTAGATAAAATATACTTGGGTGGCTTTTCTGGTAATCCTGCAATATATGCGGTTAAAGGAGAGCGATATGGTTCTATTATTGGGACTAAATATGCCCGGAATGAAAAAGGAGAAATTCTGGTTGGTAATAACGGAATTCCTCTTAGACAAGATGGAGCAAATTTAGGTTATGTAGAGCCTGACTGGACAGGAGGAGTTAGTACATCGTTCAAATATAAAGGAGTATATCTGAATGCGCTGTTGGATATAAGACAGGGGGGGTATCTTTATAGTGGAACAGAAGAATTATTGGATGTCTATGGTGTTTCTGCTAAAACTCTAAACAGAGATGAAAATTATATATTTCCTGGAGTAAACAGTACTACCGGTGCTCCCAATAATGTTGTTGTTAAAAGAGGCTCTGCATGGTATGGAAGTGCTTATCCCAATGAAGAATATGTATATAAAAATAACTGGGTAAAGCTGAGAGAATTATCTATTGGGTATAGTTTTAAATTGCCTGGAATTGACTATATAAGAAATGTAGATCTCGGGTTGTATGGGCGAAATCTATATTTGTGGACAAAAATCCCCCATATAGATCCGGAATCCAGTTCTTTTGGTACAGGTAATGCCCAAGGTGTTTCCCGTATGGCTTTCCCGTCTACCCGTAGTTTTGGTTTCAGTTTAAAAGTTCAATTTTAATAGTCAGAAAAATGAGAATCATAAATAATACATTCAGATATTTTATTTTTTCTATAGGAATATTATCTCTTATAGTAATGCAATCCTGCCGTCAGGAACTGGATATAAATAAAGATCCTAATAAACCTACAGATGTGCCAATTTATACTTTACTTACTTCCTCTCAGGTTAATACAGGATATATTATGGGAGGAGATGCAGCCAGGATGCCGGCAAGCATTATTCAGTATTATGGTGGGCATAGAGGTCAACCTTTGGATTATTCCAGATATAACATAACATCTTCTTCTGCAGATGGTTTATGGAGAAGTGTATACGATGCTTTAATGGATCTAAGAGAGATACAAAATAAGGGAACAAAAAGCGGAGATCGAATATATGTAGGCATTTCTCAGGTTCTGCAGGCCTATGTATTTAGTGTGACAACAGATATTTTCGGGGATATTCCATTTTCTATGGCGTTGCAGGGGGCTGGGAATATTACACCAGCTTATGACAAACAGGAATCTATATATCCGGCGTTAGTAAAAATGATAGATGACGGAATTGTTAATATTAATTCTTTGGCAGGTTTGAAGCCTGGAACAGATGATGTTATATACAATGGAAATACAGATAGCTGGATTAGGTTTGGGAATTCTTTAAAGTTAAGATTACTTAATCATTTGAGTAAAAGAAATCCCGGTGCCTCAACAGCATTTTTAGCAACTAATCCTTCTTTAATAGAGGCTTCAGCTACCAATGCAGTTGTAAGATTTGGTACGGCTGCATCTAATGCAAATCCTATTTATCAGTTTGATGTTCTTTCTGGCAGAAAAGATAATGCTGTAGCATCTACAATTGTAGATAAAATGAAACTATTGAATGATCCCAGAATAGATGTGTATTTTAAGAAAGTTGTAAATAATGGAGCTGGATTTCAAGGGCAATATAGGGGCAATATTCCGGGAGAAGATACTGATGATTCCGGTGAAAATCTGTTTTCCAGAGTAGGGTCTGCTTATGCATCTACAGATTCTCCTGTCATATTAATGAGTGCGGCCGAAGTTAATTTTATAAAAGCAGAAATTTATTTCAGATCAAATGATATGGTGAAATCCAAAATATCTTTTGATACAGCGATTACTCAGGACTTCTCAGCTCTTGGACTGTCAGGTAAAGTTTCGGTCTATTTAGCAGACTCAAAAGTTGCTTTTAACAATTCATTAGAACGGATTATGGAACAGAAGTGGATTACAATGTTTCAGAGTGCTTTTGAGTCATGGGTAGATTGGCGAAGAACAGGTTTTCCTGTCTTTACAAAAATACCATCCTTTAATATGACTGGAAATATTATTCCAAGAAGGCTTTCCTATCCACAGATAGAGATTAATGTTAATACAAGCTCATTACAGAATGGTCCTGGGATACCTGTTCCATTCGAGTCTCTAAAGACCAGAGTTTGGTGGGATCAGTAAATTGATTATAATTTGTAGTTAATAATAAAAACCCCGGAAGAAATTTCTTCCGGGGTTTACTATTTTATATATAATTAAGTATTTAATATCCAAAAAGATATGTTGAAGAGTAAATAAAACTAATTTTACTTTTTAACTGATACTAAAAATAAGAAAAATGCGTATAGTTAATTTGCTATTTTTTTTAGAAAATACACTATTTTTTCAATTGTTCTCTCAAGAATACAATCTCTTCCTTAAGTTCAGAAATTCTCTCCTTGTAGGATAGGATTAGTTTTTCATAGAGTTCCTTATCTTCTTTGTATCTCTTCTCCAATTCATTAATGATATTTTTCTCGTCTTCCTGACTGTAGGCTTTTAAAGATTCTTTTACTCTTGTGGCGGAAACATCCTTTTTCAACATTTCCCCCTCTCCTGTCAGAAACCAGTCAGGATTTATTTCAGGATATGCATTTAGTATTTGCTCTATCTTCGAAGACCCAATATCTTTCCTTACCTTATCTAAAAATCCATTAGATAGACCTGCTTCTTTATAGAACTTGTTCTTGTTAATTCCCTTAAAATCGATAATTTGTAGAATTCTGTCAATGATCAAAATGTTAAAGTTTAGATTATTTACTATAAAAATTTGGTTTTCTAGAAAATACTCTATATACTTGTTTCTTAATTGAAACAAAAAGAGCAATGAACAAACCTACAAAAAAAAGACAGACTTACAATACTGAAGCTGTAAAAGTTCTGGCGGATGAGTTCGGGGTGACACCTCAATTTGTTAGACAATGTATTCGTAAAGAAAAATATAGTCTTACAGCAGATGCTATACGTAAGAAATATTACGAATTAGCAGGTCCCTCGGAAAGAGCTATAAATGATTTTCGAACAGGTAATTAGTTTTGCAAACGAACATAATCCGGATAAAAAAGAAGTGTACAGGTTTTTAATAAAATTTTTGAACTATAGGCACTTTACGAAACCTCACTAATAAAAGTATATCATAAATACTATAATAGTGGAATAATCCTGAGAAACATTGTTGATGAGATCTAGTACATGTACGATCACCGACAAATAACAAAAAGCATCAATGGTTTCTTATTTCTTCACAGGGAATTACCAGTGTAAAATAACATTGGTACAATACTCCCGAAAATATATTGCGACGGAGTCCGGATAGTATTCAATAGTTAGATACTCTCTAGGCTGTATGTTCATGGCACATTCATAAATTAAACAAGTTAGTTTCAGTAAGATTTTCAATCATTGCTATGCTCTTCTAATGGTATGCTGATTATTTACTGTACCAGACTCCTGTTGCTTTAATGATAAAATAAATCCAGTTAAATATGAAAGTAAAATTACACATGCTTAGTGTAGGTGTTCTGTTCTTTATAGGGCAAGGACTGATAGCACAAAAGAAAAAACCGGATACAACTTCCATTAAAGATATAGAAGAAGTTGTGGTTGTAGCCTTTGGCAAACAAAAGAAAGAGGCAATAGTAGGTTCTGTAGCAACTGTTGATAAAAAAATAATTGAAACCCAGCAGGCAACAAGTATTTTAGGAGCACTTCAGGGAACTGTAACAGGTGTGAATGTAATAGCCGCAGGCGGTATGCCTGGTGATAATCCTTCTATTTATATAAGAGGGGTTTCATCCATTAATGCTAGTACTCAACCTTTAATTATCGTAGACGGATCACCTTATGGAGGGAATATCAACTCTATTCCACAGGATCAGGTGGAATCGATGAGTGTATTGAAGGATGCATCCGCTACTGCTTTGTACGGATCAAGAGGTGCTAATGGTGTTATTATTATAACTACTAAAAAGGGACGGCTCAATGCGAAGCCGAAAGTTAATGTTACTTCTTTAATCGGGGTTTCTTCATCAGCTGTGAAATTTCACAAAATACTGAAGGCAGAAGACTTCATGAAGTATACTTGGCAGGCAATAAGAAATGGAAGAATTGTTAGTAATGGACAAACACCGGATGCGGCTGCACAATATGCTACAAATAATATATTAAATACATTGGGATATAATCCTTATAATATTGTCAATCCTATTGACAATAATGGGAATGTCGTTGCCGGTGCTAAATTGTTGTGGGATACTGATTGGGAAAAGGAACTTGTCAATAATTCAGCTCTCAAGCAAGAGCACAGACTGAATATTTCAGGCGGTGGTGAGAACACAACCTATTTTATAGGCGCAGATTATCTGGATATGTATGGAAATATTAAAACATCAAGATTTGAGCGTTTGGGTTTCAGAGCTAATGTTGACTCAAAGGTTAATACATGGCTGAAGGTAGGATTGAATACATCATTTAGTGCTTCATCTCAAAATTATCCAATGCAATCAGGAAGTGCATTTCAAAGTCCAATACAATGGGTTTATACTTTGTCGGGTATTTATCCTGTTTATATGAGAGATGAAAAAGGGAATGTTATTTTAGATGCCTTTGGCAGATCACAATACGATTATGGAAATAATGCAGTTACGGGAAGACCTGTAAATGCGCAGCGCCCTTTGTTGGCTAATGAAAATGCTCTTGGAGCACTATATAATAATAAAATCAGGTATAACAGATATGATACCTTTATTAACGGATATGCAGAAGTTACCCTTACAGATTATCTAAAGCTAAGATCTCAGGGGTCATTTCAGCTATACAATTATGATAGTTATTCTTATACACATTTTGCTTATGGCGCTGCTGCGAGTGTAAAGGGAAGAGTTTCTCAAAGCAGGGATTTGGCGAAAACCATAAACTGGACAAATAGTTTAGACTTCAATAAAAGTTTTGGGAAGCATAATGTTAATGCCCAAGCCATATTTGAGTTGATGGATTATAGATATGATGCTCTTAGTGCGCAAGGGACAGGGTTTTTACCAGAAGTATATGTTCTAAATGGGAAAACCGTTTCCGAGGGAGTTGGAGGGTATATTAATCAGGAAAGACTGGTAGGTTATTTGGGACGACTAGGATATAATTATGCCAATAAATATTTTATTGAAGGATCCGTCAGAAATGATGGTTCAACAAGATTTGCTTCTGAAGTCAGGTGGGGAACTTTTTATTCTGTAGGAGGAGCCTGGGTTGTTAGTCAGGAAAACTTTTTCAAAAATAAGATCGTCAACTACCTAAAACTAAAATCTTCTTATGGAGAATTAGGGAATAATGGAACGGATGGATATTTTCCTTACATGATGTCCTTTGCAACGGGTTGGAATCAACTAGGGCAAACAGGTGTTTTATTGGGTGGAGCAAGAGACTATTTTCTTACATGGGAGAAGACTGCTTCTTTAAATGCAGGTGCAGAAATGGGCTTTTTAAAAAATCGAATAACGGTAAATGTAGATTACTTTAACAAAAGATCTATAGACTTAATATATGCTAAACCTTTACCAGGTTCTACCGGAAATACATCGATTACAACTAATGTAGGAGCGCTGAGAAATTACGGGTGGGAATTCGATATTTCCTCATTAAATGTCACTTCTGATAAATTCCAGTGGAGAACAAGTCTTAATCTAACATTTGAAAAAAATAAAATAACAGAACTTACTCAGGAATCATTTATCAATGGAACCAAAAGATGGGAAGTCGGTTCATCATTGTATGATTTCTTTTTGGTCGAATGGGCTGGAGTTGATACGAAAACCGGAATGGGTACTTGGTGGTATGATAAGAAAGACGCACAAGGAAGTGTAACAAGGGAAAAAACTACCGATTATAATTTAGCTAATGCGGAAGCTAGTAAAAGGTATATGGGGAGTTCCTTACCCAAGTTCAGAGGGGGCTTTACCAATTCCCTCAAATACGGAAGTTTCGATTTGAATGCCTTGTTTAATTTTTCATTTGGATCTTATATATATGATTCTTCCTATGCATCATTAATGTCAGGATTCTCATCGCCCGGAAATCAACAATCTATAGATGTAAAGAATGCATGGCAAAAACCTGGGGATATTACAGATGTGCCCATTAATATCATGGCTAATAATCAAAATAATGCACTTTCCTCAAGGTTTTTGTTTAAGAACGACTTTATAAGACTAAAGTCTTTAACGTTTGGGTATAATGTAAGCGAAGATTTACTTGGGAAAATGGGGGTGTCTAGTATGAGAATTTTTCTACAGGGAGATAATGTGTGGACGTGGCAGAGTCACAAAGGAATTGATCCGGAGCAAAGTTTGGCAGGGACAACAAACAGCAGATCATATAATTTAAGAACCATTTCTTTAGGATTTAGTATAGGATTTTAAAATAAAAATAATGAGAAATATTAAATATATAATAGCAATTATTGGACTTTTCGTTGCCATGTTATCTTGTAGCGAAGAATATCTGAATGAACCTAAACCAACAGATGTTGTGTCTCCGGATGTGATATATGGATCATATGAAGGAGCCAGGGCCCACATTGCAGGAATATTAAGACGAACCAGAGGTCAGTTTTTAAATACCGAAAACGGTAATTTGGGATCCATGTATTTTGCCAGAGAGGTCAAAGGGAACATCAGTGCACTTAGTGGTAGTTGGTTCAGAGATGATTATGAAAATAATTTTAGAGAGCCAAACTCTAGCAGGTCACAATTCAGCTGGAATTTTCCATACTATCTTATTAATCAAGTGAACTCATTTATTGAAGGAGTGGAGAGAAGTACGGCTATATCAGAAGATAATAAGAAAATATTATTGGGACAAGCTTATACCATGAGAGCCTATTTTTATTTTGAACTTAGTTTAGAGTTTCAGCATACTTATACGTATGACCCCAATCTGCAAGCTCCGCCGATATATACAAAATCGAATGTTACAGCGGGTCAGTCAATGAGTACGATGAAGGATATGTATAAATTAATTACAGATGATTTGGAAAGAGCTATTGCCATTGGTACATTAAATAGAGATAACAGGTCATATTTCAGTAAAGCGGTTTCATATGGTACAGCCGCTAGGGTATATCAGGTAATGGGTAATTGGCCTAAAGCTCAGGAATATGCTAATAAAGCATACGGAGGAAATATGGATGTAGTCCTAAGTCCTCAATTTTACGCATCAGGTTTTGATGATATGAATAGAGGTAACGAATGGTTGCTAGCAGATCCTCAACAAGCAGATCAGTCCAGTTATTATTGGTTGGCACCACATGCCTTTTATACCCGAACGGAGAGTGCTTACAATAATGCCTTTATCAATAAGTCCTTTGTTGCGCTTTTCTCTCCAACCGATGTTCGGAATCAGTTTTTTAAAACTGGTGCCGGGATTACGGATTACAGAGAATGGTATACCAGAAAATTTAAGTTTGCTTTTACTTCTCATTTGGTTTTAATGAGAACTCCTGAGATGATTTTGATCGAGGCAGAGGCAATGTATAAACAAGGAGATGATACTGGGGCTCATGGTTTGTTATACAAACTACAAAAGAATAGAGATGCTCAGGCTATAAAGTCATCAAATGTAGGAGAAGCACTATATGAAGAAATTTTGACAGAACGGAAAAAGGAGCTGTACGGAGAAATTGGAGTGGAGTGGTATGATGCTAAAAGATTGAGAAGAGGGCTCCCAAGAGATACCTGGCATAGAGTTAATCTGTCAAATAATCCTATGTTACCAGATGATAAGCGCTTCTTTCTTAAAATTCCACAATCAGAAATTGATGCAAATCCAAATATTCCTAAAGATATAAATAATAACAGATAATATAAATCCAAAAGCAGTGCTGGTGAGAGAGCGATAGGTGTTTGCCTGTATGCTGAAAAAGGAGATTGTTTTTGAATAAAAGCTCTTGCTGATTAGGTTATTATTAGGATATACATAGACCTCAGTAAAGAAGATCGTATAGTGAAATTGGTTGACTTTAAGAATCAGTAATTCTTTATCAAAAAAATCTCTACTTTTGTACCTCATTCCAACAAGATGAGGTACTTTTTTTTATGGGTAGTTTTGGTGTCGGGAACTATATCGGCACAGGTTGTTAATAAGACTGATAATAATAGGATTGCAGAAGATTCTGTTATTGTAGATAATGGTAAAAAAGATTCTATGAAAATCTTTAAACCTGTAATTAGCGACTATAAATTCAAAACGCAAAGAGGGGAAGCAAAGATATTCGATACGGTTTTTTCACATGAAAAAACATATATCTTTTCACAGTATAACAACAAAGATAATTTTGGCAAAGTTCAGTTCGCTAACTCCGGACAGACTTTTAATCCATTAGTGTACGAAACTAATCTGCAACAGAATCTTGCGGTATTGCCAACAGGAAAATCCTTTAGTATATTAGGTGTAGATGATATTAAATACTATGATGTAAAAACACCTACAACTTCATTTATATATCATACCGCACCTGGAAGCGGACATGTGCTAAGTTCTACTTATACCCAGAATATTGGGAAAGATTTTAACTTCTTTGTTAATTATATGGGACTTCGAGCCAAGGGTATCTACCAGAGAAACCTTTCAGCGAGCAATAACTTTAATGCCGGGGCACACTATAAGAATAAAACAGGGCGTTACGAACTCTATGCACATTATCTTAATCAGAATGTGAATAATGAAGAAAACGGTGGTATCAAAACTTTAGATCAGTTTTTAGGCGGGGATTCCCGTTTTAATAATAGGCTGAATATGGAGGTTAACCTTAATAATACAGAAAGTTTCTTTTCTTACAGAAGGTATTACCTAAGCCATGATTTTGGTTTATTCAGAATTAATGATGCTTTTCCTTTGAAGATCAGACATATGTTGATGCATGAAGGGAATAAATACTATTATGCTCAGAACGGAACAGAAAGCTATTATACAAACAATGCAGCAGATATTATCAGTGGTTTTTTTCCATCGACAAAGAAATACTCTAAAAAACTGACAAATGTTGTAAGCTTGGTTTTTGATAGAGAGAAATTTAAATTGGATGCCGGACTGAAATATCAGAATGTAATTCTGGGAACTAATCAGATTTTCCTGCCAAATAATGTTGTAGATAATAACACCGTATGGAAAGAGAACAGAGTAGGAGTAGAAGGAAATTTACAGGTTAAACTATGGAATAGATTCGACCTTAATTCCTCCGCAGAATATACTACAGGAAGTACGTTCGGGAACTTTATTCGCATCAATAACAAAGTCTCCTTTATTCCTGCCGAAGGTTTTGCTGTAGAAGGGAAACTAAATTTCCAATCCGGAGCACCATCATTTAACTTATTGTTGAATGGATCTCAATATAAAAATTTCAACTATGTTAATTTAGGTTTCAAAAACCAGAGCGTTTTAGAAGCCGGAGGTATTGTAAGACTAAAATGGTTCGATGCATCAGTATTTCTTAACTATTTCAGTATTGGAAACTATGCCTATATTGATGCTAACAAACAGATGCAGCAGTCAACTTCATCCATTAATATTACTCAGGCTGGAGGAGATGCAACTTTTAAATACGGAAAATTCCATCTGAACGGAAGAGTATTATTCCAGTCTGCAATTAATAATAAGGATCTTATGCCAATGCCAGGCTTTGTTGGGCGTGCAAATGTATATTTCCAGTCCAAAGTATTCAAAGATGCGGCTGAAGTTCAGGCAGGGGTTAAAGCATATTACTTCAGTAAATTTGCTTCCAGAGAATTTTTCCCGGTACTTAACGAGTTTGTGTTGCCAAGCGCAACATCAGGCTATTCTATCGGTGGAAAACCAATGATGGACTTATATATTAATCTGAAAGTAAAAACTATGATGTTCTTTATAGAAGGACAGCAGATTAATACAACGATATCAGGGAATAAAGGTTTTGCTGCACCATATTATCCGGTTGCCGATTTCAGGCTTAATTTGGGTATAGTTTGGTATATTTTTTCATAAATTTGAAGAATGGCAGATTGTCGTTTTAATATTGATTTCAGGGACATACCAAGCATTCCTGAAATGTTGAAGGATTACCTGGATGGTAATCTTTCGGCCTACCACGGATTACAATTCAGTAAAGATAATGCCTTAGTACAGGCAAATAAAAAATCCAGAAACTATCCTACCGGGCACAGAGAAGTTCTTACAGAGGTTCTGACGAAGCAGATGCGAAATATAGCTATTAGCGCCAAGCAGATGCAGAATATTGAGCTATTGCGTAAGGAGAATACTTTTACTGTAACTACGGGACACCAGCTAAACTTATTTACCGGGCCGGTATTTTTTATCTATAAAATTCTTCAGACTATAAAAACCGCCAAATACCTGAATGAGAATAATGAAGGAAAAAACTTCGTTCCGGTATTCTGGATGGCAACAGAAGATCATGATTTTGATGAAATTAACCATTTTAAAACAGAAGGTAATTTCTATCAGATTCAGGAAAAATCAGGTGGGGCAGTAGGGCGGATTAAGTCTTCTGATCTTTCTTTCCTGGATGTTTTTGAAAAAGAATTTAAAGATTTCACATACGGAACCGAATTAGTCCGCTGGGCAAAGGAGGCATATCAGGAAGGGAGATCGCTAACCCTTGCGACAAGAATTTTGGTTAACAGAATTTTTGGAGATTCAGGATTGCTTATCCTTAATGGAGATGATAAGAAACTAAAAGCATTGGCGGCTCCGGTTTTCAGAAAAGAACTGCTGGAAAATAGTCTTTATGAGAATTCTAAAGAAACTGTTGATGTTCTGATCAATAAATATGGTAAGGTTCAGGTTAATCCAAGAGAAATAAACCTTTTCTACCTTAGAGATGAGTCCAGAGACAGAATTGAAAAGGTAGGCGAATCCTATCATGTTGTCGATACAGATATTAGTTTTAGTGAAGAAGAAATATTAGCAGAACTGAATACTAATCCTCAGCGGTTTAGTCCAAATGCAGTTCTGAGACCAGCATATCAGGAAACTGTTTTGCCTAATATTATTTATATAGGTGGGAATGCAGAGATTATGTACTGGCTGGAACTTAAAAAATTCTTTGAAGCAATAGATGTAGAATTTCCAATTTTAGTACCCAGAAATTCACTGGCTTTTATCACAGAGAAGACACTTCGTAAGATCCGGAAACTGGACTTATGTGTAGAGAATTTCTTTGGAAATTATCAGGAAGTTGTTCACAACAAACTGCTCGAAAAAACATCTCTGCAGCCATTGCTGCAAGAAAAAGAAGAAAATATTAAATCTATGTTCAGCGAGCTGAAAAAGCAAGCTGAAATAACCGATAAAACATTTGGTAACCTTGTAGCAGCAGAAGAAGTCCGTCAGCTTAAATCTTTTGAAAGAATGCATAAAAGATTGCTTCGTGCAGAAAAAATTGTGCAGGCAGATCTCTATCAGCGCTACAACCAGTTATATGAAGTAGTAAACCCTGCCGGAGTATGGCAGGAACGTAAAATTAATTTTAGTAACTTCTACGCTGAAAATGGACGCAACTGGCTCAATACTTGTTACGAGAATATCGAAGTTGCCCGCCCTGAATTAACAGTGGTGGTTTTATAAAAACAAAAAAGTTTATTTTTGCATAATAATATACGCTAATGAAGAAATTATTTATATCAGCATTATCTGTTTTTTGGCTTTCTGCGTCTGCACAAAAGACACATACAGTAATAGCTAAAGATAATCCGTATAGCATTTCCAAAAAATATGGTCTTACGCTGGATCAGTTCTATGCACTGAATCCGGATATAAAAAACAAAACTTTGGATATTGGAGATATTGTGGTGATATCCAAAGCAGGAAAAAATGTTACTGAAACAGTAACAACCAAAACAACTACAGGACAGATAGCTGTAAAACAAGGGCAATCCTTGTATGCTATTTCAAGAGATTATCATGTTTCATTAGCAGATATTAAAAAACTGAATCCTGAATTAGGGGAAGGCCTGCAAATCGGACAGAAGATTAATCTGCCTGCTGCAAATATTAAGAAATATGGTGCTGCTGAAGTTACTGCTGAGCCTGTAGTTCAGGAGAAAAAGCACGAAGAAAAACCTTTAGTAACATCTGCTAAATCAGAAAATTATCTGGTACAGCCAAAAGATACTTATTATAAGATTACCAAGAAATTCAATATTTCTCAGAAAGATTTATTCCGTATGAATCCTGGGTTGGAAGAAAAAGGACTTCAGCCCGGAGTGCCAATTGTTGTAGGAAGTGGAAGTGTTGCAGCTGAAGCTATAAAACCTGAAGAAAAACCAAAGGTTTCAAAAATAGATGACACTTCTGTAGAACAACCTAAACGTGAAACTATAAAAACTGAGGCTGCTGCAGACGATATTACTTATACCGTTCAGCCGGGAGATACTATTTTTGGTATTCTGAATAAATTCGGTGTAAGTCTGGATCAGTTAATAGAACTGAATCCTCAGCTTTCAAACGGATTAAAAGCCGGAATGGTTCTTAAAATTAAAAAATCTAGCGATAGCTCATTTATCAAATCTTCAGGTGATGCACTGAACGTTGTTCTGTTGTTGCCGTTCGGATTCGATACCAATGATGCGAAATACAGAACTGCTGCATTAGACTTTTTAACAGGTGCTAAACTGGCAATCCAGAGAAATGTAGCGAAAGGACAAAAGTTAAATATTAATGTTATTGACGAGGGGAGCGAATCTTCATTCCAGAAAGCATTAACTTCCATTAATAAGGACAATACTGATCTTATTGTAGGACCATTCTTCAAGTCTGATGTTGTAGAGCTTATGTCTTATGTTTCTTCAAAGAAAATCCCGGTAATATCTCCTTTTGCCAATTCTAAGGATTTGTACAAATATGGTAACCTTATCATTATAGAAACAGATGCTTCTATCTATGCAGAGAGAATTGCTAAAGAAGTTTCAGACTCTTATAACGGAGAGAAAATATACATTGTAGGAGATGCTTATGCTGAAGATATTCGCACAAGATTAGAAAAGTCTCTTAAAAAACCAAACATCAATATTGTAACCAGTCCTAATGATATTCAGGTTGATAAGAACATGATGACGGGGCAGTCTGCTCCAGTAATTGCAGTTCTGGCATCGGATAGCGAGGCTACAAAATCTTCTTTTACCAATAGAATGGTTTCTTTAGGTAAAGAAGTTTCAGGAGTAAAGGCATTCAGTATGTTCTACTCTAATGACTTTGATAAAAAAGAAGCAGACCTGGGGAAAGTAAACATGGTTTACATTATGGACAGAAAGATTAATACTGACGGTAACTTCGAAAAAGAAGTATTGGCTCAGTATAATGCGAAGTTCTGTAAGTCCCCGTCTAAATATGCGGTTGTAGGATTTGATGTAATGAATGATGCGCTTTCCAGAGAAAATTCCAAAGGAGAAATTTTCAGACAAATGGGCAAAAGTCAGACACATTTGGCAACCAAATTTGAATACGAAAAAACAAAAGAAGGTGCTTATGTTAATAAAGGGTATCGTGTAATACGACTGAATCCTTAATTAGAAGTTACCATACTACTAAATTTTAAGTAGGTTTTACAAACAAAATAATTTAAACGAATGAAAGCATTAGTATTTCCTGGACAAGGTTCACAGTTTGTTGGAATGGGATTGGACCTTTACGATAGCCGTAAGGAAATTAAAGATTTAATGGAATCGGCTAACGATATTCTGGGATTTGATATTCTTTCCACAATGTTCAAAGGAACAGATGAGGACCTGAAAAAAACTAAAGTAACACAACCTGCTATCTTTATTCACTCTGTTGCAGCAGTTAAGGCTGTGGATGCACTTGGAGCTCAGATGGTTGCAGGACATTCTTTAGGAGAGTTTTCAGCTTTAGTGGCAAATGGAGTTCTTTCTTTTGAAGACGGATTACGTCTGGTTTCAAAAAGAGCTTTGGCAATGCAGGCTGCTTGTGATGCTAATCCATCATCTATGGCTGCAATTTTAGGTCTTGACGATGACAAAGTTGAAGAGATTTGTGCTTCTGTAGAAGGGATCGTTGTTCCGGCTAATTATAACTGCCCGGGACAATTGGTAATTTCCGGAGAAACTCAGGCTGTTGAGGAAGCTATGGCCAAGCTAAAAGAAGCTGGCGCCAAAAGAGCATTATTATTACCAGTAAATGGAGCTTTCCATTCTCCTTTAATGCAACCAGCTCAGGAAGAATTGGCAGAAGCTATTAATACTACAAAATTCAACAAGCCTATTATTCCGGTATATCAGAATATTACAACTACAGCGGTTTCTGACCCTGAAGAGATTAAACAAAATCTTATCAAACAACTTACAGGGCCAGTAAAATGGACACAGTCTGTAAGAAATATGATAAAAGACGGAGCTACTAACTTTGTTGAGGTTGGACCAGGTAAAACCCTACAAGGGCTGATAAAAAAAATAGATTCGGCAGTCGAAACATCTTCTGCATTTTAATCAAATAAAAATAAAGAGACACAAAGAAATTTGTGTCTCTTCTTTAATTACCCATTTTGGATAAACAATATTTTTTCTCTCACGGCAAATTATTACTGACATCCGAGTATTTTGTACTGGACGGAGCAAAGGCTCTGGCTATTCCGACCAAATTAGGACAGGATCTTTCAGCTGAAATAATCACTGATCATAAATCGCAAATCCATTGGGAAACGTACCGGGAAGGACAGTTATGGTTAAAAACATGTATAGATTACAATAATCTTAGCATTTTGGAAACCAATATAGAATCGGCTTCAGATTTTATTCTTAAAATTTTTAAAACACTTAAAGACTTAGATTCTGTAAAATTAGCCGGTGATGATTCTTATAAGTTGATATCTAATGTGCAGTTTCCCGAGAACTTTGGATTGGGGAGTAGTTCTACCCTTATCAATAATGTTGCGAAATGGGGAGATGTAGATGCATTTGCTCTGAATGATATTGCTTTGGGAGGAAGTGGTTATGATATTGCAGTAGCGAAAGCCGGGGCTCCAATTATTTATACCCGGAATGGTGGAAATAAAACTATTGAAACTGTAAATTATTCACCAAGCTTCAAAGACCAGCTTTTATTTGTTCACCTGAACAAAAAACAAGACTCCCGTGAAGGAATTACGATGTACAGGCAAATGGAAAAATCACAAGATCTAATCTGTTATTTTTCAAAACTTACAGAAGAAATTTTGAAAAGTGATAATTTAGAAAAATTTTCACTTATAGTGGAGGAACACGAAAAAACTATGAGTAATTTTCTTAAAATACCCACAGTTAAAGAAAAATATTTTGAAAACGCCCCTTCGTTCTTCAAAAGTTTGGGTGCATGGGGTGGAGATTTCATTTTGACCTCAAAATTCCGTGATTATAAAAGCTATTTTCTGCATAATGGATTCCCGAATTTTTTCTCTTATGAAGAATTAATTTACTGATAATCAATTTTATATCAACTTTTTTGTAAGATGATGAATATCATTGAGGCTACTTGTTAAATTTTATTAACTTTAGCCAATTGAAAAGTAAAGTAATGAGATCATTAGAAAAATTCGGAATTAAAAATGACAATGTTAAATGGCAATTGTCTCCAGAAGAACTGGTACAGGAAACTGTTAATCTCAAACAGGGTTTTGTTGCAAAATCTGGCGCTTTAGCAATTAACACAGGAGAATTTACAGGACGTTCTCCTAAAGACAGATTCATCGTAAAAGATGAAGTTACTGCAGACAGAGTATGGTGGGATGGAAAAGTAAACCTTCCTTTTGACAGTGAAAAATTTGATGCATTATATGACAGAGTAGCAGATTATGCTTCCGAGATTCCTTTATATGCAAGAGAAGCGTTTGCTGTTGCAGATAAGCGCTACCAGGTAAAAATTACTGCAGTTACCGAATTTCCTTGGTCTAATCAGTTTGTATACAATATGTTTATCCGCCCTACAGTAGATGAACTTGAATCTTTTGGTGAAACTGATTGGTTGATTCTTTGTATACCAAGTTTTAAAGCAGATCCGGAGAGAGATGGAACAAGACAACATAATTTCTCTATCCTTAATTTTAAGAGAAAAATTGCCTTAATTGGTGGTTCAGCCTATACCGGTGAAATGAAAAAAGGTATTTTCTCTGCACTTAACTTTACACTTCCGGTTCAACAGAATGTATTGCCTATGCACTGTTCAGCTAATGCAGGAGCAGATGGGGAAACAGCTATTTTCTTCGGTCTGTCAGGTACTGGTAAAACAACCCTTTCAGCAGATCCGAACAGAAAACTAATCGGTGATGATGAGCATGGATGGACTCCGGATAATACTGTATTCAATATTGAAGGCGGATGTTATGCTAAAGCTATTGATCTTTCTGCAGAAAAAGAACCAGATATCTATGGTGCAATAAAGCCAGGTGCTATTCTTGAAAATATATTTTTTGATGAGAATGGTGAGGCAGATTATACAAACGACAGCATTACGCCTAATACACGTGTAAGCTATCCAATTGATTTTATTAACAATATTCAGGTTCCTTCTATTGGAAAGAATCCTAAAAATATTTTCTTCCTCACATTTGATGCATTTGGTGTATTGCCTCCAATCTCCAGACTTACTCCGGAGCAGGCAGCATATCACTTTATTTCAGGATATACTTCCAAAGTTGCAGGTACTGAGGTTGGTGTAACAGAACCACAAACAACATTCTCTGTTTGTTTTGGTGCTGCGTTTATGCCTCTTCACCCAACTGAGTATGGGAAAATGTTATCTGAAAAAATAAAAAGTGCAGATGCAAAAGTATGGTTGGTAAATACTGGTTTCAACGGTAAGATGAAGCGTATGAGCCTTAAAGATACAAGAGCTCTTATCTCTGCTGCATTAGATGGTAAATTAAATGATGTTGATTACAAAGAAAGTCCTATCTTTAAGGTACAGATTCCTGTATCATGTGAAGGTGTTTCCGACGAGTCTATGTTACTACCGGAAAACAGCTGGGATTCTTACGATGCTTATATTGAGAAAGCAAGATCTTTGGCATCAGCTTTCCATAAAAACTTCGAAAGATTCGATGACATTAAAGATGAAAGCATCTTAGCAGGAGCTCCAAGAAAAGAAGCAGAAGTGATTTAAGATAAACTTTTCTTAAGTTAAGAATCCTCAGTTAATTTTAACTGAGGATTTTTTTTGTTTGTATTTGTAAGAGTAATTTTTTTAATGGACCAGGTGCAGTAAAGCCAATCTGTATCCCTTCATTCCAAACCCCGAAAGAATTGCATCAGTATATGTTGCTGTTACCGATTTCTGACGAAATTCCTCACGCTTGTAAATGTTGCTGATATGAACCTCTATTTTCGGTTTACGAATATTCTTCAGGCAATCAGCCAAGGCATAAGAGTAGTGGGTGAAGGCTCCAAAATTAACAACAAGAGCATCGAAATCATCTTCTTGTATTTTGTTGATAAGCTCCCCTTCAATATTTGACTGATAATACAAGATCTCATCCTGAGCAAATTCTTGTCTAAGTTCTTGCAGATAATCCTCCATAGAGGTTGTTCCATATATTTCAGGTTCCCTTGTTCCCAAAAGATTTAGGTTCGGGCCGTTGACTATTAATATTTTCATAGGATAAATTTAGATGTTTTTGCAAAAACAACCAAAATCCAATTTCTATTATGTTTTAATGATGCCCAAAAGCTAAAATTAACCGTAAATATTGCACTGTATTCGTTTGTTGCTAACGATCGTTTGTTAAACATTTATTTTACATGATATTTATCAGGCTTCAATTTTATTGAATTTTCCTCATCGCTTTATTTAACAGTATTTTGTGAATTTTTCAATTTCAATTTTGTTAAAAATTCTTAACAAATCTAAAAACCTACTTGTTTGATAGATGTTCTATTTATAACTTTGTCCCATAATTATAACCAAGCTTATAAAGAAAGATAGAGGGAACTGACCCGATGATATCTTGACAACCTGCTCGATGCAAGGTGTTACATTCAGCCTTTAAGGAAAGATAAGCAATAGGTATTTTGTATTTATAAATGCCCTTTGCTGTCTATTATGCAAAGGGAATTTTTTTGATAGATAATTAAAAAATATTAATATGCTTAGAAAATCAGCAATAGAAGCTAATATTAGAATACCGATAGGGGTAGCGGTATTCTTCCTGGGAGTTTCGGGGATTTATGGTCAGAATACAAAAGGAAAGAAAGATTCTCTTCGGGAAAAAGAAATTGATGAAGTAGTCGTTGTAGCTTATGGAAAAGCAAAGAGATCTAGCTATACAGGATCTGTTGCAACAGTTTCCGGAAGCAAGATTGAAACCAGACCAATTACCAATATTACCAAAGCTTTAGAAGGGCAGGTTCCGGGATTGCAGGCTGTAAGTGCTTCAGGGCAACCAGGCGAAACAGCAGCAATAAGAATTAGAGGGATAGGCTCTATAAGTGCATCCAGTTCTCCGCTTTATGTGGTAGATGGTATTCCTTACGATGGAAATATAAATGCTATAAATCCTAATGATGTAGAATCTATCAGTGTACTAAAAGATGCAACAGCAAGTGCGCTGTATGGCTCCAGAGGTGCAAATGGGATTATTGTAATCACAACTAAATCCGGGAAAAAAGGAGAGTCTAAAATCAACTTCAATATTAGCCAGGGATTTTCTGGGCGTGCAGTAAAAGATTATAAGCAGGTAAATACAGATCAGTATTTTCAGTTATACTGGGAAGCTCTAAGGAATGGCTATGTGTCTCCTAAAATTTCTCAAAGTCAGGCTGCACAAATGGCAACAGACAATCTTATTTCCAGTTTAGGAATTAATCCATACGGTCCGGCTTATCCTAAACCAGTTGGTCTGGATGGTAAGTTGTTGCCGGGAGCTACCGCTTTATGGAATGATGATTGGCGTGATGTCTTGCAAAGAACTGCATCCAGAAGCCAGGTCGATTTGGACTTAAGTGGAGGTAACGAAAAAGGAAACTATTTCTTCTCCCTTGGTTATTTGGATGAGAAAGGAATGGCTATAGAATCGGGATTCAAAAGATACAGTGCGAGATTAAAAGTAAACTCACAAGTGAAAAGCTGGTTGAATGCCGGAGCTAACTTAAGCTACGTTAATACGCTTCAGCAAGCACCACCGGCATCAGATTCCAGAACAGACAATGTCATAAATGCTGCTAGGGTAATCCCTTCATTTTATCCATATTATGAAAGGAATGAAAATGGAAGTTATGTTTTGGATAAAAATGGAAACAGAATATACGATTTTGGTAAATACAGACCTACCAGTGCTTTACAGAATGAGAACGCAGCAGCAACGCTCCCTCTGGATAAAAATGAAAGAAAAATTGATAATTTCTCTGGTAAAGGATTCTTAGAGTTTATTTTCCTTCCGGAACTTAAATTCAAATCAAGCTTGTCTGTGGATTTGGTAAGTCTTAATACGCATTATTACACCAACCTACTTTTAGGGCAAGGAAAAGAAACTGGTGGGTCCGTATCCAAAAGTAGCGACAGAACACTTTCTTATACAACCAGTAATATTTTAACCTACGATAAAAAATTTGGACAGCACCATTTTAATGTATTGGCAGGACAAGAATTTTACCAGTATGAGTATCAGGTTATTTCAGGTAACAGAAGTCAGTTCTCTCTGCCGGGATATTATGAACCGGATGCTGCAGCCCTATTAGGTGGATTTAGCGGGAATAGTGATAAGAGATCATTACTTAGTTTCTTAGGAAAAGTGGAATATGATTATCAGAACAAATATTTCTTGGCCGGATCAGTAAGGGCAGACGGATCTTCAAGATTTTCTCCTAAAAATCGTTGGGGAACGTTTTGGTCAGTTGGTGGATCTTGGAAACTTTCGAGCGAAGACTTTGTAAAGAACCTTAACTTTTTTGATCAGTTGACATTACGAGCCAGTTATGGAGGACAAGGTAATGATGGGTTAAGTACATTATATGCATATCAGAGTTTATACGCTTTTTATAATAATCTTGGTGAAGGAGGAACTGTGGCGAGCAGGCTACCAACGCCGGACCTGAAATGGGAAACCAATCTGAACCTGAATGTAGGATTAGAATTTGCTATTCTGAATAACCGAATCAGAGGTAATGTAGAATATTTTAAAAGACAGAGTAAAGATTTATTATTTACAATGCCATTGGCACCATCTGTAGGATTCAACGGTTATTCCGATAATATTGGTGAGTTGCAGAATACCGGATTCGAGATTAGCCTGCAGACAACACCCATAAAAACGGAAAATTTCCGTTGGGATTTGGATATCAATGCTACTACTACAAAAAATAAGATTACAAAATTACCAAAAGGTTCTATTGTTAGCGGTACAAAACTGCTGCAGGTAGGAGGATCTGTATATGACTTCTTTATTCCGACATGGGCAGGAGTAGATCCTAACAACGGAGCTCCATTATGGAAAACACAAACAACAGATGCTAGCGGAAATACGATAGAGGGAACAACTTCTGAATACTCCAAAGCGACCAAAATGTTGCAAGGCTCCTCTCTGCCTAAATGGATAGGAGGTATTAGCACATCTATAACCTATAAAAACTTCGATTTCTCTGCATTATTATCATACAGTATAGGCGGGAAAATACTGGATAGTGATTATACAATGCTATTGTCTAATGGAAATTCTGCAGGAAGGGCTTGGGGTGAAGAAATACTGAACAGATGGACACCTGAAAATAGAAATACAGATGTTCCGGCACTTAGTACCACAACCAATAACTGGACGTCCACATCAACAAGGTTCCTTTATTCCGGTACGTATGCAAGACTTAAAAATGTGAGTATAGGTTATACATTACCAAAAGATACTTTCGCTAATCTTGGACTTCAGAGATTCAGAATCTATCTGCAGGGTGAGAATTTATTAACATTCTACGGGCATAAAGGAATGGATCCTGAGCAGACAGTTGACGGAACAACCTATTACAGATATCCGGCAATGAGAACAGTGACTTTCGGATTACAGGCAACATTTTAATTAAAAATAAAGAACATGACAAAAATAAAATATACATTGTTTCTGGCTTTTGCAGCTTCTGTTTTTATAAGTTGTGAGAGAGAGCTGGAAACAGCACCCACTAACCAGGCCAACGAAGAAGAAGTTTTTAAAACTGCAGATAATGCCGAAACGGTAGTTAATGGAGCCTGGGCGAAATTTAATGATGACGGAACAACCTATGCTAACATTGGTTACTCTACAGTACTTCGCGCAAGTGATGCAATGGGGAGTGATGTTGCGGTACTGACTAATAAATATGGATTCAACTCTGCCTATGCATTTACAGATCTTGTAAATAATGCCGGAAGCCGTACTTTATTTATTTGGAACCTGTTTTATTCTGCAATAAATAACATGAACAATGTACTGAGTAGAATAGATAATATAGAAGGTTCACAGGATAAGAAAGATCAGGTAAAAGGCCAGGCAAAGGCTTTCAGAGCTTTTTGTTATCTTAACCTGGCAAGTTTTTATCAGTTTAGCTACCAAAAAGACAAAGCAGCTTTAACAGTGCCAATTTATACCCAGCCGGCTACTATTAATTCGGTAGGTAATAAAAGAGCGAGTCTCGAAGAGCTTTATACCCTGATAAAAAGTGACCTTTTAGATGCTAAAAATTTATTGAAAAGCTATAAGCGAAATAACAAAGATAAGATTGATCTGTCTGTTGTTAATGGGCTTTTAGCCAGAACTTACCTGAATACAGGAGAGTGGCTGAAGGCTGCTGAGGCTGCAAATACAGCAAGAACAGGATATACCTTTATGCCAACCGAAAAATATTCAGAAGGTTTCAATGATATTAACAATTCCGAGTGGATTTGGGGGCATGGACAAACGCAAGAGCAATCTAGTGAAAGTTATGCATTCCATTATCTGGATGTTTCTTCTTCCGGCAGTTACTATTATAGTTTCATGGCAGATCCGTTCTTTAAAGATTTATTTGATACAAATGATATAAGATATCAGTTGTTTGAATGGGACGGACTAAAGGGGCGTGAAGGTCTGCTGAGATATAAAAAGTTCAAATTCAAACCGAATTTAATTGCTGATATTGTGTACATGAGATCTGCCGAAATGTATCTGATTGCAGCAGAAGGCTATGCAAGATCAGGAAATGTATCTGAAGCAGTAACGAATCTTAATCTTCTAAAGGCTGCCAGAAAAGCAAATCTTTATAACGGAAGTCTGAATGCAGAAGCGGTACTAAAAGAAGTACTGATTGAAAGACGAAAAGAATTATTCGGCGAAGGATTTTCGTTATCCGATATTATCCGTACTCAGGGGAAAGTTGTAAGAAACCCTTATACAACCGCTGATGGAAAGCCTATAAAAGTTAAAATAACTACACCAGATGGAACAGTAAAAGAAGTAGATGCAAGAGGACATTCTGTATTTACTTTCCCTGATAAAAGTGAATTTGCACCCAATAGTCGTTATTATATCTTCCCAATACCACAAAAAGAAACGGAAAGCAATCCTAATCTTTAATTATTATCTTACTTTACTTTTAAATCGGATTCCGGGAATTATTATTCCCGGAATTTTTTTTTGATTCAGCTATTTTATTCCTTGGTCCAGCTTGCTTCTATTTCTTCCAGTGTTTTGCCTTTTGTTTCAGGAATATATTTCCGGATAAATAGAAAGGCAAGTACGGAGATTAAGGTATATAGCCAGAAGGTATAAGCGCTGCCTATAGATCCTATTAGAATAGGAAAGGTTTGTGATACAAGAAATACAGCCAGCCACAGAAAAAAAGTAGCGATAGACATTGCTGTCGCCCGGGATTTTGTAGGGAAAATTTCCGCAATAACCACAAATGTTAGCGGGCCAAGTGACATTGCAAAAAAGGCAATATAGCCCAGTATTGCAATAAGGACCAGATAGCCCTGTTGTTGAGTATAAAATGTAAGGCCTACAATAAAAAGACATACAGTCATGCCGGAAATACCTGAGAGTAATAGTTTTTTTCGCCCCCAGGAGTCTACATATTTTATTGCAACAAGAGTGAAAGCAACATTAATAATACCTACGAGTATGGTTTGTATAAATGCGGAATCTGTACCTGTGCCTGTTGATTTAAAAATCTCAGGCGCATAATACATTATCGCATTAATTCCTGTAAATTGTGAAAATACAGCTAGTAATATACCGGTAATCAGCGCTTTTTTTAATTTAGAACCTTTTAGTGAGGCTAAAGAAAAAGGTGCTTCATCCTTCAGGGATTCATTGATAGAATCGAGCTCCTGTTGTGCAGCTTTATTACCGTTGATCAGGCTTAGAATAGCCAACGCTTCAGATTGTTTCTTTTGGCTGGCAAGCCAACGAGGGCTTTCAGGTACAGTTATTAATAACAGTATAAAAATTACAGAAGGAATAATGCCGGAGCCAAACATCCACCGCCATCCTGTAGAAATATTCCAGGCTTCATTGTGTATGCCTGCAATGTATGCGTTTACAAAATAAATAACAAGAATTCCTGTAACAATCCCAAGCTGAAAAACAGAAATTAATCGACCTCTTACTGGAGCAGGAGCCATTTCGGAAATATACATGGGAGATAGCATTGAAGCAATACCTATTCCCATTCCTCCTATAATACGGAATAGAACAAAAAACCAAAGACTAGGAGCCATTGCTGTACCAATAGAAGAAATTGTAAAGAGAACCGCCGAGAGCATCAGAACCTTTTTTCGCCCTGCGCGATCACTAAGCTTGCCGGAATACATGGCACCTGCAATGCAGCCTAATAATGCACAAGAGGCTACCCAACCCGTCATAATATCTGAAAGCTGATAAAAGCTGCGCATAAAACCTATGGCACCTGATATTACAGCTGTATCATAGCCAAATAATAATCCGCCAACAGAAGCTACAAGAGTTGCTTTGTAAATAATACCTGAATTAACTGCTGATTGCATATCGTCTATTTTAGAACTTTTTCAGCAATCATATTTGTACGTATGCTTGCCTTTATTGTTGCGCATTCCTGATCGGCACTTTCTCCATGTGGTGTTATGGTGTAAGTGTCAATATTTGCAGGTACTATGAATGTTTCTGCATAATGGATAATGTAAGGTTCGAAGCTGTTGTCAGGGCTTTCTACAATGGCCTCTCTACCTTCTATAAGGTTAATAACGTTAACTACACCTCCGGTATGGTGAACTACCTTTTTAGTAAACCAGTGTCTTCTGGTTTCTATGAAAGATAAAGCATCCAGTCCTGTACGTTCTTCCCGCCATCCGTCTCCTTCAGAAACGGCTTCTGTAAGGTTTAGTATATTCTCTTTTGTCCACGATGTTGTACGATCCCATTGTATTACATTTTTGCCATGTTCCAAAGATATTGGACGCGGTTTATCATCAAGTCCCATGCGCCCCCAGTCCCATAGCTTGAATGTGAAAATGTAGGGAGTGGCACTAATTTCTAAAACAACAGTGTTTGCTCCCGAACAATGTATTGTTCCTGCAGGTATGGATACATGATCGTGTTTGTGAACATTCCATTTCTGTACATACTGTTCTGCATCGAAAATTATATTGTCATTTTGTGCAGCTTCCAGATCTTTCATCATCTCATCGGGATTAATGTTTTCTTTTAAACCAAGGTACACAAAAGAATCTTCTCCGGAATCTAGTATATAATAGCTTTCATCCTGTGTATAAGACATACCAAATTTTTCTTTGATATACTCTTTTAGAGGGTGTACCTGTAGGCTAAGATTACCTCCTCCCATAGTGTCTAGAAAGTCAAAACGGATAGGGAATTCATCACCAAATCCTTTGTATACTTGTTTCCCCAATAAAGCTTCCGGCTGGAAAAATACCAAATTTACAGATGGTATTTCCACTACCTGCTCACCGAATCCTAGCAAGAGACTATTTTCTTCCGGAACACAGTCGAATCCCCATGCATAGTTAGGCAGGCTTCTGTCCAGATCGCAGACTTCTTTCAGCCATTGTCCTCCCCATGGACCGGGATCAAAAAACGGAACGACTCTGAATGGACGTTTTATCGTCTCTTGCATAGCATCGTATAAAGCATCAATACTTATCATTTTAGGTTGATGAGGTTTGGTAGTGTCCAGAAAGAGCTGACAGTTGCTTAATATTCGTTTTTTGTAGCGGTCGCATACGCGCCAGTCTACGAAATATGCATGCTTATATTTATAGGCGAAAGAGTCGTTGTAATTTGTTTTACCTAGATTGCAGGCAGTATCTTTACGGTAACGCAATTGTATTTCCCATCGTGGCATATCTGCGTAAATGCAAAGATCTGCCTGTCTGGCAATTAATGTAGCTCCTGGGCCTGTAACGATTACAAGATTATTGGTAGCGGCTATACGATTGCGAAGACTGTTTACTTTAGAAATATCAAAATAATTTTCAAGTTCCAGTGATGTTAAATTGCCAAAAACAGGATCGTCTGTTACAAAGGGCTGTGTCAGTGCGGAAATTTCGCTTTCCGGTTTCATTGCCTGTATGGTATTTATGATTAACTCAGGCTTTAGTAATTCTTGTAACGAGGCGTTAATCTCCTCGGTATATACCCCGGAATAGCATTCAATAGCGATTACCTTGGGCGTGTGTATTTCAACTTCTTCTGCAATGTTTTCCCATCCGCTTATACAGTTGTGATTTTGTATTTCGATGACAGGAAATTTATTAAAATTTGATTTCATTTGTATTCTTTTATTTATCCATTATTTACTACATGAGCGATGCCTAGCAATGCTGCTGTTGCCGGGAATTTCCCTTCTCTGATATCAACTTTTCCCCAAGGAGTCCATGTATGGGTTTCAACTTGTTTTCTGATATAGGGAATGATGTGTGTGCTGCTTGCCATAATGCCTCCAGTGAGTACAAGTATCTCCGGGTCATAAGCATGGATGAGGTTGATGGCGGAAGCTGACCATGCTTGCAGGCTTTGTTCACGCAGATGTATGGCGGTTGCATCTCCTTCTTCAGCTAATCTGAAGATAAGTTCGTAATCAATTACCGGAAAATCTGCCAGCCTACTTTTTGTAAAGCTCTTTTCGGATTTTGCAATATTGGTAATATTCCAGGTAGAAGCTTCTGTTTCTACGCAGCCCTTATTTCCGCAATTACACAGGCTGCCTTTATAATTGATAACAAAGTGCCCACCCATTATACCTGCAGTGAAGTGTTTACCTCTTAATAATTGGCCTTCTGTTACCGCAGCACTTCCTACTCCTGTACCTAGTGTCATCAGTATAACATTGTCAGCATCCTTTGCGTTTCCATGTTTCCATTCTCCGAGAAGAGCGGAGCGAGCATCATTTTCTATAAAAAACGGAATTCCGAATGTTAGTAAGCACCATTCTTCCAGATTTATACCCGGTGCATCACCGAATTTTTTATCCACAGATAGTATCATTTTTCTATGGTTATCAACAATTCCTGGTGAAGAAATACCGAGCCCTGACACGCTTGTAATGGGAGTTTCTGCTCTTTCTAGTAGTTTATCCACAATTTCTTTTATAAGGGGTAGTCTTGGTCTAAGACCTTCTCCTGAATAAGAATCTATAGAAGCTGATGCCAGAATAGTATCTTGATGAACAATTCCAATTTTTATTTTGGTGCCACCCATGTCTATGGCAATAACTGGTTTTGACATTTTTTTAGTTTTTATTTACGGAATAACGCTGTTTTTTATCCACAAAATGGGTTGTTTTAACATGCTTATCCACAATGTTTGGTGAATAAAAAATAAGCTCTGATCTATTTATACCGAGGATTTTCTGATACTGATCCAGTTTATCCACAATTTCTCCTGTTTGAGAATTCCAAACGAGATATTTTCTACCGGATATTATGTTCAAATGCGAAATCCGGGACTATATTGTTGTTTGAAATTCTCTTTTTTATTTTGACACCTTCCTTATCTCTGAAAGTTGCTAATTCTGGTATAACACTTAGCTTCTATTCATACAGCAGAACTTTACATTTTTATCCACAAAAGGGGTTGTTTTCACATGCTTATCCACAGTGTTTGGTGAATAAATATTCTGAGATTTTCCTTCTATTGCGGAGGTTTTCATATTTCTTAACAGTTTATCCACAATTTGCTTTGTATGGAATGATCTTGTACAGAATTATAAGGTATTAAGTATGTTGGTTAGCCTTGTACTACTATATATTTGTACTGTTTCGATTCCTTTTATCCACACATTGATAGCCATGACAAGTTTTGATATTATTTCTGGCTGTATGTAATGTTTTAAAATACTATCCGGAATATTTAATTTATGGAATTGCCTTTATTTCAATTACATCCATGCTATTTAGACTAACTAAATCGTTTATGGATATTTCCTTTCCAGTTTTGTTATAAATGAGCTTAGAAGGTTTTAGTCTTTCCCATGTAAATGTGGTTGTCTGCTCTTTTTCATCAGGATTATAAAGCCTTATCATAAAGCTTTGATCGTCCTGAGGTGTTATACTTGTTACCACAATTTTATCATTTTTCATGTTGAAAAGACTTCCTTTGATAGCTGCTTTTTCGTTTACAGGAATAGCGATAAGAGGTTGTGTAAATGCAGCTGCATACTTTTCATTCTCCACAGAATTAAAAGTATCGTGAGGACGGAGTGCGTAGCGGTAATGTACAGGGCCTTCCTGATCTGCTTTGTAGTTGGTATGCCAGTAATTGTTCATCGCATAGCTAAACCAGTTAGTAGTTCCGGGAGTGCCTTTATCTTTCCATTTCTTATGACTATTATCAATAAGCATTCTTTCATCTATCATTTCTGCAGCTTCCGTTAATGGTGTTTCTATCATCATCCACTGAATTCCTTTCTGCCCGGAAGAAGCATCTACCCAGCGGCGGCTATACCAGTAATCCATATTAGATCCTGGGAGTTGATCGGTAAGGTATTTCATAATACCATAACCGGCATCAGCAGTAATATTTTTGAAACCGGAATTGAACGGAAAACCGAAATGTACGGACTCCTTAGTTCGAACTGGTTTTTTGTCTACAATATTCTCCAATAATGCCTCATCACTGTCTTTATATAGGGTGATGATTCTTTCCAGTTTGTTGGCTCCGGGAGCATCTGCTGTTAATAGGATTTTTACTGTTACAGGTCCATTCTCCAATATTTTTGTCTGCACTTCAGTGTTTGACTTAGCTTCATTGGGATCTGATCCCGGTACATACCAATAGCTGTTCAGTCCCTGATTGTTGAAACTTCCTGCATAATTAGTTGTGCCATTATCTGTAAAATTGGTAATACTTCCCGTGTTATTATCCCAGGTCAGTGTAATTTTTCCGTTTGATACACTATTGTTGGTGACTACAAAGGGTGTGGCTCCTAATGTTTTATTTTTAATAATAGTATAGACTGCTGAGCCTAACGCCGGAATATTCTTTGCCATAAATACCATTGTACCATTTTCCAGCTTTTGTAATGGCATTTTGTTGCCTGCTGCATCCTGGACACTATTGCCTTCTGCAGTTGCAGGAATAGTTACAACTCCGCTGCGTGACCAGGAAGAGGTATTGAAAACCTCAATCTTTTTAGACCCCGGATTAGTCAGAGGTTGCAACAGGTCTTTTTCCAATTGGTTGGCAATAGAATTTCCTTCAAGTGAAAATTGTCTTTTTACCTTCCATTGATCGGTTACAAATGGCAGGTCAGGAGCTGTGATACTATTGAAGGCTCCCCATGTGTGTTCATGAAAAAGAATTACATTCCGCCATGCATCATAAAAACTCTGACTGTTATACAGGCGGGGATTTAGCATAGAATAAAGAGTAGTTAGCTGCTGTAGTTTCAGGCCGCTGTTTCTGTTTATTCCTTCTTCTTTAGCTGTAGACATCGCACCATCTTCCCAGTGCGGGCTTATATCTCCTTTTACTACAGGAAGGTGGTCTCCATATTTTTTCTCAAATACCTCAAACATATTCTCATTAGTGCTCAGTACAATTTTTGGAGAAGTATATTTTTTATTCCATTCATCTACAAACTTTGATATTGAGGGATCAATAGGTCCGTTGTCCGATACAATATTGTAACGCCATTGTACAATGTCGTATGGATAATTAGTTCGGGTAAGATCATCAAGGTATTCTGCAATTTTTCTTTGACCAGTCTCGAATACCGCTCCGGGATGAATACCATGCCATGATGAATAGCCTCTTCCGGCTGTCCAGAATAATATTTTTTCTTTTCCGGATGGAGACTGCCACCATACAGGTTTGTCTCCCCAGTTTTTAACAAAATTTCCGACACGGTCACCCAGGTAAGGATTTGTTTTTCCTAAATAATTGGGACCACTGGAAAAATATTTTACTCCGGAAGTGGTTAGTGCAGGAACAAGTGACCATGCAAAACCAGGAACATCAGACATCATAGCACTGTTGATCTTAAGACCATATTCTTTCTCCAGCTTCTGCGCATATTCAGTGTAGTGGAATAGTTCTTCCGGCTGGCTAAGTCCTGTCAGTATATTACCATACATAGCAGAAAGTCCGATTCCTCCTTCTTTTACAGCTTTTACAAAAGCCTTTTTATCTTCGGGTGTAGCCTTTTGTATAAAATTCTCTACATCCCAAAGCGCTTCTACATTCCATTTAAAACGAGCTTCTTCAGGAAGATTTCGGGTTTCATCAATCATCTTCAATGCATCATAAATATTTTTAGTATGAATCTTTTCCACTTCTGCCTGTAAATGGGAATATCCTACATCAGTGTGAGAATGGTGAATGAAGTATAAAGTACGTGGAACAATAGTGCCTGCCTGTATAGTTTTGCGCAGAAGCTCTTTTTTTCCTGAGGTTACAGTTAGCTGTACATTGCCTCCGGCTTGTGGAAGTGTTACAGGAATGTCAAATGTTTTAATGCCATCTGGCATTGTAAAAGTAAAACTGTCTTTGTTGTCTATCTTTGCAGTGATCTTCTCTTCCGACCCGAAATGCAGTGTTGTAAGAGTAATCAGTCTTTTGCCATCTTTCAGTATGAAAGGAGTTGCATTGGCATCCATTTTTTCCTGAAAAGTAAATTTATAAGTCATAAACCAGTCTCTGCTGTTTTGTGCCTGCCCTACCAATTTTAATCGGAGAGGCTTACCGGGTGTTACTTTATTTACAGGAACCCTTAGATAGGCAATACCGTATGAGTCTTTCAGTCCGTCCATTTTGGTTTGATTAAAAACAAAAGCAGTACTATCGGCAGCTTTGGAAATCCATGTAGGATGCTGGTTGGCAGGGTAGGTGCTAAGGGTTAGTGCCTTTTGATCGTTTATATACAAATCAAAATTACGGATACCTCCACTACTGCCTGAAGAATGTGATACCAGCCAATTGAAATATACATATGGGCCGGAATTTTTTTGAGGGACTTTAGCTGTCTCCCATTCTATTGTCTTGACCCCATCGGTTGTTCTGGTGAGTAATGCACGGGTTGCGTGATCCGGAAATGCAGAAAAATAATCAATATTCTCACCGCTTATTTCATTTTCATATCCGTTTATAGCATTTATATTGCCAAAATACGGAACCTTTTTTTGGGCATAAATAAAATTGCCTGCCATACAGAAGGACATTAGCAAAAGAAAATACCTGTAATACATGAGCTTCATTTTTTATGGTTATATGTTAGAATGTTTGAACATATTAAAAGCAAAAAAAATAAAATCAACTTTCCGTAGACTTATTTATATCTATGGTATAGGTGAATTTGTCGGAACGGTAGTAGCCTACATTATATTCTACAGGCTTTCCGTTTATATCATAAACAAAACGTTCTCTTTTTAATAAAGGAAAAGTAGCAGGAACCTTTAACTTTTTCCCTATTACAGCACCTGCATGACAGGCACTTATGTTTTCGCGTGAGCGGTCTACTATAACTCCGAAATGATCCTGAAGCATGCTGTATAATGGCATATCGAAATCATCATTTTTATTAATTCCGATTCTTGGATGAAAATAACTTTCGAAGTAAACAATAGGATCTCCCGAGTTTTCTCCTTTTAGTTTGGAGAGTTTGAATATTTTTTTATCTGGTGTAATGCTGAAGAAATTGCAGATTTCTTCATTTGGCTGTATTTCCTCAGTCTTTAATAACTGATTGATAACATTGATTCCCTTCTCCTGCATTTCTCTCGTAAAACTATACCAATGGTCTAGTCCGGTTACCAGACTTTTCTTTTCCGCAACACGGGTTCCTACACCTTTTTTACGTATAATAAGGCCTTCGTGCTCCAGTTTGTTTGTTGCCTGGCGGATGGTGTTCCGGGATACTCCCCAAATGTTAGCTAAATCTACTTCTTTTGGTAGCAAAGCTCCTTTTTTATAAACTTCCATTTTGATTAGTTTACGAAAAAGTTCTTCTACCTGTACATGTAGAGGCAGTTTGCTGTTATGATCAATTGTAAAGTTTTTAGCTAGTATGTTCATACATATGAGAAAGTACGAAGATAGAAAATATTTTTTAAGTTATGAAAATTTTTTATAAAACTCAAATATGAATAAATGCTAAGCTAAATACAAAACCAATATTCTAGGGATATAGCTATAAAAAAAGCTCTCAACATTTGTTGAGAGCTTTGGTAGCCCGTAGGGGAATCGAACCCCTCTTACCAGAATGAAAATCTGAGGTCCTAACCGATAGACGAACGGGCCTTAAATTTTATATTAAGCTAACTTATTAACGTGCTTAGTTAGTTTACTTTTCAAGTTAGCAGCCTTATTCTTGTGAATAATGTTCTTTTTAACTAACTTGTCTAGTAAAGAGATTACTTTTGGCAATTGCTCAGTAGCAGAAGCCTTTTCAGTCTCACTTCTTAACACTTTAACTGCTGTTCTAGCTGTCTTGTGATAATATCTGTTTCTTAATCTCCTAACGTTGTTTTGTCTAATTCTTTTAAGAGCTGATTTATGATTTGCCATAACTTTTTAAAACTTTTGCAAAGATATAAAAATCTTTTTAATTACCAAAATAATTTTTACAAAAAACTTGTAGCCTATAGGGGAATCGAACCCCTGTTGCAAGAATGAAAATCTTGAGTCCTAACCACTAGACGAATAGGCCATTTGATTTTTGTGAGTGCAAATATAGAACGTTTTTTTGATACTGCAAAATAATTTTTCAATTATTCTGTAACTTTTTCAATAATTGTGTTCTTAATGCCTTTTTCTTCTAGTGTTTTTTGGAGCTTAATAGCCGCCTCTAAGGTGTTTACCTTGCCAAAAGTATAGTAGAATATACCATCTCTTTTGTCACGTTTAATGTCTTTAAGGGTCTGAAGTATATAGGAAGAACTATTGAGTTTCTCTTTAGAAACAGCAACCTCTATTGTGTAATAGCCTTTTGCAATAACTGCATTGGGTACAAAACCAATAGCAACAGCGTTTATAAAGCCAGCGTCTTTAGCTGTTTTTATATTTCCGTCTTTTACAGATGCCAGATTTGTAGTGGCGTAATAGTATTTGTAAAATACACCTTCCTTTACCGGGAGTATATAGTTAAGTCCTCTCAGGGCAGGATCATTTTCATTATACCTGTTCTGGGTTGTCATTAAGAGTATTCTGAAGTCATTCTTCAGAGGTGTCTCTACTTTTACAGGTTTAGCTTCTTCTACGCTTACAGAGCCTCTGTTTCGCTCAACGGCTTTTTTGTAATTAATAATAGCCTCATAAATAGATTCTGCTATTTCCTGCTGTCCTTTTTCAGAGATCAAATACTGTGCTTCCTCGTAATTGTTGACAAAACCTGTTTCTACGAGAATGGAAGGCATTGCATTAAGTCGTAAAACGTGCAAGTTGGCTTGCTTTACTCCACGGGAAAGCCTTTTATCTTTTTTTTCAAAATTTTCTTCCACCATACTACCGATAAGCAAGCTGCTCTCCAAATATTTGCTTTGCTGGAGTTTCAGGGCAATAAGTGATTCCGGAGAATTTGGATCGTATGAGGCAAAGTTTTGACGGTCTTCTTTGTCCAGATAGATTACCGAGTTTTCTCGCTTAGCAACCTCCAGGTTCGTGCTGTTCTGATTGGGTCCCTGTATATAAGTTTCAGTACCATATGCGGAACCGTTATTGGTTCCTGTTGCATTACAGTGGATGGAAACAAATAAGTCGGCTTTACTTCTGTTGGCTAGATTCGTTCTTTCTGTTAGTGAAGGAAGGACATCCGACGTTCTGGTAAAAATAACCTTTATGTCTTTGTTCTTCTCGAGAAGCTTACCCAATTTTAGCCCGACGGCTAATACGACATGATCCTCTCTTACTTCACCCAGATCAGAATAAGTTCTGGCGGAGCCATTCTTATTTCCGTGCCCGGGATCTATAACAAGTGTAAATTTTTTTTGAGCCGAAAGGCTGATAAAAAGGACGCCTGCAAGCAGGAATAAATATTTTTTAAGATTAAATAAGGGGTTATTCATCTTCATTTTTTAAATTTTGCTAATTTTGACCCGAATAATTATAGAATAGATTTGGGTTCAAACGGTTTCAAAAATACCTTACATATTTTAATTTTCCTAATTTTTAACAGTTTTTTAGCACAGAATACTAAGCAGGCTGTTAAGGGAAAAAAGGTTGTATCAGACACTATATCGGTGAAAACGGATAGTATAAAGTCAGATTCTCTGCTTAAAACAGAGAAGATAGCTGACGTAGTAAAAACCAAAGCAGATAACAATAAAAGTGATGTCCCTAAAAAGATGACAATCCTGAATAAAAATGCTACAGTAGTGTATCAGGATACTCAGATTGATGCTGATTATATATCTATAGACTGGGACAAAAATCAGATTTTTGCTAGAGGAAAACTTAATGATAAAGGAAAAATTGTTTCTCCGGTAATTACTACACAGGGAGGAAAAAAATATGAAACCGAAAGTCTTAACTATAACTATAAGACCAATAAAGCAATAGCTTACAACACCCGGACTGAAGAGAGTGAGGGGGCTATTGTTGCCAGTAAGACTAAGAAAGCAAATGACTCTATATATTATCTGAGGCAAGGGAAATACACAACAGATGAATATTTCCTGAAGAAGAAGGATTCAATGTCCGATTATTATTTGCTGGCGCCTAAAATAAAGATGATAAAAGGAAAGGAAAGTTCGCGGGTTATTACCGGTCCTATTCAGATGTATATTGAAAATGTACCGACACCTCTAGTGCTTCCGTTTGCAATCCTTCCGTTTTCCGAAAAGAGAAGTGCCGGAATCCTTATTCCCAGCTTTGGTGAAAGAGAAGATGTTGGTTTCTTCCTTAACGGATTAGGTTATTATCAGCCAATAGGTGAGCATTTTGATCTTAAAATTCTTAGTGATATTTATACTAAAGGAAGCTGGAACTTGCGACCGGAAATAGGCTATAAGAAAAATTACCGTTATACCGGTAACTTTATAGCGGAATTCGGATCGCGTGTTGTGGGAATTAAAGGGCTTGACGGTTATTCACAAAGTAGTACATACAGGATAGGATGGAGGCATTCTCAGGATACAAAAGCTAATCCGTATTTTAATTTTTCTGCATCAGTCGATATTGTAAGCACCAAGTTCTATAATAATACCCTTAATAATAATTATATTTTCCAGGGTAATGCACTTAATACACAACAGAGTTCTTCCATCTCCTTTACCAAAAGATTTCTAAATCTCCCGGTTACGATAAACGGAACTGCATCTTACTCTCAAAACTTTGCAACAGGTTTGGTAGATCTTCGTTTGCCGCAATTAACGGTAAATGTTAACCAGTTTTATCTGTTTAAGCCAAAAACTGGAGTCAGGACCGGTCTGTTAGAGAATATTAATGTGAATACAAATCTATCATTTACTAACTACGTAAATGCTAAACAGGATGAATTATTCACTAAGGCTATGTTTGATAAAATGCAGACAGGATTGCAGAATACGATAGGGTTAACTACCAATACACCATTATTCAAGTATTTTACGTTTTCACTTAGTGCTAATGTGAATAACGTTATGACAACTAAAACATTGGACAGAAACTATAATCCTGTTACCGATAAGATTGATAATAATTATAAAAAGAATATATCAGGATTCAGCACGTTTACGACTTCGGCAAGTTTGCAAACTGTATTGTACGGGATGCTGAAATTTAATAAGAACTCTAAAGTTCAGGCGATAAGACACATGGTTACACCAAGTATCAGCTTTAATTATGCGCCGGACTTCAGTGCTCAGTCATGGGGATATTATAATGAATACTATGACAGAACAGGTATGCTTGTACCTTATTCTATTTTTGAAGGAGGTATTTATGGTTCTCCCGGAACAGGATTAACACAGTCTATTGGCTTTAATATTAATAATAGTCTGGAGATGAAAGTTAAGTCTAAAAAAGACTCTACAGGTGTTGAAAAAGTAAAGATTTTTGAAAACCTGAATGTCTCCGGAAACTATAACTTTGCTGCTCCAAAGTATAAATGGTCAATGATTAATATCAACACGCAGTCTTCGTTCTTTAAGAATAAGCTGAATGTAAATATGTCTATGATGTTGGATCCTTATAAAACTGAATTTTTACCAGGTATAGAGCAAGGAATAAGAACTGAAAAGTTTGGGGCGTTTAGCATTGCTAATTTCAATGCGCAACTATCATTACCTTTATCTGAAGCTATTTTAGGTGAAAGAAAAGATCCTGCAAAAGAATATAAAACTAAAGGGGAAATACGTTACGAAAATTATTATTTCGACGATAATTACTATGCAAGATTCAAGCAGCCATGGACTTTAAATGTGAATGCACAATATAGCTATAATAAGGGCTTAACCCGTACCGGAACAAAAACTTTCTCAGTGGGATTGGACGGTAGTATAAAGCTTACGCCTTATTGGAATATCAATGGTAGTACTTATTATGACGTTGTTACGGGGCAGCTGGCATATACCCGTATAGGTTTCTCCAGAGATCAGCGAAGCTTTACAATTAACTTCAACTGGGTTCCTACCGGAGGGCCATATAAGGTTTATGACTTCTTTATCGGGATTAAAGCAAATATCCTGAGAGACGCAGTGAAGTATAAATCAAGGAGTTTCCCTAATACGACAAGTTCGTTCTAATTTTATATATTTGACGAAAATTAATCATGAAAGAAATTATTTCTACAGACAATGCGCCAGCGGCAATCGGACCTTATTCTCAAGCGAATATGATCAATGGTGTTTTGTATATTTCAGGACAGATTCCAATGGACCCTGCAACAGGGAAAATACTTGATGGTATCGAGAAAGAAACACATCAGGTAATGAAGAATTTGCAAGCTATTCTGGATGCTGCAGGATTAACATTCAGAGATGTTGTAAAGTCTACAATCTTTCTGAAGAATATGGATGATTTTGCTGTAATGAATGATATCTATGCATCTTACCTTGATTCTTCTTGCTATCCGGCGAGAGAAACGGTTCAGGTTTCATGTCTTCCTAAGAATGTGAATGTAGAAATTTCTATGATTGCACATAAGGGTTAGTAGAACGTGAATTTTTTAAGAAATACATTTGGTGTTATTTTGGGGCTGTTTGTTGCAGCTCTGATTATTACTCTCGGGGTTCGATTGAATCCTGCTTGGATTACCTATGAGCAATTTGCGCCTTTTAAAAGATGGGAGTATCTTCTTTACAGCGTCAGAAATAAAGATTATTTCTTCGTAGCATTGTTAGTGTCTTCGGGCATAGGAGCGATGATTGGAGGAGTGGTAACAGCACTGGTAGTAAAGTATGCAAAAGTGGCATATGCTATTCTTATTGGATTTATATTACTATTTATTGCTATGCTGGATGTTATTATATTTCCGTTTCATCCTACGTTTTATAAAATTTCCATTTTTCTTATATTTTTTCCATTTTCATGGATTGGGGGTAAGGTTGTTGAAGTTTTGACAAATAAGTGGAGTAAAATAAAAAAAAATAAAAGTTAATTCTGTTTTTATATGAAATAAATAATTTTAATATTTATTGAAAAATGAATTTTTCTGAAAAAATTAACTAAAATTAAGAGTGCATATTATTATATGTGCTTTTTTTTTATACTTTTGATAAAACGAATAATTAATAACCTGTAAATTATGATGACTCAAGTTAAGAACATTGGGAAGATTGGCGTATGCTTTTTCCTAATGTCAGGGATGGTTCATGCTCAAAAAAAGAAGGACACCCTGAGCGAAAAAAAAATTGATGAAGTTATTGTTGTTGGCTATAAAAAGCAACGAAAAGAAACTTTAACAACATCTGTATCTTCTGTTAGCGGAGACCAATTAAAAGATGTAGCTTCTCCGAACTTTCAAAATGCTTTGCAAGGAAAATTGCCGGGAGTTACCGTTGCTATAAGCAGTGGTAAACCAGGATCCAGCCCCACGATCAGAGTTAGAGGGATCACCAGTCTTAGTGGTGCAAACGATCCTTTGTATGTAGTAGATGGTGTTATTGTGCATGGTGGAGCAGATGTTCCGCCGGAGCAGATTGAAAGTATCACAGTACTAAAAGATACTGCAGCGACTTCTTTGTATGGATCGCGTGGTGCTGCTGGTGTAATTGTGATCACAACGAAAAGCGGCAAAGGAAGTTCTATAGGGATTAATATCAATAATACTTATAATTTCTTCAACAGCGGGAAATTTAAGGTAATGAATACCCAACAGCAGAAAGAACGTTTTATGGAATTTGCTAATAATGGGGCGAATTTAAGTGATATTCTTTCAAAGGTTTCAGGCGGGACTATAACAAATCTTGACCAGATCAAAGATGATTATAACTGGTATGACGCCTCTACTCAGGTTGGTGAGGTTCTGGATACTAACCTTTCTTTTAGTAAAAGCAAGGAAGGCTCTAAAACTTATCTGGTAGCAGGCTATTATAGTGAAAAAGGTACCATTAAGGGGTATAAATTTGACAGGCTTTCGGCAAGATTTAACCATGAAGCGCAGATTAATGATTGGTTTAAGGTTTCTCCAAAACTTTTCTTCAAATATGACATGGTGGATGATAGAGAATATTCATTGTTCGATAGTGCTATGAAAATGCCTTGGGACGATCCGTATTTTTCTAACGGGAAACTTAAAAATGTTATTGATAATCCGGATATCGTCTGGTTTAGCCGTGACAGGAACAATTATCTGTATGACCGGGATTTGTATTATTCTAAAAACAATACATTCCAGGGGCAGGGGAATCTGGATTTTGAAGTTAAACTAACTAAAAACTTAAGATTTGTCTCCACCAATGGATTGACGTACTACAATTATGATGACTTTTCTTATACAGACCCGGCAGCCTTTGGCGGAAGGGCTCCGGATATTAAAGGGACAACAAGTTCTTCGAATGCAATAAGATGGACGAAGTATACCAACCAGATGCTGAAGTATGACAATGAATGGGGAAATCATAGATTCAATGCGCTTGTCGCTTATGAATACCAGGATTATATGTATAAGAGTTTCTATGCAGGCACCAAAAAGATTATTCCGGGAATGGAAATTTTGGGCGGTGCTGAAGCGAATGGTATTCCAAGTGGGGCAAAAAATGAATATGGCTTCAGATCGTTTCTAAGTAATTTTGACTATTCTTATGCCGACCGCTATCTGTTACAAGGTTCTGTAAGAACAGATGAGTCCTCTAAATTTACACCGGCATATTCCAGAGGATGGTTTTGGGGAGTGAGTGCAGGGTGGAATCTGCATAATGAAAGTTTTTACGGAAATCTTAGCAATACTATAAATAAACTGAAAATCCGTGCGAGTTATGGTACACAGGGGAATACTCCTTATGAAGGGGTTCTTGGAGACGCTGCGCTGTATGGAACGTATAATATGTTAAGCAGATCCAACTATAGGGATGAAGTAGCATTAATCACTTGGACCCTTGCAAATAATACGCTTAAATGGGAAACCGTGAAACAGGGGAATATTGGGTTGGACGCCTCTTTATTTAAAAACCGTGTGAACATTACTTTTGATTGGTATAATAAAGATACACATGATCTTATTACAACCGTTCCGTTATCTTATCTGACGGGTTTTGATACGAAGTTGTCGAATATTGGGATGCTGAGAAACAGAGGTTTTGAAATTGCAGTAGATGCAGATATTGTCAGGAATCAGGACTGGACATGGAATATTGCGGCAAACTTTTCTATGAACAGAGCAAAATTTATCAGCCTTTATCTGAACAATCAAATTACGGGAAATTACATTAGAACTGAAGGTGAACGCTATTTAACTTACAGATTAAAAGAGTGGGCAGGTGTAGATGCGGCTACGGGAAATCCTTTATGGTATAAAGTGAATGCAGATGGAAGCAAAGAAACTGTGACAGACTGGAATAAGGCAACCTATCAGGTTTTGGATAAGACCAGATTGCCTGACTTTAACGCAGGTGTAACAACTTCCTTATCTTATAAAGGCTTTACTTTATCTGCGAATGTGTATTTCAGTGTGGGTGGATATGTATATAACAGCGAACGTAGTTTGATGGATTCTGATGGTATTTATCCTTTCTATAACCAGATGGTGTTTAATGGTGACTGGATAAGATGGAAAAAAGGTGATCCGGATGGAACCAATAATAGAGCTACACATCCGAGCCTTATCTATAATGATGGAAGAAGATCTAATCAGCCTTCTACCCGTTATCTTGAAGATGGTACATTTATTAAGATTAGAAATATTTCTTTGACGTATAACATTCCTAAAAACTTTTTACCGGGAAATATGTTTAAAAGTGCAAAGGTGACAATGAGCCTGGATAACTTTTTCAGATTTACCAAGTTCTCCGGAATGGATCCCGAAGCAGGGATGACTGAAGATTCTTATTATAAATATCCGGTGCCTAAGAGTTTTTCAATGGGTATGAATCTTTCCTTCTAATCTAATAAATTAAAAATCATGAAAAAATATATTTTAAGTATATCAATTTTAACATCAGCCCTTGCTGTTAATAGCTGTAATATAGAAAGAGAACCCTATGTACCGGTTACAAATGAGGTGGTAAAAACAAAGGAAGGACTTCAGTATTTATTAAATGGTGCTTACCGACAGTTAAGTGGTGCTGATAACGGAGTGGTAGTAAATATGTTCCGAAACGGTATCTTCGGAGGCGACGAAATTAATCTGAGTGGTACGACAACAGACTCTATGATGTCTTTTTATGATCTGGTAAGGAATCCCAACAGTGACAGAATTAATCAGATATGGATACAGTCTTATAAAACTATTTTTATTATTAATAGTATCATCACAAATATCACAGCTGGCGGAGATAAAGATTCAAATCATATGTTGGGCGAAGCTCATTATTTAAGAGCATTAACCAATTTCTTTCTGCTGGAAACTTTCTGTAAAGAATATACATTTGGCCCTGATAATATGGGGATTCCATTGAAAAAAACAACGGAAGAAGCAGATATCCCTCCCCGCTCAACTGTTGGGGAAAGCTATAATTTTGTACTGGAAGATTTGCTGAAAGCAGAACGGTTAATGGAAGGTGATACGGTAAACAAAATAAAAGCTTCCCAAGGAGCGGTACAGGCACTGCTGGCTCGTGTATATTTATATATGGGAAACAATACAAAAGCTCTGGAATATGCTAATAAGGTAATTAATAGCGGGAAGTATACATTGTTGTCAAAACAGGATTTACCTAAATATCCTCAGTTTGTTCCTGAAAGTAATAGTGAGACGATTTTTGCGTTCCGTTTTGATGAAACCAATTACTCTGCATGGTATGGCTTAAGTTCAATGTTTGCTACAATTGATGGTGTTGGCTGGGGCGAAATGTATGTTTCGGATAAATATATTCAGCATATTCAGAAGTTCCCTCAGGATGTAAGAAATCAATTCATTGTACCAAATTACAAACTGGATAAAAACGGAAATAAAACACCAACGGTGTATTGGACGGAGTTTAATAATACCAATAAGTATTATGAATATAAGATTTATCCGGCGAATGTAGATGCAAATGGTAAACATATTTCTTTTGTTAAAGATGGTGTGACTTATCCTATCCTTACAGATACCTTTAATTACGGAGGACCAACCTATACAAAAGACTATGCTATAATTAATGGCAGCAAACAATACCTGACCAAAGAATATGCAATGAACGACAGGAATGGCTATCCTAAATACTTTATGTATAAATGTTCTTTCCAGCAGCAAAAAGATCACTTGTATTCACCTATTATTTCCAGACTGGCAGAAATGTATCTGATCAGAGCAGAGGTAAATGCAAAACAGGGAAATATAGCAGGAACTCTGGAAGATATTAACCTGATTAGAAGGAGAGCAGGAGCACCTGAGTTTGCAAGTTTACCAGCAGATAAAACGGCACTGGATATGGTTCTGGAAGAAAGATGGTTAGAGTTTGCTTACGAAGGGCAGCGTAAATTTGATTTGGTTAGGAATAAAATGCCTATTGACAGACGGTTCCCTGGGGTGCATTTAAGCCAGACGAAGACGAAACAAATTGTACAGCCAGATGATAATGATTTGGTCTTCTATATACCTGAAGCGGAAATGAACAGAAATCCTGGAATGAAACAGAATCCTTAATAAAAAAACAGAGACCTAAGTCTCTGTTTTTTTTGTTGTATGTGATTTTTAATTACTTGTAAAGCAATATTTTAACACATATTAAGAGAGCCTCTTGCCTATATAGGCATTTTTTGTACTTTTGAAACTGTTAAAAAAAAGTAATAATCTATGAAGACTCAAATTAAAAATTTTGGGAAGGTAGGGGTGTGCTTTTTTCTGATGTCCGGCATGATACACGCTCAGACATCGAAAAAAAATGATACTCTTAGAGAAAGAGAAATTGAAGATGTTGTAATTGTAGGCTATAAGGCTCAAAAGAAGTCTAGTCTTACAGCAGCTGTTTCTATTATCTCTGACAAGAAACTGAAAGATGCTAACACTTCTGATGTGTCTAGCTTACTACAAGGAAAAGCGGCGGGTGTACAGGTAATGCAAGGTGGAGGAGCCCCAGGATCTTCTGCAACAGTACAGGTAAGAGGAACTTCCACTATCAACGGGCCTAGCCAGGCATTATGGGTTGTGGATGGTGTTATGATGAATGATGTACCTAATCTTGATCCTAACCAGATTGAAAGTATTAATATTCTAAAAGATGCAACTTCTACAGCATTATATGGTTCCAGAGGAGCAAATGGTGTTGTTCAGGTTTTCACAAAATCCGGTTCTGGAAAAGGAACAATGACTGTTTCTGTAAACAATGCATTTAATACATTTACCAATGGCCGTTTTAAACTAATGAACGGGACACAGTTATACGATAACTTTGTTGCACTAAAGAATGCACCAGCTATTCCGAAAGAACTTAGAAATAATGGATATGATTGGTTGAAGAACGGGACTCAAACAGGTGTTGTTCAAAACTATACTATAGATTTTAGAGGAAGTTCACAAAACTCTAAAACCTACATCTCAGGAAACTACTATGATGAAAGTGGAACAGTTAAGGGCTATGATTTTAACAGATTATCTTTTAGAATTAATCATGACCAAACTGTAAAGCCATGGTTGACATTAAAGCCTAAGTTAAGTGTTGCCTACACTCAGGGAAAAGACAGACAGGGATCTTTATATGAAATGTATCTTAATATGCCTTGGGATAGTCCATATGATGCAAATGGAAATCTGATAAATCCATATAACTATAATGGAACATGGTATGGAAGAGATCAGGCAAACTATCTTCATGATTTGCAATGGAACTATGGGAAGAGTAATCAGTTAGATTTAATTGGAAACTTTGATGCAGAGATTAAGTTTACGGATTATTTAAAGTTTGTATCTACCAATAGTGTTACATATAAAAACTATGATGATATGTCTTATGTAGACATGAGATCTATTAGTGGAGAAAGTAATAAAGGATCATTGACAGAGTCTTATGTTAAAGACATTGGCAAGTTCTTTAATCAGATGATAAGATTTGACAAGGATTTTGGTAAAAGTAATGTTAATGCTTTAGCAGCTTATGAATATAGTGACAGATATTACAAATATTCCAGAGCGCAAGTATTTGGAGTAGTGCCAGGAACTGATATTTTTGATACAGGAGCTTCTACAGGAGCAAAGCCAAGTGGTGCTAAATATGACAGAGCGTATAATGCATTTTTATTCAATGCTGAATATGTATATGATAAAAAATATTTTGTTCAGGGGTCTTTAAGAAATGAATCTTCTTCTGCATTTGGTGCCGGAAATAGAAATGGAATGTTCTATTCTTATAGTTTGGGATGGAATATCCATAAAGAAAAATTCTTTAATGTTAAGCAGATTAATGAATGGAAATTAAGAGCAAGTAGAGGTCTTGTTGGAAATACGCCTAGTCCAAACTATGGATGGCAGGATTTGTATGCCCTAACTCAGAAATATAATGGAGAGATTGGTGCTACCTGGAGTCAACTAGGAAATCCTGCTTTAACATGGGAATCTATCTATCAGAATAATATAGGTACAGACCTAAGAATGTTTAATAATCGTTTGACTCTTAATGTTGATTATTTTAATAATAAGACGAAAAACTTATTGATGCGTGTTACGTTACCATCTTTAACAGGTGTTGATAGACAATATCTGAATGTTGGAGATGTAAGAAACAAAGGATGGGAATTTAACTTTAACTACGCAATTATTAAGAAACAAGATCTTTCTTGGGATTTAGGATTTAATATCAGTACTTATCAGAACCGGGTTCTTTCCACCAGAAATAATGCTACTCAAATCTTAGACAACTATCATGTAGCTATGACTGGGTATGATGTTAACTCTTTCTATATGAGAAAATGGATGGGGGTTAATTCTGATAATGGAAAAGGACAGTGGGAAGTAGTTAATGCGGATGGAAGCAGAAGTTTGACAACGAACTATAATGCAGCAACTGTTCAGGTTGTAGGAGCTTCTACTCCAGATTACTATGGATCAGTAAGTACTAACTTAACAATCAAGAATTTCTATTTGAATGCAAACTTCTATTTCTCTCAAGGAGGACAAATTTATAATTCTACTAGGGAGTTATTTGATTCTGATGGCGCTTATCCTTATTATAACCAAATGGTATTAAAAGATAGTTGGAGCAGATGGCAAAAACCTGGTGATGTTGCAACACATCCTGAAGCTATCTATAACAACAATACTTTAGTGAATAAGCCTTCTTCAAGATACTTAGAGGATGCAAGTTATGTGAAACTTAGGTCATTGAGAATAGGATATAACTTCCCAGCATCTTTAGCAGAGAAAATATGGGTAAAGAATGCTAGTATTTATATTATGGGTGAAAACTTATTAACTATTACAAAATTCTCAGGTGTAGATCCTGAAGTTGGGGCATACGGATCAAGAGATTTAACTCTTGATACTTCTACTGGTGGAAATTATTCCGGAAATGCTAATGTTATTTATCCGGTTCCAAGACGTATTTCTTTAGGGTTTAATTTCTCATTTTAAAAAGTAAAAAATTATGAAAAAGATATTCTTATCATTTGTAACATTAACAGTATTAGTAGGGTGTAATATAGACAGAACACCTTATAACTCTAAAGAATCCGATGTTGTATTAGGAGATGCTACTGGTTTAAGATCTATAACATTGGGTAATTATGCTCTTCTAAAGGGAGATGCCAGTGGTGGCGGATTTTTTAATAACCTATATAGAGTAGGAGAATATGGTGGTGATAATATTGATATAAGCGGAACGACTACCGATCAGTTTTTTTATTATTATAACTACAGAAGTATTAAAAATAATGGCAGATCCAATATTATTTGGAATAATGGTTATAAGGCAATTGTGGGTGCAAACAGAGCTATAATCAAATTTGCCGAAGGAAAAGATACTGAAACAGATCAACTTTTAGGTGAAAACTATTTCCTTAGAGCATATGTGTACTTTTCTTTAGTTAATGTTTTTGGAAAACCATATAATCAGGGAACAAGTAATTTAGGCGTTCCGTTGAAGCTTTCAGATGATGTTAACGATTTGCCAGCAAGGGCTACAGTAGGAGCCGTATATGACCAGGTTGTAAAAGATCTTCAAAAAGCGGAGCAGTTAATGACTGTAGATAAAGGAAATGTATATGCATCTAAGGAAGCTGCGCAAGCTTTACTATCCAGAGTATATCTCTATATGGAGAATAATGATAAGACAATAGAGTATGCTGATAAGGTAATTAATTCAGGTAAATATTCTCTTTTATCGACGACAGAATTACCATTATATTCTACAAAAACACCGGAGAATAATCAAGAAACAATTTTTGCTTTCAAATATAATAAAGATGGTGATTATACAGATGGTTGGTATACAATAGGTTCTATGTATGCCAATATTCAGAATGTTGGCTGGGGTGAAATGTATGCTTCTGCATCATATCTGGATCTGATTAACCAAAATCCGAAAGATGCCAGATTAAAATTTATATCTCCTAAATATGCAGATCCTAAAACCCAAGCAGTATATTGGGTGCAAAAAGGAAACAATGCTTCAGGAGCGATAACTTATAATTATAAGTTCCAGAAAACTTTCCAAAAGAATAATGCTACTTATTTTACTATGGATGGTGTAGATTATCAGGTTCAGACGGAAGTAGCTCCGAATAAAACCAATTATTATTTTGTGAATTCCGGAGGTTCAAAAACATATGTTACTTTAGATTATGACATGGATAAAAGAAATGGTTATCCAAAATTCTATATCCTGAAATGTTCATTACAGGAAGGTGTTCCACAACTTTGGTCTCCCGTTGTTGTAAGGTTAGCTGAGATTTATCTAAACCGAGCTGAAGCTTATGCTAAGAAAGGAAATGTAGGTTCTGCATTAGTAGATGTAAATATCATAAGAACACGTGCTGGAATTCCTGTTTATACCTCTGTAGCTCCTGGAATGACAATATTGGATATTGTATTACAAGAGAGGAGACTTGAATTGGCTTTTGAAGCACAAAGAAAATATGATGTATTTAGAAATAAACTAAATATGAACAGAGAATATCCAGGTACACACTTAAATGGAGATAACCCATTCTATACAGTACCTTATACTAATAATAGAATAATAGAGTATATTCCTGAGCAGCAAATTCAGATTCAACCAAATCTGATTCAAAATCCAGATTAATAAACAAAACCCCGGAAGCAATGCTTCCGGGGTTTTTTATGTGTCAATTATTCTATTAATCCTTATTTTAGATTAAGGCATCTTGAAACCTCTGCTGGTCATTCTTCCATTATCATCAAGATATTTTACATTCACCTGACCTTTATAGTTATTCAGGATTTTCTCAACGTCTTTTTTAGAATTTACAGGTTTACCATTGATCTCAGTTATAATGTTTCTTTCACCAATACCAATTGAAGCTAACAAGCCACTGTCAGTAACATTCACAACGCCTACACCACTGTCTAGTCCAAAGTATACTTTATCGCGCTCAGTTAAAGGTTGGAAATCTGCTCCAAGCTTTTCCGCAACAGGTAAATCGGCTTTACTACGGAATTTAGTATTTCCGTCCTGGTCTTTTAAAGTTACAGATGTAGTATTTTCTTTACCATTTCTTTGGTAGCTTACTTTTACAACATCCCCAGGTCTTTTACTGCCGATGGCAAGAGAAAGATCAGCAAAATTTGTAATGTTTTGTCCATCAATTTTAGTGATAATGTCACCTTTTTTAATACCAGCATCTAATGCACCGCTATTATCGGCAACATTAATAACATACATACCAATTCCCGGCTTTATGTTGGTTTTGTATTGTTGGTTATATTGTCTGATAAGCATTTCGTCAGAAAGATCCAGATTGCTTACACCCAGGAAGCCTCTCTGTACAATACCAAACTTCTTAATATCTTCTACAACTTTTCTGGCAAGATTGGAAGGTACTGCAAATCCATAACCTTCATAGTAACCGGATGAAGATGAAATTGCAGAGTTAATACCAATTAAGTCTCCGTTGATATTGATTAATGCACCACCACTATTTCCTCTGTTAATTACAGCATCAGTCTGGATGAATGATTCTATCGGAGTTTTACTTTGCTGGCTTAGTAAGTCTATGCTTCTCCCTTTTGCAGAAATAATCCCGGCTGTAACAGTAGAGTTAAGACCTAATGGGTTACCAATAGCTAATACCCATTGGCCAACTTCTGCTAAATCCGAATTAGCAAAATTTAGATAAGGAAGACCTTTATCTTCAATTTTCAAAAGTGCGATATCTGTACTTGGATCAGTTCCTATCAGGTTTGCGGTATAGCTTTTCTTATTGCTTAGTACAACCTCCAGTTTGTTGGCATTGGCTACCACGTGATTGTTAGTAATAATATAGCCATCCGGTGAAATAATTACTCCCGAACCAAGACCTGAAGGCATATCCTTTGGTGGTTGCTGTTGCTGAGGTTGCTGTTGTTTTCTTCCTCCGAACGGATCACCAAAGAAGAAGTCGAACAGATCCTGATCCATTCCACGGTTTCTTCCCGCATTGCTTTGATAGTTCTTAATTGTGACAACTGCAGGAACTGCAGTTTTGGATGCTTTTACAAAGTCATCCCCCAATGCCACAGCGTTCAGGCTGGCAAATTGCCCATCTTTTCTTGAAGAATGGAAATAGTTGAAATCTCCATTTGTATCATGGTTACTGTCAAAGTAGTGAAGGGTACCTACAGTAGTAGCTGCAGAAAGGACTCCTACTACAGCCAACGGCATAATTTTTTTGAAATCCATTTTATTATAGTACTTTTTTATTTATTATTGAGTAATCAAATTTAAGGCAAATGTTGCTGTATTTTTCTTAAAAGGGCTTATTTTAACTAAGTTTAACAAGTGTTTTGAAATTTTAATTGTTATGAATGCAATCTTAACGGGATATTGTTAGATTATTAAAATATTTATTCAAATAATTACCACTATTTTAAGAGATTGAAAATTTGTAGTGCTATCGGATCAAATATATTAAATTGAAAAATCACTATATTTGCAAAAAATATTTTTTCTCACTTAAAACGTTTATAGCATGCAACTGTATAACACATTAAGCGCAGAAGAAAGAGCTAAGCTTATTGATGAAGCTGGTAAGGAACGCCTTACATTGTCTTTCTATGCGTACGCCAAAATTGAAGATCCAAAAAAATTTCGTGACGAATTATTTATAGCCTGGAATGCGCTCGATGCTCTCGGTCGTATTTATGTGGCGAATGAAGGAATAAATGCTCAAATGAGTGTTCCTGCTGACAATTTAGAAGATTTTCGCAATACGCTGGAAGCTTACGATTTTATGAAAGGTATTCGTTTAAATGTGGCAGTAGAGCAGGACAATCATTCTTTTTTGAAACTGACCATAAAAGTGAGACATAAAATTGTCGCTGATGGTTTGAATGACGATACTTTTGATGTTACTAATAAAGGTATTCACCTGAAAGCTCAAGAATTTAATAATTTATTGGAAGATCCGAATACCATTGTTGTTGATTTTAGGAATCACTACGAAAGTGAAGTGGGGCATTTTGAAGGTGCTATCACTCCTGATGTAGAAAACTTTAGAGAAAGTTTACCTATTATAAATGAACAGCTACAGGATTTTAAAGAAGATAAAAACCTATTAATGTATTGTACTGGTGGAATTCGTTGTGAAAAAGCCAGTGCTTATTTCAAACATCAAGGTTTTAAAAACGTTTACCAATTAGAAGGCGGAATTATTGAATATACCCGTCAGATAAAGGAAGAAGGTATAAAAAGTAAATTTATTGGTAAAAACTTTGTATTTGACCACCGGTTAGGTGAGCGAATTACAGATGATATTATTTCGCAATGCCATCAGTGCGGTAAACCTTGTGATAATCATACGAACTGTGCCAATGATGCCTGTCATCTATTGTTTATCCAATGTAATGATTGTAAATCGGCAATGGAAAACTGTTGCTCTACGGAATGTCTGGATATAATTCATTTGCCTTTGGAAGAGCAGGTTGCATTAAGAAAAGGTTTACAGGTTGGAAACAAGGTTTTCAGAAAAGGTAAATCTGACGCTTTGAAATTTAAAAGCTCTGGCGATTTGTCTACTCAACCTTTAGGAAAAGTGACAACAAAATCAGAAACCAAAGATATTCGTCAGAAAATAAAAGTTAAAAAAACTTTAATCGGAAAAGCTGAACATTACTATTCAAAATCGAAAATTGCTCAATTCTTAATTGAGAAAAAAGAACTTTCGGTGGGAGATAAAGTTTTGATTTCTGGACCAACAACAGGTGATCAGGAAATTATAATTACTCAGATCTATGTGAATGGAGGTCCTTGTGAAACTGCAAAGGCAGGAGATCAAATCACTTTTGAACTTCCCTTCAGGGTTCGATTGTCGGACAAGCTATACAAAATAGGCCAGGACTAAGTTCTAGAATAGAGTATGGCATAAAAAGAATTTCTTTGCCTTGGTGATGGGAAGAAGGAGATGAAAGCCTGTATTGTAAATGTTATTTTTGTTAAATCAGTATAAAAATGATTAATTCATTAAAATCAGAGCTTAGAAAAAAATATTTAAAAGAACGAAAAGCAATGTCTTCCGAAGACGTTGCTTTTTTGTCTGAAAAGATCTTTAATCAGTATCTTTTACAATTCAATGTTTCTGAAAACCAGAATATCCATATTTTCCTGCCTATCTCTGCTAAAAATGAAATTGATACCCATCTGTGGATTGATTACTTCTGGAAGAAAAACATCAATGTCTTTATTCCTAAGATGGTAGGAGATGAGATTATCTCAATAGCTTACAGACCAGATACAAAGCTTGCATTGAACTCATGGGGAATATGGGAACCTGTCTCAGATATGGCAGAGGGCGTTGATTTCGATCAGGTTATCACACCATTGCTTTATGCGGATAAATATGGTAACAGAGTAGGCTATGGTAAAGGTTTTTATGACAGGTTTTTCAGTTCTGTCAAAAATCCTGTACTGAAAATTGGGGTCAACTATTTTCCCCCTGATGAATTAATTCAGGATGTAGATCCGTTCGATATAAAGCTGGATTATTTAGTTTTACCGGACGGTATACTGTCTTTTTTAGGCGGACCTTTAAACTCTACGAAATAAAATTTAAATTCACTTTTAAATTTCTTTTCTTTTGCAGGAGCTTCTTTTAGTACATATTGTACTTCTTTGTTAAGGTAGCCAATATATTTTCTTTCCTTATCGTAATAATCCATTTTATACTTTGCAAAATCCAGTGTATCCTTAGCGCTTATATATTTGGAAGTTGATACATCACTAATTTTGACAAAACGAGCCTTTAAGCTGTCTAACTGCTTTATGAAAGGCATTATTTTGGTGGAATCAGGCTTTTCGAAATATTCCTGTATCTGGTTATACAGCGTAATATCAATATCTGAATCCTTATTTCCTGCTGCATAATTGGTTCCCAGATCATATACCTCTTGTAGCTTCAGAGCCGTAATATTATTAATAGTTTGAAGGCTGTCCAGCTCTATTGGTGAAAATGTAGTTGTATTATTATTATACTTTACGGTCTCCAGAGAGTTTTTACCCTTATATTTTTCCTTACAGGCTGCTAATCCTACAACGAGAATTATTGTAACGGCAATTATATTGAATATGTTATGAACCCTTTTCATTGTTTCTGATTCTGAATTTGATTAATACTATTTTTCCATTGGAAGAGATTTTAGTCTCTATAACGTCCAGATTCTCCAGTGAGGTAGTTGGAAGCGAAAGAAAGTTAATATAACGTTGCTTGCTCATAGTTTCCACATTGAAATACTGATTGTCAAATACCTGGTATATAACTGCGTCATTACTGATCAGGTTCTCCAGTTGGGCTCTTCTGTTCTTAAAGTCTTTGGATCTGGAATAGGAATATAACATCATATTATATTCATTCGGTTTTAGCTGAATTACTTCAGTTTCTGGTGCATTTTCCAGGTTTCTTATTATTGTGTCAGTACGGTAGAATACAGAACTAATAACCATTTTAAGCGTTTTGTCCTTTGTAGGATATACAAAAGCTTCATTAGGTTTTACTCTATAGGTAAGAGGAGATTCTCCCGCTTTTAATACTTTTATTTCTACCTCATTCTGCACAGGCTGGCTTCTGTCTGCATCTGTAAATTTAAATGTATATGTCTTTGTGAAAAAACTGTCTGCAAAGGTTAAAGCCGCTACGAATATTGCAAGAACAGCCGAAATACCAATCCACAGGTATTTCTTTACCTTGAATATAATTGGTTTTGAAGCTGGCTTGCTGTTGCTTGGACTTACTTCTGGTATTTGTCTCCCTGGTTGAATAGCCGGGGTGCTTTCTTTTTCGCTAATCACAGGAGCTTTGTATTCCTCTTCAACAAGACTTTCTACTTGAGGTTCTTTACTTTCGGAAAGGTTATTTTCGTTTTCTAAAAGAAGTTCTTCGGCGAATGCATGATTTTTCTTGAAATCATACCATGAACTATAACCTGCATATATCGAAAGTATATTCAGCATATCAATGCGTGGTAACTTAGCTGTCGGAGAAGTTTTGAAATAAGTATAAAAAGATTTCTCGCTAATGTTACCTTTTGCATTTTTTCTGAGGTCTTCCTGAAAATAAATGATATCAATGCCTTTCCATTTAGAAATTTCATCATAGGAAGGAGTATGATTTTCCAGATATTTGGCCTGAACTTCAGATTTTAGCTGTTCGAAATGTAATAATTCTAAATCAGTCAAAAATTTATTTTTTATTTAATCTATTGATTATCAGTTATATTATTTTGTAAAATAATTTTACAAAAGTATTACAATTAATTTTCTCAGACAAATTTTATTGCTGCCATACCTTTGTCATGTTCAAATAGAGAACACATTACAATTTAGAAAAATATTTTTAACAAAATTAAATTTAATTTATTATGAAAAAGTCATTCTTAAACATCGCTGCTGCTGCTGCTATCGTTGCTATCTCTTTAGTATCTTGTAAAAAAACTGAAGCTACTGCTACTGAAGGTTCAGCTGATTCTACTAAAGTAGATTCTACTAAAGTTGACTCTACTGTTACTACAACTGTAGATTCTACTAAAGCTGTTGCTCCAACTGCAGATTCTACTAAAGCTGACGCTACTAAAAAAGTAGAAGAAACTAAGACTACTGAAGTTAAGAAAGAAGAAGTTAAAAAATAATTTCTTACAAAGATAATTATTAAGCCGCTCTCGAGCGGCTTTTTTTATGAATTATGATTATAATGTCATAAAAAATCCCCTAAATAAGTTTAGGGGATTTTTTGTTTATAGTTGGTTTTATATCTTTTGTCTCAGGATCTCATAACATGTAATTGCTACAGCATTACTTAGGTTAAGAGAATCTATACTACCCGTCATTGGGATCAGGTAATTGCTGCCTTTGTCTTTCCAGAAATCGCTTAATCCGGAATGTTCTGTACCAAAGCAGGCAACAGTCTTCTTATTGAAATCAGCATTCTGAATCTGTTTGGTATTATCATCCATAAATGTTGTGATGATCTGATAATTATGCTGTTTAAAGAAATCTATGGCTGATTTGTTATCTGTCTGGAAGAAGTTCATTCCGAACAGGCAGCCAACGCTGGAGCGTATTACATTCGGATTGTAAAAATCGGTTTTAGGATCAGTAATGATGATGGCGTCAATTCCAAAAGCTTCACAGCTTCTAAGTACAGCACCAAGATTACCAGGCTTTTCTACACTTTCCAGAAGGATAATTCCGGAATTAGGTTTTGGGGTAAAGTGTTCTAATGATTTTTGTTTTTCCTGATAAACTCCAATAATACCTTCTGAAGTTCCTCTGTATGCAATTGTTTCATAAACCTTTGCAGAAACATTATTAATTACAGCGGAAGGGAGTGTTCCGTGGAATATATCATTACAGATAAAGAATTCTGTAGGAGTATAGCCAAACTGAATAGCTCTTTCGTTTTCCTGAACACCTTCTACAATGAAAATACCACTTTTGCGGCGCTCATTGTTTTTGGACATCAGTCTGGTTAATTTTTTTATTTTATCGTTCTGTATACTTTCTATTTGCATTTTGCAAAACTAGGCAAAATTTATCATTAGAAAGATTTCCCTGCTATTTCATAGAGCATGATAATGATTCATTTTATACAGGTGATTTCTCTGATGCAGCTCTTCTATTGGATATTATTGTCCATAGGCTCCCAATAAACAAGAAGATGCTGCTTGCCAGCCATAGGTAATATCCTAAGCCAAAAGAGGTGATTGCGGCTTTACCACCGCCTTCGTTAACTGTAATAGTGCTGGCGGAAAGATAAGAAAGGCTTAAAAAGAAGGTGATTAGACTTAGGGGTAAAGATATTTTGGGCTGTTTTATTAGAAGTAAAAACCATGAAATAAATAAAAGAGGATTTGCCAGCCAGGCAATTCCTCCTTCAAAAACTTCGGCCCAGCCTAACAACAGACATGCTATAGAAAGCATATAGTCGTTACCTATATTAACGGCAATCTGCGTTAATGATGCGACAAATAGTGCAATACTTATAATCAGTGTCAGGCTCTGTGGTTTCATTTATTCTTCAATACTTTCACTGTTTTCAATAAGACTTTGTGGAAGCTCTTTCTTGCTTTTAATTCCCAATGCTCTTAGCTTTTGAGTTTGTATTACAAGATTGTCGTTTCCTGTGGAAAGCTGTTTGTAAGCATCGCTATATGCATTTTTAGCATGGTCAAGACCTTTTCCCACTTTCTCTAGGTTTTCTACAAAACCTACAAATTTATCATACAATTTGGCGCCTCTGTCAGCGATTTCCATTGTATTTCTGTTCTGGTACTCTCTTTTCCATAGGTCGGCAATCAGCTTAAGAGAAGTAATAAGATTGCTTGGATTCAGTAATAGAATTCTTCTTTCATAGGCATAGTTCCATAGATTCTGATCAGCCTGCATTGCGGCAATATAGGCTGGTTCACTAGGAATGAACATCATTACGAAATCCAGAGATTTTCCATAATCATCATAAGCTTTCTGACTAAGCTGCTGGATGTGGTTTTTAATAGAAGATAAATGCTGATTAAGTTTTATCGTATAGATTTCAGGATCGGTTTCATCTACAAGCTCAGTGAAAGCTGTTAAAGAAACTTTCGAATCTATAATCACATTTCTTTCATCAGGATATTTTACAACAGCGTCCGGGCGCATTTTTTTTCCGGAAAACTCAGAATAGATGGCTTTATTGTTCTCATCACGAAGTTCGTGCTCAAGGTAATATTCTCTTCCTTTTACCAATCCGGATTTTTCCAGAATACTCTCCAGAATCATTTCTCCCCAATTTCCCTGAGTTTTGCTTTCTCCTTTCAAGGCTCTTGTCAGTTTTTTAGCGTCTTCAGAGATTTGCTGATTTAGTTCTGCAAGTTCTCTCACTTTTTCTGCCAGTGAAAAGCGTTCCTTATTTTCCTTTTCATAGGCTTCGTTGACTCTGTTCTTTAATTCAGTAATCTTTTCCTGAAAGGGTTCAAGGATGGTCTTAAGATTATTCTGATTAAGAGTAGTGAATTTTTCGGTCTTTTCTTCCAGAATTTTATTGGCAAGGTTTTCAAATTGAAGCTTTGCTTCTTCCTGAATTTTGGCTACTTCTTCTTTTTGGGTTTCAAGAGATTTCTGTAAACTTTCGTTAATAGCAGATAATTCAGAATTTTTGGCAAATAGTGCCTGTTTATCAGATATGAGGTTTTCAATCTGGGATACTTGTTTTGTATTTATTTGCTTCTGTTCCTGAGATTGAGCGTTAAGAGCTGAATATTCAGCTGATATTTTTGCAAACTCGTTTTTCAGATCACTTAATAAGTCTGACTGCTGCTGGCTGAGTTCCTTTTCTTTATTAATAATCTGTAATAGTTCCTGATTTTTCAGATTAATGTTTTCCAGATCTGATATGCTTTTAATGTATGAATTGTTCAATTCATTGTATGAATTTCTGGAAATGGAAGATGATTTTGAAATAAAATACAAAATTACAGCACCAATAATTCCGCCAACAATAAATCCGATAAGTAAAAAGGTTATTTCCATCTTTCAAAATTACAAAATATTGTGTGGCAATATAAAACTAATTATAAAGGTATACTTTACTGAAAACCGTAAAATATTAGTTTATCAGCTGATAATTAATGAGAAAGAAAAGAAAAATATTTAATGATTTAGTTGCCAGAAGCCCCAGGCTAAAACCATATTGAAAGTATCCCATAATAAAGTGGGAATAAGGAGATAGCTTGCTATTTTAGAAACTCGCTTGAAGAGGAAGAATAAGATTATAGTGAGTACCCATGTGATGACATTTACAATAGCTGCAAGATCTAATAGTTTGAAGTTAAAGAAAATAATGAACCATAAGGATATGAGTACGAAAATAATATAATAATAGATGAGTGCTTTCTGACGGTATTTAAACCGGTTCTCTTTAGCTTTCCAAACGAAATAAAATGCAATACCGGAAAAGAAATATACTAAAAATATAGTGCGGAATAAAAAGCTGGATGGTGGAGTAAAGAGCGGTTTGTCCAAATGATTGTACCATACATTAAATGAATTGGCAGGCGTTAAAGCGTGTATAATGAAAAATACAAATACATGAAAGGATATACATGCAGCTAAAGCCTTCCAGTCAATTTGTCTTTTCATATGCTCTTTTCTTTGGTTGTGCAAATTTACTCAAAAATAAAAAAGAAAATCACTGAGGATTTTCTTTAACTATTTTTTATAATTTTTGAGGCAAATGAAAATGTGGACACTATTAATCTTTTATCTGAAGAAATTCTTTTGCCAGTTCTATCATCTTTGGGTCTCCGGTATATTTACCCTTCTCATCGGAAAGCTTTACTGTTGGGATCCATTCATTATTGATTCCTTTTACACTGATCAGTTTCATTACAATATTGCTCGGAGCAAGACCAACGTCATTAGTCAGATTGGTTCCGATACCAAAAGAAATTCCGATTCTGCCACGGCAGGCTTTGGTGATTTCTTCAACTTTCTCAGGGTTCAGGGCATCAGAGAAAATAATGTATTTAAACAATGGATTGATGCCATGTTTTTTATAATGTTCTATGGTTTTGTTGGCAAATTCAATAGGATCTCCACTGTCGTGTCTTACACCGTCGAATAGTTTTGCAAATTTTTTATCAAATTGCTGAAAAAATACATCTGTAGTGTAAGTATCAGAAAGAGCAACTCCCAGATCACCACGGTAGACGTCTACCCAATGTTCCAGGGAAAGAGAGTTGGCCATCTTGAAACCATATTCTGCTGCATGGAACATAAACCATTCATGAGCATGTGTGCCAATGGGTTTTACGTTGTATAACATAGCCATGTGTACATTGGAAGATCCTGTAAAGGTAGAGTCTTCCATAGATGTAAGTGCCTGCATAACTAATCGGTGTACTCTGTAAGAGTGCCTTCTTCTTGTTCCGAATTCTGCAAAAGGAACCTGAAGCGTTTTAAACTTTTTCTCTTTCTCTATAGTCTTCTGGATGATTGTTTCGTCATCTTCCCTTTGAAGACCTTTCATCGAGTAATAAAGCTCACTGATCAGGCATAATAATGGAACCTCCCACAAGATTGTCCGATACCATAATCCTGAAACCTGTACTTCTAGATTGCTTCCTTCTTGTTTAATGTGTACCTCGGACGGATCATAACGATAGCCTTCCAAAAAATCTATATAAGGTAAGTCCAGGTATGGACATGTTTTTTTTAGAAATTGTTTTTCTTCTTTGGTTAGCTTAAGCTGGGACATTGCATTGACAGCTTTTTTCAGCTCGTCTGCAAAGCCTTCCGGATATTCGTGTTTGCCACGATTTATAAAATCATACTTTACAACCTCACTTGGAAATAGCTTTACAACAGCGCATTGCATGGTGAATTTGTAAAAATCATTATCTAATAGGGAAACCAATCTTACGTTATGATCTTCTAACATCTTCGTTTATTTATGCTAATATAAGGAAGATAGATGAAAGATTGCAGAAATAAAAAGCAGCCTCTTTAAAATTAAGAGGCTGCTTTGTTCTATATATTATAGGATATAGAATGGGTTTATTTTCCAAGGAAAGAGCTGTACATCCATACTTCTTTTTCCTGTTCTGTAATATAATCGCTCATTAAAGAGTTTGTACCTTCGTCACCTGCTTCATCTGTAATATCCAGTAATTCTCTCTGAAGCTCGATAATTTTTTTGAAGGAAGCAAGAATGTCCTCAACACATTTACGGCCATCACTTACTTCGTTACTTTCTTTAATAGATGAATTTTTAATGTAGAATGAATAATTATGCTGTGGTTGTGCTCCTAGTGTAAGGATTCTTTCAGCAATTTCATCAATCTTTAGTATAAGACTGTTGTAAAGTTCCTCGAATTTTGGGTGAAGTGTGAAGAATAAATCGCCTTTTATATTCCAGTGTGCTCCACGTGTGTTCTGGTAAAAGATTGAATAGTTTGACAATAAAATGTTTAATTTTTCAGCAATGTTCTTGCAATCTTCAGCTTTTAGTCCTATTAAATTAGAATTTTTCATTTGTATTATTTTATTAATGTTAATATTTTGATATACAAATTTAATAAATTAAAACTATCAAATTATCTATTATCAATAGATTGAATCTAATTCAAAGATAAACATTGAGAGTTGCTATGGATAATTGTGAAAAAGTGTATTAAATACTTTTAACGATTCTGTAATATTGTGTTCATCGTCTTAATAGGGGAGGAATGTTATTTTTGCAGTCATATAAAAACACCAATCACAAAATATTTTATAATGAAGAAATTCACATTACTATTTCCTCTTATTTCATTGTTGTTATCATTTTCATGTAGTGATAATAACAATGATTCGTTTGAATCTACTCAAAAGGTGGCAGAAAAGTATCAGACTAAAAATGTTGTCCTGCTTGTAGTGGATGGTCCTCGTATCTCCGAGACCTGGGAGGCTGCCAATAAAGAGAATATTCCGAACAGGATAAATCTTTTACAGCAAGGCGTTTTTATCAGTGACTTTAAAAATAATGGTACAACCAATACTAATCCGGGACATAGTGCAATGTGTAGTGGAGTCTATGAATCCATACAAAATAACGGAAAAGAGCTGCCAGGCTTTCCATCGGTAATGCAGCAGTGGTTGAAGTATACCGGAGTGGATAAGACTAAAGCCTGGGTTATTGCGTCTAAAGACAAACTTGAAGTTCTGAATAATTGTAAGCTTGATGGATGGAAAGACAAGTTTCAGCCCAGTGCAGATTGTGGTATCAGTGGTAATGGATCCGACTATCGTGATGATGCTATAACTGTAGCGAATACAAAAGAGGTAATGAAAAAGTATAGTCCTAATATTATTGTCATTAATCTGAAAGATGTAGACTCCTACGGGCACAATAATAATTGGAAAGAATATATTAAAGCTATAAAGACAACTGATGCTTCAATTAAAGAAATATGGGACTATATACAATCTTTGCCTTCGTATAAAGACAAGACTACATTAATTGTAAGTAACGATCACGGAAGGCATATTGATAGTAAAGGCGGATTTCAGAATCATGGAGATGATTGTGCAGGTTGCAGACATATTGAATTTTTTGCAATGGGTCCGGATTTTAAAAAGAATGCTACCATTAGTACGGGTAACTACGAACAAATAGATATTGCAAATACGATTGCAGAGCTTTTGCAGTTTCCACTACAATATTCAAAAGGAAAAGTAATAAAAGATATTTTTAAATAAGTGAAGAAATAATGAGTATTAGAATTGTAATGATGTGGTTTACAAAATTTAATACTGACTTTTCTGCACGAAATAAAAACATAATTGTTTGTAAATCAAAAAATAATTTATATTTTTGCATCCTCAAATAAAAAATAATAAAGCAATTACATGCCTACTATTCAACAATTAGTTAGAAAAGGAAGAGCCACGCTTACTAAGAAGAGTAAATCGGCTGCTTTGGAATCATGTCCACAAAGAAGAGGCGTATGTACGAGAGTATATACAACCACGCCTAAGAAACCTAACTCAGCTTTGAGAAAAGTTGCGAGAGTTAGACTTTCTAATGGTAAAGAGGTTAACGCCTATATCCCGGGAGAAGGACATAATCTTCAAGAGCACTCGATAGTATTGGTAAGAGGCGGAAGGGTGAAAGACCTACCGGGAGTTAGATATCACATTGTACGTGGTGCATTAGATACAGCTGGAGTTAACGGAAGACTTCAGAGAAGATCTAAGTACGGAGCTAAGAGACCTAAACCAGGACAAGCGCCTGCAGCTACAGGTAAGAAAAAGTAATCATTAAATTAGGAACAGTACAATGAGAAAGACAAAAGCTAAAAAAAGACCTTTGCTACCAGATCCAAAGTTTAATGATCAATTGGTAACAAGATTTGTAAATAACCTGATGTTAGACGGTAAGAAGTCTATCGCTTTCAGAATTTTCTATGATGCATTAGAAATCGTTGAAAAGAAGAAAGAAGATCAGGAAAAAACTTCCCTTGAAGTATGGAAAGATGCGTTAACTAACGTTATGCCACACGTAGAGGTAAGATCTAGAAGAGTTGGTGGTGCAAACTTCCAAATCCCAATGCCTATCCGTGCAGATAGAAAAATTTCTATGGCAATGAAGTGGTTAATTAAATATGCTACTGCCAGAAATGATAAGTCTATGGCTCAGAAATTAGCTGCAGAGATTATCGCTGCTGCTAAAGAAGAAGGTGCTGCTGTTAAGAAAAAGACAGATACGCACAAAATGGCTGAGGCTAACAAGGCATTCTCACACTTTAAATTTTAATCTGTAAGATGAGTAGAGATCTTAAATACACAAGAAATATTGGTATCGCTGCACACATCGATGCTGGTAAAACTACTACAACTGAGCGTATCCTTTTCTATACAGGAAAAACTCACAAGATTGGTGAAGTTCACGAAGGTGCTTCTACCATGGACTGGATGGAGCAGGAAGCTGAAAGAGGTATTACCATTACTTCTGCTGCTACAACTTGTAGCTGGAACTTCCCTACAGACCAAGGTAAATCTTTACCAGAAACTAAAGGATACCACTTCAACATCATCGATACTCCGGGACACGTTGACTTCACTGTAGAGGTAAACCGTTCTTTAAGAGTATTAGACGGGTTAGTATTCTTATTCTCTGCAGTAGACGGAGTAGAGCCTCAGTCAGAAACCAACTGGAGACTTGCTGACAACTACAAAGTTGCGAGAATGGGATTCGTAAACAAAATGGACAGACAAGGTGCTGACTTCCTTAACGTGGTGAACCAGGTTAAAGAAATGTTAGGATCTAACGCAGTTCCAATTGTATTACCTATCGGTGCTGAAGAAGACTTCAAAGGTGTTGTAGACCTTATTAAGAACAGAGCAATCGTATGGGATGAGGCTGGACAAGGTGCTACTTTCGAAGTAGTTCCAATTCCTGAGGATATGAAAGCTGAAGTTCTTGAATACAGAGAGAAATTAGTAGAAGCAGTTGCTGACTACGATGAAACTTTGATGGAGAAATTCTTCGAAGATCCAGATTCAATCTCTGAGGACGAAATCAACGAAGCTTTAAGAAAAGCTACAATTGATCTTTCTATCATTCCAATGACTTGTGGATCATCTTTCAAAAATAAAGGTGTTCAGTTCATGCTGGATGCTGTATGTAAATATCTTCCTTCTCCAATGGATAAAGACGATATCAAAGGTACAGACCCAAGAACTGAAGAAGAAATTACAAGAAAACCAGACGTTAAAGAACCATTCGCAGCTTTAGCATTTAAAATTGCTACTGACCCATTCGTAGGTCGTTTAGCATTCTTCAGAGCTTACTCTGGTAGACTAGATGCAGGTTCTTATGTTCTTAACACAAGATCTGGTAACAAAGAAAGAATTTCAAGAATCTATCAGATGCACGCTAACAAGCAGAATCCTGTTGAGTATATCGAGGCAGGAGATATCGGTGCAGCTGTAGGTTTCAAGGATATTAAAACTGGTGATACCCTATCTGATGAAAAGAGCCCTATCGTTCTTGAATCTATGATCTTCCCAGATCCGGTAATCGGTATCGCTGTTGAGCCTAAAACTAAAGCAGACCAGGATAAACTTGGTAACGCATTAGCTAAGCTTGCTGAAGAAGATCCAACTTTCCAGGTTAAAACTGATGAGGCTTCTGGCCAAACAATTATCTCTGGTATGGGTGAGCTTCACTTAGATATCATTGTAGACCGTTTAAGAAGAGAATTCAAAGTTGAAGTTAACCAAGGTCAGCCTCAGGTTGAGTACAAAGAATCTCTTACTGCTACTGCTAACCACAGAGAAGTTTACAAAAAACAAACTGGTGGTCGTGGTAAATTTGCAGATATCGTATTTGAAATCGGTCCTGCAGAAGATGGTAAGTTAGGTCTTGAATTTATCAACGAAATTAAAGGTGGTAACATTCCAAGAGAATTTGTTCCTTCTGTAGAAAAAGGTTTCAAAGAGGCTATGAAAAATGGTCCTTTAGCTGGATTCGAAATTGAAGGTATCAAAGTAACTCTTAAGGATGGATCTTTCCACCCGGTTGACTCCGATCAGTTATCTTTTGAATTAGCTGCTAAGCTAGGTTTCAAAGAAGCTGGTAGAGCTGCTAAGCCTGTAATCATGGAACCTATTATGAAACTTGAAGTTGTAACTCCTGAGGAGTACATGGGGGACATCGTAGGTGACCTTAACAGAAGAAGAGGTACAGTAAACGGTATGGATGACAGAAATAACGCTAAAGTTATCAAAGCATTTGTTCCATTATCAGAAATGTTCGGTTATGTAACTTCATTAAGAACATTATCTTCTGGTAGAGCTACGTCTTCTATGGAATTTGAGAAATACGAACCAGCTCCAAGCAATGTTGCTGAGGATGTAATCGCAAAAGCTAGAGGTTAATTTTAAATTAGATTAAAAATGTCACAACGAATCAGAATAAAGCTAAAATCTTACGATTACAACTTAGTTGACAAATCTGCTGAGAAAATCGTAAAAACAGTAAAGGCTACAGGGGCTATCGTAAACGGGCCAATCCCTTTACCAACAAATAAGAGAATCTTCACTGTGTTGAGATCTCCACACGTAAACAAGAAATCAAGAGAACAGTTCCAACTTTCTGCTCACAAGAGATTGATGGATATCTACTCTTCTTCTTCTAAAACTGTGGATGCTCTAATGAAGTTAGAACTTCCTAGCGGTGTAGACGTAGAAATTAAAGTGTGATAACGTGCATACTTTGCCGTGATAATAGAAACACCACATTCGAAAGAATGTGGTGTTTTTTTATGTATTCTTGTACGAATAGAATATTTTTCTAACTTTAGAGAAATAATATATATGAAATATATTCTTCTTATTCTAAGCTTCTGCGTTTCATTTATGCAGGCGCAGGTGCACAAGTTTATTTACCAGTACAAATACAAAACGGATTCTTTGAGTAACCATTATGACGAAGTAAAAATGATTCTGGAAGTATTACCGAATACTGTGAAGTTTTATGATGAGGAATATGTGAGAATGGATTCCATTAATATGAAAGGTGAAAAGGTAGAAGGTTATACAGATGCTCCAATGTTAGAACGCAGCAGAAATAGTTTTAACAATATAAGCAGAGTGCAACTAGACTTCAATACTTTCACACTCGCGAGTACAGATAAAATAGACTGGATACTTGCAAATGATACGAAAATGAAGGATGGATATCAATTGCAGAAAGCAACTACAAAATTTGGAGGTCGTAACTGGATTGCCTGGTTTTGTAAGGAAGTAAATATAGATGAGGGGCCATATAAATTTCGTGGTTTGCCCGGGCTTATTTTTGAAGTGGAAGATACTGGACATAATTTTATTTTCAATCTCATAAAAAGCACCAATGAGAAGGCTGCATACAATACAGCTAATTTCTTCGAAACTGCCTATGGTAAGAAACTAGTACCAATTACATTAGAAAAATATCAGCAAAAACTTTTAGAAACATATAACGATCCTCTACAGTGGGCCAGAGAAAGCTTTGTAGAGGGAAAGTCCCAATCTGCCGTGATGGGAATAAAGATTACAAAAAAAGAACAGTTTAAAGAGCTTTCTGTAAAAATGCAGGAGAAGATCAGAAGAGAGTATAATCCTATAGAACTGGACAAGGCAATTAAATATAATTAGGGTGAGATAAATAACTCCACTTTTTAATATTTTTTTCAGGGTATTTTAATTTGGTTTTAAGCAAGGGAAAATACCTTTGCAAGCCTATGGAAGAATTATTATTAAGAGACGGAGAAAAGATTCAGATCGCTATTTTCTTCATGTTGTTTTTTGTTGGATGGAATCTTGAAAATTTTATCTCTTCGGGACTTGATTATAAGAAATGGAAACATGCCTTTACCAACATGCCATTTATTTTTACCAGTCTGCCTGCGGAACTTATCCTTAGTGTTTTATTTGTAAAGACAATTGCATGGACACAACTGCATCATTTTGGTATTGTTTACCTCTTGCCTTTAGAAGGACATCCTGTATTATTGTTTGTGGTTAGTTTTCTGCTTTTAGATCTTGGTGAATATATCTACCATGTTGTTGCGCATAAAGTAAGGCCATTGTGGAGTTTTCATGCGGTACACCATAGTGATAAAGTCATGGACATATCGACAACATTAAGAGAGCATCCCGGGGATAATCTTTTAAGAATGCTTCTGACATTACTTTGGGTATTTCTTTCCGGAAGTTTGTTCTGGGTACTTATCCTTCGCCAGATTATTCAGTTGTTTTTTAGTCTTTTCAGTCATCTCAATTTCCGCCTTCCGGAAAAAACAGACCGTATTGTAAGTTTGCTTTTCAATACACCCAATTTTCATCATGTTCATCATCATCACAAGCTTCCATTAACAGATTGCAACTATGGAGATGTCCTGACTGTATGGGATCGTATCTTAGGAACATACCGGAAAGCTAAAGCACACGAAATTGTATTTGGCGTGGATTATTATCCAAAGAAAGTAGAAACAAGCGAATTCAAAACGCTTTTTGTATTACCTTTTAGAAAACTAAAGAAAAAGTATTTTTAAATCAATTTTACATTGATTTACAGATTCTGTTTTTATTATATTATTCTCTGATAAAGGATTGTAACTTGAAAGTTATAATCCTTTAATTTTTGTTGTTGTATTCCTTCTTATAGTTTTCTACTTCAGCTTTTTCATCAAACTGTATAACGAGATCTTTTTGCTTTGTCTTAGCCACTTCGCCATCACTTCCATCTTCAGAATCTTTTTCCATATCCTCAATTGTACCGGAAAAATTGAGCTCAATTTTATTACCAATACGGTAGACTAAGCCCTTTACTGAATCTTTTATTGCCGGAATTATAAATGGAACAGTATTCAATCTGGATGTTGTATCAATACAAACTGTTTCATTGTTGTTTTTGCCATCCTTATTGGTTATAGAATATACATCACATTGTTTAGATTTTATAGTTTCCTTCTTATTTGTTCTTTTTACCAGAAGAGTATTTTTAAAATCTGTTAAATCAAGATCCGGATCATCATTATTCTTATACTTATTCCTGTCAATGGTATCTTCAACAGCAATTTTAAAAACTTTCCCATCATCTGAATATACTGCATAAAAACGATTACCTACATTCAGAGAAGCAGTATTTCCCATGGGAGTTGCTACGACAAAGAGATTAGCTGAATAATCGGGTGTGGAAAAAATATTTAGAAAATTGGAATAAAAATCGTCTTTTATCCTATATGAAACGGCATTCTCCAGTTTATATGTTTGCATCTGCGAGAAAGTTAACAAAGAAATAAATGAAAATAATAAGGCGAATGTCTTTTTCATATTTGTTTTTTATGTGGCGAAAGTAGCGAAAAGCCTGAATATCTAATATGCTTTGAAGCAGATAAACTGCCAAAATCACTGTTTTCAGGGATTAAATATCAAAACTTATGACTGTTAATTAGTTGAAGAGTAGTACTTTTGATAGAATAAAACAAATAACCATAAACTATGAAAACAGCATACTCTAAAAAATTAGGCCTGTCCGTACTTTCATTTCTGGGTATTGCAATACATGCTCAGCATATTTATCCCCTACAGAAAGAGCTTTGGAACCCCGATAAATTGGGTAACAAAAGAGCAGTTGTAAAATTTGAAGGAAAATCTAAAGTTGCAAAAGCTGTAATTCCGTGGAGAAATCCTGAAGTAAAGGACGGACAAAGGATTTTAGTAGTAGACAGTACTTCACAGAAACAATACGAAGTAAGTGCATATCTCAATATCAATAGAGAACAGGGAGAAGTTCTTTTCGATCCTGTTTCCGGAAAAGGGACATACTATATTTACTATCTTCCTTATGAGTTGAAGGCCAGTGAAAATTACCCACAGGCTGTTTATCTTAAAAAAACAGTTTCCGGTACTTCGGATGTAAAAGGAAGTGAGGTAGCAAAGTTTATGCGGATAGATGCTGTAGACAGATTTAATGAGAACAATCCTATGGAGGTTCTGGCTTCAAAAGCCGAGATAGATCAGTATCTGAAAAAGCATGCAAACGACACCTATCTGGTGTTTCCGGAATTCAGAGAGAATCCGGTAAAGATGAACGAGATTCCACAGATATGGGTAGATGCTAAGAGGGATAACAGCAAATTCGTCGGAAAGACTGATAAAGGAGAATTCTATGCTTTTCAGTTGGGTGTATTGGCAAAGGCTACTGAACTTAAAAATGTAAAAGTTATTGCAACAGATCTCGTTTCTCCTGCAGGTAAAATAAGTTCCTCGCTTTTTACTTCCATCAATACAGATGGTACCAGCTATGAAGGAAAACCTTTGAAATTTGCCGTAAATGTAGCACCAGGTAATATTCAGTCCATTTGGTGTGGATTCGATATTCCTGCTGATGTCCCTGCCGGGACTTACAAAGCCGTTGTAACTATTCAGCCGGAGAATGCACCAGCACAAAATATTCCGGTAGAAATTAGTATCTCCGGTACCGTTGCGCAGCACAAAGGTTATGATGAACCCTGGAAGATGACGCGTCTTCCGTGGCTTAACTCTACCATGGCACAAGAGAATACGGTAATCAAACCTTATACACCATTAGTATATAATACAGCCAATCGTGAAATTTCTCTGCTAGGAAGAAAGGTAATTCTTTCTCCGGATGGACTTCCATCAAAAATACAGACATTCTTTACTCAGGAGATGACAGAAATCTCTGCAAAAACCAATGAGGTATTGGCTTCGCCAGTTAAATTTAATATAGTAAATGCTAACGGAACTCCTGAGAAATTTGGTCAGGCAGAATTTAAGCTGGACAAAAAAGAAGAAGGATTGTACAGCTGGCATTCGCAAAGCCAGGGACAGAACCTGAAAATGGAAATAGAAGGATCTTTGGAGTTTGATGGCTTTATGGAATATAAAGTAAAAGTAACGGCACTGAACGATGTAGAGCTAAAGGATATCGCTATGCAGATTCCGTTTTCATCCTATGCATCCAGGTACCTAATGGGATTAGGCGAGAAAGGAGGCAGTCGTCCTGAAAATTTCTCATGGAAATGGGATGTAGCTAAAAAGAATCAGGATGGTGCCTGGTTGGGGAATGTAAATGCCGGACTACAGTTCAGCCTTCGGGATGAAAAATACTCGCGCCCGCTGAATACTAACTTCTATTTGCAAAAGCCTCTGATACTTCCGAGTTCATGGGGAAATAATAATAAGGGCGGAATTAATATTACAGAAGACAAATCCGGAGTAATTGTTAATAACTACAGTGGAAGCCGAAACCTGAAAAAAGGTGAGGAGTTGTATTATAACTTCCATTTACTCATCACGCCTTTCCATACTATAAATACAGAATGGCAATGGGGAAACAGATTTTACCATAAATATGTTCCGATAGAAAAAGCCAAAGAGAGTGGTGCCAACGTAATCAATATTCACCATGGTACTGATATCAATCCATATATCAATTACCCTTTCATTGCTACAAAAGAAATGAAAGATTATATCAGCAAGGCTCACCAGAGCGGGCTGAAGGTGAAAATCTACAATACCATCCGTGAGGTTTCCAACAGAATGTACGAGCTGTATCCTGTAAGAAGTCTGGGACACGAAGTTTTTTCTGCCGGAAAGGGTGGAGGCTATTCATGGCTGCAGGAACATCTTCACAACGATTATATTGCCGCATGGTATGTTCCGGAGTTTAAAGATGCAGCTATTATAAATAGTGGTATGAACCGTTGGCATAATTACTACGTAGAAGGTATGAACTGGCTGGTTGATAATATTGGTATTGACGGAATCTACCTGGATGACGTAGCTTTTGACAGGGTTACAATGAAGCGTGTGAAAAAAGTGATGACTAAAAACGGACATCCGGGTATTATAGATCTGCATTCTGCCAATCAGTTTAATGATAAAGACGGCTTCAACAACAGTGCTAATCTTTATATGGAGCATTTCCCATACCTGAACAGATTATGGTTTGGGGAGTATTTCGATTATGAGAAAAATAAGCCAGATTTCTTCCTTACAGAAGTTAGTGGTATTCCTTTCGGTTTAATGGGAGAGATGTTACAGAATGACGGAAACCAATGGAGAGGAATGATCTTCGGGATGACCAACAGGTTAGGATGGTCGGATAAAAGTAATCCAACCCATCTGTGGAAGGCCTGGGACAATTTCGGAATTAAAGGATCTAAAATGATTGGCTACTGGGTAGATAATAATCCGGTAAAAACCGATAATAAAGAAGTTCTGGCAACAGTTTACAAGAAAAAAAACAAAGCTATGGTGGCACTGGCAAGCTGGGCTTCTGGTGATACTTCTATAAAACTAAATATAGATTGGAAGAAACTAGGAATTAATCCTAAGAAAGCGGTAATAAAAGCACAGGCTATTGAAGGCTTCCAGGAAGCTAAGACGTTTAGTATAAATGATGCTATTCCGGTTGCTCAAAACAAAGGATGGTTATTAGTTATTGAATAAATAATGTGACCAAGTAAATTAGGAACCTTACAGAAACAAAATCTGTAAGGTTTTTATTTTTTACGGAATAGCTATATTTGCCATTGCAAATGAGAAGCTTAAAGATAATATTATTAGGGATCATACTTATTGCTTTAGGGTCCTGTGCAACAAAATATGGTATGCAGTTAGAGAACGGAGATCTTTTACTGGTTTCGGCCAATGGCAGTACACTGTCAGGTGCTATAGACCGTGTGACTCAGACAGATAAATCAACACATTATTCCCATATCGGGTTGTTAGAAAAAGAAGGTAAAAACTATTGGGTTTTGCATGCCGGTACCCGGAACGGTTCCGAAAGAGTTCCTTTGGACCACTTCCTTCGGGACGAACAGAATGATAACAACCATGTAGATGTATACCGCCTGAGAACAGCTTATCGTAAAAGTATTCCCAATGCTATTAGCGTTGCTAAAAACTGGCTGGGAAGACCATATAATTATAGTTATATCCTTTCCGATGATCAGTTATACTGTTCCGACTTTGTTCACAGAAGTTTTGCCAGAGATTCTATTTTTCAGTTAGAGCCAATGACCTTTGTCAATCCTAAAACCGGTAAAACCGATGTTGCATGGGAAGCTTTTTATAAAAAACAAAATCTGGAAGTACCTGAAGGTAAGCCAGGATGTAATCCCAATGGGATGGCTGCTTCGCCTAAAATAAAATTCCTTGGGAAAATAAGAGAGCAAAAATAACGTCTCCGTTAGTGAGATTCTATAATAACATAAATCTTATAGGTTTCTGAAACCTATAAGATTTTTTGTAAAGTTTTCGTCATGAGGAGTATCAATAAACATGGCGCTAAGATTCTTAGCACCATGTTTATTGATAGTGGTATTTTGATTACTTACTCATGTAATAATCAAAATACAGACAATTAGTTTCTAAAGCTTTTACTGTAGAAGTATTATTGTAATTCTTTTTCAGTTCAGCAAAATAGGTTCGGAACTTCTGATTCTTTGTTGTCAGCAACATATTATCAAACTTCTTCATTTTAGCATCATAATCCTTATCACTGTAAGAGGTGTTTGAATTTTGTGCTGCTTCCCACTGATAGTATTTCCCTTGCTCAGCCTGTGCCATTTGGAAGAGAATCTTGGCTTTGTCCTCTTTATTTGGAGACTGCTGTAAAGCTTTCTGGAAATAGCCGATAGCAATATCGAAATTATCGGGCTCTACATAGTGAGCGTCCAGGAAGTTCTTATAATAGAAGTGGAAAGGTTGACCTTTGGAGTTGTCAAAATGAAACTTCTGGCTGTTGGCATTATCAACATCCATTACAAAAATATGGCGGTAATATCCTAAGATGGAAGTATTATACATAAGATTACCGATCAGGCGATTGGCCATTTTAGCTTTGTCACTATTCCCTACACCAATTTTTTTCAGTTGAATAAGAACCTCGGTAAGCTGCATTTTATTCATGTTTTTGGTAAGGAAAGGGAAAGCTGAAGTGTCTTCTGCAATCATGGTTTCATTTGGAGCACTTTCATAGCTTACCCATTTATTTCTTCCGAATACCAGTGACGGAATATTGCTAAACCCGTCATACTCTCCGGATTTGTAAACAACCAGTCTCTGATGGTAATTTCCCTTATCATCATATATGGCTTCAGTTCTTGGAATACCTTTGAAGTTTTTTGACTTTTGGTAGAAAGAGAGGGCTTTTTGGAAATCACCTGTCCGCATAGCACGGTCTCCATAGATAATATTAAAGAAAGAATCTACATCACCAACATTGTCGAGGCTTTTGGCAATATATTTTTCAAGTGCCGTTTTATTTGGCTTTTTATAGAATGCCTGAACTTTTGCTACCAGATCCGAATTAGGATTATACTGTAGATCCGAAAGTCTGTTATTCAGCAGAAAAGATTTAGCATCCTGATGTTCCATGAAGTAACGGTTGGCTAGTATATCTATGATGAAATCTCTGGTCTGCATATGCCTCCAGGCATATCTTTCATCAGTACTTTGATTATCTTTAAAAACCTCACTGTATTTTGTAAGCAGACTGTTTTCAAATTCCGGAGTTATCTTCTTTTGAGAAAGGATATCATTCAGCATTTTCATTTTTGTAATCTGCTGCTGATATTCGGGGTTTGAAGTAGATATTTTATTCAGAATAGCAACGCTCGATGTGTAATCGCTTTGTAAAAATTTCAAATAAGCAATTGAGATATCCCAGAACGCCTTGTCGTGGCTTTTTGCTTTGGCATTTTGCAAAGTTTTGTCTAATGCTGCTATAAAGTTCTCGCCTCCTTTGTCCTGATAAGAGTAGGTAGAGTTGTAAAACGGAAGTTTATTGGTTTTATACTGGCAGTTAAGATCATAACAATAAATATTCGTTGGCAGGTAATTCCGTTCCAGTTGGTTGATGCCCCTTACTGCAAGAACTTTCAGGATTTCCGAATCAGCATTGTTGGCAATCATTTTATCCATAATAGGTACAGGATTGTTGTACTCATTATAAGCCAACAGAAAATATGTCATGTTCTTTTCTTCAGGTGTCTTAGCTCTTGCCAAAAGACTTTTGAAATCACGGGCTTCTGTAAGCTTCAATGAAGAATAAACAGATTCTTTATTGGTTTTTCTATGAATAAATACCTGAAAGAAATCCCAGTTAGCTTCATCCTTTTTCTTTAATCCTCTTAGTGCACCCGCTTTTTGATCTAGTGCATCCCAATAGATTGCATTTTTCAACTTCAAAGGTGCAGCGTAGGTATTGAAAGCCTTAACCGCTTCATCAAATTTTAAATTATAGTGATTAAATCTTACAAGCTGATAGGCATATCTTAGTTTTATATCTGCTCCTTTAGCTGTATTATAACCGTCCAGTAAGGATTTTACTGTAGCAGTATAGTTCAGATCAGATGCATTACGTTGACCTTCTGAGTGCATGGAATAAAAAGAGTCTTTACTCGGAACATATTTTACAAACATATAAGGTTCCAATTCCTTAGCTTTTGTCAGGTAATCCAGTCCGTCCTTGTATTTTGTATAGAAGTCTTTTCCCAGTTTTTTTGAAAGCTGGTGTGTAAGATCTCCTTTCTTCCAGCTTTGCAGATGCCTCAATCCAACAATCTTTACCAACGCATTGGTTTCTTCATAAGATAGCTGATTGTTGAAGTACTTCTCCCAGTCTTTTATATTTTCGTCTTCTGCTTTCAGTTTGCTTTCCGGTTCATAATATGCATAGTCATAAGATAACAAAAACGGAAAGTATTCGGGACGCTGAATAATTTCTTGCCCAAACAGATTGAAGTAAATACTATCTGTGTCTGAATCGGCACATGCAGAAGCCTGATTGTACATCAGAAAACACAGTGAAACGGAAGTTAATATCTTTTTCATAATTGGTTTTTAGTATTGATAGTGTAAAAATCGTGAATCTAAATGATAATAAATAATGTTGTAGTTATTTAATTTTTTATTCAGAAAGTCTTTTACCTGATCCAGATCCTTTTGGGAGATCTCTTCTACCTTTATTTGAAATCCTTTACTAAGGTAGAAACCTTCATAAAAGTGATCTTCTTCAACCTGATAGAGATGTTCTGCTACTTTCCTAAACTTGGAATCGGTCTTCAGATTTTCTTCTGATACTGCATTTATGAGTTTATGTTTCCCCAAATGGTTGGTTACAATTCCCCATGAATAAATAGGTAATGCAATATCAAGTTTCAGGGGATATTCGCCTATACCGGAAAGATAATTCTTCAGCGTTGTCACATCTAAGATAGAATTCTCAGGAGTATCTGCCAAAGGTGAAGAGGTTGAGTAACACATCAGGTAGCCTTTGCTTACGGGTGGAATACCAGTATTCTTTTTGTCCTTTACCTGATGAAGGCGTATGGTACATGAAATATCTTTACCGGATACCTGTTTTAGTTTTTTCAGAAAAGCAAAATAATCGACTTTTGTTCCGGCGGTCCAGTCACTGTCGATCTGAATTTCGTTAATGGTATTAAAAGCATTCTCTTTGCTGACTCTTTGGATGAATTCGTTAGTCTTTGCTGCAAGAAAGTCCAGTTCTTCAGGTGTTATATTTTCCCACACTCTGTTCATAATAAAAACAACAGGAACTATTTTCTGCTGAATATTCTGCTTAGAGCTTAGGATTCCTATCGGCTCAAAGCGTCCGTTTACTTTATCTATATCGAAATAACGGGTATACAATATCGGAGTACTGGATTTTTCCAAAGCCTGCTTTTCTGTTTGATTAAGCTCAAAATTTGTTCTCCAGTAGTAGAAAGTATAAGGATGTGTTTTTTCTTCCTTTTTGCAAGACCATGTAAATAAGGATATTAACAACAGGAGAAGTAAACTTTTTTTCATATTCAAATGTATTGAATTATTGTAAATTTTTAGGGCAAATAATTCAATTTATAATAAACAACAGAAACGTGAAAAAAGGCGATCCCTAGAGAGATCGCCTTTATTGCTATGCATTAATTTTATAGTTTATTATTTTACAGGAGTTATACTAAACTGATAGGTGTAATCCTGATAATTTAATCGGTAAGCTTCCATCGGTAAAGCTCCCCAGCTATCTATACATCCTAAGCCCATTTGTTGTAAATCTATACTCAGCACTGTATATGGTTTTAGTTTTAATGATCCGGAGTGCGATTGTTTTTTTGCACTGCCATCATCCAGATCGGAATCCAGGAAAGCTCTTGCCGTAAAGTTAAGTGTCGATTGACTACTGAATCTAAGACCCGTACCGTTTGAAGAAGTCAGAGTGAACCAGCGTACATCAGTTTTGTTACCACTTTCCTGCGGACGAACATAGGGATGTATCTGATCTTTCACTGTACTTTTATATAATCCGACAAATGTACTTTCTTTTCTGTCCTGATAGTTTTCACCCGGACCACGACCATACCAGTTAATTTGATCATAAGATTTCGGGAGTACTAACTGCATGCCGAATTTAGGAAGCATAGGTATTTTGGCTGTTAGTTCCTGATGTTTCATTGTCTGAGTTACGTCGATCTGTCCGGAGCCGGAGATGTTATATACAATATTCAGAACAGCATTTACATAAGGCAGATTGTAGGTTGCCTTCACTTTTGTGGTATTTCCTTCATTCTCGGTGAACAAAGAGGTCAGTTCATATTCGTAGCTGGCACGTTTCCAATTTTGCAACTTTTGCTGAAGTCCTGCTCCAAAGTCATTATCTGTAGGTGGTCGCCAGAAATTCGGTTTCAGAGTAAAGCCTTTCTCCATGAAGTCCGTACCATTAATTATATAATGGTGTATCAATCCATCTTTACGATCAAATTGAATTGAAATACCATTTCCGGATAAGGTAATATTATCAGGATTGTTCTTTAGTTGCAGAGCTCCATTTTGGGAACCCGAAGTCATTTTATTGTCTGGCTGAGATGATTTGATGAGAATCTGATCTTTGGCAATCTCCCAGTCGGCATCAACAAGTCCCTCTTTCTTCTTGGTTTTATAATATACATTCAGGAAATATTCTTTATTGTCCGAAGGAGTAGTATATGGGATAGCCAGGTTAGTACTTTGTAGAGGAGCTACTTTTAGGTTATTAATACGACCTGTTTGTATAGGTTTACCATCCGCAATTACTTCCCATTGCATATAGACATCGCTAAGATCTCTGAAAAGGAACTCGTTAAATATTTTTACCTTTCCTTTAGCTGCATCAGTATTTGTAGTGTGAATACTCTGATATAGTTTCTTTACTTCCAGCATGTGTGGATGCAGACTGCGGTCAGCAGCAATAAGCCCGTTACTGTTGAAGTTATTGTCACTAGGCATATTGAATCCATAGTCTCCGCCATAGGTATAAATGGAATCACCCTTAGGAGTGATCTCCAGAAAAGCCTGATCTACAAAATCCCAGATATTGCCACCCTGCATTTTAGGGTAATTAGCACGAATGGTATCCCAATAGTCTTTGAAACCACCAAGAGAATTCCCCATAGCATGTGCGTACTCTGTTTGTATAAAAGGTTTTGGAGATTTAGTTTCCTTTACATGGCGTACCATATCTTCAGGGGATACATACATAGGGCAATAGATATCTGTAGCGCCCATATTGGCACGTTCATATTGTACAGGGCGCGAAGCATCTCTGTTTTTAACCCACTGATAAGCTTTTTCAAAGTTTTCACCCATACCGGCTTCGTTACCCAGGGACCAAATGATTACAGAAGGATGGTTCTTATCCCGCTCTACCATACGCTGATTTCTTTCCAGGTGTTGGTTATACCATTCTGGCTTCTTGGCCAGCGTTTCTTCCCCATAGCCCATACCATGAGTTTCCAGATTGGCTTCATCTATGACATACATTCCGTAGCGGTCACACAGCTCGTACCAATAAGGATCGTTGGGATAATGGCTGGTACGTACTGTATTGATGTTGTTTTCCTTCATAATCCGGATGTCCTGCTCCATTCGTTCTTTCGAAACAACATAGCCTGTTTCAGGATCCATTTCATGTCGGTTGACTCCTTTTATTAAAGGAGCCTTTCCGTTGATGAGTAAAACTCCGTTTTTGATTTCTACTTTACGGAATCCTGTTTTCTGAGGGATAACTTCCAGCACTTTTCCGGAAGCATCTTGCAGCGAAACCAATACTGTATACAGGTTCGGAATCTCGGCTGACCATAATTCCGGACGGTTAACAGGTATTTTTATATTTTTAAGTGTATTGGGATTATCCACCGGAATTTTTGTTGTCCCGACAGTTTTGCCTTGCTGGTCTTTTAATTCTATACTGGCGGAATAGCCCTTTAATGGTATATTTTTATGATTAGAAAGATGTAGATCGACACTTAAGATGCCATTTTTATAGCTTTTGTCCAAATCTCCGGTAATTTGTAAATCTCTGATGTGGACAGGTTCGCGCGCATAAAGCCAGGTATCGCGGGTAACACCGGATAGTCTCCACATATCCTGACATTCCATATACGTACCATCGCTCCAACGGTATAACTGAAAAGCAATGACGTTTTTCTGCCCAGGTTTGATGTATTTGGTAATATTGAATTCCGCAGGAAGCTTACTGTCTTCACTGTAGCCAACCCATTGTCCGTTTACCCATAGATACATACAGGAACGTACGGCTCCAAACTGAACATAAATATCTTTACCTTCCCAATTCTTATCTACCACAATCTCCCTGCGGTAAGATCCTACGGGATTATAGTTCTGAGGAACATGTGGTGGGTTAGGCTTCATGAGGTAGTCGAACTCGTATCGCTGATTGACATAAATAGGAGTTCCGTACCCATTAAGTTCCCATACTGCCGGGATATTCAGACTTTGCCACTGGCTGTCATTATAATCTATTTTCCAGAAACCTTTTGGTTTTTTTGAAGGAGCATCTGCCCAGTTAAATTTCCAGGCACCATTAAGAGACTGATAGTTGGATACTTTCCAGGGATTGTTTTCTCTGGCTTCATTTGCTGAGGAATAAGCAAAATAGCTGGCGTGCATAGGTTCCCTATTCACTGCATTGACTGTAGGATCCGACATGTAAGATTCGGATGCTTCCTGACTATACAGCAATGCACCAAATAGCATTGCTACACAGCAATAAAATGTTTTGTGTTTGATCATCTTGGTACTAGTTTATGCTTGTGTATATCTGTTTGTAAGCAGATAACGACCTCTAAGATAATGAATTATAATGATTCTTATTTATAAACTATATGAATACTTAAGAGATTAACAAAAACGAGCCGGAATATTTTCCGGCTCGTTTTGTTTTATTTGATATTCTTAATAATCTTTCCTTTGTCAGTAATTAGCAGATAATGATATTCCGGAAACTGCTTTAAGAGTTTTAAGCCTTCTTTTTCGCCTAGTACCATAATAGAAGTACTGAAGCCGTTGGCCATAGTTGCATTAGGTCCTGTAATCGTTACGCTTGTAAGGCCGGTAGATGGATATCCGGTTTTAGGATTCATAATATGAGAATAGCGTTTCCCATGAATTTCTGCATACTTCTCATAGCTGCCGGAGGTTGTTACAGCATTTTCTTTGAAATAGAGAACAGCTGCCATTTTATGATCATTGAATGGATTGTTGATTCCTATTGCCCATGGTTTTCCATCGGGTTGGGTTCCCCATGTAGAGATATCTCCGGAAGCATCGATAATTCCTGCTTTTACACCCATACTTTTCATCAGATCCCGGGTTTTATCTGCAGCATATCCTTTACCAATAGAACCGAAACCTATTTTCATTCCGGGGTTTTTCAAAAAAATAGTAGAGTTGGTACTATCAAGTATTATATTCTGATAGCCAACATGTCTTACCGATTCTTTAATAGCCTGTTCACTTGGAAGTTCATCCATAGAATCATCAAACTTCCAGATTTTGTCCATGGCCACAATACTGATATCGAAGGCTCCGTCTGTAAGTTTAGAAAAGTATATGCCCTTTTTCGTCAGGTCAAATACTTCCTTATCTACTTTTATCGGTTTTATTCCCGCATTCTGGTTTACCTGAGAAATTTGTGTTTCGGGTCTCCATTCAGAAATAAGATTTTCGATTCTGGTAATTTCAGCTACAGCTTTATCAATATTCCGTTCTGCAGAAATAGAATCTTTATCTACCAGAGTTATCTGAAACCGACTGCCCATAAGCGTAATAAGTCTGCTCCTCTGTACTTGTGCAGAGATACTGATAGTACAAAGCAGTAATGTAATTCTGATAAAGAGATCGGTTTTGTTCATGTGGTTTAATAACAATCGGTCAATATTTGTCCGTTGGTTTTATAATCTTCGTAATTTTTATTTTGCTGTGCACACAAGTCTCTCAGAAGGTCTTCCAGATCATGCTGCATTTTTAATGCACCACAAATCATGATATATCCGCCTTGGACTAGCAAGTCCATAAAGAATGCAGAATCTCTTTTTACAAGATCCATAACATACTGAGACTGCTCTTCTCTGGAATAAGCCAGATTTAGTTTAGCCAGTTTACCTTTCTGTATGTTTTCTGCAGCAAAGTCTTCATAGCTTTTGGTGAGCTTGCTGGATCTACGGAATCCACAGTAAAGGTGGGCTTCCGTTTCTTTAGAGTTTTCCTCAATCATTCCCAGAAAAGGAGCAATTCCGGTTCCGTTAGCAATCATCGCCACTTTATTTGCTTTCTTAGGTAAATGGAATTCAGAGTTTTTAACAATACGGGCTTTGATCTCCTGGCCTTCTTTCAGTTTGTAAAGAAAGCCTGAACCTGATCCGTTTTCATAAAGCTTTACAACAAGTTGTATAGCACCGTCTACTTTCCCTATAGAATAGAAGCGTTCTTTATGATCATTATCAGGATAGATAGCCAACAGGTCACCCGATTTAAAACTTAGCGTACGTCTGGGTTTCAGAAGTATTTTGAAGGTTGTTACTTCTTCCACAATCTCACTTTTACCAACTACCTTCATCGGTTTCAGAGGAGGTGTCTTTTGGTTGTATAATGAAGGAGCAGATGCTAAAGGAATCATTGTTTCATAACTCCATTGCTTGGCCCATTCTGCAAACTCAGTTGTAGAACGATCATTAACTGTATGCAGTGCTAATTGAGGCTCTGCCCAATTTTGTTCACCCAGAAGTTGATTAATTTCAATAGCATAACCGCAGAAATCATCATAAGCCTTGGAGCCAAAACCTACGACTGAATATTTTACTTTCTGATTTTGCGGAAATTTAACCAGGAGGTTTTTAAAATGTTTAGCATTGGTTGGTGCATCCCCCAAACCATAGGTTGAAGTAAAAACCAATATATGCTGAGCCTTTGGGAAGATTTTGTACTGATTTAGTTCAGTAAGGAAGGACTTCTTGCCAGCTGAATTAAATTGCGAGTGGATATGGCTTGCAAAGCCTAAAGTAGAACCATTTTCCGAACCTACCAGAATGACAATCTCTGCATCTTCTGCTTTATATTTATTTCTGATTTTATTTTTTGTTCTTTTAAAAGTAATAACAAAACCGGAATAAATAAACATGAGAATATTAAGAGAAGCCAATCCCAGAATAATAGCCCATGTAACACTGCCACGACCTGTATGCAGACTAAGGCTGAGGTTCTCGTAAATGGTAGTCAGAGGATATTTTTCTTCTTTAACAATATTACCATTGATCTGATTTACCGAAATCTCACGGTCTTTAAGTTTTAAAACAAAGTATTCTTCAGGTTCGTCTTCAATAAACGGAAACTCTATTTTTTTGACACTACTGAACTTGGTTTCCTTAAAGATTGGAAATACAGCTATTTTTTTCTCAGATTCATCATTATTCTTTTTGATAACTACATTTTCATTTTTCCCTTTAGGGATAAACTCGAAACGGATCATAAACAGATAGGTTCCGGTGATGGCGATAACTAAAACAGGAATCAGGAGAAATCTCCCTGATACAACATGAAAATATTGTGAGAAGAAATCTTTCTTGATTTTGTCAAAAAAGTGTTTTACACCTTGTTGTCTTTTTATAATTAAGATTAATCCGGAAATACTGATCAGCATTAAGAGAAAAGAAATTATACCCACTGCAAAACGGCCGGTTTCTTTTAGAAACAAGGAACGGTGAAGTGATGTTACCCAGTTGATAAATTCACTTTTTTCAATAGGCTTGCCCAGAATCTTTCCGGTTTTGGGATTAATATAAGCTTTAACCTCCTTTCCGTCCTGATCGAAGCCTTCGAGGGTAACAAACTGATTGTGGTCTACAGTAATTTCGGTGATTTCCGGAAAAACTTTGCGCAATTCCGGTAGGGATTGCGCAAGATTTAGTTCGCTGAAATCATCCACCCGATAAGGTTGCACTTTTTCCTGAGCGGCATCGTAAGCTAATATTACTCCGGTTGAAGAGGCTACGATTAAAAATGAAAATGTAAGAATTGCCAGGGTTAAGTGTGCATACCTCCAAATAGATAATGTCATCTTTGGATTTCTTTATTATAACTTATTTAGTTTAACATATCTGATGTATCCTTTACCTTCTGCTTTAGTTGTAACTTCTGCAGAGGTTAATGGAATTTCTAAGTCGCTTACATGATATTTCTGATCTTCTACTGCAGACTCGAAACGAATTTTGTATCCTTTATTTAGGAATTTATCTTCTATGGCAAAAGTGGTAATACTTCTGTCACCACCAGCAACAGATGCTCCGGTAATAGCATTAAGTTTTACATTGCTTTTCCCTTGTGACTTATGCCATTCCTTTAATGTATCATACCATTTTTTATCAGGTCCCATCATGTAAAGAGTTTTTTCATATTGCCCTTTAGGATTAATTAATGATACGACGATATAGGCTTTCTCTCCGGTATAGTTTACCATCTGAAGCATACATTTATATTTGGATACCTGTGCTGTAGCGAAGCCTGCACAAAGTAAAGTCAGGATTCCTACAAGCTGTATTTTGAAAAATGATTTCATCTGTTTATTTTATTATTGTTTAACGATGTGTATGTTGAAATTTAGATTCTGAAAGCTAAATTATAACTTATACCCTACAGACTATTTTAAAAAGTCTAATGCTACTTTATTATTCTTTAGTGTTTCATTTTCAGAAGCCAGGTTGTAAGCGGTTTCTTCAAACTCGGTTTTCAGATCTTTTTTAGCCCCCAAAGATACAAGATACTTTAGAATTGTATCATCTTTAGCGATAAGTGCAGCTTTATGTAGAGCGGTCATCTGTTCTTTGTCTACAGCATTGACATCTATATTTAGTGGAGCCAGTTTTTTCAGAAGATCCAGATTACTTTTAGCTACCGCAAGGTGAAGAAGGGTAGTGCCATCTTTTTGTGGAGTTGTAACGTCGAAGCCTTTAGCTTTTAGTAATCCCAGCTTTTCAGTGAACTCATTTTTTGGACCAGGTCTGTAAGATTGTACCAGATAGTAGGCAAGGTTATTCCCTTTGATATCTGCAACTTTTACATCGGCTTTGTTGTCCAATAAATACGCTACAATCTCAGGGGAGCCATATCTTACCGCATGAGTTAATGCAGATTCACCATTCGCATTTACAGCATTAATATTCTTAATCTTCGGAAGAATAGCTTTTACATTATTAAGATCTTTACCGGAAGCTGCTGCCATTAATGCATTGTTTCCTTCGTTATCTGCTTTATTGGTATCTGCTCCTTTACCAATAAGGTAATTGATGATTTCGGTCTGGTTAGGTTTTCTTGCAACAATTTGTAAAGCAGTAGAACCATCTGCACTCACTGCAGTAGATTTTAGTTTTACATCTTCAATGAGATATTTGTATAAATCTATACCATTCACCTGTTTTCTTGTTCCTTGTGCAGCATTGATTAAAGCGATATCATTCGCTTTAATGTTTTTAGCTTTCAAAGACTTCAATAGGTCCAGATTTCCAAAGCTTGCCGCGTAATCGAAAGCAGTATAACCTTTATCATCAGTATCAGTTAATGCCAATCCTTTTGATGTAAAAAGTTTTACTAAAGAACCATCCTTATCATTTCCGATTGCCAGTAAAAGAATGTTAGCACCATCTTTATATTTATGTTTCGGATTAACACCTGCCTTGAAGAACATATCATATATTTCCGGATTGTCTAATCCAAAATATGCTGCAAAAGAAAGTGGTGTAAGTCCTTTTGTATCTAATTTGTTTACATCAGATCCCTTAGAAATAAAATATTCAATAACCTCTTTGTTTCCGGTCATTGCTGCCCAGTGAAGATAAAGCCTTCCGTCATGAGTCAATTTATCTACGGAATTACCTTTCTGTTCTGTAAGGAATTTAATAGTACTTAGTGGAGCTCCGTTATTAATGGCTAAAGCAACCGGATCGAATGTAGATCCGTTAAATTCTGTAGGATTATTTCCTTTAGAAATTTCTGCTTTTACCTTTTCCACATCTGGTTTAGATTTCCAGAAGTCTGCATTCAGTAGAGTATTTTGCTGAGCATTGAAAAATAAAGAAAACAGAAATAAAGATGAGTAAAGTATCTTTTTCATTTTTATTATTTTTATTTATTCTAAATATTGTATTGCGCAAAAGTACTACTTCATTTTGACTGGAGAAAGCTTTTTGCTATGAATTTCTTCATATTATAAGCGTTTTTAAATTTTATAGTTAAATACTCTTCAATAATTCGTCAGGCTCATTAGAGGCTTAGTCCAAGGCAACATCGCTTATCCAAAATTCTTCTTTTAGAGATGCCAGACTAAGTCTGTCGAAGTTTATATTTTGAATTAAAATTTAAAACAGGCTCTTAAATCCCATGTAATGATTTATTTGTTTAGTACTATATATAATATATAGGTATAAAGTTTATAAAACGAAAGCTCCTTGCAAAGTAGGAGCTTTCATTTTTATGTTTTAAGTAAATAATCAAATGATTATTTTTTCTGCCATTCCTGGTTGCGTTTGTTTTCACTACGTTTCACACCATTGTCTATATTATAGGCTAAGCCAACACCAAGAGTTTGCTTCAACTGAGTTTTCTGTATTTGGTTGTGATCATATTGCAGATCCAGAGTAACATTAGCAGAAATATATTTGTTGACCTTCAAATTCAGAATTCCACCATAGCCTAAAATCAGCCTGTCCGGATGATCAAGATAATTAGAGAATACAGAAGCCGTGTTTATTAAGGTAATGTTTTCCATTAGCTTCACTTTATAAGTTGCAGTACCCAGGAATCCGAACTGGAAAAGAGAAGAATCTCCATCGTTCTTTAATCCGTAATTTCCTGCCTTCTGTAGGTCTTTGTCTGTTACAAATGTCCAACGGGCATTTGCAGGGCGCAGAGTCATAGTAAAATTATCATTGGGTCTGTAAGTTACACCTGCGCCAATAAGAAGGATACCTGGTGCCATGAAGTTGGAAATCTTTTTAGCGCTAGGATCATTTCCGTTTTCATATCCGGGAGCAAACTGAGACTGAAAACCTATACCTCCGGAGATGTACCAGTTCTTGGCAAATTCTCGGCCGTAGTTTGTGTTAAGGTTTAGGATGTCTTGTGTTTTTCGGTTTCCGGTCCCTTTGGTATTGTTTTGCCCGTAACCTAATATTATATTGTTCTCCCAAAGATCTTTACCTTTCTCATAAGTGAAGTTGTAATTGACTCCGGCAATCCATCCAACATTATTGGCTCCACCACCAACCCAATTAGAGAATGCAGCCTGATTAAGCAATAAAGTGTTTTGTCCGGTAACAGACCATGCCTTTACAGTATCGTTTTTGGGTGTCTCAGCGGTTTTTTCCTGAGCACTAAGAGCTGTAGCTCCTAAACAAATAGCTGCAGCCAACAATAAATTATTTTTCATAATAGTTAAGATTTGAAGCAATAAATATATTAATCTTTTAATAAACCTGTTGACTGCTGAAGTTTACCAAATACAATGTTTGGATTATTATCTACCAATGCCTAGAACTGATTTCTGAATTTCTATGGAAGTTTTTCAAAATCGATTACGGGTGCCTGTTTAGGTGTCTGTACAGAGAACAGCGTACCAGGAGTAATAATTGTATTGAAGAATCCACCATTGGCAAGGAAGAAGGATTTTCCATCTGTTCCGCCCATAGCATCTATACGCTGTTGTGCCTTATAAGTAGCATCTACTGTAAATTTGGCTGAGGATACTGGCATCCATTTTCCTGAAGCTGTTCTTACCCATTGATTATGGAATTCCGCTTTGCGATGCATGTAACCATTTTCGGGATTAAAGTTTTCTACAAAGCTATAGAAGCCTTTCAGGTAAGTATTGGTTTGTGGTCTTTTCCAGCTTGCAACAAGTTTCCATTGTTTGCTTTCAGGGGCGAAGAACCATGCTGTGTAATCCGTATTTCCTTTATTATCTGGCTGACCCTTGAGTAAGAATTTATAAGTCTTACCTGCGCTCCAGTTGTACTTCATATAGCTCTGTCCTCCGGAACCCTCGTTTCCAAATTCTCCTGTCTTTACTTGCTGCCCGACTTTGTTAAGTGTTATTTTATGATCGTCCGGTATTTCTTTTGGATTGTCTGTTTTAAAAGGGCTCCATACAGAGAAAAGAATTCTTCTTTCGGTTTCAGAGTTCACCTGCATTCCAAAATAACCCTCGCCAAAACCATTAGCCATAAAGTAAGAACCAATTTTGTCTTCACCTTTCGGGATGGTTACTTCGTTATAAAAATAGCTGATGTCTTCGTTAGTGGGTAGGGTATATCCTAAATGGCAGGAAGGACCTCTTCGCGACCAGTAGTAATAAGCAGGATCATTGCTGAATATAGTTTTGCCGGAAACAGCATCTCCTGTTGCGGTGATGTATGAAACTTCACCAAATGTATTGTTGTTCTTCGTTATACCTTGGATATCTACTTTTATATATCCGGGTTTGCTAATATTAAATGTGCCAACATTATAGTCTGAAAAACCAGAAGGGTTAACTGTTACATTTTTTGAAATGCCATTAAGACTTACTTTTAAAGTACTGTTAGCAGACGTTCCGGATTTAGCTTTAATGCCTAATATGAGTTGGCCAGGGCGGTCTACTCTGAAATAAGTGCTTGCAATACTTTCTGTGCTATTCCATTTAGTTAATCCATTTTTTGAGATTGTACTTGTAGCATCTGGAGCTTTTTGTGTAATGAATGCATTTCCGGCTAAGGGAATTTCTAATGTTTGTGCAGAAGTTAATCCTGCATAAAGCAAGCAGCCCGAAATAATTAATTGGGTAAGTTTTGTTATCATGATTGTTATAGTTTTTACAATGTTAAGAATAATTCCTGAAGTTTTCTTTCAATATTATTTTTTGAGCATGTAAAAAACGAGTTGAAACTTTTGGGTATTAAAATTTATAACTCGCAAAAAATCAAACAATTTCTTTTAAAATTTATTTGCAGATTGGAAAAATATTCCTACATTTGCACACTCATTTTAGGGAAGAAGTATGCCTATTTCAAACATAGTACATAACTAAACCCTCTAAAATGTTGAGTTTTAAACAAAATAATAGATATATAATTTAATAATGTCAGGTATTATCGGTAAAAAAATCGGAATGACATCTTTGTTTAACGAAGAAGGAAAAAATATTCCTTGTACAGTTATTCAAGCTGGTCCATGTTCGGTTTTACAGGTCAGAACCATTGAAAAGGACGGGTACAAATCTGTTCAGTTAGGTTTCGATGACAAGAGTGAGAAGAACGTTTCTAAAGCGTTAGCTGGTCATTTTAAAAAGGCTGGTTCAACTCCTAAAGCTAAGTTGGTTGAATTCTACAGAGAATTTGTTGACGAAGTAAAAGTAGGAGAAGAAGTAACTGTAAATTTATTTGCAGAAGGAGAGTTTGTAGACGTAACAGGTACGTCTAAAGGTAAAGGCTTCCAGGGTGTTGTTAAAAGACACAACTTTGGTGGTGTAATGCAGGCTTCACACGGTCAGCATAACAGATTAAGAGCTCCGGGTTCTATCGGTGCTGGATCTGACCCTTCAAGAGTATTCAAGGGTATGCGTATGGCTGGAAGAATGGGAGGTAAGCAGGTGACTGTACAAAACCTTCAGGTGTTAAAAGTAGATGAAGAGCAAAATCTTTTAGTAGTAAAAGGTGCTATTCCGGGGGCTAAAAATTCTTATGTAATTATCAGAAAATGGAACTAGTAGTATTAAATACATCAGGAAAAGAAACCGGAAGAACAGTAGCGTTCGACGAAACAGTATTCGGAATCGAGCCTAATCAGCACGCGGTTTACTTAGAGGTTAAGCAATATCTTGCTGCACAAAGACAAGGTACTCATAAATCAAAAGAAAGAAGCGAAATTACTGCTTCTACAAGAAAACTTAAGAAGCAAAAAGGATCTGGTTCTGCACGTTATGGTGATATTAAATCTCCAACTTTCAAAGGAGGGGGTAGAGTATTCGGTCCAAAACCAAGAGACTACCGTTTCAAGTTAAATAAAGCTATCAAAAGATTAGCTAAGAAATCTGTTCTTTCTCAGAAAATGAGAGATAACAGCATTAAAGTTTTAGAGAATTTGAATTTCGACGCTCCTAAAACTAAAGAATTCATCAACTTGTTGAGTGCTTTGGAATTAAACGGTAAAAAATCGTTATTCATCATTCCTGAAGCTAACAAGAATGTATATTTATCTTCAAGAAACTTGCCTAAAACTAGAGTATTGAACTATAACGAAATTAGTTCTTACGACTTAGTAAATGCAGGTGAGATTGTATTCTTAGAAGGTGCTGTAGAAAAATTTCAGGAAAACTTAAAGAAATAATCAAGAGCTATGTCAGTAATTATTAAACCAATTATATCAGAGAAAGCGACTTCACAAGCTGATCTTAGTGGACTTTATACATTCTTAGTAGATACTAAGGCTAATAAAATCCAAGTTAAACAAGCTATCGAAGAAGCATATGGTGTAAAAGTAGCAGACGTACGCACAATGATTTATGCGCCTAAAGTTTCTTCTAAATACACTAAAAAAGGATTACAGGTAGGTAAAACCAACAAACTGAAGAAAGCTTTAGTTCAGTTAGTAGAAGGTGAAACTATCGATATTTTCGCAACGAATTAATTAATTATAAATAATAGTAATGTCTGTTAGAAAATTAAAACCTATCACCCCAGGACAGAGATTCAGAATTGTAAACAATTTTGAGGAAATTACTACCAACAAACCAGAGAAATCTCTAACAGTTGGTATTAAAAAGTCAGGTGGACGTAACAACACAGGTAAAATGACCATGCGTTACACTGGCGGTGGACACAAGAAAAAGTACAGAGTTATCGACTTCAAGAGAAACAAGTTCGACGTTGAAGCTACGGTAAAATCTGTAGAGTACGATCCAAACAGAACTGCATTTATCGCTCTATTAGAGTACACAGACGGAGAAAAGAGATATATCGTTGCTCCGAATGGTATTAAAGTAGATCAGAAAGTAGTATCTGGTGAGAGCGTTGCTCCAGAAGTTGGAAATGCAATGAAGTTGAAAAACATTCCTTTAGGTACTGTTATCTCTTGCGTAGAAATGCGTCCTGGTCAAGGAGCTATTTTAGCAAGAAGTGCAGGATCTTCTGCTCAATTGACTTCCAGAGATGGTAAATATGCTATCATTAAATTACCGTCAGGAGAATCAAGAATGATCTTAGTGGAATGTATGGCTATGATCGGATCTGTATCTAACTCTGACCACCAACTTACCGTATCTGGTAAAGCTGGTAGAAGCAGATGGTTAGGTAGAAGACCAAGAACTAGAGCTGTAGTAATGAACCCAGTAGATCACCCAATGGGTGGTGGTGAAGGACGTTCTTCAGGTGGTCACCCAAGATCTAGAAACGGTATGCCGGCTAAAGGTTATAAGACCAGAAAGAAAAACAAAGTGTCTAACCGTTACATCGTATCTAAAAGAAAATAATTATGGCAAGATCACTTAAGAAAGGGCCTTTCATTCATCATACATTAGAGAAGAAAGTTCAGGCAAATATAGAGTCTAATAAAAAGACTGTAATTAAAACTTGGTCTAGAGCATCTATGATTTCTCCAGACATGGTAGGTCAAACTATCGCAGTACACAACGGGAAGCAATTTATCCCGGTTTATGTTACTGAGAATATGGTAGGACACAAGTTAGGAGAGTTTTCACCAACACGCTCATTCAGAGGCCACGGTGGTAATAAAAACAAAGGAAGCAGATAAGAGCAGAAATCATGGGAAAAAGAAAACAAGATAGTGCTTTAGCAAGAAAAGCTGCAAATATGGACGTTGTAAAGGCATCATTAAACGATTGCCCTTCATCTCCTAGAAAAATGAGATTAGTTGCTGACATCATCAGAGGTGAGCAAGTAGATAAAGCTTTATATATCCTTAAATATTCTAAGAAAGAAGCTTCTAACAAGTTAGAAAAATTACTTCTTTCTGCAATTGCTAACTGGCAAGTGAAAAACGAAGGTCAGGATATTGAAGAAGCAAATCTTTTTGTAAAAGAGATTTTCGTTGATAGCGCAAGACAATTAAAGAGACTACGTCCAGCTCCGCAAGGAAGAGGTTACAGAATCCGTAAGAGATCTAACCACGTAACTTTAATTTTAGGTAACAAAACAGATAATCAATAATCAAGGTATGGGACAAAAGACAAATCCAATAGGTAACAGATTAGGGATCATCAGAGGATGGGATTCTAACTGGTTTGGAGGTAAAGATTTTGGTGATAAAATCGCTGAAGATTATAAAATCAGAAGATACCTTGAGGCAAGATTAGCAAAAGGAGGTATCTCTAGAATTTATATCGAGAGAACTCTTAAATTAGTTACTGTAACTATCACTACTGCAAGACCAGGTCTTATCATTGGTAAAGGAGGTCAGGAAGTAGATAAATTAAAAGAAGAGCTTAAGAAGATTACGAAGAAAGATATCCAAATCAATATCTTCGAAATCAAAAGACCAGAACTAGATGCTATCTTGGTAGCAGAAAGTATCGCTAAGCAAATCGAAAACCGTATTTCTTACAGAAGAGCTGTGAAAATGGCTATTTCTTCTACAATGAGAATGGGTGCTGAAGGTATCAAAGTTCAAATCTCTGGTAGATTGAACGGTGCTGAAATGGCAAGAAGCGAATCTTTCAAAGAGGGTAGAATACCATTATCTACATTCCGTGCAGATATCGACTACCACTGGGCTGAAGCACACACTACTTATGGTAGATTAGGTGTTAAAGTTTGGATCATGAAAGGTGAAGTTTACGGTAAGAGAGAATTATCTCCATTAGTTGGTCAACCTAAAAAAGGACCTTCAGGTGGTGGTAACAGAGGCGACAGAGAAAACAGAAGACCTTCAAGAGATAAAAAATAATTAAAAATTTTAGACCATTAAATTTTAAATTACCGTTACTTTTTTAAAATCCAAAATCTAAAATCTAAAATCTAAAATTTAAATTATGTTACAACCAAGAAGAACGAAGTTCCGTAAAGTTCATAAGATGAAAATGAAAGGTGACGCTCACAGAGGTAGTCAACTTGCATACGGTACTTTTGGTGTAAAAGCAATGGAAGGAGCTTGGATTACTGCTAGACAGATCGAAGCTGCGCGTATTGCTGCAACCAGATATATGAAAAGAGAAGGTCAACTATGGATCAAAATTTTCCCGGATAAGCCAATTACTAAGAAACCAGCCGAAGTAAGGATGGGTAAAGGTAAAGGTGCTGTGGAATATTGGGTAGCTGTAGTAAAACCAGGTAAAATTATGTTTGAAATCGGTGGAGTTCCTTACGATATCGCTAAAGAAGCTCTTAGATTAGCTGCTCAGAAATTACCTGTGACAACTAAGTTCGTAGTTGCTAACGATTTTGTTCAACCTTCTTAATCTAATTAAAGAATTATGAAAAACGCTGACATCAAAAATTTAAGCGCAGAGGAGCTAAAAAGCCAATTGGCAGAAGCTCAGGCTAACTATACTAAAATGAGATTGGCTCATAAAATTAGCCCTATCGAAAATCCAATTCAGATTAGAGATTTAAGAAGAAACATCGCAAGACTTCAAACTGAATTAACTAACAAACAATAATATTTCATCTTACAATGGAAAGAAATTTAAGAAAAGAAAGAATCGGAGTTGTTTCCAGCAATAAAATGGAAAAAACCATTGTTGTTAGTGAAACAATGAGAATGAAACACCCGATGTATGGAAAATTCGTTTTGAAAACGAAAAAATATACTGCTCACGACGAGAATAACGAATGCAACGAAGGCGATACAGTTTTGATTCAAGAAACTAGACCTTTAAGCAAGAGCAAGAGATGGAGATTAGTAAGAATCATTGAAAAAGCTAAGTAATGTTACAAACAGAATCAAGATTAAAAGTAGCTGATAACACTGGTGCTAAAGAAGTACTAGTAATCAGAGTTCTGGGAGGTACCAGAAGAAGATATGCTTCAGTTGGTGATAAGATCGTAGTAACTATCAAGGATTCTACACCATCAGGAAATGCTAAAAAAGGACAAGTATCTAAAGCGGTAGTAGTAAGAACTAAAAAAGCTGTTAGAAGAAAGGATGGATCTTACATCTCTTTTGAAGACAACGCTTGTGTATTACTAAACGCTGCAGGAGAAATGAGAGGTACTCGTGTTTTCGGGCCAGTAGCTCGTGAATTGAGAGATAAAGAATATATGAAGGTAATTTCATTAGCTCCTGAAGTTCTTTAATTTTTAAAATTTTACAGAAAATGACAAAGTTAAAAATCAAAAGAGGAGATAATGTAATCGTAACTACAGGCCGTAAAGAAATTAAAGGTAAAGTAGGAGAGGTTATCGAAATTATCAAAGATAAGAACAGAGCCGTAGTAGCAGGTCTTAACATCGTTAAAAAACACGTTAAACCATCTGCACAAAATCCTCAGGGAGGAATCGTGGAAAAAGAAGCTTCTATCCACATTTCTAACCTAGCGATTGTTGACCCTAAAACTGGTAAAGCAACTAAAGTTGGTTACAAAATCGAGGGTGACAAGAAGGTGAGAATTGCTAAGAAATCCGGTGAAACTTTATAATATTTAGACAGAACATGGAATACATAGTAAGACCTAAAAAATTATATAAAGAGAAAATTGTTCCTGCAATGATGGAAGAATTTGGGTACAAATCTGTTATGCAGGTACCTAAATTACTTAAAATTGTAGTGAGCCAAGGTTTAGGAGCAGCAACAGCTGACAAGAAAATTGTTGACTATGCTGTAGAAGAGCTAACCGCAATTACTGGTCAAAAAGCAGTTGGAACCATTTCTAAAAAGGATGAGGCTTCATTCAAATTAAGAAAAGGAATGCCAATCGGAGCAAGAGTAACACTAAGAGCAGACATGATGTATGAATTCTTAGATAGACTTACTTCTTCTGCATTACCACGTATCAGAGATTTCAACGGAATTAAAGCTGACGGTTTTGATGGTAGAGGTAACTACAACTTGGGTATCACTGAACAAATCATCTTCCCTGAGATCGTGATTGACAAAGTGAAAAAAATCCAAGGTATGGATATCACTTTCGTAACATCTGCTAGTACAGATAAAGAAGCTAAAGCGCTTTTAACTCACTTCGGTTTACCTTTCAAAAAGAACTAAGAAATGGCTAAAGAATCAATGAAAGCGCGTGAGCGCAAAAGAGAAGCTTTAGTAGCTAAATATGCTGCTAAAAGACAAGCTTTAAAAGAAGCTGGTGATTACGAAGCATTACAAAAATTACCTAAAAATGCTTCTCCGGTAAGACTACACAACAGATGTAAACTTACTGGAAGACCAAGAGGTTACATGAGAACTTTTGGTATCTCCAGAGTAACTTTCAGAGAAATGGCTAACCAAGGCCTTATCCCTGGAGTTAAAAAAGCAAGTTGGTAATTATTATTAACTAATCGAGATTGCCAAGTTGGCTTTACAAGATATAAGATGGAAGATGTCAGATTACAGACATACCATTTGTCTGAAGTCTGATATCTGAAATCTGACGTCGAAAGTCAAAACTAGCAGTTATTAACCAATAATTTAAAACAAAGAAATGGTAACAGATCCAATTTCAGATTTCCTAACAAGAGTAAGGAACGCACAAAGCGCAGGCCACAAAGTGGTGGAAATTCCTGCATCGAAAATCAAAAAAGAGATCACTAAAATTCTTTTTGACCAAGGTTACATCTTAAACTTCAAGTTTGAAGATAACGCTGTTCAAGGGAACATCAAGATCGCTTTAAAATACGATAAGCAAACTAACAAACCTGCTATCAAATCTATTCAGAGAGCTTCTCGTCCAGGTCTAAGACAATACAAAGGTTCTGAGGAACTTCCAAGAGTATTGAACGGACTTGGTATTGCTATTATCTCTACTTCTAAAGGAGTTATGACAGATAAAAAAGCAAGACAAGAGAAAGTAGGAGGGGAAGTAATTTGCTATGTTTATTAATTTTTAATTAAAGGAAAATGTCAAGAATTGGTCATGCAATTATAGAAATTCCTGCTGGGGTAACCATTACTGAAAAAGACGGTTTCGTTACAGTAAAAGGGCCTAAAGGCGAGTTAACTCAAGAGCTTACAAGCGGGATCACTTTAGAACAAAATGAAGGTAAACTTAACGTTAACCGTCCATCAGATTCTAAGCAGCACAAAGCCCTTCACGGTCTTTACAGAGCCTTAATCAATAACATGATTGTAGGTACGTCTGAAGGCTTTACAAAAAAACTAGAGTTGGTAGGGGTAGGTTACAGAGCTTCTAACCAAGGTCAGAGATTAGAGTTAGCATTAGGTTTCTCTCACGGTATCGTGTTAGATCTTCCAGGTGAAGTACAAGTAGAAACGCTAACTGAGAAAGGTAAAAACCCTATTATTACTTTGTCTTCTTACGATAAGCAATTATTAGGGATGGTAGCGGCTAAAATCCGTTCATTCAGAAAACCTGAACCATACAAAGGTAAAGGTGTTAGATTCGTAGGAGAAAATGTTAGACGTAAAGCCGGTAAATCTGCTTAAAATTTAAGAAAATGGCATTAACAAAAGTTGAAAAGAGAATCAGAATCAAAAGAAGAGTAAGAGGCAAAATCTCCGGATCTGCTGAATTACCAAGATTATCTGTATTCAAAAGTAATAAAGAAATCTACGCTCAGTTAGTAGATGATAAAAGTGGGAAAACTTTAGTAGCAGCTTCTTCTCGTGAGAAAGATCTTGCTAACGAAAAGGGGACTAAAACTGAAATCTCCACACTTGTTGGTAAAAAGATTGCTGAAAAAGCTATCGCTGCAGGAATTGGTTCAGTTGTGTTTGATAGAAATGGTTTCGTGTATCATGGTAGAGTAAAAGCTCTTGCTGATGGTGCCAGAGAAGGTGGACTTAAATTCTAATTTTAAAAATCGGACAATATGTTAGGACTAGATAATATCGAAAGAGTAAAACCCGGAGGATTAGAATTGACAGATCGCCTCGTGGCTGTTAACAGAGTAACTAAAGTAACTAAAGGTGGACGTGCGTTTGGATTTTCAGCTATCGTAGTGGTAGGTAATGAAGACGGCGTTATCGGTTATGGCCTTGGTAAGTCTAAAGAAGTTGCTTCTGCAATTTCTAAAGCTGTAGAGGATGCTAAGAAAAACTTAGTTAAAGTACCGGTAGTTAACCATACAATCCCTCACCAGACTACAGCTAGATACGGTGGAGCAGACATCTTCTTAAGACCTGCATCTCACGGTACAGGACTTATCGCAGGTGGTGCTGTACGTGCAGTACTAGAATCAGCTGGGGTACATGATGTACTTTCAAAATCTAAAGGATCTTCTAACCCACACAACGTGGTAAAAGCTACTTTCAAAGCTTTATTAGAAATCAGAAGACCTGAAGAAATTGCTAGAATGAGAGGTGTTTCATTAACAAAAGTGTTTAACGGTTAATATTAAAAACAATGGCAAAAATCGCAATCAAACAAGTAAGAAGTGCTATTGGTAGAACAAAAAACCAAAAGCTAACACTAGAAGCATTAGGCTTGAAGAAATTACAACAAGTTGTAGAACATGAGGCTACTCCATCTATCTTAGGAATGGTAGCAACCGTAAGCCACTTAGTTGAAGTTCAGGAAAAATAGTAAGAATTTTAATATTCGGAGAATATTTGTTATCTTCACACCCGAATTTTCCAAAAATTCTCCGGATTATATAAAATCTGAAAAACGTATTTTTCACGAACAGCTTTAGAAATAAAGATTCGTGAGTAAATCTAAAATCTATCAGAATTATGAATTTAAATAACATACAACCGGCTTCAGGTTCTACTCACAATTCCAAAAGAATTGGTAGAGGACAAGGTAGCGGTAAAGGAGGTACTGCTACAAAAGGTCACAAAGGTCAAAAGGCCAGAGCTGGTTACTCTCAGAAAATCGGTTTTGAAGGAGGTCAGATGCCTTTGCAAAGAAGACTACCTAAATTCGGTTTCAAAAACGTTAACAGAAAAGAGTTCAAAGGTATCAACTTGGATACTATCCAATTGCTTATCGATACTAAAGGGATCACAGGTGATATCACTAAAGATGTTTTAGTAGAGAACAATCTAGTTTCTAAAAACGATTTAGTAAAAATCTTAGGAAGAGGAGAATTGAAATCTAACATTTCAATCTCTGCTGATAAGTTTACTAAATCAGCTGAAGAAGCAATCAACAAAGCAGGAGGTAAAGCAATTACTCTTTAATCATTACAATGAAAGGATTTATACAGACACTTAAAAACATTTGGAGTTTAGAAGAACTTAGGAACAAGTTAGTTTTTACGTTCACGCTCATCTTGGTGTATAGATTCGCATCTTATATTTCCCTACCGGCCATTAATATGGCAGAGGTAGGGAATCTTTTGCAAGTATACCAGAACCAAGGAGGAAGCAAACAAGCTTCTGGGCTTTTAGGCTTACTTTCTTCGTTCACCGGAGGTGCATTTAGCCGTGCATCTATTATGGCATTAGGGATTATGCCTTACATTTCGGCATCTATTATCGTTCAGTTGATGGGAATGGCTATTCCTTATCTTCAGAAATTGCAGAAAGATGGTGAAAGTGGGAGAAAAACCCTTAACCAGATTACGCGTTGGTTAACCATCGCGGTATGTTTGGTTCAAGCGCCTTCATATTTAGGTTCTATTACAGGATTGTTCCTGCCTTATACACAGTTCAGTTCTGCTTATTATATAGATCCTAATTCTATTATGTTCTGGTTACCAAGTATTGTTATTTTGGTGACAGGATCTGTTTTCGCTATGTGGCTTGGAGAAAAAATTACTGATAAAGGAATCGGTAATGGTATCTCTATTCTTATTATGGTGGGGATCCTTGCAGACCTTCCTATGGCTTTCATTCACGAGTTTCAGACTCAGACTGGTAAAGGTGGTTTAGGTACTATCATTATCTTGGTAGAAGTTCTGTTCTGGTTATTGGTAATCCTTTTAGCAATTATATTATCAGTTGCTGTAAGAAAAATTCCAATTCAGTATGTGAGCCGCGCTCAGGCTAGAGGAGGCGTTTCCAGAAATTTAATGGAAGGTGCCAGACAGTGGATACCTTTAAAAGTAAACGCTGCCGGAGTAATGCCAATCATTTTTGCTCAGGCATTAATGTTTGTTCCGGGATTACTAACAAAAGTAGATGAGACCAATACATTCCTTGCAGGCTTTAAAAATGTTTTCAGCTGGCAGTACAATGTATTGTTTGCCATACTGATTATAATCTTTTCATTCTTCTACACTGCTATTACCATTCCGGTAAATAAGATGGCTGATGACCTTAAAAGGAATGGGGGGTTGATCCCTAAAGTAAGACCTGGAAAAGAGACGGCAGATTATCTGGATGATATTTTATCCAAAATAACCTTGCCGGGTGCGATTTTTTTGTCTATCTTTGCAGTCCTTCCAGCAATAGTACATGGAACTGTTGTGCAAACTGACAGGTTTGCTTTATTCTTCGGTGGTACATCATTGTTGATTTTGGTTGGTGTTGTCTTGGATACTGTTCAGCAAATTAATACATATTTGTTGAATCATCACTATGATGGATTAATGCAGTCTAAATTATCAAGAAACCCCAACTTATAGAAGTATTGAATTTTTTATGGCAAAACAAAAGCATATAGAACAGGATGGCGTGATAGTGGAGGCACTATCTAACGCCATGTTTCGTGTGGAGTTGGAAAATGGGCATATTCTTATAGCTCATATTTCCGGTAAGATGAGAATGCATTATATCAAACTTTTACCAGGAGACAAAGTAAGATTAGAGTTATCTCCTTACGATTTATCAAAAGGGAGAATAACATTCAGGTATTAATAAAGCTTATAGCGCAAAGCAATAAATATGAAAGTTAGAGCATCAATTAAGAAAAGGAGTGCGGACTGTAAGATTGTAAGACGTAAAGGACGTCTTTATATCATTAACAAGAAGAACCCAAAATTTAAACAAAGACAAGGTTAATAGCAATTAAATTATGGCAAGAATTGCAGGGGTAGATTTACCTAAAAACAAAAGAGGAGTAATTGGACTTACTTACATCTACGGAGTAGGAAGAAGCACGGCTTCTGATATTCTTAAGAGCGCTGGTATCAGCGAAGATAAGAAAGTCAATGAATGGAATGACGATGAATTGGCAGCGATCAGAAACTTCATCTCTGAAAACATTAAAGTTGAAGGAGAACTAAGATCTGAAAAGCAATTGAACATCAAAAGATTGATGGACATTGGATGCCAACGAGGAATACGTCACAGACTTGGATTACCTTTAAGAGGCCAAAGAACGAAAAATAATTCTAGAACCCGTAAAGGAAAGAGAAAAACTGTTGCTAACAAGAAGAAGGCAAGTAAATAATCGTTAGAATCATGGCAAAACAAACTAAAGTAGTTAAAAAAAGAAAAGTAAAAGTTGAAGCAATAGGCGAGGCACATATCCAAGCTTCTTTCAACAATATTATTATTTCTTTGACAAATAAAAACGGAGAGGTAATCTCTTGGGCATCTGCAGGTAAAATGGGCTTCAGAGGTTCTAAAAAGAATACACCATTTGCAGCACAAATGGCAGCTGAAAATTGTTCTCAGGTAGCTTATGAAGCAGGTCTTAGAAGAGTTAAAGTTTTTGTAAAAGGTCCTGGTGCTGGTAGAGAATCTGCTATCAGAACTATCCACAACTCTGGAATTGAAGTAAGTGAAATCGTTGATATCACTCCAATGCCGCACAACGGTTGTAGACCTCCAAAAAGAAGAAGAGTATAATTTTAATCTCACAAATCTAAGACAATGGCAAGATATATAGGACCAAAAACCAAAATTGCAAGAAAATTCGGTCAGGCAATCTATGGTGATGATAAAAACTTTGAAAAAAGAAAGTTCCCACCAGGACAACACGGACCAAACAAAAGAAGAGGTGCTAAGAAATCTGAATACGCAGTTCAGTTAGCTGAAAAACAAAAAGCAAAATATACTTACGGTATCCTTGAAAGACAATTCGCTAATCTTTATGAAAAAGCGCAAAGATCTAAAGGGGTAACAGGTGAAGTACTTCTTCAACTTTGCGAATCCAGATTAGATAACGTAGTTTACAGATTAGGATTTGCTAAAACCAGAGCAGGAGCAAGACAATTAGTTTCTCACAGACACATCACTGTGAACGGAGAATTAGTTAACATTCCTTCTTATCAGCTTAAAGCTGGTGATGTAATTGCTGTAAGAGAGAAATCTAAATCTCTTGAAGTAATCACTGATGCTTTAGCTTCTAAGGCTAGCTACGACTGGTTACAATACAATGACGAAACTAAAACTGGTACTTTTGTAAGTGCTCCTGAGAGAATTCAGATCCCAGAAGAAATCAAAGAACAGTTAATCGTCGAATTATATTCTAAATAATCTTTTTGAAAATTTGCTCAACCAATCATTATGGCAATATTATCTTTTATTAAACCCGATAAAGTAATCCTTCTTAACTCAACAGACTTCAGAGGTCAATTCGAATTCAGACCTTTGGAGCCAGGTTTCGGTTTAACAATCGGGAATGCATTGAGAAGAGTTTTACTTTCTTCTCTAGAAGGGTTTGCTATTTCATCTATCAAAATTGAAGGTGTAGAGCATGAATTTTCTACTATCCCTGGTGTTATTGAAGATGTAACAGAAATCATCCTTAACCTTAAACAACTTCGTCTAAAAGCAAAAACCGAAGGTGCTACGGCAGAGCAGGTTTCTGTAAAAGTGACGGGTAAAGAGGAAATTACTGCTGGTGACTTTGCTTCAGCTATTAGTGGCTTTGAAGTACTGAACCCGGATTTAGTGATCTGTACTCTTAATAAGGATGTTAACTTTGAGATAACTTTCAATATTGAGAAAGGTAGAGGTTATGTTCCGTCAGATCAAAATAAATCTAACAATGCACCGATAGGCACTATAGCGATCGACTCTATTTTTACCCCAATCAAAAAGGTACAATATAGCATCGAAAACTATCGTGTTGAGCAGAAAACTGACTACGAGAAACTTATTCTTGATATCGAAACTGATGGGTCTATCACTCCTCAGAACGCTTTAACTGAAGCATCTAAAATATTAATTTACCACTTCATGTTGTTCTCTGATGAGCGTATCACTCTTGAGACTGAGGCTGTTAAAGCTTCTGCTCAGTACGATGAGGAAACGCTTCACACAAGACAACTTCTTAAGTCTAAACTTGCAGATATGGATTTATCTGTAAGAGCACTTAACTGCTTGAAAGCAGCTGAAGTTGAAACATTAGGTGAGTTAGTTTCTTTCAGCAAGTCGGATCTAATGAAATTTAGAAACTTCGGTAAGAAATCCCTTACTGAACTGGAAGAGCTAGTTCATGCCAAAGGACTTAACTTTGGTTTTGACGTAAGTAAATATAAGTTGGACGCTGATAAATAATCCTAAACAATGAGACACGGTAAAAAATTCAACCACTTAGGTAGAACAGCTTCTCACAGAAGTGCTATGCTTTCAAACATGGCATGTTCCCTAATTGAACATAAAAGAATCCATACTACAGTTGCTAAAGCTAAAGCACTGAGAGTATTCGTAGAGCCTATCCTTACAAAATCTAAGGAAGATTCTACTCACAATAGAAGAGTAGTTTTCTCTTACCTACAAAACAAAGAAGTAGTAAGCGAACTATTCAGAACAGTAGCACCTAAAATCGCTAACAGAAACGGTGGTTATACAAGAATCATCAAAACTGGTTTCAGACCTGGTGATGCTGCAGATACTGCACTTATCGAACTGGTTGACTTCAACGAGCTTTACAATCCAAATGAAGCAGAGAAGAAAACTACAAGAAGAAGCAGAAGAGCTACAACTAAAAAAGTGGAAGCTGCTCCGGTTGCTGAAGCTAAAGTTGAAGAAACTGAAGCTCCTGTTGCTGATGCAACTGAAGAAAAAACTGAAGAATAATATTCTTTCAGATATAAAATTAAAACCGTTCAGATTTCTGAACGGTTTTTTTGTTTTTACTAGAACCTCTAAAATTGCGGTGGTGGAACCGGGAAGTGATTACATTTATCCGGATCTATCGGAAGGCATGCTCCATATTGGCTGTAATACTGACAATAACCTTCTGGGCATCTTCCTCCCATTGGTGGAGCAGAACCTCCCTGAATTTGCTTCAGGTCTGTTTTTGATAATCTTTTCATAATAATACTTTTGAATTAATTGGTTGGTTTGCTGAATTTAAATAAAATATTTAGATGGTTGTATTGTCATTCAATCTTTATACTGTCTTAACAAATATTCGTATATAAAAAGTCAATATTAGAATAGGACTATAAATTCATAATTATAAAAATACTATCCCCGGATGGTATTTTTTATGTCCTTTCATTTCCATAACTTAGCCAAAACTTTTTAACCTATGAAGAACCTGCAAAGACTTTTAGTCCTGTTTGTTTTATTTGCATGTAATGTGCTTATATTTTCTCAATCCAAAAAAAGTACATTTGAGATTAAAAACGGACATTTTTTATTAAATGGAAAACCCTTCTCCATTCACTCCGGAGAAATGCATTACCCCCGAATTCCGCAAGAATACTGGAAGCACCGTCTTCAAATGATGAAGGCAATGGGACTAAATGCTGTTACAACTTATGTTTTCTGGAATTACCATGAAGAAAGCCCAGGGAAATGGAACTGGTCCGGAGAAAAAGACCTGAAGAAATTTATAAAAACTGCACAGGAAGTTGGATTATATGTAATTATAAGACCTGGCCCGTATGTATGTGCCGAATGGGAATTTGGAGGTTATCCTTGGTGGTTGCAAAATGTTAAAGGATTAAAAATCCGTGAAGACAATGATCAGTTCCTTGCGGAAACCCAGAAATATATTACACAATTATACAATCAGGTTAAAGATCTTCAAATTACTAATGCTGGACCTGTTATTATGGTACAGGCTGAGAACGAATTTGGTTCATTTGTGTCACAACGTAAAGATATTCCACTTGCGAGTCACCGTACCTATAATGCAAAGATTGTAAAGCAGCTTAAAGATGCCGGATTTAGCGTACCTATGTTTACTTCTGATGGATCATGGTTATTCGAAGGTGGTAGTGTTGTAGGAGCTTTGCCTACTGCTAATGGAGAGGATAATATTGAGAACCTTAAAAAAGTAGTGAATCAGTATAATAACAATCAGGGACCATATATGGTTGCTGAATTCTATCCTGGATGGTTGGCTCATTGGGCAGAAAAATTCCCAAGAGTAGATGCAGGAACTGTAGCACGTCAGACAGATAAATACCTTAAAAATGATGTTTCCTTCAACTACTATATGGTACATGGCGGAACTAACTTTGGATTTACTAACGGAGCGAATTACGATAAGAATCACGATATCCAACCAGACCTGACATCTTATGATTATGACGCTCCTATTACCGAAGCAGGTTGGAAAACACCTAAGTATGATTCGCTACGTGCTGTTATTTCAAAACATACAAAAGCTAAACTTCCGGAAGTACCGGCTCCAATAAAAGTAATCGATATTAAAGATATTAAGCTTGGCAAGCTGTACAACTTCTTCAGCTATGCAGAAGGGCAGCAAGTAGTAAAAGGTGACAAGCCTCTTTCCTTTGAAGAACTTAATCAGGGACATGGATACGTGCTTTACCGCCGCCATTTCAACCAACCGATTAGTGGTACTCTTGACCTAAAAGGACTTCGTGATTATGCAACGATTTATATTAACGGTGAGAAAGTAGGAGAACTGAACAGATACTATAACCAGTATACAATGCCAATTGATATTCCGTTTAACTCTACATTAGAGATCTTAGTAGAAAATTGGGGAAGAATTAACTATGGTTCCCGTATTAACGAAAATACAAAAGGAATTATCTCTGCAGTTAAGATTGGAGATACAGAAATTACAGGCAATTGGGAAATGACTAAATTACCTTTCCCTGATCAGTTCGCATCTACAATCAAAGCAAAACCCGTTGAAGGTAGTAAGCAGGCACAGCTGAAAGATGTTCCTGTATTGTATCAAGGAGAATTTGAACTGAATGAAACCGGAGATACTTTTATAGATATGCAAAACTGGGGTAAAGGAGTCATCTTCGTAAACGGTAGAAATATTGGACGTTTCTGGAAGGTAGGACCACAACAAACACTTTACATTCCGGGGGTATGGCTGAAGAAAGGTAAGAATGAAATTATCATTTTTGATCAGCTAAATCAAAAGGTTCAAAGTACTGTTTCAACTGTTAAAACACCTGTATTGGATCAGTTAGTAAAACCATAAATATTATTGCTTTATACATAAAATAATGGATAAGATTTTTCCTTATCCATTTTGTTTTTAATAAATTTGTTAGACTTAAAAAAAACTAAAAATGAGTTATATTTCTTACATCGATGCCAGACAGATTTTGGATTCTCGTGGCAACCCGACAATTGAAGTGGATGTGTTTACCGAAAGCGGAGCAATGGGAAGAGCAGCAGTTCCTTCCGGTGCTTCTACAGGAGAACATGAGGCTGTAGAATTACGTGATGGCGGCGCAGAATTCCTTGGAAAAGGAGTATTGAAAGCAGTAGAAAATGTTAGAGAGATTCTTGCTCCTGAATTAGTAGGCTTATCTGTGTTTGAACAAAACTTATTGGATGCCGTGATGATAGATATCGACGGTACTTCTAATAAAGCAAAACTTGGTGCAAATGCTATTCTTGGAGTTTCTCTGGCTGCTGCCAAAGCTGCAGCTGCAGAATTAAGAATGCCACTTTACAAATATGTTGGAGGGGTTAATGCTAATACGCTTCCTGTTCCGATGATGAACGTTATCAACGGAGGATCTCACTCAGATGCACCAATCGCATTCCAGGAATTTATGGTTATGCCGGTTGAAGCTGACTCTTTCTCTCATGCATTGAGAAAAGGGACTGAGATTTTCCACAGCCTTAAATCTATCCTTAAAGGAAGAAATCTTTCTACAGCCGTAGGAGATGAAGGTGGTTTTGCACCGACTTTCAACGGTACAGAAGATGGACTGGATACATTACTTCAGGCAATTGAAAAAGCAGGATATAAGCCAGGTGTAGATATTATGTTAGCATTAGACTGTGCTTCTTCAGAATTCTATAAAGATGGTATCTACGATTACAGAAAATTCGAAGGAGATAAAGGAGCGCACAGAACACGTGAAGAGCAGGTGTCTTACTTAGCAGAATTATGTAACAAATATCCAATTATCTCTATCGAAGATGGTATGCAGGAAGATGACTGGGAAGGTTGGAAATTGCTTACCGATAAAATCGGAGACAAAGTACAATTAGTAGGGGATGACCTTTTTGTAACCAATGTAAAACGTTTGAAAAAAGGAATCGACGAAGGTATTGCAAATTCTATTCTGGTAAAGGTAAACCAAATTGGTTCTCTATCCGAAACAATGGCAGCTGTACAAATGGCACAAAATAACCGTTATACAACAGTAATGTCTCACCGTTCAGGAGAAACTGAAGATGCTACTATTGCAGACCTTGCAGTAGCACAAAACTGTGGACAAATTAAAACTGGATCTGCTTCACGTTCAGACAGAATGGCGAAGTACAACCAACTTCTTAGAATTGAAGAAGCTCTTGGAGAGACTGCAATCTATCCAGGTTTTGACGCCTTCAAGATCAATAGAAAATAACAATTAAAAGTATCTCTCCTTGCAGTATTCTGCAAAATAGAGTATTTTTAGACAAATAAATCAAAATAATATGTCAGACAATAAAGTTGTTCTAAACTATGATGGACAGGCTTATGAGTATCCGATCGTAGAAAGCACTCTGGGAGATAGAGGAATCGATATCTCCAAGCTAAGAGACCAGACTGGTCTTATCACTTTAGATTTAGGTTATAAAAATACAGGAGCTACAATTAGCGAAATTACTTACCTAGATGGTGATCAGGGAGAATTATTCTACAGAGGCTATCCGATTGATCAAATTGCTGAGAAATCTAATTTCACTGAAGTAATGTATTTGCTTCTAAATGGCGAATTACCAAACAAAGAACAATTCAGTGGTTTTGAAAGCAACATAAAGAAGTATAACTTCATTGCTGACGAGATGAAGAAAATTATCGATGTTTTCCCTCGTTCAGCTCACCCTATGGGCGTATTATCTTCCTTAACTTCGGCACTTACAGCATTCAATCCGAAAGCTGTAGATGTAAGCTCTAAAGAAGATCTTGACCATGCTGCTGAACTAATGATTGCCAAGTTTGCTCACCTTTGTGCCTGGACTTACAGAAAAACTCAGGGATTACCATTGAATCATGGAGACAACAAACTTAACTATGTTGAAAACTTCTATAAAATGGCATTCAGATTACCAAATGAGGAATTTGAATTAGATCCTGTTGTAGTAGGTGCATTAGATAAGTTATTAATTCTTCATGCTGATCACGAACAAAACTGTTCTACTTCCACAGTAAGAATGGTAGGTTCTGCTCACACGGGTCTTTTTGCTTCTATTTCTGCAGGTGTTTCTGCACTTTGGGGACCTCTTCACGGAGGAGCTAACCAGGCAGTAATCGAAATGCTTGAAATGATTGACAAAGATGGTGGTGATGTATCGAAGTATGTAGCAAAAGCTAAAGATAAAAATGATAACTTCCGTTTAATGGGCTTTGGACACAGAGTTTACAAAAACTTTGACCCAAGAGCTAAGATCATTAAAAAAGCAGCTGATGATATCCTAGGTAAATTAGGAATCCAGGACAAAGCTTTAGATATTGCAATGCAATTAGAAAAAGTAGCTTTGGAAGACGATTACTTCGTAGAAAGAAAACTATATCCAAACGTAGATTTCTATTCAGGTATCATTTACAGAGCTTTAGGAATTCCTACAGAAATGTTTACAGTAATGTTTGCATTAGGAAGACTACCAGGATGGATTGCTCAGTGGAAAGAAATGAGACTGAAAGGAGATCCAATCGGAAGACCAAGACAAGTTTATCAAGGAGCAAAGGAAAGAAACTATGTTCCTATGGAAAACAGATAATATTCCTCAAAGAATATAATAAATCAGAATCCCAAAATTTATTTTGGGATTCTTTTTATTTTAAATGCTAAGAGTTTGTTATTATGAATTTAGAAACTCTGATTATAATATACTGAATGACAGAGGTACTATTAATTAGGTGCAGCACGATAAAATGCTCAGTAAAAAGTATTTTTATGGATAAAAAATTCATATAAAGTTAAAATATCATCTAAATTTAGATAAAATATCTTCTGTTTTATTTAAAACATGATTTGGTTTGTATAAGAAGCATTTTTAGTACAAAATATAACTCTAAAAGTTAATTATTGTCCTAAAGTACTCCATTTGTAGAAGATTTTTGATTTGTTTAGATTTGCGCTTCTAGTTTTTATTTATGAAGCTAAACATTACAAATGAAACAGGGAGACTAAGAAGTGTTGTCTTGGGACAACCTCAGTCAATGGGAGATACTCCAGAGTTAAAAGACTCTTATGATGCTAAGTCTTATCAGAGCATTAAAAAAGAAATTTACCCAGTAGAGAATGATATTATATCGGAGATGAATGCTTTTGAAAAAGTACTCCAGAAATATAATGTAGAAGTTTTCCGCCCTGAAATTATTAAAGATTACAACCAGGTTTTCTCCAGAGACGTTGCTTTTGTTATTGATGACAAAATGATTATTTCCAATATCATAGAAGACAGAGCAGATGAGCAGGAAGCTTACAGAAAAATATTTGAAAAAGTTCCGTGGAGAAATATTATCAATCTACCGGAAAGTGCTCATATAGAAGGTGGTGATGTTATTGTATGGAACGATTTTTTGTTTGTAGGAACATGCTACAGTCAGGATTACAGAAGCTATAAAACAGCGCGTACAAACGAATATGCGATTGAAATCCTAAAGGAATATTTTCCTCATAAAAGGATTATAGATCTTGATCTGAAAAAGGATGACAAAAATCCAAAAAAAGGAATTTTGCATCTTGATTGTACATTTAATCCAATAGGGAAAGATAAATGTATTATTTATAAAGATGGTTTCGTAGAAGAAAGCGACTACCAATTACTATTAGATATTTTTGGAGAAGAGAACTGTTTTATTATCAACAACGAAGAAATGGTTGCAATGGTACCTAACATTTTCTCAATAGACCACGATATTGTTGTAACGGATGGATCTTTTATAAGGCTAAATCAGCACCTGAGAGAAAAGTGGAACTTTACAGTAGAAGAAATTCCATATAGAGAAGTTTCTAAGATGGGAGGACTTTTGCGTTGCTCTACAATGCCTTTGGTGAGAGAAAAATAAATTTTTATTTGCAGATATAAATAATATCTACTACTTTTGTCGAGGATTTACATGCAAATCCATTTACTTATCCAGAAAGACGGAGGGAATTGACCCGGTGAAGTCTTGGCAACCTGCTAAAGGTAAGGTGCCACATTCAACCCCAAAAAAGGGAAAGATAAGTCTGAAAAAAGTTTGAAATATTTATAACAAAATACTCAAAACTCTTTCGACTTGTCGGAAGAGTTTTTTTATTCTCCGGCATTTACTCATTTCTTGGATAAGTCTGAACTAACAGATAACTAAAAAAACAAGATATTATGAGTAACTACAGATTCGAAACGTTACAGGTACATGCAGGGCACGAAGTGGATAAAGATACTAACAGCCGCGCTGTTCCACTTTACCAGACAACATCCTATACTTTTAATGATGCACAACATGCAGCAGATCTTTTTGGCCTGAAAGCTTTTGGGAATATCTATACCCGGATTATGAATCCCACTACAGATGTCTTTGAAAAAAGAATTGCAGCTTTATATGGTGGGGCTGGAGCTTTGGCAGTTTCTTCAGGGCATGCAGCACAATTTATTTCTATAACTAATATCCTTCAGCAGGGGGATAACTTTGTAAGCTCGCCATATTTGTATGGAGGAAGCTATAATCAGTTTACTGTAAGCTTCAAAAAACTGGGAATTGATGCCCGTATTGCTAAGGATGATAATGCTGAAGATTTTGAAGCGCTGATCGATGAAAACACTAAAGCTCTATATATTGAAACCATCGGTAATCCAACATTAAATGTTGCCGACTTTGAGGCTATTGCTAAAGTAGCTGAGAAACACCAAATTCCGTTAATTGTCGACAATACTTTTGGTGCCGGTGGTTTTCTTTTTAATCCATTTGAATATGGAGCATCTGTTATAGTGGAATCGGCTACCAAATGGATTGGCGGGCATGGTAACAGCGTTGGAGGAATAATAGTTGACAGCGGTAAATTTGACTGGGCAAACGGAAAGTTCCCATTATTATCGGAACCTTCTCCAGGGTATCATGACTTGGTATTTACTGATGTTTTTGGTAAGAATTCTCCTTTCGGAAATATTGCCTTCATTATTAAAGCAAGAGTAGAAGGGCTTCGCGATTTTGGCCCGGCATTATCACCATTTAATTCTTTTCAGCTAATACAAGGATTAGAGACACTCTCTTTACGATTAGAAAGAATTGTGCAAAATGCCCAGAAACTGGCAGAATATCTGGAGCAGCATCCTGATGTTGAAAGCGTTATTTATCCTGGACTTTCCAATTTTACAGATAAAGTAAATGCAGATAAATACCTAAAAAGAGGCTTTGGTGGTGTTTTGAACTTTGAGGTAAAAGGTGGAAAAGAAGCAGCCGTCAAATTTATTAATTCTCTAAAATTAGCAAGCCACTTGGCTAATGTGGGAGATGCTAAAACATTAGTGATTAACCCGGCGTCTACTACACATGAGCAATTAAGTGATGAACAACAAGCTGCGGCAGGAATTAAGCCAGGACAAATACGTGTAAGTGTAGGAATCGAGCATATAGATGATATTATAGCAGATTTTGCACAGGCATTTTAAAATATTCTTACTTACTTTACTTTTATTAACAGTTCCGTTGAAGAGATTCGACGGAACTTTTTTATTTTTGTTCTATAATAAATATTATGCAGTCAACTGATACGATTTTAATGATAGAGCCTATTGCATTTGGATTTAATGCACAAACGGCGGTAAATAATTATTTTCAGGTAAATGATGAATCTAAAGAAACTCAATCTGAAGCGCTGAAAGAGTTTAATGCTTTTGTAGATAAGCTTAGGAGCAAAGGGGTGAATATAATTACCGTAAAAGATACTTTGGATCCGCATACGCCAGACTCTATATTCCCAAATAACTGGGTGAGTTTCCATCAGGATGGTACTGTCATTTTATATCCAATGTTTGCTGAAAACAGAAGGCTGGAGCGCAGAAATGATATTTTAGATCAATTATCTGGAAAAGGACTTAGTATTGCAGCTGTTAAAGACTATTCATTATTTGAAGCAGAAAACAGATTTTTGGAAGGAACCGGAAGTATGATTTTGGATCGTGAAAATAAAATTGCTTACGGAGCAGTTTCATTACGTTTGGATGAAGAAATTTTCATCAAATGGTGTGCCGAATTTGGTTATAAACCTGTAGTGTTTCATTCTTTTCAGTCCGTAAACGGAGAAAGACTCCCAATCTATCATACAAATGTAATGATGTGCGTAGGAAGTGATTATGCTGTAATTTGCCTGGATACAATCGATGATGTTACCGAAAGAGAATTGGTAGAAAAAGCACTTACAGAAAGTCATAAAGAAGTAATTGAAATTTCTGAAGAGCAAATGCAGAATTTTGCGGGTAACATGCTTGAAGTAAGAAATAATAAAGGGCATAAATTTTTAGTAATGAGTGAATGTGCTTATAAGAGCCTTACCTCAAAGCAGATTCAAACCATAGAAGCACATGCTGAAATATTATATTCGGATCTTCATACAATTGAAAAGAATGGTGGTGGTAGTGCCCGTTGTATGATGGCTGAAGTTTTTCTTCCGAAAGCATAATTTCATTATATTTGGAGAAATTCATAACTATTATTGAAATCTACTCTTAACAAAGGTTTACACATACTTATAACACTTGAAACCCCAACTGATACTAAGCTGTATCAGTGTGGAGAATTTATAAGTTTTGCGGAAAAATTACTTGCAGATAACCAAACAGAGGTTGTAGGCTTATCTACACATGTATTTGATAATAATAGCTTTACGGCAGCTGTTGTTCTGAAAGAGTCTCATTTGTGTATACATACCTGGCCGGAATATTCACAGTTACAGTTTGATTTATTCCTTTGCAATTACAAACAGGATAATCAGTATAAAGCTGAAAATATTGCAGCTGATATTGTTGCATTTTTCGAAGGAGAAATAGTACAACAAGATAAAATCTACAGATAAGATGCAGTTTGTTTGCCCTGTTTGTAGCAAAGAAAATAAGCATATTCTTAATTTTGAAATCGAAGAATATGTTTGTACGTCTTGTCGTAATCTTATCAATGTAAAAAATAATAAATCTGTAAAAGTTTTCCATACTTCACCAAGTAATATTGTACTGGATACAACAAAAAAAGGTATTGTTGATGGTATTGAGTATTTTGTTACAGGAATTGTGATGAGAAAATATGGAAGTTCTACTTACTGGAGAGAATATTATCTTCGGGATAAAAATGGTAATACTGCATTTCTGAGTGAAAGCGATGGTCATTGGGTATTTATGCTTCCACAAACGGAACCTCTAAAAGAAGCTAAATATTTTTGTGAATTCAAAGGGAAAAAGTATCGATGGTATGAAACTACGCCAAGTACAATTCATGTAGCCCAAGGTTTTTTTCAAGAAGAACTTAACTTTAAACCGGCTAGTTATAAAGAATTTGTAAACGGAACAGAGATGGTTTCCCGTGAAGAAGGAGGGATTGGGACAGAATACTTCTGGGGAAGACATATCTCTAAAAATTATGTCAAAAAAAGTTTTAAACCAGATTATCTGCCTTACTATTACGGAATAGGAATTGTGCAGCCCTATTACTTCAATGTTAAGCAAATTGTAAATATATTGGGGATAACTGCTCTTCTCATTTGTATATTACAATATTGGGTTTATAACTCACGTACAAATTATACTGTTTTTGAAGAAAAGCTTGAGTTTAAAAATATTAAGGATAAGGAATACCTCAGTAAAAGTTTTGAGTTATCTGGAGGTTCAGCTCCCCTAAATGTAGAAGCTTTTTCTAATGTGGATAATTCCTGGGCAACCTTCGATGTAAGTCTTGTAAATGAAAAGAATAATGAAGTTATTACGGCTACCAAGGATATTGAATATTATCATGGCTATGAAGGTGGAGAAAACTGGGCGGAAGGTAACAAAAGTGTAGATTATAATTTTTGTGGAGTAGCACCTGGAAAGTATCATTTTCTAATTTCCGGTGAAAATGAACAGATGGTAACTGAGACTACACCTTCTATAAAAGATATTACTATCACACAACTTCCTGAAGGAGGCATTCTGGGGCATGATACCATAAGTCATGAAGTTACTTATTATGAAAATAAGAATGAATATCAAGCAGATTCTGCAGATGTAGCAAGACATGAACAGGTAATAAACAAAATTAAAGAAGCAGAGGTACAAATAGAGCAGAAAGAACTTCCGAGCCTGAAGATTGTGGCCAAATGGTACCCAGTTTCTTTCTGGAATTTCTGGATTATAATGATTATTCTTGCTATTATAGGAGTTGTGTTATATTATGGGAAAAATTACTTTGACAGAGCAAAGTGGAATAACAGCTCAAATTCACCATTTTAAAATATAAAAGATGGAAAAAATTCTGAATTACATTAAAATAAACTGGATACTACTAAGCATTGGTATATTATTTCTGGGGAGTTTTGTTTATCTTACTTTTTCCGGAAATAAGTTTTGCGATTGCGTAAAAACTGAAAAATATAAGGATGGTAAATCCTCCTCTTCAAGAGGGCATTCATCATACAGATTCTATCATAAATAAATGCAACAGCTATGGACAAAATAAACTTTCTTCCGGTAATTAACTCTGTTCTTTATTCTTTCCTAGGAATAGCAATATTACTTGTATGCTACTTAATTATAGAAAAAATAACACCGGAAAGGACATGGCATGAGATTTCCAAAAATAATAACATTGCCTTAGCTATTATCTTAGGAGCATTCATAATAGGAATATCAATTATCATTAGTGCTGCAATTCATGGATAGAAGAAAACTTCCGTTTGAATTACTTTTACTTTTTTCTGTCTTCGTTATTGCAACCTGCGGTCTGATTTATGAATTAGTAGCAGGAGCTTTAGCCAGTTACTTGCTTGGAGATTCAGTTAAGCAATTTTCATTTATTATAGGAGTTTATCTTTTTTCTATGGGAGTAGGCTCCTATTTGGCAAAGTATATTCACAGAAATTTAATCGACCGGTTTATAGAAATCGAGATTCTGGTAGGAGTCATTGGCGGAATTAGTTCCGTTGTACTATTCGTTGTATTCAATACTTTTAGTCATTTTGAGTGGATACTTTACCTTTTTGTTTTTCTTACAGGCTGCCTTGTAGGGCTTGAAATACCTTTGTTAATGAATATTTTGAAAGGTAGGGTAAAGTTCAGGGATTTAGTTTCTAATGTATTTGCATTTGATTATATAGGAGCTCTATTAGCCTCAATACTTTTTCCTCTGGTACTGATTCCTAATCTCGGAATATTAAGAACTCCACTTTTTTTTGGACTAATTAATATTTCTGTAGCTCTTTTTTTAAGTTTTTCTTTGAAAGAAGAACTTAAAAAAAGAAGGTGGCTTCAGGTAAAATCTATACTTTCATTTATAGCTTTAGTTGTATTATTCATTTTTGCCGATAAAATTCTGGCATTATCTGAGGAGAAACTGTATGGAGAAAATATCATTTATACTCACAATTCTCCCTATCAACGTATTGCATTAACACGAAATAATAAAGATTTTCGTTTGTATCTTAACAACAATTTGCAGTTTTCTTCGGCAGATGAATACAGATACCACGAAGCATTAATTCATCCGGCAATGTCTATGGCACCTGTAATCTCTAATGTTTTGGTATTAGGTGGCGGTGACGGATTTGCTGTTCGGGAAATCCTAAAGTATAAAGAAGTGAAAAACGTTACACTAGTGGATTTGGATGCAGAAATGACAAGATTTTTCCGTGAAAATAAGACAATGCGGGATTTGAATCATAATGCATTAAACAATTCAAAAGTTAGTATCATTAATCAGGATGCCTATTTATGGGTGAAGAATGCTAAATCTAAATTTGATGTTATTATTATAGACTTTCCGGACCCGTCTAATTATAGTCTTGGAAAATTATATTCTCTCCAATTTTATAAAGAGCTAAAGAAAATCGTGAATCCGGAGACATTTATATCTGTGCAAACAACATCTCCATATTTTGCACCTAAATCATTCTGGTGTATTCAGAAAACACTGGCTCAGGTTTTTGATCACGTTTCAGCATACCATACCTATGTTCCTTCGTTTGGAGAATGGGGATTTTGCTTAGCCTCGGGACAAACTCTTAATAGTGAGATAAACCACCGTCTACAGGGACTCAAATATTATGATTATAACTTTAGTCAAATGGCATATTTCAACAAGGATATGAAAACAGATCAGGTAGAAATTAACCGTTTGGATAACCAAATTTTAGTTCGTTATTTTGATGAAGAGTGGGGGCGGGTACAATAGAAGGGGTTTTCTGAAAACAACCTTTTTAGCTGGAATGGCTATTCCTTTTTTGCAGTTTTGTGTAAAGAAATCAAAAAATCTTTTGCTTAAGATTACGGGAACTGATCATGTTCTTGGACATCGTTTGTGGGCAAAGGATTTTCCGAAGATTACAGAGGAAATAAATATAGAAATATTGATTGTGGGAGGTGGAGTATCCGGATTATCTGCGGCACGATATCTCTCACAAAATGGAAAAAGCAATTTTCTAATTTGTGAGATGGAACAATATATTGGTGGAAATTCTTCTGCCGGGCAGAACCAGTTCTCAAAATACCCGAGAGGTGCACATTATCTGCCTCTTCCAAACAAAGAAGATGTTGAGATAATCTCATTTCTAAAAGAAGCCGGGATGTATCTTGGAGATAATGAATCCGGGAAACCTATTTTAGATGACTATCAGCTTGTTTTTCCACAAAACGAAAGATTGTTTTTTAAAAATTCCTGGCAAAATGATCTTGTTCCTCAAAAAGGTATTTCTAAGGAAGCCCAGGAAGATTTTATGCGTTTTTTTAGAATAATAAAAGATTTTAAAGAAAAGAAAGATTCAGCAGCTAAATATTGGTTTATGATACCGGTACAGGAATCAAGTTCTGCGGAAGAGGCTAGGGAATTAGAAACTTATTCCTTTAAAAAATGGCTGAGCAATAATAAGTTTTGTTCTGAAGAACTTTTATGGTATTTGGATTACTCATGCAGAGATGATTATGGATTAGGTATAGATTATGTTTCTGCTTGGGCAGGGATTCATTATTTTGCAGGAAGAAAACATAACTGGGCAGTGGATCATAATGACCATGTTTTTACATGGCCGGAGGGAAATGCTCGCCTTACTAAGTATCTTTCAAAATATTCGGTAGGAAAGATATTGAAAAAACACTTGGCTTATCAGTTAGATATTAAACGTGAAAATGCTGAGGTTTTAGTTTATGACGATGTGAACAAGAAATCAATAAAGATTAATGCTGATAAAGTTCTGTTTGCAACACCTCAGTTTATTAACAATTATATACTTAAAACCAGAAAAATTAAAAACTTTAATTATGTTCCCTGGCTATTGACAACTATAACTTTGAAAAATGAATTTGGAGGTCAGGAAGAATTAGCCTGGGATAATGTTATTTATGGTTCAGATGGCCTGGGGTATATCGATGATTTACACCAGAATATTTCTCAAAATACGGGGCCAAAAGTTATTACTTATTACAGAAGTTTTTCTACAGATAACTGCAAAGCTGCCCGAAAGAAATTATTGCGGCAGACGGAAGATGAATTAAAACGGTTGGTTCTTAATGATCTTAAAAAAGCACATCCGGAAATAGAAGATTATGTATTGGATATGGAATTCAACAAGGTAGGACATGCAATGATTTCTCCAGTTCCTAATCAGATTTTTGGAGAAGAATCCCAAAAAGCAAAAGAGAGTATAGATGGAAAAGTTTTCTTTGCCCATTCAGACTTATCTGGAATTTCTATATTTGAAGAAGCTTTCCATCAGGGAATCAATGCTGCAAAACAAATATTATCATGAAGCAACCTTGGATACATAATATTAAGACTGATTTTTGGTTTATACTAATGCCTCCGTTTCTGGTTTTAGCTTTTGTAATTTTGTGTCACGTAAAGCTGCATGATATAGAAAGCAATTATTCTTTTTTTACATGGTTATTTCTTATTGTATTTATAGATGTAGCACACGTTTATTCTACATTATTTAAAACTTATTTTATTAAAGAAGAGTTTATAAAACGGAAAAGGCTTTTTATTACAATACCATTATTAAGCTTACTTATAGGTTTTATTTTTTTTCAGATAGGAGATTTGTTTTTCTGGTCTGCACTTGCTTTGGTTGCTGTATTTCATTTTATAAGACAGCAATATGGCTTTATGCGGATTTATTCGCGTTTTGAAAAAAACAGAATATCAGGTTATATTGATAATATAGCAATTTATTCAGCGACTATTTATCCTATGTTATTTTGGTTTTGTACCCCTAGAAGCTTTACATGGTTTGTTGAAGATGAATTTTCGTGGCTGGCAGATTTTAGTCCTGCATTACCAATGTTTAGGATTCTGTATTTTCTGATTTTATTATGCTGGATAGGGAAGACAACTTATTACTTCATAAAAGATAAAGTCTTTAATATTCCTAAAAATATGTTGATTATCGGAACTTTTATGTCTTGGTATTTCGGAATTGTATACTATAATAATGATTTGATTTTCACATTGCTTAATGTTATTTCACATGGAATACCCTACATGGCTTTAATCTATATTCAAGAGATCAGACATAAAGATAAAGAACAGCTTAATAAGCTTAAGATATTCAGGAGTAGTGTTGGGATTCTTCTCTTTATTATTGTTGTAATGGGATTTGCTTTTTCTGAAGAATTGCTTTGGGAAGTAATGGTCTGGAAAGAACACTTTAAATTTGCTGAAATCAGTTTTCCTGCATGGATTTATTATATAATTGTTCCTCTTTTAGTTGTACCACAGCTTACTCATTATCTACTGGATGGATTTATATGGAGAAGAAATAAAATTTAAAATACATAAAATATAAACGCGCCGCAGGCTTTGCCTGCGGCGCGTTTCGTGAAAAATATAGTTTGATATTGGTTTGATTTATTTTGTTCTGTTTTTTATAGCATCAGTAGCAGCTTCTATATCACGTACTTTTTTGACTTTTTTATTTCCGAAATTATAAGTGATGGATAAATCCAGCTGGCGTCTGTACATATAGTTGTTTACATAGTTAAAGTTTCCGTTAACTTTTGGATCGTTAATGATTACTTTATTTGTATCTAATACATCATATACAGTAGCCATAAAAGTCCAGTCTCCCCATATTTTTTTCAGACTAAGATCAAGGCTTCCTAATGCACCTAATTGTCCTAACTCAATTTGTTGCTTATCTACAAACCAGTAATTAACACCTGCATACCACGTTTTAGCTTTATCCAAACGAATGTTGTTGTTGGCTTGAAGATTTAAACTTGTGGAATTTACATTATTAACATAAGGAATGAACTTGTCACCGTTCAGCGGATCTGTATCCAAGTACCCCTTATTAATATTAACCAGAACACCTACGTTAAGAGTTGTTGTCCAATAACCTTTAAAAAAGCTTTTTTGCATTCCTACTGTGAAATTAAGCTCTTGTTTATTTCCAAAATTGGTGCGAATGTAGCGAAGCTCATTAATTTTAGTAGAATAAGTTTCATATTTGCCCGTTACCGGATCTTTTATTGGATTATTATTTGCATCAAGTTTAGTTACATCTACAGTTCTTTCTCTCTGCAAAGGAACCTGTGTAATAACATCTTTATAGAAACTATGACTTACAATAAAATAATAAGAGTTTTTGTACATATATGTCAGTTCCTGATTGTAAGTTGATGAAGCCTTTACAAAAGGATTATTCTGAATATAGTTATATTGTGTCAAATAGGTTCTAACAGGATTTAGTTCCCAGAAAGAAGGTCTTCTCATTCTGCTGGAAAATGCATATGAGATATTATTATTCTTGTTAATAGCATAATTTAAGCTTAAATATGGAAGGAAGTTATTGTAATCTCTTTTGATATTGCTCAAACTTGGATCTGCAGCATTTGATGATTCTCCGACACTATTTGTTATTTCATAACGGGCACCAACTTTTCCACTAAACTTATCTGAGAACTTTTTATCCAATGTCAGATAGAACCCATAGATCTTTTCAGTATAAATAAAATGATTAGGGTTATATACTCTGTCATATTTATTAGATTCTGCATTCCAGTTGTCTGTATAGGATTTTGTATCGTTATCTGTTTTAGTATGATTGTAATTTCCACCGACACTTAGTGTAAAATCATTCTTAAACTTTTGTACATAGTCCACCATTCCTGAAAAGTTATTGATCATCTGAGGTGTGCTTTGTACAATATTGGTCATTATATCTAGTGTACCAGGATTTCTGTAAATGATCTCTCCATTTTGGTTGGCATTTATTGTTGTGTTGGTACTATTTTGTCCTCTGTGGTAATTAAGGTAAGCAGCGTTCACATTTAATTTGCTTCCTAAAGAATCTGTCTTTAATTCATAATTCAGATTAACAGAATTATTATAGGATTGGGCATTTTCATAGCTTTTCGTCCAATTATATCTGCTTTGCCAGTTATTTTTATCATCCAGGAATTTTACTGTATTGAACAAGTCGGATGTAGATGCAAAACTTTTATTATACCAGGTATTATAGCTTAATGCCAGGTTACTGTTGTCAGTCAATGCATAGTCAATATTCAGATAACCTCCGTAGTTTTTATTAGGGTCATTAACAGAACCTTGTGACTGGTTTGTTGAGCGTTCGTTACCATTTTTCAATAGATATGTTTGATATTGTGTCCAGTCACTTGTATTAAAACTAGAGCTTATACCCAATTTATCTTTTCTGTAATTGACAGAAACTCCTGCTCCGGGGTTATTAAAACGCCCCTGATTATTTGTCATTCTCAGGTTTCCATTCAGTCCATTATCAGCTCTTTTTTTAAGGATAATGTTGATAATTCCGTCTGAAGATTCTACCTGATATTCACTTCCAGGCATTGTAATCACTTCTATTTTCTGGATATTCTCTGCAGGAGTATTTTTCAAAAATGCTGCAAGAGCATCTGCATCCATTTGAGTTTTTCTTCCGTTGATAAAAATAATAGCGTTGGACTTACCCGCAATTTTTAGTGTTTTATCATCTGTTGTAGAAACTAAAGGTGTTTCTTTTAAAAGATTAAGAGCTGTATTTCCTTTTGCTACAGGAGATGCTGCTACGTCGTATACAAATCTGTCTGTTTTTTTCTGAAAGACTTTCTTTGTAAGTGTTACTTCCTCAATCTTTTTTGTGGTGGCTGTATCTTTTTTAGATTGCTGTGCTGTTACCAGGATACTCCCCAGAATTCCTATAGAGAAAATTAATCGTTTCATAGCAAGTTTATTTTAGGTGTTAATTAGTGCTTAGTATTTTTTATTATCTAATATTTTACATGGCAAAGATATAATTATAAATTAGTATTATGCAATACAAAGTAGTAGAATATTTTTAATACTGAATTTAACTCATTGATTATCAGTTTTGAAAATTAACTACGGAAAATTACCTCTTTATCAATTAGACAATTGAGAGGTTAAAATTGTTACATGCTAAAGTGAAAAAATTATTCTTCTCTGTTTTTTTTCGCGAGAGATTTGTCTACCCAAATGGTTGCAAAAGGGAATAGGGCAGCTAAAAGTGCAAAAACAAAATCCTCATCATCCCAGTTATAAATTTTTCTGGAAGGAAGACATAAGAGTAAGTATAGTGTAAAAAATAGACCGTGAATGTTACCTACAACAATAATGAAAATTGTAGATAATAATCCGTCCGGATCATAGCGCTTCCATACCATGGCTATACAATAAAGCAGAAAACACGAAACAGCTTCTGCAATGCAAATGTTTTTGAACCATCTGATAATTGTGTCCTCAGGGTATTTACTGAAATAGCGGTTGATAAATTCCATTCTGCTGCAAATATAATGATTAGTTATCAGAATCAGCAGCTGATTATTATTAGCATCTCTGTGATTAAAGAAGAGAATCTGGCTTTATTATTTGTAAAAATTACTGCCTTCAAGATATTCAAAAACTTCTGGTGGTAACATAGGACGTACATTTTTACCAGCTTTAATCATATTTCTTATTTCTGTAGCGGATAATTCTACAATAGGAGCCTTTACCAGATGTATATTGCCATCCTGAAGATATTGATCTGTATTCTTCTTTTCTGAAAAAACACGCGGATAAACAATCAATTCATGACGGGCGATTAATTGCTCGTAGTTTTTCCATTTTGGAAGGCTCTCCAGATTATCTTCTCCCATAATAAGACAAAATCCATGATCCGGATATTTTTCGTGTAGATAAGTTAAAGTATCTATCGTATAAGAGGGCCGGGGAAGGCTGAATTCAATATCCGAAGCTTTTAGCTTTGGATAGCTTTGTACTGCAAGATTTACCATTTCCAGACGATTGTACTCATCTAATAGATTAGCCTTAGACTTAAAAGGATTCTGTGGACTTACAATAAACCAAATCTCTTCCAGATCTGTATTTTCCAGAATATAATTGGACAAAATAAGATGTCCGATATGAATAGGATTAAAAGAACCAAAAAATAAGCCTACTTTTTTCATGATGCAATTTTAGAAAAAATTAATGGAAAATAACATCTCTAACATTGAGATAGTAAGTGAGATTATCTTTCCAATGGTTCTCTTCAATAGTAAATGCAAGATCAAAAGTTTTGGTTTTGAAATCAGTGGCATGTTCACCCATTTTGAAAGCCAGGCATTCTATTCCTTTTCTAGAAGAATCCTGAACAATATTAAATTTCAAATGAGAACTTTGCTTTCCAATTTTCCTTACGGGGCCACTTACTCGGGCATTTTTAATTACCAAAACAGGTTTCATATTTTCAGGACCAAAAGGAGCCAGCCATCGATGGAACTGGAAAAAATCATTAGTTAAATCGTTCAGAGAAATTTCAGCGTCAATTTCAATACTTGGAGTTTTCTGATGTTCCTTTATAGAATTTTTTACAGTCTCTTCGAATTTTGTTTTAAATGCTTCAAAATGTTTTTTCTCCATGGACAGTCCTGCTGCCGCGCGGTGTCCTCCAAATTTTAAAAATAAATCTGAACAGACATCTAATGCATTGTGGAGATCGAAGTCTGCTACAGAACGAGCCGAAGCTACCATTTCACCATTGCTGCCGTCTGTAAATACCAAGGTTGGTTTGTAATATAATTCGATCAGCCTGGATGCAACAATACCAATTACACCTTTATTCCATCCGGATTGGTAAACAATTGTACTGAATGTTTTCTCTTGTTTTGTCTCAATAACCTGATCAATTGCCTGTTGGGTCATATTACTGTCCAATTCTTTTCTCTCATCATTTAGATTTACAATTTGATCTGCGATGAGGTGAGCCTGTTTAGCATTTTCTGCAATCATTAACTCTACAGCAGCTTTCCCGTGGGAAATTCTACCAGCTGCATTTATTTTAGGCGCAATTTCAAAAACAATATTTGATATTGTAAAGTTCTGAAGCTTTTCGTAAGGAATTAAAATCTTTAATCCCTGTTTTTTTGTTTTACGCAGTTTATTGAGTCCCATTTTAGCGAATACTCTGTTTTCACCAGTTATAGGAACAATATCTGCAGCAATACTTATCGCCAAAAGATCGGTTAGATCTTGTAATTCGTAATCCGGAATTTTATAGATGGTATTCAGTGCCTGACAAAGTTTATAACCAACACCGCAGCCACTAAGATCCTTATAAGGATATTCACAGTCTTTTCGTTTAGGGTCAAGCACCGCTGCTGCTTTTGGAATCTCATCACCCGGAAGGTGATGGTCACAAATGATAAAGTCAATTCCCAGACTATTAGCATAGTCAACTTTATCTGCAGACTTTATTCCACAGTCTAATGCGATGATTAAAGAAAAATCATTTTCTTTTGCATAATCGATTCCTTCCGTGGAAACACCATAGCCTTCCAGATTTCTGTCCGGGATATAAAAATCTAAATATTTCTTGTCGCAGATTTTGCTAAGGTACAGATACATTAATGCAACGGCAGTTGTACCGTCTACATCGTAATCTCCAAAAACTAATATTTTTTCTCCGTTTTCAATAGCCGTAGCAATTCTTTCTACTGCTTTTTGCATATCTGCCATTAGAAAAGGATTGTGGATATCAGAAGCTTTCGGCTTGAAGAATTCTCTGGCTTTCTGGTAAGAATCTATACCTCGCATAACCAGAATTTTGGATGCTAAATAACCAAATCCCAGCGAAGAGCTGATACTATCTATTACGTCTTCGGAAGGTGTCGGTTTGTAGATCCATCGTTGCATCATAGGGTAACAAATATAGGAAATAAAAAGTGTATGTCTTAATAGTTTTAGCAAAATTAATTTTGTAATAATAGAAAACTATATATTTAAATCACAGGATGGTGTTTAAAAATTGTATATTGCGCCGGATAACTTAAAATACTATAAAATGAAAAGAATTATTGCTGGCGCATTAATATTGGGCGCTTTTTCTATGTCAAATGCTCAGATTAGTTTGGGTAAAATTACAGATGTTGCTGGAAAAGGATTAAAAGCCTTAACGTTTAGTAATGCAGATGCTATTAATCTTTCTAAAGAAGCTGTAGAATGGATGGACAAGAATAATGCTGTTGCAGGACCAAAAGATCCATATACAATCAGATTGAATAAGCTTTTCGGGAAACATAAAACACAAGACGGATTAAACCTGAACTATAAGGTTTATAAAGTAAAGGACATTAATGCTTTTGCTTGTGCAGACGGAAGTGTAAGAGTTTTCTCTTCTCTAATGGATATTATGACTGATGATGAAATTCTTGCAGTGATTGGTCATGAAATTGGACACGTGAAGAATGAAGATACTAAAGATGCTATGAAGAGTGCATATATGAAGGCTGCGGCTCTTGATGCTGCATCTGCTACATCCAGAACAGTAGCGACTTTAAATGAAAGTCAACTTGGAAAAATGGCTAACGAAATGATGGATGCTGCCCATAGCAAAAAGCAAGAATCTGAGGCAGATCTTTATTCATATGATTTTATGAAAAAGAATGGCTATAATGTTGTAGCAGAGTATACCGCATTCAAAAAATTAGCATTATTGTCTGAGCAGGGAGATAAGCAAAGTGGTTTTCAGAAAATGTTTAATTCACATCCGGATAGTGTAAAAAGAGCTGATGTGATTAAGAAAAAAGCTGAAAAAGACGGGTTGTGGAAAGATCCGGGAACAGTAACAATTCCGACAACAAAACTGACAAAATAAACTTAAAATATAAAAGGATGATCAACTGATCATCCTTTTAATTTTCTCTTATAACGGAATTGATTAAGCGTAATACTGCTCTCTCAGTTCTTTAACTTTTTTATCTTCAAGATACTCGTCATAAGTCATGTATCTGTCAATAATTCCCTTCGGAGTTAATTCAATAATACGGTTACAAACCGTTTGAAGCATTTCGTGGTCATGAGATGAAAGTAGAACAGTACCTTTAAAGTTTTCCAAAGTGTTGTTCAATGTTGTAATACTTTCAAGATCTAGGTGGTTGGTGGGTTCATCAAGCACTAATATGTTTGCTTTCTGTAACATCATACGGCTAAACATACAGCGCATTTTTTCACCTCCTGAAAGAACAGTACAAGATTTTAGAGCTTCATCGCCAGAGAATAACATTTTTCCTAAGAAACCTCTTACATATTCTTCATGTCTTTCTTCATCCGTTTGAACGAACTGACGTAACCAATCAACAAGATTAATATTTTCTTTAAAGAATTCTGTATTATCAAGAGGCATATAACTTTGTTTAGTAGTTACACCCCAGTTGAAAGTACCTTTATCTGCAGTATCGTTTCCTGTAATAATCTCCATGAATTCAGTGATAGCCATAGAGTTTTTTGAAAGAACAGCAACTTTATCACCTTTCTTTAGATTTAAGTTAATTCCGGAGAATAATAACTCATTATCTTTTGTTTTTTCAAGATCTTTTACCTCAAGAATCTGATCTCCGGCTTCTCTTTCCTGTTCAAATATAATTGCAGGATATCTTCTTGATGAAGGTTTAATATCTTCAATATTCAGCTTGTCAATCATTTTCTTACGTGCAGTAGCTTGTTTAGCTTTTGCCACGTTAGAACTGAATCGTGCAATGAAGTCCTGTAATTCTTTTTTCTTCTCTTCAGCTTTCTTATTAGCCTGAGCTCTCTGCTTTGTTGCTAATTGCGATGCCTGATACCAGAAGCTATAGTTACCTGTATAAAGGTTAAGCTTAGAATAATCTAAATCTCCGATGTGGGTACAAACAGCATCTAAGAAGTGACGGTCGTGGGATACAACAATAACGGTATTTTCATAACCGGCTAAGAAATCTTCTAACCATGCGATAGTATCGATATCAAGGTCATTGGTAGGCTCATCCAGAATAAGCACATCTGGACTTCCGAAAAGTGCTTGTGCTAATAAAACACGTACCTTATCCTGATTCTCTAATTCAGACATCATTTTATAATGCATGTCTTCTTTGATACCAACATTGGAAAGCATGGTTTGTGCATCGGTTTCTGCAGTCCATCCACCCATTTCATCATAAATAACGCCTAATTCGCCAGCTTTAATACCATCTTCATCAGAGAAATCCGGCTTTGCATATAATGCATCCATCTCTTCTTTGATGTCAAATAGCTTTTTGTTTCCACGCATAATGGTTTCCAGTACAGTGAAGTTGTCATAAGCAAAGTGATCCTGCTCTAAAACTGACATTCTTTTTCCTGGTTCCAGAGATACATTACCTGTTGTGGCTTCCTGTTTTCCACTAAGTATTTTCAGGAAAGTAGACTTACCTGCGCCATTAGCACCAATGATACCGTAGCAATTTCCTTTGGTAAATTTTATATTGACGTCATCAAAAAGTACTCTTTTTCCGAACTGTAAAGATAAATTTGAAACTGTTAACATATACTTTTGTAAATTTGTGCAAAAATACGAAAGATTTCCCGATTATATGTCTTCGAGGAAAAATGTTAGTGTTTTGTTAAATTTTGGTATGAAAATTGAAAGAACTGTTAATATTGTAAACAGAAGAGCTCGCTTTGAGTATGAAATACTTGAAGAATATGAAGCAGGTATTGTTTTATTCGGAACCGAAATAAAGTCATTACGTTCTTCTAAAGCATCAATTGCGGAAAGTTTTTGCCAGATGAAAGACGGCGAACTTTGGGTAGTTAATATGATGATTGATGAATATAAGATGGGATCATTTTATAATCACAAGGCGAAACGCGATCGGAAGTTGTTACTACATAAAGGAGAACTTTCCCGTTTGGAGAAAAAAGTAAAAGATGTAGGGTTTACAATAATACCTTTAAAATTATATATAAATGATAAAGGTAGAGCTAAACTACTTATTGGGTTTGGAAGAGGAAAGAAACTATTTGACAAACGTGAATCTATTAAAAAGCGTGAATCTGATAGAAATCTAAGCAGAATTCGAAAGAATTTTTAAAAAAACTTTGTTTAATACGTATTTTTATATTTATTTTGCATTATCAATTATTTAATCATTTAATTCTATGAAAAATTTAAAACTAGGAATTACAGCATTGGCACTTACGGTAGCCACTACTGCTTTCGCACAGACTACGAGCAATCCGTGGTTAATCGGTGTGGGTGCACATGGTGAAAACCACAGAGCGCAAGCTAACAATTTCTCAAATACCTTCGGTGCTCAGAATCTGACTAAGAGGCTATTTAATTTGAATAATTTCTCTATTACTCCACCATTATCTAAATTAACTGTTGCTAGAAATATCAACAAATATTTAGTTCTTGACTTACAGGCTTCTGTAGGTAATGTTGGTAATAAGAGATTTGACATGGACAAAGAGTTTTTCTTGATGGCTGGTTTAGGTCTTCAATTCAAATTCAACAGTCTATGGAATGAAGAGTCTTGGTTCGATCCGTATGCAAGAGTTGGTGCTAACTACCTGAGACATGACTATTCTGGGTTAACTTTCCCTAGAAATGACTGGAGAGGTGCTTATAACTATCCAACTTACAATGGTAATGGTGATTTAACAGGTAAGAAAAACTTCTTCGCAGTATCTACAGGTTTAGGATCTAACTTCTGGATTACTAAAAACTTCGGTCTTGGTATCCAAGGAGATTATGTAACAACTCCAGGTGATAAATCTACAGTTGCTAACTTCTGGCAAGCTTCTGCGTCTCTATTATTCAGATTTGGTAACAGAGACAGAGATAAGGATGGTATCCCTGATAAAGATGACAGATGTCCAGATACTCCAGGATTACCTGAGTTCCAAGGATGTCCAGATACAGACGGTGATGGTATTCCAGATATCGACGATAAATGTCCAGATGTTGCTGGTCCAAAAGAAAACCAAGGTTGTCCTTGGCCAGATACTGACGGTGACGGTGTGTTAGACAAAGACGATCAGTGTGTTAACGTACCAGGTCCAAAAGAAAACAACGGTTGTCCTTGGCCAGATAGAGATGGTGATGGTATCCCTGATAAAGATGACAAATGTCCAGATGTACCAGGTCTTCCTGAGTACCAAGGATGTCCTCCAACAAAAGATAGAGTAACTAAAGAGCTTAAAGATATCTTATTTGATTTCAACAAAGCTACTATCCAATCTGGATCTTTATCTAAAGTAGATGCTGCAGCTGATATCATTAAAGGTGCTAAAGTAGAAAACTTCTTAGTTGTTGGTCATACAGATGCTAAAGGTAATGCTAACTACAACTTGAAATTATCAAGAGAAAGAGCTGCTTCTGTAGTTAAAGCTCTTGAAGCTAGAGGTGTAAACGGATCTCAATTGAAATCTGTAGGTGTAGGTTCTAAAGAAGCTACTGTACCAGCTACTGCTTCTAACGAGGCTAGACAAGAAGACAGAAAAGTAGAAGTTAGACAAATCTCTGCTGATACTGAATGGTCTACTTATAAAAAAGATGACGTTACTGTTGCTAAGCCAGTAAAAAAAGGAGTGAAAAAATCTTCTAAAAAAGTTATCAAAAAGAAAAAATAATTAAAGTTTTTTCAATATAATAAACACCTCCACCTAGTGGGGGTGTTTTTTTATGCATGTACGTTGTATAATTTGCTGATTAGTGATATTTTTGCACGTAAATAAATTCAGAAATGGGAAGAGCATTTGAATATAGAAAGGCCTCTAAGATGGCCAGATGGGATAAAATGGCAAAAACATTTTCCAGAATAGGAAAAGATATTGCATTGGCTGTAAAAGCCGGAGGAACTGACCCTGATTCCAACCCTGCATTAAGAAGGTGTATTCAGAATGCGAAAGGGGCTAATATGCCGAAAGATAATGTTGAAAGAGCCATTAAAAAAGCTTCTGGTGCAGATGCAGAAACCTATGAAGAAATTACCTATGAAGGATATGGACAAGGAGGTGTAGCTTTCTTCATTGAATGTACAACAAATAATCCTACAAGGACGGTTGCCAATGTAAGAGCTATCTTCAATAAGTTCGATGGTAATCTTGGTAAAAACGGAGAACTATCTTTTCTATTTGATAGGAAAGGTATTTTTACTATAGAAAAATCTCAGATTAAAATGGAGTGGGACGATTTCGAAATGGAAATGATTGATGGTGGTGCTGAAGAAATAGATCAGGATGAAGAAATTGTAATGGTTACGACAGCTTTTGAAGACTTCGGTACAATGTCTCATAAGCTTGAAGAGATGAAATTAGAAGTTCAGAATGCAGAATTGCAAAGAATTCCTAATATGCATAAGGGTGTAAGTTTGGAGCAAGGCTTAGCTAATCTGAAAATGCTAGATCGTTTTGAAGAGGACGATGATGTACAAAACGTTTATCATAACATGGAAATGACAGAAGAATTACTTCAAAGCTAAGAAGCGATTTATATAACAAAAGAGCCTGAAAAATCAGGCTCTTTTGTTTTCCTAAGGATAAACATCACTAACATCTTTCATGTTGACCAATACATTTCGTGAGAAGCTGCAATGTGGATATATTTTCCAATGATTTTCTCTGGCAAAATTTATAGCTTCAGTTACGAGCATTTGTCCATATCCATTTCCTTCATGCTTCGGAAATACCATTACATAGGAAATAATAAGAATACTTTTTTCAGGCTGAATGGTATATGTTAATTTCCCTATTTCTTCATTATTCTGGTTAAAGGCACTGATGAATCCGCCGTTCTGGCTTTGTACCTTTTCAAATCTTAGATTTTCCATATACAACATGTTTTCTTAAATATACAAAATTATTGTATACCTGTATAGTAGTTGTAATCCTGAATAACGATAGCGATAAACTGCTGATCTGTAATTTCCTGAGTGTTGTATGTAATGCCGGTAGTTTGGCGTATTTTTTCAGCTAATTTTTTGATGATGCCCTGGTCGAAGGTATTCTTGGCTTTAACATAATTTTCCTTAATAATCCTCATATCATTATCGGATAGAGCAATTACCTGTGGAAATCTTGCGACATAATCCTGCGAAAGATTTACAAGAATTGTGTGGTTGATATTGTATTTACTCTTTAAAGTAATAACGGCTGTACCAGCAGCCAGATCTCCCAAACGTTTGTTATGTTTGTTGGTGACCATAGTTATGACGCCTACAAGCCCAGAGCTGAACATGATATCAATGAGTCTGAAAAACCAGCGCATAAAATAATCGCCAAAACTAGCCTGGTAACCATCAGTTTTTACAACCTTTATTTTCATTATTCTTTTTCCAGGTGTTTGCCCTTCCATAAAACTTTCAAACAAAAGCGTATAAAGATTTACCGGAAGAGATATGATAGCAAAAATAGCCATCAGTGACCATTGATCGGTTATTTTTAAAAGTTTAAGCCCGAATATATATGCTATAACAAGGTAGATAACAACGAAATAGGCAACCTTAATTACCATATCGATTATGAATGCAAGAATTCTCTCACCAATACTGGCGGGATCGAAACTGATATTTACATTTTGTGATGTATTTATATCTATTGAATTCATAATTTTTTGTTACATTAGCAAATATATGAGAGAAATCGCTTTCATCAAACAAAATAAAGAAAAATGGCTGGATATAGAGCAGGTGGTATTAGGAAAAATTAAAAAAAATCCTGATGACCTGTCTTCGTTATATATTAACCTGATTAATGACCTGTCTTTTTCTCAGACTTATTACCCCAAAAGTAAGACAACAGTATACCTTAACTATCTCTCATCACAAATTTTCCAGAAGATTTATAAAACAAAAAGAATAGAGCAAAACAGGCTGAAATCATTTTTCATGAAAGAGGTTCCTCTGATCATGTATGAATACAGGAAATATTTATTACTTGCCTTTCTGGTTTTCTCTATGTTTACTACTATAGGCATTATTTCTACCCATTATGATGTGGATTTTGTCAAATTGATATTAGGAGAAGATTATGTCAATCAGACCTTGGAGAATATTAAAAAAGGCAATGCTGTTGCTATTTACGGAAGCGGATCTAACTGGGGAAGTGCCATTGGAATTATTCAGAATAACCTTGGGGTAGGTGCCAAGCTTTATGCTTATGGTATTTTCGGCGGGGTTGGAACATTGTTCGTGCTAATGCAAAATAGTATTATGCTGGGGACTTTTCAGTATTTTTTTCAGCAACAAGGTGTATTAGGAGACAGTATGCGTGGAATATGGATACATGGCGCTTTCGAAATATCAGCGATGGTGATAGAGGCTTCTGCAGGTTTTATACTTGGTGCTTCTTTGCTTTTCCCAAAAACTTATTCGAGGTTGAATTCATTTAAAATAGGATTTAGGAATTCATTTAAAATATTTGTAAGTACTATTCCGTTTACCATATTTGCCGGACTTTTAGAAGGTTTTGTAACAAGATACGCGCTACAAATGCCACTAATTATTGATCTGGTAATTATCTTCGGGACACTAGGATTTATAATCTTCTACTATGCTATTTTCCCCTACAGGGTTCATAAAAAACTAAAACATGATGCAATTTTATAAAAAAAGAGATTTTGGAGCGCTGGTATCAGATACGCTTAACTTTTTTAAACTATATGGGAAAAACTATTTCAAAAACTATCTTACACTCAACGGTGGAATTATTATTCTATTGGTTGTTGTAATTGTAATAGGTTTTGGTGATTTTTTCAAACAAGCTTTCGGATCCAATATAAATGGTGAAGCTTACTTGTTTCAGGATTATTTTCAGCAAAATCAAGGTCTATTGATAGGGGCTTCGGTTCTTTCAATTGTATTAATTATTCTGTTGTCTATAATCTCATATTCATTTCCGGTGCTCTATATGAAGCGACTTGCTGAGACAGGTAATTCTAGAGTGACTATGAATGAAATGATAGAGGATATGAAAAAAAATCTGAAGAAATTTTTTGTCTTCTTCATTGGTTCTATTTTTATCCTGACACCATTATTTATTTTTGCATTTGTTATTTCGTCTTTTCTAATGATTATTCTTATCGGTTTCTTGCTGATTATGGCTTGTATTCCGGTAATGGTTAATATTATAAACTTTACCCTGTTCAATATGTACAATACCAATGATGGTTTTTTTGCATCCATCGGTATAGCATTTCGTATGCAGTTTTCCAAAAGCTTCTGGAAATATATAGGCTCCACCTTTATCATTTACTTACTGATTAATGTTGTAACAAGTATTTTTGCTTTTATTCCTATGATGTTTTTATATGGATATATTATTACCACTGTAAGAACTACTCCGGATGCACTTGGATCAGATTCCTCATTTTTCATGACACTTATGGCTATTGTGTATGCTGTATCGATTGCATGTACTATAGTACTCAATAATCTGATCTATGTAAATGCTGGTTTCATGTATTATGACAGCAGAACAGATTTACACCGCAATGTTACTTTTTCCGAAATCGATACTATTGGGTCTGGTGAATAGTAAAATTGTATATATTATTTTTCTTTTTACACTTTCTGTACATGCGCAGAAGGTGGATACTATTGTTACTGCTGAATTGCCACCTGTGAGCATAAAAAATAAGAATCAGTTAAAAACGGATTCTCTGCTCCAAAAAGGATATGCTACTGAAAATGCAGTTTATCCGGGAACATTTGATGCGAAGTTTAAAGAAAAATATAACGGAAGCGATTTTGATTACTCCGTAAATAAGCCAAAAGAATCTTTATGGCAAAAATTCAAGAAATGGCTGGCTGAGCTATTTGATGATTTGTTCCAAAGCAAAAGTTTACAGGGAGCTAATGATGCTTTATATATTTTGTTAAGAATTGTAGCCATAGTTCTTCTCGGTTTTGCATTATATCTTATTGTAAAGTTCGTTCTTGCAAGAAATGGTAACTGGGTATTCAGTAAGAAAAGTAAAAAACTGAATCCTGAAGACAGAACAATAACAGAAAATATTCATGAACTTGATATTCCGGCTTTAATTAAAAACTATGAAGATAAAAAGGAATACAGATCTGCTATAAGATACCAGTTCCTTTACCTGCTGAAGCTTATGACTGATAAGAATATGCTGGAATGGGATCCGGAAAAGACAAACAGAGATTATATCCGCATGCTTAATGGTAATGCTTTGCAGTCCGATTTTCAGAAGCTCTCTTTCGTATTCGAGAATGTGTGGTATGGAGAGCGTAGTATTACAGAAAATGAGTATGCTGTTTTCAGAAAACAATATCAACAGACACAACAAAAAATATGAATAAGACACTAAAGTTATATCTCATTATTTTTGCTGTAGTTGTAGGGCTTCTGGCAGTATTACAGGTGAATAAAAAACCATTGATCGACTGGCGGAAAACCTATTCTGTGATAGATAAAAAGCCTTTCGATTTGTATGTATTCAATCATGAGGCTAATCAGCTGTTCAACCAAAAGTTAAAAAAAATTGGTGAGTCACCTTATCGTTACTATAGTAAAGATTCTCTTCAGCGTCCGCATAATATATTGATTATTGAAAGAGAACTGGATAAACAATCTTGGATAAAGATACTGAAGCAGGCTAAAAGGGGAAGTGATGTGATGGTTGTTTCCGAAAATATACCATATGATTTAGTAGATACTTTAAATCTGACAACAAGACTTCTAAGTTCGGACACTATAAATTTTCTGACATTTACCGATAAAAGCCGCAAAGGAAGCATAAAACTAAACAGGCTTCCAAACGGAAATGTGATTCCGATGATTGATATAAAAACGACAGAGATTCTGGGAAGTAATTTATTGAAAGGTCGTAATCAGTCCTATGCAAATTTTGTAAAGGTAAAAACAGGAAAGGGAAATATTTTTATTCATACAGAGCCATTGGTTCTTACCAATTATTACCTTTTACAAAAAGGAAATGAAAAATATGTAGAGGAAATGTTTTCATATCTGTCGAGAGACAGAGATACTTTATGGTTTATGGAAAATCAAAATTTACAATCTATATCACCATTACGCTTTATCTTAAGAAATCCACCATTACGATATGCCTGGTATATATTTTTAGTAGGATTCTTTGTATTTATAATATTCCATGCTAAAAGAAAACAACGTATTATTCCTATAATAAAACCATTGGAAAATACCTCTGTAGAATTTGTGAGAAGTATAGGCAATCTTTATCTGAATGAAGGAGATGCAAAAGATATGATGCAGAAGAAAGTTACCTATTTTCTAAATAAAGTACGTACGGATCTTCTGATAGATACTTCTATTATAGACGATGTCTTTGTCAATAGATTACAATTGAAAACAGGAAAACCTAAAGAATTAATAGAGCAAGCGGTTGTACTAATGCAAAGAAGTAATAATCCTTCTTCAAATATAACAGAGCAGGATCTGATTAAATTAAACGAAATATTAGACAAAATATACAAATAAGAATATGGAAGAAAATCAATATAACCCAATACCTGAAAGTACTCCGACAGAATCACAAAATCCGGAATTTCAATCCAGAATTGATATGACGGCACTAAAGAATAGTCTGGATAAAGTAAAAACAGAAATTAATAAAGTAATTGTTGGTCAGGATTCCATGATAGAGCATTTGCTGGTAGCATTACTGTCCAATGGACATGTTCTGATTGAAGGTGTACCAGGAGTTGCTAAAACAATTACTGCTAAACTATTGGCCAAAACAATTGCTGTAGATTTTAGCAGAATCCAGTTTACACCAGATCTTATGCCTTCTGATATTTTGGGAACAGCAGTGTTTAATGCAAAGACAACAGAGTTTGAATTCAAGAAAGGGCCTATATTTTCTAACTTTATTTTAATTGATGAGATTAACCGTTCTCCGGCAAAAACTCAGGCTGCACTTTTCGAAGTAATGGAAGAAAGGCAAATCACTATGGATGGGCGAAAATATATAATGGAAGAACCTTTTCTGGTTATTGCCACTCAGAACCCAATAGAGCAGGAAGGTACCTACAGATTACCGGAAGCGCAATTAGACCGATTTTTATTCAAAGTGAATGTTGGATATCCAACACCAGAGCAGGAAGTTCAGATTATCAAGAATCAGCATCAGTTAAAAGTTGATGATAAAACTGAACAAGTTCAGCCTGTATTAATAGCCGAAGAATTAAAAAAATATCAGAATCTTATAAAAGATATCATTGTTGAAGAAAATCTTCTGGAATATATTGCCAGGATTGTTGTGAACACAAGAGAGAATCCTTTCCTGTATTTAGGTGCTTCACCTCGTGCTTCTTTGGCATTGTTAACGGCATCTAAAGGTTTCGCAGCAATTAACGGTCGTGACTTTGTAACTCCTGATGATATAAAAGAAGCAGCAGTAGCAGTATTAAGGCACAGAGTAATTGTTACTCCGGAGCGTGAAATGGAAGGACTGGGTGTAGAAGAGGTAATTAAACAAATACTGGAATCCATAGAAATTCCGAGATAGATTATGTAGTGCGCAGTTGTTGGTTTACAGTTAATAGTATTTTGGAAATTGGCTGTTACCTGTACACTGTAAACTCCCAATAAATTTTATGAAAAAATTATATATCAATAATCTTTTTTTTCTGCTGCTAGGTATTATAGCTGTAGTATATGTTTTTGCATTTTTTTTCCCATTTGTAATGTGGGTAGCACATGCAGGATTATTGTTATTGGTGTTGTTGACCTGTATTGATATTTTTATTCTATTCAGAGAGAAAAACGGAGTGAAAAGTAACAGGATTTTGCCTGAAAAATTGTCGAATGGTGATGAAAACCTTACTAAAATAGACCTTCGGAACAATTATCCGTTTACTATAAAAGTAAAGGTTATTGATGAGATACCATTTCAGTTTCAGCTTCGTAATTTCGAGATTCATAAGGATATAAAACCCTACGGGAATACACTCTTTGAATATCCGCTTGTTCCAAAAGAAAGAGGCGAATATCAGTTTGGAAATCTTAATATATATGTTCGTTCTCCATTAGGACTTGTCGCAAAAAGGTATAAAACTCAGGATGGGCAAATGGTACCAAGTTATCCATCATTTATTCACCTCAGAAAATATGAGCTCATGGCTATGCAGAATGAGTTCTTGTTAGGGGGAATAAAAAAGATTCGTAAAATTGGACATACTATGGAATTTGAACAAATCCGTGAGTATGTAACTGGTGACGATATCCGCAGTATTAACTGGAAAGCGACTGGAAAACAAAACCGACTGATGATCAATCAGTACCAGGAGGAAAGAGCACAAAGGGTATATATGCTGATAGATAAAGGACGAACGATGAAAATGCCGTTTAATGGTTTATCATTGCTGGACTATTCTATTAATGCGTCTATGGCTTTAGCGCATATTATCCTTAAAAAACAAGACCGTGCCGGTGTAATGACTTTTTCCAAAAAGATGGAAAATACTGTTGCTGCTGAATTAAAAGCGGGGCAGATAAAGAAAATTGCCGAAGCTCTGTATAATATTAATACTAACTTCTACGAATCAGATTATAGTAGGCTTTATACCGATCTGAAAAGAAAAGTAACGCAACGAAGCTTGATACTTCTCTTTACCAACTTTGAGACGCTGGATGCGCTGAAACGCCAGCTTCCATATCTCAGAGGAATTGCCAAAAGCCATTTATTGGTAGTTGTATTCTTTAAGAATGCTGAGGTAATGAAAATGATGGATCATAAAAATGCACAAAAGACTCAGGATGTTTATGATCAAATTATAGCGGAAAAATTCGAGTATGAGAAAAAGCTAATTCGCCAGGAACTCCAGAAATATGGTATTTATTCTGTCTATACACTTCCTGAAAATTTGAGTATAGAAGTTATCAACAAATATCTGGAAATTAAAGCCAGGGGAATACTCTAGCTATATTAATTCAGGTACCCTTTATTTGTTTCCTTTCCGTGGAAGCATGTTTTTATTTATTAATGATGAAATAGATTTATGAAAGAAATAAAGTCTTTTATCGAGAAAGAGCAAGCTAATATAAAGTCCTCTGAAAAGATCAAAAATTTAATTAGTGTATTTAGGGTTCTGACATTTCTCGCCTCTGTTTTTTCAATGATTAAGTATTTTCAGGATAAGGAGGCTTTATATCTGTTTTTAACTTTCCTGTCATTTATACTTTTTTTAGTATTACTCTTTGTCTCATCTCACTATCAGCAAAAAATAAATTACAGTAAAAAGGTTATTGAGGTTTGCAAACAGATTACTGAAGAGTTTTCAACGAATAGTCAAATTGAAGGGTCAGATATAAACAATTACCATTCCTATAATAAAGATTTGGATATTTTCGGTGAACGTTCCCTGTTTACTAAAATAGATAAGACATCAACCTGTCTGGGAGCAGATATGCTGAGAGATCACCTGTCTAATCCACTTACACAATGCAAAGAAATTGAAGAAAGGCAGGAAGCTATTAAAGAGTTGGCTCAGAAGCCGGAATGGAATATACACTTTCTGGCAAATGCAAAGTCGCTTGAATTACAAGATAAAGGTCTGCTAACAAATAAACTGTCTGTAGACTTTCCATGGAAGCTTGTCAGTACAATACTGATTGTGATTCCGGTAATTAATATTTTATTACTGACATTGGCTATTCTGAAGGATTTTTCACCTGTTTTTCTGGGTGTATTTTTAGCCTTTTCTGTTATTAGCTTGCTTGTTGTTAATAGTAAATACAGTAAGCAACTTAAAAAAGCTTATGGTGTTGTTAGTCTAAGGTCAGAACAATATAGCAGATTCTCAGAAATTTTTCAGTTAATAGAGAAAGAAGCCTTCAATACAGAATTAAATAAAAGCCTTCAGGCAAAGCTTACTCATCCATTGGCTTCTTCATGTATTAACAAATTATCCGGTATAAAAAGAAATCTGGATAACGGACATACACCTCTGTTTGGATCAATTGCCAATCTTTTGTTTTTATGGAACCTTCGGTATACAGTAGAGCTGGCAAAATTAATGAATCTGCTTAATGAGCATATTGATAATTGGTTTGAGGCATTCGCTGAGTATGAAGCATTAATATCTTTTGGCATTTTTGCCTATAAAAACCCACAATACAATTATCCTGTCTGTAGAGAAGATATCAGTTCATTACAATGTAAAGATATAATTCATCCATTATTGGATTCCGGAAAAGCAATTGGTAATGACTTTACTATTGGAAATACTAAGTATATCTGTATCGTTACAGGGGCTAATATGACAGGTAAAAGTACTTTTCTCCGAACTATAGGTGTAAATCTTGTGCTGGCAATGAATGGATGTCCGGTAGGAGCAAAAGAGTTCGTTTTTAGACCGATGCATATATTTACAAGTATGAGAACAAGCGATTCCTTATCGGATGGAAGTTCTTATTTTAATGCAGAAATAAAAAGGTTAAAAAGCCTAGTGGAAACACTGGAAGAAAAAGTTCCACTTTACATTATTCTCGATGAAATTCTGAAGGGCACAAATTCTAGAGATAAGTTGGAAGGCTCTCGTCTGTTCCTGAAAAGGATAATGGATATTAATACAGACTTTACTTGTATTATTGCTACCCATGATTTACCACTTACAGATATGGCTAAAACTTATCCTGGAAATGTTTCCAATCTTTGTTTTGAATTGGATGAAAAAAATGGTGAGCTTATATCTGACTACAAACTAAAATCCGGTGTTACCCAAACCATGAATGCGCTAAGATTAATGAAGGCCTATAACATTATAGATTAGATAGGCTTTCTTTTTCCTTTTACTATAAAATAAAAAAGAATGGGCAACAATGTCCATTCTCTTTCAGCTAGTGTGTTTTTGTTTCTTTTTATCATGTATGTTTCTGACTACAAATTTCCAGTTATTTTTTCAGATAGCTGAATTTTCTGTATTACAATGCGCCTACATAATTTTTTTTTCACGTATACAAAATGTCTACATTTATTTATAAAAACCTAATTATTATATGTTTATATATATGTATTTTTGTGTATAAAGGTTTTATGAGTTTGCAAAAAATGAATAAAGTTTTATTATCTGTTATTTTATTATTAATGTCCTGTTTATATTTTGCCCAAAGCGATAAGGATGTTAATCAGCAACTTGTTTATACCCTTTTATATGGTAATGAAAAAGCCAAGGCAAAAGAAATTATAGAGTCGGAGTTCTTAAAATCGGATAATGACTCCAGAAAGGTTATTGGGTACGTCTATTTGGCGGACTATTATGCTTTACTAAAAGATGTTGTAAAAAGAATAGAGGCTTTAGAAAAGGCACAGGATATAGCTTCAAAAACTAAAAACGCTATAGACAAAGCTTATGTAGATCAGGGCTATGCTAAATATTATCAGAAGCTGGATAAGGACGAATTATTTGTAAAGTCAGTTAATGAAAGCATTATTACTTTTAGCAAATATCGCAATGAGAACTTCATGCTTGCCACATTGTATTTTCTTAAATATAATTATTCCACCAAAAAGATGCTCAATAAATATGGGGAGGAAGACTATACCAAGGCAAACCAATATGCATTAAAATCTAAGAATAATTTATTGATCAACTCTACCTATAATAACCTCGGATATTATTACCGGAAGAGATATGAATTGTCAAATGAAAAGAAATTCCTTGCTGCCGCGCAGGAAAGCTATCAGAAATCTTACCAATATGCTTTGCAGATAAAAGAACCGGCAGCCCAGAAAAGATCATTAATAGCCTATTATCTGAACTATGGTGTAATGGTTAATACTGTAAAACCTATAGATTATAACAAGTGCTTGGGATTGTACAATAAAGTACTCACTTTGAATAAAGATGATGACAATTTTGAACAGTTTACGACATTTGCTTACAATAATATTGGTTATGTATATGAGGCAATGGGTAAAAATGAATTGGCAAAAGAATATTATTTAAAGGCTTATTCTCTCTCAAAGAATGACAAGGAAATTTTCTTGAGTGATAAAATGGAAATCCTTGAAAATCTTTCGCGCTTACATGAGAAGATTGGTCAACCGGAAAAGGCTCTTGTTTATGAACGGGATGCTAAAAATCTGATTAAAAATTATAGCGAGGAACAGTCTCATAATACAGCAAAAACATTGGATGTATTTTATCAGGCACAGCAGAAAAATCAACAGATAAAGCAATTGGAAGAAAAGAATAAAATATTTAATAAACGGAAGTTTCTTTATCTGGGAATTATTCTCCTTTCCATAGCCACTATAATCTTTCTGATTTATACCCTTAGGTATAAACAAAACCTATTGGTAGCTGAAAGAAACGAAACAGAACTTCTTTTACAGCTTGAGCAGGAAGAAAAAGCCCGTATGAAAGCAGAACAGGAATTGTGGGTCATACAGCAGGAGCAGTTGCAGAAAAAAGCATTGGCAGCATCGCTTCAACTCAATCAGAAAAATACTTTCATCAATGAGTTAAAGGAAAAGGCTAAAGATATAAAAGACTTTAATCTGAACCGTATTCTGAAGGAAGAGCAATCTTCTGATACCAACTTTAGTGCAATACAAAACATTGTGCAGGAGGTTCATCCTAACTTCTTTAAGCGCCTGAATGAAGTTTCTAAAAGTAAACTGACCAATCAGGACCTTAGATATGCGGCCTATATTTACCTGAATATGGATAACTTGCAGATTGCAAGTGCTCTGAAGGCAGATCCTAAAACAGTTAGAATGACTAAATACAGACTAAAACAGAAAATAGGTTTAGGCAAAGAAGAAGATCTGCAGGCTTTTATACAAAACCTGCAGTTATAATAAGTTACTTTTTTAAGCTCTGGGCTGTAATAATTTGGCAACTAATGCAGTCCACCCGGTCTGGTGCGAAGCACCTACACCACGACCTGTATCGCCATGGAAATATTCATAAAAAAGAATATAATCTCTGAATTCAGGATCGTTCTGTAATTTCTCATAGTCACCATTGAAAGCTCTTCTTCCGTTTTCGTCACGAAGGAAAATCTTACATAGTCTCTTACTCACATCCTCTGCAATTTCATTCAGATGACGCATTTCATTGCTTCCTTTAGGGTATTCGATTTTATAATCATCCCCAAAATAGAAATGAAAGCGCTGTAGACTTTCTATAATCAGAAAGTTTATTGGAAACCAAATAGGACCACGCCAGTTACTGTTACCTCCGAACATATCGCTGTCGCTCTCAGCTGGTAAATATTTTACGGTGTAATCATTTCCACCCGCATGCAGCTGAAAAGGTTCTTTTTCATACACTTTAGATAGCGCCCGGATTCCGTAATCACTTAGGAATTCTTCAGGGTCAACCATTCTTTCCAGAATCTTTTTAAGACGATGTCCACGCAAGATACTCAGCAAATGCTTGCGTCCCTGTCCTTCAACATCGAAGTGCGAAACCAATGCTGCCAGTTCAGGTTTATGAGATAAAACCCAGTCCATTCTTTTGGCAAAATTAGGAAGCTTTTCCAGGTAATGGTGTTCAATTACTTCTACCGCAAACATAGGGATAAGCCCTACAATACTACGCAAACGAAGATCAAAACTTGTTCCGTCGGAAAGCTGTAAAACATCATAGAAGAAACCATCCTCTTCATTCCACAATCCTTGTTTGTCATCCCCAAGGCTGTTCATGGCTTCTGCAATATAAAGAAAATGCTCAAAGAATTTTGTGGCCATGTCCTCATACACAGGATTGTATAGTGCTAATTCCAGTGAAATACGTAGCATATTCAGAGAAAACATAGCCATCCAGCTTGTGCCATCTGCCTGTTCAAGATGTTCTCCGTTGGGAAATACTGTATTTCGGTCGAAAGCACCAATATTATCCAGGCCAAGGAAACCCCCTCCGAAAATGTTATTTCCATTCATATCCTTACGGTTAACCCACCAGGTGAAGTTCAATAACAATTTCTGAAATACAGATTCCAGAAAGTACAGATCGGGCTTGCCGTGTTTCTTCTCATCAATTTTAAATACCCTGAAAGTTGCCCATGCGTGTACGGGCGGATTTACATCACTGAAATTCCATTCATATGCTGGCAGCTGTCCGTTGGGGTGCATATACCATTCGCGGGTAAGCAGCAAAAGCTGTTCTTTTGCAAAATAAGAATCCACAAGACTTAGTCCCACACAATGAAAAGCCAGATCCCAGGTTGCATACCAGGGGTATTCCCATTTGTCGGGCATGGAAATAATATCTTTATTATTTAGAGTTTGCCAGTCTTCATTCCGGATATAGTAGCGGGATTCCGGCGGATGGATTTCATTAGGATCTCCTTTTAGCCATTTGGAAACATTGTAATGATAGAACTGTTTATTCCACATCAATCCGGCAAAAGCCTGTCGCTGGACTCTGCGTTTATCTTCATCGGTTACATCTTTTTGAAGCTGGTTATAATAGTCTTCATTTTCTGTTACCCTGTCTCCGAATATCTGATCAAAATCTGCGAAAGGATTTTCCTGATCGGTACCTAACCGGAAACGATAGGTTTTCTTTTCTCCCGGAAGCAAGGAAGTTTCAATCTTTAAAGCAGCCTTTGTTCCTTTCTTCTCAGGATTAATAGTTGCTGTATTGTTTGTCAGAATATACTGGTTGATTCCGTCTTTGGCAAAAGGCTCAGAATCATTCCACTGATAAAGCCTTTCCGTATTACTTTCGTTATTACAAAACATGCTTTCACAAGGTATTTCGGTAAATAGCTTTTTAATCAGTATTTCCTGATGATCAACTTTAATTCCGTTAAAATCTACCGAAAGTTCAGGTTTGTAATTATCGTATCCCCAGCACCATGTATTCCGGAACCATAATGTCGGGAAAATACTCAGGGGAGCTTCTTTAGGTCCTTTATTTTCAACAGTAATTTGAATCAGAATATCATGAATATCGGCTTTAGCATACTCTATTGTAATGTCAAAATATTCATTATTATCAAAGATACCTGTATCTATAATCTCGTATTCCCGTTCTGCCTTTCCTCTACTTCTGTTTGTTGTAATAAGATCCTCATAAGGGAAAGCATTCTGCGGATACTTGTAAAGCATCTTCATGTAGCTGTGTGTAGGGCTGCTTTCCAGATAATAGAAAAGTTCTTTTATATCTTCACCATGATTTCCCTGGCTGTTACTAAGTCCAAAGAAACGTTCTTTTATCATTTTGTCCCGATGATTCCAGAAGCCTAAAGCAAAACATAAAGTCTGATCCTGATCACTTATTCCTGCAATGCCTTCTTCTCCCCAGCGGAATGTTAATGCTTCAGCTGAGTCATGTCCCGTATAATTCCAGGCATCACCATTTGCACTATAATCTTCCCGTACCGTTCCCCATTGTCTGTTACTTACATAGGGCCCCCATATTTTCCAGTCAGGATTTTTTAATCGGTTATATTCTTGTGTCATGTTTTTATTTATAGTTCATCATAGTAGTTAGTATCAAGTCGTTAATTATAAAGTTATTAATACTTTTTCTAACTTCATAATATCTACTTGTACTTAAAATTATCCACCCGTTGAAAAGCTTTCAAAAGTAGTCATGCCGCCATCTATAAAAATGCTGGCGCCAGTGATGTAATCCGAGTCGTCACTAGCCAGAAAAACAGCCAGTTTTCCAATGTCTTCAGGTTTCCCGATTCTGTTATATGGTATCAGGTTCATCAGTGAATTGTAAGCTTCCGGAGTATTCCACGCATTGGTGTTAATCGGAGTCTGAATCGCTCCGGGACATATGCTGTTTACCCGTATTTTATCAGCTCCATATTCCTGAGCCAGCGTTTGCATCAGCATTCTTATAGCACCTTTACTAGCGGCATAATTAGCATGTCCGGCCCAGGGAATAATTTCGTGAACGCTGCTGATGTGGATTATTTTTCCTCTTGCTACAGATTTTGCAGGATCTATATCTCGTCTTAAAAATTCTCTGATAGCTTCACGGGCACAAAGAAATTGTCCGGTAAGATTAATGTCTATAACTTGTTGCCATTGCTGCAGAGTCATATCAGTAAACTTTGCATCTTTCTGCACCCCGGCATTGTTGATCAGGATATCTACGGTACCGTATTGCGCAATAACATCCTGAAACATTTTTATAACTTCATCTTCCTTACTTACATCGCATTGATAAGTCATTCCGGAGCCGCCATCATGGGTAATTTCTTTTAAAATTGCCTCGGCAGCAGGCTTAGATGTTTGAGAAGAGTGATTGATAATAACTGTAGCACCTGAGGCTGCAATACACTTGGCGATGCCACTACCGATACCGCTGCTGGCACCTGTAATAATAGCAATTTGATTTTGGAGCTTCTGTTCCATATTTTTTATAATTTGTGTTTGTTGGTGAGGTCTGATATACAATTTTACAAACTGTATGCAAAATTTGAATACCAAATACCATAACAAATGTATAAATTTGTTCATCAAAAAGAATTTTAAAAAATCTTAAATAATGAAAATAGAACTGAATAGAATTGATGATAATTATCTGTTTGAATTAACCAATCAGAGAGGGCATAAAATTATTTTAGATAATACGTCTGAAGACGATCCACAGGGAGTTAGCCCAATGGAGTCGGTACTAATGGCATTGGCCGGATGCAGTAGTATAGATATGGTTTCTATTCTGAAGAAACAGAGACAGGAAATTACCTCTTTTTCCGCTGATGTAGAGGGGGAGCGAGTAAAAGTAGACGAGGCTAAACCGTTTCGTAATATTCACGTAATATTCAAACTGGAAGGAGAAATTGATGGTAAAAAAGCAAACAGAGCGGCCGAACTTTCTTTTGAAAAATATTGCTCGGTTTCTAAATCACTTGATCCACAAATTAAAGTTACCTGGGAAGTTTTGGTAAACGGAACTTCAACAAAATAGAAATACATTTTGTATTAAAACAATAATGGGCAATAGGTGATTAATACTCTTAGAATTACTTATTGCCCATTACTTATTATGGACAATTAACAAGTATTTTTATCTTTTTTTTGCAAAAATCCATATTGTTTGTATCTTTGCAGCCAAGATTAGTTCTTTAACACGATTGAAAATGTTATCAGGAAAGGCCGAGGGAATAGACCCTATGACGCCTTAGCAACCCTTCGCCTGTCGAAGAAGGTGCTACATTCTACCATTTGGGATAGATAACGTTACTGAATTTCTTTCAGCCTTTTTCCGGGCATTTTCAATTTTATAGAATCAAAAAATATAAAATTGAAAGATTATCTTCAAACTATTAATATTAAAAATTTTACTACCCAATCGGGGAAGGTATACGATATTCCGTTAACCTATGAGATTTTCGGACAAGAATTGTATACGGCTCCTGTTGTATTGGTTAATCATGCATTAACCGGAAATTCTGGAGTAACCGGAGAATTGGGTTGGTGGAAAGAAGCTATTGGTGAAGGGAAGCCTGTAGATACCAACACTTATACAATTCTGGCATTTAATATTCCGGGTAACGGATATGACGGTTTTCTAATAGACAATCCCAAAGATTTTGTAACTAAAGATATTGCACGATTATTCCTGCAAGGATTGGATGTGCTGAATATTAATGAGCTTTTTGCTATTATTGGTGGATCATTAGGCGGTGGAATTGGTTGGGAAATGTTAGGATTAAATAATGCCTTGGCTCAGAATTTTATTCCTGTAGCAACAGACTGGAAAACCTCAGATTGGCTATATGCACAATGCCTGGTTCAGGATTTTTTACTTACACAATCCGATAAGCCTTTACAAAAAGCACGTATTCATGCGATGCTTTGCTACAGAACACCGCAATCTTTAAATGAAAGATTTGGTAATAAAATCCATGAAGATAGGGAACTTAGAAAGTCTGAAGACTGGCTTAATTTTCATGGAGAGAGACTTAATGAAAGATTTACATTGTCAGCTTATAGTATGATGAACCAACTTCTTTCGACTATTGAAACCGTTAAGGTAGGCAGCAAGTCTTTCGAACAACTGGCGACCATAAAAGCAAATATATTTATCGTTTCAGTAGACAGTGATCTATTTTTTCCGGCATCGGAAGATCACCAAACATATACTGAACTGAATAAAATAAAAAATAATATAAAGCATTTCATCATAAACTCTGTTCATGGGCACGATGCTTTTTTGATGGAATACGAACAATTGAATAACATCTTACACAATATATTTAAGAAGTAACATGAAGGTTTTAAAATTTGGAGGAAAGTCTCTGGCAAACGGATTAGGTCTGGAAAAGACATTAGAAATTATCAAGCATAAAAAAGCGAATGAAGAAGATATTTGCGTAGTAGTTTCAGCAAGAGGGAATGCGACAGATGAACTGATTGCGCTATTGGAAAATGCCAGAAACGGACAGTGGGAAGAAGAAGACTGGATTAACTTTAAGGAAAATCAGTTAAAAGCAATTCCACAGCAACAGGATATCGTGGATACTGATTTTCATAATCTGAAAAACTTCTTTGCAGGTGTTAAGTTGTTAAAGGATTATTCTTTGAAAACTAAAGATGAGGTACTAAGCTTTGGTGAAGTTATTTCTGCTAAAACATTGGTTCAGGTTCTTATCAACGAAGGAATTTCTGCCAAATTTGTAGATGCAAGAAGCTTCTTGATTACCGATGATCGTTTTGGTAATGCCATTCCTAAAGATGAAATTTCTGAAAAAAATGCACAAGCTGTATTCCAAGAGTTCTATAGTAATGGTGTTATTCCGGTTGTAACAGGGTTTATTGGTGTAACCGAAGAAGGTGAGACCACAACATTAGGAAGAAACGGGAGTAACTATTCAGCGGCTTTAGTGGCTAAATTTATCAATGCTGAGATCTTAGAAAACTATACACATGTAGACGGTGTTTTCTCTGTAAACCCTGAGCTGGTAGAAGATGCCCGCCATATAGAAAATCTGTCATTCCAGGAAGCAAACGAGATGGTAAACTTCGGAATGAATGTTCTTCATGATAAAACGATCTTACCTCTTATAGATAAAAACATTCCGCTTAAGATATTGAATACCTTCAAAGGAATAGATCAGACAGGTACTCTTATTTCAAATGATAAGAACAATACTTCTGTAAAATCTCTAATGCTGCAGGAAAACAAGTCGCTTGTAGTTTTCGAGGGAAGAGGATTACTAGGGAAGGTGGGAATTGATGCAAGATTTTTCAGTGCATTACACCGTGCCGGAGTTAGTGCCGGAATTATCTCTCAGGGATCTTCCGAAAGAGGAATGGGAGTAGTGGTAGATGAGAAAGATGCACCAAGAGCATTGGAAGCACTTCGCAAAGAATTTGCAAGAGACTATGATACCAAAGATGTACAGAGTATCCACAGTATTGATGGATTAAGTGTTATTTCTATTATCGGACAGAAAATGTCTCATTTTAATCAGTCATATAACGCACTGATCAAAAATCACGTAGAACCTTTATTAATAAGTAATACAGTTTCTGGTGCTAATGTTAGTATTGTAATAAGCAAAGAAGATACAAGTAAGGCTCTGAATATTATTCATGGTGAATTGTTCGAAAATCCAAAGCAAATTCATCTGGCTATTATCGGACACGGAACAGTAGGGCGCGCGTTGATTAATCAGATCCTGAATTCTACTCATGATATTGTAAACCGTAAGAATACACACATTAAAATATTTGCCATCAGTAATTCCAAAAATTTAATCCTTGATAAAAAAGGAATTGGAAAAGACTGGGAAACACAATTGCAGACGAGTGCAGTTCCTGCGAATATCGAAACATTATTAAAGTACGCTAAAGAAAATCATTTAGAGAACCTAATTGCGGTAGACAATACGGCCAGTAGTGTATTTGTGGAAAATTACGAGCTATTGGCTGAAAATGGATTCGACTTAGTATCTTCTAACAAAATTTTCAATACCCTGCCTATTGACCGCTATAAAAATCTGCGTAAGGTACTGGAAGATAAAAATAAGAAATACCTGTATGAAACGAATGTAGGGGCAGGTTTACCACTGATAGATACGATTAAGCTTCTGCATCTTTCTGGAGAAAATATTACCCGTGTAAAAGGCGTATTCTCAGGATCTCTTAGCTATATTTTCAATAATTTCTCTGTAAGAGAAGATGCCTTTAGTACAATCATAAAAGAAGCAATGGATAAAGGTTATACCGAGCCGGATCCACGTGAAGACCTTTCCGGAAATGATGTCGCAAGAAAATTGTTGATCTTGGCTCGTGAGCTGGATTTGGTAAATGAATTCTCAGATATCAATATTCAGAATCTGATTCCTGAAAATCTTCAGAGTATTGCGAAAGAGGAGTTCCTTTCCCGTTTGGAAGAACTCAATACGGAGTATGAACAACTAAAAAAATCTCTTCCGGAAGATCATGTATTGCGTTATGTTGGAGAACTGAAAGGAGATTTACAGAAAGAGAAAGGGCAACTGGAAGTGAAATTAGTTTCCGTACCAAAATCTGCAAGCTTAGGCCAGGTAAAAGGATCGGATTCTATTTTTGAAATCTATACAGAATCTTATGGTGAAAATCCTATTGTAATTATGGGAGCCGGAGCCGGAGCAGAAGTAACTGCACGAGGTGTCTTTGGTGATATTTTAAGAGTAAGTGAGAATAAATAAATATTATATATAATGTAACAATATAACAATTTAGCAATGTGCCAAAATTCAACTACAATGTGGATTGTTAGACTGTTACATTGTTATATTGGTAAACTTTTTGAAAATGGAAAATTTTGAAACTCAAGCGATAAGAACTCAAACAGAAAGAACGCAGTACGATGAACATTCAACTCCGTTATTTCTAACATCCAGTTTTATATTCCAGGATGCAGAAGATATGAGAGCTTCTTTCGCTGAAGAAAAAGAAAAGAATATTTACAGCCGTTACAGCAATCCTACAGTGAATGAATTTACCGATAAAATGGTAAAGCTGGAAGGAGGTGAGGCTGGTTATGCTTTTTCATCCGGAATGGCAGCCGTTTACAGTACTTTGGCTCCTCTTCTAAACAGTGGAGATCATGTATTAAGCTGCCAGTCTGTATTTGGATCTACTCATACACTTTTTACAAAGTATTTTCCGAAGTGGAATATCAATACTACTTACTTCAAAGCTGATGAGGTAAATGATATCGAGAAATATATAACACCGGAAACTAAGATTCTTTATGCGGAAACACCAACAAACCCAGCTATAGAAATTCTTGATCTGGAAGTATTAGGGCAAATTGCTAAAAAAAATAATCTGATCTTTATAGTGGATAACTGTTTTGCAACACCTTATTTGCAGCAGCCTATAAAATATGGTGCCGACTTAGTAGTGCATTCTGCAACCAAGCTAATCGACGGACAAGGACGTGTATTAGGTGGGGTAGTTGTAGGAAAAGCAGATCTTGTTCGTGAGATTTATCTTTTTGCAAGAAATACAGGACCATCGCTTTCTCCATTCAATGCATGGGTGTTATCCAAAAGTTTGGAAACATTAGCCATTCGCGTAGAAAGACATTGCGAAAATGCACTGAAAGTTGCAGAGTTTTTGGAAGCGCACCCGAATGTAGTAACAGTGAAATATCCTTTCCTTAAATCACATCCTAATCATGAAATTGCTAAAAAGCAAATGAAATTAGGTGGAAATATTATTGCTTTTGAAGTAAAAGGCGGACTGGAAAAAGGGAGAGCTTTTATGGATAACATAAAGCTATGCTCACTGTCACCAAATTTAGGAGATACCAGAACTATTATTGTGCACCCGGCATCTACAACACATAGCAAGCTTACAGAAGAAGAACGATTGGAAGTAGCTATTACTCCGGGGTTGGTAAGATGTTCTGTAGGATTGGAAAATGTAAATGATATTATTGCGGACCTAAAACAAGCTTTGGAAGCCATAGGTTAGGTTGTTGGTTTTTGGTTGCCAGTTTTTAGTAATACTTTTTAATACATATATCATGAAAAAAGAATACACTGAATTAGAAGTCTGGCAGGAAAGCCGAAAATTGACAAATATAGCTTACAGATTAATGCAGAAGTATCCAAAAGACGAATTGTTTGGAATAACAAGCCAGATACGAAGAAGTGCAGTTTCAGTGCCTGCTAATATTGCTGAAGGCTGTGGAAGGCGAACAGCCAATGATACCATACAATTTTTACATATTGCGAGAGGCTCACTTTATGAACTTGAAACACAGTTTTATATATCATACGATCAGAATCATATTTCGGAAGATGAGTTAACTGTTGTATTGGGGAAAACTCTGATCTGTAAAAAACTTTTGAACGGTTTTATTAATTATTACAAGAACCTATAAAATGAAAAACCAAGATATAATACCAACAACCGATAACCAGAGACTGGCAACTCTCTATGATATTATTAAAGAGCGAATCCTTATTCTGGATGGGGCTATGGGGACAATGCTACAGCGACATAAATTTGAAGAAGAAGACTTCAGAGGAGATCGCTTCAAAGATTGGCAAAGTCCTTTAAAAGGAAATAATGACTTGCTTTCTTTAACACAGCCACAAGCTATTGAAGATGTGCACAGACAATATTTTGAAGCTGGTGCAGATATTATTGAGACCAATACATTCTCCGGAACTACAATTGCAATGGCAGATTATGGGATGGAAGAACTGGTAACAGAGCTTAACTATGAATCAGCGAGAATTGCCAGAAAAGTTGCAGATGAGTATACCGCAAAAACACCGGATAAACCTCGATTTGTTGCAGGAGCTATTGGTCCTACTAATAAAACGGCAAGCCTTTCTCCGGATGTGAATGATCCGGGATATCGTGCAATTACCTTTGACGAACTTAAAGAGGCTTATAAACAACAGGCTAAAGCTTTATTGGATGGAGGTTCTGATATTTTATTGGTAGAAACCATATTCGATACCCTGAATGCTAAAGCAGCACTTTTTGCTATCGACGAGATTCAGGATGAAAGAAATATCCGTGTACCTATTATGGTGAGCGGGACAATTACGGATGCCTCCGGGAGAACACTTTCTGGACAAACTGCCGAAGCTTTTCTTATTTCGGTTTCACATCTTAATTTGCTAAGTGTTGGTTTCAATTGTGCTTTAGGGGCTCAGCAGCTGACACCATATCTGGAAGTATTATCACATAATACAGATTTTGCAGTTTCTGCTTATCCAAATGCTGGTTTACCAAACGCATTCGGGCAATATGATGAAACACCCGAGGATATGGCGGAACAAATTAAGGAGTTTGTAGACAAAGGACTAATCAACATTATCGGAGGATGTTGCGGAACAACACCGGAGCATATTAAAGCTATTGCAGATTTAGCTAAAAACTATAAGCCAAGAGTGATATCTGTTAAGGCTTAAGGTAGATTTTATAAATAACAATTATTAATTTAAAGTATAGTAATATAGGTAGTTATAGGGTAAAGATGAATTTTCATTTTTTGTAAATTTGTTAGAACATCACAAATAATTACAAATGAAACATCCGACTTATTCTAAGAATACTGATGAAATACATTTATTCAACGAGCTAAGAAAACGAGTGAACCAGAGAATTGAAGAAATACCGGAAAATCGGGATAGATACATCCAGATTAAAGCTATTCTTCTGCCAATTGTATATTTTGGCAGTTATTTTCTTGCGATTTTTAATGGGGATAGACCATGGCTTTATATAACCTGTTATGTTTTAATGGGGTTTACACTGGTTTTAATCTATCTGAATCTGATTCATGAAGCAGCTCACAACAATATATATAAAACCAAAAAATATAATAAATGGATTCTGAAGTTATTCGACTTTATTGGTGCGAATAGCTATATATGGCAGAAAAGACATATTGTAAGCCATCATGCTTTTCCCAATGTAGATGGTTGGGATACCGATGTGGAACAGAGCGGTCCGATAAAAATTTTCCCACACGTGGAAGCAAAGGGAATTCAGAAATATCAGGACAGATATTTCATTTTTGCTTATCCGTTCTACCTGTTCAACTGGATGTTGGTTCGGGATTTCAGAGACTTTTTCGACAAAGAAAGAGTTATTTATAAAACTCATGGAGAAGCTCCTAAAGCAGAAAAAGTGAAACTGATCCTTTACAAATTACTTTACCTTTTCTATCAGATAGTAGTTCCTGTTTTATTTCTGAAAGTATCTTTCGGATTAGCTTTTGGGGCGTGGGCTCTGGAAATATTGGTAGCAAGTGTATTTGCATTATTTGTATTGTTGCCACTGCATCCGCTGCCGGATAATGAATTTCCACTACCGGATGAACAGAATAATTTACCATTTAGTTGGTTAAGACACCAGTTGGAAGTAACAAATGATTTAAGCAACAATAATTGGTTTATTCGTCATGTACTGGGGAATTTTAATTTCCATGTGGCACATCATTTATTCCCCAACTACAGCTATGTATACTATAATGAGATTACAGAAGAAATAGAAAATTTTGCTCACGAGAAAGGGTTTGTTTATAAAAGATTTCCATTACTCACAGCATTGGGCAAACATTATCAATTATTAAAATATAATGCGAATAACATTCCTCTGAGGCATGTCTTCGAGGAGCTTGATTCCTAATCAAGAATGAGAAATGCCTGTAAAAAGCATTCCATTTGGTAAAAATACCGCAAAGCGGTAAATTAAAAGTAGACGAATGAAATATCTAAAGCTATCGGGGCTTGAGCCATTGGTGATTACACCAGAAAGTAACTTTATAAACGTAGGGGAAAGGACAAACGTTGCCGGATCTAAAAAATTTCTGAGATTAATCAAAGAAGAAAAATATGCTGAGGCTTTAGATATTGCCCGCCATCAGGTAGAAGGAGGAGCTCAGGTACTGGATGTTAATATGGACGACGGCCTTCTGGACGGTAAATATGCTATGGTGAAGTTCCTGAATCTTATTGCTTCCGAGCCGGATATTGCAAGGATTCCTATTATGATTGATAGTTCTAAATGGGAAATTCTGGAGGCAGGCCTACAGGTTGTTCAGGGAAAACCCGTGGTGAACTCAATCAGCTTGAAGGAAGGTGAAGCCAATTTCATCGATCAGGCAAAGAAAATAAAGCGTTACGGAGCAGCTGTTATTGTAATGGCATTTGATGAGGTAGGACAGGCAGATAATTATGAGCGTCGTATAGAGATTGCTAAGAGGTCATACGATATTCTTGTTAATCAAATAGACTTTCCGCCGGAGGACATTATTTTCGACCTTAATATATTCCCGGTAGCTACCGGTATGGATGAGCACAGACGGAATGCTATCGATTTTATAGAAGCTACCCGTTGGGTAAGAACCAATCTTCCTTATGTATCAGTAAGTGGGGGTGTTTCCAATGTGTCTTTCTCTTTCAGAGGAAACGATGCAGTGAGAGAAGCAATGCACTCTGTATTCCTTTACCATGCTATTAAAGCAGGAATGAATATGGGAATTGTGAATCCGACAATGTTGGAAGTTTATGATGAAATTCCAAAAGATCTACTGGAGCTGATAGAAGATGTAATGCTGGATCGCAGGGATGATGCAACAGAAAGACTTCTGGATTTTTCCGAAAGAGTAAAATCTGTCAGAAAAGAAAAAACTGAAGACCTGGCCTGGAGAGAGCAACCGCTTCAGGATCGTATTACGCATGCTTTAGTGAAAGGTATAGACCGATTTATTGAAGAAGATATAGAAGAAGCCCGTCAACAAGCTAAACGCCCTTTGGATGTTATAGAAGGTAATCTCATGACCGGAATGGGAGTTGTTGGGGATTTGTTTGGCAGTGGGAAAATGTTCCTGCCTCAGGTTGTGAAATCTGCCCGTGTAATGAAAAGGGCAGTGGCATATTTACAACCCTATATTGAAGCTGAAAAAGATACAGGCCGTCCGGCTGCTGGAAAAGTATTGATGGCAACTGTAAAAGGTGATGTACACGATATCGGAAAAAATATTGTAAGTGTGGTATTAGGTTGTAACAATTACGAGATTATAGACCTTGGTGTAATGGTTCCGGCTGAAAAGATTATTCAGACAGCTATAGATGAAAAGGTAGATATTATTGGTCTTAGTGGTCTTATTACACCGAGTTTGGATGAAATGGTTCATGTTGCCAGTGAATTGGAACGAAAGAATCTGGATTTTCCGCTTCTTATCGGTGGTGCTACAACATCTAAAGCGCATACCGCAGTGAAAATTGATCCGTCATACTCTAATGCTGTAGTACATGTAAACGATGCTTCCCGTGCTGTAAATGTGGTTTCCAGTTTGCTGAACAAAGAAAAATCTAATGTTTATACACTGGACCTGAAAACTGAATATGAAGATTTCAGAGAGAAATTCTTAAACAGAGGTGAGCACAAAGAATATGTAGCACTGGAATTTGCAAGAAAAAATAAATATAAAATAGACTTTAAATCCGAAGATATTGTGAAACCTGCTAAACCGGGAATTACGATTATCGAAGATCAGCCATTGGAAGATTTATTAGATTATATCGACTGGTCACCATTTTTCAGAAGCTGGGATCTTCACGGAAGATATCCGGATATTTTGAAAGATGAAGTAGTGGGGGTGCAGGCAACGGAACTTTTCCACGATGCTCAGAAAATTCTGAAAAAGTTGATTGAAGATAAAAGCTTAACTGCTAAAGCTATTTTTGGCCTATTCCCGGCGAATGCTGTGGAGGATGATATTTTTCTGCAAAATGAGCAAGGTGAAGATATTGGCAAATTTATTACATTACGGCAGCAGGCTAAAAAATCAGAAGGAAAAGAATATCTGGCTTTGGCAGATTTTATAGCACCAAAAGAAACCGGAATTCAGGATTATGTAGGGTGCTTCTGTGTAACTGCTGGTTTCGGAGCAGACGAAGTAGCAGCAAAATATAACGAAGAAAACGACGATTATAATTCCATTATGGTAAAAGCCTTAGCAGATCGTTTTGCTGAAGCCTATGCTGAATTTTTACACTATAAAATACGTAAAGAATACTGGGGGTATGCTTCCGATGAAAATCTGAACAACGAACAGATGATCAAAGAAGAATATAAAGGAACCCGTCCCGCACCGGGGTATCCGGCTTGTCCGGATCACCTGGAAAAAAATATGATCTGGGATGTTCTCAATGTTGAAGAAAATATTGGTGTAAAACTAACAGAGAGCCTGGCAATGTGGCCGGCAGCCAGTGTTAGTGGTTATTATTTTGCCCATCCTATGAGTAAATATTTTGGACTGGGTAAAATAAAAGAAGACCAGCTTCGGGATTATACAGAACGTAAAGGCATCGATTATGATGTTGCAAAGAAATGGTTGAGTCCTAATTTGGCCTAGAAAATTGACCAAATAAAATATTGTTAAAAACAATTACATCCTTAGATTATTACATTAAAAACTATGAAAGTTACCGAACATATTGCTCAAAGTAAAGGAAAAACACTTCTCTCCTACGAAATTATTCCGCCTCAGAAAGGTCACGGAATTGGAGACTTGTACAAAAATATAGATCCGTTAATGGAGTTTAAACCCTCTTTTATAGATGTAACTACCTCCCGGGAAGAATATATTTACCTTGAAAAAGGCAATGGGCTTATGGAGCGTAAAATTTCCAGAATGAGACCAGGAACATTAGGGATTTGCGCTTCAATTCAGTATAAATATAATGTAGATACTGTTCCACATGTACTATGTGGTGGCTTTACTAAAGAAGAAACAGAATACCTGCTGGTAGACTGTCTTTATTTGGGAATTGATAATATAATGGCACTACGTGGCGATGCTATGAAAGGTGAAAAGTATTTTGAGCCAACTAAAGGTGGAAACCGTTATGCATCAGATCTTGTTACTCAGATTAATGATCTTGGAAAAGGAAAGTTTCTGCATGGCGAAATTTCAGGTAACGATCTCAACAATAGTTTCTGCATTGGTGTAGCAGGTTACCCTGAAAAGCACCTGGAGGCACCTTCTATGCAATATGATCTGAAAATGTTGAAACAGAAAGTAGAGTTGGGTGCAGATTATGTGGTAACTCAAATGTTTTTAGATAATCAGAAATACTTTGAATTTGTAAAACTAGCCCGTGAAGCTGGTATAGATGTTCCTATTATCCCGGGTATAAAACCTCTTGCTGTAAAAAAACACTTGCAGCTGCTTCCTCAGGTATTCAAAATAGATATTCCTGAAGATTTGGTAAATGCTGTGTCGCAATGCAATAATAATGAAGCTGTAAAGCAGGTGGGAGTTGAATGGTGTGTTCAGCAATGCAAGGAGTTATTAGATTTTGGTGTTCCTGCACTACATTTCTATACAATGGGTAAAAGTGATAATATCCAGAAAATTGTAAGCGAATTTTTCTAAGAATATTTTATAAAAATAAAAGAGGCTGTCTCAAAAGACTGTCTCTTTTTTTGTGCAATTTTTTATAAGATGTTTTTAATGTTTTATTTTTAGTGGTTCAAATTTTTTAGAATTCATTTTTTTCAGTTTTTGTGTTTATATTTTTAAAAAAAGTAGGATTTTCATCCTGCAAGAGCTAATTTCCGCAAGTTGTGAGCAATAGCTATCAAACCGGTTTCTATTTCGACTTTATTTTGGCCTCTGAGAAAAAATCTTTTAAATCCTTTGTTATGCTTAATTTGGGCAAAAACCGGTTCTACATCATGACATCTTTGCTTTCTGAGTTTTATACCACGTTTTGTATTGAGAAGCCGATGGGCTTTGTGCCGAAGTTTTGAAAGTGTTGGATTTGAGGGCGAAGAAGTTATTGTTTTGGATTTCTGATCTTTATCAAAATAATTATATTTGATGTAAGCCTTAATCTTTCTTTTTTTGAGAAGAATATAATTCTCTTCTGAGCCATATCCGGCATCCGTTACTATTTCTTTGGGGCGTTTATTATAAAGATATTCAAAGTTCTCAATGTGAGGCAGAAGGGTTTTAGTATCACCGGCATTGGGATGCAGGGTATAATTAATAATGAACTGATTCTCTGTACTGAGCTGAAGATTGTAAGCTGCTTTAAGCTGACCGTTACGCATGTGATCCTCCTTCATGCGCATAAAAGAAGCATCTGGGTCTGTTTTTGAGTAGCTGTTTCGCTGCCCAAGAATTTTCTGCTGTTTCTCGTATTTCTCAAGATTATCCGGCCAGTTCTTTTTGGCGTAATTAATCTTCTGACGAACTTTGGGGTCGATTTTCTTCTTTTTTAAAGTAGAATCTATCATTTCTATAACAGACTTTACTTTTTCTTTATCCATAGATTTAAAAACCACTTCCGAAATATCCTTCATTTCTTCTTTGGCTACTTGCTGGGTATAATTCCAGAGTTCTTCAAGCTGTGCTTCTATACGCTCTTTGTTATTCTTTATAGACTTGCCCCACACGAATGTATAACGGTTGGCATTGGCCTCTATTTTAGTTCCATCTGTAAAAACAGTTTGTAAACTTACCAGCCCTTCATTTTCTAAATAAAGCACAAGCTGGGCAAATATGTCTTTGATCTCACCTTTTAACCTTTCGCTCCTGAAACGATTTAATGTGTTGTGGTCAGGACGATTCATAGCACTAAGCCACATAAAGTGAATATTTTCTTTTAGAGCCTGTTCTAACTTTCTACTTGAATAAATATTACACAAATAGCCATAAACCAACACTTTTAACAGCATCTTGGGATGGTATACTCAGGTACCTCCAGGTTTGTAATTCCGGATTAAGTTACTGATATCAAGACCGTCTATAACTGCCGAAATAGTCCGGACAGGATGGTTATTTTCTATTAGTTCCGATAAATTTGGAGGAAAAAGAAAATTTTGCTTGGGATTGTAATCTTTAAAGACTACTTTTGAATTAATCGACACAAAGCAAATTAATCAATTTGCTGATATTAGGAAAGCTTTGGCTTTCCTTTTTTTATCCAGAAAAAAGGCTATCTCACTTTTGAGACAGCCTCTTTTGGGTATCTATACCTTTTAAAAAGCCTTATCAAATTTTGAAATCTTGATAAGGCTTTTGTAATTCTATACGAAATGGCTAAACAGCCTCTAATTGCAAAGACTTTAGGTTGTTGCAAATTTGTTCTGTTGTAGGTTTTCCTGAAGATGTGTGCCAGATAAACATTCCGCTTTCTACATTAAAGTAGTATTCTGTCTGCTCGTCCGAAACTTTAAACCAGTTAAGAGCTCCATTAGCCGCATTAATTCCAACCCAGTTAACTGCTGCCGTTTTCAGATCAAAGTTATATGGATTCTGATTTAGTGTGTCCTGAAAAATAATCTTGTTATCCAGAACATAAAGAACGCCACTTCCCTGGAAGGCTTTCATTTTTAATATTTTAGTTTGTTGCTTGCCCTTATTGTAACGTACAATAGCTTTAAGCTTGGCACCTTCTGGTAATGTAGCAAGTACAGCTTCCTGTTTTTTCTTTCTGCTTTGAGAAGCCAGAAATGCAATAAGGAAAATAAGTCCGATAAAGCCTAAAAAGGCAATAATGAACACGATTAAAAGTATAAAAATTGAATTCATTGTAATATATTTTCGTTATAACGTTGGATGTTTCTTAAATATTTTATTTCTGTCGAATAAATAACGATAAGTTATAAGTTTTCTTGTGATTGTTGTATCTAAGTTTTCTGCAATTTTAATCATTTTAGGATTGAAATCGCCTATCCACTGCATTTCTATTTCTTCAAAATGAGTAAATTTTCTTAGATGCAGTGTTCCTTCCCATATCATATAACCATCTATACCCTTTTTTTGCCATTCGGGTACAACACCAAAAACAAGTCCTACCATTTTTTTATTGGGTACAAATTGCCGGATAAATAAAAACTTTATTTTCTCCCATATTCCAAATTTACCATTCAGATACCGGAACCATTCATTCAGGTCCGGAAGATTTATCCACATAGCAACCGGACGTCTTTTTTCATATACAAACCAGGAGATATGTTCATTGATTACAGGTTTTATAATATGAAACATTTTTTTAACCTGTTTTGCATCCAGCTGCTTTCCTTCACCGTGTTTTGCCCATGCAGCATTATAAATATGGGTAAAATCCTCAGCATAGCGATCAAGATGCTTTATCTGCATTCTTTCTGCATGAATATCCGGATTTTGGCTAAGACGCGTATGTGCATTTATAAAACTGGAGCCGACTTCACTTGTTGTTTTTCGGGAAAAACATAATTGCTGAAAATATGGTTGAAAACCATAATTCTCAAAAAGCTTCTGATAGTAAGGGAAATTGTAATTCATCCTGTAAAGAGGTCTTGTAAAACCTTCTGTCAACAAACCCCAAAACTGATCTCTTTCACCAAAATTAATAGGGCCGTCCATAGCCTCTATACCTTTCTGTTGTAACCATTTTCTACAAAAATCGAAAATGAAATTAGCCGTTACCTGATCATTAATACAATCAAAAAAGCCAATTCCACCTGTTGGTTGATCTTGCTTATACTTATGGGTATAGAATACAGCTACACGACCTATTGTTTCTTGTTTTTCATTAGTGCATAGCCATCTGGAAGCTTCTCCGGAGCCAAAAAACTTATTCTTCACAGGATTGAAGATGTCTTCAACATCTTTGTCCATATTGCGGATAAAATTTTTATCTAGCCGATAGAGCCTTACAGGAAATTCAAGAAACTCTTTTCGCGTTATTCTATCAGTAACCTCAATCATCTTCAGCATAACACTTGTGTTTTGTCAGAGAAGTTACGAAAAATATTATTTTCTGTAAAGTTGTTGATACTTTAGAGGACTCTTACCTGTGATGTTTTTGAAACACTCATGAAAGCTGGTAAAATTATTGAAACCACTCGCAAAGCAAACCTCCTTTACAGACATTTGGTTTTCAATAAGCTTCTGACAAGCATCACCAATTCGGATTTCATTAACAAATTGTGTATAAGTTTTCCCTGTACGGGATTTAAAAAATTTACAAAATGAGTTAGGACTAAGGTTAGCTATTTCAGATACATCTTCCAAAGTTATTTTTTGAGTATAGTTAGATAAGGTGTAATTATAGATGTCAAGAATCCGATGTCTTTCATCTTCATCAAAATGATATTTAAAATTAGCTGAAGCTAAAAACTCGTATTCAGCAGATTCACTAATACTGTGTAAAGCTTCTAATAAACGTATAATTTTCAGAGTTCCATCACTTTCTACAATTTCCGGAATAAGATGTGTAAGCTTTTCCTTAGTTTCCCCTTTAATCTGAAATCCTCTGGAGCTAAGTGCCAGGGTCTTTTTCAATACCTGATTCTCAGGGAGCTTTAAGAAATCTTCACCCCAAAAATGTTCTCCAAAATGTATTACAAAAATTTCAACCTTATTTCTCTTAGGATTTTCGAAGTATTTTGCATCGAATAGCCAATAATGTGGAAGGTTTTTACCAATAAGAGCAACATCTCCTTCTTTAAAACGCTCAATACTATTACCCACATACTGAGTACCCGAACCTTTTCGAAAATAGATAAGCTCTAATACCATGTGGTAGTGCCATTTGTTGTTTACGTCGGGCATTATATCCTTTCTGGCATTGAAGGAATGTAGTGTATCTGAGGAGATTTTCAGGAACTGTGGCTTCATTATTTAGTTATATCAGTATCTAAAACATAAAATTAAACCTTTTTGGATAATATAGCTTAATAATTGGATAAAATACTGAAATTTTATTTTCTAAATAAAACCTTAATTTGTGTTAATAAAGTTTAAAAAAATATTTGATTCTTTATTGAATTGTTATGAAAGTTGGATTATTCGTGCCATGTTATATAGATATATTGTATCCTAAAGTTGGGATAGCAACTTATTCTTTATTAAAAAAGCTTGGTGTTGATGTTAGTTATCCAACTGGTCAGACCTGCTGTGGTCAGCCAATGGCCAATTCAGGTTATCAGCATCTTACATGCGATACTGACAGGAATTTTATTCAGCAATTCAAAGACTATGATGCTATTGTAGCTCCTTCAGGAAGTTGTGTTTTACATATTAAAGAGCATCTGAAGGGCGAAGGAAAGGAAAATAAAGATACAGCAATATGTATTCGTAAGAATATTTATGAGCTGACAGAATTTTTGACAGATGTATTGAAAGTTGAAAATCTTGAAGTTTCTTTTCCTCATAAAGTAGGCTTTCACCAAAGTTGTCATGGACAAAGAGGTTTAAAGCTTTCCGGTATGAGCGAATTAACAGCTCCTTATTTTTCAAAACCTGAACAATTATTAAATCAGGTGAAAGGAATAGAACTTATAGAATTAGATAAACAAGATGAGTGCTGTGGTTTTGGCGGAACATTTTGTGTTGCTGAAGAAGCTGTATCATCCAAAATGGGTAAAGACAGAGTAGATGATCATATAAAACACGGTGCAGAATATATTGCAGCTTGTGATATGTCTTGCCTTATGCACCTGGAAGGAATTCTGAAAAGAGAGAAAAGCACTGTGAAAGTGATGCACATAGCGGAGATTTTGAATACTTAATAAGTAAATTAATGAAGAATCACGCCGCTTTAGCAGAACAATTTAACCGGGATGAAGACCGTGTAGACTGGCACAACAAAACGTTGTGGTTTGTCCGCGAAAAGCGTGACCGACAGAGTAAACCGATTCCTGACTGGGAGAAGCTAAGAGAAACTGCATCTAAAATAAAATTAAATGTGCTTTCCAATCTCGATACCTATTTAATAGAGTTCGAGAAGAATGCTTTAGAAAATGGTATAAAGGTACACTGGGCTAAAGATGCAGCGGAGCATAACGCTATTGTACTTTCTGTTCTGGAGAAACATCAGGTAAAAAAGATGGTGAAAAGTAAATCTATGCTTACAGAAGAATGTCACCTGAACGATTATCTGGAGAAAAACGGAATAGAAGTAACAGATACCGATTTGGGAGAGCGTATTGTACAACTTGCTAAAGAACCGCCAAGTCATATTGTACTACCATGCATTCATAAGAAGAAAGAAGAAATCGGAGAGATTTTCCATGAGCATCTTAATACACCAAAAGGTCTTTCTGATCCACAGCAGTTAACAGAAATAGCACGCCAGGATCTTAGAAAAAAGTTTTTGCAAAGCCAGGCAGCTTTAACGGGAGTTAACTTTGCTGTTGCAGAAACCGGGGAGTTCGTGGTATGTACCAATGAAGGAAATGCAGATATGGGTGCGCATCTGGCAAATGTGCATATTGCCTGTATGGGATTGGAAAAAATAGTTCCGAAGCGTGAGCATCTGGGGGTTTTTCTTCGTCTTCTTACAAGAAGTGCTACTGGGCAGCCGATTACTACGTATTCCAGTCATTTCAGAAAACCAAGAGAAGGACAGGAAATGCACTTGGTAATTGTTGATAACGGCCGATCTGAGCAATTGGGTAGAGAAAAATTCAGAAATTCACTGAAGTGTATACGTTGCGGTGCCTGTTTTAATACATGTCCGGTGTACAGACGGAGCGGCGGACATAGCTATCATACAGCAGTTGCAGGGCCGATAGGCTCAGTACTAAGCCCGGCACGAAATATTGAGGAATACAAGGATCTACCTTTTGCATCTACATTATGTGGTTCATGTACTAATGTATGTCCGGTACAGATTGATTTGCATAATCAGCTGTATGAACTAAGACAAGAGGTTATTGCCTCAGGATTAGGAGAGCCGGTGAAAAACTTCTCTATGAAGCTGATGGCAAGGTCACTTTCCAATGCAAAAAAGTATGAGAAGCTTAGAAAAAAAGTAAAATTTGGGTATCGCTACACACCATTCCTTCTTAAAAGTGGTATGAATCCTTGGTATAAGCATCGGGAGATGCCTGAAATGCCAGAGAAAAGCTTTAAAGAATGGTATAAAAAGAATGTTGAGAATGGGAAGTAGAGAAGAAATTTTATCCAGAATTGCAAAAGTAAAGCCTGCAGGAAATGAATTGCCTGAAGACTTATCATTTATACTGGGAACCGGAAATCTTCTGGAGTCTTTTGTACAGACAGCCCGGAATAATGGTTCGCAGGTTACACTTGTAGAGAATACAGACGAGGTTTTAGCATACCTCAAAGAGAATATAGCATCTGATAAAAGAATAATCTCTAATATCAGTGCACTGAAAGAAGATTTGTACAGTGACAGCGATGAAATAACAGATCCGCATGAACTGGAAAATGTAGAAGTGGCTCTTATTGAAGGAAGTATAGGAGTAGCAGAGAATGCTGCAATCTGGATTACAGAAAAGCAAATGAAATATAGGGCATTACCTTTTATCACTCAGCATTTATTTGTGATATTAGCGGCCGATAAAATAGTAGCTCTGATGCATGATGCATATAAAATAATAGAGATAGAAGGCGGATTTTCATCTTTTATTTCAGGACCGTCTAAAACGGCGGATATAGAACAATCACTGGTGATTGGTGCACATGGTGCACGCAGCCACCACATATTTATAATGAATAACCAATAACCATGAAAGCTTAAATAAAAACTAACAAACTAATAACCATGAAAATTTAAGTGAAAAACGAAAAACTAATAACCACGAAGACCTTTACTTTATAGACCATGCAAAACATAACAACAGAGCAATCAACAAAAGCTTCATCAGAAAGGAGGAGAGGCTACCTTTTCCCACTGATTCTCGTTACGAGTCTCTTCTTCTTCTGGGGCTTTGTTCACAACCTGGACCCGGTGCTGATTCCGCACCTGAGAAAGGCCTTTCAGCTTACAGATTTAGAATCTTCCCTTGTGGATTTTTCTATATTTATTGCCTATTTTCTTATGGCAATACCTGCCGGAAATGTTATGCGTAAGTACGGCTATAAAAGCGGAATCATATTCGGACTCTGTCTGTTTGCATTAGGAGCCTTCCTTTTTATTCCGGCAGCCAATACCCAGAAGTACATTTTCTTCTTAGGAGCATTATTTGTTATAGCATGTGGATTGGCATTTCTGGAAACAGCAGCTAATCCTTATGTAACTATTCTAGGCCCTGAAGAAACTGCAACACGCAGATTAAACTTTTCCCAATCTTTCAACGGACTCGCAGCTTTTATAGCGCCAATTGTTGGAGGTAAATATATTCTGAGTGAACAATCTCTGACCGATGCGCAACTAAAAGCATTGTCCCCACAGGAACTCAGTGCTTATATTACTCAGGAAGCAGCCAGTGTAAAAGGACCATATCTGATCCTGGGAGTTATTATTGTCATTGTAATGCTTTTGTTTGTCTTTACCAAGTTACCCGATATTAAGCATGAAGACGATGGTGATAAATCGAAGATTTCCCATGCATGGAGGCACAAACATCTCCGTTGGGCAGTAGTTGCACAATTCTTTTATGTAGGAGCGCAGGTATGTGTACTAAGCTTTTTTATACGTTTTGTTGTCGTTTCTGCCGGAATTACGGAAAAAAATGCAGCGTTTTATTCAGGATTGGCAGGTCTGGCCTTTATGGTCGGGAGATTTGTCGGAACCTTCTTTATGAAATATGTAAAACCTAATAAGCTTTTAATGATCTACGCAGTTCTGAGTATGCTTCTCACTTTGGTGGCAGTATTCGGAAAAGGTGATATTACCATTTATGCGCTGATCGGAGTAGCTTTCTTTATGTCGATAATGTTCCCTACAATTTTTTCACTGGGAATAGCAGATTTGGGTAAAGATACCAAGATAGCATCTTCTCTTATTGTAATGTCTATAGTTGGAGGAGCAATATTACCATTAGGATTAGGCTATATTTCAGATGTTACCCATAGTATACAGTATGGCTATATTGTACCATTTATATGTTTCATTGTTGTATTTGCTTTTGGTAAATATGGCTGGAAACCAACCGAAGTATAGTCAGGTCAGCTTTAGCTGCTGATAAAACTTCGTTAATAATCAGAGAACATAATCATGAAAAATAAAATATTGAGAATTAACCCAAAGGACAATGTCTTAGTGGCACTACAGGATATTGAACAAGGTGAGAAAGTCCTTTTTGAAGGACTGGAATATGAGACCTTAGAGAAAATTCCCGCAAAGCATAAATTCTTCATGCAGGATCTTCCACAGGGAAGTGAGGTCATGATGTACGGCGTTCTGGTTGGAAAAACACAGTTCGATGTGAAGAAAGGAGCAAGGATGAATGTAGAAAATACCAAGCATGCTGCAGAGCCCTATGCATATCGCGATGTGGAATATGCATGGCAGGCGCCTGATACCTCAAAGTTTGAAAATAAAACTTTTGATGGCTATCACCGCAGCAATGGCGAAGTAGGAACAGCCAACTATTGGTTGTTTATTCCTACAGTATTTTGTGAAAACAGAAATCTGGATATCATTAAAGAAGCTTTGCACAACGAGCTGGGATATGCTGTAGGAGATAAATATAAAGATTATACCCATCATTTACTGGAAGCCTATCAGAAAGGTGAAGATTTGGAAAACATATCTTTAAATCCGGTTGTGGAAGTAAAAAATCGTGTTTTCAAAAATGTAGATGGTATCAAATTCCTGAATCATAGCGGTGGCTGTGGTGGGACCAGACAAGACTCTGCAACGCTTAGTAAGTTATTGGCATCCTATGCGGACCATCCGAATGTTGCCGGAATTACATTACTTAGCCTCGGTTGTCAGCATCTTCAGGTAGATAACTTTAAAAAAGATTTAAAAGAGAGGAATCCTAATTTCGATAAACCTCTTTTGGTATTTGAACAGCAAAAAACACAAAGTGAAGAAGCTTTAATTAGGCAGGCAATTCATGATACTTTTGTTGGGCTTACGGAAATTAATAAAATAGAAAGAAAGCCTGCAGGCCTGGATAAATTGGTATTAGGTGTTAAATGTGGCGGAAGTGATGGATTCAGCGGAATCTCTGCAAATCCGTCTGTAGGATATACCGCCGATTTGTTAGTAGGACTAGGCGGAAAAGTATTACTAGCTGAGTTTCCAGAATTGTGCGGAGCCGAGCAGGAAATGATAGATCGTTCTGTGGATAAAGAAACTGCAGAGAAATTTATCAAACTGATGACAGAATATGATACATTAGCGCATAAGGTGGGTTCAGGTTTTTATATGAATCCTTCACCGGGCAATATAAAAGATGGCCTTATCACTGACGCTATAAAATCAGTCGGAGCAGCCAGAAAAGGAGGTCTTTCTCCGGTGACTGATGTCTTGGATTATACTGAGAAAGCAACGAAGCCCGGACTGAGTTTAGTTTGTACTCCCGGAAATGATGTAGAAGCAACTACAGGAAAAGCAGCTTCAGGAGCTACCTTAATATTATTTACTACAGGATTAGGAACGCCAACGGGGAATCCGGTTTGTCCTACCATAAAAGTAGCAACCAATACATCATTGGCGATCAGAATGTCCGATATTATAGATATCGATACAGGGCCAATTATAGAAGGAAGCAAAACTATTGCAGAAATGGGAGAAGATATTCTCGATTATTGTATAGAAGTAGCAAGCGGAAGGATTACACCAAAAGCTGTTTTACTCAATCAGGATGATTTTATCCCCTGGAAAAGAGGAGTGAGCTTATAAGTACGAAGTTAGAAGTTAGAAAAACGTTGCGCGTTTTGCGTTTAAAAAAAATATAAAATGTTTTCATTAAAAAATAAAAAAGCAGTAATTACAGGAGGAGGAAGTGGTATAGGAAAAGCTATTTCTGAATTATTTGCCGAGCAGGGTGCAGAAGTTCATATCCTGGAGATTAGTGAAGCCAACGGAGCGGAAGCATTATCCGAAATAGAAGCAAAAGGCGGAAAAGCCTATGTTCATGTTTGTGATGTATCCAATCACCAACAGGTCAAAGACTTGTTTACGAGTATAGGAACCATTAATATATTGGTGAATAACGCCGGTATTGCTCATGTTGGTAAAGCAGACAATACTTCGGAAGAAGATTTTGATAAAATAGTAAATGTAAATATCAAAGGAGTTTACAACTGTTTGCATGCAGCTATTCCACAGTTGAAAGAATCTGGAAACGCAGTTATTCTCAATCTTGCATCTATTGCAGCATTGGTAGGTATTCCGGATAGGTTTGCTTACAGTACTGCAAAAGGAGCTGTAAAAGCAATGACGATGAGTGTAGCCAAAGACTACATCCTTGATAATATTCGTTGTAATTCTATTTCTCCGGCCAGAGTGCATACACCTTTTGTAGATGGGTTTTTACAAAAGAATTATCCTGACAGAATAGAGGAAATGTTTCAGAACCTTTCCAAAACTCAACCAATAGGAAGAATGGCAAATCCAAAAGAAATTGCAGCACTGGCATTGTATTTATGCAGTGACGAAGCTTCTTTTATTACAGGATGCGATTACCCTATTGACGGAGGTTTTACAACATTAAATAACTAATTTTAAACAAAGACAATGAAACTAATAAGATACGGAGCAGAAGGACAAGAAAAACCAGGTGTTATTATTGATGAGAAATACTACGATGTTTCTCACCTGGTGAATGATTATGATGAAAAGTTTTTCTCCGGGAATGCTATTGAAGAGTTAAAAGAAAAAATTGCTGCCGGCGGACTTACCGAAGTAGATCAGAATGTAAGACTGGGCGCACCACTGGCAAGACCTTCAAAAATTGTTTGCGTAGGACTTAACTATAAGGATCACGCCGAAGAAACTAATATGCCTATACCATCTGAACCTATTTTGTTTTTTAAATCTACATCAGCCTTAGTTGGTCCTAACGACGATCTGATAATTCCCAAAAACAGCACTAAAACAGACTGGGAGGTTGAACTGGCTATTATAATAGGAAAAAAAGCCAGCTATGTAGAAATGGAAAATGCATTTGATCATATTGCAGGCTACGCTTTGCACAATGATTACAGCGAAAGAGCTTTCCAGATCGAAAGAAACGGGCAATGGGTAAAAGGAAAAAGTGCAGATACATTTGCACCAATAGGCCCTTTTATCGCCACAAAAGATGAAATAAAAGATGTTAATAACCTGAGACTCTGGCTGAAAGTAAATGACAAAAAGGTTCAGGATGGTAATACTTCAAACTTTATCTTTGATGTAGCTTATATCGTAAGTTATATCAGTCAGTTTATGACCTTACTTCCGGGAGATGTAATCTCTACCGGAACACCTGCAGGAGTGGGAATGGGACAGAAACCTGAAGCATGGTATCTGAATCCTGGAGATGTAGTAGAATTAGGAATAGAAGGACTGGGAACAAGTAAACAAAATGTAAAAGCTTATTCCTAATGAGAAAATATGCACTAGCTTTAGATCTTAAAGACGACGACGAGTTAATTCGTCAATATGAAGAATACCACAAGCAGGTATGGCCTGAAATTCTGGAAAGCATCAAAAATTCCGGAATACAGAATATGGAAATCTACCGTACGGATAACCGACTTTTTATGATAATGGAGGTTGGAGACGATTTTTCCTTCGACGCAAAGGCTGAAGCAGATGCAGGAAACCCGAAAGTTCAGCAATGGGAAAATCTGATGTGGGATTATCAGCAGGCACTACCCAAATCTAAGCCTGGCGAAAAATGGGTGTTAATGGACAAAATATTTAGTCTGTAGAAAATGATAGACACTCACGTTCATTTCTGGCAATATGATGAGGTCCGCGATAGCTGGATCGATGAGAGTATGGAAGTTATCCGCAAAGACTTTTTGCCCTCTGATATCGAAGAATTGCTGGTAAGTAACAGCGTTGAGGGAATTGTTGCTGTACAGGCAGATCAGAGTCTTACAGAAACCAGATTTTTGCTGGATCTTGCAGAAAATAATCCTAAAATATTAGGAGTTGTAGGCTGGATAGATTTCCTGAGTGATAATTTCGAAGAGCAGTTGCATGCCTATAGAAAATATTCTAAACTAAAAGGCTGGCGACACATTGTACAGGCAGAACCGGAAGGCTTTTTAGCTTATCCACAGTTTGTGGATAATGTAAGAAAGCTGAAAGCGTATAATCATACCTACGATATTCTGGTTTATTATTCGCAATTGGGAGAGGCCATTAGTTTTGCTGAAAAACTTCCTGAGCAAAAACTGGTTTTGGATCATATGGGGAAACCGGATTTAAAAACACCAGAGATAGCTCTTTGGAAAAAGAATATTGCAGCATTGGCAAAATCTGAAAATGTATATTGCAAATTATCAGGACTGGTTACAGAAGCTGAAAAAGGAAAGTGGACAAAAGAAATGCTGGAGCCTTATTTAGATGTAATTTTCGAACATTTCGGAACATCCAGAATCATGTTTGGTAGTGACTGGCCGGTAATGCTTCTGAACACGAATTATACAGAATGGATACAGCTGGTAAAAAACTATATACAAAGATTTAGTAAAGAAGAACAGCAACAAATCCTAAGAGGAAATGCTGTTGATTTTTATAATTTATAGAACATGGATTTACAACTTGAAAATAAAATTATCATTGTAAGTGGCGGAGCCAAAGGCATTGGTGAAGGTATTGTACGGGTATTGGCTCAGGAAAAAGCAATTCCTGTTATCATCGGAAGAAGTGCTGAGGACAATCAGAAACTTATTGATGATTTGGCCGGGAAAAACCTGACAGCTTATGCTGTAGTTGCAGAATTGACTCATCCTGAGGAATGCAGAAAAGCTATAGATGAAATTATTACAAAGTTCGGAAGAATTGATGGACTGGTAAACAATGCAGGAGTTAATGATGGAGTAGGGTTGGAGAATGGGAGTTACGAGGCTTTTATGCAGTCATTGCATAAGAACCTTGTTCATTATTATCTTCTGGCACACTATGCACTTCCTGCTCTGAAAGAAAGTAAAGGATCTATTGTAAATATAGGAAGTAAAACTTCTGAAACCGGTCAGGGTGGAACTTCTGCTTATGCAGCATCCAATGGCGGCAGAAGTGGATTGACCAGAGACTGGGCTGTAGAATTATTGCCTTACAGCATCAGGGTAAATGCAGTAATTGTTGCTGAAGCTTATACACCATTATATGAAAAGTGGATCAAGACTTTTGATAACCCCGAGGCTAAGCTGAAATCTATAACAGATAAAATTCCATTTGAAAAGAGAATGACAACTACAGAGGAAATAGCCAACATGGTAGTATTTCTATTGTCAGAAAAGTCCAGTCATACGACCGGACAGCTTATTCATGTCGATGGTGGTTATGTACACCTCGACAGAGCTTTATAAATACTTCATCACAAATATTATTATTTTAACTTTTCAAAAAAAGAGTGTTGTCTTCGGGTAGCGCTCTTTTATTTTTCACTGATTGTAAAACAAAAAACCTTATAGGTCTTCAAGACCTATAAGGTTTATAAGTATGCGAATGAATATAAGAGCCTGTCGAAGTCTAATATTTTTTTAATCAAAATTTAAACAGGCGCTTAACTTAATTATTTCTGAAGATCACTTTCGAAAAAGGCCATGGTACTGCCAATCCAGATTGCATCTTTCTTATTGAAATTTACATTCACCATTTCCGCTTTGGTCATTCTTACAAGATTTACCAGGAATTCTAATTTGTTACTTCCTTCCGCTTTACCAAACAATAGACGGATTTCTGCTTTAGAAAATTCACCGTTGATATCCTCAAATATTGGAGCATAGTTCACTTTTCTCTGCAGTATATAATTTTCTTTGTCACTTATACTGTCAATATCTTCCTGCTTGGGATGTATGTTTACACCACTTCCTGCGAAAGAGAAAAGAGGTTTTAATACATACTGGCTATAATCTAAGTCATCGGGAGCTTCATTCAGAAAATAACTTTTCGGAACATAAGCATGGCTCAGCTTTGGAAGGATAAATTTAGAAACCTTGAAAAACCAGTTAGGATGTGTTACCCAGGTTACATCCACATCATCTGTAAAATGAAAATCAGTTTTCAGATCCGGAATATTATCCAGTTCATCAAAGATTACCCGATTGTAAATACGGTTTACTTTGATCTTTCTCCCGTTGTCCTCGTAGAAAAGCTGTCGGCCTTCTTTTATAAGCTTGGTCAGGCAAATGGTTTTTATGCCCAGGAAATTTTCAGTTACACTAAAGTCTACAGCTGTCTTTTGCTGTTCAGGAAATATTTCCAGCAGAATGACATTCTCCGGATTTTCGTTTCCGATAATAATATTCCTTAGTTTCTCGATGTAATCATTTATTGGGATACGCCTTTTGAAAGTATCCAGGAAAGGATATACGGATCTTAAATCTTCCTCATACTGGCGTTGAAAACCAAAAAGGGAAGGGAAAGCCTGTAATTCTATTAGCTGAGGTTCCAGCTCTCCGGATTCATTTCTGCATATTCCGAAATCAATTGCCAGAAAATGATAATGGGAGTCATCACCTGGAACCAAAGACTGAGAAGGGATCGCTTTGTTTAGTTCTTCGGCAGAAAAAGAATCTATTTGCTGAATAATAGACTCGGCTGCATTAAATAGTTTTTCCTGAAAAACTTTATCAACAAAAATTGGACTTTCCGAAAGTCTGAATCCAATTTCTGTAGATGAATGTTGTTGACAGGTATCTTTTAGTTTTTGATATTTCTCTGGTGAGAAAGCATCATTAAACTGCTTTCTGAGATTAGGAATCATATCATATTTGTGTTTTTAGGCCAGTGAAACAGTTTTGGAAATCTGCTGTGCGGCAAACTCCAAAAATACTGGCAGGATTTCTTTTCTTGTGAGTACTACTTTATCTTCATCGTCAATACGGTCAATAGTTTCCTGATATTTATCCAATCCGTAATCCTCTATAATACTGTTCTTGTATTTTTCAACTTTCAGAGATTCTAAAAATCCTTTCGGATCTGCTTCGGGGTGAAATTGAGTTCCAAATATTTCATCGGAAAACCGAATAGCCATTACAGCCCTTTCCAGGTCAATATATGGGCGCTCTTTTTCCAGTGCCAGAATCTGCATACCATGTTTCTCCAGATGATCCGTTTTAGGCTGGATAACCTGATAGGCTCTGGAATCTACTGCATAAAAAGGTTCGGGAAGATTTTTCAGTAAAAAATCCTTTTCACCGGCTTCTGTCTTATGGATCGGCATAACTCCGAAAGAATAAGATTTTCTTTGGGTAACTTCTGCCAAATCCCAATAAATGCAGGCCAGCTGGAATGAATGGCAAATAAGGAACATATATTTTTTGGATTCCTGTTCTTTGTTGTGTTTCCATATAGCATTGAGGAAACGATTGTAATTCTCTTCCCATACAAAACCTTCTTTATGAGGATTTCCAGGACCTCCGGAGGAAATGAAGATATCGAAATCTTCAATTTTAGGCATTTCGTATTGATGACGAACATCAAAAATCTCAATACTAACCTGATATCCGGAATTTGCTTTGAAAGTTTCCGATATATCCTTTATATTTCGCATCCCTTGGTTAGGATGATTGTTGTTCATGTCGAGTATTGCGATTCTTATTTCGTGGTTCATAATCTGTATATTTTCTACAAATGTAATAAAGTAAAAAGTTGTTTTTCAGTGTTCAGGGATGTTAAAGTACGGATTTTTCGGTTTCACGAATCATATAGTCTACCACCTTTTTAATATCTCCGGTTTCGTGGAATATCTTTAATTGTCGGTCGGCACCGGTACCTGTTTTTATAATTTCACGGGCATATTCTACTTCTTTTCGGCAGCCTAATTCATCAACAACATCATCTATAAATTCCAATAATTCATCAAGCAGAATTGCATAAGGCACGCTGGCTTCTTTACCAAAGTCAATAAGGTCTGCATGTATTCCGTCTTTAGAAGCCCGCCACTTGTTCTCACTCAACAATAATCTGCGGTAAGAACGGAAACTGATGTTCTGCCTGTGCATTTTATAGATTTTCGCAACTAAGGATTGCATAATTGCAGCAAGACAGGTGGTCTCATCTATTGTAAAAGGCATATCACAAATCCTAAATTCTATGGTTGGATAAAAAGGATGCACGCGAAGATCCCACCATATCTTTTTAGCATTGTCTATAGTACCGGTTTTTATCATCAGGTTAACATAAGCATCAAATTCTGCAACACTGCTAAAATAACTTGGAATACCTGTTCTCGGAAACTTGGCGAAAACTTCCTGACGATAAGATTTAAAGCCCGTAAGTCTGCCTACCCAAAAAGGTGAGTTGGTAGAAAGCGCATAAACATGGGGTAGAAAGTAGCGCATTACATTCTGAATACGAATTCCTTCTTCTCTGTCCGGGATTCCAATATGTACGTGAAGACCAAAGATCAGGTTAGATCTGGCGACATCGCCCATGTCATTTACAATTTTGTTATAACGTTCGGCTTTGGTAATGATATTATCTTTCCAATGAGAGAAAGGATGGGTTCCTCCTCCGGAAACACGAAGCCCCTGATCGTGTGCTATTTTTACCAACTGACGCCGCAGGCTGGTGAGCTCCTCACGCGCCTGTTGAATATTCTGACAAATACCTGTTTCCATTTCTACCATGGACTCATGCATTTCATGCTTGAGATTTTCACTCAATATTGCCTTTCCACTTTCTATAATTTTGGAAACGTGTGAAACCAAATCCCGGCTTTCTGCATCGATAATCTGATACTCCTCTTCTATACCTATTGTGAATTTATGCATTTTGTGTGTTTTTAATTTTTAGTTTGAGAAGCCCGCATATTGCGGATTTATTTTACAGAATCTTTTACGAAAGTTCCCCACGAAATATTCGGCTTGCCCGGAACATATTCATTAGCTTTTTCAATAGCCAGTTTAGCAGCGTGTTCTACAATCCATTCGAAGTTTTCCTCTCCTACAGAATTTCTGTCGGCATCTGGTGCTGGATTGCAGAAATCGATAGCGTAAGGAATACCATCTCTTACAGCAAACTCTACAGTATTAAAATCGTAACCTAAAGCCTCATTCATTTTAATAGTATAGTTATGAATGGTTTTTAGTAAGTCTTCTAATTGCTTTCCTGAATACTGCGATTTTGCCGCATATCGTAAATGATGCGGATTTCTTGGCTCGTAAGGCATGATGTGAACATATTTTTTGCCCAGACAGTATACACGATAGTAGTCTTCAAAAATAATTTCTTCCTGTACCATCATGACTAGTTGCTCCGTTTCCGCAAGTTTATTCCACAAGTCCTCCGGACTTTCTACGCGATAAACATTTCTCCAGCCACCACCATCATGAGGTTTCATATAAGCTGGAAAACCTACATAATTGAAAATATATTCCCAGTTATGCGGGAAAGTTAGGTTTCTGAACGACGTTTCGCTTGTATTGGTTGGTCTGTCATTGGACGGCAGCAAAACCGTTTTCGGCAAAGGAATTCCCAGTTTAGTCATTAGTGCATTGTTAAAGAACTTCTCATCTGCACTCCACCAAAAGGGATTGTTGATAACGTAAGTACCATTAAGTGCTGCATTTTTTAGATAAGCACGATAGAAAGGAACATCCTGAGAAATCCGGTCTATAATTACTGCATAGCCATAATCTGCACCTTGTTCCAGTACATCAATCTTAACCGGTTCAGCGATAATCTCACCTTTTCCCAGTTCGTTTACTTTATCTATAAATGCCCAAGGGAAAGTATCTTCCATCCCAAATAGTATTCCGACTTTTTTTGCCATAATTGTATTTTTTTCTGTATTAAATATTTTAGTTAAGAGTGTCTTTATGAGAAATAAGCGCTTATAAATTTTGGAAAAACCATTCTCCACAAGGGCCAGTCATGGTTAATCCATTTAGCTTCATCGTACCAATGGTCAATTCCCTTCGAGCGTAGAATATTGGACATTCGGATATTTTTATCCAGACAAACATCCTGATCGGAGGTGCTGAGGACAATATGCATATGCCCGAATTTCCAGGAAGCATCGTCCCGCATAAATTCCTCGGGGCAATTGAAATAAACAGTATCGTTGCTAAAACCATCCATGAAATTTCGGATAGAGAAAGCTCCGGACATCGCTATAAGGTGGGAAATTACATCCGGATAGCGGAAAGCAAAATTGGTGGCATGATAAGCACCAAAGCTACAACCGGCAATTGCTACACGATGTACCTGATGAGTTTTCTGGATAAACGGAATATATTCCCGGATAAGAAACTGGACATAGTTCTCATAACGCCATATTCTTTCCTGAGGGGAAATATTGTCGTTGTAGAAGTTCTCTTTGTCCAATGTTTCCAGATTAAACAGCTTTACCTTTCCGCTCTCTGTGAAATGATCTATAGATCCGTTAAGATGAAAATCGGAGTTTTGAGTAAGGCTTCCTTGCGACGTTGGGAACATAATAATAGGATGTCCGAAATGCCCTGTCACCTGGATATTTATTTTTCTCCCTAAAATATGGGAATAATAGTCTGTGTATTCTACCTGTGGCATATTTGTGTTTTTAGTGTTTAGGATGTTGGTTTTGCCTGTGGAGGAAGAATGCTAAGATGATGTGCATAGATTTTTTCTGCTGCATCATCCAATGCCTCGGTTATTTTATCAGCAGAATCTGACTTATACAGAAGGCTGATATGATGTTCCAGATTTAAGGACTTTACCAGTTCCTCTCTTTGGAAATCGGTAATGTCAGGATGTTTGTCTTTTGCCAGAGCGATGATGAGCCCGGAAAAATAATTTCTCTCATAACTAAGATCATATTTGTTCTTATTGAGAACATCCGTTTCAATTTTTGCCCATTCCCGCCAAAGATTTATATTAGTAGATGCTTCCACCATATCCGGAATATGTGCTCCGCCTACACGGGAAGATGTTTCCAGAAAGTAAAATTTTTCATCTTCATTACTTTTGATAAATTCCGAATGGGTAGCACCATGTACGATCCCAAATTTGGAAAGAACTTGTTGATTTATTTCTGCTAAGCTTTTAAAATCTTCTGAATTTTCTGCAAGCGTCTTGGTTCGGAAGATACCACCATCATGCGATACTGCCATAGGAGGAGAAAGGTATTTGGAGCAGGAAATAAATTTAATTTCTTTATTGTAAACTAAACAGTCCACATGAAAAACATCTCCGGGCTTGAATACTTCCAACAAAAAATGAATGCGGTCTTCACCAAGTTTTTCCATCACTTTCCAAAGTTCTTCTGCCGAACGTATTTTCTTTATACCACTGGCAGATGCTTCAGATCGAGGTTTAAGAACCCAGGGTGCAGGATTCTCTTCAATAAACTTTGCAATAACGCTATCATTAAAAACAGGAGCGAAAGGAGGAATGTTAATTCCGCTGTCCTTTGCCATCTGGCGCATAGCCAGTTTATCTCTGAAATATCGATACGTCGTTTGTCCCATTCCCTGTATACGGAATGTTTCCCGGATTAGCGCAGCCTTTTCCACATCGAAATCGTCTAAAGCGATAACGGTATCTATATTGTGGATCTTCATAAGATAGGCAAATCCCTGTATCATATGGTCGGAATTCCAGACTGAAGGCTCTGTTTCCGGCATGTAATAAACCTCGTCTATGGCATGCCAGGGCCAGTTTTTTTCTTTCAGGCTTTCGGAAGTGATCAGGATGACTTTATTGCCCAGCTTTTTGCATTCATCCATAAAATCATAGCCTTTGTAATAGCTGGAAAGGCAAACGAATGTTTTCATCTTGTGTTTTTAGTTTTTACAATTTTTCTATAAAGTCTATTAGGAGTCTTACACCATAGCCAGTGGCTGCTTTCTCTTTTGCATAAATTACATTCCCGAAACACATGGCTGCAATATCCAGGTGTGCCCATTTGGGATGGTCGTTGATAAAATGCTTTAAAAAAGTAGCGGCAACTATACAATCGCCTACAGGTTTCAGTGAAATATTTTTAAGATTGGCTACATCCGATTTAATCTCGTCTTCCCAGTCTTCCCATAATGGAAGATTCCAAAGACGTTGTCCTGTTTTTTGTCCGGATTCCTCTAGCTGTACCTGCAAACTTCTATCGTTTGAAAAAAGAGCTCCGCAAGTTGTTCCGAACATTCGTACAGCGCTTCCTGTAAGAGTCGCCAGATCTATCAGATAATCGGTTTTATAATTTTTTGAAAGATAGCTAAGCCCGTCTGCAAGAGTCATGCGTCCCTCGGCATCAGTATCTATCACTTCTATTGTTTTGCCATTATAGGCGGTAATCACATCACTCGGTAGGTAAGCATTGTTAGAAACAGCATTGTCAGTTATAGGAAGTATGGCCGTAATATTTACCGGCAATTTCATTTCTGCAGCGGCTATCAACGCACCTAGAACAGCTGTAGCACCACCCATATCACTTTTCATATAGTGCAGATTAGTGGCAGGCTTTATAGAAATTCCGCCAGTATCAAAAAGTACACATTTGCCTACCAGTCCTATTGTAGGGGCATCCTTGGCTTCAGATTTATATTCCAGAATAGTGAAAGCAGCTTCCTGATGGCTTCCCTGGTTAACTGCCAGAAATGCTCCAAGTCCTAATTCCTCACATTGTTTGCGGTTGTATGTAGTTAGTGTGAAGTTGTATTCCTGAGCTTTGTCTTGTATAAAATTACTTAGCTGTGGCGCTTTTTTAAAATTAGCAGGTTTGTTCAGCCAATCCATACAAATAAACTGACCTTTACAAATAGCCTTTATCCTGGAGTATTTTTCATCAAACTGCTCAATATTTGCCCATCGGAATTCAGTATCCCATAGCGGGTGTGTCGCCTGAAAAGGATACAGGTAGGTTCCTAGATAAAACCCTAATAAAAGGCTTTCTATTTCCTTGGAACTTAAAATATCAGCATGTAAGAATGTAATTTTTGCAGATAACTTTTCTCTGTAATCGTAAGAAAACTTCTGGCCGATATCTGTAAGGTTGTTTTCTGTATACGAATCTCCAATACCTACTAACAAGGAAGTTTCATTGTCTGATGCCAACACGAAACTTTCATTCTTTTTTCCCGAAAAAAATGAATGTAAAGAATCAGAAAAGAGGTGTCGATTTTCTTTCCACGAAGATTCTGAGTAAATATAAATATGTTGGGTAGTGTCAGACATTTTGTTTTGCTTTATTGTATTTTCTTTTTCTTTCTTTAGGATTTTCCAGCTTATCAAAGAATAGCCATTCTAATGCTCTCGGAAATTCCTGAGACCAGTAAAATTCCTGATGTTTCCCTTCCGGGTGTATGCTGGTTCTGATATCGAATTCTATAGACTTACTCTCTTCCCATCGTTTCATGGCTATTTTAAACAGATTAATTCGTTTTACCATATCAGAACCCTCCAGTTCGCCGCCATAGATATATACTTTGGTATGATAAGGCTGGTGGAAGCTAAGCATCGGGAAATTATTATTAGGATTCAACCATAATGATGGTGAGAACAGCATCAGCTTGGAATAGACTTCAGGATATAAAAAACCGCCATAGATACTGATAAGTGCACCTAAAGAGCTTCCCCCAATTCCGGTATGTTCTCTCTCAGGCAGAGTCCGGAAGTTCTGGTCTACATAAGGTTTCAATGTGTCTGTAATAAAACGGATATACTTTTTGCCTTCGGCTTTTACAGCGAATTTGTTTTCGTCTTCGAATACATATTCCTGAATACGATCCTGGCTTCCATGCTCTACAGCTATAATTATAATATCCCCAATTCCATATTCTGCCAGAAGAGAAAGTTTCTTATCTATTTCCCAGTTACCATAAGCACTTCCCTCATTAAATAAATTTTGTGCATCCTGCAGATAGAGTACAGGGTAACTTTTCTGAGAAGTTTCATAATCATAAGGAAGAAGGGCCCATACTTTTCGGGTTTTATTCAGTTGTGGTATATAGAAGTTTTCGGAGATCAGTTCTATCTTTGGGAAATACTGTTCTTTGAACGGAGCCCAATTCAGACGCCAGTCTTCAACAATATCTTCAACCTTTTTTGCTTGTTTTTTTACTTTTCTGTTGGAGGTGAAATGCCCTTCGCTATCCATCTCTACATTTTCCCAACCTCCTTTGGTAAATTTATATTCTACCTCGGAAGGCAATTTATCATCACTGATTTCTATAAAGTATCCGTCTTTAGTCTTTTGCAGGCTATAGCTTTTGTCCCGTGGATTCCAATTGTTAAAATTCCCGGTGATGAATATCGTTCTTTCATCGTTTTTATCTGTTTTTAAATAAAACTTCATCAGAATTGTGTTTTTGTGCTGAATTGTTTAATTCTAATAAAGTTAAATAAAAAATGTAATTATGCAATACTTTGTAGTTTATTTTTATTTTAAATGGGTGTTTGTTTAGAGAATAGTAATGGTTATCGGGGTAAATGGATATTATTTCACTTTTCAGCGTTGTTTTTTCAGATTGAGTTTACATTAAATTAAAATTGAAAAATAGGAATAGAAAATCGCTGTAATGTGCATGGATAAACAACTTTGAGATTTTTATCTTCTGAAAGCTGATAATAAGTTGGTTAGATATTTCAAATGGATAAATTCTCAGGAAAGAGAATATTTCTGAAAATAAAAAAGCCCGTCGTTAAAAAATTAACGACAGGCTCTATAGGAAATGAATTTAGAATTAAATTTTCTGCATTTGTATTCAGCCGCAAAAATAGGAATGAAATTTTGCATGGCCTTACGGGAAACCGTAACGGAGCAGTTTTTTATATAATTCCCAGATCTTTACAGAATGCAACAAGCTGTTCGTTGTTGTTTACCTGAAGCTGATCTTTCAATATATTCAAACGTTTTTCGACACTGCTAAGGCTGCTTGGAGAGATGTTTTCCTGCTGCAGATATATAGGAATATTCTTTTGCAGAATGCCTTCTGCCAGAAGAGAAATAACTTTTACATCGAATGAAGAAAATTCAAAAGAATTAATCTCTTTCAAAGATTGCTGAGAATCTGTTGATAGATATTTCTTTCCATTATATATAGCATCTATGGCCAGCTTTAGTTCTTTTACATCTGTCCTGCCTTTATGAATATAGGCATCTACGCCATAATCTTTGAACAGAGAATCTATAATTCCGGCTCTCTTTTCCGCAGAAAATACAATAACAGCTAAATTAGGGGCAGCACTTTTAGCCAGGGTGATAAGCTCAAATCCCGATTTTATCCTTTGTATATTCTGATCTTCTTCAAAAGACAAATCTGTGATGAGTAACTCATAGGGATTCTTCAACTGAACCGATTTTTCAATTCTGTCCAGAGCATCATCACAATAATATACAAAATCTGTAGCTGAAGCAGGGTAGTCCTCTAGGGTTTTCTGTACAGAAAGGTTTGCACTTTCATGGTCTTCAGCAATAAGTATTTTTCTAAACATAATCTGTTGTAATTAAGGTATGGATATCTCTGCCAGAAATCCTTTCCCTTCATTGGGTAATATATGTAATATTCCTTTTATATGGGTTGCCCGTTGTTGTATACTTTGTAATCCATTGTTGTGAGAAGCTTTTTCATCCAGTCCGGTTCCGTTATCAGAATATCTGAGATGAAATTTTCCTTCTTCAGAACTGAATTTTATAACAACTCTGTCAGCTTGGCTGTGTTTCTTTGTATTTACTAAAAATTCCTGCAGTATAAGAAATACTTCTTCCTTAATATCTGTATTCAGCGTATTCCATATAGCATCTTCGTTTCCGACAACAAATATTCTCCGCGAGCTATTTTGGAAAGATAAACATAATTCAGAGATACGATCTTTAAACTTCTTTTCAGAAGAAGATAAAGGATTGTAGGAGATATCTCTGGATTTTTGGTACATCATCTCCAGTTTATCAAGGATCTCATTCTTACTAAAATCATCATTGTACTCTATTCTGGACATTACCTGATAAAGCCCGTTGGCAACTACGTCATGCACCTTTTTAGAAAGGATAAGCCGTTCTTCTTTTATTTTATCCTGAGCCAGGAGCTCCAGTTTGGCTTTTCTCCGTTTGTACCATAGTATTCCGGTAATCAGCAGAAGTATAAGTACTCCCGATACAGAATAAATGAAGACCTGCTGACGAATTATTTTATATTGGTTATGTACCAGGTCTTTTTCCAGATTCAGTTTTGCTATGCGGTTTTTATCACTTTCAAATCGTATGGCCGCAAACTGATTTTTGTAGGTATTATTGCTTTCCTGTATACTGTCCGAAAGTTTATAATATTCTGTAAAATGCTTCTTCGACTGATCTCCTTTTTCCAGTACAATCATATTCTGTAGGGCTTCCAGCCTGTCAACAGGAGATTTTAGTTTGTTTGCAATATCATACATCTTGTTAGAGTAAAACATTGCAGAGTCTTTGTTGGTGTGAAGATAATATTCTGATAAATAAGCATAGGAAGCATCCAGCCCCCAGTCATCTTTTTCCTTTGCATAATATTCTTTAGCTTCCAGATAGACAGGAATTGGATTGTACTTAGCATTTTCGTACCATAAGGTTTTAGCCAGGTTGGAGGATATTTTATAATAGATATCATCTTTTGCCTGAAGGCTGTCTTTTATTTTTTTGAATACCGAAGCAGCTTCTCCATATTTTTTCTGATTATGAAAGCAGTTTGCCAGATTATTCATAATCATAATCTTTTCAATCTTGTCCTGAGAAAACTGGTAGGCTTTCTTATAATATTTCTCAGCATCAGCATAGTTTTTTAAACTATTGGAAGCAACACCCATGTTATTATAATTACTGGAAAGGAAGCTTTGATGATTTGGATTCTTTTCATTTAGAAACTTTAATGCAGTAATGCTGGTTTCTATACTTCCCATATTATCGCTTACCCGCTCCTGAATAATAGCCATGTTTACAAAGCTTTTTCCTGCAGAAAAACTATCTCCGGCTTTTATATAAGCATCTTTTGCTTTATCCAGATAGATAAAACCATTTTTGTCGTCGCCTTTGTCAATAAATTTCCAGGCTTTATCATAATCTGCATTTTGGATGGAATGTGGTGCCGTTATGCCCTTGGTACTAGTTGTTTTAGTACACGATGCAATAAAAAAAGCTGTAATTAAGAAAAATAAACAGTGTTTCAAAATTTATAGGGCTAAAGTGCTTTGGCTAAAAAAGACAGCATGAGTGACAAATTTAAAGAATAAAGATGAATTTCTGAGTAAAGTCCGACTACTTCTTTTGTGTAGAGATTCCGCAATTGTCTGTCCCTGAAATAAGAAAATTTAATATTGGATTAACAATTTTATAATACTCAAAAAGTTATTATTTGTAAATATTTAATCAATTTTGGCATATAAAATTTACAAATAGTAAAAATGAAAACTAATAACCATTTCTTTAAAGCTATTGTTTTAGATCATAAATGCAATAGTACCGAGGACTTCATTTTTATGAAATGTACTAACATATCATAGCCATGAAATCATCACAGGAGAATAAAACAAAACAATTTACTTTTCTTTTATATAGTTCAATAGCTGCTTTCGGAGCATACTTTTGCATGTATGCTTTCCGAAAGCCATTTACAGTTGCCCGCTACGATCATTTGCAGGTTTGGGGTGTAGATTATAAAATCGCCCTTATTCTACTGCAGGTACTGGGATATGCAACTTCTAAGTTTATCGGAATCAAAGTAATATCGGAACTCACACCTAACAAGCGTAAATTCTATTTTCTGGGGTTAATTCTGATGGCAGAGCTGGCATTGTTCCTTTTTGCAATCGTTCCGGCTCCGTATAATGTAGTATTTATGTTCCTGAATGGGTTGCCACTGGGAATGATCTGGGGAATTGTATTTTCCTATCTGGAAGGTCGGAAAACAACCGAAATATTAGGTATTATTCTTTGTACAAGTTTTATAGTTTCCAGTGGTGTTGTAAAGTCTGTCGGAATGTGGGTAATGCAGTACTGGGGTGTTTCAGAGTTTTGGATGCCTGTAGTAACGGGTGTATTATTCCTTTTGCCCTTATTGGTTTTTATTTTTTTACTGGAAAAAATTCCGGCGCCTACAGCAGAGGATATTGCCGAAAAATCTGAACGTGTACCAATGAACCGTGCAGAGAGGAAGAAAGTGTTTCGTCAGTTTGCACTGCCTTTTAGTTTTCTTATTCTGTTTTACACGTTACTTACGGCTTTTAGAGACTTCCGGGATAATTTCGCAAGAGAGCTTTGGGATAGTATCGGTTATACAGGAGATGTAAGTGTATACAGTAAATCCGAAATCGTTGTCTCGCTTATTGTACTTCTTATTTTCGGAGCACTCTATTTTATCAAGAATAATATTAAAGCACTATATATCTATCATTATTTGCTATTGCTGGGAATTGTAACATTAGCAGCTTCCACTTTGTTGTTTCAGTACCATCATATCGGAGCGTTTATCTGGATGGTGGCAACAGGTTTTGGATTATATATATGCTATGTGCCTTTCAATGCATTGTTTTTTGATCGGTTTATAGCCGCTTTTAAAATTAAAGGGAATGCAGGATTCCTTATCTATCTCGCCGATTCCTTTGGTTATTTAGGAAGTATGTTGGTTCTGTTGTACAAAAACTTTAGCGTTGGAGGAATATCCTGGTTAGATTTCTTCTGCTCAGGTACCTATATATTGTCAGCAATAGCCTTATTAGCTGTATTGTATTCATATTTCTACCTCAATCGTAAATTTAATAACTCTGAAAATATACATAAAGAAAAAAAATGGAAAACGAATTTGACCTTATAGTAATCGGGGGCGGAGTTCTGGGAACCTTCCATGCATATCATGCTTTGGAAAAAGGACTTAAAGTGGCAGTACTGGAGAAAGATAAAGCTCCTCAAAGCGCTACAACCCGTAATTTTGGACAGGTAGTTCCTTCCGGAATGGATACTAAATGGCAAAACTATGGAAGAGAAAGTTTACAGATTTACAAAGAGCTGCAAAGTAAATTTGACATTACAGTTCGTCAGAATGGTTCGGCCTACTTTGCCTCCAATGAAGAAGAAGTAGCCCTGATAGAAGAGTTGTATCAGATCAATAAAAACAATGACTATTCGTCGGTACTTCTTACAAAAGAAGAATGTTTAGCAAAATATCCGGGACTACGTACAGATTATGTAAAAGCCGGGTTGTTCTTTCCGGAGGAAGTTACAGTAGAGCCTCGCACTATGATTCATAGGTTACAGGCTTATCTGGTACAAGAGAAAGGATTAAAGTTGTTAACATATCAACAGGTAATTCATTGCTCAGTACAAAATGGAAAAGCCGAAGTTTTGACATCTTCAGGCAATAAGCTTTTAGCGCAGAATGTTATTATTTGTAATGGTAGCGAGTTCAAAACACTATATCCGGAGTTATTTGCACAAAGTGATCTGGAAGTTACCAAGCTGCAAATGTTGCAGACGGTGCCACAGCCATCTGATTATATCTTGCCTGGATCAGTACTAACGGGACTTAGTATCCGCAGATATGAAAGCTTCCACGAGTGTCCGTCTTTTAATGAGATCAAGTCAAGAGAAGAGAAAGATACACTCGAGAAGAAATGGGGTGTGCATATCCTTTTCAAGCAAGCTGCAGACGGATCAGTTATAATAGGAGATTCTCATGAGTATGCAGATGTAAAGGACATGGATGATCTTGGATATGATATTAAAGAAGATATCAATGCTTTTATGCTGGCAGAAGCCAGAAAGATAGTAGATCTTCCTACTTATGAAATTCAGAGACAATGGTTCGGAATTTATTCACAATGTAAAAACCACGATGTATTCGAGCATTCAATTGACGGACAAATTCATATTATCACAGGTATAGGTGGTAAAGGAATGACCGGAAGTGCAGGTTATTCTAAAGAAAATATCAATAAACTTTTAATGTAAAATAAGCGATAGAGAATGGAGAAGAAAATAAAACTGGTTGTTTTTGATATGGCAGGAACAACAATAGATGAAGATAATCTGGTGTATAAGACAGTACAGAAGGCAATGAATGAATATGGATATAATGTAAGCCTAGAAGAGGTATTGCAATATGGAGCGGGAAAAGAAAAGCAACAAGCCATAAAAGATGTACTAGAAAACTGTACAGAGGAGAAAAATACAGAACAGCAGGCAGAAATAATATTTACATATTTCCAGAAGGCTCTGGAGCTGGCATATGATGAAGTACAGGTAAAACCTGTAAACGGTGTACCTGAATTGTTTGACCGTTTAAGATCCAAAGGAATAAAAATAGCGCTTAATACGGGTTACGACTCAAAAACAGCTAATAAACTTCTTCAACAGGTAGGTTGGGAAAATGGTCGTGATATAGATGCTGTAATTACTGCAGACGATGTACTAAATGGTCGCCCGCATCCGAATATGATTTATAAAGCGATGAAAGATTTAGCCATAGATGATAGTCAGTTTGTACTGAAGGCCGGAGACTCCGAAATTGATATAGAAGAAGGAAAGAATGCCGGTTGCGGAATTACAATAGGTGTATTAAGCGGAGCACAGACCAGAGAGCAGTTACAAGCTGCTAATCCGGATTATATTCTGGATTCGCTGGCGGATCTGGATCATATTATTCCGGGTTAATATAGAAATAAACAACGAGCATAGTGGAGGAGAGGTTTCCTCTGTTTACAGGGACATGCGGAATTCTTCCGTCAAAAAATATAGAATCTCCCTGTTTCAGCAGAACTTCTTCTTCGCCAATGATATAAGTACACTCTCCCGAAATTATAAACTTAAATTCAAATGCATCGGTAACCACCTTTTCTCTTTTTGAGTTTGGATGTACTTCTAATAGTACACATTCGAAGCCTACAAAAGGGAATTGCTTACTGAATATATGCTGATATATAAAACCTTCAGCATTTTCTTCCTTTTCAATCAGCGTCATTTCTTCTTTCCTAAAGACAAGGAAAGGGTTTTGGGATTGCACAGGAAGATCTTTGAAGAATAAGGCAATATCTGTTTCCAGAGCGGAAATCAGAGAAAATAATACGGGGAGGGAGGGAATCGTACGTCCATTTTCCACGCGGGAAATAAGACCGTTGCTTACATCAGCTCTTTGTGCAATGTCATTAATTGTAAGCTTTTTATCCTTTCGTATTTGTTTGATTCTCTTTCCAACAGTAATAATGTAATCTTCCATATTTCAGCTCTCCAAAAAATATTGGGGCTTTAAAGATATAAATTTTGATTGTTTTCTGTGAATTACTGTACAAATAAAACCAGAAAAAATAAACGGAAAAGTAAGGCTTTTCAGAGAGTTGTGAGGAGGGCAATTTAATACTAAAGTATGTCAATATTGTATTACAAAATTGTTTAGAAAGTGACTTAATTGCGTCTTCATTTGCCGGAGGTATGTTGCTGTTAGTAGTGCTTATTTATATAAAAATTTAATAAACAATAATTCTAATAATTAAACTTGGCACCTACATACAATTTGACACCATTAGTTAAAAATATTTTGTATATACTTTTTTAATTCAATTTTTTTATATATATTAATAATGCAAATTTATTTTCATTATTAAAAAATAGATTGCTTTTATTTCTTTAAGTTTGTGATACATTTAAAAACTAATAAGTATCAAATGAATGTACACCCATATCTAAGAAAACTAGATAACATAGATTTAATTGAGCATTTTTTAGAAAAAGTTATTAATTATGAAGATTCTAGTAATGATTCAATACTTAGAAAAATAAAATCTGGTGAAGCTGAATTAAAAAACTATATTGATAGTAAATCGACTTTTTTAAGTACTGAAAATAGGGATAGAAAATATAAAGATAATAGAGATCGGTGGAAATTAAGAAAACAAATAGTTACAGAATTATTAACTATTAAAAGAGATGACGATGATGACAATACATGTCTGGGAGTTGGCGGAACACTGCCTAAATGTAAACTTTTAACGGAAAAAAAGGCGATAATAATTATTGGATTACCTGCATCAGGTAAATCTACAATTGCCAATAAAATTGCAGATCATTATGGTGCTATAATTTTAGATTCAGATTTCGCAAAAAGAAAAATTCCTGAGTATGTAGATAATCCAGCTGGTGCTTCGCTAGTTCATGATGAATCAGATTATCTTGTTTTTGGTGCTAGCGTTAGTGACAAGCCTGATGATTTTAAATGTCTGTTCGAAGAATGTATTGAAAAAGGGGCTAATATTGTTATACCTAAAATTGGACATGATGAAAAAAAAATTAATAATTTAGCAACAGTATTAAATAAATTAGATTACGAGGTACACCTTGTTTGCGTAAGTTTAGATAGACGTTTAGCAACACAACGTGCAATAAGCCGTTTTATCAAAACTCATCGCTACGTACCATTAAGCTTAATTTTTGATGGATACGGAAATGATTGTATACTTACGTTTTATAGGTTGAAAGATAAAATTGGAATTGAAGACGTCCCCATTAAAACATTTGGAAAACTATCTACCAATGTCTCTCAAGGTTCCAATCCTATAATTTTATATTCCGATGAAGAAAGTCCTGTAAACGTCTTTAAATAACAATTTTATATCTTTGTAAAATGAAACCAAAAAAAATATGTAAACAAAATCTTAGAAATAAGTCAGTACTTAGACAAGCAACATTTGCTAGATTTAAGGATAAAGATTATTCGGAACTTTCAATTAATGTAAAAAAAATAGTTGTCATAAGAGGTTTCGGATCAGGTAGAAAGTATGTAAAAGCAGTATCTAAATTATATTCTAGGGAGATTAATGATATTGATAGATTCGTACACTTTGCAGAATCTCTTGTAAAACAAGATTAATATTTTTAGATCATCTGTTCTTCAATAATTCAATAATATATATTGCTTTAAATAAGAAAAAAATCCAGTAAATTATTACTGGATTTTTTGTTTCAAATTTATAATGGATTACAAATGTATACAATTTCTAAAGTATTAATCTTTAGGGTGACTATTTTGGAATCATAATCTTTTTCAGAAATGAACTCCATTAAAGCTTTACGATTTTCCTTATCATTAAGTAAAAATACTACTCTGTCAGCTTTATCATAATTACCAGATACTATTGTAAATACATTTACTTCTTGATTATCTGGATTAGAAAATGTTATTTTATTATTGGGTATATCAATATTTATTTTTTCCTTAGATGGAATGTTTTCAGACCAATCAGACCAGTTAGTTTCAGTTGCCTTTTTGTGTCGATAAGTCATTAATGTACTTTGTATGGTAAATGATATTTGAGCAAAGGTTACTGAAAATATGCACAAGAAAGTAATGATAAGTAATTTTTTCATGATAGATTGATTTAGTTTATTTATTGGTATCAACAACGTCATAATCAGTTGCGTATTCAGTATGTTTAATTCTATCCCGTAGATTACTTGCTTTAGTGTACAAGCTTGAATCACCACCATAATAATAGGTATATACTATATTCCATAGTCTCTGTTCTTCATAATATGTTTTGGAATATTTTTTTATAAAATAGCTAAATCTAACCAAGCCATTTGGAGCTTTTGGGCTAATTTTATAATAGTTTAAATAATTTGTAGCTACAGTAATGTATTGTCTATAATAAGCATTAACTTGATTTTTTCGTTGTTGTAATTGTTCCTGTTGATAACGGGCTTCGTATTCTTTCTGTTTCTTATACTGTTCATAAGATTGTGCATGTACAGTAGTTACGAAACCAATAGTTCCAACCGATAATAGTAAAAGTACTTTTCTCATAGGTTTAGGTTTTGATAGTTAAACATTACAAAATACTGGCATTGTAAGGTCCTTTCCTTACGGAAATCCGTAGTTCGGTTAATCATAGATTGATTTTTTAGTTTCTTTTCAGCCTCGAAAAAGAGTTACTTGTAAATAAAAGAAAGCGTGAGGACTGCTAACTTATTTTATCGAGTGGGTTCTGGTAAACCTTTGAAGTCAAATAAGCAGCAAGCCCCCACGCCATAGGTATATGACATGAGAGTTGCTAACTATATTCCCTTCAATTAAATGTACCAGATTCACTCGAGGAATGTCGTTAAACACTTTCTATGTTGTCGTTGATGTCTTGTTCGGAATCTCTATATCCGTTATATCCTGTAAATATAAGGAGTTTTTGGAATGTAAAACAATCAGTCTTTGACTTAGTAAAACATTAGCGTTTCAAACCTATAATACCATCAATAAACGGATAGTATTCTTCTAACAATAGAAGATATGAACATTTTTGATGGGATAAAATTAAACTCTGTAATAGACCTTTTCGATACATTTAAAGACGAGCAATCATGTATAGATTTCTTGGAAAAAGCTTTTTGGAAAGGAACACCAATCTCTCCGTTTGATAAAGATTCGGTAGTTTATAAATGTAATAAACGCTACAAGTGTAAGAATACAGGCAGGTATTTCACAATAAAAAGTTGTATAGATATTTTTAAAAATTCGAACGTACCGCTTAGAAAATGGTTTATAGCAATGTGGCTGTACGTAACACACAAAGGAGGATTGTCATCTAAACTATTGGAAAGAGAACTTGGGTTAACCCAAAAGACAACTTGGAATATGCTTAGAAAAATAAGAAAGGCATGTAAGTTTGAAAATGAACATTTATTATCGGGCGAGGTTGAAATAGATGAAACCTATGTAGGTGGGAAAAATAAAAACCGCCATGCAAATAAGAAAGTAAAACATTCCCAAGGAAGAAGCTTTAAAGATAAGACTCCTGTTCTTGGTTTGATTCAGCGAGGTGGAAATGTTGTTGCACAAGTTGTTAAGTCAGTGAGTCGTGAAGATTTGGAACCTATTGTTTTGAGTAAAGTTAATCTTCTTGATACTGTTTATACTGACGAATGGAAGGCTTATGGCGGTCTCAAGGATTATTATATTCACCACATTGTAAATCATGGAAAGAGAGAATATGTGAGAGACAATGCACATACCAATACAATTGAGAACTTTTGGAGCCATTTAAAAAGAGGAATCATTGGTGTATACCGTGTTGTATCAAGAAAACATTTGCAATATTATGTTAATGAGTTTGTTTTCAGACATAACACAAGACATATGAAAGAAGGACAGTTATTCGTACACCTATTGTCAAATCTTAAATAACAAAATTGATTACTTATTCTGAAAATATTTTGTGGATATATAAACTAGCAAAACAATTTAAAAATTACAGATATGTCCAAAAAAATTGAACATGAACAAACTCAAATAGAGATTGATTTAAGTAAATTAAACGAACAAGAATTGATAGAGTTCTTACAAGTTAATATGGGGTTTGAAAACAATCCCGAAACTCCAGAAAAATATGAAGCATGCTTTAGACTGTATCTATATGTGCGAACGGGTTCTCGTGAGGTAGCAGATGGCTTCCGTGCAGGAGAATTATTGGAATATTTCAACAATAAAGTATCTATTTCTGACACCTACAATACTATATTGGAAGAGGTAAAGAAATTGAAAAAATAATTGGGAATTAAAAATCTCACTATTTTCAATAATAGTGAGATTTTATTACGGTTTCCCGCAATCAAGATATTGTGTTTTCTTTGTAGTTTTATTGCTTAAATTAAAAGACTATGAGAAAATACCATTTATCTTATGATGTAATTTCAGATAATGACGATTTTGATTTTGTTGAAAAACATTTATCACTTAGAGAAAAAATCCTTACAATATTAAAAAAATTGGGTGCTAAAAGTGTTACGAGTCCTTGTGAATCTACAATAATTTTCACATTTCCGAATAGAAATTTTAATCTAAATGCTTTTGAAAAAGAAGCGAAAAAACATATTTATTTTTCAATTTGTTTGGTTGCTCAATATGAATCTGTACCTATTGAAAAAATTAATGAAAGTCTAAATATTGATGATGAAATTTTACAAGATTTGTGGAATAGTATACAAATTTAGATTGTATCATCAAGAATTTCATATTGAAAATATTCATCCATATAAAAAGCACATAATACTTTCCCAATCTTATTATTGGACATAATAATTTCATTTTTGTTATTTGTCAGATTAAATTTTGGAGGTAATTTTTTGAATCTTATAAGATAATCAAGAAATATAAAAGCTTTAAAAAGAGGCTTAATTTTGAATAGTAAATTCAAGAATTTATTCATAACAACATTATTTATAGGTTATCCATATATAATGTTGTTATGAATTTTATTTTTTAAATTAAGTGTCAAATTGTATGTAGGTGCCTTAAACTTAAACCATGAGAAGAAGCTCGATTATTGCCCAAGGCTCTTTGAAGGTCGCTATTGCGTTTTTCCTGTGTACTTCCTACACTGCTATAGCCCAGCAAGTACCTTTAAAGAAAGAAAACTCCAAAAAAGCGGATACGCTATCCAGATCTAAAGATATAGATGAGGTAGTTGTTGTCGGTTTTGGAAAACAGAAAAAAGTTAACCTTACCGGTGCCGTAGATATGGTTTCAGCAAAGAAGCTTGAAAACAGGCCTATCACCAATATCGGTGCAGGTTTGCAAGGACTTATTCCTAACCTTAATATTACCATAGACAATGGTAGAGCTACTTCGGCAGCAAACTTTAATGTAAGAGGATTCACCAGTGTAAATGGAGGTAATCCTTTAATTTTGGTAGATAATGTACCTTATAGTGGTGAGGACCTATCAAGGCTAAACCCTGCAGATATAGAAAGTGTTTCTGTACTAAAAGATGCCGCAGCTGCTGCAATATATGGAGCAAGAGCTGCATTTGGGGTGGTATTGATTACAACTAAAAGTGCAAAAGGAGGTCAGCTGAATGTATCTGTAAATACCAATACAGCATACAGAACTGTAGGAAAGCTGCCGGAATTGGTAACAGATCCTCTGACGGTTATGCAGTATAAGCATGACGCAGCAACTCCTTTATATAACCTCTTCCCGGAAAATGAAAGAGAATATGCCAGACAGATTGCCAATAATCCAAATCTTCCCCGTGTAATTCTGAGTCCTTCAGACCCTAATTCATGGGCGTATTACGGATCGACTAACTGGCTGAAAGAAGCATATAACGATACAGCACCTACTTTTACCAATAACATCAGTATATCCAGAAAGTTGGATAAAGTAGGTTATTTACTTTCAGGGGAATATTACCGCCAGGACGGAATGCTTCGATATGGTAATGATATCTATAACAGATATAACATGAGAGGTAAGGTAGATCTTAATATCAATCCATGGTTAGATTTATCTACCAATACAGCTTTTACATTCTCGGATTATGATTCTCCGGTATTTATAGATGACCTTTTCTTTTGGAATGTAAACCGTACACCATCTCTAAGCGTGCCTAAAAACCCAGATGGAACCTGGACAAAGGATGGAGCTAGCATTTTGGGAAGATTGCAGGATGGCGGACGCTCCAAGAATGAATTTAGACAAACCCAGATCTCATTTGCAGCGAATGCTTCTATTATTAAAAAGGTATGGGATTTAAAGGCTGAAGCAACTTTCAGAAATACATCATCAATTACCCGTTCTTATGATATCCCTGTAGCCTACAAAACAGGACCAATGCAGCCGATATCTTACACAGGCTCTACAACATCATGGGCCAGAAACGAGAATATGACCGGAAGATATTACGTGTATAATGTATATACCGATTTTCATAAAAACTTTGGAAGCCACTATGTTCAATTATTAGGAGGTTTTAATCAGGAATATAACAGATATGGCTACTCTTCAGCAAAAAGGAATAATATTATTTCCACTTCATTGCCTTCTATTGGGTTGAGTACAGGTACAATGGAAGAAACCGAAAGGATTATAGAATGGGCATTGCAGGGGGTATATTATAGAGCAGCTTATAACTTTAAGAATAAATACCTGTTGGAATTAAACGGCCGTTATGATGGTTCTTCCAGATTCCCGAAAGGTCACCGTTGGGGCTTCTTCCCATCGGCATCTGCAGGCTGGGTGTTGTCAGATGAAAACTTCTTTGCAGGAGTGAAAAATACAATTGGTCTTAACTTACTAAAATTCAGAGGATCTTATGGGTCTCTTGGTAATCAGGATCTGATAGATAAAGATAAGAATACAATAGCTTATCCATATATCCCAACGATGGGTACCGGAACTGTGGGACAGATTCTTGGAGATGGCCGTCCTATCGCTGTTTATGCTCCGGGTGCTGTTTCCGATAATTTTACATGGGAAAAAGTTTCAACAGTAAACTTCGGAGCAGATTTAGCTTTCTTTAATAATCGACTACAGTTAAACTTTGATAAATATACCCGTTATACCAAAGATATGTTGATTCCGGGGAAAATCCTCCCTAATGTTTTTGGAGCATCTGAACCTAAAGTGAATGCGGGAGATCTTAAGACTAAAGGTTGGGAATTTAGATTAGGATGGAATGATCAGTTTAAATTAGCAGGCTCTCCTTTCCGTTATAATGTGGCATTTACACTTGCAGATAGCCGATCATATATTACAAGATTTGATAATCCTGCAAAATTACTTTCTGGATATTATGTAGGCCAGGAAATCGGTGAAATTTGGGGAGCTGAAATAGAGGGCTTCTTTAAAGATGAGGCAGATATTAAGAATCACCCTAATCAGACCGCAATGGGTACCGATGATCAATCTTACAGATTCTATCCGGGAGATCCAAAATTCAGAGATCGTAATGGTGATGGTAAAGTAGACATGGGCGATAAAACAGTAAACAATCCTGGAGATCTATATGTAGTTGGAAATACATCCGCTCGTTTTCCATTTAGTTTAGACTTATCCGGAGAATGGAAAGGAATAGACTTGCGTATCTTCTTACAAGGGGTTGGGAAAAGAGACTGGTATCCTGGAGCAGGAACAATTTACTTCTGGGGCGTTTATGCACAGCCATGGACTAACGTAACACAGCAAAACCTTGATCACTGGACACCGGATAATCCTAATGGATATTTCCCTGCAGTAAGAGCTTATACGGCAGAAGATAACATGCAGCAGCTGGGCATTCCAAATAAACGCTATATGCAGGATGCTTCCTATGTCCGTGTAAAGAATGTGACTATAGGCTACTCCCTGCCACTGAAAGAAACTTCTAAAATTCATTTTAATAAGATTCGTTTCTATTTCAGTGCCGAGAATATATTCGAGATATCGCATCTGAAAGTAAAACTGGATCCTGAAACCTTAGGGCAAGCAGCTTATCCTTTTCAGAGAACATACTCATTCGGTATGAACTTAAACTTTTAACATCTATAATTTCTTAAGCATATAAAAATGAAACTAAACACCTATATATCTACAGGAGTTTTAGCTATACTAGCGAGCTTATCCATAATGTCTTGTGAAAGCGATTTTCTGCAAAAAGATCCGATAACAGACATTACAAAAGAAAACTTTTTTAATAATCCTCAGGATTTAGAGACGTATACCAATGGTTTTTACAGTTATATTTCGGCACCATATACCGATGTGTTTTCAGACAATATATCAGTTTATACCGGAGCCAGTAATACAGATAATCTTTTAAGAGGGTCCATTACACCTGCGAATATAGACGGATGGGATTGGAGGCAATTGAGATCTATTAACTATATGTTAGAAAACTCAGGAAAGGCAACAGGTGATCAGGCATTAATTAGACATTATAAAGGGGTGGCCAAGTTCTTTAGAGCCAACTTTTATTTTAATATGGTAAAAAAATACGGAGATGTACCGTGGTATTCTAATGTACTAGGGGATACAGATGATGCATTATATAAACCTAAAGATCCTAGAGCATTGGTTATGGATTCCGTGATGAGCGACCTGGAATATGCTTCTGCTAATGTATTGCCGGCAAAAACAAATAATACCATGATTACGAAATGGGCTGCGCTTACATTGTTGTCCAGAGTTGCATTGTATGAAGGTACATTTAGAAAATATCATGATGAATTAGGCTTGCAGGATACATCTGCTAAATTTCTTAACCGTGCTGTAACTGCATCTCAGGATATTATCAGCAATGGCGGATTCAGTATCTATAATACAGGAAAAGGAGCCGAAGATTTCCGGGCATTGTTTGCCAGTAATAGTCTTGCCGGTAACAAGGAGGTTATTTTCTTGCAAAAAAATAATAAAGATCAGGGAGTGAGTAATAATACCCATACAGTATTGGGTTGGCAGTGGGCGCTGAGTGGAAGTCTCGCAGATGAATTCCTGATGAAGGACGGAACGCCTTTTACTTCAGTTACGGATTATGATAAGAAAACATTTACTGAAGTATTTGCCAACCGTGATCCACGTATGGCAGAAACGATTATGCCTCCAGGGTATGCAACAATTCCGAATGGTGATCCTTATATGCTTCAGCCTGCTTTTGGTGGATATCTTCAAATTAAATTTTATCCTAGAGATCCATCATTAAGAGGAGGATGGGAACTGAATTATACAGATCTTCCTATATATAGGTTTGCTGAGGTATTATTAGTTAATGCAGAAGCAAAAGCGGAATTAGGAATTTTAACGCAGGGTGATCTCGATAATACCGTGAATCTTTTGCGTAGAAGAGTGAAGATGCCAGATCTTTCTATGCTAGCAGCTAATGCAACACCCGATAACTATCTTGCAAAACAATATCCTAATATTAACGGTGGAAACAGAGGTGTTCTTTTAGAAATCAGACGTGAACGTCGTGTTGAATTGGCTTGTGAAGACAAACGATTGGATGATTTATTCCGTTGGAAGTCCGGAGCATTATTGGGACAAGCTTCCAAAGGTATTTATACTCCGGCACTTGGAGCAATGGATGTGACAGGTGATGGCAAACCGGATATTGCAATCCTTGAAGCTCCTGGAAAAGAAGATCCATTAAGTAATGTTCCTGCGGATATCAGAGCGAAACTAACCAAGTTTTATATTTCTGATGGTGTCTTCTATCTTTCAGGAGGTACTTCAGGTAATATTATGTTCGAAAAAGACAGACGACTGCCAAGAACATTTATTGATCCTAAATATTACTATCTTCCAATACCGGCAAGTCAATTAATTCTTAACCCTAAACTTAAACAATCACCGGGGTGGTAAAATGCCTTCCGGAGTTTCGAAGACTAATATTAAAGAAACAGAATAATATATCATGAAAAGAAGAAAGTTTTTGGCAAAAGTTCCGCTTGCAGCTTCCGCACTTATGTTAGGAGGAACTGCTACCAATCTTTTAGCGTCAACTCTGAAAGACAAAAATGTAAATCTGAAAAAGAAACTTGTACTGACGGTAGCACATATAACAGATGTACACTTGCCGGCAGATCCTAAGGTTATGGAACGCTTTGTGAAATGCCTGAAAGAAGTGAAAACAAAGAAAGTAGATTTCTTCCTTAATACCGGAGATTCTATTATGGCTGTTGACAGAGACAATTCTACACGTCAGGAAGTTTATGATCAGTGGAATGCCTGGGATACCTGTATCAAAGAAATTGCAGATTATGATATGTACAGTTGTGTAGGAAATCATGATATCTGGTGGGCCGGTGGAAAATCGGATGAAATGTATGGAGTACCTTATGCAGCTAAAAGGCTTAAAATGCCTAATCGTTATTATAGCGCTAAAAAAGGGAAATGGCATTTTATTATGTTAGATGGTAATAATTCTGGTGTGACATTAGATCCAGAACAAATGAACTGGTTGAAACAGAAATTGGAGAATATTCCTCAGGGAGAATACGCGCTTATTATGTCGCACTATCCAATACTTACGGTTACCGGAACCTTTGAAGGTGGACAGCACAAAGATCATGTAGCATTAAAAGACCTTTTCTATAAACATAAAGATAAAGTAAAAGGATGCCTTAGTGGTCACCAGCACCTTTTGGATAGAGCCTGGTACAATGATGTGTACTATTTCTGTAATGGTGCGATGTCCGGATTCTGGTGGGGAGAAGGAGATAAACGATCTGCTAAACCTTTTTATTATCAGGAAACACCTCCTGGGTATGCAATATTAAAGTTTTATGATGATGGTACATTCGAGAATGAATATATCGTTCACCACTATTAATACATATATATATTATATAATATCCGGCTTTGTGCCGGATTTTTAGTTTTTACATATATATAGAGAGGTATTAAAGCTAAAAAAGAACGCGTGGGCTTCTAGAAAGAGCTTGTTCTGGCAAATGCTTAAAAGAAAACCACGGTTTTTAAAGGGTGTAGAGCGATATATAGAGGATATAAAAAGAGTTCAGTTTTTGCAATGTGAACATAATATTAAATTTTTCTCGCGTGTATTCAGTTAGTTAGGTATATTATGTTAAAAAAGGTGTAATAAAGTTTGGTGAGTATAGGTGTTTTTTCTACTTTTGCAGTCCTAAACAATGAGAGTTGTAAGGGGAGCAGGAGATAATTGAGACGAAAAAGCGATTAAAATTTTTTAGAAAAAAGATTTGGTCATGTTAATAAAATTTATTAGTTTTGCCCACGCAAAAATGGTTACTAAAAGAACTGTTTAAGCGGAGTAAAGTTAATAAGTATGACTGAAA
>NZ_MAHX01000017.1 GCF_002023715.1 Elizabethkingia occulta
TTCACAGCAAATTGATCAGTCAATTTACTATTATAATAATTTAAGACCGCACTTTTCCTTGAATTACAACATTCCAAGTCAGGTACACATCAATAATAATGTGAAATTGAAAACTTATAAAAAACAAAATCAGAATAGAAAGATTCTACTCTGATTTAATATATTTGATTTATTAAACTAGTCAACCTTTTTCAGGACTAGTCATTATGAAGTTTTAGGCTCTTTTTCTTTCTTTTTAGGAGACTTCTCTGCTTCAAGAGCATCTTTTGCCTCATTAAGCTTCAGAACGATTTTATCCCCTTCTTTCATCTGTTTGTTTACAAGCATCTCTGCAAGCAAATCTTCAATATATTTCTGAATTGCACGCTTCAAAGGGCGGGCTCCAAAATCTTTATCCCAACCTTTTTCCGCAATGAATTCTGTAGCTTCTTCGGAAAGCTCAACATGGTAGTCAAGTTTTTCCAGTCTGCTGTATAATTTGCCTAATTCCAGATTAATGATTTTCTTAATATCATCTTTTTCCAGAGAGTTGAAGATAATGATATCATCTATTCTGTTCAGAAATTCAGGAGCGAATGCTTTTTTAAGAGCGTTTTCAATGGTGCTTCTCGCTCTGGTGTCTGATGTAGATTTTTTAGCCGAAGTTCCAAATCCTACACCGTCACCGAAATCTTTAAGATCTCTGGTTCCGATATTTGAAGTCAGGATAATAATGGTATTACGGAAGTCTACTTTTCTGCCCAAGCTGTCAGTAACATGTCCTTCATCCAGAATCTGAAGAAGAATATTGAATACATCAGGGTGAGCTTTTTCAATCTCATCCAGAAGAACTACTGCATAAGGCTTTCTGCGCACGGCTTCTGTAAGCTGTCCACCTTCTTCGTAACCTACATATCCCGGAGGCGCACCAACTAATCGGCTCACAGCAAATTTCTCCATGTATTCACTCATGTCTATTCTGATTAGCGCTTCGTCTGAATCAAAAAGTTCACGAGCCATTACTTTGGCTAGTTCTGTTTTACCAACACCAGTTGTACCAAGGAAAATAAATGTTCCGATAGGTCTGTTCGGATCTTTCAATCCGGCACGGTTTCTCTGAATTGCTTTTACAACCTTGCGAACGGCATCTTCCTGACCGATAACTTTACCGTTAAGCATAGCATCCATCTGGGATAGTTTATCCAGCTCGTTTTTACCTACTTTGGTTACCGGAACACCACTCATCATAGATACAACTTCAGCAACATTCTCTTCAGTAACAACTTCTTTCTTCTCTTTTACCTCTTTATCCCAGTTTTCCTGAGCAAGGTTAAGTTCGATTTGCAGACGTTCTTCCTCATCTTTAAGCTTGCGGGCTTCAAGATAATCCTGTGCTTTTACAGCTTTCTGTTTTTGCTCTTTTACCTCTTCTATCGCTTTTTCGTACTCGATAATTTCGGTAGGAACTTTCATGTTTTTGATATAAACACGAGATCCGGCTTCGTCTAAAGCATCAATTGCTTTATCCGGTAGGAAACGGTCGGTAATATATCTTGCTGTTAAATTAACACAAGCTTTGATAGCATCATCAGTGTAAGTTACATTGTGATACTCCTCATATTTATCTTTAATCTGGTTAAGGATCTGAATACTTTCTTCAATAGTGGTAGGTTCTACCATTACCTTTTGGAAACGACGCTCTAAAGCACCATCTTTCTCGATGTACTGACGGTATTCGTCCAGAGTAGTAGCACCAATACATTGGATTTCGCCTCTTGCCAAAGCAGGTTTGAACATATTTGAAGCATCCAGAGATCCTGTAGAACTTCCGGCACCTACAATAGTATGAAGCTCGTCTATAAACAGAATTACATCTCTGTTTTTCTCAAGCTCAGACATAATAGCCTTCATTCTCTCTTCAAACTGTCCTCTGTACTTAGTTCCTGCAACAAGACTTGCCAGATCCAGAGTGATTACTCTTTTATTGAATAATACACGGGACACTTTTTTCTGGTGTATTCTTAATGCTAAACCTTCGGCGATAGCAGATTTACCTACTCCTGGTTCACCGATCAGAAGAGGATTATTTTTCTTTCTTCTGGAAAGAATTTGAGATACTCTCTCAATCTCTTTTTCACGGCCGATTACAGGATCCAGTTTTCCGTCTCTTGCCAGTCCGGTAAGATCTCTACCGAAATTATCAAGAACCGGAGTTTTACTTTTACCTGTTCCCAGATTTCCGGAAGGTTTCTTCATCTGACTGAATGCATCATCTTTGTCTTCGTCATCATCGAATGCCTGATTTTTAGGCAAATCGCCGTTTTCCTTCAGCATAGATTTATAATGCTTGGACACAGCTTGATAATCGATGTCATAAGACTCCAGAATGCTGGTTGTCGGATCTTCGGTTTTATACAAAATACCCAGTAACAGGTGTACAGTATTTACTTCTGTAGATTTATACAATCTGCATTCAAGTGCTGCACGTTTAATAGCCTGATCTGCCATCTTAGTTAACGGAATTTTCTCCGTTACCATAGCATTCGGGTTGTTACTAGTTATGTTAAGGCTTTCAATCTTTCTTCTTATTTGTGTTAAGTCGGCGTTGAAATCCTCAAGAATAGCGTAAGCGGAAGAATTTTCAGACTTTATAATACCCAATAATAAATGTTCAGTATTGAGGAATTCACTCTGCAATCTCTTGGCCTCATTACGGCTATTGTTGAACACTTGGTTCATCCCTTTTGAGAATTGATATTCCATGATTTTAAAATGTATACTAATTTAAAAGTTATTTCTGAAAAATTTCTTGTTTTGTTATAGAAGTTTTTCAGGTAATTGAAATTTGCAAACATCTTACCAAAGAAAAAATGTGCCGTTATGGCACAAAAATATTTGATTTTAAGCGAATTGTTTATTAGGTTTGCGCCAAAATTATATTCGTTATGAATGAAAGCTGGGTCGAAATTGTAGGTTATTTAGCGTCGGTACTAATAGTTCTGGGCTTTATACCGAAAGATGTATTAAAAATCAGACTTATTAATCTGGCGGGTTGTATTTGCTTTGTAATTTATGGTATTTACAGAGGGATGCTTTGGCCTGTTATTATACCCAATGCGATTATTTGCTTCATTCAGGTTTACTACCTTCTTCAGAAAAAGGTAAAAAAGTAGATTTATAATCATTTCTTCCAAAATCTTTACCTTTGCATAAAGCATTTTAATAATGACAATTCAAGAAAAACAGAAGGCTTTAGTAGATGATTTTGCTTTCCTGGAAGACTGGGAGCAGAAATATGAATATATCATTGATTTGGGTAAAGAATTAAAAGGATTATCTGAGGATAAGAAGACTGACGAGAACCTTATTCGGGGGTGCCAGTCCAAAGTATGGATTGATGCTGAATTTAAGGATGGAAAGTTATTCTTTCAGGCAGATTCCGACGGAATACTTCCTAAAGGTATTGTAGCAATGCTTACTCAGGTATACAGTGGCCACTCAACACAAGAAATTCTAGACTCAGATTTTAAATTTATTGAAGAGATAGGACTTCAGGAATTTCTTTCGCCATCTCGTGCAAACGGACTTATGGCAATGACCAAGCAAATTAAATTTTACGCAGTAGCATTTCAGTTAAAAAGTTGAAAACTATCTTGGCATACCGCTTCTCCGCATTTGGAGATGTAGCGATGACTGTACCAGTTTTTCGGGAATTTCTCGAACAAAATAAGGACGTCCGTATTGTAATGGTTTCCAGAAAAGGCTTTTCAGGGCTTTTTGAAGGGATCGAAGGAATTGAATTTGTTGGAATTAATATTGACGACTATAAAGGAATTCTTGGTATGCGAAAGCTTGCCAAAGAACTTCTGAAAAAATATAATCCCGATTTTATTGCAGATCTGCATGATGTGATCAGATCTAAAATTCTTTACCTGTTCTTTAAAAGGAGAGGTTTTAAGGTTTATAAGATTAATAAAGGAAAAGAGGATAAGGAAGAGCTTACTGATGTATGGAACTTGAATAAACACCAGTTGAAGAAAACAACGGAACGATATGCAGATGTTTTGCGCTCTATGGGCTATTCTGTAAATCTTTCTCATACATTAAGACCTTTAGTTGAAGATAAATCCGGAATAGGTTTTGCACCATTTGCTCAGCATAGAGGTAAAATGATGCCTCTTGAAAAATCTTTTGAACTTGTAAGAGAGCTAGCGAAAAGCGAGCATATTTACTTTTTTGGAGGTGGAGCATCAGAAGTGGAGGTTTTGTCCAAATGGGAAAAAGAAATACCCAATACAACGTCTCTTGCCGGTAAATTAAGCCTTTCTGATGAATTGAATATGATATCGAAACTCCGGGTAATGATATCTATGGATTCGGCTAACATGCATCTGGCATCTTTAGTGGGGACACGTGTGGTTTCTGTCTGGGGAGCAACACATCCATACGCAGGATTTTTAGGCTACGGACAAAAAGAAGAAGATGTGGTAGGAGTGAAGGATCTGACCTGTAGACCATGTTCTGTTTTTGGAGATAAAGAATGTTATCGCGGTGACTGGGCGTGTCTGGAAGAACTGAAAATACAGCAAGTAATAGATAAGATAAAGAAATAAGCAAAACTCCTGGGAAACTGGGAGTTTTTTTGTGCAGATTCTTAAATATTTTTAGAATTCTAAGAATACTTTTAGTAGATTATAGATAGGGAAGGGAGATGTTAAAGCATAAAAAAACTCTCAGAAAACTGAGAGTTTTTTTGTGGGTCCTGAGGGATTCGAACCCCCGACCCTCTGGGTGTAAACCAGATGCTCTGAACCAACTGAGCTAAGAACCCGAATTTTTTAAAGGATTTCGAACCTTTTGTGGGTCCTGAGGGATTCGAACCCCCGACCCTCTGGGTGTAAACCAGATGCTCTGAACCAACTGAGCTAAGAACCCTCTTTTAGAGTTGTTTTCTCTTTTTGAGTGGTGCAAATATACAACTTATTCGTGAATTGCCAAATTTTTTTCTAAAAAATCTCCAACAACAAAGTTACTTCCTCCAATAAAGATCATATCATCTGAAATACAATTTTCTTTAGCAGCTAAATAACCTGACTGTACATCGTTGAATATCTGGTAGTTTAAATTTTCTTTTTTGATAAGGTTTTCATATTCCTGAGGATTTCTTCCTCTGTGAATAGATGGTTTTACAAAATAAAATTTTTCATTTTTTGGAAGCAAAGGAATTACATCATCTATATTTTTATCATTTACAAAACCAAGAACAATATGTTTTGACTGGGAATAAGTTTTTAACTGATTAAATACATATTCCAATCCTGCCTGATTGTGTCCGGTGTCGCAAATGGTAAGAGGACTTTGGGAAAACTCGAACCAACGACCAATAAAATTGGTATTTTTGTGAACGTGTAAAAGACCTTTTCTTAATGACTCTTCTGAAATAGAAATATTCTGATGACGTAGTTCTTCGACTAATGCCAGAACAACTCGGATATTATTTTTCTGATAAGTTCCTTTTAAATCGGAATCTAATTCAGGATTCAGGCTTGTAGCGTCTATAAACTTAGCATTAAGCTCGTTTGCCTTTTGCTGGATAATATTCCTTACCGACGGATTTTCGTCGCCGGAAACAACAGGAATTTCTGCTTTTATAATTCCAGCTTTTTCTGTGGCGATTTCTTCTTTTGTATTGCCTAAAATATTGGTGTGATCCAACGCAACATTAGTAATGGCTGTAAGTATAGGCAAGATAATATTAGTTGCATCCAATCTGCCTCCAAGGCCTACTTCTATAATGGCATAATCTACTTTTTGCTGACGGAAATATTCGAATGCCATAATGGTCGTAAACTCGAAAAATGAAGGCTTTATTTCCTCAGGAAGATTCTTCAGCTTCTGAATAAAATTGTAAACAAACTCATCATCTGCATTCTTTCCGTTTACCTTTATTCTTTCTGTAAAATGAATAAGATGTGGAGAGTTGTATAATCCAATTTTATAGCCTTCTTCCTGTAATACAGATGCCAGCATATTGCTGGTAGATCCTTTACCGTTGGTACCACCGATATGAATCATCTTGAGTTCCTTTTGTGGATTCCCAAAATATTCACAAAGTCGGATAATATTATCTAATCCGGGTTTATAAGCCTTTATACCGTCCGTCTGATAATTAGGCATTTGTACAAAAAGCCATTCCAGGGCTTCTTGATATTCTGATTTTGTCATGATGGTTTCATCGATTTAGAAAGTGATGCGATAGGTTCCGGTAGAAGAAAAATTAGCTTTTTCAGCTTTTACATATTGTTTTACCCACTGGATAGAAGTAGAGACGATACATGGATCCGAAATACCCCCTGAACGTCTTACAGATATTACATTTCCGGCTTTATCTACAGTATAGGCCAGTGTAATAGAACCTGATGCTTTGCAGGAGTGTACAGGTTGAGCTCCACCACGTCCCATAGTACCAGGAATGTACCCAGTAAGTTTTCTGTCAACTCCGATTTTGCTGTCGCCATTACCATCTCCGCCTAAAGGATCGCCTGCATTTCCGGCTTTTCCACCGTCACCCTGAGAACCATCTTTTGTTCCGCGTCCTTTTAGTAGATTTCCTATAGCTGCAGTTCCTTTTCCATCACCGGTAGCTCCTTGTTTTTTATTAGGACCATCGGCTTTAGTATTTCCGGTAGTTGTTTTCTTAGCGTCGCTTTTTTTAGTCTCTTTAACGGAAGACTTGGTAGCTGTTTTTTTCTCAGCTTTTTCTACTTTGGCAACAGGTATTTTTTCGTTTTTACCTGTAATAATTTTCTCTTTGGCCTCAACAGGAGGCTCTGGCTTTGCAATTTCTTTTACGGGCTCTTCTTCTACAACAGGTTTGGTTTCGAGAGGAGCAAAGCTTCCTTCCTGTTCTTTAGGTTCTTCCGTTCCGTTACCATTACGGTTATCACCAAAATTTACAAGCATTGTATTAATAACTTCAGCTTCTTTCGGGAAGTTTACTTTAACAGAATACAGCGCAATAAAAAGTAGGAGTGTAGTCCAAACTATAGCGGTTATTACAGCACTTTTTAGTTTGTCTTTTCTTTGTTCCTTTTTATTTACTGAGAAATAACTCATCTTTTGTGTTTATTCAGCCTCTGTAGTAGTGGCAATCGCAATATTGTATTTGTGCTTTTCTGCAATTTCCATAACGAAAACTACATCTTTATGTAAGCAGTCTTTATCGGCTCTTATTGTAAAAGATGGACTTGTTACATTCTGTAATCTGTTTACAATAAGGCTCTCCAGTTCGTTTCTTTGTACTTGTTTTTCATCTATAAAATAAGATCCATCCGGCTTAATACTTACAGACAAAGGATTAGGAATATCCATTGCCTCGCTTTCTCCTTTAGGAAGCTTCACATCTATTGCATTTTGATTGGCTGCAGAAGAGGTGATCATGAAAAATATAAGAAGTAGCAATATAACGTCTGTCATTGCTGCCAAACTGAATTCAGGATTTGCTTTATTTCTTCTTGAAATTTTCATGATATTCTTACAAAGGTTTGTTGATGATATCTAAGAACTCTGTAGACAAATTTTGAATCTTTAGAATGAATTTGTCAATTTTTGTAAGCAACAGGTTGTAGAAGAAGTTAGCCGGGATTGCTACTGCAAGACCTGTAGCTGTTTGTCCTAATGCTGTATAAATACCCTCTGAAAGTGTTTTTGGAGAGAAAGAACCTGTAGAGTTAGACAAATTAAAGAAGGCTAGGATCATCCCGATTACTGTACCTAAAAGTCCTAACATAGGCGCAATACTCGGTACTGCTGCCAATAAGTTAAGATTCATTTCCATATTAGCAACCTCAGCTTGCCCTTGTCCTTCCATTGCATTTACAATATCTGACACCGGACGCCCAATACGGGAGAGTCCTTTTTCCAGAATTCTGGCTTCAGGAGAATCCTGACGCGAGCAATAGTCTATCGCAGCATCTACTTTTCCGTTTTTTAAGAAATCTTCAATATTTCTCATAAGATTTGGATCAGTATTAGAAGACATTCTTTTGATAAAGAAGAATCTTTCCAGAAACAGATAAAAAGAGAATATACCCAGTAATAAAACGGTTATCATTACCACATTGGCAAATATATTACCGTGGAACATTATTTTCCAGAAAGAAAATTCCTGGGTTGTTGCCGCCACCTGATTCTGTGCCTGCAATATGGTTGATATTTCTAAAAATGCCATTAATGAATTTGTTTAAATTTTTAAAACGCAAGTTTCCAATAGATATTGTTGAGAACAATATATTAGAATACTTGTTTACGGAAAAGTTAAATTTTACCCTTATTCGTCGTCTGCCTCGGGAGTATCCTGTCTGAAGTGACATTTTAGTTTAAAGGCAATTGGTTCGTCGGAAAAAGTATAAAAATCATCTATATTTCCTTGCCAGATTAACTGAAGATCTCCATTCTCATCTTGCGAGAATTTTAGCTCATTATCATGAATGAAGGCATCTTCGTCATCATATAAATCTACACCACAATAGGTTTCTTCTTCAGAATCATTCACATTGAATGTTTGCCCTATAAGTTTGTCTGTGTCAATAGGGAAATCCGAAATGCTTAAAGAAAGCTGTGGGAAATTATACTGCAAAGAGTCGTCATCAACGTGATCCAGATCATCATCTGTAATGATTTCTACTTCCAGGAAGTTTTGCTTATTACTATAGACTGCTTTGCAGTAACTACTTTTAATATTGTACTTAAGGGTTTCTTCCGGATGGTAGATTTTCAAAATCCCTTTCATAGGATAGTTTAAATGCTTTTAGTTAATTAATAATCAGTATATGGAACAAAGATAAAAAACATTTTTTTCCAGACAAGATACAAGGCTTTAAAATTATTTAAAATTAAATTTCACGGTGAACATAATCTGGCTTGGACGGATATACATTCTTCTGTATGTAGTTCCGATAGAGCTGTTGCCTATTTGTTCATATATCTTTGTATTGGCAATGTTTAGCCACTTTACTTCAAAGTCTATTTTCTTTTTAGCCCATGTGTATTGATATGTTAAATCATAGAACGGGTTTTGAAAACTTTGTCCACCTTGGGAGAAATTTGTCTGATCCCAGTTAAGTCCGATAGAATGATTCTCGATAGGGTAGAATATTAAGTTCAGATTTTGAGTCCAGTTGTTAGATTTTACTGTTGTCTCTCTTCCTTGTGTTGTATACAGGTTATTTCCCCACCCATAACTCATTGTATAATCTAAACTCATCCAGCTGAAGTAAGCATTGTTAAATTTGAATGCGATATTTTCATTGTTGTTTTTAGAGCGTTGAAGAATATTATCGCTTAAGCTTAAAGATTTGTTATTGCTATTTGTAAAACTTACAGAAGCATTCGTTTTAAACTTAGGGAAATATTTACCAACCTCAAAGCTTTGTGAGTTTGTATTAATATCATTATCTCTAACGATATAGGCAAGTGTTACGTTTCCTCCATTGTAAGAAGTGTTTGCCATAAGATTATTTCGGGTATTGGAAACGCTGCCCCGTATATTAAAGAATAAATTATTCAAAGGATTTCTATATTCTATTCTTGCTCCTGATGACTGCACTCTGTTTTGGGATAAAACACCATCTGCGGCTGTTGCTATAAGGCTTGATGGAGTTTGTAATATATAACCAGCATATACACTGTTAATAGTCCCGAAATTATAATTAATATTTCCGCTGACAGACGCTTTCCAAAATGATGCAAATTCATATTGAGCAAATAGACTCGGTTCAAACGTAGTTTTTTGAAGATCGATTGCTACCTTTCTTGCAGGATCTGTTGCTTTAATATTATTAAAGTTAACAGGAAGCGTTAGATACATGCTAAAGTTTGCTCCCTTATAATTAATCTGAGTTGAAGCTGTTGGAGTTGTGTTGGTGAACTCCAGGTTATTGGAATATTTATCTCCATAATTTTCTCTATAACCATTATTGTCAACACCAAACAGAGTTGTATTCAATTTATTGCTTATATATGAGATACCAATCTCCGGAGTGAATGTCCATTTTTTAGCAGAGAAACTAACATTTACAGCATTGTTGGTTTCAAAAGTTTTAGTTCTTAAATATTGTTCAGCAATTTTTGCGTTAGGTGAATAAGCAAAAATAGGCGTGAAAACAGGCTTTCCTAAAGAATCAAAAGACTGCCTGTCTGTAAATTTGATAGGATCTACACGAAGTGTTTGTCTGTCTGTTTGATAATTGATAAAAGATCTGACATTAATTAATTTTTCTTTCCAAGGAATAATAGTACTCAATGAGTTTTGAAAACTTGTTGTCGGTGATTCCAATGCTTCATTGGCAGGATTCGCAATAAATCCAGAGCTTTGACTAATGCTTCTGTCAATAACAGCGCGATCTCCATTCCAGAACTGAGAAAAGGTTGTGGTGTTTTTAAAGAAGCCTTTTTTAGCGTTTTTAGTAAAGATAACTTCTCCTTTTACTTTGTCTGTGTAAAAGTTGTTTTTTATCGCATTTGTTACTTTTGCCCCTTGGTTAAACTGTGGTATGTATTGTGTTTCATTATATGACTCTCTTTCTACAGCATTGTTAGTATAACTTGCATTGGCCTTGAACTCCCATTCTTTATTTTTATTCAGATTGGTTAATAGATTTCCGGACAGATAATGAACACTGTTCATTAAATATCTTTTCTGCGGAATATTAGGCGCATCAGAATTATCTACATTCAACCAACTATTTTGAGTAATATTTCTTCTGATACCTTCATAACGACCTCCGAAAGATAATATGTTTCCTTCATTTTCTACGGCATCACCATTATTATTGGATTTGTAATTGAACAACCATTGTATCTTATCGGTAAAGAGCATTGGCGTTAATTTTACATTCCATAAAAGAGGAGAGGCTCCTAGTCCGATTTCTCCCCGGCCAGTCATGGTTACGGATTTCTTTAATTTGATATTGATCGCAGCACGATCACTCGGAACTTTGTCCTGAAGGATTTTTACAGGCTGGTGATTTTCCATAATTTCTACCTTACCAATGGCGTCGATAGGTAAGGAATTGTTGATAGTACCATAGCCTCCCTCCATTAAGTCTTTTCCGTTGACATAGAATTTATTAAGTGGTTCACCTTGGTATAGGATAGTTCCGTCTTTGTTAACGTCGATCCCGGGAATCTTCTTAAGTGCATCTGCTAAAACACGGTCATTTTTATTAGCAAAAGCTTTAAGATCATACGCAATTGTATCTCCTCTTTTTGTAATGAGTTTCGTTTTTAGTACCACCTCTTTTATCTCGGTAACATCAGATGCAAGACTGAAATTAACAGTCTGATCCTGATTGCTGACTTCTTTAGCTTGTGATTTTTGATTAAATGCTTTAACCTTTATATTAATTTGGGGTAAATCTGTATTGAAGACAATTTTGTAATTCCCTTTGCTGTCAGTAATTCCGTAAGCGATAATTACAGGGTTCTCCGGATTTTCGATGGTGACACTTGCACTTGCAATTCCATTACCATTGGTATCCGAAACTTTTCCGGAAATAGTCTTCTGAGCAAATACGAAAAAGGTTGCCATGAAGAACAAAAGAGTTAAGAGTTTTTTCATATCAAATTTTATAACTAAATAATTAGTAAATGATTTTGTGACTTTGTTACAGATAAAAATAAATAAATTTCATAATAGTTAAGATAAATGATCATCCATAAAGTTAAATATAGCCTTAGAAAATCTAAAAAACAGCAATAAAAATCATGTTATATATTAACTTTACGGTATGGTCTTTGACGCAAAAGTTGTACTTTAGATGGCTATTTTATTCATAATAAATTAAATTAAAATGAAAGTAGAACAAATATATACAGGATGTCTTGCACAGGGAGCTTACTATATTGTCTCTCAGGGAGAAGCAGTTATTATAGACCCTTTAAGAGAAGTGCAGCCATATCTGGAAAAATTACAACAGGACAATGCAAAACTTAAATACATTCTTGAAACCCACTTTCATGCAGATTTTGTATCCGGTCATGTTGACTTAAGTGATAAAACAGGAGCTGCCATAGTCTACGGACCGACTGCAAAACCTGAATTTGAAGCAATTATTGCTAAAGACGAAGAAGTTTTTGAGGTAGGTAATATCAAAATAAAGGTATTGCATACACCCGGACATACGATGGAAAGCTCATGCTATCTGCTTATTGACGAAAATGGAAAAGAAACAGCTCTGTTTTCTGGAGATACATTGTTTTTAGGAGATGTTGGAAGGCCGGATCTTGCACAAAAAGGGAAAGACCTTACTCAGGAAGATCTTGCAGGAATGCTTTATGATAGCCTGATAAATAAGATTATGCCTTTGTCAGATGAAATAACAGTTTACCCTGCTCATGGAGCCGGAAGCGCTTGTGGTAAAAACATGCAGAAGGAAACGGTAGATACTCTAGGTAATCAAAAGAAAACAAATTATGCCCTAAATCAGCCAGATAAAGCAAGCTTTATTAAGGAAGTTACTGACGGATTAACACCGCCGCCTGGATATTTTGCCATGAATGTTGCCATGAATAAAAAAGGCTATGAAAGCTTAGATCATGTTCTTGAACAAGGGCTTAAACCATTGTCTGCTGAAGATTTTGAAGCTATAGCTGATGAAACAGGGGCTTTGATTCTGGATACAAGACCCGCAGCCGAGTTTCATAAAAATTTTATTCCTCAGTCTGTAAATATCGGAGTAAAAGGAGATTTTGCGCCATGGGTAGGGGCTATGATTGTAGATGTAAAACAACCATTATTACTGGTAACAGATGAAGGAAGTGAAGAAGAAGTTATTACCCGCCTTAGTCGTGTAGGCTTTGATAATGTATTAGGATATCTTGAAGGAGGAGTTCCGGCATGGAAATCAGCAGGAAAAGAAACTGACTCTGTGGACAGAATTACCCCTGAAGAATTTGCTCAAAGGTATTCTGAGAATGTAAAGGTAATAGACGTAAGAAAAGAAGGTGAATATATTGCAGAGCATGTAGCAGATGCCTATAGCCGCCCTTTAGCTTATATCAATACATGGATAAAAGATGTTGACCCGAAAGAACATTTCTTCCTGCACTGTGCTGGTGGTTACAGAAGTATGATTGCAGCAAGTATTCTTCAGGCGAGAGGATATCGTAATTTTACAGAAGTGGAAGGAGGCTTTGGTAAGATTAAATTAACAGAAGTGCCAACAACGGATTTTGTATGCCAAAGCAAATTATAGGAACTATACTGGTTATTCTGTTATCTGGTGGTATGATCTCTTGTTCGGTAACTCCAAAAACAGAGAACCAGAAAATAAGCAGACTGGTAAATGATAACAAAACATTTTTAGTAGATGTCCGTACTCCGGAGGAATATAATGCTGAAAAAATAGAAGGAGCTGTTAATATTCCATTGGATCAGATTGAAAGCAGATTATCTGAATTTCGAGGTAAGAAAAGCATTGTTGTTTATTGTCGCTCCGGAATAAGAGCTGGGAAAGCAAAAAATCTGATACAAAAAAATAATATCCAAAATGTTTATAGCGGAACTTCTTATCAGAATGTTTTGGAATTAAAAAAGAATAAAACTAAAAACTGAGAAAAATGTCAGCAAAATTTAATGAACTCATTCAGTCAGAGAGACCTGTTTTAATAGACTTTTTTGCAACATGGTGCCAGCCATGTAAAGTAATGTCTTCAGTTTTGAATACCGTTAAGCGGAATGTAGAAGAGGAGGCGAGGATTGTAAAGATAGATATAGATCAGTATCAGGCTATAGCTGCAGAATATGGTGTTAGAAGTGTTCCCACATTACTTATTTTTAAAAAGGGAGAACTCTTGTTCCGACAGAGTGGTGTAATGGATGTCAACAGTCTTACAGCTGAATTGAAAAAGCATATATAAGAAAAGAGCCTGATTTATCAGGCTCTTTTTTAGTCTAAAATGAATAAGAGCAAGTGATAGAAAAATTTCTTCCCGGTGACATAAATCGCTTTGTATATCCCGAGTTATACATAGTCTTATTTAGATATTCTGTATAAGCTCTGTTGAAAATATTTCTGAGCTGTAATGTAGCGTTGAAATTTTTGAAAAGTTCAACTCTGGCGTCAAGATTGAATAATGTAAAATCTTTGGTTGCGAATTCTCCGAATAAAGGATTTGTTCTGTTTTGTTGACCAGTATACCGCATCTCCGCACCCAAACTAAATATATTAAAGTTTCCTTCCAATCGCAATCGGGTTTCTAAGGGTGCAATTTCCGACAGCGGAACATCCTGGCTCATATTCTGAGCATAAGTATAAGCTGCACCGGCTTCAGTCCTCAAATAATTTGTGATATTCCATTGTACAGATCCCTCAATGCCAGCTTTGTAAGCATTGTCAATATTGGTCATCTGCCGTACACCTTTGGACATCATAGAAGTGGGTTTAATATCCGGAGTGATTTGCGATGATATAAAATCTTTCAGTCTGGAGTAAAATGCATCTGCCTGAAAGTTCAGGTTATCACCTTTATAAGAGTATACAATGTCGATCTGATAATTCTTTTCGGATTTAAGGAAAGGATTTCCTACATACTGATAGTTGTCATTTCCAAGAGGAAAGAAGTTGATATAACGTTCGGTAATACCCGCACTTCTTTCTCCACGTCCTATTAGCACAGTTATCTGTTGGTATTGATCTAGTACTCTGTTGTAAGAAAAGCTGAAACTATGAGTTGTTTGGTTAGCCGACAAATTATCTCCGTATTTCATTATGAAAAAATGAGAGGGATCATTAGCTGTAGCGTGAGAATAATCTAACCTGTAAGAAGCTGTGATTTTATTGCTTCCCCAATGTCTCTGATATTCATTGAACCATCCCAAGCGGTTAATTTGGCCGTTTTGCCACGCATTATTATGTCCCATTGCCATAGAATGCCCACTTCCGTTACCTGGCATTTCCATTTTTTGCTGAGGTACATCCTTTTCTCCATCATTACGGAAATCGGCACCTGTATAAAGCAGATTATTATTCCACTGTAATTTAAGTTCGGCACGTCCACCTCCGGATCTGCTTTTTATTCTGGAAATCATACTCATGTCAGGAGTTCCCATGGTATGGTCTACTTCTGATAAATAACTACTAAGGCTTAATTTTTTGAAAACAGAATTCTGAAAAGTCATATCATGTTTTAGAGAGTATAACCATGTATTATCTTTCAGAAGATCCATCATTCCAGTTGCAAACTTTACGTCTCTGGCCTGATTGGTTGTTATCTGTGCTGTAGTAATATTGCCTTCATTCCATTGATAAGAAACCCTCGAACCCATACTGTATCTTTCGAATGCAGATGGGACTTTATTATCATTGCCATCTTTATAATCGTTGGCTTTTTGGTAAGAGCCAAATAGGTCTATATTGAATTTTCGGGTAGAAAGACGGGTAATAAGCTCATTGCGCGTTCCATATCCATTGGTCTCATATCCGGTAGAAAGTCTGCCGCTAAAAACAGGCTTTTCGGTAAACTTTGGATCAATACTTACAAAATTAATGGTACCTCCAAAAGAATTTCCAAACCTGAACTGATACGGACCTTTGTAGATCTCAGCTTCTTTAACAAGATTTAGGTTGACCTGACTTGCCGGAGGATCCATTCTGCTTGGGCAAGCCTGTATACTTGTAAGAGATCCGTCATTGACGATATTAAGTTGCTCGAATTTAAATCCTCTTAAAACAGGATCTGTTGCATAGCTTCCGGCAATTCTCCGTCCGCCGATTTCCGGAAGATTAGTGAGAAAGTTTCCGGCGTCATGATTCAGGAAATCAGAGTGGCTTGCAGAGATTTTTTTACTAGTGTTGTTTTTGAGAATACGTACTACTTCAATATTTTGCTGAAGTATTGAATCTGATTTCTGAGCATATATATTGATTATGCCAAGGATTAAAAATGCTACGACAGCGATATTTTTATTAGATAATATCATAATGTATTATAATAAGTTTAATGATGATGTTATCTGATTACTAGAAGAATAACCAGTTTGAAATAAACGATGTACGGGCTGTACATGTTTATATTTTCGGAGAAATTAAACTTATAATACAGGAGGCCTTAAATGCAGGTGCAGAAATCCGAATAACGGAATCTGGATTTTATGAGAAACTTCCTGAGAACCATGTAAGGTTCTATGGATAGATGCCGAAATTTCAAAAGCAGGTAATCCAATAAATTCCGAAGCTATTTTTAGCCATGTAAAATTAGGATTGTGTGTTTCTTCTTTGCTCAACTGGCATTTTCCGTTACAGTGCAGTTCCGGTTTATTTTTATTGGTACAGTTTTCAAGATACCAGTCCATATTGATTTTATATTCCACCCAGATCCATGTCTTCTGAAACACCAAAAGGGTGCAGATAAAACTAAATAAATATGGAGTGAGTTTGTTCAAGAATATTATATCTATGCAAAATTAATAATTAATATTCCCTTTGTTATGAGGATTGTTAATGATTTTTATCAAGAGAAAAATCGTTCAATATTAAAAAATATGCCCTGCTTTCACCCAAAATTTCTAAATTTATCCGTCAAAAATATTTTTAGATGGCAGATAAAGGAAAATTTATTCAGGAGCTTACGGCTAGATATCAGTGCAATGGTGAACATATTGTACTAGGGAAAGGTATTTTTAATGGAGAAGTAGTTCCTGAAGTGGATGTGTGTATTCCTTTGAGCACAGTAAACCGTCATGGACTTATAGCAGGAGCAACAGGAACCGGAAAAACAAAAACGCTTCAGGTTTTTGTAGAGCAACTTTCCCGTAACGGAATCCCATCCATGGTTATGGATATTAAGGGAGATTTGTCCGGATTAGGAGCCGCAGGAGAAAACAATGCTAAGATCCAGGAGCGCTATGCAAAAACTCAACTGCCATATAGCCCACAGGCATTTCCTGTAGAATTTATGAGTATTTCCGATGAGAAAGGAGTACGACTAAGAGCTACGGTGACTGAATTTGGCCCCGTATTATTAAGCAAAATTTTAGGACTAAATGATACACAGTCAAGTATCATGTCTATTATCTTTAAATATTGTGATGATAAAGCTCTTCCTTTACTGGATTTGGATGATCTGAAGAAGGTACTGCAATATGTTACAGATGATCCACAAGGAAAATCGGAACTAAGCACCAACTATGGGAGCATTGCTTCGACATCGTTAGGTGCTATACTACGTTCTATTGTAGCTTTGGAGCAGCAAGGAGCAAGAGAATTCTTTGGAGAATTATCTTTCGAAGTAGAAGATTTGTTGCAAACACGAAACGGCTTGGGGGTTATCAATATTTTGCGTGTAACCGATTTACAGAGCAGGCCACAGTTGTTCTCTACATTTATGTTATCATTACTTGCGGAAATTTATGATAAATTCCCTGAGGTAGGAGATAAAGGAAGGCCAAAATTTGCGTTGTTTATAGATGAGGCACACTTGTTATTCAAAGAAGCACCTAAAGCATTGTTGAATCAGATTGAAACTATTGTAAAGTTAATCCGTTCCAAAGGAGTAGGTATTTACTTTATTACTCAGGTGCCTGGGGATGTGCCGGATGGCGTTTTGAGCCAGCTGGGTTTAAAAATTCAGCATGCGTTAAGAGGCTTTACAGCTAAAGATAAAAAGGAAATAGATAAAGCGGTTGAAAACTATCCTACAACGGAGTTTTATAAAGCATCGGAACTTATTCAGAACCTTGGGATTGGTGAAGCATTTGTAACGGCTTTAGATGAAAAGGGGATTCCTACACCTTTGGTAGATACATTCCTTATTTCTCCGGAATCCAGAATGGATATCCTTACACCTCAGGAAATAGATAATCTGGTTGGAGCTTCTTCTTTGGTACAAAGATATAAAGATGCCATAAACAGAGAGTCTGCATATGAGATTCTCAGCAACAGAATGAATCAGGTGGTGCAGAACCAACAACAGGCTCCGTCTTCAAATGGAAGACAGCCAAAGCCAGAGCCCGGAATGTTTGACCAGGTTCTTAAAAGTCCATTAGCAAAATCCGTAGGAAATACCATCGTAAGGGAGGGTATGAATATGCTGTTCGGAATGCTGGGATTGAAAAAAAGAAGATAATTTTATTTAATTAATAGAGAACATTGTATTCAATTATAGATATTGAAAGTAATGGCGGTGCTTTCAAGAAAGAAAGTATTATCGAAATTGCTATATACCGATTCGATGGACACGAAATCGTAGACCAGTTTATATCTCTGGTAAATCCGGAAGATGTGATTTCTCCGTATGTCCAAAAGCTGACAGGTATTACCGCTAAAATGGTAAAGACTGCGCCAAAATTCCACGAGATTGCAAAAAGAATTGTTGAAATTACGGAAGCAACCGTAATCGTGGGGCATAATGTAGAGTTTGATTACCGAATGATCAGACAATCGTTTCACAGGTTAGGGTATAATTATGAAAGAGAAACTATAGATACTATTCCGTTAGCAAAAAAACTAATTCCAAATGAAGAAAGCTACTCTCTGGGTAAGCTTTCTAAGTCTCTGGGAATCCCTCTCACAGACAGACATCGTGCTTCTGGTGATGCCAGAGCTACTCTGGAGTTGTTCAAAATATTACTGGCAAAAGATCAGGAAAAAGAAATTTTGAAACATCAGAAAGAAACTCAGGTATCTAATAATCTTAATAAAAAGATTGTAGCACTTACAGAGTTTCTTCCGGCAGAAAACGGAATTATCTATTTTCAGAATGCAAATGGTGAAATTCTGTATACCGATTATTCATCTAATATCTATCAGACAGCAACAAAAATTTTCCATGCCCGGACAAAGAAATGGGATAAATTGAAAGCTGAAACTACTCAGATTCATTATGAATTTACAGGAAATGAGCTTATTGCAAAGCTTATGATGCTGCAAAAAACTAAAAAGAAAACACCTTCGTTGCCTTTTGGATTGTATTATAAGAATGATAAATACATAATAGAAAGAACTAAAGGGCAGACAGATGATTTACTGAAGTTTAAATCTTTTTCACAAGGGAATAAGGTGAAGACTTTTATTAATGAGCAGGAACGTTTTCAGGATAATCCAACAGCTTTAAAAGAGTTTCTTTCATTAGATAACCGGAACGAAGTATGGATTTCGGAGGGAAGAACTAAAAGCGAAAAATCCTTTTTAGTCATGGAAAAAGGAAAACTGACAGGTTACGGATTTTATGAGCTTCATCACCAGATAAAGTCTTTAAATAAGATTAATAAACTGAAAATTGAAATTCATGCAGTAAATAATATGATATACAACGAATTAAAATTATCTTTGCTGCGCAATAATTATGAGATAAAAAATCTGCCAACAACATAATGTTAAGTACAAAAAGTACAAGAGAAGCCATATGACAAATCAAGAATTACTAAAAATTGCAGGAGAGTACGGAACACCCGTATATGTTTACGAAACTGATAAAATCAGAGAACAGTATGAAAAGCTTACCAAATCGTTCGATGATAAAACCAGATTTTTCTATGCAGCAAAGGCTTTAACCAATATCAACATTCTGAAGTACATACAAAAGTTAGGTGCTAATATCGACTGTGTGAGCATTAATGAGGTGAATTTGGGTATTAAGGCTGGATTTACACCAGAGAAAATATTGTTTACACCAAACTGTGTGGATATTACTGAGATTGAAGCAGCAATGAAGCTTGGTGTACACATCAATATTGATAATATTTCTATTCTTGAGCAATTCGGAAATAAATATGGTAATACATATCCGGTATTTATAAGAATCAATCCACATATTTTTGCCGGAGGTAACTACAAAATCTCTACCGGACATATCGATAGTAAATTTGGTATTTCTATTCACCAGCTTAGACACATTCAGCGTATTGTAAAAACAACAGGACTAAATGTTGAAGGCTTACATATGCATACCGGAAGCGAGATTAAAGATATCGATGTCTTTATCCAGGGTCTTGAAATAATGTTTGAGATGGTGGAGGACTTCCCGAATCTTAAATATATAGATATGGGAAGTGGTTTCAAGGTGCCATATCAGGAAGGAGAACTGGAAACTGATGTGAAAACATTGGGTAAAAAAGTTCTGAAAGCAGTGAACAATTTCAAAAAAGAAACAGGAAAAGATTTTGAACTATGGTTCGAGCCGGGGAAATATCTGGTAAGTGAAAGCGGACATTTCCTTGTAAGAACTAATGTTATCAAGCAGACTACAGCAACTGTTTTTGTTGGTGTTAATTCAGGATTCAATCACTTGATCCGTCCAATGTTCTATGATTCATACCACAAAATAGAAAACCTTTCCAACCCTACAGGGCCAGAGCGCATCTATACTGTTGTTGGGAATATTTGTGAAACGGATACTTTTGCATGGGACAGAAAAATAAATGAAGTAAGAGAGGGAGATATCCTTGTCTTCAGAAATGCAGGAGCTTATGGTTTTGAAATGAGTTCTAACTTCAATAGTCGCTTAAAGCCTGCTGAAGTAATGGTAATGGACGGAAATGTACACTTGATCAGAAAAAGAGATGTTTTTGAAGATCTTCTCAAAAATCAGATCGAAGTGTTGTAATTTTTAACATTCGGATAATACGATATAAAGGCATTAAAGACTATATTAGCAGACTCTTTAATGCCTTTTATTTATTCTCAAAAAGCTATTATTAATAAACCCAACACCAAAATATGAAATCACAGCTATTATTAGTTTTTACACTTATGTGTAACCTGTTTTTTTCTCAAAGTTCTGAAAAGCTCAAAGAATTTGTATTGGATAAATACCCTGATGATCAGGTCTTTTATAAAGGAGGATTAAAGGCTTTTTATCATGATGTACATAATGTTATAGAACAAAATAAAATAAAAGCTTGTGGTCAGGATGATCCGAATCAGTACTATAAGCTGAAACTTAAAATTTATCCTGACGGAAGAACAGAAAAACTTAAGAATGTAGATTCATTAATCAACGCAAAAAATGAATGTGCACGTGTATTAGCTAATAATGTTGTAAAAGATCTTAAAAACTGGAATCCCGGAGTACATCAAGGAAGACTGGTTCCGGCTATAGCAGAAATTTATATTTTCCCGTATGACTTATTCGGAAATTATAAAGAGGGGCTTAATTCTGTAGAAAACTTTAAATTACCAGAATTTCCCGGCGGTAAGCAAGCGATGATTAATACGATTCACAGAGAATTCTATACCATATTTAGGGATTTTGATATTCAGGGAAGTATTTTACTGAACTTTGATATCAATGAAAAAGGAGAAATGAACAACCTTACAGTGTGGCCCAAAATAATGGAGCAGAATTTTGTATGGGAAACGATGCGGACATTTAAAAGAATAAAAACTACCTGGAAACCAGCAATGAGAAACGGAGTTCCTATGGCTTATCATTTTGAATACGGAATGGGGATGTCGGTGGGATACAATTATGATAAAACAAACAAAGACAACAATCAATGAAAAGAATTTTAGCCGTTATTGGATTTATGCTGGTAACGATTTGTGTTACTGGGTGTGCCACCACTCAGAAAGAAATAGGTACCAACCTTAAACGACAATGGATGCTTGTTTCTATGAAGGAGTTTTCTAAAGACGAACTCATACATGCAAAAGCATCTGTAGATTTAACAAACAGAGAAGTAGGGGCTATAGGCTATTCCGCTTTTATGGGGTGTAATAACCTAAGATTTCGACTGAATGAAACAAACGGGAATAAGCTGTCTGTGTCTGGTCTTTCCGGAACAAAAATGTTTTGTCCGAATCACCTTGATTTAGAAAATCAGTTTATAGCCCTTTTTCCGACAATGAAGTTTTATAGTGTAGAAGGACATTTTCTTACACTGAGAAACATAGATGGTGAAGAAATGAAATTTGTAGCAGCCGACTGGGATTAATCAGAAGAAATAATCTGCCAGAATATATCAGCATTTCTGGGAAGCTTTATTTCATTGGAGTTTACCAGAAATATATCAGCATCCTTATGGTAGTGCGCTATATTTTTAAAATATTTTAGCAAATCGCTATTAGAAAAAACTATCCAGAACTCATTTCTGAGCTCCGGATTTTTGTGTACAAAGCAAAGATTGCCGGAATTATCCTCCGGAAGGTATTCCAGTTTTAATACCTTTTGTAGATAATCTTTTAATATTTGTATTTCGTCTCTCATAACACTATAAAATTAATAAAAAGTATAATTATACATAACAGTGTTACTAAGGGTTAAAATATGTTTTATATTTAATTCTGTAAACTTTATTTCACAATTCTTATTTTTGTATATGCTAGAAAAAAAAGAACATCAGTATGAAAAGGCGGTCTTGGTAGGTCTTATTACCAAAGATCAGGATGAGGAAAAACTAAAAGAATATATGGACGAACTGGAGTTTCTTGCTTACACAGCAGGAGCTACAGTCGAAAAAAGATTTACCCAGAAAATGTCCCAGCCGGACTCTAAAACATTTGTAGGTAAAGGTAAAGCTGAAGAAATTCGAGACTATGTAAAGGAAAATGAGATAGGAACTGTTATTTTTGATGATGAACTTTCTCCTTCTCAGTTAAAGAATCTTGAAAGAGATATAGAAGTTAAAATTCTGGATAGAACCAATCTTATTCTGGATATTTTCGCTCAACGTGCTCAGACATCCTATGCAAGAACGCAGGTAGAACTTGCACAATACGAATATCTATTACCACGTCTTACCAGAATGTGGACCCACTTGGAGCGTCAGCGTGGTGGTATCGGGATGAGAGGACCTGGTGAAACTGAGATTGAAACTGACCGTCGTATTATCCGTGACAGAATATCATTACTAAAAGATAAACTGAAAACAATAGACCGCCAGATGGCAACCCAGAGAAATAACCGTGGAAAAATGGTTCGTGTTGCTTTGGTAGGCTATACCAATGTGGGAAAATCTACTCTGATGAATTCCTTATCCAAATCTGAAGTATTTGCAGAAAACAAACTTTTTGCAACTCTGGATACTACAGTAAGAAAGGTAGTAATAGGTAATCTTCCCTTTTTGTTAACAGATACTGTAGGATTTATTCGTAAGCTGCCAACACAGTTGGTAGAATCTTTCAAATCAACATTGGATGAGGTGCGTGAGGCAGATTTATTGATTCATGTTGTAGATATATCACATGAAAGTTTTGAAGACCACGTTAATTCAGTAAACGAAATTTTACAGGAAATAGATGCACACAAAAAGCCTGTGCTTATGGTGTTCAATAAAATAGATGATTTCAGCTATGAGAAAAAAGCTGAAGATGATCTGACGCCAGCAACCCGCAAAAATATTTCCCTGGAAGAGTGGAAAAATACATGGATGGCAAAGTCTAAGCATCCTACTGTTTTCATTTCTGCCCTTACGAAGGAAAACTTCCCTGAGATGAAAAAAATGATTTATGATGAGGTACTGAAAATCCATATCTCAAGATTCCCGTATAACGATTTCCTTTTTGAATATTATGATGATGAAGAAGTAGAATAATAAATTAAAAAACACAAAAAGAAGAAAAAATAAGAATGGAGTTATATTATTCGTTTTCTGCACTCATAGTGCTGGCATCTATTTTTGCCTATATCAATTACAGATTTCTGAAGCTTCCCAGTACGATAGGGATTATGGTAATAGCGATTGCAGTTTCAACATTTCTGGTGCTATTCGGGGAAAGTGTATTGCCTAAAACATTTGTAAGGCTAAATCGTCTGATGGATAGTATTGACTTTACAGAGGTATTGATGGGCGCAATGCTTAACTTTTTATTATTTGCCGGTGGGATTCATATCAATATAAATGATCTAAAGGAACAATTCCGGCCGGTCTTTATATTTTCAACAGTAGGTGTTGTCATTTCCACTTTTGTAGTTGGATTCGGGGTTTATTATATATTTCCACTTGTAGGAGTACATATTCCTTTTCTGTATTGTCTTGTATTTGGAGCCTTGATTTCACCAACTGATCCTGTCGCAGTACTTAGTATCCTGAAGCAGGCAAAAGTGTCTAAATCACTCGAAACAAAGGTTGCCGGAGAATCTTTATTCAATGATGGTATGGCTGTCGTTGTTTTTACAGTAGTATTGCAGCTGGCTGTGGGTAAAGAAGTAGACCTTGGAATAGAGAATATCTCTCTTTTATTACTCCATGAAGCTGGCGGCGGATTGTTACTCGGCGTTTTATTAGGTTGGGTTACTTCCCGACTGATGAGAGAGGTGGATGACTATATTATTTCCGTACTTGTTACACTATCCGTAGTAATGGGAGGCTATCTTATTGCACGACAACTGCATATTTCAGGGCCATTAACGATGGTTGCTGCAGGTTTGTTTATGGGGAATTTCAATGTTAATTTCAAAATGAAATCTGTTACGCAGGATTACCTTATTAAATTCTGGGAATTGATAGATGAAATTCTGAATGCTGTTTTATTCCTTTTTATAGGTTTTGAACTTTTAATGATAAAGGATCTTCAGAACTTTATAATCCCAGGAATGATAGCCATAGTTGTGGTGTTATTAGCGAGAGTTATTTCTATATGGGGGCCAACGCAGTTTATGTCTTTCAGAAGCCGATTCAGCCCACAAACGATTAAGGTTTTGATATGGGGAGGAATTCGTGGGGGAGTTTCCATTGCTTTGGCAATGTCTATTCCGAAGAATGAATACAGTACAGCTATCCTTAGTATTACTTACTTTGTTGTAGTATTCTCTATTATTGTGCAGGGACTTACTATTGGTAAGGTGGCCAACCCTAAGAAGATTGCAAACGAAGAGAAAGAACAGGAACAGATTACAGAGTAATAATATATGAAAGGAAAAGCTGATCATATAGGACGACAGATAGAAGAAGCTCTCCAGATGCTGTCCACGCCAGAAAGGGCTGTTCAGATGCCGCGATATTTCAAAACCGGAAAAGGGGAGTATGGAGAAGGAGATATATTCTATGGTGTTTCTGTTCCAGATCAGCGAAGTATAGCGAAAGAATTTTATAAAGAGATTTCATTGCAAGAGCTTTCGGATGTATTGAAGTCTGAAGTGCACGAAATGCGCTTAACGGCAATCTTTATTCTGGTAGCTAAATATGAAAAAGCAAAAAACAGGACAGAAAAAAGGCAGTTGGTAGATTTTTATCTCAATCATCTTGAATATGTAAACAACTGGGATATTGTGGACTCTTCTGCGCACAAAATATTGGGAGATTATGCTTTTCGCAACGATGAGGAAGAAATATTATACAGACTCTCTTCGGATGAGAATATGTGGAAGAAGAGAGTAGCAGTTGTAGGTTCATTCTGGTCTATAAAGCATAAACATTACGAACTGACACAGAAACTAGTACTCAATAATCTTAAACATCCGCATGATCTGATGCATAAAGCTAATGGTTGGATGCTTCGGGAAATAGGGAAGAAGGATGAAAGCGTGCTGTTGAGTTTCCTGGATAAATATTATAAAGAAATGCCGAGAACAAGTCTTCGTTATGCTATTGAAAAGTTAGATGAGGAGCTCAGACAAGATTATCTTAAGGGAAATATTTAGAGTTTTCTCGCCATTTCCATTTTATAAGCCATAAGATTGGCAATATTATTGGCCTTGTATATAGCTAAGTCCGCATTTTTTCCAGAGAAGTTTTCTTCTACTGTTTCTGACCACAGCTTTATCCAATGTTCAAAATGCTCTTTATCAATAGCTTTTACTTCATTAATTGGAAAATGAACACGCATTGGATTTCCTTTATAAGTCATTTGACCAAAAAGAATAGATTCCCAAAAGTCATACATCTTGGGTAAATGCTTGCTCCAGTCGACTTTACCAATGTCGTTGAAGAATAAGCCTATCTTGTTGTCTGTCTGAATTTTCTGATAGAATTTGTTCACCAATAATTCTATATCTTCTCTGGTTTCCAGGTCATTCATTTCCACTATTTTCATCAAAGGTACAATGAGAAGCAATGCTTTACAAAATTTTGAAGACTGATTAATTACATATCCTTAATTTTGTAGCTTATTATGAATTTAAAATATTATGCCGAACAGGCTAAGCTAAAACATAAAGAACATAAAAAGTTTCTGGATTCTCTTAAAAAGAAACCTCCTAAAAATCTGGATTATGTTGTACAGGAAACTCACGATGAGGTTTTCGAGGAAATTGACTGTCTGCAATGTGCCAATTGTTGTAAAACAACAGGACCCTTATTTACTGAAAAAGATATAGAGCGGGTTTCGAAACATCTCCGTATGAAAGCTTCTGATTTTGAAGACAAGTTTCTAAGAGTGGATGAAGATCAGGATAAAGTTTTGCAGTCCTTGCCTTGTTTTTTTCTGATGGATGATAATAAGTGTTCTATTTATGAGGTAAGACCTAAAGCTTGCCGTGAATATCCACATACAGACCGAAAAAAAATTTACCAGATTAATAATCTTACATTAAAGAACACGATTATATGTCCTGCAGCCTATGCCTTCGTAGAGAAAATTAGAAGAAATTTGGAAAAAAAGTAAACGTATTCCCAATGAATATTAAATAATGTCAAAGTGCGTTAAAGTTATATAATGTGAACAATTTCAAATAGATAATGATCGTTTTAAAACTGAACACTAAAATTAATTTTAAAAACGAAACATTATGAAAAGGTTATTTTTCTCAGCCATTTTACTGGCTTTAGGTACAGGTGCTACATTTGCTCAGTCAACAACTCAGGACACTACTAAGAAAACTACTACAACGATACCAGAAGTAGCAACAACACCTTCTACAAGCACAACAACGACGACGACGACGCCTACGACAACAACTTCAACAGAAATGAGTACTTCTACAAATGTGAATACAGATGACAAGAAGCAGCCGGAAACAAATGATCCGAAAGCAACTCACGAGAAAAAGAAGAAAAAAGAAAAGAAAATTGAATAATCCAAATATTCGCTATTTAGTTTTTCTTCAAAATAAAAAGGATGGTTCAAAACCATCCTTTTTACTTCTTCATATTTTACTTTTTGTTTCTATACAACACCTTGTGCAAGCATAGCTTCTGCTACTTTCACAAATCCGGCAATGTTAGCTCCTTTTACATAGTTTACATAACCATCTTCATCTTTACCATAGTCTCTACAAGCTTTGTGGATACCAATCATGATTTCTTTCAGACGAGCATCTACTTCTTCAGAAGACCAGTTAAGACGTAAAGAGTTCTGAGTCATTTCAAGACCAGAAGTTGCAACACCACCAGCATTAGACGCTTTACCAGGAGAGAACAATACTTTGTTATCCAGGAAGTAGTTAATAGCATCTAGAGTAGAAGGCATGTTAGCAGCTTCAGTTACACAGATACATCCATTAGCTACAAGGTTTTGAGCGTCTTCTAAATCTAACTCATTCTGTGTTGCAGAAGGAATAGCAACATCACATTTTACTTCCCATGGTCTCTTACCAGCAACAAATGTTGCAGAAGGATATTTCTTAGCATAATCTTCAGCTCTGTTGTTTCCGGAAGCACGAAGTTCTAATAAATAGTCGATTTTATCCCCAGAAATTCCTTCCGGATCATAAATGTATCCATCAGGTCCCGATAAAGTTACTGCTTTACCTCCTAATTGATCAATTTTCTTAATTACACCCCATGCTACGTTACCGAATCCTGAAACAGCAAAGGTTTTACCGCTAATGCTTTCGCCAACAGTTTTTAGCATCTGCTCGCAGAAATATACTACACCATATCCTGTAGCTTCGGGACGGATAAGTGAACCTCCGTATGCAAGTCCTTTTCCGGTAAGTACACCGGTAAATTCGTTTCTTATTTTTTTATACTGACCAAATAGGTAACCGATTTCTCTTGCACCAACACCTATATCTCCCGCTGGAACGTCGGTATCTGGTCCGATATGTTTACAAAGTTCTGTCATGAAAGCCTGACAGAAACGCATAATTTCATTGTCAGATTTTCCGCTTGGATCGAAATCTGCACCACCTTTTCCTCCACCCATTGGAAGAGTTGTTAAGCTGTTTTTGAATACTTGTTCAAATGCTAGGAACTTTAGTACACTTAGATTAACTGTAGGGTGGAAACGTAACCCTCCTTTATATGGTCCGATTGCAGAATTCATCTGAATTCTGAAACCTCTGTTTACCTGGATTTCTCCTTTATCATCAAACCATGGAACACGGAAAATAATTACTCTTTCTGGTTCAGCCATTCTTTCCAATAGCTTGAATCCTTTGTACTGATCTTTTGAAAGAATGAACGGAATCACCGTTACTGCTACTTCACGTACGGCTTGGATAAACTCTGGTTCATTAGGGTTTTTGGCTTCAATATAAGCCATAAAGCGGTCAATTTCCTGTTGTACTTCTGCACTAAATTGTTCCATTAGAATTTGATTTTTGTCCGAACAAAGTTAAAATTTTTCCCATATCTACCAAGGAATATTTTGAATTTCAGTAAAATTTAAAAAAAATACGGGTTTGTTTTAAAAATTTTACAATTTACTTTTGTTTGTTAGAAAGTTTCATTCTTTATTCATTAAATAATATAATATTAAGAAATTGTTAATTCTCAGCTTGGGAAATATTGTCTCCCGGAAGAGGCTTTAATGTACCCCAAAAGTTCCAGATCCAATATTATGGGTAGAATTTTATAAACAGGAAGAGATACTTTTTCGGCAATTTCATCCGGATTTATATTAGGATAATCCGCAATAGCGGATAGGATCAGTTGTTGCTCCGATGTAAGGTTTGTGGGGATCTCTTTTTTATGAAATAACGGGAGTTGTTCCACAGACTTGGTAGCAAGACCAAGATAGTCAATCGTATCAGAAACGGAAACAATAATTCTTGCTTTGCTTTGCGAGATCAAAAGATTGCATCCTTGGCTGTACTTATCTTCAATGGGCCCCGGAAGAGCCAGTACTTCGCGGTTATATATATTGGCATAATTAGCTGTGCTTACAGAGCCTCCGCCATAAGCCGTTTCTGTTATGATTGTGGAGGGTGATATACCAGCAATAATTCTGTTTCTTTGGATAAAGCTTTCTCTTATCGGTGGCTGTGATGAATTGAATTCAGTAAAAAGACAGCCGTTGAGTTCCATGATTTTATCAGCTAATTTTCTGTTTTTATCAGGATACAGCATATGAAAACCATGTGCTAGTACTGCGACAGTGGGAATGTTGTTTTTTAAAGATTCTTCATGTGTACAAGTGTCTGTGCCTATGGCAAGTCCACTTACTGTTTGGATATTGTTATCTTTTAGAGAATACAAAAGTTCGATGATAAACTCTTTTCCGTACTTCGAGCTTTTTCTTGTGCCTACGATGCTAATATTTGTCCTGTGGTGGTCAAATTTTCCTTTCTGATAGAGTATAGCCGGTGTGTCATCACACTGATATAATAATTCCGGGAAATTTCCCTGATGAGAAAGTAGGATCTGAATGTTATTCTTATAGCAGAACTCTAGTTCTCTTTCTGCAAATTGTAAATGGGAATCTTTCCCTATGTCTTCCACTATTTTGTTTCCGATACCATACAATTTGACAAGTTCACGTCGGGGAAGGCTCCACGCTTCTTTTGCTGAACCAATTGTGGTAACTATTTTCTTGAAGTGTAAATCACCGATTTGCGGGCAATGTCTTAGTGCTATAGAATAAAGATGTTCTTCGGAAAACATTTCAAATGTATTTCCTTAAAAATAAGAAAATTATTAATTATTTATTTCTTATTTCATCTAAGAAATCCCAAATATCTTCTTTTTTTCTGTAAGGTAGTTCTCTGAAGTCTTCCGGGTTTTCCTGAATATATTTTTGCCAAAGAATATCATCTTTTTCGTTGTAGTACTCAGGATATTCCCAAATGAATTTTTTCCTTTTTTCTCCCTTATCTTTATAGATGAATGCCATAATAACTCCTATAACTGCTCCGGATAAATGGGATTGCCAGGAAATCCGGCTTGGCTCACTTAGAGTGAAGAGAAGCTCTTCGGGAATCATTCCCCAGATCATACTACCATAATAAAGGGCTACTATAAGCGATACCGTTAATAGTTTTAGGTTCCATCGAATAACACCGCTGGCAAAGAGAAAGAATGCCAATACATATATAACACCACTGGCACCAATAATACAAGAGGTATAGGTCTGGTGGTCGAATAAATTAATTGATGGTGTCATCCAAACTGCTAAACCGGAAAATAACCAGCCATAAAGCATGACTCTATCAGCTACGGATCCATAAAACTGGTAAAGTAACGAGCTTAGTACAACCAAAGGTAAAGAGTTGCCTAGTATATGCTCCCAACTGCCATGTAAGAAAGGAGAAAAGAAAATACCTTTAAGGCCAGAAGGAACCAATGGTATAATTGCACCATCACAACCTTCGATCAGTCCAAGGTTCTGTACGAGAAACCCTAACCATATTGCGGCTAAAAAAAGTAAAGGCATAATAATCGCCTTTGGATGTATAACTCCTTTGAACATAATGTGAAAGTGCGCAAAAGTTTTGCCATACTATTTACGATTTATTTTTGGCATCTTTTGACATAAATTGAGTGTTTATTAGTTTTTAAATAGTCCTAGAGGTGACAAAATTTCTTTTTTTATAAAGAAGTTGTATTTTTGAAGGAATTTTAAAAAGATTGGAAAAAATGAATAGGGTTTTAATAGGTACGTTGTTCTTCTTTGTTATGTTGGTTTCTGCTCAACATGCAAAAACAAAAGCTGTTATCGATTCTATTAATCAGGCTAAATGGAAAGAAAATAGCGTAAACGTTGATAGTCTTTCCAATTTCAGCATGGTGAAAATTCCAAGAATAAAAATAGATACTATTATTATTCAGCAGCCTGTAGTTATAGGAGCCCTGACAGAGCCAATTCCGGTAACTCCTTACCAGATTATGAAGTCTCCAAGTCTCAGGAGATGGTATGTATATGGGCAAAATAATGTCTTGTTCAATCAGGCAGCTTTTTCCAATTGGAATGCAGGTGGAAATAATAATGTCGGGATAAATGCTAAAGTAAATTATAGCCTGATTTATAAAAAAGGAAGACACTTTCTCGATAATAACTTTCAGTTAGGTTACGGACTTGTATCTTCTAAAGGGCAGTCTTCCAGAAAGACAGATGACTACATCAATATCATGTCTAACTATGGTTATGACCTTAGGAAGAATTATTACCTGTCTGCCGGTATCCAGTTTCTTTCACAGTTCTCTCCGGGATATAATTATTCTGCAACACCAGAACCGGTTTATAATGACAGAATATCAAAGTTTATGGCTCCGGGCTATCTGAATATAGGTCTCGGTATCTCTTACAATCCGAAAGAGAATTTTCAGGTGATATTCCGTCCGGCAACAGGAAGGTTTACTTTTGTTCTAGATCCTAAACTTCAGGTAGCAGGTAACTATGGCTTGGAAAGAAATGGGCAAAGTGTAAGAACGGAATTTGGTGCACTGGCAAACATTATGTATAAAGTTCAGGTTATGAAGGATCTTAGCTTTACTAACCAACTTAACCTTTTTTCCAGTTATACAAGCCACCCGGAACGTGTTGATATCGCTTATACAGGTGTAGTTAATATTAAATTCAATAAATTTATTTCTACTATTATATCTGTTGACTTATTGTATGATCATGATCAGATACAAAAACTACAGCTAAAACAGACCTTAGGAGTAGGTATTTCTTATAATCTCGGTTTACAAGCAGAGGACAGACCTGATGGTAAAAAATTCATCAAACCTTTTGGAACTGGAGTAAGAGGGTAATCACGTTCAGACGCTCCAAAATTCCCGATCCAGACTTCTGTATTGTATGGCTTCCGAAATGTGAACTGTAGACAGATTATGAGAACCCTCAAGATCGGCAATCGTTCTGGCAACCTTTAGTATCCTGTCGTAGGCTCTGGCAGAAAGGTTTAATTTTTCCATAGCTGTTTTCAGTAACTTCAGAGATGTTTCATTGAGTTCACAGAATTGTTCTATTTCTTTTGCACCCATTTGTGCATTGTAATTTATGTTTAGTTCAGTAAATCTGTCGGACTGAAGCTTTCGGGCATTAATAACGCGTTGACGAATTTCAGAGCTGGATTCTCCTTTCTTTTTGTCAGAAAGTTGTTCAAAATCTACTTTGTCAACTTCTATATGAATATCAATACGATCCAGTAAGGGCCCTGATATCTTGTTCATATACCTTTGCATTTCGAAAGTTGAGGAAGTATTGTTGGGATCGTCAGGGAAATAGCCTGACGGACTTGGATTCATAGAGGCAACTAACATAAAACTTGCAGGGTAGTTCACAGTAAACTTTGCTCTGGATATATTAACCTCACGATCTTCGAGAGGCTGTCGCATCACTTCCAGTACACTGCGTTTAAATTCAGGCATTTCATCCAAAAATAGTACACCATTATGCGCAAGCGAAATTTCTCCGGGCTGTGGATAGCTGCCACCGCCTACAAGAGCGACATCAGTAGTTATTTTGAATGTGGGGGTATAATTAAATATTTCTATATTAAAAATATTTGTAAATACCAAATTTAAACTGTTAAAATTTGCGTATGTCGTTTTTTTTTCGTATATTTGCATTATTATTTCTGTTTTTGACAAACAGAATATTTTCTCAGAGTTTAATATTTCTTTCAAAGTTTTTTACTTAATAAATATATTCTATGTTGTGTTATTAACATAATAGAAATATAGATTATTAAATACTGTTTATTCCAAAGTTCCATATTATATATTCAAAGTTAGCTGGTTAATTTACTAAATCACTATTAGGAATCTATAGAGAAGTCTCCTTAAAGGCTAGCAACCGAGAGACCTTTCTCCACGGTGCTTCACGAAGCTTATTTCAGTTTCAATGATTCGAGAGCATGTCCTCTACAATAAAAGGACTAAAGCTATGGCTTTGGGAGGCTTTTCTATTGATTCTTTTATACACATCCTTACGGTAATCGTTGGGATTTTTCATTTAAAATAAACATATAGTATGATAAATAAAATAGAAAGCTGTAAGAAAAGGCAAATCACGGATTCATTTCAGAATATAGGAGACGTTGTAAAGTTCATTAAGAATCCTCCTTCAGAACATATTAAATTGGTAAATCATGCCAGAACATTAGAACGAAATTCTGAAGAATACAAGAATATTAAAATCAATAGAATGCCTGCTGTTTCAGTAGGCTTTAATTTTGCAAATGGTTATATTAAAGGGAGTAATATGTCTTCTCCAACAGGCTATTTATATATAGATGTCGATGGGTATACTGAGGAAGATTTTGAGATTAATACCAGCTATGTTTGTGCTTACTGGAGAAGCCTATCCAACACAGGGGTATCGATAGTTGTAAAAGTTGAGGGTTTAACCTCAGAGAACTTAAAAATAGCCACTCATGAAGTAGCTAATATATTAGATATTCCATATGATGATAGGGCTGTATCCATTGATAGGCTTACAGTACTTACATATGATCCAAATGCCTATTATAATGATAATACAGAGATTATTCCAATACAAGAGTTGTTGCCAGATGATACAGAAGCTATAGTAGACTCAACAAAAAGTACCCATTTCAATACTATTATTAAAGATAATTTATTAGGGTATGAATGTAATGGGTCTAAATTGAGATTTAACAATTTAAATGAGCTATTGCAACCATTGGATATACAATTTGATGAGAATGGCTTCCATGATCTTGGAAAGGATAACAAACTGAAATATGCTCAAGTCTTTATTCCTTTTAAGGCTATCAATATTGGCAAAAGAGAGTCAATTTTAAAGAGTATTGCATGCCAGTTGGTAGCATTAAATAAGAATGCCCCCAAGGCCCTCACATTGAAATACTTACAAACAGTTAATGCTAAGGTTATGAGACCTCAATTATCAAGTACAGAAGTCAATACAACATTAAATAAGGTGTATAATAAAAGGAAAGATATACAGCCTAAGTTAAATGCAAGCAGAAGATTTATCTATGATAGTTCCAAGAATCTAACTACAACTGAGAAAAGACAGCTTAACGCAATACAGATGGGAAAAGATAAGGTCGATAAAACAAAACAAGAATTACTAACGGTGATGAAAAATTGGGATATTAAACAATATGGTAAAATGACAATAGACAAGATCAAAAAAGTTACTGGTAAAAATAAAAAGACTGTTCAAAAGTATTATACCGATTTGAAAAAGTATTTAAAAGAGATGACTCTCCCTCCTTTAGCTATTTCAAGCTGTCAAATGGAAGTTTCTTTACTGAAATCAACTCAGAATACATTTCGTTCATAGAAGTGTTTATAAAGAGCTAAAATAAGCTTTTATGACTATCCTGAAAGTTGTATATTTGCTTCAAGTACATCAACGAAAAAAGAGATAAGCTTTTGCTTTTGTAATACGAATCGGCAAAATTCAAAATTGACACAAAATGCAAACAGTTTAGCTCCTTGCTATTATATGGCGAGGGCTTCCTGTTTTATGTGTCAAGGCTTTGCCGAGCCTGTATTACTAAAGCGTGGAAAGTTCCTCGCTTTTTTTATTGGTATTCTATCAATTGTTATGATTAACCAATAATACATAGAATATGGCAAGATTTTCATTCTCCCTACTTCTCTTCCTATCGATGGGCATTATGATTAACGCTCAAAGAAATAGGACTGGCTGGATTGATCCCACAGATCAGGACTTCACACTCAGAGCATTAACCAATAAGCAGAACCAGTATAACAATAACAAAAGAGCCTTTCAGGTAATGATGGATGGTGTTAACAGAAAGCTGGATTTCATCATTAACAACAACATACAGTTTCCAGAGAAGCATGACGAGTATATCCGAAAACAGTTAAGGGATATTGAAACCTCATCTGTACGAACTGATTTCTCTTCTACAGAAGCTACTCGTGGTTGGGTAAACTACCTGAGAGGATTTATGGATTATCTGGATAAACTCATTGCTACCTATGGGAACTAAGATATTATACTACTGCTCTATAGCTCTGGTAATGCTTTCTTGTGAACAGCCGAAAAATAAAGCTATAGATAACAAATCTAATGAGAATTCAAACGATTCTATAGTGTGTAATAGGAACTGGCAAGATCATAAGGTAACACTTGATGAAAAGATTATTGGAGACTGGTATGAGGTACGAGACGAGAGGTATTATAAAATGTCTGAGTTTCCTGATCTGTCAATTGGTAGAACTACTACTGGAAAAGGACTCAGTTTTAAATATCTGGACGGGACAAAGGAGAAATTCAATGTGGATCGTACCGATGAGTATACCTACAAGACTTCTGGAAATGAACTAAGGCTTTATTCAATCTTTACCTATCCACAATCTACTAATAGAGAGATTGGTGAAAAGATGTCGGTAAAAGTTGAATTAGATGATAATGGAAATATGATTGTTTCAACCTTTAGTCTTTTCAGTATAGATAGCATTGGAAATGAAATGACTGATGATGAACTAAGTGAGTACTTTACTAAGAATGGCTCTGTAAAGTATTATAAAAGAAAACTATAACAATTTAAATTTCAACAATATGAAAAACATGTATTTATCCTTAGGGATCGCTATTCTTTCCTTATCATCTTGTGGAGCATATGTAAGGAGTATCTCAGGAACAACAAAGGGAAACCTCATCAAAACAGTTGCTCTCGAACAAGGTTGTCCAGAAGACAAAGTTAGAATCATTGATGAAGTTAGAGCATCAGCTTCTGCAACTTATTATCTGGATGCCTGTGGTAAGAAAGTAATCTATAAGCAACAAGGGTTCTATTTTATAGAGGCATCTCAAGCAAAGGAATCTAAGACGGTTTTGTAAGCAATAAAGATTCTATTATCATAAAAGATTAGCCTTTGTCAATCTTGGCAAAGGTTATTTTCTTTCTATCTGCTAAGCGTAAATTTCACAAAATGCATCTATTGTAATAAGATATGTTGTACAGTATAATAATTTAAAAAAAGAACAAGTTAAAGAGAGTACTACTATTTAAATAATGAAAAGAATGGAATTAATAATTACCGAATTCCTTTTGTACATTATTTGAATGTTACTATACAAAAAAAATAAATTTGAAAAGTGTGATAAGTTTTATGCTATCATGTTTAGAGTTTGAGATCCTAATTTTTGTAGGATCTCTTTTCTTTAAAACAAATACTAAACAACATTTTTAAAATTATTATATGAAAAAAAAGCATTTATTATTTTTGCTGGGGATTGGCATCGGATTATGTTCAATATCGTGTAACAGGGATGAAAATGGAAGATTTACAAAAGGGAACGATCTTAATGGAAAAACTGGTCGATTTGATAATAAACCCTTTTCATGGGATGTTCAAACAAAACAAAACCAAAATGATATCTTCTTAGGGGATTTAAATGTTGGAGTAAACACCTTAAACATGAGTGCTTCTAATGGTAATCTAGGAACAGCAAATGGAAATATCTTTATCAATAGTGCAAATGTATATCCTGGAGCTGTATTCCCTAAGCCTAGTATAGATAGCTATGCATTTGATGCTGAAATTAAGTATGATAAAAGTCCTTATGATTTAAACTTCATGTTCCCTATGCCTTATACGATAGAAGATATAGATAGCTCTAAGGGATTATCAAATTATAATAGGAAAATATCCGAGGCTCTAAATTCTACTAATTTTACTAATTATATTAATTCTGGATACAAGAAAGAAGTAGATTACTCTGCAACAGAGGTTTACAATTATGAAGATGTAAAGAAAGCTTTTTCATTTAACACAAAATTAGGTGGGCTTTTCTCTACAAAAATGACTGAAAATAAGCATAACCAGAAATATAGTAGTATATATTTTGCTAGACTTGTTAGTACATCCTTTGATGTTCTTTTTGATCAAAATAGAGATGGCTTTTTTAAATCGGGCGATATTAACAAAGATTTACAAAATGCAGGATCAAATGGTTCAGGAGGTGGAAGAAATGGTTTTGGATCATCAATATCTGGTACACCAAGCCAGTATTTTGCAAGCGGTGAACCTTATTTTATTAAGCAAATGTCATATGGGAAATTTGCCTATTTAGCAATAGAAAGTGAATACTCATACTCTGAGGTAAAAAGAACAATTGAGGCAACATTTGATGCATGGAAAATTTCTGGAAAAGCTGAATATAGTGAAGAAATTAAAAGAGTTCTATCCAAATCAACAGTAACTGTATTTTCAACTGGAGATTCAGGAGTGGAGTCTTATTGGGGGACTTCTCTTGATAATCTTTATTCAATGTTTAAGGTTATATATAATAGTAACTTTTATGGATATCCTGTTTATACTCAAATACGTTCAGTAAAAGATGATAAACTTTATACTCCTCCTGCTATTCTTTATAATGGAGATCGTGAGAATTCAAATGGAGGTTCATCTAGACCAGACAATGGATTTAAACCTAACCCCAATCCAGATACCAACCCAGGAAGTGGTTTTGGAAATGGAGGTAGACGATAAAATAATAAAAGTCAGACTTGTAAAAGCTGGCTTTTACTTTTTTAAATATTAAATATAATACTTAAGAAGAGGATCTATGATAAAATTTTAGGTTTATATCTTTAATTACATATGTAACTCTATATGATACAAATATACTTGGGTCTAGAATATACTTTATGTTATTATTTCAGTATTGTTCTCTCCCAGTTTTTATGTTGAATATTTTAACAATTGACAGTGAACCATACTGGAAAAATTATAAGCTATAGACAGGCTAAATGTACCCATTTCAATACTATTATAAAGTATACTTACTAGGGTATGAATGTAATGGGTATATTTTCATATTAAGCAATCTATCTTCATTAAAATAATGGACATGCTCACAAAAAAAACGAGCTATGTTCCCACAGCTCGAAAAAGTCACCTATTTAAGTAAAATTTGTTATAGATGCTAATAGTTTTAGTTTGAAATAACTTAGGTTAACATTTTTTTGTATTAAAAATATGGATATGAATGATAAAATAGGGTGACATTAAGTCACCCATGACTAATACAAATTACAAAATGACTGAACTTAATCAGATCATTTATTAACTGATAGCAATATTATCAATCCATTTACTTCCGTACAACTGTGAGAGTTAAATATTTCAGAATTATAGCACTCACAGTATAGAGTAGAAACCTTTTATAAACTGGAATTTTAAGAATTATACTTCATAATCTACTGCACTTATCCAAATTCAATATTTGGGAATAAATAATAAGTTTATTACTTCTTGATTAGATTCATTCTGATATTGGCAGATCTTAAGAACAAAATCTCAAATAATCTATAAGAATATGGCTTATAAATTACCATGTAGCATATTTGTATTGAATAAATAATTTATTGGTTATCAGTTGTTTTTATTTGTAAAATAAGATGTTAAGATACAAATACTAACTGTTTTATAATTCCGAAATCATTAATCCTGTTTCTTTTATTTTCTTCGTTTTGTCTTCAAATTTGCACTCGAATTTTAACACGCTATATATCAATATGATTAAATGTGTTATGCCAATAATTATTAATTACACACAAACAAAATGAGAAAATCAAAAGAAGAAGAGACAAAATTAGAGATTAAAAGAGAATACACATCTCCTGTATTGGAAGTTGTATTCATTGAAATGGAACAAGCAATTGCGGCAGGTTCTGCATCTGTAAATGTAGGTGTTGATGTAAGTGGTAATGCTAGTGCTGTAGATACAGATTGGGGAGGTAGTGATGATACTATAATAGATACTCCCTTCTAAGAGATTCTTAATAACAATTATTACACACTCACACATTTTACAATGAAAATATTACATAACAGATACAAAACTATTATTACGAGTTTTATATTAGTGATTACATCATTAATATTCTTATCATTATCATCTTGTCGAAGTGCAGATACAGATCAGGATAATACTTTAATCGGTTCTGGAAGAAGTGGCGGAATAGCTGCTGTAAATATTAATTTACTAGGAGCGAGGACTTTCTTAAAGAATTAAAGATTAACTAGTTAATCTTAACGATACATTTTTCATCGAAATGTGTGGTGTGAAGCTATTTGTACAAATAGCTAAGAAGGCGGCTAGCCGCCTTCTTTTTCTAAAATTTGGTGATATTCAAGCGCTAAGGTAAAAACATTGTAATTCAGCTATTATGAAAAAAAACATAAACATCAACAAAAGCATAAAACATATAAGCTTTAGTATTGCTATGCTATCCAACCTGTTCTCTATTAGCTCCTGTCGTAGTGCAGAACATGATAATATTGTTGTGGTAGGAGGAATAGCAGCCGTAAAGATTAATCTATTGGGTTCTGATTATGCTTCAGGTAAATCTTCAAATCAGGCTAATTTAAAAGAAATGGGTTTACCAGTAAATGGTAATGTTCAGCGTCAAAGTAAAATGATTACGCCAAGTCTGTTTTTTGAAGCAGAATTAGCTCCTTCAAACAATGATGCTAAAAAATCTGGTAATACATCAGCTGAATCCTCTGCTTTAGTAGCTGGAGATCAGATAGGGGCAGGTATGAAATTTCGGATTATAGCCTACAAACAGGATGATAATAGCTATCAGGCACATCAGGACTACACTGTTGGAGAACAGGCTCAGCCATTAATGTTAGATAGCGGAAAAGCTTATACAATTATTGCTTATTCTTATGGTAGTACTTCAGCATTGCCAGAAATAAGCACAGGAGAAATGACAAATCTTAGTCAGGCACAGATTGATTATGATGATAACAACAAAGATTTGATGTATCAGAAAACAGAAGGTTTTATACCTGATGGAAATAACCCTAATAATAAAGTTGATATAAAGCTAAGACATAAGCTAAGTCAAATTACGACTGTAATAAACTCTTATATAGGCAATATTAGTGAAATCAGTTGGGCAGATCTAAGGCCTCACCATCCTCAGGGTGTTTTATCATTATCTAATGGGACTATGTCAAGAACCTATGAGAGTACAGAGCGGTTAAATTTTTCAGGTTCATTTCCAACTACTACTGCAACTGCTAATCCAGTATTAATCAATGCAGATACTGGAGGAAGTCTAACAGGGCTATTTTCGGCAAACTTAACTGTAAGTGGTACAGTTAATAAGACCATAGATTTACCTAATATTTTCAAAATAACACCTGAATATAAAAGCAAACTGACTATAAATTTAAGAAAATGTGGGGCTTATTTTGGGCCAAATGATACCCAATGGAAAGAATTTATGTGCCAAAACTTAGGAGCTACAGAAGGAATTGACCCATTTAGTCCAGAAGCGGGTAATCATGGAGCAAAATATCAGTGGGGAGCTCAAACTGGAGAAGCAGGTAGATATATTTCTCAATCAGATGATCAAAGTAATTCTGGATCAATATCAGGTTGGAATTCCACACTAAAGCCTGTTGGTTCCTGGAGTGATACTAATAAAACAGCAAATGACCCATGTCCATCTGGGTATAGAGTGCCCACTGATAATCAATGGATGGATCTTGTATATAATACAAATATACTTGATAATCTTGAGAGAATCGGTTCTTGGATTAATGATAATACAAATTATACTACAGCTATTTACTTTAGAACTTCTTCAAAGATTCGCACATTAATGCTCCCTACTGCTGGTTATCGTGATGGCTTGTATGGAGATTTAAAACAAAGAGGTAATGGAGGCTACTATTGGAGTTCTAGTGGATCACCTGGTAGGTATCACTTTTTAGGTTTTAACAAAGATATTATGTTTGGGAGTGCTAGAGAAATGAATATCGGTATTTCCGTTCGCTGTATTGCAGAATAGATTCTATTATTTTAAACAAAATATTCTCGTAATAAAGAAACTAATTTTCATGAATTTAAATGGGGCAGACATAAATAGTCTTTTAATATTAAAAAACGAAGATAAAGTTGTTCTCTTTAGGATAATTGTTTTTTTATTGTTATTGACAGGAATCATATTCTGGTGTAAATATGACAAAGTAAAACATTGTACTAAGAATAAAAGCAAAGTGAAAAAATAAAATCTACAGTAATTATAGTAGCGTTTACGGTTGCTGCTACTGGAGCTCTTGTTAAGCAAATAATTTACTTCCTCTATTAGAAATGATACTCATAAACCCAGATGCCCCGTTAGCTGTATTACTGAAAAGAGGCATTATTGTGAATTAAATATAATTACCCAAAACAATAAATATCGATTATTATGAAAAAAAATGCTTTAATTTTATTTAGCCTATCAGCGATAGCGCTAATGTTGACTTCATGCGATGCAATGCTTTCTACGTATCAACCTAATAACTATCCCAACTATGGAAGCGGTCAACAAGCCGAGAATTTCAGTGGGAAGTACTCTAATCAAGGTGATGTGAACCGTGCAAGTAACTTTACCATGAATTTATCTCAGTCTGGAAATCATATTTCTGGAACTTCCAGAAATACTACTGGCAATGGAAATGATTCTGGTTTGCTTTCCGTAGATGGAAATGTGGATGGAAATATAGCAAATCTTCAGTTTTTTGATCAAAGAGGTAATTTGATAGCTAATGGGGTTTTGAGTCATAATGAAGATGCTTATAGTTTTATTCAAAACTCCAAATCTTTCTTTATCCCAGCTGAATCTTATTTGTATAGGGGTAGATAAGTTTATCGCATAAAAAAATACTTTATTTTCGATCATCTTTATGCTATTTCTTCAATGTAAAAAAGATGACCTAAATTAGATAGTACTATTGTATATAAGTAGAATACTATCAAGGGTAAGTTTAAGAAATTCTATATGATTTTTCAAAGAGAGTTAAACATAATCTCACCAGTGAAGATAAGAAAACCTTTCTTAAAGAATTAAAGATTAGCTAGTTAATCTTAACGATACATTTTTCATCGAAGTGTGTTTGTGTGAAGCTATTTGTATAAATAGCCAAGTAGGCGGCACTCCGCCTACTTTTTTCTAAAATCTAGTAATATTCAAACAGAATTTAATTGGTTGGTGGTTCAAATAAATATGGTAAAGTATAATAATCTGGTAGGGAAAACTAAAAATGAAGTTGTCCAGAAGCTTGGAGAAGGATTTAATTACTATCCAGATAATTACTGGTTCTATGATATGAAAAAGAGTTGGTGGGGAAAGAAAATCGCCTTATTACTGATATTTGGAAAGGATGGACGAGTAAAAACCATGAATTTAAAAACATACTTTTTTCTCTCATCTATTATACGTATCTAAAATCTTCTTCTTTATAAAAATTGTTAATAATATTCTCATCATTGTTTTGTTTCATTATAAAACATTAGCAGTTTTACGGGTGATTCTCTCTAGCAAACAGATTTTATTAATTTAGTGAGAATTGCCCGTTTTTTATTAGAGAGGGAAACGTTAGTATAGATGATACACGCTAATACACTACTTCTACACCTGAATCTTTTTACCTAATAAGTGGTGACTGTATTATATATAGGTTAATTTGACATAAAGCTTGCTCTGGTATAAAGTCATTCTTTGTATTCTTATTTCAGTATTGTTATCTCCCAGTTCTTATGTTACACCATAAACAATAAGCAATTAATTATACTGGAATAAAATCATAAAGTTATACATATACTAAAAAGTACCCATTTCAATACTATTATAAAGTGTATTTATTAGGGTATGAATGTAATGGGGTCTTTTTATGAATTTAATATGTAAATAGTACACCTATATAGATTCATCCCCCCTGTATTATTTCCAGTTTTGGTGGTACCCCCTGCCAGATAATAGTAAATTTTATAAAATTAATTCTTAGTCAAGTTTCATAAAAGAAAATTTGACTTTTTATTTTTTTGAGATGTATTTATTTTAGATCATGGTCTAAACTTAATACACTTATTCTTGTTGATAAAACCTAAATAAAAAGATAAAAATGTATCAAACATATATACTCTAAATTTGGTACAATTATTTTATTTTCGTACATTAGCAGTATGAAAAAGCCCTGAAGTGCGGGAACACGACAGGGCAAAGAGTTAATAAACGTTCAATGCTAATTAAAATTTATCAACATGACAAATTTACAAAATTGTTTAGATACATTCAGTATCTATGTGGGAACTTACAAAAAGTATAATGAGGGAAGCCTATTTGGTAATTGGTTAAGTCTGTCTGACTATTCAGATTATGACGAATTGCTAGAGGCTATGAAAGAACTTCACAATGATGAGGATGATCCAGAATTTATGTTTCAGGATTATGAATGCCCTTCTTTTATTCAGTCTCTAGGATTAATCAGTGAATCTCATATCTCAAATACTATCTATGATATAATGGGTCAAATAGAAGATTCCAGCTATGATTTAGAAGTGATTGAATCTTTTATCAATTGCTTCGGAATAAGTGATTTAAACGAGGTTATAGACCGAATTAACGACTGTTATGTGGGTGAATATTCAGATGATGAGACTTTTGTCCAGCTACTATTAGAAGAGACGGGAGATGTACCTCAAAATCTACCATCGTACATTTGTATTGATTGGGAAAGTACTGCAAGAAATGTAATGTATGATTATTGCACTAGTAACAACAACTACTTTAGAAATATTTAACTAATAATTAGCACCTCAACAAAAGAGGTGCTTTCATACCATATTAAAAATGAAAGCTAGATATATCAGGGTTTCAACAGGAAATCAAAATACAGAAAGGCAATTAGAAAAGAACCACCCAAATGAAAAGCTTTACATAGACATTGTGAGTGGGGCTATTCCTTTTAAAGAGCGGGAGCAGGGAAACAGGTTAATCCAAGATATAGAGACTGATTCAATAAAGTATATCAGTGTTCATTCAATTGATAGGTTAGGGAGAAATCTATTTGACATATTAGCCACATTAGAGCTGTTAAATGAGAAGAAAGTCACTTTAAAGGTAGATAACCTCGGTATTGAAAGTTTAGTCAATAATAAGCCTAATTCAGCCTTTAAATTGATTATTTCAGTAATGGCTAATATTGCAGAGATGGAACGTGAGACAATGCTGGAAAGACAAAAGGAAGGTATTAAGATTGCTATTGCCAAAGGAGTTTACAAAGGCAGGGTAAAAGGATCGAAAGAATCGGATGAGCAAGTTCTAGCAAAATACAAAGAAGTGGTCAAGTATCTAAAAAGAGGTCAATCTTTGAGAGATATAGCAAAACTGTGTAATGTTAGTTTAGGAACTGTGCAAAAGGTTAAGAAGATTTTGAACGGTTTTCAATAAATTCTAACCATTCTATCAAAGGCTTATCTTTGAATTTTTGATAGTCACTTACCATTTCCTTATAATATTCCTGAGTTTCATCTTTTGACATTATACTTACACCAGATTCTTTACAGAAAAGATGTGGATACTTTTCATAAAATTCACATATACTCTCTTTTGTCCATACAATAGTATTTTTTGGAAAAGTATAGTAAGGAATTATACTATTCATATGAAAATATATCATACCATCATCGGTAATATTATAGGGAGGTGTAGATACTGTATTTGTTGTTGGATCAATGTAGGTTCTTCTTATTATGCTTATATCTTCTGTTGAAATGAATTTTGTAGATTTTGGATTGAAAAATTTTGAATCAATAATAGTCCAATCTGAGTATGACATCAAGAGGTTACTTTGCTTTTCATATATATAGCTTTCATCCTTTAAATTAATTTTAAATTTAATTATCAATGTATAAATACTTATATTATTGGGGTTGTGTGATAGAACAGATATTGATTTGATATATTTATTTATAATCTCTTTTTTTTGCAAAAAGGATAGGTCAGTTGTGTAATGCTCGAATTCGCTAATATAATTACTTACTAGTTTATCACTATTGTGAGCGTTATAAATTTGGCTTTCAATGTCATTTATTAGGATTTCAGTTTCTTTAATTTTACTATCGATTTGGTTTTTTCTGGACATAATCTCTTCATCGATGAATAGTCCTTTTGCAACAGCATTAATCAAATTGGTTTTTTCTTTTTTCTCTGTCTCTATTTTTTTTCGAAGTCTTTGTAAATCCTTATTCAAAAGTTCTATTTTGTTATCATCTTTAATAAGATCCTTTTGTAATAAATTCAATAAGTCGTTTCCCTTGAAAAAGCGTGCCCATATAATACCTTCTATTTTATCAATGTTTATACTCTTATTACCACAACTCTCTCCTTTATAGCGCTTAGAGGAGCATTGATAGTAGTGATCCTTTTTATTAATCCTACTTCTTCCAACCATGTTTCTTCCACATTTGCCACAACTAAGTAATCCTTTTAGTAAATACCTGTGAATAACCTTTTTACCACTATTGTTTGCATTTTTAGAGAGGTTGGAATTTACCTCCTCCCAGTGTTCAGCAGAAATAATTGATGGAACATTGTAACTTTGTCCTTTCCATATTCTTGTGCCTTTGTAAATAGGATTGATTATAATATTTCTAATAGTACCTCCTCTCCATTTAGTTTTACTTTTTTCCAGTTTCTTTTCTTCTCCAGTATATTTATTTCTAACAGTATATGTTCCAGTATTTATTTTATTGTATCGAGTGGGAACACTTGCCTCATTTAGGGCATATGCAATGGAATCAACTCCAATACCATTTAATGATGATTTATATATTTGTTTGACAATATTTTCTTCATTTTCATCAATAATAAGGTAGCCATCATTATCTTTTGTATAGCCGTAAGGAGGAATTGCATGAGCTTTTCCTTCTTGGATATTACGCGTAAGCACTCCTTTTATTTTTCTACTTGCAACTTTTGTATAAAAGTTATTCATTAATGACGTAATATGTGAAAATAAGTAGTTTTCATCACTTTCGAAATCAAATTCAGGTACATCTTTAAATGATAATTTTATCTTTTTGTCTTGAAAAATTGAGTAAAGTTTTGACCATACATCTTTATTCCTTTCTAGTCTTGATTGATCATAAGCAAAGACATGAGTGATCTTCTTATTGAGAATATCCTCAATGAGTTGCATTAGTCCAGGTCTTTCTTCTACATCGAGGGTACCAGATAAGCCTTCATCAATATAAATTTCATAATTTAGGCCGAGATTGACTGCTAATTCTTTTCCAGATAAAACCTGATCATTAATAGATCTATCTTTTCCTTCTTCTTTCTCTTTGGAAATTCTTGCATAAATACCTAACATATAATAAGTTTATGCAAATCTATAAAATGGTTACATTCTATACAATAACATCTGAAATTGTGTGATGAGGATTTCGAAAAGGTCTTACTGTAATTAGTGAAGCATCATTCTCTATTTTTCCGGCAACGGAATGTATTTTTGTTGTTTCCAGAGCTTCTTTTAAATTCAGAGGAGGCAATATTCCGGGAAGTCTTTTAGCAAGCATGGTCTTTCCGCTTCCGGGGGGACCGATTAATATAATGTTATGTCCTCCTGCGGCGGCTATTTCTAAAGCTCTTTTCGCCATTTCCTGTCCTTTTACTTCACTAAAATCCGAACTAAAATTATCAGTCTTTTGTTCGAATTCTTTCTGAACGTCGAATTCTGTTTTGGGTAAAGGTTTACCCAGGTCGAAGAAATCTATAACCTCCTTAATATTAGTAATACCATAGACGTCCAGCTTATTTGTAATAGCAGCTTCCTGTGCATTTTGTTTAGGTAAAATGATCCCCTTGAAGCCCTCTTCAGCTGCCTGAAGGGCAATTGGAAGAATTCCTTTCAGAGGTTGTAAGCCTCCGTCCAGAGATAATTCTCCCATGATAATATATTTATCGAGATTTTCGGCTTTTATAGAATTGTTTGCGGCTAATATACCAATAGCAATTGTGAGATCATAGGCAGAGCCTTCTTTGCGAAGATCGGCAGGTGCCATATTAATGGTGATTTTTCTTCCGGGGAGTTTATATCCAACATTTTTTAAAGCAGCAGAAATTCTGTGACTGCTTTCTTTAATGGCATTATCCGGTAGGCCAACAAGATAATAGCCAACACCTTTATCGATATTGACTTCCACGGTAATACAACGGGCGGAGATACCATGTATGGCACTTCCATAAACTTTCACTAACATATATTTTCAATCATTTGTTAGTGAAAGATATAAAAAATAAATTAATATATAGAATTGTGTTTTATATTTGTGTTTATTTGGTTTAAAAAATTAATTTAAATCATCTTGTTTAATTAATAAAGGCGGATAACCTTTTTTGCTTCAGAATTATCCGCCATTTACAAACAAATGATGAAGTTGTTAAACTTATTTTCTATTTAAGTATTTGGAGTTGACGTAGTTCTTACACAACGGACCATACGACCCTCTGTTTTTGCTCCGGACCTCACTTCTGCATTACTCCAGCCTACAAACCATGCAAATCTGGAATAGCTCATATACCAATAATTGGCATTGTTGGTGTTAGCAGAAGTCGAAGACCAATAATATGCACCACCTCCACCCAGGGCTCCCAGAAAAATTCCTCCAGGAGAATCTGTTACACTTGTCCCTCCTAAAAATCCGGGAGAAGAACGGTATCCATAAAAAGAAAGAAAAAGCTTTTGAGAATTTGTAGGGAAAGATGTATTTAAATTATTTCCTGCATCCAGATTATACACGGCGCTAAAATTTGCACCTAAGAATAATCCATAATTTTCTTTTTTGTCATCAGGTTGTCCCAGATTACTGAACTCAGTACTGGTAGGCATACGCCACATTCCTTCAGGGTAAACTTTAGAACACGCATCAGTATTGTCAGATGAAGAACCTGTTGGTGTTGCTGCCATCCAGTTCCAATATTCTGTATCTTTATCCGGCTGAGAATATTCATTATCCGGTCGGAAACGGTATTTATCGGCTTGAGAGGAATAGATTAAGTTTGTACGCGCCCATAATAATCCTTTTAATCTAACACCTGACTCTATCAGGCGTACATTAAGTGTATAACGGTTTCCTAAAGCAGGCGTAACCGGAATATTGCTATATGGAACGATACTGTTGCTAAAGCTTCGTGTGCTGTTGTCATCCATATTAAGATCCAGCTGATTCAGTCTTATTCTTAGATTATTTGCAGGTACGGATATAGAACTTACAGTATAGAAAGTTGCTGTTTTTGTAGCTCCGGCTGCACCACCGGCGCCAGCTTTGTTGATCATATTGCCTCCTGTAACTGCAGATACATTTTGAAGATTAGAATATTGTCCGGTAAGAACATTCAGATCTCCTGTTTTAATTATGCTGGAAAAAGCAGATCCGGTACCTGTTCCAACCTCTACGGAGGTTGTATTATTGACGGTTCCAAACATTCCTCTTGTATCCAAGTCTAATTGTATACGTGCTGTGTTACGTTTAAGTACAATACTCATATTGTTTTGACCATATTGTGCATCTATAACTCCGTGGTTCCATAATACATCTTTATTGGCCAGTGAAGCTGCAGAAACAATTCCCGTAGAAGTATTTACTGATGGTGTTGAATTGTCATTAGTAGAGATGATATACCATTTGTATTGTTTTCCTGCATCTACCTGAATGTTTGGATTTGTTCCTGAGGTTGCATCTACATTTTTTATAAGTGTATTGCTAGCAGCATCATAAATTAACAAGCGATATTTTGTACCTGTTATCATAGGAGTGTTGGTTACTGCAGCTATAGCTCCTGTATATGAAGGTTTGAGAGATGCAGATAATCCTTGTGATTTATTGGCTGTAATTTGACCTTCAGCGCTGATTAGGGCATCGAAATTTTCTGTTGAAATTACTTTTTCAGAAGCAATTGAAGTCAACGAAGATTTCCCTGTATTTTTTACAGATGCAGTAGCGAGGTTCGTTATATTTTCCTCTTCCTCGATACCAGCAATGTTAAAGCTTATAAATGTTCCTTGCATTCCGGCATTTCCATCCGGAATTTTGGTTTCCTCATCTCTTGATGAACAGGAGACGAAGCTGAGCAATAAGGTTCCTGTAAGAATAAAAGAATTCGTTGTCTTAATAAAATTTTTGTGTATAGATGTATCCATAATTGTGTTTTACCTGATTAATGAGCTTTATTAATTATAAGTCAAAATCTTTACCGCCCAGACTTCCGCCATCGTTCCAGTCTTCGATCTGTGGTGTATTGGGAGAGCCTGCATCTCCTGGGTTTAAGGTGGCTGATGTTGCGGCAAAACCATGTTCCATCTCTATTAAAATGACTTCTAATACAGGTGGAGTGTATGTCTTTTTGCCGGAAGCATAAGTCTCAGGTAAGACCTCTTTGTTTTTCTCTTTTTTCATCACTCTGATTTTTAATGTTTTATGCTGTAAAATTAGAATGATGACAGGCTTGGCTGTTAGTATTGTAAAAGCAGAATTCTGGAAAATTGCTTTTATTTAAATTTTAATCTATTGTTTATCAGTGCTTTGTGGGGTTTTGTTTTTTCTTTTTAATGTTCTTATAAACTCGGAAGGGGAGAGTCCAACTTCTTTTTTGAAGATGTAAGCAAATCTGCTTTGTGAAGAAAAGCCACCTATATCGGCCAGATAACTGATTTTATAATTCTGAAATTTAGGTTCTTTACAGAGGCAGTGGACAATATATTTTATTTTCAGTCCATTAATATAATCGTTGAAATTTTTATTTCGGTGAGCCTTCAGGAGATAGTGTACGTACTTTGTGTTGGTATCAAGAATTGAGGCAAGATTTGAAAGAGTAAAGTTTTTTGCCATAAAATCGGTTCCGGTTTCAAATTGGTTCAGTTTTTCTAAAAGCTCGGATTCTTTAGCTTCAGAAATAAGAGTAGATGTCCGTGTAATATTCTCGTAATTGAGATTTATAAAACTAAAGTTTTCTGGAGGCAGTATGTCATTTTCAGGTATATGCTTTACTTCTTTAGTGAAGATAATTCCGACGTTTTCTGTATGATTTGGAGATCTTTTTTTATATATTTTTTTGTCCTTTATAATAATATATAAGGTTAAAATAGCGGTTAGCAGAATAAAAAAGCTTTTCCAGTGATCTATCTGGCTATTCTGATCGGTAACTTTCTTTTCTTCCCGCTCAATCTCCAGTTCATTTACCTTCTGAATTTCGGTTAAGATTTTTTTGAAAAACTCTTTAAAGTTTTTTGAACTGTGATCATCTAATTGTTCAATTTTGCTAATAATCTTTTCTTCAGCAATTCGCTTAGCTAATACCTGGTAACCTTTCTTTTCTGCAATTTTTTCCGCAGAATCAAACCACTTCCGCGCTTCCTCTCTTTTATTTTCTTTTGTTGCTATTATCGCTTTGCAGAGATCGTAATATGGCGTTTGATAGTGAGTGGAGATATTTATATTCTTTAAATAGGATTCAGTCTTTTCAAAATTTTTTTTAGCCTCATAGAGATTATTGTTTTTTAAATAATCATAAGCAATGATATTATGCTCCAAAGCGAGATCAATTTTTTCCTGAAAAATAGGAGATTTTGACTCAGAAAGGCTTAAATATTTTTTCTTTATCAAGCCTATGTTTTCCTGATGGTATAAAATGGCTAAATAAAACTGGTTACTATGTTCCATTCTTCGGGCCTTATACATGTTCGTCATTATATAAGAATCTATCCTGTCAAGAGAGTTGAAATATGAATATGCGATTCTCCAATATTCATTGGCTTTATTAGAAAAACCTATATTTTGGTATATCTCACTTAGGAAATAATTAATGACAAAACGCTCTTTGTTACGCTGATTCTTTATTGCATAATAATCGGCCTGCTCATAAAGCTTAATGGCTTCGGTATATCTTATCTGTTTGTACATAGAATCTGCCATTTGCATATATGTTAATATTTTTTCCTGATCTGTTTGTGGTGAAGAGGAGTGGGAATTAGTGTCTAAATAGTAGAGCTTTCGGATAGATCCGGAGATATTGAAGCTGTCTGTTGTTTGAGCAAATGTGAGCGCAGAAAATAGCACCAGAGCGTAAAAATATTTTATCATCATTCCTTTGTTTGTGTAAAAACAAAGAAAGGAAGAAGCTTTCTCTAATGCAGTGTTATTTGCATTAAATGTTGGACAGTTTTCTGGAATATTGTAAAAAAAGGAGGACTTAATTCCAGAAAACAGGTCATAATTTGACGGAATTTCTGAAAAATAAAAATAACAGGGTGAAATTCCCTGTTGTATGTTTGGCTATATCTTAATGTATATTGCAGAAAAACGCCGTAGAAAGATAAATTTTGTAGCGCTTTGGGCTAATCAAAGAAAAATAAAAATATAATTAGATGAATTTATCCCCCTTTTTTGTTGTTTTCAGATCGATTACATAATCTTTGATTTCCTGATCGTGACTTCGCGGGCAAATTAGTAATGCTTTATCAGTGTCTACAACAATATAATCGTTTAATCCGTCTATGATAACAGCCTTATTTTTATTTTTAATATGTATGATATTACCTGTAGAAGCATAAGACAATACATATTTAGAATTTTCAGCATTGTTATGTTCATTCTTTTCAGCATTTTCAAATACTGATGTCCATGTACCCAAATCGGACCAGCCTAAATCAGCTGGGATTACAGTTACATTTTTTGTCTTTTCCAGAATACCATTGTCAATGGAGATTTTCTGAACCTTTGGATAAATGGTTTCTATACAGGTTTTTTCAGACTCATTGTTGTATTCACATTCTGTAAATTGCTGATACATTTCAGGAAGGTTTTCCTGAAATGCCTTCAGAATATCCTGAACATTCCAAACAAATATCCCGGCGTTCCAAAGGAAATCACCAGATTCAATAAGTGTTTTGGCTACTTCTAGGGTAGGTTTTTCGGTAAAGGTTTTCACTTTGAACACATTTTGCCCTTTTTTCTCCAAAAACTGAATGTATCCGTAACCTGTTTCCGGACGCGTTGGTTGTATACCAATCGTTACAAGTGTATGATTTGTATTTGCCTCTTCAAAAGCAAGTTCTACGGTGTTTAAGAAAACGTCTTCTTTTAAAATAAGATGATCTGAAGGAAGGACTGTTATTACAGCATTCGGGTTAATTTCCGCAATTTTCATCCCCATAAAAATATTACATGCCGCAGTATTCTTCATTACTGGCTCGCCAACAATATTTTCAGGTTTTAATTCTGGTAACTGATTTTGGACTACGTTAACATGCTCGCTGCTGGTAATAACAAAAATATTTTCAACAGGAACAATTTTGCTGATCCTGTCATAAGTTTGTTGAATCATGGTACGTCCTACCCCTAATATATCCTGAAATTGCTTTGGAAACTTGGATGTACTGATAGGCCAGAATCTACTGCCTACACCCCCTGCCATTATTACACAATATCTGTTTTCAATCATCATGAGTCAATTTTTTAACCTGAACACAGGTTCGGAATAAATATTTTCTTCCCGAATGCAGGTTTTTGCAAATATAGCGTTTTTTCCTTACTTCGAGGATCTCAAAAGTCTGATTTTGATATTCAAAAATATGGCCAGGATCCAGATCTTCAATAAAATCCTCAGTCGTATTTTTACTAAAATAACGAACTATTTCCGGCGTTGCCATATAGTTTGCTTTTGGCGTTTTAGAAAAAGCCATTACCATTGGCCGGAAATCTTCTTTATAAATATTCAGACTCTCCAGTAAAAGGTTACGATAGCACGTTTTCCATTCTTTACCATGTGGTAATATTTTTCTGTCTGCAGAAAATGTAATGAGGTGTGCAATTTCGTGTGTTAATACAAAGAAAAAGAGCTGTGGTTCCAGATCTCCGTTAATTGATATTTGCTGGGTTTCGCCAGAGCGGTAACGATAATCTCCAAGCTTCGAGTGTCGCTTCTTTGTTATCCTGATATGGCAGGAATAAGGTTTCAGCCATTTTTCGATAAAGAAAACGGATCCTTCCGGAAGGTATTTTTGTAAGACTTGCAGACTCATGACTTTCAAACAAAGGTCTTAAATTTTTCAATAAAATCAATACCTTTATTTAATACATTTGTAAGAAACAACGACAGAAAATATGCTGAGTATAATTGTAGGTATTGTAATTCTTCTTCTTATAATTTGTTTTGTATTGGGTTATGGATATCTCTTTACAGCAGTAAGGAAAACTTATCTTAAAGGAAAGACCGGAGCGCATATTTTTGATGGTCAGGATTTTTCATCCAATATTATTGAAAATGGGAATGCTTCCCCCTGGGAGAAGGCAGAAGATTATAATCGGAGACCCCTTTCGCAGAACCTTATATCACATCTCAATAAAACCAAAAGCGTTTCTTTTCTTGTTATTAAGGAAGGGAAGCTTTTAAGTGAAAACTATTGGCAAGGAAATAATCAAGCATCCAGAACTAATTCTTTTTCTATGGCTAAAAGTGTCACCGTTATGCTTTTAGGATGTGCAATTCAGGACAAAAAAATAGAAAGTACAGCTACTAAATTATCCTATTTTTATCATGGATTTGCTAAAGACCCAAACGGTAAAGATTGTACACTCGGCAATCTTTCGGCAATGGAAAGTGGGTTGGATTGGGACGAAAATTATGCAAATCCGTTTAAACCAAATGCAAAAGCTTATTATGGGGATGATCTTGCGGATTTTATGCTGAAAAGAAAATTTAAAGCGGTATCCGGAACTCAGTTTGAATACCAAAGTGGTACCACACAGCTTTTAGGTTTTGCGGTTCGTAAAGCAATAGGAGAGAGCTTGAGTAGTTATGCTTCCGAAAAGCTTTGGAAACCATTAGGAATGGAGTACCCCGCTTTCTGGAATCTTGACAGAGAGAATGGGATGGAGAAAACCTATTGCTGTATCAATGCAGCATCAAGAGATTTTGCAAAATTGGGGCAATTACTTCTCAATAACGGCATGTATAATGGACAGCAGCTTCTGAGTCTGGAATTTGTAAAAAAAATGATTACCGGAACAAAATTGTCACAGGAATCCTATGGTAATGGGATTTGGGTGAATAATGATGCAAAAATCAAGCATTATTATTTGCGGGGATTATACGGGCAGTATGTGATTTGTATTCCTGATTATAATATGATCGTTGTGAGAACAGGCTCTTCCAGAGATGAAGCCAAAGATTCTAAAGAACGACCTGAAGAAGTTGAGATGTTTGTAAATGAAGCAGTGGCCTTATTCGGGAAGTAAATTTATATTTTGTTAAATTGCATACTTATAGCAGTCGCGTTATTCAGTTTATGGGTTTCATGATGGCGGAAAAATTATACAATATGATTCAGAATATTCCTTTTGAAAAAATCCTGTTTTTAGATATTGAAACAGTTCCACAGGCGGGTAACTGGTCCGATCTGGATGAGGCAACGCAGAAATTATGGGATAAGAAAACACGGTTTCAAAGAAAAGAAGATGTTTCAGCCGATGAATTTTATGAAGACAGAGGCGGGATAATGGCTGAATTTGGTAAGATTGTCTGTATTTCTGTGGGAATGTTGGCAAAGTCCGGAAAGCTGAAAATTCATTCATTTAGTGGACACGACGAAAAGAAGTTGCTGGAAGAGTTTGGGGAAATGTTTAATAACCCGCGAATGAATCAGGTTGTACTGTGTGCACATAACGGAAAAGAATTCGATTTCCCTTATATCTCCAGAAGAATGCTGATTAATCAGATACAGCCCCCGGTTCCGTTACAAATGTTTGGTAAGAAACCGTGGGAAATTCCACATATCGATACCATGGAACTCTGGAAATTCGGAGACTGGAAAAATTTTGTTTCATTAGAGTTGCTGGCACATATATTTGGTGTTCCTACACCTAAAGATGATATAGACGGATCTATGGTCGCATCAATTTATTATATAGAAAAAGACTTAGAACGTATTCGTGTGTATTGTGAAAAAGATGTCTTAACTTTGTGCAACGTTTTCAGGAAGATGCGGCAAGAAGATTTGTTGCAGCGTGAAGACTAAAAACAGGAGACAATTTATAATGGAGACACCTTATACAGACGAATTTATAGCAGAAATCGGAGATAATATCATAAGAGTTCTGAAGACTATTTTTGACCCGGAAATTCCGGTAGATATTTATGAACTGGGGCTTATTTATGATGTGCAGATTAGCGAAACAGGAGAAGTAAAAGTACTGATGACACTAACAGCACCTAACTGCCCGGTAGCGGATACTCTTCCGCTGGAAGTAGAACAAAAAGTAGGTATCGTAAAAGGAGTGACAAAAGCTTCGGTAGAATTAACATTCGAACCTACCTGGACAAAAGATATGATGAGTGAAGAAGCTCGATTTGAACTTGGGATGTTATAGTCCGTAATAAACTATTTTTATATATAGAAAGAGCCTTCATGAAGGCTCTTTTATTTTTATCCGTAAGTGAAGCTTACTGTTTTCTTAACATCCGGGTGAAGGCTTAGTGCAACAGGACAATTTAGTGCCGTTTGTTCAATAAACTGCTTTTCCTCGTCGCTGTAATTCGTTGGGAATTTCAGATCACATATAATCTCTGCAATCTTACGTGGAGCCGGGTTCATTACTTTTGTAATATCACAGGTTGCACCTTCTATATCTATATTCTTACCTTTTCCCAGAATAGCAATGGTAGTAAGCATACATTGTCCTAATGAAGTTGCACAAAGATCCGTGGGAGAGAATGCAGCACCTTGTCCGTGGTTATCTGTCGGAGCATCTGTAATAACGATGCTTCCGGATTGCAAATGCTGAGATTCGCATCTAAGCTGGCCTATATATTTTATTGCTGATGTCATATTTTTATAGATTTATTGAAATCATATATCTTTCTAAGTGGCTATACGATTTACAGTTTTACATTAAAAATGAAAGATATCTTTTGCCTGATTGTAAGAACTTTCAAAGTTTAACAGGTTAAGCCTGTTATCAATTTTTTCGATCTGAAGGAAATTAATGAGCTGTTCTGTAGGCATATTTCCGACAAGCTCATCTTTAGCCATAGGACATCCTCCAATTCCTTTAATTGCAGTGTCAAAACGTCTACATCCGTTATCATAAGCTGCTTTTAGTTTTTTATAGGAATCTTCATATCGATTGTGAAAATGAGCTCCGAATTCTATATCCGGAAACAAAGGCGGAATTTTGGAAAATAGAAGAGCAATTGTTTCAGCGTCTGAAACACCGGTAGTATCAGATAGCATCACTGTTTTTACTCCCATATCGCTAAAACGCTGTGCCCATTCTTCCACATCCTGCCATTTCCACATTTCTCCGTAAGGATTACCGAAAGCCATAGAGAAATATAAAATAAGGTCTTTGTTTTTACTTTTGGTCAGATCAAAGATTCGCTGTACTTCTGTAAAAGCTTCTTCTCTGCTTTTATTTGTATTTCTGTGTTGGAAGGTTTCTGAGATAGAAAAAGGGAAACCAAGATAATCTATCTTTTCATGTTCCAAAGCTTTTTCGGCGCCTCTGAAATTAGCAATAACAACAGAAAGTTTGGTGCTGGAGCGGCTTTTGTCAATGTTATCTACAACTTCACCGCTATCTGCCATCTGTGGAACCATTCGGGGATTTACAAAGCTGCCACAGTCCAGAATATCATACCCGACATCCATCAGGCTGTTCATGTAATCGATCTTCTTATTGGTCGGAATAAGTTCCGGCCAGCCTTGCATAGCATCTCTGGGGCATTCTGTTATAAACATATTCTAAAACTTTTATTAGGAAAACCCTGAAAAACAAGGGCTTCATAAAATTTGTCATTCGTTCTATAAATATATAAATTTGTTCAACACAAACAAAAAGTATGAAAACCTCAAAGAATCTGTAAGTTAATAGGATAAAAGAGGCTTTCACAGAATGTAATAACAGTTGCCGGAAGAGGCAAAATAAAAAATAGTAGAATGAATAAAGTAGAATTGAATAAGGAATGGGAAGAAAAACTTTTAGAAAGATTTTTGACCTATGTGAAAATATATTCAACAAGTGATCCGGAAAGTGAAAAGACACCAAGTACGGAACAACAATGGGATATGGTTAATTATCTTTATGAGGAATTACAAAGAATTGGCCTGGAAGATGTTTCCAAAGACGAAAATGGATATGTTTATGGTTTTGTTCCTTCTACCTTAGATAAGGAAGTTCCTCAGATTGGTTTTGTATCTCACTTCGATTCTTCACCAGACTTTAATGGTAAGGGTATTAAACCAATTGTATGGGAAAATTATGATGGCGGAGATTTGTTATTGAATAAAGAAACAGGATTTACACTTTCTTCAACTAAATTCAAAGAGCTGGCAAATTATAAAGGAAAAACTATTATCACAACAGATGGTACTTCTCTTTTAAGTGCGGATGATAAAGCTGGTATTGCTGAGATTGTAACAGCAGCTGAATATCTGATTGCAAACCCTGAGATTAAACATGGCCGTATTTCTATTGGTTTTACACCAGATGAAGAAATAGGACGTGGTGCTGATAAATTCAACGTTGCACATTTCAATGCAGAGTGGGCTTATACAATGGATGGCGGAGAGATCGGAGAATTGGAGTATGAAAACTTTAATGCTTCCGGAGCAGTAGTAAAGATTCATGGATTAAGTGTGCACCCTGGTTATTCTTACGGTAAAATGGTAAATGCTGGTTTATTGGCTGCTGAGTTTATCCAGAGTCTTCCGGCGAATGAAACTCCGGCAACAACACGTAGTTATGAAGGGTTCTTTCATTTAACAGATGTTAAAGCTGATGTTTCAGAAGCTAAACTACAATATATTATCCGTGATCACGATGATACTAAATACGAGCAGCGTAACGAATTCTTAAAACAGAAGGTTGCGGAATTCAACCAGAAACATGGAGAAGGAACCGCTGAAGTAGAGATTAAAGAGCAATATCTGAATATGCGTAAACATATTGAAGATAAAATGTACATCATTGATTTCGCTGAGGAGGCCATGAAGATATCAGGAGTTACACCAAATATAAAAGCGATTAGAGGTGGAACAGATGGTGCAAAGTTATCTTATATGGGATTGCCTTGTCCTAATATTTTTGCCGGAGGTCATAACTTCCACGGACCATATGAATATGTTCCGTTGCAGTCGATGTCTAAGGCAACAGAAGTTATTTTACATCTTGTACAGTTAGTAGCAGAAAAATAAGAATAGCGGGTAATTGCCCGCTATTTTTTTGAATTTTTCTTTTTCAAAAGAACCTTTTATTCTCTTTTATTAACTAAAACGTAAAGAAGTATTAATAATTCCTTAATCATAAATATGTTTCAGGTTTTTAATTTTGTCAAAACCCTGTTACAATGAGAAACAGTGAAGTTGTTATTATTTCAGATGTGCATTTGGGAACTTATGGTTGTCATGCAAAAGAGTTAATTTCTTATTTAAAAACCATAAAGCCTCGGTTACTGATACTTAATGGTGATATTATAGATGGTTGGGCATTCTCAAAAAGATATTTTCCGGCATCTCACATGGAAGTTATAAACGAATTCTTTCGATTATTGAAGGAAGGGACGAAGATTGTCTATATCACAGGAAATCACGATGAGTTTCTGCGCAGGTATTCCGATACTCAAATGGGAGAAATATGGCTGACAGACAAGCTATTATTTGAACTGGACGGAAAAAAACATTGGGTTTTTCACGGAGATGTGTTCGATAATACAACAAAAGGCTATGCAAAATTTATGGCCAAACTTGGCGGAAAAGGTTATGATCTCCTTATTCTGCTGAATCGGGCAATTAATTATACTTTCAGCTTATTTGGCAAATCAAAGATTTCATTATCCAAAAGAGTAAAGAATAGCGTTAAGGAGGCGATAAAGTTTATTGCAGATTTCGAACAGACAGCTGCAGAGCTGGCTATAGAAAACAAGTATGATATTGTGATCTGCGGACATATTCACCAGCCTGTAGACAAAATGATAGAAACAGAGAAAGGAAGTGTAAGATATCTAAATTCAGGAGACTGGATAGAAAATCTGACAGCTCTTGAATATCATAATGGCGAATGGAGTCTTTATAAATTCGACGAAAAGAATTACAAAGAGCCGGTTATATCAAAAGAAGATATCGGAATCAATATAGATGAACTTATCCGACCAAGCCAAATTGCGGCATTCTTAGGAAATAAAAAGGGAAGATTTATATAGGATAATATAGTAATATAACAGTGTAACAATAAATTGCTACACTGTTATATTAATTGTAGTTATTCTCCTTTGTTCAGGAAGGCATCCCATCCCTGAGCGGTAAGTTTTATAAGTTCGTTAGAACCTCTTGCAACCATATAGTTGCCCTGATTTGCATCTACAGCGTGACCGATAATAGTGAAATCGGGATGGTTCTTTATTTTATCATAGCTATCCGGACTGATGGTAAATAATAATTCGTAATCTTCTCCACCATTAAGTGCAGCAATTACCGGATTAAAATTAAGTTCCTCAGCAGTATTAATCATCTGTGTATCCATAGGGATCTTTTCTTCATACAGATGGAATCCTACCTTAGACTGATCTGAAAGATGAAGAATTTCAGAAGCAAGGCCATCCGATATATCAATCATAGAAGTTGGTACAATATCCATTTCTTCCAGAGTTGTTCTTATATCTGTACGGGCCTCAGGTTTCAGCTGACGCTGAAGAATATAATCATAGCCCTCCATTTCAGGTTGCATATCCGGATTTGCCAAATAAACAGCATGTTCTCTTTCCAGAATTTGTAATCCCATATAGGCACCACCAAGATCTCCGGTTACAACCAAAAGGTCATTTGGTTTGGCTCCGGATCTTTTAACAATTTTCTGTTCGTCCTGTAAACCTATTGCGGTAATACTCATTACAAGTCCGGCATTGGAACTTGTGGTATCTCCGCCTATAAGATCTACATGGTAATGCTGGCATGCCAAAGCAATACCGGTATACAACTCTTCAAAAGCTTCTACCGGGAAACGGTTAGAAGCAGCTAATGAAACCAGAATCTGAGAAGGTACAGCATTCATTGCTGCAAGATCACTCAGGTTAACAACTACAGCTTTATATCCTAAGTGCTTTAGAGGAGCGTATCCTAGGTTAAAGTGTACACCTTCGGCTAAAATATCTGTTGTTACAACTACTTTCTTTCCTTCTGGATTTATAACAGCGGCATCATCTCCCACACCTAATTCCGAAGAAGAGTTTTCCAATGGAAAGTTTTCTGTAAGGTGTTTAATAAGCCCAAATTCTCCAAGTTGGGAAACAGGGGTTAGTTGAGGTTTTTTATCTTCTAACATAATATTATTTAAAAACAGATGGATCTATATTTTCCGGACGGTTAGAAAGTTTTTTTAAATCTTCCTTGGTCAACAGTTCCGTTTGATCAGTCTTGTATTTTAGTAAACTTACCAGAATATCATCTGGTGGAGTTGTCATTTTACGGAGCATCATATCAATCCATACACCTGTAACTTTAGATGTTGCACAATGAGTACCGTCTGGCATATAAAACTTGTGAGTGAAAGAATAAATAGAGCTGTCTTCAGACATTCCGGAAATTTCCAGGCTTACATATACAGTCTGGTCTGCCGTAATCTCTTTAAAGAAAGAATATTCTTCATTCAAAATTACAGGTCCAATTCCCCAATGAACCAGCTTGGATACACCCATGTTATGAGCATTCATAAAGGCCATACGGGTTTGGGCACAATACATTACGTAAGATGAGTTGGCTAAGTGACGATTGGCATCGATATCCGACCATCTTACTTCAAATTTATGATAATATACAGACATGTTTATTTTGAATTTTTAATGAAAAAAAGACTTTGTTGATGATTTTTATCTAATCTTCAAAATTAAGGATAAATGATGGTTTATAAAAATTGTAATTTTGTGCCTTGCATTGTATTACTATGAATCTGGAAAAGAAAAAACTTGTTATTATCGGAGGTGGGGCTGCTGGCTTTTTTACAGCAGCAAATGTGGATGGAGAAAAATATGATATCCATATTCTGGAGCAGGCTTCAGATGTTTTGCAAAAAGTGAAAATTTCAGGCGGAGGCAGATGTAATGTTACCCATGCCTGTTTTGATCCTCGTGAACTTACTTCTTTTTACCCAAGAGGAAATAAGGAATTATTAAGTGTTTTCACAAAGTTTCAACCGGGAGATACAATGGGCTGGTTCGAAGAGCGTGGAGTTGCACTAAAAATTGAGGATGATAACCGTATTTTTCCGGAAAGTAATTCTTCATTAAGCATAATGAACGCCCTTGCAGACGCTGTAATTGCAAATGGAACAAAGGTTTCGACTAAACAAGTCGTTAAAAAAATAGAACAACAAGAAGAACAATGGATAATTACAACATCTTCTGAAGAATTTATTGCAGATCTGGTTGTTTTTTGCACCGGAAGCTCACCAAAATCTTATCAGCTTCTGAAGCCTTTGGACTTTAAAATAGTAGATCTGGTACCATCATTGTTTACTTTCAATATCAAAAATAAAAGTATAGAAGGATTAATGGGAACTTCGTTTCCGAATGCATGGGTAAAACTTCCGGCATTAAGGAAAGAAGAAAGTGGACCATTATTAATTACCCACTGGGGACTGAGCGGGCCAGCTGTGCTGAAATTGTCTGCATGGTGCGCGCGGGAATTATTCGCAATGGATTATAATTTTGATGTGATCGTTAACTTCCTGGGTATTGATATTTTAATTGCTGAAGATATTCTGAATCAGTTTAAAGCAGATAATCCTAAGAAGAGCGTAGGGCAGTCTAAAATTTTTGATATTACCAATCGTTTCTGGAACCATTTATTGGAGATTAACAACATCGATCCGCAAAAGCAATTAGGGAATATCAGTAATAAAGAAGTTCAGCTAATTTTAGAAAGTCTTTGTCAGAACAAAATGCAGGTAAAAGGGAAGAGTACTTTTAAAGATGAGTTTGTAACAGCCGGAGGGGTAGACCTGAAGGAAATAGATTTCAAAACAATGCAGAGTAAAAAGTACCCGAATTTTTATCTTGCAGGAGAAGTACTGAATATCGATGCAGTTACTGGTGGTTTTAACTTTCAGGCATGCTGGAGCGAAGCATGGTTAATTGCGCAGGATCTGAATACGAAATAATATTTGGGATTAATCACTAAGTGAATTTTCAATAAACATTATGTAGTTTTATGATAAAATATAGTGCCTTTGTGTTATGCATTAGATCTTAGTTTCTCAATAACAAAGGCAATTAAACAGCCAGCGCCATAACAAATTATATCAATCCAACTAAAACTGTTGCCTACAACAATGTAAGCAATACTTCCACGTTTTAATCCTAATAAATCGGCTATGTTGAAGTATTGTAATACTTCTATAAAAACAGAAAAGATGAAAACACCGATCAATAGTTTTCCGGGACTGATGTTAAGGAAGCTTTTTACAAATGTATAAATCAGAATAGTTACCAGAACATCCCCCAGATAAGCACGGACAAAGAATAAATCTTTGAAAACAGTAGCTATAAGGACTTCTGTGATGAACAGGATAATTGTGGCAATAAAATAATAGAGGTTGAATTTCATTTTGTTACATTTGTTCTATGAGTCACAAATATATCTTACTTTTTTCAATTTTATTCTCCGGATTTGCTTTTTCTCAGGAAGTAAAAAATACACCTACAGTTACTACTAGGCAGGTAGAATCACCGGATAATCTCACCACTTTCTATAGAGATTTAAGCCAGTCTTTTAATACACGTAATTTTGTAGGTAAAGGAGACTTGTCCTGTGTTCTTTCTTTTACAATTGAGAAAGACGGAAGTATGACCCGAATTAGTGCAGCAGGAGATAACCAAAAGTTTAATGATGAAGTAATTAAAACTTTAAAGCGCATCAGAACAAAAATAAAAGTAAAACTTGTAAATGGCCAACCTGTTGCGGCTAACTATAGATTACCTTTTAGGTTTAATGACAATTAAAATTTCAACTACTTCATTACTAATATACATTTCCTTAACTGCCTATCATTTTTTTGATAGAATTCAGCTTCATTAAAGCTTCAATAGGAGTAAGTGTATTGATATCGATTTTAGTCAATTCTTCACGAATATTTTCCAGAACCGGATCATCCAGCTGGAAGAAGCTTAATTGCATATTTTCTTCGGTAACTCTTTTTATTTTTTCAGATGAACCGCCTTGTGCTCTGGAATCCTCCAGTGTCTTCAGAATTTCTTCTGCGCGGTGAACAACTTTAGAAGGCATACCTGCAAGCTTTGCTACATGAATACCAAAACTATGCTCACTACCACCAGGGATTAGTTTTCTCAGGAATATAATATTCCCTTTATTTTCCTGGATGCTCACACTAAAGTTTTTTATCCGTTCAAAATTTACTGTCATTTCGTTTAGCTCATGATAGTGTGTCGCAAAAAGAGTCTTTGGCTTTGTTGAGTGCTGGTGCAGATATTCTGCAATTGCCCATGCAATTGAAACTCCATCGTAGGTACTTGTACCACGTCCAATCTCATCCAGCAATATTAGTGAGCGATCCGAAATGTTATTCAGAATGTTGGCAGCCTCGTTCATCTCCACCATAAAGGTAGATTCACCAGCTGCAATATTGTCGGAAGCACCAACACGGGTGAAAATTTTGTCCAGTAACCCTACTTCAGCATGCTTTGCCGGAACATAACTACCGATCTGAGCTAAGAGGCAGATAATAGCTGTTTGTCTTAATATGGCTGATTTACCGGCCATGTTGGGACCTGTAACCATAATAATCTGTTGTGAGTCCTGATCCAGATAGATATCATTCGGAATGTATTTCTCTCCTAAAGGTAAAGACTTTTCTATAATAGGGTGGCGTCCTTCCGAGATACTGATTACAAAGCTATCATTAAGAACAGGTTTTGTATATTGCTCCTGTACAGAAAGTTCGGATAGGCCTAACGCACAGTCTAATTGAGCAATTAGTGCTGAGTTCTCCTGTATAAGATCTATATATTGTAGTAAATAAGTGCAGGTTGCACGGTATAATTCTGATTCCAATAAAGAAATCTTTTCTTCAGCTCCCAAAATCTGGCTTTCATATTCCTTTAGCTCTTCAGTAATATAACGCTCTGCGTTAACAAGTGTTTGCTTACGGATCCAGTCTTCCGGAACTTTGTCTTTGTGAGTGTTTCTTACTTCAATAAAGTAGCCGAAAACATTGTTGAAATCTATTTTCAGACTCGGGATACCGGTACGTTCAATCTCACGATCGCGCATTTCATCCAGAAAGCCTTTGCCTTTAGACTGAAGATTTCTCAGGCGGTCTAATTCTTCAGAAACGCCTTCCTTTATTACATTTCCTTTGTTAAGGTGTACAGGAAGTTCCTCATTCAGGTGTTGGTATACATACTGAAGAATTTCATCCAGATCATTTAAAGGATCCAGCCATGCCAGAACATCCGGATGCGGAATCAGTAATTTTTTTATTTCCTGAATGCTTTCCAGTGACTGACGAAGGTATCCCAGTTCTTTAGGACTTATTTTTTCGGCCGCCAGCTTACCCATTAATCTGTCGAGGTCGGAAATAGTTCTAAGCCTTAAAGAAATTTCATATTTCAGCTGATCCTCTTTGTTCAGGAATTCAACAAGACTTAGTCTGCGGTTAATTTCATTGATATTTTTAAGGGGAAGGATTAGTCTTCTGCGAAGTAATCTTCCGCCCATTGGAGTTGAGGTTTTATCGATGATGTCGAGTAAGCTTTTCCCTTTCTGCTGACTGGAAAATACAATTTCCAGATTACGAAGGGTGAAAGCATCCATCATCAGATAATCTTCCTGAGGAATAGGCTGTATCTTGGTGATATGGTTCAGAAGGCTGTGATGAGTATCTTCTACCAGATAAGCAAAAATACCCCCTGAGGCTACAATCGCCAGTTTTTGATCCTCTATACCAAAACCTTTTAAAGATTTGGTTTTAAAATGTTGTGTGAGCTTCTCGTAAGCATAATCATACTGATATGCCCAATCCTCCAGTTTGAATGTATTTCTGTTTTTCAGAACAGCAGGAACTTCAGTACTTCTTTGAAGAATAATCTCACTAGGATCAAAGGTATTGACAATATGGAGTAATTTTTCAAGATTACCTTCGCTAACTAGGAATTCTCCGGTAGAAATATCCACCAATGCTATTCCGTATTTTTCTTTTTCTTTGTGAAGCGACAGAAGGAAATTATTTCGTTTGGCATTCAGAACCTGATCATTGAACGTAACCCCCGGAGTCACAAGTTCGGTAACTCCTCGTTTTACAATGCCTTTAACCATTTTCGGGTCCTCCAGCTGGTCGCATATAGCAACACGCATTCCGGCACGAACCAATTTTGGCAAGTAGCTGTCCAGTGAATGATGTGGGAAGCCGGCCAATTCTATATAAGAAGCAGAGCCATTTGCTCTTTTAGTTAAAACAATACCTAATATCTGAGATGTTTTAACCGCGTCCTGTCCAAAGGTTTCATAAAAATCACCAACTCTGAACAGTAAAAGGGCATCCGGATATTTTGCTTTTATACTGTTGTATTGTCCCATTAAAGGAGTTTCCTTCTTTTCTTTCGCCATTTTTTATAGGTATAGGTTCCAAATTTAAGGATTAAATTCAGGCTTTGAAAGTTTGTTCTTTGTAAAACTCATTTTCACATTTTATGACTTTATACGTATAATATTTTTACGTTCCCAAATGTAACTGTGTACCATAAGCTTTTTTGTAAATTTGTAACCGAAAAATGAAGTTTCATGGTAGAGAAGTTAAAACTGGAAGAACTCGGCAGAGTAGATATAGAAACCTTTAAACAATCGGAAAAAATTCCGTTGATTGTTCTGTTGGATAGTATCCGTAGTATGAATAATGTAGGAGCGGTATTCAGAACAGCTGATGCTTTTATTATAGAGAAGGTCGTATTATGCGGTATTACGCCGCAACCACCACACCGCGAGATTCATAAAGCAGCATTAGGCGCTACCGAAAGTGTAGACTGGTATTACGAGAAAGACGTTACCGACGCTTTGCAAAAACTAAAGTCGGAAGGATATAAAATTTTAGCTATTGAGCAGACTACAGGTAGTATTGCTCTGAATGAGCAGATAATTTCCAAAGACGAGAAATACGTGGTGATTATGGGAAATGAAGTAGACGGTGTATCGGATGAAGCATTCGCTTTATGTGATGGCTTTATTGAAATTCCACAGCTGGGAACAAAGCATTCACTCAATGTAAGTGTATGTGCAGGTATTATCATGTGGGAATTTTTTAAAAATCTGAAATAATGGAGTTCCCTGTTTTAGAAACCCAAAGACTTATTCTGCGTCAGCTTACATTAGCCGATGCAGAAGATATGTTTGAATACTTCTCACAAGATGAGGTTACAGAGTATTATGACTTGTATACTTTTAAAGGAATTGATGAGGCAGAGAAACTAATTCAGGATTTCAACAAAAACTTTGAATATAAAAAAGGAATCCGCTGGGCAATTCAGCTAAAGGATAGTGGTAAGATGATTGGAACCTGTGGTTATCATAACTGGGCTCATGAGCATTTTAAAACAGAGCTGGGTTATGAACTAAATCCTTTGTACTGGCGTCAGCATTATATGGAAGAAGCGATAACAACTATCCTTCCTTATGCTTTTTCAGAAATGAATGTTCATCGGGTAGAGGCGTTTACTGATCCTGATAATCTTGCTTCAGAGAGACTATTGCTGAAACTGAATTTTAAAGAAGAAGGATTGCTCAAAGATTTTTTCTTTGAAAAGGGAAGATTTGTAGACGCAAAAATATTTGGGTTGGTACCATAAAAAATAAACCTTATAGGTTTTTAAAACCTATAAGGTTTGAAAAGTAAGAGGCTGTCCGAAAAGTTTGGACAGCCTCATTTTTTGTAAATTTGTTCATAAACCTATTCAGGAAGCATGTTTGATAAAAAATAAACCAATAAGGTTTGAAAATTAAAAATCCTGCTTTCGCAGGATTTTTATTTATCGTAATAAAGCGTTGAAAGTATCGCCTTGTTTTATATCGCCGGTATTATAACCTTTCATAAACCATTCTACACGTTGTGCTGATGATCCGTGAGTAAAGCTTTCCTGATTCACATATCCGGAAGATCTCTTCTGAATATTGTCATCTCCAACAGCTTGTGCTGCACTTACTGCAGATTCAATATCTCCTGGCTCCAGGATTCCTCCCTGAACACGTTTGTTGTTCTTTTTAGCCCATAAACCAGCATAAAAATCGGCTTGTAATTCTACGGCTACAGATACACGGTTCATTTCTGCTTCCGAGTAACGGCCACTTCTTCTTAACTGATCTACTTTTTGCGTTGTTCCTAATAAAGTCTGTACGTGATGCCCTATCTCGTGTCCTAACACATATGCAACTGTAAATTCACTTACCTTGGCTCCGTATCGGGATTGTAATTCATTAAAGAAACTCATATCTACATATACAGATTGATCAGCCGGACAGTAAAAAGGCCCCATGGCAGATTGAGCAGGACCACACCCGGAATTTGTGCTATTACTGAACATGATAATTTTGGGAGCAACATATTTCATTCCGTTTTCCTGGAAGATTTGTGTCCATGTCTTAGTATTCCATGCATCCAGCATGCTTACCAGTTCGTAGAGTTGTTTATCCTGTTCACTGGATGGCTGGCGTTGCTCCGTACGTACAGGAGTTGCAGAGCCTCCGGAATTGAGTATGGCAGAGGGATCTCCACCCAGGAAGAATATAATAGCGGCAATGATCAGGGTGCCTAAGCCACCGCCAACCATCATTCCACCACCGCCCATGCCACGGCGGTCTTCTACATTTCCACCTCTTTCGTCAGTCCATTTCATTTTTTATTGTTTTTTGTGATGTTAAAAGTACAAAATTATCTGTTCAGTTTATTTTCCTTCAGCCATTTGGAAACTGTTTCATAAGTTGCAATCGTTTCATCTACAAATGGTTGTTTTGGCTGCTTTACTGGTATTTCTTCATAGTAAATATTAAACTCAGCTGGTAGGTCTGAAGGTTTTTGTTGTAGCTGGTATTGTTTTACTTTTCTGGTTGGAGAGATAATAGTTAAATAATTATCCTTAATATAACCCAGATCCTGATAGGTTGCTATATAAGCTCTGGGTATATAAGCTGGCTTCAGAACATCCTGTCCCAGAAATTTTGAAGTATAATTGAAATTTAAAAGTCCAAATACAGTTGGCATTAAATCAATTTGTGACATTAGTTTACCGAATTGCTGAGGCTGTACGGATCCGTCCGGAACGTAAACCATAGCAGGGATACGGTATTTATCCATTGGAAGCTCTGTTTTACCTGCACTGGATGCACAGTGATCGGCGACAATAACAAAGACTGTATTGTTATACCAGGATTGCTTTTTAGCCATCTCGAAAAACTTTCGAAGAGAATAATCAGTATATTTAACGCCTCCATCACGAGATTTTGCTGTTCCCGGAATGTCAATTCTACCATCAGGATAAGTAAACGGGCGGTGGTTACTTACTGTCATCCAGTGATTAAAAAAAGGTTTTCCGGTTTGGGCTTCCTGATTCATTACCTGAATGGCTTTCTTAGCCATATCTTCATCGGCAACACCCCAAACATTAGCAAAGCTTATTTCCTCTGGTTTGAAGTTGTTTCTGTCGACAATGTCATAACCATTTCCTCTGAAGAAATCTTCCATATTATCGAAATAACTGTAGCCTCCATATAAGAATTTTACATGGTAGCCTTTGGATTTGAAAAGGCTTCCTGTGGAGAATTTATTTTTATTGTTTTCTCTTTTTACAATACTTTCTCCGGCAGTTGGAGGAATGTTCAATGTAAGTGCTTCCAGCCCACGAACAGTTCTGTTACCGGTAGCGTAGAGATTGGTAAACATTAAACTTTTGTTAGCCAGACTATCCAGGAAAGGAGTAATCTTATCCTTATTTCCATAGTGTTGCATAAAATCTGCCGAAAGACTTTCTATAGAAATCAGAACTACATTCTTATGCTGTTCTGTAGAATCACTTGTAACAGGCCTTGGCATAGTTGGCGGAACAAACTGTGATAGATACAGTTTTTCAGCTTTATTTTCGACTAATGTCGGATAGAATTTAAAGTAATCCAGTTCACTATGCGTAAATGCATAATAGAACTTATATAATCCGTTAGACTGAATTTCTTCAGCAAAGTTGTTGTCGTCCTTTATTTTCTGGAACGGTGCTATTAAAAAGTAACAGCCAGTTGCTAATACAAGGTAAGAGAATAATAGAACAAGCTTCTGTTTAAATGTAGGAAGCTCAACAAGGTTTTCTTTTGTTCTTTTATAGATAAGCCATGTAATAAGTAATGTTACAGCAATTATTATAGAGAATAATGGAACAATAGGATAAGACTCCATAATGTTACCAATTACCTCATTGGTATAGATAAGGTAGTCTACAGCAATAAAGTTATAACGGACTCCAAATTCATTCCAGAAGAAATATTCACTAACAGCATTGAATATAATAAGCAATACATATAGGAAAATTGCAAAGAAGTACAGAATATTTCGGATAGCGAATCTTTGTCGGGGAAGGAAAAGCATTAAGGCGAATAATAACGTCTTGATGCCTAAGAATGCCAGAACAATCTCTGAAACTGAGCCTCCATACTGTTTGAAAATGTTATTGGGATAAAAAGCTACGTATAGAATTGCCAGGACTAAAATTGCCAAAATAATCTTTCCCCATGGTTTACTGTATTTAGAATCAGAGAGAAAAAGCGTATAAAGAACAAATAATGAGCTGGCCAGGACAAAGATGAAAAAATCATTAACAAAACCTATAGACAATACTTTAGTACATTCCCAAATACTAAAATTACTTGTTGTAATAGGATGGAAAATAAAAACGAATCTTAAAATAAAAGATACCAGAATATATAGTGCCCCAAGACAGAAAAATGGCTGTAACCTTTTTAGATACATGAAATAGTTTTATATCCCAAAATTAGACAAAAAAAGGAACATTTTGAATGTTCCTTGCAGATATGATATTTATTTTAATGTAAATTTTACAGGTTTGAAATATTCTGTATAATTTATTTTGTAAATAACACCATTTTCCTGTGATGTTCCCTGCGGTCTGTAGCCATGTATTTTTCTGGTTTCGGCAATGACATTAATATGGTAAGTATTGTCTTTTTTGTCGGATGGGTTTATTTCTTTTCTGATGCGGTTAATCACGACAGCAACGGGTTTTGCTCCATTACCTGTTGCCTCAAAAGTTACATCATATCCTCTTTCTCCTTTAATATCATATATTTTATACATTGCATTTGTTACCTTCTGTGTATCATTTGTAACATTGCTTTTACAGGCTCCGCAAATGAAAAGCAGAGTACCTGAAAAAAATAAGCTGTATATTAATCTCTTTTTCATACTTTTAATTTTGGATTTAAGATAAACAAATCTACCTGAAAAATATGAGATTTATAAATAAATTATTGTTTGTTTCTTTTACCGGAGCTATGTTGCTTACTTCTTGTAACAGAAATAACCCCGATCCTGTGGAACCTGAAAAGGCAAAGGAAGAGAATGATTTTGTATGGAGAGGACTCAATTCCTGGTATTACTGGCAGGAAAAGGTTCCGGAATTAGCAGATAGTTTTAAAAATTCAGCACAATATGTGAGTACGATCAACAGTAAGCCTACTACAGATGCTTTATTTTACAGCCTATTATATAAAGAAGAAGACAGAAATTCATGGATTATATCGGATATAGACAAACAGTTGGCAAATTCTAACGGAGTATCTAAAAGCAACGGAATGGACTTTACAATCTATTCTAAAGTTCCGAATGGAGATACAAAAGTAGGAATTGTGAATTATGTTGTCCCGAACTCTCCTGCATATAATGCCGGAATTAAAAGGGGAGATGTTATTACAAGGGTTAATGGGGCAGTTCTTAACAATTTTAATTACAGTCAGCTATTAAGCGATAGTTTCAGTGTTACTTTTGCTCAGAGTGCCAGTGGAGATGCTAGTTCAGGTATAATAACAACTAATGGTGAAAAAGCAGCAATTACACTTACAGCTGTGGATAATCTTGTAGAGCACGCTGTTGCCGCTCAACAGGTTTTTAATGAGGGAAATAAAAAGATTGGTTATCTGGTTTATAATGCTTTTCAGGATAGTGATAATGAGCTTGTAACAGCATTTGAAGATTTGAAAGGACAGGGAATTACAGATCTTATTTTGGATTTACGATATAATGGAGGAGGGTTTGTAAATACAGCAGCGGCACTTGGTAGTTTAATAACAGGGCAGTTTTCACAATCTCCCCCTTTTGTAATAATGGATTTTAATAAAAAGCAGGCTGCACAATGGAATGAAATAAAGCCACTAAGTTCTTATGGAAATAGTCTGAATCTGACAAATGTTTATGTCCTGACAAGTGGTGGAACAGCATCGGCAAGTGAACTGACGATAGACTGTCTGCGTCGCTATATCAGTGTAATTACAGTTGGTGAGGAAACCTATGGTAAGTTCGTAGGATCTAATACCATATATGACTCTCCGACAATGTATTCTTCTGCAGGAAGAAACTTGTCTCATAACTGGGCATTACAGCCTATTACATTTGCGTACTACAATAAAGATCGCATTGCTCCGGAATTAGGTCCCAAGGGAGGGTTACCAGCTCAATACCCGGTGCTGCCCGCAGAATATGCAGGCAGGCTTAAAGAATTTGGTGACAGATCAGATGTGGCTTTAGACAGAGCTATAAAATTAATTACCGGAGAGCTCCAGTTACCTTCAGGCAGTGCACTAGCTTCTACCAGAAGCCGTAGTGCATACTCTCCTGCTTTCGGAGGTGATTCTTTTGTTGCCAGTAAAAGAACAATGACTCCTTTTGGTACAGATGTATATACCAAACCTAAGCATAAATAATATTACTAAACACGAATTATAACTTTATATGAAAAGCTTAAATAAACTATCGCTGGTTTCTTTAATTGGACTTCTCTTTTTTACATCATGCGCAAGAGATACTATTTCGGCTGATACTGGAAGTGTAAAGACTACCCCTGAAAATGAATTTGTATGGAATGGTCTTAATTCCTGGTATTACTGGCAGAAAACTACTCCTACGCTTGCAGACGGATATAATAAAACTGCAAAATTTGCTGATCTTGTCAGTGGAAAATCTGCAGATGCTCTATTCTATAGTTTAGTAACCGATCCGTTCTCCTGGATAGAGAAAGATGGTGTTATTAAATCTCCTAGTGCGGCGCTCAATGCTGTTAAAAAAGGTTCCGGGATAGATTATACGTTGTTTAAAGTAAAGGATACCAATTATTATATAGGAATGGTAAATTATGTAGTAAAAGGGTCTCCTGCAGCAGATGCCGGAATTGTAAGAGGAAATGCAATTACGGAAATTCGCGGAGAAAAGATTACAACGAGCAATTATAGAGATCTTGAAAGTGACATGGTTACAATTACATATCAAGGTATGAGCAGAGACATCGAAAATAAAATTGTTTTCGGAGATAAGAAGACTGCGGTAATTGTTACAAGAAGTGTAAATGAGGATCCTGTAGCTTTTTATAAGCTTTTCAAAAAGAATGGAAAGAACATCGGGTATTTAGTTTATAATGCCTACGATGCAAATTTTAATAGTCGCTTAGATGCTGCATTTTTACAAATGAAACAGGACAATGTTACGGACTTAATATTGGATCTTAGGTATAATGGAGGAGGGTCTGTTAATACAGCCATAGGGCTTAGCTATTTAATTGCAGGAAGAAAAGGTAATCCGTTTGTATCATTAAAATATAACGAAAAACATCAGAGTCAAAATACTACTTATAATCTTGGAAATACTTTAGGTGGAGGAGCTAGTGAATCTTTAAATCTTAACAAAGTTTATGTTTTGACAAGTGATGGAACGGCTTCTGCAAGTGAATTAACAATGGACGGATTAGGTGCTTACATTGATGTTATAAGAATTGGAGGGACTACTTATGGTAAATTTGTAGGGTCAATTACTTTGTATGATTCGCCTGATAATGGTTATACAAGTGCGGATAATATTAAGCCACCTTATAATCATGGATGGACTATGCAGCCTATTGTCTTTGGATACTGGAATGCGAAGAATAATCCACATCCACAAAAAACAGATGATAACCCAAATGGTGGTCTTATGCCTACGTTCCCTATTAATTCTAATGATTATTTCGGTACTTTGAAAGAGTTTGGAGATGAAAATTCTGATATAGCATTGATTAAAGCTTTACAGGAAATCACAAATCAGACATCATCAATAGCCGCCCTTAAATTGATGGCATCTTTAAAAAGTTTTGGAAATCAAAGCGGAAATAGTGGTTCTGATCAGTTTCAATTTTTTGGTACACAAAAAACACTGACTCCTAATGGAACAAAAGCCCATCTTGATAAACCTTGATAAATATATAAAAACAAAGGAGCCTTTCGGCTCCTTTTGTTATTTTTTAGGCTGAGATTATTTAATCAGATTCTTTTTGAATTCAACCATTTCCATTGCTGTAACAGCAGCTTCAATACCTTTGTTTCCTAGTGTACCTCCACTTCGAGCAATAGACTGCTCCTTGTTATCATCTGTCAATAAACAAAAGATAGCGGGTGTATTTGTCATTAAATTGATATTAGTGATACCTTGGGTCACTCCGGAGCATACGTAGTCAAAATGAGCCGTTTCTCCGCGAATTACACATCCAATAGCAATGACTGCATCATACTTTCCGGTTTTTGCTAGCTGCATGGATGCATAACTTAGTTCAAAAGCACCCGGAACAGGAAATACATGGATGTTATTTTCTTTTAAACCTTCCTTTCTCAGAGTTTCAATTGCTCCGTCACGAAGATTATGAGTTACAAAATCATTCCACTCAGAAAAAACAATGCCGATAATCATTTCATCGGCATTTGTTATATGAAGTGGCTTATAAGCTGAAAGATCAGTTGTTGCCATTTTTTAATAATATTTTACCATTTCAATATAAGCATCAGATGCTCCATTGTCATAATCTTTATATTTTTCTTCAATTGAAGAAAAGTATTTTTTTGCAGCGTCATTCTTTTTTAGAGATAAAGACAGAAGACCAGCTTTTCTTGTAAAGTAGTATGATGTATAATCATCATCTGAAGAGCTTACTGCTTTTTCAAACTGAGAAAGCGCATCGTCACCTTTGTTAAGGTTAGCTAGACAATCTCCCATTACACCATATTTAAGAGCCATAAGAATCTTGTTGGAAGAACTGAAATTATCCATCATATCATATGCTTTCTGGAAATTCCCTTTTTTAAATTCTAAAACAGCAGCATTGTAAGCAGCAAGTTTACCTACTTTAGTTCCGGAATATTCATTATAAGTACCAATAAATCCAGGATTAGCAGCAGACTTTCCACCAAGGGCTACATCTTCTTTTCCTTGGCTTAGATTTTTCTGTGCAGCAAGAAACTCAGTTGTTGCCTCTTCATTTTTCGGACCTAATACAAATTGGTCATAAGCAAAGTAACCTAAGATACCAAGAAGAACAACACCTAGTGCAATCCCAATTTGCTTTGAGTATCTTTCAATGAATTTTTCAGAATTCAGATTTCTTTTGTCCAAATCTTCGAAAAACTCTACAGTTTCTTTTCCGCTGTTATTATTTTTAGTCATTTTCTGATTTTAATGAATTGCAAATTTAATGTTTCTCTGTTGATATACAAATAATTCATTTGAGATTTAAAACCTAAGCTTCGAAATTCTTTTATGCTACTTTATATTTTATCAGGAAACACTTTTTAAAGCTTCTAATTTTATTATTAGTCCTTTATATTTACCTAGTACGAAAGGATTTTATAAATGTCAGCATTGAACGGGCGAAGTTTTTCTTCCCCATTCAGAAAATCCAATCCAATTAAGAAGCTAAACTGAGAAACCATTGCCCCCTGTTTTTCGACAAGCTTTGCTGCTGCTTCAGTTGTACCACCTGTTGCAAGAAGATCATCATGGATTAGTACCCGTTGGCCGGCTTTTAGCTGATCAGCTTTCATTTCTATTTCAGAAGAACCATATTCCAGATCATATTTTTGAGAAATAAAAGGCGGAGGTAATTTTCCTTTTTTCCGGATCAGGATAAAAGGAACTTCCAGCTTTACAGCCAATGCAATTCCGAATAGAAAACCACGACTTTCGATTCCGCAAACAACATCAACTTTCCCACGGCTGAAATTAGCTAAATCATCAATTACCTCCTCATAGAGTTTTGGATTTAGAAATACAGGTGTAATATCCTTGAACTGTATTCCCGGTTTCGGGAAATCCGGAATATTTTCAATTGTTGCTTCTAGCTTTTGGATTAAGCTTTCAGATGCCATATTATTTTATTTTGCAGAATTTATTTTATAACCAGTAATCTTCCAGCCGTCAGCAGATGCTTTAAGCGTATAGGTAACATTCAGGTCTGTATTTTTACCAGCATTATCTGTTACAGTATAGTTCGCATTTACAGTTGCCTGATCCGCTGTTTTGTTAGCTGTATTTACAGATTTTACACTGATAGACTTTATAGCTCCAAAACCAGAATTTGCATTTGAGAAAGACTCATAAGATCCCCAGCTTGGGTTATTAGACATTTCATAAGCAGCTTTTAGATTTTTAGCCCCTATGCTTCCGATAAATTTGGAAACTGATGCTTTTGGATCTGCTAATGGTTTTGGAGTTTCTACTGGAGCAACTGGAGGGGTTGTAGCTCCTTCAGGATTAGTTGGAGTAGTTGTACCATCAGGATTGGTAATCGCACCATCAGGATTTGTTACAGGTTCTGTAGGCTCAGTAATTACAGGTTTATTTAGTGCATTAGGATTGAGAGAGATTCCTGTTTTAGTCATTTGCAATGTTTTCTTAGCTGTTTTTACACTTACTTTAACATCAATGCTGTTATCCATAATTCTGTCAAAAGGTAAAGAACTTAATTTTAAATAAAAACCTTTAAAGTTGTTATTCACCATCAAGTTTTTGGAGGTTGATATTTTGGCGCCACCACTTGATACTTCCAGTACTGTCTCTAATGCAGCATTACTAAATTCTATTTTATTGCCTTGTGCATCTACTAAGCGAGGAACAATCATCAAGGCTTTTGGACCAGAGACTGAATCTACACTTGCGGGTTGTACAGAAAGACTAATGGTAGAAGCCTGAATATCGTTCGGGTCGACTTCTGTAGGTTTACTTTCTTCGAAGATATTCATTTCTCCTAGTGAAGGTGGAGCTGTACTTGCCCATTCAATTCCCTGCTTTTGTGCAATACTATCCGCTAAAGCAAGAATCTCGGCGACATTCTTCCCATTAAGAAGTTTTGCTGTTGCATTCATCTGGTCGATATCTCCTTCTGCATTTGTTCCGAATTTCTTGATAATGTATAATGCCTCATTAAACTTTATCTGTTTAATGGTAGTAAGAGAAGAGGCCATATCATTTACACTACTCTGAAATGATTTTAGCGACTCACCATCTACTTTGTCTTTCTTACAACTCACAAGAAATAAAAACGACAATAAGAAAAGATATTTAAGGTATCTCATAATATAAGTTTAGTTTGTGCAAAATTAAAAAAAAATCCCGTCGTTGGACGGGATTAAATTTGTATTGATCAAAATTTTAGAATGGATATTCATAAATTTCGGATTCTTTTAAGAATGGATTACCTGTAGGTATTAGTTTCAACTTAGAAAGAGCAGACATTACGGCGAAGATAAATAAACCGATAATGAATAAAGTTGCTCCGATTTCCAGTAAACCAATATTCCAGAAAGGTCCTACTGTACCAGGCATTACAATGTTGAAATAATCTAACCAGTGTCCGCAGATTACAACAACTGCCATAGTACTTACTACTTTGTAGTTTCTCTTAATGCTACTACTTACTAATACCAATAATGGTAACAAGAAGTTAGGAATCAGCATTGGAAGGAAAGTCCAACGGTAGTATTCAAATCTTCCGTAGAAGTAGTTAACTTCTTCAGGTACGTTAGCATACCAGTAAAGCATGAACTGTGCAAACCAAAGGTAAGTCCAAAGCATACTTGTTGCAAATAAGAATACACCAAGATCATGTAAGTGATTATCATTGAACTGAGGTAATACTCCTTTTTTCTTAAGATAAACGCTGATAAGGATGATAATACCTACTGCAGTAGACAGACAGCTTACCATTGTATACCAGATATAAAGGGTAGAGTACCAGTGAGGGTCAATAGACATCATCCAGTCCCAAGCCCATGCTGCAGAAGCAAAACCGAAGAATGCGATATAACCCACACTCCAGTTATAGTATTTTTGATATACTGCTCTGGACTTAGTTTCATCTACTTGCTTAGAAAGAGATTTTAATTTGAATACGAAGAATGTTGCTCCTCCTACAAAGATAAGAGTTCTTACAAGGTAGAAAGGAATATTCAGGTATTTGCTCTTTTCATATAAAATTACATCAAAGTGTGGTGAATTTGGGTCAACAAGACTTCCGTCCATCCAGTGGTAAAGGTGGCTCCATCCAATTGTGTTTGCGATAACAATAATCAGCATTAATACCCCACCATAAGGAATGAAGGATGCTACTGCTTCCATAACTCTCAGGATAATGATAGGCCATCCTGCATGAGATGCATTTTGTACACAATAGAAGAACAATGCTGCACAGGCAATACCAAAGGCAAATACAGAAACCTGTAATAATGCTGCCATTGGTTCATTATGAACCTGATGTAAAGCAGTTTCTATATGCTCATTATGCGTTTTGTCGTGCTCCTGCATAGAGTTGGACTTTGGTCCATGCTCAAGATCAACGTGCTTCGCAGCAACCATTTGTTCTACTTTAGCCTCATCGATGCTGTGATTTACAGCGTAGCCAATACCAAACAGAACAAGCCCCACAACAATTAAAATAATGGAATACAGTCTTAATTTAGGTGAAAAACTATACATCTTTTTTCTTTTTATTTTTTAGTATTAGCATTATCAGCCGGAGCATCTTTAGCCGCAGCATCTTTATTTTCAGCTGCTGCCGGAGCTGCAGCTTGTTTTTTAAATTCGTTCATAACGTACATTGCCACTCTCCATCTGTCACCAGCATTTAACTGACCAGCGTAAGATCCCATGTTGTTACGTCCGTTCTCCAATACATAATGTACAGAACCTACAGTGATTTCTCTGTCTGCATAGTTAGGAACACCACTATAAGCTCCAGATTCTACGATAGGACCTTTACCATCTCCACCTGTACCATGACAAGCAGCACATGTATGATCAAATAATTTCTTTCCTCTTTCTAAATCCTTCTCTTTATTAGCAGGATTTAAAGGAGAAGAAGTTATTTTTTTAGACTCATCGTATAGTCTGTTATAATCTTCTGTATTTTTTGGTGCTTCAGATGGTAAAACACCATCCTTATTCTGAGCTACAGTTCCTTCAACAGGAGATAAACCTGTTTGTCCGTTTCTGGATGCAAATGCCGGAATTTCGTTCTCATGATCTGAATAAGGATCCTGAGCTTTCATTAAGGGGTCATATGCTACCGGAAAATACATGTCCGGGAAGTATACTAAAGGCGGTTCAGTTTTATCCCCGCAAGAATTTAAGGTAATTACTCCAACGCTAAGGATACCTGCTATTTTTAAAAAATTCTTTTTCATTTTAGGCATCTTTAATAGTTATTTCTTCAACTCCTGTATCCACAAGCAATTGCTTGATCGTTTCCACATCATCAGATACAAACTCAATTAAGAATTTATCATCTGTAGTTCTTGGATCCGGATTCTGAGGTTTAGCACCAGGATACATTTTATTTCTTACTAAGTAAGTTAGTGACATTAAGTGCGCAGCACAGAAAACCATTAACTCGAACATTGGTACTACGAAAGCAGGCATGTTATGTGCCCAGTCGAAGTTTGGTTTACCACCAATAACCTGAGGCCAGTCGTGGTTCATCATGTACCATGTTGTCAGAGCTCCGATACTTACACCATAACAAGCATAGATAAACGCAGCATCTGAAATTCTGGTTTTTTTCAAGCCTAAAGCTTTATCTAACCCGTGAACCGGGAATGGAGTATAAACTTCAGCAATTTCAATTCCTTTATCTCTGAACAATTTAACACCATGCATTAAATCGTCATCGTCGCCATAAAGGCCGTATATTCTTTTAGTGGTGCTCATCTCCTTCTTTTGCTTTATAAGTTTCACCAGAAATTTTCAAAATCGTTTTCAATTCCGCCTGTGCAATTACAGGGAATGTTCTTGCATATAATAGGAATAATACAGAGAAGAATCCGATAGTTCCTAAATATACACCCACGTCTATAATAGTTGGCTTAAACATTGTCCATGAAGACGGTAAGTAGTCTCTTGAAAGGTTAATAACGATGATATCAAAACGCTCAAACCACATACCGATGTTAATGATTAATGCTACTATAAATGTCCAGATAATATTGGTTCTTAATTTCTTAAACCAGAATGATGCAGGGATAACAAGGTTACAGATAATTAACGCCCAGAATGCCCACCAATAAGGACCGGTTGCTGCTCCCGGAGATAAATATGTAAAGTCCTCGAATCTTGAACCTGAATACCATCCGATGAAATATTCAGTTGCATAAGCTACAGTTACCATACCACCAGTTACAATGATTACGATGTTCATAATCTCGATGTGGTACATTGTAATATATTGCTCCAAGTGACATACTTTTCTTGCAACTAAAAGAAGGGTCTGTACCATTGCGAATCCTGAGAAGATCGCACCCGCAACGAAGTACGGAGGATAGATGGTAGAGTGCCATCCTTTGATTACTGAAGTGGCGAAGTCAAATGATACCGTGGTGTGTACCGAGAATACAAGTGGCGTTGCTAAACCTGCAAGAACTAATGAAAGTTCTTCAAATCTTTGCCAGTGCTTTGCTTTACCTCCCCAACCAAATGCAAGGATAGTGTAAATCTTTTTAGTGAATGGAGTCTTTGCTCTGTCACGGATCATTGCAAAGTCAGGAATAAGTCCCATGAACCAGAATACTACTGATACTGAGAAATAAGTTGAGATTGCAAATACGTCCCAAAGTAGAGGCGAGTTAAAGTTTGGCCAAAGAGATCCAAACTGGTTTGGTAATGGGAATACCCAGTATCCAACCCAAACACGACCCATGTGAATTACCGGGAATAACGCTGCCTGAACAACGGCAAAAATTGTCATTGCCTCTGCAGAACGGTTAACCGACATTCTCCATCTTTGTCTAAATAATAATAGTACGGCAGAGATCAATGTACCGGCGTGACCAATACCTACCCACCATACGAAGTTGGTAATATCCCAACCCCAGTTGATAGTCCTGTTTAACCCCCATGCACCAATACCTGTACCAATTGTATATGCTATACATCCAACTCCGTAGATAAATAGTACAAGTGCTGCATAAAGTGAGTACCACCATAATTTTCCGGCTCTTTCCTCGATTGGACGAGCAATATCTTCCGTAATATCATGGTAAGTCTTGTGACCAATAATAAGCGGTTCCCTAATCGGGGCTTCGTAATGTCCTGACATTTGTTACTTTATTTATTATTTAAACTTCTTTTTCTTCTCTATTTCTAATTTTCGTATGGTAGAAAACGTTTGGTTTTGTACCAATTTCCTCTAGCAGGTAATATCTTCTCTTGCTACCGAATAAGCTTCTTACATGAGATCCATTGTCATTCATGTCTCCGAACTGCATAGCTCCTGTAGAACAAGCTTTAGAACAAGCTGTCTGGAATTCTCCGTCAGCAACTCTTCTGCCATCTTTCTTAGCTTCAAGGATTGATGCCTGAGTCATTTGGATACACATTGAACATTTCTCCATTACCCCTCTGGTTCTAACCACAACATCCGGGTTTAGCACCATACGGCCAAGGTCATTGTTCATGTTATAATCAAACTTATCGTTTAATGCATAGTTGAACCAGTTGAATCTTCTTACTTTGTAAGGACAGTTGTTTGCACAATATCTTGTACCAATACATCTGTTGTATGCCATTTGGTTCTGACCTTGCTTACCGTGAGATGTTGCCGCTACCGGACATACAGTTTCACATGGAGCGTGGTTACAGTGCTGGCACATTACCGGTTGGAAGATTACGTCCGGAGTCTCAGATGGTTCGATAAGAATATCGTAAAGCTGAGGAACGTTAAGTCCTTTATCCAGACCTTCTTTAGTTTCGATTTTCTCTTTAGAAGAATAGTAACGGTCAATTCTTAACCAGTACATATCACGAGACATTCTGATCTCTTCTTTACCTACTACAGGAACGTTGTTTTCTGCCTGACAAGCAATTACACAAGCTCCACAACCTGTACATGAGTTAAGGTCGATAGAAAGGTTGAAGTGAGGGCCATCAGTATCATCATTATTATCCCAAAGGTCGATCTTACCCATTGGTAAAGTACCTCCGTAAGTATGCATCTCTAATGGCTTATTCCAGTCATTAACATCTTTGTGTAAGAATGTTTGTAAAGGAACTTCTTTTGCAATTTCATAACGTCCCATTAGGGTGTTCTGAAGCTGCATACCTGCAAACTGGTGCATTTCACCTGTTTTTTCAAGTTTAACACCTGAAAGTGCAAGATTAGATCCGTCGAATAACGGATAAGCGTTGATACCTGTTTTAGCTACTTCACCATTGTCTGCTTTACCATATCCAAGTGCTAAACCAAGAGAGCCTTCGGCTTGTCCTGGCTGGATGAATACAGGAACGTCTTTTAATGTTACATCATTTACAGTAAGGTTAACGATAGAACCGTCTAACTGCATTCTGGCATTAAGATCATTATCTATACCTAATTTCTTAGCATCGGCAGGAGAAATAGTGATATAGTTATCCCAAGACATTCTGGTGATAGGATCTGGTAATTCTTGCAACCAAGGGTTGTTAGCTTGTGTACCATCTCCAATCGCAGTATTGGTGTTTAATACTAATTCTAAATCAGAAGCTTTGAATGCTTGTAGTTCAGAAATTGCCTGAGAAGCATTACCTCCTGAATAAGAAAGGTTACTGCCACCACTTACATTATTGAAACCATTGTATAATGCCTGATTGAATGATGTTCCACCAAGAATTGTTACAGCGTTTGCTTTAAGATAATCGTAGTAATTATTAGGAGCTCCTTTTCCGTTTGTCCAGATTAAAAGAGACTCTTCAACTTGTCTTGATTTGTAAACCTTCTGGATAGTAGGCTGCATTAGAGTGTAAACACCTGTTTCAGGCATTACATCACCCCAAGATTCTAACCAGTGCGTTGCAGGGATAACAACTTTAGCTGCTTTAGCTACTTCGTTATTTTTATCTGCAATTGCGACTACAAAGTTTGCTTTTGATAAAGCAGCCTTGAACTGAGCACCTTTGTTAGAAGAGTATACTGGGTCGATGTTATTTGTAATAACAACACCTACCTGTCCACCATTTAACCAGGAAAGGAATTCATTATAACGAGCTCCGTCATATTCTTTCAGGTAAGAAGCCTTACCAGTGAAAGCATTAGAAGCTAATTTTTGGTTAATTAAGTGTGCTAAAACGTGTGCCGCTTTAGAACCATCAGCAAATACTACTGCATTGCTTCCTTTAGCCTGAAGTTCTTTAACGATAGAAGCAGCAATCTTATCAGATGTACCTCCGTTTAATCCGTTATAAACCTCTACTAAAGTTTTGTATACCTGAGAAGGCTTTTGCTTAATTCTTGTATCAGCGTTGGCTCCTGTTAAAGACATGTTAGATTCAATCTGTACGTGTCTTAACATTTTGTCTCCAGGAACTCTTGCTGCTGCATAAGAAGTCTCTAAGCTCGCTCCGTTAAAGTCTCCTAAGAAATCTGCGTTGAAAGATACTACCAATTGAGATTTGCTTAGATCATAAACCGGAATGTTTCTGCTTCCGAATACTTCCTGTGCTGCATCTAGCGCTGCTGCATATGGAAATGCATCGTAAGTTACTAACTCAGCATTAGGATATTTAGCTTTGAAGTCACCAAAAAGTTTTTTGAAAGTAGGGCTTGGCATAGAATGAGAAAGTAAAACTACTTTCTTGTTAGATGCCTGAGCATCTGCCAAAGCCTTAAGCACAGTGTTATCTACTTCATCAAAAGTAGCTTCCTTACCGTTAACTTTTGGTTGCTTTAGTTTATCATTGTCATAAAGAGAAAGAACACTTGCCTGAGCTCTTGCATTTGTTTTACCAAGGTTGCCTGCAGCCGGGTTTGGTTCAATTTTGATTGGACGCCCTTCTCTTGTTTTTACCAATACACTTGCAAAATCGAATCCATCAAAATAAGATGATGCATAGTAGTTCGGTACACCCGGGATAATATCGTGAGGTTTCACAACATAAGGAATAGTCTTAACTACCGGAGCTTCACAAGCAGCAAGTGTTACTGCTGCTGTAGAGAATCCTAAAAGTTTTAGGAAATCTCTTCTGCTGGTAGAAGAACCATTCATTTTTTCCTCATTCCCTAGGAATTCATCTACCGGAATTTCTTCGGCAAATTCTTTCTGAGCCAACTTGTTTGTTAAAGTTGGATCTTTTAGTTCGTGAATACTTCTGAATTGTATTTTATTTGAAGCCATTGATACTTCTAGTTTTCGTTATTAATAATGACATTTACCACATTCGATACCTCCAATAGCATCTACAGTAATCTTAGCACCGCTACCATATTGTTTCTTCAACTTGTCGTGAAGTTTCTCAAAGTAAGCCTGGTTGTAAGTGTTACCCATATCTACTTCTGTAGTTCTGTGGCACTCGATACACCATCCCATAGTGAAGTCGTTAGCCATTTGTACTACGTTCATAGTATCGATTTTACCGTGACAAGCTTTACATACTACATCGATTTGCTCGTTAGGATGCTTTTTGTTGAATGAATTGATAATTGCTTGTTCTCCGGCAATAACGTGCTGAGAGTGATTGAAGTATACAAAATCCGGCATGTTGTGGATTCTTGTCCATTCAACTGGAGTCTCTTTTCCTGTATATGCCATTTTTGCTGGATCCCAACCTGTTGCAGCATAAAGTTTTTTGATTTCTCCGTTGTAGAAATCTCTGTCGTGACCTGGCTCCAGATATTCACCTTTGTATTCAGGGATAGCTTTGTGACAGTTCATACACACATTAAGTGAAGGGATTTCAGATACTTTACCATACTTAGCACCAGAGTGACAAAGCTGACAGTCGATTTTGTTGATTCCTGCGTGAATTTTGTGAGAGAAGTAGATAGGTTGCTCAGGCTTGTAACCTTTGTAAACACCGATCCACATTAACCAGTTCCATACACCATATGCTGCAAGGATTGCTAAAAGAGCAACAACACCTTGTCCTACAATTTTGTATTTTGCATAAAGCTCGCTGAAAGACTGAATTCTTGTAGCATTAAGAGCGGTAATCTCTTCGGATTGGTTAAGTTTTACTAGCTGTCTTATTTTGAATAAGATCCAGATTAATAGACCTGCAATAGCGAAAAGTGAAATCATTACGATTTTAGCATTTCCTTCGCTAGCTTTAGCTGCGTTTACAGCGTTTAGATCTGGGGAATCAGTAGCTTTAGCATCTTTCTTTGCATCAGCTGCTGGTTCAGCAGGAGGATTGGATGTATAGGCTAAGATATCATCGATATCTTTTTCAGAAAGATTCGGGAATTGTTGCATCTCAACTTTTCCGTTTTCTTCGAAGATTTTGTTTGCGTACTTGTCACCGGAAGCTCTTAAAGCTTTGTTGTCTTTAATCCACTTTTGGAACCAGTCGCGTCCTAGACCTTCCTCTGCTTTTACCTTTTCTACAATGCCTTTTAATGGTGGCCCAATTAGTTTTGAGTCAAGTTTGTGGCAGGCTGTACAATTTGTTTTAAAGAGCTCTGCCCCTTTTGCAGGGTCGCCTTCCTGTGCGTTATAAAGAGCACTGGTTGATAGCAAAATACCAATTGCAATCAGCCCTTTCTTGTAATGCTTTCTCCAATTAATCATTTAATTAATCTTGATTAGTTAATCTTTGATACTATATCATTCAATTCGGCAAAAATACTATTTTAACACTACATTAACAGGGCTAAAATATGTCTAAATGTCATTTTTCGGTAATTTATATCAATTCTAAATTAGTTTCAGGAATTAGTCTTATTTTTGCATAAATTAACTATTAATAGATGAAAAAGATATTTCAGATAGGAGCTGTTATGATGTTGTTTTGTTTTCAAAATATTTATGCTCAGAAGATTATCAGTAAGAAAGATAGTGTGAGCGGTAATGTTTATACTGCGCAAATGGATAGCAGAATAGACGAATTGTTGACCAGATCTGAAGAGAGCTGCAATCGTCCTGCAGGTCCTAAAATTGTAAATAATACTGGTGGCGGATCGGTAATAAGCGAGGATAGAATTGTTACAAGTACTCCTCGTGTTATCAATACAAAAACACTCTCTACTGCAGATATTTGTAGAAACAGACCTAAGCTTAGTGGTTATAAGATTCAGATTGCTGTGACTAACAATAGCAATGATGCAAATAAGATAAGATATGAGGTAAGACAAAGTTTTCCGGATCTTAGAACAGAGCTTGACAGTAGCCTTAGACCTAACTATAAAATTCTTGCCGGTAGCTTCTTTAGTAAGCAAAGCGGTAGCGAGGATCTGAGAAGGGTAAAAAGAGTATACAGCGGAGCGATACTTATTCCTTACAGAATCTTCTGTGTGGAAGCAAAATAAAAATAAAAAAGGGAGCCAATCGGCTTCCTTTTTTATTGTAATCAGTGCTTAGTTTTTTACTAAAAGTCTGAATCCTTCACCGTGTACATTGATGATCTCCAAACCTTCATCTTCTTTTAGAAGTTTACGAAGTTTAGCAATGTAAACGTCCATACTTCTCGCTGTAAAGTAGTTCTCTTTCTTCCAGATTTTTCTTAGTGCCAGATCACGAGGCATAAAATCATTTCTGTGGATACAAAGAAGCTTTAATAGCTCATTTTCTTTTGGAGAAAGCTTATATTCCTGATCGTTTACACGTAGCTGACGCAACATAGAGTCGAAGAATATATTACTGATTTTAAATTGTTCCTGTTCTTCGTCTTCAATGGAAGAACTTCTCTGAAGGATTGCTTTTATCTTGTAAAGCAATAGTTCAGTATCAAAAGGTTTGGTGATATAATCATCGGCTCCGATTTGGTATCCTTTCAGGATATCTTCGCGCAAGTTTTTAGCGGTAAGGAAGATGATCGGAATATTTTTATCAATTTTTTTAATTTCTTCAGCTAAAGAGAAACCATCCTTTTTTGGCATCATTACATCGGTAATGCAGATGTCAAATTCGTTTTCGGTAAATTCTTTTAGTCCTTGTTCGCCATCGGCAGCCAGAGTTACATCGAAGTTATTAATAGTTAAATAATCCTTCAGTACAGCTCCGAAGCTTTGGTCGTCTTCTACGAGTAAGATTCTGTTGTTCATTTTTTTAATATTTTGTTGTTAGACGATTAACGGAAGTTTTATGGTAAAGGTGCTTCCTTTTTCCTTTTGCGATTCTACAATTATTTGTCCTTTATGGAGTTCTATAATCTTTTTAACATAAGAAAGGCCTAGTCCTTGTCCCTTTACATTGTGAATATTTCCGGTTTCTTCACGGAAGAATTTCTCAAAAATCCGGCTCTTGTTTTCTGTTTCCATCCCCATTCCTTTATCAGAAATTTCTATGACATACCAGTTGCCCTCATTTCTGGTTTTTATTCTTATATCTGGCTTTTCTGGAGAGTATTTGTTTGCGTTGTCCAGTAAGTTCACTAAGGCATTTGAAATGTGAAACTCATCAATTTTGAAGTTATATTTCTCTGCCTTGAATTCTTCTGTAAGAGAGCCTTCTCTTTGTTCGACAATCAGGCGGAATGAACGGGTTATTTCCTTTATCAGCTCTCTTACATTTGTGGTTTTCAGGAAAAGCTTCATTTCATTACGTTCCAGTTTAGACATGTTCAGTACATTCTCAACCTGTTTTTTCATGCGCAGATTTTCCTGCTTAATAAGGCTTGAATAGTATTTTACTTTTTCCGGATTGGTTGCTATTTTATCATTGTTCAGAGAGTCTGTTGCAACTGAAATGGTGGCTAGTGGAGTCTTGAACTCATGCGACATATTATTGATAAAATCAGTCTTTACTTCAGAAATTTTCTTCTGCTTGCTCATATAGTTGATAGAGATGATGTAAATCCCCAAAATTGTAAGCAGAGATAGCATTGTTCCCAGAAGCATTGGCAGATTATTTTCCACAAGTGAATAATCCTTGCTCGGGAAAATTAATGCCAAAGTATAGAGTGTTTTATACTGATTGTCAGTGAAAAGTTCAAACGTATAATTTTGTTTATCTGGCTGTGCTAAAAAATTATTATTAGCAACCTTTGTAGGGTTGTTATTCTTATCTAAAATGGCGAATCCAATTGGGGTATTAATGCCCTTCATGCTTAATTCACGTTTGATGAGACTGTCTAGTTCCTTAGTATTTATACGCTGCTGTATAGGCATATTGCTGGCGTTAATTTTAACCAATTGCTTAAGGGTAAAATTATTGCTGGATAAATCCTGATTCATTTCAGATGTCAGAGGCTTTGGCGCCGCATTTTTTAGCTTTATCAGCCCTTCATCTCCATACAAGTTCGTTAACTCTACATTGTCCCCCGGAGTAGGTAGCGGAATATCTTTCTTTTCAATAATATTTTTAGAGAATGCAATAACTCTTTTGTTATTAGTAGAGTCTGTAGTGGACTGAATATATTGTTGGGTAGCCTGTCCACTGGAATTTTTTATAGCTTCCGAAAAATTGGTTTTGTTGTTAGCGTAATATTTATCCACCTCCATTTCATTTACCTTTTCACGGATATTTTCCATGGAAGAATATACCTTGTTAGAGAACTCCTGTTCCAAAGCTCTGTAATACTCCTTCAGCCAGTATAGCTGCATAGATACGAAGACGATAAGGGAGATCGTCATAAAAACGGATATGATAGGAATGAACTTGTTATTCATTGTTTACTCAAATATTTGTTAAAATTAAAAATAAATTGAATATTAAGGAAAATAATTTGATTAAAATTGCTTTTATTTTCTTAAAAAAATGTTTTTTAACACAAAATTTAGATTTCTCATGTGCGCCAAAACCATGCCAGAAAATACTTTTAGTACTTTATTAAATAAAAAAAAGACACTGTTTTTTAACAATGTCTTTTTACCTTTATTCTTCAAAAAGTTCTTCGTCGATAAAATACTGGATAATAGATTTTCTCATCAAAACACTTTGTTCATTAGGTTTTAATTCCGGGACCTCCTGGAGCTGTTCATATTGAGGCCAGCCATCATCATAACCATTGAATTTGTAATAGCCATAAGGTTCTAATAATCTGCAGACAGCGATATGTATAAGATTTAGTTTGTCATCTTTAGAATATTTTTGTTGTCCGCTCCCTAATTCCTGAATGCCAATAAGAAATAAAATTGTTTCTATTGGAGGATTGGGTTCCATATCAAAGTTTTTCTGAAAAAAAGCTTCTACTTTTTTCCATAGTTCCTGTTCTGTCATTTTTAGTTTTTTTTGAAGTTAAACTTCGATTTTATTCTCCATTTTGAGAAGGAAAGCATATTCAAATGCATCATCTTTCAGAGACTCAAAGCGTCCTGAAGCGCCACCGTGACCAGAAGACATATCAGTTTTGAAAAGCAGAAGATTATCATCTGTTTTAAGTTCACGAAGTCTTGCAGTCCACTTTGCAGGTTCCCAGTATTGTACCTGAGAGTCGTGGAAGCCAGTGGTGATTAAAATATTTGGATATTCTTTCTCTTCGATATTATCATATGGAGAGTAAGATTTCATGTAATCATAATATTCCTTTTCATTAGGATTTCCCCATTCGTCATATTCCCCTGTGGTTAAAGGAATGTCCTCGTCGAGCATTGTCGTCACAACGTCTACAAAAGGTACCTGCGCTACAATTCCGTTAAATAGTTTAGGTTCCATATTAATTACGGCACCCATTAGTAATCCGCCTGCACTTCCGCCCATTGCATAAAGATGTTCTGCAGAAGTATAGTTCTCTTTAATCAGAAACTTGCCAGCATCTATAAAGTCATAGAACGTATTCTTCTTGTGCAGCATTTTTCCGTCTTCATACCATTCTCTGCCCAGATATTCCCCACCGCGTATATGAGCAATTGCATAAATGAATCCTCGATCCAGTAAAGAAAGACGTACATTGGAGAATGCTGCATCTACTGTATAACCATAGCTGCCATATCCGTATAGCAAAAGTGGTGTATTCTCGCTTTTCGAAGTGTCTTTATGGTAAACAAGAGAGATAGGTACTTTCTGTCCGTCTCTTGCTGTTGCCCATATCCTTTCAGAGATATAGTTTTCGGCCTTAAATGTCCCGCCTAAAACCTCCTGTTCCTTAAGGATTTTATTGGTTTTAGTTTTCATATTGTACTCAAACGTAGTTGATGGGCGGGTCATGGATGTATATCCATATCGCAGAACCTCTGAATTGAATTCAAGATTTATACTGATATAAGCAGTGTAAGTAGGGTCATGGAATGGTAAATATTCTGTTTCTCCGGTTTTCCAGTTGCGAATATTAATCTTAAGAAGACCCTTTTCTCTTTCCTCAATTACAAGGTAATCGTTGAAAATCTCGAAGCCTTCCAGAAGGATTCCTTCTCTGTGCGGAACGATATCTGTCCAGTTTTCCTTTGTTGTTTTATCAACAGGTGTTTTTACAAGTTTGAAATTGGTAGCTCCATCAACATTCGTTATGATATAAAAATCATTTTCAAAATGTTCTACAGAGTATTCCAGGTCTGCTTCACGAGGCTGAATAATCTTCCATTCTGCAAAAATATCATTGGCTGGGACAAAGCGCATTTCGTCGGAAATTGTACTCGAGCTGGAAATAATGATATATTCAGATGATTTTGTTTTGAATACATTAACATCGAAAGTATCATCCTTTTCATGATAAACCAGAACATCTTCTTTGGAGTCTGTTCCTATTTTGTGTCGAAGGATCTGGTAGGCGCGAAGGCTTTTATCTTTACGTATATAGAAAACATATTGTCCGTCTGCAGACCATACGGCTTTTCCGGTTGTATTTTCTATTTTGTCTTCCAGTATTTCGCCAGTTTCAATATTCTTGAAGTATATGGTATAGATTCTTCTGCTCAGTTTATCATAAGAATAAGCGATCATATTGTTGTCTTCGCTTACGCTAAGGCTTCCAATTTCAAAGAAGTCCAGACCTTCTGCAAGAATGTTGGAATCCAAAAGGATTTCTTCATTAGCTTCCAGGGTAAGATGCTTTCTGCAAAAAATAGGATATTCTCTGCCTTCTTCATAACGTACAATGTACCAGTATTCATTAAAGAAATAGGGGAGTGAAGAATCATCTTTTTTGTAACGGGATTTCATTTCTTCATAAAGAAAATTCTGGAAATCTTCAGTATCTCTCATTATTTCGGAGGTGTACTGGTTTTCTTCATTTAGGTATGCGATAACTTCTGGGTTATCCCTTTCGTTTAGCCAATAGTAAGGATCGATTCTTTGATCGCCGTGCTTACTAAGGATTTTATCTATCTTTTTTGCCTTTGGCGCTTTCATTTATAAGTGAATAAAAAATTAAAGTTAAATAAAAAACCATCACAACCCGAAGGTAATGATGGCTTTTGTATTATTTATAGATTTTTACTTGTTGTTAGCTTTGATAAACTTTTCCAAAGCCATTGTCATAGAAGGAGATTCTTTTGTAGGAGCCATAAGATCTACACGAAGTTTAAGCTCTTCTGCTGCCTGCTGGGTTGTTAGCCCGAATACCCCGATCTTCGTATCTTCCTGTTTGAAGTCCGGGAAATTCTCGAATAGAGAACGTACCCCCTGTGGACTAAAGAAAATCACAAGATCATACTCTTTTATGTTAACATCCTGCAGGTTGCTGCAAACTGTTCTGTACATAATAGCTCTTTTCCATTCTACGCCTGCTTCATTTAGTACATTCGGAATGTCTTCTGTGAAAACGTCTGAAGATGGGAGAAGGTATTTTTCAGTATTATGCTTCTTTAATAATGGTAAAAGATCTTTTGCTGTTTTTTCGCCAAAGCTGATTTTTCTTTTTCTATAGACAATGTGCTTCTGAAGGTAGTTAGCTACAGCTTCAGACTGGCAAATGTATCGCATAGAATCTGGTACAGCAAAGCGCATCTCTTCTGCTAAGCGGAAGTAATGGTCTATAGCATTTTTACTGGTAAAAATAATACCAGTGTACTGACTAAGATCTATTTTTTGAGAACGAAGTTCTTTCGCATCTGCTCCTTCTACATGTATAAAAGGTCTAAAATCAATCTTCACCTTTTCTTTTTTAGCTATCTCACCATAAGGGGATGTAGCTAAATTAGGAGCTGGCTGAGAGACTAGAACGGACTTTACTTTCATCAATTTATTTTTATAATGACTAAAAAAATAAAAACTTCCATACTACCAAATGAGGTAAAATTTGGAGTGTGCAAATATACAAAAATTTATAATACCATTCTTTAGGAAGAGTAGGATTCCTGTTAAAAAGTAGAAATGCTATTTTGCCGGCAAAGATAAAAACCAGCATTCCTATGTAATAATTGAACACCCGGAAACGATCTATAGGGTAGAAATAGTGAACAAGTGTAAGTACACAAAATAGCAAAATAATAATACGAAAGAATTTGTTGATGTTGAAAGTATATGACTTCCAGCGGTCTGCATTGCCGGAGCTGGCAAAAAACAGATAGGATAAAACACATTTTACTCCGTATAATAATAAATAGGTAATAAAGATAAAACCAAATTTATTTAGGGTATAGCCACCAAGGTTTATATTATCATTAATAAATCTTGGTACTACAGGAATATATTGTGATAAAAAAACCGATAAAATGAAGACATAAATAAAACCGGAAATAAACCAGTTGATAAAGATATTGCTGCTATCCTCTATAGAAAGCCGAAGATGTTCTACAAAAGAAATATCCTTATTCAGTACCCTGGACGATATAATATATATTATAGCAATACCTAAGATACTGTAGATTACCCAGTCATTGTTTTCTACAATTCTAATCAATGATTTTTTTTGCAAAAGTACACACATTCATCTCCTGTACAAAATTTAGATCAGAATAACTTATCTTTGTGCTCGATTTGTATGAAAAAATTAGTCGTTATCCCAACTTTCAACGAGAAAGAAAACATTGCCGATATTATAAAAGCTGTAATGGATTTGCAGCAGGATTTTCATATTCTGGTGGTAGATGATTCTTCTCCGGACGGGACTGCCAGTATTGTCGAGAATCTTATGCTTGTTTATGCAGGGCAGGTTTTTCTTAGCGTAAGACAAGTAAAAGACGGATTAGGGAAGGCTTATATCCATGGATTTAAATGGGCTTTGGAGCACGGGTATGATTATATATTCGAGATGGATGCCGATTTTTCACACAACCCGGATGATCTGCCAAAGCTATATGAAGCTTGTCAGGATGCTGATATGACTATTGGATCGCGTTATTCAAAAGGGGTAAATGTAGTAAACTGGCCTATGGGCAGAGTACTGCTTTCTTACTTTGCTTCCAAATACGTACGTTTTATTTTAGGAGTGCCAATTCATGATACAACTGCCGGATTTGTATGCTTCTCAAGAAAAGTGCTGGAAGAAATAGGTTTAGACAAAATTAAATTAAGAGGTTACGGATTTCAGATTGAGATGAAATTCCGAACCTATAAAAAAGGTTTTAAAATTGTTGAAGTTCCTATTATTTTTACGGACAGAACTAGAGGCGAATCGAAAATGAGTGCAAACATTTTTCAGGAGGCTTTATTCGGAGTGCTTAACCTGAAATGGAAAAGTATAATAAACAGATTATGAGAAAACTGTTTTTTTTCATATTTATAGTGTTCCTATCTGCATGCTCGCAGGTGGATAAACCAAAAAAGCTTATTTCTAAAGACGAAATGGCGGATATTTTTGTGGAGATGGCCATTTATGATGGAGCATTGAATATAAATCCGCAGGCTAATATGGAGGGAACAAGCAAATATATTTTGCAGCAGCATAAAATTACAGGAACTGTTTTTATGGATAGTTATAACTACTACCTATCCCAAAAACAAATGGAATCTATTTTTGAATCTGCAGAAAAAAAGCTGATGAAAAAAGATCCGAAACTGGAAGCATATATTAAAAAGAAAAATAAAGGAACTGAAGTTCCGAAATAACATATGGAGAAGTTTTTTGAAGTAGAACAATTTTCAGCAAAAGGTAAAGCCAGAGCTGGTGTTATTACAACAGATCATGGTAAAATACAGACGCCTATATTTATGCCGGTAGGTACTGTAGCAACAGTAAAAACTGTTCATCAGAGAGAACTGAGAGATGATATCAAAGCTCAGATTATCCTTGGGAATACTTACCACCTATACCTGAGGCCAGGAATGGATGTTATGCAGAATGCAGGCGGATTACATAAATTTATGAACTGGGAACTTCCTATTCTTACAGATAGTGGCGGTTTTCAGGTTTTTTCACTGGCCTCCAGTCGTAAGATGACCGAAGAAGGGGTGAAATTCAAATCTCACATCGACGGAAGTTATCATTTTATTTCTCCTGAAGTTTCTATGGAAATTCAGCGTAAAATCGGTGCAGATATTTTTATGGCATTCGATGAATGTACTCCATATCCATGTGAATACAATCAGGCCAAGCTTTCTATGGAACTTACACACAGATGGCTGAAGAGATGTATTGAATGGACAGAAAATAATCCTGAATATTATGGACACAAACAAAGGTTGTTTCCAATCGTTCAGGGATCTGTATATTCGGACCTTAGAAAAGCTTCCGCTGAAGTTATTGCTGAGGCAGGGGCTGAAGGAAATGCTATTGGAGGGCTTTCTGTTGGTGAGCCGGAAGAGGAAATGTACAGAATTACAGATGAAGTAACAGATATTCTTCCTAAAGATAAACCTCGTTATCTGATGGGGGTGGGGACACCATGGAATATTCTGGAATCCATAGGCAATGGTATCGATATGATGGATTGTGTAATGCCTACCCGTAATGCAAGGAATGGTATGTTGTTCACATGGGGTGGTGTTATCAATATTAAGAACGAAAAATGGAAGAATGATTTTTCTCCGTTAGACGAATTTGGTACATCGTATGTAGATCAGGAATATACAAAAGCATATGTAAGACACTTATTCTCAGCAAGAGAATACTTAGGGAAGCAGATTGCTTCTATTCATAATCTTGCTTTTTATTTAGATTTGGTAAAAGTTGCAAGAGAACATATCTTAGCGGGAGATTTCTATGAATGGAAAGATAGCATTATTCCACAACTAAAAAGCAGAATGTAGTCCTTGAAGATTATAGATAAATATATTATCCGGAAATTCCTGGGAACCCTGGGATTTATGTTGGCATTGCTGTCTATTATTGTATTGGTAATAGATGTTCAGGCAAAGATTCCGCGTATTGAAAGTAATGGTTTTACAACAAGTTACTTTCTGATTCATTTTTACCCATACTGGTTAATATATCTTGTTATAACCTTTATGTCTATTCTGGTATTTATTTCGGTTATTTTCTTTACATCGAGAATGGCCAATAATACCGAAATCGTGGCTATTATTAGTAGTGGAGCCAGTTTTCACAGATTTGCCAAGCCTTATCTTATTGCCGCTTTATTACTTGCTTTTTCTGCATTGGCTATTAATCACTTTATATTGCCATGGGCGAATATTAAGAAAAACAAACTAATCATCTATACCTATAGTGCGGCTAACAGAAGTAAATTTACAGATAGCCGTCAGATTTCTACGCAGTTATCACCTACAGAATATGTTTTTATCAATAGCTATAATCCTAAAGAGAAAAGAGGCTTCTCCTATCTTTATCAGAAATTTGATAAAAACAGACGACTGATTTATCAGCTTACTTCAAGCGATATGGTTTGGGAGGAGAAAAAGAAAAGCTTCATGCTGACCAATTATTACGAAAAGTGGGTGAATAAAGATGACACGGAAAAACTAGCTAAAGGAGACACCAAGTATCAGAAGCTGGGTGCATCTCCCGAAGAGATTTTTCCGGATGAACTTGTTGGTGAAAACAAAACAACACCCGAACTTATTAATTTTATCAATAATGAAAGAAGAAAAGGTAATGCAAATGTCGCCGCTTATCAAAATGAGTTGCATTTGCGCACCGCCATGCCTTTTTCTATTATTATACTAACCTTTTTGGCGCTCTCACTTTCTTCCCAGAAGAAAAGAGGCGGGCTTGGAGCAAACCTGGCAATTGGTATTGCCCTGGCCTTTGTATTTGTATTCTCATTCGAAGTATTGAAACTGGTTTCTTCTTCGCAAACTTTATCGCCTTTGGTGGCTATGTGGCTTCCAAATATTGTATTTGCTCCGATTGCGTTCTACCTATACTGGAAGCGAGCTAATCAGTAGAGTAGGGTGATTTCTTTGTGGAAAAACTTTTTCATTTCATCTTCATTTTCCAGTTCTACATTTAGATAACCATCTTTGTCAACATATCTAATGATGCCATTTTGTCTGATATTGTTAATCTCAAACACGGATATCTGGTCTTTTCGGAAAAGTGCCTCGTTGTATCTTGCCAGTATCTCTTCATCTGAGGGGAACTGTACAAGCTGCTCAGAAAAATGGCTGTGCATTCCTTTTGCAAAATGGTGCAGGTCGAAGCTTAAACCGGTTTGTGTCTTTATAGAACCCGCTTTTGCAATCTCCTCAAAATTATCCTGAAGAACATTTACACCAAAACCGGCTATATAATAATCTAAATGCTCCACTGTAATTTTCTCTATGAGAATTCCCACAATTTTTTTATTTTGCAGGATTATATCATTGGGCCACTTCACTTTTGCCTCTTTATCGGTAATTTTGACAATAAAGTCACGAAGTAACAAAGCGGTATAGAAGTTGAATAGATTTGGAGACAATCTCACTAGCTTTGTTGGTAAGATAAAAGAATAAGCTACGTTCTTATCTTTTGGGATTTTCCAGGTGTTGCCATATTGTCCACGTCCTTTGGTCTGGTCAAATGTATATACTGAGGATATTCCTGTAGCGTTTGGATTTGCAAGTTCAGAAACGATATCGTTTGTGGATCCAACACTTGGAAGGTAAAGCAGGCTGTTCATTTTTTAAAGCTAATTAAAGAGGATTTGAGATAAAAAAAAGTAACTTTGCAAATATTACAATTTTTTGAATGAGTAAAAATACAGAAAAACAGCAACTAATAGACAAAATACTAGAAGCGATTCAGGATACTAAAGGTGAGGATATCCAAGTTCTTGATCTCTCGCATATTGAAAATACAGTTGCCGATACATTTATTATATGTAGTGCCAATTCTAATACACAGGTTTCAGCAATCGCAGGAAATGTAGAAAAGAAAGTAAGAAATGAACTACAGGATCGTCCATGGCATGTGGAAGGTGCTGAAAACTCATTGTGGGTATTAGTAGACTATGTATCGGTTGTTGTGCATATCTTCCAAAGACATATTCGTGAATATTATGATATCGAAAGCCTTTGGGGAGATGCCAAAGTCACAAAAATAGAATCTTAACAGAGAGAACCCTCTCCTAATTATTTAAAAGAAGTAATGAAAAGTAAAGGATTTAATTGGTTTTATTTAATCTTTGCAGCAGTATTGCTTATGCTTTTCCTTCCTGGTTTAATGTCTTCATCGGACACCAGAAAACTAGACGAGAAAAGTTTTTATGCATTATTGAGCCAAAATAAAATCAAAAATGTTGTCGTATTAAAGGATACAGACGTTGCTCAGGTTTTTTTAACACCTGAAGCTAAAAATGATCCTGCATTGGCTAAGAAGAAAACGACTCCGTCGCCAATGATGGGATTCATGAAAGAAAACCCGGATTTTACTGTAAATATTGGTGACCTGAAGTATTTTCAGGAACGCTATAACGCTATAACAGATAAAGATTCAAATATCAAATCCAAACTTACGTTCGATACGGAAAGTTCTCCATGGAGTAGCTTCCTTATGAATATTCTTGTGTGGGTAGGTATTATGGTTTTGTTCTATTATATCTTCTTCAGAAAGATAGCTGGTGGCTCAGGTGGAGCTGGTGGCCAAATCTTTAACATTGGAAAATCGAGAGCGAAACTTTTTGATGAAAAAGAAAAAGTAAATGTTAGCTTCAAAGATGTTGCTGGTTTAGAAGGTGCTAAAGAAGAAGTACAGGAAGTTGTAGACTTTTTGAAAAACTCTGACAAATACACCAAGCTGGGTGGTAAGATACCAAAAGGCGTTCTTTTAGTAGGCCCTCCGGGAACAGGTAAAACCTTATTGGCGAAAGCTGTAGCAGGTGAAGCAAAAGTTCCTTTCTTCTCACTTTCAGGTTCCGATTTTGTGGAAATGTTTGTAGGGGTAGGAGCGTCCAGAGTACGTGACCTTTTTGCACAGGCAAAAGCGAAATCCCCGGCGATTATATTTATCGATGAGATCGACGCTATTGGTAGAGCCAGAGGTCGTGGAAATATTACAGGTGGTAACGACGAAAGAGAAAATACACTAAACCAGTTGTTGACAGAAATGGATGGTTTCGGTACAGATACCAACGTTATTGTAATGGCAGCGACTAACCGTGCAGATATCCTTGATAAAGCATTAATGCGTGCAGGACGTTTTGACAGATCTATTTATGTGGATCTTCCGGAATTGCACGAGCGTAAGCAAATCTTTAATGTTCATCTTAAGAAAATTAAACTGGATTCCTCTGTAGATGTTGACTTCCTTGCGAAGCAAACACCTGGATTCAGTGGAGCGGATATTGCCAATGTTTGTAACGAAGCAGCTCTTATCGCAGCTAGAAATGGACATGAATCTGTAAATAAACAAGACTTCCTGGATGCTGTAGACAGAATTATTGGTGGTCTTGAAAAGAAAAATAAAGCTATTAAACCATCTGAAAAACGCAGAGTGGCTTTCCATGAAGCAGGTCACGCTACTGTTAGCTGGTTGGTAGAGCATGCAGCACCTTTACTAAAGGTTACAATTGTACCTAGAGGGCGTTCTCTTGGAGCAGCATGGTATCTTCCGGAAGAAAGACAACTTACTACAACCGAACAAATGCTGGACGAAATGTGTGCAACATTAGGAGGTAGAGCTGCAGAGCAGGTTGTATTCGGAAATATCTCTACAGGTGCCCTTTCCGATTTGGAAAGAGTAACAAAGCAGGCACAGGCAATGGTAACAATCTATGGACTAAGTGATGCTGTAGGTAACCTGTCTTATTATGACAGCTCAGGTCAGCAGGAATACTCTTTTGGAAAACCATATTCAGAAGAAACTGCTAAGCTTATTGATAAGGAAATTTCCAAAATTGTAGAGTCTCAGTATCAGAGAGCTGTAGAAATTCTTTCAACTCATCGCAATAAATTGGATGCTTTAGCGTCTAAGTTATTAGATAAGGAAGTTATTTTTAGAGAAGATCTGGAGGAAATCTTTGGAAAAAGAGCCTGGGATCCGGAGTTAACAGAGCAGCCACTTTCTGCAACGACAGAGAATGATACTGTTAGCCCAATAAATGAGGAAGCAAAAGAGCTTTAATTAAAAATAATTTTTATTTTTGTTAGGCTAATTAAAAATATTCAGATTGAGCATTTTTAAAAAAATTGTTAATAAACTGTTTAATAAAGACGAGGAGGAGGAAATAACTTCTGTTCGTCTGGGGGATCAACTGAAAAATGCTGATCTCGACTATAAATTTGCTCAACTTTTCACACATTCAGGAGGTTATTTTAACTATTGTGCGGACGAGGCAGAGGCTCTTCAAGCTTTGAATAGTATACTCAAACTTGAACAGGTAAAATCTGTTTTCTGCTGCGATGAAGACTTACAAAACTTCCTGGATGTTGTAAAAGTTCCTTACACCGAAAGTCTGGAACTTATAAACGATACTGCCTTTATTTCATGCGAATATCTTATCGCTTTCGATGGCAGAATCATGTTGTCTTATAACAATATCAGACATTTCCCTTCATCTTCATTACCCGAGAAGATCATTATTATAGCAAACGTCTCTCAGATTGTGGCTAACCTTAATGACGCTATGATGAAAGTTAAGCGCAGAGGAACCCTGAAAAATCTTACATCAATTAGTGGAAATATTTCCAAATTAGATTCTCCTAACCCGGATAATACTAAACTTTTCTTACTTTTGCTGGAAGATTAAAAGGCATCATTTTGGATAAAAATCTCATACAGCGTCTTATTTCAGGACTGATATACGGATTGGTTATTTTTCTGTGTACAACCCATTATGGATCCACACTTATTTTAAAAACATTTTCAGTATCTGTTAATCAGTCTTATCTGTATTACGGATTGATGACTTTTTTTGTAGTCGTTGGCGTTTATGAATGTGTGAAGATTACAAAATTAAAATCCTGGTTATGGATTCTTATAACCGTTATTCTTGGCGGATACATTTATTACAGATTTTCTTATAAATTTTTCTATCAGTATTTCTATTTAGGAATTAATATGATGGATATTTTTGGTATTATACTTATGGCATTGGCCATGATTACTATTTTCAAGTTTCCGCAGGAAATTAAAAATGATAATGGTAAAATGATCTTTACTATCCTGTATGTAACAATTCCTTTTGGTTTTGCACTTGGGTTGCCAGATTTTTTACCTTATGATACCCACTTCAGCTGGGAGGCATTTATGCTTTTTGTCCTGATCTGGAGTAGCGATTCTTTTGCATATTTTGCAGGTAGATTGTTTGGTAAGCATAAGATGGCACCAACGATCAGTCCAAAAAAAACATGGGAAGGTTTTGCCGGTGGTGTTATATGTACAGTGATTTTAGGGTATTTTATTGAATATAAATTCCCTGAAATGAAAGGAAACTGGATGGTGGTTGGACTTTTAGTTGCTATCTTTGCACCGTTGGGAGATTTGGTAGAGTCGCAGCTCAAAAGAACTTTCAATGTAAAAGATTCGGGGAATATAATCCCGGGGCACGGAGGTGTATTGGACAGGCTGGACAGCTTTATACTTTGCGCTCCTGTCGTTTATGTTTATTTTATGATTTTAACAAGGTTTTAGATGAAATTTCACAAAGAAGGTAAAGGTACTTTACTTACGGTTTTATTAGCCATTATTATTATTTCAGGAGTCAGTATCTACTTTCTGGAGATGTGGTCATTGCTTATTATTATACCATTACTGGTATTGTATGGTTTTGTAATGTGGTTCTTCAGAAATCCTGAAAGAAATATTCTGGATCAGGTGGATAACGTTATTGCTCCGGTAGATGGTAAAGTAGTAATGATAAAGAAGGTTTTCGAAGGAGAAGTTCTTCAGCAGGAATGTCTGCAGATTTCTATCTTTATGTCACCGCTTAATGTACATGTTTGCCGTTATCCGGTTACAGGGGAAGTAACATATAAAAAATACCATAAAGGTAAATATCTTGTGGCATGGCATGAGAAATCCTCTGAACTTAATGAAAGAACAACTATGGCAGTTAAAACTTTAACGGGTGCCAATGTTGTATTCAGACAGATTGCAGGATATGTGGCTAGACGTATTGTATTCTATCCGGAAATCGGAGATTCTGCAAAAGCCGGGCATGAATATGGTTTTATTAAATTCGGTTCCAGAATGGACGTTTTCCTGCCTTTGGATACAGAAGTGATCTGTAAGATAGGAGATATTACAAAAGGAGGTATAGACATTATTGCAAAGCTTCCTACAGAAAATAAATAAATCTTCGTTAGCAAGATTAGAATAATAAAAAAACAGGTCCCGTTTTCAGGACCTGTTTTTTTGTTGTATTTTTAACTCATGGCAAAAGCATTAATTTCACAACAGAACTATTATACAGATGTTGAATTGGATTCTTACAGAGTTCACGTAGATGAACCTAAGAATGTCGGAGGTCAGAATCTTGGCCCAAAACCAACAGAACTTTTAGATGCAGCACTGGCTTCATGTACGGCAATTACACTAAAGATGTATGCAGACCGTAAACAATGGGAACTTGGTGATCTGTACGTAGAAGCTAAGAGAATAGTAAACACAAAAGGAGAAAGCACTTTCAGAATAAGCTTGTCAACAAATGTTGAGCTTAGCGAGGAACAGAAAGATAAGCTTCTGGAAATAGCAGACAAATGCCCTGTTCATAAAATGCTGGACCAGAATGAAATGAAAACATCCTGGGTTTAAAAAATAACAACTTATGTTAAATATAAAGGCACAAAAGAAATTTCTTTTGTGCCTTATAAAATATTTTAGTTTTTGGTCAGACTTGATTAATCAAAGTTCTGAAGATCTACTAATTTACGGTATACACTATTATTATCCATCAGATCATGATGGGTACCCTGCTCAACAATAACACCCCGTTCCATCACAACGATCCAGTCTGCTTTCTGGATTGTAGATAGTCTATGGGCAATCACCAGAGAAGTTCTGTTCTCCATCATTTTTTCCAAAGCTTCCTGTACAAATCGTTCAGATTCTGTGTCCAGAGCTGATGTAGCCTCATCCAGGATCATGATTGGTGGATTCTTCAGTACAGCACGGGCAATTGAAACTCTTTGTTTCTGACCGCCGGATAGCTTGTTGCCATCGTCTCCAATATTAGTTTCATAACCGTCGGGAAGACTTTCTATAAACTGATGTGCATTAGCAATTTTTGCTGCTTCAATAATTTCCTCACGGGTAGCATTCTCTTTACCCATGGCAATATTATTATAGATGGTATCATTGAATAATACTGACTCCTGAGTTACCATACCCAGAATAGCGCGGTATTCTTTTAATTTCAGATCTTTGATGTTGTTACCGTCTACTGTTATAGTACCTTCAGTTACATCATAGAAACGTGCCAGCAGGTTGGCAATTGTTGTTTTTCCGCTACCACTTTGTCCTACCAAGGCAACAGTGCTTCCTTTTGGAATGCTAAGATTGAAGTTTTTCAGAATCAGGTTCTCCTTGTTATAATAGAAACCTACATTTTTAAATTCAATACGATCTTTCAGCTCAGAAACCGGAATAGGATTCGCTATTTCGTCAACTTTAACGTCAGCATCTAATATGTCCATTACTCTTACAAGCGAAGCTTCACCTTTTTGAATATTGGATATAGATGTTGCCAAGCTCTTTGCAGGAGGCAAGATCTGAAAGAACATACCCAGGAAAACTAAAAAGTCCTGTGGTAGCATATTCTTATTTACCAAAATTTGGTAACCTCCGTACCATGTGATAATAAGGAAAGTAATAGCTCCTAAGAATTCACTCATAGGAGAGGCCAGCTCTCTTTTTCTGCCAAGGCTTATGGAGTGGTTGATCCATTTGGTCATGGAACCGGTAAAACGATTATCCAGTAACTTATCAGCATTGAAAATTTTGATAATCTTTGCCGACTTCAATGTTTCGTCTACAATGGAGAAAACATTCCCTAGTTCATTCTGAGCTTTATGAGAATCCTTTTTCAGACTTTTCCCTATAAGAGAAATTAATGTTCCCATTACAGGCAATACCAATAAACTGAAAAGCGTTAGCTGTGGATTCAAAAAGAATAAAGAAGCCAATGTGCCTATCAGCATAAACGGTGAGTTTACAAGGTCTACAAGGCTTCCCAGAATATTATTTTCTACTTCGCCAACATCATTAGACATTCTGGACATAAGATCTCCTTTTCTTTGCTCCGAAAAGAAAGAAACAGGAAGTGTAAGAATCTTTCTGTACATAGATCCTCTAAGATCTTTTGTCACTCCAACGCGGTAGAAGATCAGGAGATAAGCTCCAAGATAACGGACAATATTTCTCAGAAAGAAAGCAACACCGGTGATAATACAAAGCCAAAGCAATACATTTAAGCTGCCATGCTTTTCTATTTCATTATTAATAAAAGTGTAAAGCGTTCTTTTAAGGTTGTCAGAAAAACCATCTCCTTTTATTTCCTGCTTCTCTGTGCCGAAGAGTATTCCCAGTACAGGTAAGAGTGTTCCGATAGATGCTATCTGAAGAAGAGAGTATAAAATATTGAAAAATAAACTCCCGTAAATATATTTTTGGTGTGGTTTAGCAAATTTTAGAATCCTAAAGTATAAGTTCATCAATTTTTAGATTAAGCTACAAATGTAGTGCATTTACATTTACTATACAGCATACATGAAAAAACCGTCCCTTTCAGGACGGTTCTCACTCAAAAAAATCGTTGTAAGTCTACCGGAATCTGTCTACAGATTTTACAAGTTTCTCATCTTTTTTAATGTAGATGTTTGCTATAATCAAACCTACAATTGCGATGAGCGGAAATGTTAACTCAATACCCTTCTCAGGAAAACTAATTCCTCCGGGTAAGTTTAGTAGCCAGTAAGCCAATAAGCCGATCAACAAGGCGTTTATAAAAATGCTGATATTATTCAGCAAGATTTGTCTTTTTCTGTTTTTATAACTGAAAATGCTTAGCAAAGAGATTAATATCAATATGACTGTTGCAATAGTTATAACAGGAGTTGTTCCTAATACATCTACATCCTGCCCTGTATAAAATAAAAAAACAGCGGCTAATACAGCAAGAAACATCCAGATAGTTTGTATTCTTTGAAGCATCTATGCAATTAATTTATGCAAAAGTAATAATATTTTTTTGGTTTTTATAAAAAATGTGTAGATTTGCATTACACAGAATCGCAAAATGGACATTATCAATCTGATAGGTTCACTCTCATAAAGATTTTAAATTACAATTTTATACCTTACATACATTATTAATTTCATATGTTTGACATTGAAAGTCTAAAGTCAAAATCGGATACCGAATTGACGAAAATCTCAAAAGATTTAGGTATTGGTGTGAAGAAAACTTCCGATATTAACGAAAAAATTTACGCTATATTGGATTTTCAGGCATCTAACCCTCAAACGATTAAGGATTACCTCGGACCACAGGATAAAGGAAATGATGCCGGAAATGAAGAAGCTGCACAACCTAAGAAAAGAGGAAGGAAGCCTGCTGCTAAAGCTGAAGTTATAAAAACTCCAGAGGAACCAGCTAAGCCTGAAGCACCTGTAAAGGAAGTTAGAAAAAAGGCAGAGACTACTAAAGCTGAAGTTCCTGTAGAGGAAGCTGTTAAAGTTACCGAGGAAACTAGTCAGCCAGAAAAAAAGCAAAGAAGAAGAGTTACAAAAACTCAACCGCCTGTAGAGGCAAAAGCAACACCGGAAGAAACTGCTCCGGAAGCTTCAGAACCTGTTGAAGTTGTGGCACCTGCCAAAAAAGAAACACAAGCTGTTCCTCAGCAAAAAAATAACAACCAGAACAATAACAACAATAATAATCAGAACAGACAGCATCACCATAATCAGAATAGAAATAATGGCGATGCAAAACATTCTGAACCTCAGAAGAAGGAATATAGCTTCGATGGTATTGTAACTGTAGAAGGTGTTCTGGAAATTTTACCAGATAATTATGGATTCCTTAGATCTTCAGACTTTAGCTATATCTCGTCTCCGGATGATGTATATGTGTCTACAAGTCAGATTAAGAACTATGGGTTAAAAACTGGTGATACCGTAAAAGGTATTGTTCGTTTGCCTAAAGAAGGAGAGAAATATTTCTCTTTGCAACGTCCTACAGAAGTTAACGGAAGAGACCTTGCTTATATTAAGGACAGAGTAGCTTTCGAATTTTTAACGCCACTTTTCCCACAGGAGAAATTTAATCTGGCAGGAAAAAATGCAACACTATCAACAAGAATTGTAGACCTTTTTGCACCAATTGGTAAAGGGCAGCGTGCGATGATTGTAGCACAGCCTAAAACTGGTAAAACAATGTTGTTGAAGGATATTGCCAATAGTATTTCTGCAAATCACCCGGAAGCTTATATGATGGTCTTATTGATTGACGAAAGACCGGAAGAAGTTACTGATATGCAGAGAAGTGTAAATGCAGAAGTTATTGCATCTACATTCGACGAAGCTGCTGACAAGCACGTAAAAGTTGCCAACCTTGTATTATCTAAAGCTCAGAGACTTGTAGAATGTGGACACGATGTAGTAATCCTTCTGGACTCTATTACACGTTTGGCCAGAGCTTACAATACAGTAACTCCTGCATCCGGAAAAATACTTTCTGGTGGTGTGGATGCTAATGCATTGCACAAACCAAAGAGATTCTTTGGTGCAGCGAGAAAAATTGAAGGTGGTGGTTCTTTAACTATTATTGCAACTGCTCTGATTGATACAGGTTCTAAAATGGACGAGGTGATCTTTGAAGAATTCAAAGGAACAGGTAACATGGAACTTCAATTGGACAGAAAAATTGCTAACAAGCGTATTTATCCTGCTGTAGATCTTATCTCTTCCAGTACACGTAGAGATGATCTGTTACTCGACGAAGTAACTCAGCAAAGAATGTGGATTATGCGTAAGTACCTTGCCGATATGAATCCTGTAGAAGCAATGGAGTTTGTAAAAAAACACATGCAGTCTACCGTAAATAACGAAGAATTCTTAATGTCCATGAACAAATAATCATGAAGATTTTTCTTAAAATATTACCTGCGTTTTTGTTGCTACTTTCAGTAGCAGCAAAAGCTCAGCTAACAGTACACCCAATGGTACATGCCGGATATGCTTATCAGAACCAAAGTTTTGGAGAAGTAGGCGGACGTCTATTATTTTTAACTAACGATGACACTCTTTTCAGAGTTGGAGCAGCTGCAATGATGGGGGAGACTAACGGTAAGTTTGCTGTTATGCCAAAAGTACAGGCAGATATTTTACTAAACTTCGAAAAGAATGTAGATATTTTTCATTCGTGGTATTTTCTTCTTGGTGCGGAAAGTACGAACAAATACATTGCACCAAAAGCAGGATTTAGCCTTTTCGGGATTATAGATCTTACCGGAGGTTATGCCTTTAATTATGGAGATGCTACTTTAAACGGGAAACAGCTAAAAGGCTTTAATTTTAATCTGACTTTTAATATTCCTTTAGTAGCTTTATCTAAAAAATAGCACGATTTCTTTTATTAAAAGTTGGTGTTATTAAATAATTTTATAATTTAGCAGTTCAAACAAACAAATAATATTACTATAAGCAGAACATTTACTTTAAAACAATGAGTCGAAGAGATGGCAAATTAATTTTGCTACTGTTTCTCGGCATTTTAAAGTAAATGAATAATGAAGACACTGCCAGATAGTAAACTTATTGCTGACTTCCAGAAAGGAAATGAAGCTGCCTTAGAAATTCTCTTAAAGCGCCATCAGCGCGATATTTACACTTTTATTTTTTATAAATTAGGAGATGAGGACCTAGCCAATGATATTTTTCAGGATACATTCATGAAAATTATTATTACCCTGAAAGAAGGGCGTTATAAAGATGAAGGTAAGTTCTCATTATGGGCTAAGCGGATTGCTCATAATCTTGTTATAGATCACTACCGGGTAAGAGCAAAAAACTTTAAAATATCTGAATCTTCTTATGATAATGACGAGTTTTCTATTTTCGATATTATAAAGGAGCCAGATGCAAATATAGAAGATAGACTTATTCAGATCCAGATTAATGACGATTTGTATAAAATGATAGAATGCCTCCCGGAAAATCAAAGAGAGGTATTGGAACTCCGCTTTTTTAAAGAATTAAGTTTTAAAGAAATTGCCGAGCACACCAATTCCAGTATTAATACGACCTTGGGAAGGGTTCGTTATGCTCTTATTAATCTGCGGAAAATGGCGGATGAACATCAAATTATTCTTACGAAATAATAAATTGGAAATCGTTGCGTTATATAAATATAACAACGAAACGATTTTCTATGAAACAACTCGATTCTTTAGGAATGGCTAAATTAAAGCCGAGAAAGTCTACAATAGATTTTCTCTTAAGCTATTCTAAAAATATTAAAATAGTGGATACACATACTATAAAAGTTGTATTCTCTAAAAACTAACTAGCAATTTTCTTTAAATTTGTGTCTAAGTTTACATTATGAAATTTAGACACATTTTTTTTGACCTCGACAATACTTTGTGGGACCACCGCAAAAATGCATACTTAACACTTAAAGATCTTTTCAATCGCAAAGAAATAAATAGTCTTTACGGAATAGACTTTGAGGAATTTCATCACAAATATGATGAAATCAATGAGAGATTATGGGAGCAGATAAGGGATGGTGAAATTGATAAAGAATATCTGAGAAAGCACAGATTCTACGATACTTTCTTGTTCTTCGGTATAGACGATGCAGAACTTGCAGAATATTTTGAAATAAACTTCCTGGATGAAATTGTAGAATACAACGAACTTGTAGACGGAACAAAGGAAGTATTAGATTATCTTAAAGATAAAAATTACAACATCCACATTATTTCGAATGGATTCTACGATGTTACGCACCGCAAAATAAAAGGGTCGGGTCTTACTCCTTATTTTGAAACTATAACAAGTGCAGATGATGTAGGGGTTAGAAAGCCAAATCCAAAAATATTTGAGTATGCACTGGGAAAAGCGAATGCTCAAAAAGATGAAAGCATTCTGATAGGAGACGACTGGATTGCCGATGTAAAAGGTTCACAGGGATTTGGTATGGATGTGATTTTCTTTGATGCTTTGAAGGAAGATAAGCAAGAAGAAAAATTAAAATCTGTAAAACACCTTCTGGATATAAAAAGTTTTCTGTAAGCGGAGTGTATGCTTCAACTTTTGAAAAATTAAATATTGCTTCAATATACAAACGTCATAGGCTCTTAAAGCCTATGACGTTTTTCTTTAGAATCTTTTATGATTTTTGAACAATCTCTGTCAGAGATCTACAAAGGAAGTGCAGAAATCTGATGTTGGTCTCTGAATGTTGTAAACTCACCTAATGAATATTCCGGACAGGCACCTTCCTGCGCCGTAATAAAAGCTCCCAATGCAACTGCCTGATGCATAATCTGGTGAGCTGTAGTACCCGTTTCTAAACGTTTAGACAAAAAACCGGCAAGAAAAGAATCTCCACTGCCTACGGTGTCTTTTACTTCAACAGATACTGTTGGATACAAATAGAAATTATCTCCATGGGCATATAATGCTCCTTTGCTACCTTTAGAAATAATTATTTCATTCAGACCAAATGCATCCTGAAGGTATTTTATACTGTCTTTTTCAGTAATGTAATCTTTACCCATAAAATCCAGCATCATGCGAAGCTCCGCTTTGTTGAATTTTGCCAAATGAGTCATATGCAACAAATCTTTAATCAAATGTATATCATAATAAGGCGGGCGTAGGTTAATATCGAATACATTATAATTGCTGGCTTCTGTTAATTCGAACAATGTATTTTTAGATTTTTCAGTTCTGGCTGCCAATGTTCCGAATACCAATGCGTCAGTTTCTGTCAGAAGGTTTAGGTCGGCAGGTCTGGTTTCAATATAATCCCAGGCTACATGCTGTACAATATCATACTTTGCATCATTATTTTCATCTATGCTTGCTATAACAGTACTGGTTGGATATTGATTATTCACCTGAATTCCGCTGACAGACATATCCCAGCTTCGTATTTTTTCCAGTAATTCATTTCCTAAATCATCGTTACCAACACTGCTAATCATATAAGCTTCTACACCCATTCTGGAAAGGTGGTAGGCTACATTAAACGGTGCACCTCCAATTCTTCGTTGGCCTCCCGGAAATATATCCCACAGCACCTCGCCATAACAGGCAATTTTTATTTTATTTTCTTTCATTGTAATTATTTAATAGCCTGTTTTATCTTCTTTAGCAGAATCCATAGTTTTCATTTTTTATTAAAATTAATATATTTCCTTTTATAAGTGTAATATTAAAAAGAATATACCTGAACTGAAAACTGAAGAAGCGCACGATTATCTACAGGATTCCACATGCCCCATAAGCCTATTGGAATTTTATAGCTACCTATTGTCAGAGGTTTTGATATCATAAGGCTGACCTCATTGAAACCTGCTTTTTTTGAAAAGAAATTATTCTGTTCTTCAGGATTGTTTAGCGCAAAACTATAACCAAGTCTCCCACGTACTTCCAGATCATTGTTTTTGTATACCGGATATTCTGCAAAAACAAAAGTAGAATATTTATTATGAGTGTTTTCTTTATTTCTGTCCCTGCCGGAGATTACAGTATTCCAGCTTAGGATCAGGGGTATACGGTCACTGATGGTATAATAAGATCTGAAATCCATGAAGCGCCCAGTCTCCCTGGCATTGTAATTAAAGAACTCTTTGTTATTGTAGGTCGCATTAGGAGAGAAATTATAAATATCCCATAGCTCCAGTGTTAGATGTTTATTTTTGAATCCGATATAGTTATTGAATTCTTTGTAATCGCCATTCGCTGTTCCGCCTGCCCAGAATCCCCCATAAAAATTCTTATAATCCAAATGGATATCTCCGGTATATACTAGACCAGAGGCTACTTCTATACCTCTCCACAAATGGTTATTACGAATTTGTAATGCAGAGTGTATTTCCTGTCCATAAAATAATATGCTTCCTGTGATCATTGAAAAAATGATCATTAATTTAAATTTATACATAAGTGTGTCTGGTTTTAGTTTTACTGAATAATATCCTTGGGTCTTATACGGGAGCCGAAAAGTGCATAAGAAAGCATGAGTAACTCGCATATAACAGTGAGAGACCATGTCCATCTCCATGAGCCAAATATATCTGCAAGTCCGCCCTGTATCAGAGTGAATACAGCTCCTCCGAAAACAGCAGATATGAATACACCGGATGCTTTGGAAGTATATTTGCCCAAACCTTTTATAGCAAGAGAGAAAATACAACTCCACATGGTGGAATGTAACAGACCAATAGCTACCAGATACCATAAATTTTGGGTAAGCATAGAAATAACAGCCAGTATAGTTGCTAATAGGGTTGTTACTGTAAGCTGCGTTTTTGCGGAGATTTTACTAAAGAAACTGGAAATTGCTCTTCCAACTAAAAAGCCACCCCAATATAATGTAGATAGCAGAGCGTGTATTCCCAAATCCATTCCGCCGATAATAATGTCGCTTTTTCCAAAGAATGTCATCGGATTTCCGGATTCAGCAAGCTCGAATGCATGCAGATTAATATTAGCACCTATAGCTACTTCAGTTCCTACATAAAAGAATATAGCCAGTACACCTAGTACAAAATGCCTGAAAGACCATATACTTCTTTCCAGTTTTTCGCCAGTTTTTGCTCGGGTATTGGCAATATCCGGAAGATGTAGCTTCTTAGTAATTAAAGTTACAATAAGAACCGATGTTATTAATATTACTAGAGGCAGTATAAGCTGTCGGATCTCGATATTTGCGATAGAAACTCCACTGAACATAACAACTGTTACAAAAAATGGAGCGGAGGTAGTACCAATAGAGTTGATGGCAGTTAAAATATTTAAACGTTGTACAGGTTGTGTTCCTGGCAGCTCATAAGCCGCAGCGTATGGATTGACAACAACCTGTATAATAGCAGCTGAAGTTCCCATAAGATATGAGCCAATAACAAAAATTATAAAACCATAAGGCAATGCAGCATTACCAAAATGTATTGCCAGATTTGGATACTGATAACCAATCCATGATGAACAAAGATACATACATAAACCAGACATCATAAATAGTAAACCTCGAAGAATGGTATTTTTATAACCATAAGCGTTAACCCATTTACTCCCCAGAGTACCGTTGAGCAGATATCCCAGAAAGAAAAAGAATGAAATGAGAGTTGTAAAGGTATTTTTCAGGCTTCCTGCTTCTGCAAGAAATGTAAATTTTAACGGAGCCTGTAATTGTTCGTTTACTGTGGTAAGAAAACCTACAATAAAATAGATGAAGGTAATAGTTGCAAAGGGCAATAGGCTGTTGCGATGTTTAGTTTCCATAATTTTATGAGCTTATCTTAGGTTGAACAATAATGGATTGTAGTACCGGCTTGATCCCTTCGTTTTTGATCCTTTCTGTAAAAGATATATAGGGTGTACTGAAAGTACTTACAGTACCAAGGTTGATGCTTCTGAATGCAGAAATATTCAAAAAGTCAAGGGGATTGTCACTGGAGATGAGTTCCTGATCTTCCGGGGTGATCCAGGGTTCTGCAATTTCATAAGATAAACCATTGTCATCTACTTTGTACTTCAGATAATGTCGGTAGACAGCGATAAGGAATGCTACTCTGGAAAGATCCTGCTCGTGGTTAATCATCTTCATCAGATTAGGCATTATATAAACAGGGAATTTAGAGATACCATCAGAGCATAATCTGCTGATCTGGTCACTTACAGAACTATTGGCAAATCTTTCTATTAAAGTTTGTTTGTATTCGTCCAGATTTACACCTTCCGGAGCCGGAACATGAGATGTGATATCAATATCCATAAAACTGCGGATAAAGCTTACAATATCTTGATCATGCATTGCTTCGTCTACTTTGCGGTATCCGGCTAAAAATGAAGGATAGGATAGTAGGGTATGAGAGGCATTAAGCAAGCTCAGCTTCATATTTTCGTAAGCAGTTACATCTTTTGAAAAAGTAACCCCAACTCTTTCCCATGCAGGTCTTCCGGCAACAAAATTATCTTCTATTACCCATTGCGCGAAATCTTCACAATATACTGGTGCTTTATCTGCGATACCACTTTTTTCATTTAGTTTTTTTACATCTTCTGCTGTGGTTACAGGTGTTATTCTGTCTACCATACTGTTTGGGAATGTTACGTTTTGCTGAACCCATTCTGCTAAATCTTTATCCTGAGCTTCAATAAATGCAGAAAATGCATTTCGGGCAGTATTGCCGTTATGCTGTAAATTGTCACAGGAGAGAATGGTAATACTGCCATTGACATTAGATTTTCGCAGACGAAGACCTTCGGCAATGAAACCGAAAACGGTAGTCGGAGATTCAGGATTCTTCAAGTCATGCTGTATACTTTCATTATTCAGTATAAACTCGTTTGTTGCTTTGTCCAGATTATAACCACCTTCAGTAATTGTTAGTGTAATAATTCTGGTGTTGCTATCCGCTATTTTATTCAATAAATTCTGTGGAGCTTTTATTGCCCAGATGAGGTCATTTATAGCTCCGATTTTATAAACTTCATCATTGCCATCTCTTCCACATACTGTTAAAGTATACTCCAGGTCTTGTGATTTTAGATTGGTGACAATTTTCTCATCCGAAGGCAATAAACAGGCACCACATATCCCCCAGGAATATTGGTCTTCATCTTTTAGCAGCTGATTTGTATAGAATGCCTGGTGGGCACGATGAAAGTTCCCAACGCCGATATGTAAAATACCCGTTTGGATAGTTTTTCGATTGTAATAATAATCTGATACTTTCATAATTACATTGATTTTTTTAACTTAAACATCTCAAGTTTAGGACAATAAGTTTATTGCTAAATCATTTGTGCTAAAAAAAAGTATATGGGAACGTTCCCAAAGTTCAGGGAACGTTCCCGGTAATAATTGTTTTTATTATTTTTGATTAAAATGTAATCCTAGTTTATGAAACGTATCACCATTAAAGACTTGTCTAAATACCTTTCGATATCTAAGTCTACGATATCCAGAGCTTTAATGAATGATAAGAACGTTCATCCGGAAACGAGGGAAAAGATATTGGCAGCAGCTCAGGAATTAGGATATAAGCCTAATCCTGCAGCACTTAACCTTAGATATGGACAATCTAAAAGTATTGGTTTTGTTGTTCCGGAGATGACAACTCCATTTTCATCGAAAGTACTTCGTGGTATTCAGAATATTTTATATCCGTTGGGGTACAGAGTAATTATTACACAGTCCGATGAAAATCCTTTAATTGAAAGAAAAAATCTTCTTTTACTGGAAGAATTTAATGTAGACGGAATTATTATTAATCCATGTCATGAAAATTATAATAAAGATATATACCAGCAAATAATAGAACGGGGAACACCTGTAGTCTTTTTTGACAGGATTCCTGATAATTCTCTGGATGCTTCTAAAGTAATGGTGAACGATCAGCTTAAGGCTTCTCTGATGACAGAACATTTGGTAAGTACCGGGAGAAAAAGAATTGTTCATATTACGGGTCCGGATACTATACGGAATGCTGCTGAAAGAATTTCCGGTTATAAACGAATATTGACAAAGCACAATATTTTTGATCCGGAACTACTCATAAAGCCTGAAGGAATGATGTTTGAGCATGGACGGAATGCTGCCAAACAGTTGTTGGATAGAGAAATTGAATTTGACAGTATTTTTGCTTTTACCGATACATTAGCTATTGGAGCGATGAACTATCTGTTGGAACAGGGAATAAAAATTCCGGATGATGTTGCTGTTGCAAGTTTCTCAGGAACGGAACTGGCTACAATTGTATATCCGCAGTTAACCAGTGTGGAGCAGCCGTTAACAGAAATTGGTGAAACTGCTGCAGGGCTAATTTTGGATAAAATAAAAGATACTTCAACATTAAGCAAAACTATTACGATGGATGCCGAATTAGTTTACAGAGCTTCAACAGGTAAATAAAAAAAACTCACAAGTCAAACTTGTGAGTTTTTTTATTCTTTTCATAGGTATTAATACCCTAAAGCTTTTCTTGTTTTGTCTAGTGTTGTTCGGGCAATAACTCTTGCTTTTGCAGCACCTTGTTGCAGCTTTTCTTCCAGCTCATCAAGATGGGACATGTAGTAACTAAAAAGTTCTCTTTCTTTTGCAAAACGCTCCAGAATAAGATTCAGAAGTTCTGTTTTAGCATGTCCGTATCCAAAGTTTCCGGCAAGATATTTCTCACGTAGAGATTCAGTTTGTTCCGGGGTAGCAATAAGAGAATAGATTGTAAATGTCTTATCCGTTTCAGGATCCTTAGGCTCTTCCAGACTTTTACTATCCGATTCAATAGACATAACCTGCTTTTTTAGTTCTTTTTCTGATAGGAAGATATTGATGATATTTCCTCTGGACTTACTCATCTTGTGGCCATCGGTTCCGGGAACATACTTAGTACTTTCCTGAATCTCTGCGCCAGGTAGTACAAATACTTCTCCCATTTGTCTGTTGAATTTTTCTGCAACATCCCTTGTAATCTCCAGGTGTTGTAACTGATCTTTACCTACAGGTACAACTTCGGCATCATATAATAATATGTCTGCAGCCATAAGAATAGGGTAGTTGAACAGACCTGCATTTACATCCTGAAGTCTGTCTGCTTTATCTTTAAAGGAGTGAGCTAATGTTAATCTCTGGAAAGGGAAAAAGCAATCCAGATACCATGTTAACTCACATGTTTCAGGGATATCACTTTGTCTGTAAAAAATTGTTTTCTCAGTATCTAAACCACAAGCAAGCCACGCAGCTGCAATCTCGTAAGTATTTTGTCTTAGCTGTGCTGCATCTTTTATCTGCGTTAGTGTATGTAAATTGGCAATGAAAAATAATGAATCATTTTCAGGTTTTTTTGCCAATTCGATAGCAGGAATAATGGCTCCTAAAAGGTTTCCCAAATGGGGCGTTCCTGTTGCTTGTATTCCGGTTAGAATTCTCATATATTAAATTATAAATTAAGATTTATATCTGTTGATATGCAAATTTACAGGGTTTTAGCGCGATAAAAAATTTATTTGCTACTTTATTTCCTGATAAATAGTGGTCAAAAACATTCCGTAAGATTTTTCGAGTCTTATGATATCTCCGGATTTCAGGTTAATTCCTGCCTGCCCGTAAGGATTAGACTTCACTTTGAAACCTGAAACCTGAAAATAATTAGTATTCTCATTATCCGAAGCTGTAAGCTTTATAGATGATCCCAGAAATTTTAATGTAGAAATGGTATAGATTTCTCCGGGATTTAGTTTTATCTTTTTAAAGGAGCGCTCCGGAAGTGTAATTCTTTCTTTGTTTACACCAATTTTTTGAGAAACAGAAGGACTGCCTATAAGAAAAGCAATGTTGTTTTCTTCTTTTTCAGCAGATTCAGAAGGCACGTAATAAACACTCAGGAAATAGTGGTTCGGATCAAAAGGTTGCAGTTTTCCGTCTATAGTTTCAATAGGTCTCAGCTTAAATGCATTTGCACCCATTTTCTTTGCTTTGGAATAGATATTACTAAACATCAATGCATCATCATTGCTAAAGCCTCCGATCTCGATTTCACCCAGATATTCTGCCTTATTGGTATCTTCTATTTTATAAAGATGTTTGTCTTTATTTTCATGAATGTTTGCCATTTTAGAGATGGTAACCGATTGTGCTCCTATCATTGTAAAAGATAGGAGTGAAAATATAAAAAGAAACTGCTTCATGATTAGTTCTTTAAAATATTAATACAATCTTCCAGACTATTTTCCCAGTATTCCGGAGTGATTTTATAGTCTTGTTCAATTTTGTCCAGGCACATTGTACTTCTTTCCGGTCTTTTTGCCGGTGTAGGATACTCAGCAGTGGTCAGTGGTTTTAGTCTTATAGAAGAACCTGACAATTCTGCAATTTTAGAGGCGAAATCATACCATGTAGTTTCACCATAATTGGAGAAATGATAAATTCCAAAAACTTTCTTTGATGCACTTATGATGGTCATAATAGCTTTCGCCAGATCATTTGCATTGGTTGGTTGCCCGTACTGGTCTGCAACAATCCCTAATTCATCTTTAGTACTAAAAAGGTTAAGCATTGTTTTTACAAAGTTCTTATTAAACTCTGAATACAACCATGAAGTACGAAGGATGATGGTGCTTGGATTAGCTTCCAATGCCAGAATTTCACCTTCTCTTTTGGAATTTCCATACACCCCGATAGGATCCGTAAAATCATCTTCTGTATAGGCAAGATTAGTTACACCATCGAATACGTAATCTGTTGATACATGTATAAAAACAGCATTGTTTTCTGCTGCTGCTTTTGCTAGGATTTCTACACCATAGGCATTAACTGCATATGCTTTTTCTTTTTCTTTTTCAGCAAGGTCAACAGCTGTATATGCGGAAGCGTTGATACAATATTGTGGCTGAAAATCTTCAAAGATCTTTTTTACAGAATCCTCATTTGTTATATCTAATTCGGAAGATGAGGTGAACAAAAATTCATAATCAGAATATTTTTCCTCCAATTTTTTCAGACAGTTTCCAAGCTGACCGTTTCCGCCTGTTACTAAGATTTTCTCCATTGTTTATTTTCTTTTCTTAAAGATTCTGTTCTTTGTTCAAAATGTTGTTCAGGAATTTCTACCCAAAAGTCTTTGAAAAACTCCATGAGTTCAGGAGAGTGGGGTACAGACCGTCTTTCCTTCATACTGAAATAAATAGCAGTTGTCCATAGTACAGCATGTATAGCTTCATTTTTTTCATCTCTCATCAAAATTTCCACTACAGAAGTTCTTTCACCCAGTTTTATAATTTTGCTGCTGATGTTTACAACAGTATTAGGGCGTACTTCTTTTAAATATGCGATCTGATTCTGGATGGCAACCCATGTGCAGCCTGTAAGGTGGATATGTTCCTCGTAAGTAAAACCATAAGTTTCTACCACATGATCTTCACGGGCATTAAGCATATAGTCCAGATATTTTACATTATTAAGATGGCCTATAGGGTCGCAATCGTTAAAGCGTATTTTGGTTTGTGTAGTCGTTTCTCCTTTCATAAATTTTTATCAGTTACAAAAATAAAAAAACCACCGCAAAGGGTGGTTTTATTTATGATACTTTAAGAGCTTAAAGACCCAATTGCTTTTTGATATCAGCAGTTACATCTAAACCTCCTTTGTAAACAAGACCTTGACCGTTAGCATCGAATACATATTCCAAACCTTTAGCTTTAGCTACAGCACTAATAGCATCGTTAAGTTTTTTATCGATTGGTGCATAAAGAGCTTCTTGCTTATCAGCAACATCTTTTTGTGCAGCCTGACCCATTTTCTGAATGTTGTCTCCTTCTTTTTGTAATTCAGCTTCTTTAGCAGCATCTTGTTTGCCTGCTTTTTGGTATGCTTGTACTTTCTCTTGGAAAGCTTGTTGTAGTTTACCAAGCTCAGCTTGTTTCATTTTTCCAAGAGCTTCAAGTTGTTCGTTAGCCTTTTTCATTTCTGGCATTGCTGTAAGAATTCCTGCAATATCAGCGTGTGCTAATTTCTGAGCTTTGATAACAGTGAAAGACACCATCATTAATACCGCCGCGAATAATACACTTAATCTTTTCATAGTATAATCTAAAATTTAATTTGTTTTTAATTTAATTCCTTTTTTTTATCAAAAACTATACCTAAATAGTTTTACAGTTGTTGGTTCATTAAGAAGTGAGTTTTCCATCCGTTTGGCTGAGTTCCTCCGATTGTTTTATCGAATCCGTAAGCAAAGTCAAATCCAATAAGACCAAATGCTCCCATATAAACTCTGATACCTATACCGGCAGATCTCTTCAACTGGAATGGGTTATAACTTCCCCATCCTTGCCATGTATTACCACCTTCCAGGAAGGTTAATGCATAAATCTTCGCTGTTTGGGACATAGAGATTGGATATCTTAACTCGAAGTTAATACGGTTATAGATTGTACCCCCTCCGTATGGTGTAATATCCTGGTTAGTACCTCCGGTAGAAGATGCATCTTCATAACCACGAAGTGGAATAAGTTCACGTCCGTCGAAACGCCCGTTAAATAGTCCTACACCACCCATATAGAATCTTTCGAATGGCGGAGCTCCAAGTTGTTTGTTATAGCCATCCAGGAATCCCATTTCGATAGAACTTCTTAGCACTAATTTACCAATAATCTGGTTATAAGAGTCAGCTTTTAGTTTAATTTTATAGAATTCTAACCATCTGTACTTGTTAATGGCCGACATGTTATTATAATCTTTCTTGCTGAACAAAGAATATGGAGGTGTAAGCTTCGCTGAAATTTCAAAGTCAGAACCAGATGTTTTAAAGAATGGATCCGGACCTGCTGCATTCCTGGAAATACCTATGTTAACTGCGAAGTTGTTCGCTTCCCCGTTGTATAGTGTTTCAGTACCAAATTGGAAAGGATAATTGTTAAATTCATAACGCTGGTATGATAAACCAGTGTATAGAGAGAAGTAATCATCCGGCCAACGAAGTAGTCTGTTCAGACCCGCATTAGCAGAGAATATATTCAATTTCTGAGCAGCACCATACTGGTCTGTATATTTAACTCTGGAATAGTTGAAACCAACTGATAGTGCTGTAGGTTTTGTACCAAATAACCAAGGTTCCGTAAAGGAAATACTATAGTTTTGGAAGTACTGACCTGCCTGTGCCTGTAATGAAAGGATTTGTCCGTCACCCTGAGGAACAGGTCTGAAGTCTTTCAATCTCAAGAAATTTTTCAGAGAAAAATTGTTGAAAGTAAGACCTAAGGTTCCGATGAAAGAGTTACCACCATAACCTGCCTGAACCTGAACCTGAGAAGATCCTTTTTCTACTACAGTCCAGTGAATATCTGCTGTATTGTCTACCGCATTTGGCTTAATATCCTGTCCGATTTGCTGAGGGTCAAAGTATGACATTCCCGCAAGATCGAAATAAGTTCTTTTAATATTTGCTTTAGAGAATAGATCTCCAGGACGTGTTCTTAATGATCTTAAAATAACATGGTCATGTGTAGTAACATTTCCTCCCCATGTTACACGATTCCATGTTGCTTTTGTACCTTCATGGATACGAACTTCCATACTGATGGTATCGTTCTTAATAGATTTCTCTACTGCATTTACATTAGAGAAAAGGTAACCACTATCCATATAAGATGAAGCGATATCAGAGTTATCCTCTTTACCACCTTCTTCACCCACTTTTTTCTTGAAACCTACAGAATCGTAAATATCACCTTTTTTGTAGCCAAGAAGTTTTGTCAAAGCTTCAGTAGAAAATACTGTATTTCCTACGAATGTAATATCCCCGATGTAGTATTTTTTACCCTCATCTACTTTTACTTTGATATTGTACCCTTTATCATTACGTGTAACAGAGTCAGATACAACTCTCATATCTCTAAATCCTAAAGAGTTGTAGTAGTCTACAAGAGTCTTCTTATCTTCTTCGTATTTATCCTTAATAAATTTTGAAGGCTTAAGCAGCCCTAGAAGGAATCTCTTTTGTTTCGTATTTTTAAAACCGTTTTTACGAAGTTTAGATGAAGAAACACTGTTGTTTCCTTCAAAATCTATACGGTCTATCTTAACACGTTTCCCTTTATCTACATTAATGGTCCAGTCGATAAGGCTAGGATCCTTTGCATTGATTTTATCTTCAATGGTGATCTTAGCATCCGGGAACCCTTTTGTAATATATTGCTGAGGTACATTATGCTTTAGGTTAGTAACCAGATTTTCTGTAATTTTCATACCAGGCTTCAGGTTATTATCCTTAATAAGTTTTTCGTTTTTAGATTTCTTGATTCCCTTTCCGGTAAATTTTACTTCACCGAGCTCCTTTAAATCCTGAAGAGAGAATTTTAAGACAATATTTTGCCCTTCAATGCTCTGTACATATACTTCAACCTCTGAAAAGTATTGGCTATCCCATAGCTTTTTAATAGCTGTACTTAGTCTTTGTCCGGGAATTTCAACAGATTCACCTTTCACAAGACCTGTAAAGCGTAAAATTTGCTCAGGTGTGTATTTTTTAACACCATCTACTACAATATCTTTCAGAACATAAGTGCCCTCATGTTGAGCAACAGCTTCACTGTTCTGCGTTGTTTGCGGAGGCGTCACCTGCCCATAAAAATGAGCAGAAGCAATGAAAAGGAATATCGGTAACGATCTAAACTTCATTTTTAATGTATCTTTTCTTATATATACTCTAAGCTTTATCAGCTTCTATTTGTTCACTAGTTTTTCCATATCTGCGCTCCTTATCCTGATAGTTAAGAATACAGTTGAAGAAATCATCCTTGGTAAAGTCTGGCCAGAAAATATCCAGGAATTGTAATTCTGCGTAAGCAATCTGCCATAACAGGAAATTACTAATACGAATCTCTCCACTTGTTCTTATCATAAGATCTACAGGAGGCATATCCTTTGTATAAAGATGACTTTCAAATAATTGGTTATTGATGTCTTCGGGATTTATCTTTCCGTCTTTAGCATCTTTGGCAATAGATTTTACAGCATGAATAATTTCATCCTGCGATCCATAGTTTAATGCCAATACCAATGTTCCGCCTTTGTTGTTTTTGGTCAGATCCATTACATTTTGTAATTGCTCTCTTACCATTTCCGGCATTTTGGAAACATCACCGATTACTTTCAGACGTAATCCTTTTGTGTATATCTCATCCGCTTCATTTAATAATGTCTCCGAAAGAAGAGACATCAGCGTAGATACTTCATCTTCCGGGCGGTTCCAGTTTTCCGTCGAAAAGGTATATAGCGTTAAATAAGGAATGTGAATTTCGTTACAGGCATTAATGGCATTGCGTACAGATTGTATTGCACTGCGATGTCCATAAGTTCTTTCCTCACCACGAGATTTAGCCCAACGACCATTACCATCCATAATAATGGCAACGTGTTTCGGCAGTTTTGTCATATCAATTTTCGACTTCAATTCTTCCATAACATTAATTGCGGTAGTCCTGTGGCTTTTGTATTGAGCAAATAACAGAATACTTTAGACTATTATAACCGGAAAATTGCGGCAGCAAAATTCTACCCGTTCCGGTAAGAGAACTGATAAAGGATAAAATAGGATATTGTAGTTGCTTCATTCTGTTATTTACTATTCCGTAGAATAATTATTTATAATATCAATGGTGCAAATATAAAACAAATTTATATTAGGAATATTCATAATGTTTAGTTAAATAATCCATTAATTTTCAGCAATTATTAACGTATTTTTAGAAAAAAAGCTTTTTCCAAGTAGAACATATTTTCCTTATATAACTTGGACTAATCTTCGAATCTTAGTAGTCTGTTATTAAGATGTCCGGCTTTTGCATTTTCAAAGTCAGATTTTGCGCAGGGCAGGCACTCTGCAATATTTGGGCTCTTTCCAAAATACCACAGATTACTAAAAGTATCACGTTTAAAAGCAACCTCATGATCTCCGATCATAATCCAGAATGTTTCGTATTCTCTCTCTTTAGGATGGCTTCTCTGAATATTGATTCCCTCCAGAAGATACCATGTCATTTGAGCCAATAGCTGGTGGTTCAGATAGTTTTTAGAAGATGTCTGATAATTGAAGATACCTATGGACTTAAGATTTTCAGACAAACCAGCTTCTTTCATATAGGCACAAATCTCTCTTCTGTTTAATCCGTTAACCTGTGGCTGGACTGAAAAAGGATCAGCAATACTTTCTACAGCATTACAACTAATTGTAACCAAATCCGCTTTTCGGAAGTATGGTTCAATAGGTTCAGTAGAATTCATCATCTCAGCAAGTCTGATGATATCAAAGTTTACTTCATTCATCAACTTTACAGCATCATATTCATTAGAGTGTTTCTGGAAGCCAAGGTGATGATATTTTCCTACAGGATTAGTTTCGGAGCTAAGAATCTTAGCCAGGAAATTCTTTTCTGTTAAGGTTTCATCTGAATGATCCAAACTAAGCATATTATTAATCTGTACATAAGTCAGATTTTTATAAATATAGTTAATGGCTGAGAATACAGAATAAGAAATATCATTAGAACCTCCTATAACAATTGGAAGAACATGTTTGCGTAAACAATATGTAAGAAGTTCCTGTAATGCAAAATGAGTGTTTTCAGGAGTCTTACCGGAAATAAAATCTCCAAGATCCGCAATTGGAACTTCCCAGTCATGTCGGGATAGCTGGTATAATTGCTTTCTTACCTCTGTGAAGTTTTTTGGAGTTGCTGTTCCACCAGCCCCTCTTTCATCAGAACAGAAAATAAGAGCAATACCTCCTTCTTTGATTTCTGGTTTTATCATTGCTCCTAATTGCCACTTTTCAGTAGGGATACTAGGAGCAGGAATAAGAAGATCTTCAATATTCATGACTAACCTTATTTTTTAGAAGGTTTTTTAGCTGCAGCTTTCTTGGCAGGTGCTTTTTTTGCTTTTGGTTTTTCTTTAAAAGCAGTTTCGTCCTGAGCAATAATCCATTTTTTTACTTCATCGAAGGAGATATCCTGAAGATCTTCAGCAGTATATTTTTCTCCTTTTCCTTTCAATGGAATTTTCAGCATTTTCTTTCCAAAGCGAATGAAAGGTCCCCATCTTCCGTTTTCAAGAGAAACCTTCTGATCCTCCCATTGCTGAATATATCTGTTAGCTTCTTTTTCCAGTTTTGCATCAATGAGTTCGTTGATGTCACTTTGAGAAAGATTATTAAAATCATATTTCTTCGGAACGTTTACAAAGATGTCCTTATATTTTATGAAAGGCCCGAATCTTCCGGTTCCCTTTGTTACAGGCTCTCCTTTATAAGTCGCGATAGGAGCATCAGCTCTCTTCTTTTCTTCTATAATCTCGATTGCTCTGTCATTATCTACAGATAGCGGATCTTCAGTTTTAGGAATGCTGATATATGCTTCTCCCCATTTGATATAAGGTCCAAAACGCCCAACACCAACCACAACTTCTTTACCTTCGTAGTCGTTAAGATTAAAAGGTATCTTGAAAAGCTCCATTGCTTCTTCAAAAGTAATTGTAGTAATATTCTGATTAGGCATCAGAGAAGCAAAGATTGGTTTCTCTTCATCATCTGTTTCTCCGATTTGGATCATAGCACCAAATCTTCCGATTCTTGCATGTACATTTTTGCCCGTTTTAGGATCTACACCCAATACACGGTCACCATTTGCTCTGTCAGCATTTTCTTCTACATCAGCAATTCTTGGATGGAATTTCCCATAGAATTCAGTCATTACATCCTTCCATGCTCTGTTTCCTTCCGCAATAATATCGAAAGCTTCCTCAACACGAGCTGTAAATCCGTAATCAAGAACTTCGTTGAAGTTATTAACAAGAAAATCATTAACAACAACACCTATGTCAGTTGGTAAAAACTTGTTCTTATCTGCACCATACTTTTCTGTAAGAATTTCTTTTTTCAGTGAAGAAGTTAAAGTAAGCTGGATGATTTCACGTTCTTTAGCCATAACCTCTCTTTTCTCTACATATTCACGATTTTGAATTGTCTGAATAGTTGGTGCATAAGTAGATGGTCTTCCAATTCCCAGCTCTTCCAGCTTTCTTACCAGAGATGCTTCTGTAAATCTTGCAGGAGCTTTTGTATATTTTTCGGTAGCAATAATTTTTTTGTATTTTAGAACTTCACCAGCATTTACCTTTGGCAGAAGTTTGTCGTCGTTCTCATCATCTTCCTCATCATTTTTAGTAATACCATATACTTTTAGGAAACCATCGAATATAATCACCTCACCGGTTGCCTCAAAATGTTGTGGAAGTTTCTGGTTTCCTATCTCAATTACTGTTTTCTCAATCTTAGCATTGGCCATCTGACTAGCCATTGCTCTTTTATATATTAGTTGGTATAATTTGTTAAGCTGTGCATCTCCAACTGCTTTTACTCCAAAATCGGTAGGACGAATTGCTTCGTGCGCTTCCTGTGCAGATGCATTCTTAGTAGTATAGTTTCTCGGTGCAGAATATTCCTCCCCGAATTCTTTTGTAATAGTTGCTTTTGCCGAATTAATTGCCTCCTGAGAAAGGTTAACACTATCCGTTCTCATATAGGTAATGTAGCCTTCTTCGTATAGACGCTGTGCTACACGCATTGTAGAAGTTACGGAATATCCTAATCTGTTTGAAGCTTCCTGCTGTAGAGTAGAAGTGGTAAACGGAGCTGAAGCCGAACGTTGTCCAGGCTTTTTTTCTACATTTAAAACTTTAAATTCAGCACTATTACACTCATTAAGAAAAGATTCAGCTTCCTGTTCTGTAGAGAAGTCCTTTTTTAGTTTTGCTAATATTTCTTTTTTCTCCTCATTAAGAAAAGTTCCTTCTACTTTGTAAGAAGCCTGTGACTGGAAGCTGTGAATTTCTTTTTCTCTTTCCACAACCAGGCGTACAGCTACAGATTGTACGCGTCCTGCAGAAAGCCCTGGTTTTACTTTTTTCCATAATACAGGAGACATTTCAAAACCTACAATTCTATCCAGTACTCTTCTTGCCTGTTGAGCATTGACAAGATTATTGTCTATTTTTCTCGGATTCTCTATAGCTTTAAGAATTGCATTCTTAGTAATCTCATGAAATACAATTCTTTTAGTTTTGTCTTCTTTTAATTTTAATTCCTCCGCCAGATGCCATGCAATGGCTTCCCCCTCGCGGTCTTCATCGGAAGCCAGCCATACCATATCGGCTTTTTTGGCTAAAGACTTAAGCTCTGTAACGAGCTTCTTCTTATCTGGAGAAACTTCGTAATCAGGAGTAAATGTTTCAAGATTGATACCCATGCCCTTTTTAGGAAGATCACGGATGTGTCCCATACTAGAGGTTACTTCAAAGTCATTACCAAGATACTTCTGTATCGTCTTAGCCTTCGCAGGGGACTCCACAATTACGAGATTTTTCGACATAGAAAATTTTTTGCAAAATTAGGATTTATTTTGAAAATCAAATTTTTCTTTATCATTCAAATTTTCTATTTAGGCAACAAGCTCTGTTATTGCTTATTCTTAAAAAGAAGAATGCTTAATATTTAAAAGCTTAAATTTCAATAGATTTAAGCTTTCTTAATATAGGATAAATTCGCTAATTTTTTTTATATTCGCAATCTTAATTTATAAAGGACTAGAAATATTTTTTAACGTCACATGAAGAAGTTTACCGAGTATAAAAACTTAGATCTTATCGGTTCTGCCGAAAATGTATTGAAATTCTGGGAAGAGAACGATACTTTCGAAAAAAGTGTAGAAAATCGCCAGGGGAGCCCTGAGTATGTTTTCTATGAAGGTCCGCCATCCGCGAATGGTATGCCAGGTATTCACCACGTTATGGCCAGAAGTATTAAGGATATTTTCTGCCGTTTCCAGACTCAGAATGGTAAGCAGGTTTTTCGTAAAGCCGGCTGGGATACTCATGGACTTCCGATTGAACTTGGTGTTGAAAAAGAATTAGGCATCACTAAAGAAGATATTGGTAAGAAAATTAGTGTTGAAGATTATAACAAAGCTTGTCGCGAAGCGGTAATGCGTTATACAGATGCATGGAATAAGCTTACTGAAAAAATTGGTTATTGGGTAGATTTGGAGAATCCTTATATTACCTATGAACCAAAATATATGGAAACTGTATGGTGGCTATTGAAGCAACTTTACAACAAAGAATTATTATATAAAGGATATACAATACAACCATATTCACCGGCAGCAGGGACGGGACTTTCTTCGCACGAATTAAATCAGCCCGGGACTTACCGTGATGTTTCCGATACAACAATCGTAGCACAATTCAGAGTTAAAAAAGAAAGTTCAGACTTATTCAATAATATAGACGGAAATGTAGATATCCTTGCTTGGACAACTACACCATGGACATTACCCTCGAATACTGCCTTAACAATTGGGAGAGATATTGAGTATGTAGTCGTTAAGACTTTCAATCAGTATACATTTGAACCAATCAATGTGGTATTGGCAAGAGTTCTTTTAGAAAAGAATTTTGGTAAAAAATATGCAGAAGGAACGGATGAGGATTTTGCTAACTACACTCCGGAAAGCAAAGTTATTCCTTACAGAATATTAAAAGAATTTACAGGAGAACAATTAGAGGGTACTCATTATGAGCAACTTGTACAATGGTTCACTCCGGAGGAAAATGCTGAAAAAGCATTCCGTGTAATTATCGGTGACTTTGTAACTACCGAAGACGGAACGGGGGTAGTGCACACGGCACCTACATTTGGTGCGGATGATGCTCGTGTATCCAAGGAAAATGATATTCCACCAATGTTGGTAAAGGATGAAAACGGAAACCTTATCCCATTAGTAGATCTGCAAGGGCGCTTTATCCATGGAGAAAATGTTCCTGAACTATTTGCAGGTAAATACATTAAGAACGAATACTATGAAAACGGACAGGCTCCTGAAAAGTCATGGGATGTTGAATTAGCAATTTTATTGAAGACTGAAAACAAAGCCTTCAAAGTAGAAAAATATGTACACAGCTATCCACACTGCTGGAGAACAGATAAACCAGTACTTTACTATCCGCTGGACTCATGGTTTGTAAAAATGACGGCTGTAAAAGACCGTTTGGTAAACCTGAATAAAGAAATTAACTGGAAGCCAAAAGCTACAGGAGAGGGACGTTTTGCAAACTGGTTAGAAAATGTAAACGACTGGAACCTTTCCCGCTCACGTTATTGGGGTATTCCATTGCCAATATGGAGAACAGAAGATCTGAGAGAAGAACTGGCGATAGGCTCAGTTGAAGAGCTAATGCAGGAAATTCAGAAATCTATTGATGCCGGGTTTATGACTTCTAATCCTTACGAGGGCTTTGAAGTTGGAAACATGGATGAGGCTAACTATGCTAAAGTAGATTTACATAAAAATATTGTAGATCAGATTATTCTGGTTTCCGCTTCAGGAAAACCAATGAAGAGAGAATCTGACCTTATCGATGTATGGTTCGATTCAGGATCAATGCCATATGCTCAATTACATTATCCTTTCGAGAATAAAGAGCTGATTGATGAAAGAAAAGCTTTCCCTGCGGACTTTATTGCGGAAGGTGTAGACCAGACAAGAGGATGGTTCTATACGTTGCATGCAATCGGGACAGCTGTTTTTGATTCGGTAGCCTACAAGAATGTAATGTCTAACGGATTGGTGTTAGATAAAAACGGACAAAAAATGTCTAAGCGTTTAGGAAATGCAATTGACCCTTTCAAAACCTTAGAAACATACGGACCGGATGCTACCCGTTGGTATATGATTTCCAATGCAATGCCCTGGGAGAACCTTAAGTTTGACCTAGAGGGAATAGATGAGGTAAGAAGAAAATTCTTTGGAACATTATACAATACCTATTCTTTCTTTGCGTTGTATGCTAATGTAGACGGATTCAGATATGAAGAGGCAGATGTAGAAAATCGTCCGGAAATCGACAGATGGATTTTGTCTGAGCTCAATCTTCTGGTAAAAGAAGTAAAGTCCTTCTATGAAGATTATGAACCAACGAAAGTAGCAAGAGCAATCAATACTTTTGTTAATGACAATCTTTCCAACTGGTATGTACGTTTATGCAGAAGACGTTTCTGGAAAGGAGATTATAGTGAAGATAAAATTTCGGCATATCAGACCCTATATACGTGCTTAGAAACAATTGCTAAAATCTCTGCTCCGATTGCTCCATTCTTTATGGATCAATTGTACCAGGATCTTAACAATGCAACACAAAAAGAATCCGCAGGATCTGTGCATTTAACAGATTTCCCTGTCGTAGACGAAAATAAGATCGACTACTCTTTAGTAGAAAAAACTCATCTTGCACAGCAGATAACCTCAATGGTATTCTCTCTAAGAAAAAAAGAAAATATCAAAGTACGTCAGCCTTTACAAAAAGTAATGATTCCTGTTTTAGATGCTGGCACAGGAGAGCAAATCAATGCGGTTTCCGAGCTTATCAAACAAGAAGTAAATGTGAAAGAGCTTCAGTTGATTAATGCGGAAGAGGCTTCTCATCTTATTGTTAAGCAAATTAAACCAAACTTCAAGGCATTAGGACCTAAGCTTGGTAAAGATATGAAGACTGTAGCTGCAGAGATCTCTGCATTCTCGGATGATCAGATTGCTGCATTAGAGAAAGAAGGTCGTCTAACAATTCAGGGATATGAAATAACTACAGACGATGTAGAGATACTAACAAAGGATATTCCGGGATGGACAGTAGCTTCTGAAGGAAAATTGACAGTCGCATTAGATCTTACCTTAACAGATGATCTGAAAGCGGAAGGTATTGCACGTGAATTCATTAACAGAGTACAAAACCTTAGAAAAGAAAAGAATTTTGAAATAAGTGATAAAATTCTTATCGAATTAGAAGAAAATAATCCATTTTTACAAGATATCTTGAAGAATAAAGATTATATTAGCGCAGAAGTTCTCGCAAATGATATAGCGGTTAAGACTGATATATCAGGGGAGGAAGTAGAAATAGATGAGCAAAAGTTCAATATTAATATTATTAAAAATTAAAAAACTGAGAAGTGCTTTCTGGACGATTGCAGAAAGTACTTCTCAAAATATTAAAGTACCAATTATCAAATTAGAAATATTATGGCAGAGGAAAGAGTAAGATACAGCGATGCTGATTTGGAGGAATTCAGAAAAATTATTGAAGAAAAAATAGAAAAGGCCGAGAAAGATTTGTCTCTTATACGTGAAAGTTTCATCAATGATCAGAATAACGGCACAGATGATACTTCGCCAACATTTAAAGCTTTTGAAGAAGGAGCTGAAACTTTAAGCAAAGAGCAAAATGCTCTTCTGGCTTCCCGTCAGGAAAAGTTTATCAGAGACCTGAAAAATGCTTTGATTCGTATTAAGAACAAAACTTATGGTGTATGCCGTGTTACAGGGAATCTTATTTCTAAAGAAAGATTAAAAGCGGTTCCGCATGCTACTTTAAGTATTGAGGCTAAAAATATGCAACGATAAAATTACACCAATTGGTGTGACTGATTAATGTACAAAGCATAATGTGTTCAGTAAATACATGATGCTTTGTACATTTTAATTATATGATACAGAAATTATGAAGAAAATTGTGCTTATTACCCTGCTGGTTCTTTTCATTGACCAGGCTTCCAAATTTTATATCAAAACACATTTCCATTTGGGAGAAAGTGTAGATGTATTTAAATGGTTCAAGCTTGCTTTTGTTGAAAATCCCGGAATGGCCTATGGTCTTCACTTTGGAGGAGCGATTGGTAAATATGCATTATCATTAGTCCGTATTGCATTGGTAATAGGAATTATTGTAATGTTCAAAAAATGGTTAAAAGAGGGAGCTTCTAACTATTTAATTATTCCGATGTCTATGATTTTTGCAGGAGCAATTGGTAACCTTATAGACGGAATGTTCTATGGGCTGATTTTCGATACCGGTACTGTTTTTGAATCATCAATTGGACGTTGGGTTGGTTATGATGGGATTTCCAAACTAGGCGGTGGAGGATATGCCTCCTTTATGAATGGCTGTGTTGTGGATATGCTTTATTTTCCCCTATTCAAATTCAACTGGCCAACCTGGATTCCAGGAATTGGTGGTACAGAATTTGAATTCTTCAGACCAGTCTTCAATATTGCAGATAGTGCTATTACCGTTGGAGCTGCAATTATATTAATATTTAAGAAAAAAGCTTTCCCGAATGGTTTGAATTTCTAAAAACTATATGGGTATCATTTATTTGATATGAATAATCTAATCAAAAGAGTATTTTTACTTTTAATTATTATAGGGTTGCTTGGAGCAACCTTTATAATTTATGCCAATTGGAAAATAGAATCCGAGACGAAAAATTATATTACATCGGATCCTAATAAATTACCAATTGAGCATGTTGGCCTCGTACTAGGTACTTCCAAGCTTTTGGCTAATGGAAGTATGAATCCGTATTTTAAATACAGGATTGATGCTGCGGAAGAATTATATAAAGCCGGTAAAATAAAAAATATTATCGTTAGCGGTGATAACAGCCGCAAAACATATAATGAACCAGAAGATATGAAAAATGAATTGCTGAAAAGAGGCGTTCCGGAAATTGATATCTATATGGATTTTGCAGGTCTTCGTACATTAGATTCTGTAATACGGGCGAGAGAGATATTTGGACAACACGAGTATATTATCATTTCTCAGGAATTCCATAATGAAAGAGCTGTATTTATTGCACGGGAGAACGGGATCAATGCATTTGGTTTTAATGCCCAGGATGTGAATAAGTCTATAGGCATCAAAACAATGATTCGTGAAAAGTTTGCAAGGGCAAAAGTTTTTTGGGATTTTCTTTTCAGTGTTCAGCCTAAATTTGGAGGTGAGAAAATTTTTGTTGAATAAACATCATACATATATTATAGTATATAAAATCCGGCTTTGTGCCGGATTTTTAGTTTTTACATATATATAGAGAGGGTATTAAAGCTAAAAAAGAGCGTTTGGGCTTCTGGAAAGAGCCTGTTCCGGCAAATGCTTAAAAGAAAACCAAGGTTTTTAAAGAGTGTAGAGCGATATATAGAGGATATATAAACCAGGTAGTTTTTGCAATATGAATGGAATGTTAAATTTTTCTCACCCGTATTCAGGCAGTTACATATATTATGTTAAAAAAGGTGTGGTAATGTTTGGTGTGTTATAGAAGTTTTTCTACTTTTGCAGTCCTAAACAATGAGAGTTGTAAGGGGAGCAGGAGATAATTGAGACGAAAAAGCGATTAAAATTTTTAGAAAAAAGATTTGGTCATGTTAATAAAATTTATTAGTTTTGCCCACGCAAAAATGGTTAATAAACGAACTGTTTAAGCAGAGTAGAGTTAATAAAGATGACTGAAAAAAAACTTCA
>NZ_MAHX01000018.1 GCF_002023715.1 Elizabethkingia occulta
AGACCGCACTTTTCCTTGAATTACAACATTCCAAGTCAGGTACACATCAATAATAATGTGAAATTGAAAACTTATAAAAAACAAAATCAGAATAGAAAGATTCTACTCTGATTTAATATATTTGATTTATTAAACTAGTCAACCTTTTTCAGGACTAGTCATTATTTTTTTCTAACAGACCAACTACCACTCCAGGATCCTTGTTTCCAAGTCCCGCCTTTTGAATTTAGGTTTCCATATAAGGTAAAGCCGGTACTTGGTGAACTTACCTTTTCTAGAGCACCTCCTTCAAATACAATTCCCTGTAGAAAAGTTTCACTGTTCCCTGAAAAAGTTTTAGTCACTTCCACACTGCCACTCTTCTTAATATTTATGATAAGAGCTCCCGTTGCATTTCCAGACAGTTCACCAACATATGTCCCCATATAAGGTGAGGCATAGTTTTTAATAGCTTCTCTTTCTCTCATACTATCACAGGAGAGAAACATTAGTGAAGCTAATATAATAATAGAACTGAATTCTATTTTTATTATCATATTTTTATTATTCAAAAGTATCAATTTTACTGCTACGCCAAGCACTATTCTTCCAAGTAAATATATGTATAAATATCATTAATATTATACGATTAAATTACACATATTATAAAATATTTTCAAGCTACTAAGTATAATAATATTTACTCAATCCAAACTCAGGAATAGAAAAACCTCCTTATATCTCCGCAAATAAAAAAGCCGGAAGAAAATCTTCCGGCTAACTATACTAGAATAGCTAATATTATATTTATCTACATCTACTTTCCAGACAAATATTTCACAGCCTCATTCATCACCCTATCTACAAACGTTGTCGGCGAGCTGCTCATGGCTGCTACCTCAGCATCCGTAGGTGGTGTTACAAATATATCAGGCTTCACTCCAATACCCTCTACAACGTTACCATTCATATCTTTTGTTGCCATTACTGGCATATAAAACCTAAACACTCCCGCTATAGAAGGATCAAAAAAGTTTGTGTTAATAAGACCTCCGTTAAATGCATCCTGATCTGTGGTTAAACCAGCAGTTGCCCCTGCACTGTAATCCCCTATAGAAATAACATGATTCCCCTGGCTTTTCAGCATCATTGTTGACATTTCAGACATACTGGCACTTCCTTTATCCGTTAAAATGACGATCGGAATGTTTTTAGGCAAGCCAAACTTATGAGGTTTTGTCTGCATCGGAACCCATGGCGTATAATTAAACTGACCATTCCCTTCTTTAGTTCTCTGATAAGACCAAACCGTATTCTTTGTAACAAAACGTTCCACAAATACTCTGAAATCCACTACAGCACCACCCCCATTATTTCTGACATCAATAATGAGTTTCTTGATATCACCTTTGCGCAAAGGATTTAAAAATTTTTGATAGAAAGGTCCTTTGGCAGCGATACTCTTTGCATCTGCCTGAAAAGAAGTCAATGCATACCCTTTTTCGACATGCTCTTTAATTCTCCCCATAAACCATGTAATATACTTATCACTATCATTATTGAGGACAGATGCATAAACAGACTTATCACTATAAGCGACCAAACCTTGAGAATCCAATTGCAGCTTCTTGGCCAAAGTAATGAAATTATCGGAAACAACTTCCGTATCTCTAAATACAACAGCCTCTTTATTAAAAGATTTGACATCATCGGAATTAAAAAAAACATTCCATTGATTCAGTATATTTAGAGTAAAATCTCTTACTTTATTTCTGGTATTTACATCTTTAATAGTATTCAAATCAGAATTTTTACCTATTTCTTCTGATGTCAGAATATAATTATCTACAGAATTAGGAGTCAAATATCGATCATGATTATCAATCTGAAGGTTATACAATGCAAACTGATTATAACTGATATAGTATATATCGGGATTGGTTTTCAGATTCCCCATAAAACAAGTAAAGCTTCCAGAACTCAATGTCGTTGGCTTCTCAATTCTAGCTGTCATATAGTTCATCTTGTCACTAAAATTGTATACATTGCTTTCTTTGGTTTTCATTCCGCCACGGAATATTTCCCCTTTCAGACTTGAAAGTTTAGACTCCGGCATATAAACGATCATTCCAAAATGCCTGTCAATAATAGGGTCTATAATATTAGTAAAGTATTCTATCGCTTTTTTCCGATCAGCCAAAATATCATTATCACTCATATCTTCTTTCATTTCCCATGTTTTCAGTGCCGCAAACTTAGGATAATATTCCCGGTAGACAGTATTCCAGTCCATCCCATCTTTACGTTTTTGTTCATAGAAGTAATTGTAACGTTGATCCATTATATTCCAGAATACTTTAAAAAGATCAGCATAAGACTTCACGTCATTTCGTGTATATCTTGTTGGTTCCGTTATGGATATTTCATCATCCTTTACACAGGAGTTTAATGTTCCGATAATTGTAAAAAGTCCCAGGCTTAAAACGATATATTGTTTAAAATTTCTTTTCATATTAATATAATTATAATGAGTTAAACAGAGGTTAATTGAATTTATAGGAAATTCCTACCGAAATCATATACGAACGGATTGTAGCTTTCTTGTTTTTATCTGTATTGGCTTTATTAATATCTGACAAACCATGCTGATATTGATAAGCCCCATATACATCAAACTTATTAAAGGAATAGCCTAGCTGAGCCTGCCCCTGAAAACCATAACCAAATCGATCAAGCCCGTTTTCGTTCTTTTTGAAATCATAAGTATCCGATACTTTTGTATAAGGGAAATTACCATCTACCTGTAATTCACTAAAGACAGGATACTGACCATTTCTTTTCATACTAAGCCAGTATTCCATATACATACCTCCAGCAACTTTAGCCCAAACACCTCTGTCTTCATGCGGATTCTTCAGGATATATCCACCAACCAGTAGAGGGAAAGCCAGAAAGTTATTATTGTATTCCGTATATCATCCGGAACGACTGCCTGTTCTTTCGTACTTATAATTTTTCTGTAGAAAAGAAACCCCTGTAGATACAAAAAGAGATTCCCATATCATATACTCACCTGATAAATTCACTCCGATACCATACCGACTATTGTATTTAGAATCTACCTGATTAGACAGATTAGTCTTCATTGCGCTGTAAGTATATCCTGCATCCAGGCCAATTTTAAACCTATTCTGCGCATACAAACTTGCCCCTAAGTAAAAAAGACAAAATGTGAAAATTTTAAATAAAAGTTTTTTCATATAAAATTATTTTATTGATTATCAGGTAAATATATACATAAATATTATCAAGTTTATTTAACATAATAAATATTTTAAATATAAAAAGCATGAAAAATTAAAATTAATACACTACAAAAGCTTTATACAAAAGAAAATTTTAAATAAAAAAAATAATTAATAAAATATCATTTTATGATACAAATCATAAAATATTTTAATAAAACATGTTTTCACACTAATTCGTATGGAAACATATACCTAACTCGTAATAAGAAAACCTGTATACTCGAATAAACTTTTATTCAAAAAAGAGAAGAACGTACTTATATCTTTGCAAATAAAAAAGCCGGAAGATTTTCTTCCGGCTAACTATTAGAATAGCTATATTATAATTATGTAAATCTACTTTCCAGACAAATATTTCACAGCTTCATTTATCACCCTGTCTACAAAAGTTGACGGAGAACTGGTCATCGCTGCCACCTCTGCATCTGTAGGAGGTGTTACATAATAATCAGGCTTCACCCCGACCCCTTCTATAACCTGTCCGCTGGAATCTTTAGTTGCCATCAAAGGCATATAGAAACTAAGATAATAAGCAACCTGATCTCTGGTACCACCATTGAAGTCATCCGGCGATCCTAAACCAGCTGTAGCTCCCGCACTAAAATCTCCTATCGAAACTGCTTGAGATCCCTGAGTTTTAATCATCATCGTAGACATTTCAGACATACTATAACTTCCCTTATCTGTTAAAACAGCAATTGGAATATTAGATGGAAGACCAAATTTATTTGGATTAGTTTGCATCGGAACCCAAGGCGTATAATTAAATTGTCCGTTCCCTTCTTTTGTTCTCTGATACCCCCAAACAGCAGGTTGTGTAACAAATCGTTCTGTAAAGAATCGTGCATCAACTACTGCGCCACCGCCATTACCTCTTAAATCTATAATAAGCTTTTTAATATCTCCTTTATGTAAAGGATTGAAAAAAGATTTATAAAGCGGAGCCTTATTAATAACCCCTTGTGCAGCATCCTGAAACTGAGGCAATCTATACCCCCATTGCACGTGATTATTCATACGGGCAATAAACCATTGAATATAAGGGAGACTTTCAGTTGTTAAAACCGGTGCATAAGTTGCCCCACTAGTATACGCTACCAAATTTTTCGATTTCGTCAATGCTTTCTGAGTTGCATCCAGAAAAGCATCTGTAATGATTTCCGTATTATTAAATCCTGCAATCTGGTCATTAAATGCTTTTACTTCTGCAGAAGCCGGGAAAGAATTCCACTGATTCAGAATATTAACTGTGAAATCCCTTACTTTAGTTCTAAACGTTGCATCTTTAATAGCATTCAATTCATTTGAAGCATCAATATCGGCAGTCGTTAAAACCAATCCGTTTCCAGGGTCTGGGCTAAGATACTTATCTAATAATGTAATCTTAACCGTTGAAGATAATGCAAATTGATTATAAGTGAAATAATAAACATCCGGGTTAGACTTCAGATTTCCTGCCAAATAGGTAAAAGTTGAACCATCTGCCAAAGTATAAGTTTGAGTCAAGGTATTATTCAACCTATCCTTCATATAGCCATACTTTGAATTAAATGCATAGATATTATTTCTTTTTGTTTTCATTCCTCCCGAAAACACCTGAGAAGTAATAACACCGTTATTACTAGCTGGAATTCTTACGGTTAACTGAAAATGCCTATCTATAATAGGATCTATAATATCAGTAAAATATTGTGCAGCTTTCAGCTTGTCATCGTTAATATCTTTATCATTATCCGTGCTCCTACCAAATGTTTTCAATGCTGCAAACTTTGGATAATATTCACGATAAATAGCATTCCAATCCATTCCATCAGCTCTTTTTTGCTCATAGAAATAATTGTAGCGCTGATCCATTACTGTCCAGAATACTTTAAAAAGATCAGCATAAGATTTTACATCACTACTGGTATATCGCGTAGGCTCCGTTATAGAAGTTTCTTCGTCTTTCACGCATGAGTTTAGTGTTAAGGCTGACAGAGCCAAGCCTAAAGCAAAAACTGGTATTTTTATAAAATTTCTTTTCATAATTTAAATAGTTATTTGGATGATAAGGTTAGTCGAATTTATAAGATACACCTACAGAAATCATATAAGAACGGGTCGTTGCTTTCTGATCTTTATCTGTGTTGGTTTTGCTGATATCCGATAAACCATATTGATAATTATAAGCTCCATATACATCAAACTTATCAAAAGAATAACCTAACTGAGCCTGTCCCTGAAGCCCATAACCAAAACGATTCAATTGGTTTTCATTCTTTTTAAAGTCATAGGTATCTGATACTTTTACATAAGGAAAGGTACCGTCAGGCTGCAGCCCTCCAAAAACAGGATATTGACCTTCTCTTTTCATATTGAGCCAATATTCTGTATACATACCACCTGCTACTTTAATCCATACTCCTTTACTTTCATGTGGATTATTCAGAATATAAGCCCCAACCAATAAAGGGAAAGAAAGGAAATTATTCTTGTAATCGGTATACTGTCCGGAGCGGGTTCCTGTTCTTTCATATTTATAATTCTTTTGCAGGAAGGAAACCCCTGTAGACATAAAAAGAGACTTCCAGATCATATATTCTCCGGAAAGATTTACTCCAAAACCATAGCGGCCAGAGTATTTTGTGTCTACTAAATTTGAAACATTGCCATTTAATACACTGTACGTATATCCGGCATCCAGGTCAATTTTAAACTTATTCTGTGCAAACAGACTTGCGCCCACGGGTAATAGGCAAAGACATAAAGCCTTGCATAAACTTTTTTTCATAGATTTTTTTGATTTGGTTAATTACACAGGGGCAATATACAAAATATTATTATTACAACAATTTAACATAATTAAATATTCTTCGATGAACAAAACCAATAAAAATTAAATGTTTCAGTACTTAAAAACTGAAACTATTACACAAACTATAAATCATTACAAAAGCATTCAGTCACAAAAAAATATTTACCTTTGCTATAACAAGAAATTATGAAAGTAGAACTGCCGGAAAAACTATATTATTCTATTGGAGAAGTTGCCAAAGCTTTTAATGTAAACACCTCTCTTATTCGTTACTGGGAGCAAGAGTTTACTATTATAAAACCAAAAAAAAATAAGAAAGGAAACCGTTATTTTACTCCAGAGGATATTAAAAACCTGAAAGTTATTTATCACCTGGTAAAGGAAAAAGGTTATACATTAGAGGGTGCCAAAACAGCCTTAAGTACATCTCCTAAAGTTGAAAAAACGGTTGAATTGATAGACCGATTGGAGTTTGTAAAAGCGGAGCTGCTAAAGCTAAAAGAATCTTTAACTGAAAATGAATAAAGTAAAAATATACTATTTACACTAACTACTTAACCATGAAAAAAATTCTGAATAATAAATACTTTTGGCTTTCAATGACAGCTCTTTTTGTCTTATTATTTATAGCAAAAACTTCTAACCTTATTGCTTATGGTTTCCAGTTTCATACAATAGAAAGCAACGCATTCAATACGGGATTATTTACAGGAAAAATATTTACTTTAATCTCATTTTTAATATTATCATACTCATTTTATAAAAAATATTTATATTTAGGGAGAAATAATATTAAATAATGAAATATGAAATCTCTACTCTCATTTCACATGAGAAAGAAACAGTTTATCGGATTAACTGTTTTAGGGGTTTTGGTGCTTATTTTAGAGGTATCTTTTCATTTTTATAAAAAATACAAAACCCAGCAACCTTCCGATGCTATAGAATTTATTCCTGCTGATAAATCTGCCTTTATTCTTGAAGCTTTTAACCCCAACGACCTTAATCTCAAACAATGGGAGAAGCTGGGATTTACAACAAAGCAGGCAACAACCATCCTGAATTATAAAGAAAAAATCTGCAAAGGAAATTTCACCTCCAAGGAACAACTATCCGAATGCTTTGCAATAAGTAAAGATAAATTCGCTGAGCTTAGCCCATATATATTACTTCCGGAAACTACTAATAACAAAGATCCTGAATATCGAAAGAAAGACAAAAAACTCATAATAAAGGGGAAATTCAATCCTGACCATTACAATGCACAAGACTGGGTCAGATTAGGATTTTCGGAACGCCAGTCAGAATCTATTCTGAAATATAAAAAGTATTTGGGAGGCAGCTTTCAGTCTAAGGAAAAGTTTAAAGAATGCTTTATCATTAGTGAAGAACAGTACTTACAACTTGCTCCTTTCCTCATTCTTCCGCAACAAAAAAATACAGATAAGCCTTTGATAAAGGAATTAAAACTTAAAAACGCGTTCGATCCTAATACACTAACAGCACTGGAATGGAAAGATCTTGGCTTCTCAGAAAAGCAGGTACAGGGTATGCTGAATTATAAAGAGAAAATTTTGAAAGGGAGTTTTAAAACTCCTGCAGACCTACAAAAATGCTATATGATTTCTGCTGAAAAATTTGAAGAATTAAAACCCTGGATACGCATTAATCAACCCGTAACAACATCTATTTCATCTCAAATCACAGAACCGGATATCAATACTATCTCTTTCCGGCAACTCCGTGATTATGGTTTTGACGAAAAAGCTGCCGCCAGCTTTCTGGGATTCAGAAAAAAATTGGGCGGCTTTGCTCAAAAAGAACAAATACTGGAAACCTATAACATCGATAAAGATTTAGCCTTAAAACTTATTCAGGAAGCTAAAATAGACCTCAGTAAGGTTAATAAAATTGATATTCTTACAACAGATGAATCTACACTAAAAGGACATCCCTATTTCCGATTTTATGCAGATAAAATAATATTTTACCGTACCTCGCTTTCAGATAAAAATGACATTCTGAAAAAACTGAATGCAAAACCAAAAGATCTCGAAAAAATACTGTGGTATCTGAAATAATACGATTACAAATACGTAAATTCGTGTAACCATTCGCTTATACTCCTAAGCAACCAACTAATAACCAACAACCAATGAACAGCATTATACTAAAAAACGTGTCCGTTAAAAGGGGCAGCGACAACTTATTAAACAATATTGACTTTACTTTAAATTCCGGAGAACATCTAGCTATAATAGGGCCTAGCGGAAGTGGAAAATCTCTTTTGGCAATGGCTTTAAAAGGGCAAATCCTACATACCGGAACCATAGAATACAGAAAAAACAACGAACTTACAAAACCCAAAATCGCTTATATTACAAGTACATATGCATTAAAAAACAAATCCAATGTTTCTGATTTTTATTATCAACAGCGGTTCAATACTAGTGATGCAGAGGATTCAGCAACTCTTACAGATGAACTCTTGAAAAAAGGCGATACAGAATCTGTAAACAAATGGCTGGATAGATTTCAGTTAACACACAGAGCTCAGGCTCCTCTTATACAACTCTCTAACGGGGAGCTAAAAAAAATGCAGCTTATCAGCCATTTGTTAAATAATCCCGAAATCCTGATTCTGGATAAAGTTTTCACAGGACTTGATGTCCTAAGCAGAAAAGAATTACATATAATTATCAATCAGCTAGCCAGTGAAAATGTAAAAATTATCCTGATCACAGACCATCATAACATTCCGGGCTGCATTACTCATTTCGCAGAAATGTCCGACGGTGGTATTACAGAATACAACAGCATAAATCGACTTAATTTTACTGAAACACAACAGACCGGATTCAACAAACCTCTTCCTGTTATTCAAAATCCTTCTGTTGATGCACCGCTAATTCGGATGGAAAATGTAACCATCCAGTACAATAACAATATCATTCTAAACAATATCAATTGGCAAGTAAACCCTGGTGAATGCTGGCAGATAAAAGGGCATAACGGTGCCGGAAAATCTACTTTACTCAGCCTCATTAATGGTGATAACCCACAAGCCTACTCTCAGCAGATTTATCTGTTTGGAAAAAAAAGAGGAAGTGGAGAAAGCATTTGGGATATTAAAAAGAAAATTGGATTTGTATCACCGGAACTTTATAACTTTTTTGATCGCAATACAACTGTTGAACAAGCTATTGGATCCGGACTCTTCGACACTATTGGCCTTTTCAGAAAACTAAATGAACAACAGGCATTAAAAGTAAAAGAATGGCTCAGTTTCTTCTCTCTGGAAAGTAAAGCAACAAAATTACTGTCTTTTTTGTCCACCGGAGAACAACGATTGGTACTGATTGCAAGAGCTCTTATAAAAGATCCGGTTATGCTTGCTTTAGACGAACCTTGCCAGGGACTGGATGATTCTCAGATCACTACAATTACTCATCTTTTGGAACAAATCCATCGAAACAGCAATATCAGCATGCTCTTTATCAGCCATTACGATGACGAAGTACCTTCCTGTGTAAAGCATATACTGGAACTAAATAAAGGAGTTCTCACTATTAGCGAAAGAAAATAAAACACTGAATATCAGGCTCATTAAAAAAATACAATTTTCTTATGTTTTTCATTATATTTGAGAAAAATAGACACCTATGAATTTCGAAACTTCAGAAAACCTGAAAATGATTGCTGAAACAGCACGTGATTTTGCTGAAAAAAATATTCGCCCTCACATTATGGACTGGGATGAATCTCAGCATTTTCCAAAAGACTTATTTCATCAGCTTGGTGAAATGGGCTTTATGGGAATTGTTATCCCTGAAAAATATGGAGGTTCCGGACTTTCTTACGATGAATACGTAGCTATTGTAGACGAAATTTCTCAGGTAGATCCTTCTATAGGACTTTCTGTGGCTGCCCACAATTCACTTTGCACCAATCATATTTATGAATTTGCAAATGAGGAGCAGAAAATGAAATGGTTGCCTCAATTAGCTTCAGGAAAGGTAATTGGCGCATGGGGACTTACTGAACATAATACCGGCTCCGACGCCGGAGGAATGTCTACCACTGCTGTAAGAGATGGTGATGACTGGATTATTAATGGTGCTAAAAACTTTATTACCCACGCTATTTCGGGCGACATTGCTGTAGTAATGACGCGTACCGGAGAAAAAGGCGCTCCTAATAATGCAACTGCTTTTGTTCTTGAAAAAGGAATGCCTGGTTTTACATCAGGAAAAAAGGAAAATAAACTGGGAATGCGTGCATCAGAAACAGCCGAATTAATCTTCGACAACGTAAGAGTACCAGACAGCCACCGTTTAGGTGAGGTTGGTGAAGGCTTTAAGCAGGCTCTTAAAATACTAGATGGCGGAAGGATTTCTATTGCAGCCCTTAGCTTAGGTATTGCTAAAGGTGCTTATAAAGCCGCTTTAAAATATGCTAAAGAGAGAAAGCAATTCGGTCAGGCAATTGCCGATTTCCAGGCAATAAACTTCAAACTGGCAGATATGGTTACTGAAATTGATGCATCAGAATTATTGATTCAGCGTGCTGCTTATTTGAAAAACAATAAACAAAAAATGACTCGTGAAGGAGCTATAGCTAAACTATACGCTTCTGAGGCTTGTGTAAAAATAGCAAATGAAGCTGTACAAATCTTTGGAGGTTATGGTTACACCAAAGACTTCCCTGCAGAGAAATACTACAGAGATTCCAAGCTTTGTACAATAGGCGAAGGAACTTCTGAAATTCAGAAACTTGTTATCGGAAGAGATATTACCAGATAAAAAATAAAGCCTGATTTTTTCAGGCTTTTTTATTGGCCGAAAGTTTGGCACGAAATATTCTATATATAGGAAACATTTGAAGTTTGCATTGCACATCAATATATTTCAAAATTCGTAATTCACTCTTCATACTTTAAAATAGGACATTGCTTATATTTGTTTAATAATCTATCTCACCAATGAAAAAAGTATTCATAGCAACTTTGGCCTTTATGGCTTTATCTACATATTCTGTAAGCGCCCAGACAAGCGAAATCAATCAGCGTATTAAAAACGAAAGAGGCGTATTGCTCATCGGACAGCAAAATATGGAACCATTCAACAAGAAACCATTTAAAGCATGGTATGATGAAGAATACACGCCTTATGTTGTCGACCAGCCCTCTATAAAGAAACTGGAAAAAGAAAACATATCTTCTTACGATATGACTATATTTATTGGATCATGGTGTCCGGATAGCCACCGTGAGTTTCCAAGATTTATGAAAATACTTCAGGAGTTGAAATATCCCGTAGACAAAGTGCAGATTTTCGCACTAGACCGTCAGAAAAAAAGCCCGCATGAAGATGAGAAGCTTTACAACGTCACTCACGTTCCTACTTTTATTATAAAAAAGGATGGTAAAGAAATCGGAAGAATTACTGAAGCTCCGGAAACAGGATTTTTAGAAAAAGATTTATTGAACATTATAAACAAAGCAAAATCTTCTTCTTAAACTTTATTTCATCAATAATCATTAAAACATTTTTTCTTTGAGAAAAACTCCAACTTACATAGGTATTTTAATAGGTATACTCTCTACCCTTCTTGTTGTTTCCGTATGGCGCGGTTGCAAAGAGAAAAAAGCTGAAGCCATTAACCAGGATTATTATCTGATTAGTAATCAGATAAGTAAAATGAATAAAATGGTGGTTTTAGAGCAGAATTTCTCAAGCTTTCAAACACATAAAAGTGCTGCTTTTAAATTTGGTGGCTACGACATCCTTCCTAAGGAAATGGTATTGTACACAACCGCTAAAGCGCAGGTAACCTACGACTTGAAGCAAATGAAGATAGATGTAGATACCATTAACAAAAAATTGGTTATTACAGAACTTCCAAGAGCTGAAATCAAAATATATCCGGATGTAAAAATTCATTTTATGGATGATTATGCCATGAACAGATTCGACCAGAAAAGCATCAATGGAATTATGGAATCTGCTAAACAAAACATGGTAAAAAGTGTTGACAAGAAGAAACTGGAACAAGAAGGACATGAACAGCTGGTAAAGAATATAAATGATATTTTTGTTTTGGCTAAAGCTCTGAACTATAAAATAGAGGATAAAACCGGAGAACTGAAAGGAATTATTCTTTAAAATACATCCTTTTCGAGGTTTAAAACCTTGAAAAGGATCTTCCTAATAAAACCTCATAGGTCTCAAAGACCTATGAGGTTTTATTTTTAAATTCATGATAACTAATCAGATACAAATCCTGGGGAAATACAGAGAAAAAATTGCTATTGGCAGATATTATTCCTCCGGAATACCTACTTCTTGATATACCTGTTTTTTACACAGATAAATCTCCTCCGGAGCATTTTTCTGATTTCTTAGACCAGGATTTATATAAATAAAATTCATCATAATGAATGAGGAGCTCCGTCAGGAGCTTTATCTATATAGATAGATTATAATTTAGGAAAATGGCGTTCCGGAGGAACGCTATCTTAATATAAGGGTCTGTTAAAAGTAGAAAGACCCCCGAACATGTCGGAGGCCTTTCAAAAAATAAACCCTAATAATAAATCAACTTTAATATTTAAACTATCGTAGATTTTCCAATTTGAATGTTTTCGTAGTTGTAATAACTACCATGCTGTGTGTTACGGATAAACTCCGCTACAAAACTTCCTACTTCTGATGTAGAATAAGATTTTGTTGTATTGAGATCCTGGGTTACAAAACCTTCTGCTATAGCTTTTTCTACAGCTTTCTCAATTGTTCTGGCAGCAACATCCCACCCAAGGTGGTCCAGCATCATTGCTGCGCTTAAAATAGATGCTAACGGATTGGCAATTCCTTTCCCTTTAGCCTGCGGATAGGATCCGTGAATTGGTTCGAACATCGAGTTAGACTCTCCTACCGATGCGGATGGCATTAGGCCAATAGATCCACCAATAACACTTGCTTCATCCGAGATAATATCTCCGAACATATTTTCCGTCAGAATAACGTCAAACTGTTTCGGATTCAGGATCATTTGCATTGCTGCATTGTCCACAAAAATATAATCCAAAGCAACATCTTCATACTGAGGAGCTATCTCCTGACATACTTTACGCCACAATCTGGACGTATCCAATACATTGGCTTTATCGATTAATGTAAGCTTCTTGCGACGCTTCTGAGCTGCCTGAAATGCAAGGTGTGCAATTCTTTCAATATCTGTTCTGTTATATTGGCAAACATCATATGCATATTCACCATTCTCTTCCGTAAATTTCTCACCGAAATAGATACCACTGATCAGTTCACGATAAATTACCATATCTGTTCCGTCGATAATCTCTTTTTTCAACGGGCTGCTTTCTGCTACCTTATCAAATATTTTTACAGGTCGCAGATTAGCGAATAGTCCCAGCTCTTTTCTTAGCTTTAGTAATCCCTGCTCCGGACGTACTTTAGCTTCCGGGTTGTTATCAAAATGGGGATCACCTATTGCACCAAACAAGACTGCATCTGAGTTTTTGCAGATATCCAGAGTTTTATCCGGTAAAGGATTTCCTGTCTGAAAAATAGCTTCAGCACCAACTATAGCCTCCTGAAACTGAAATTTGCAACCGTATACTTCAGAAACGGCATTTAATACTTTAATACTTTCATTTACTACTTCCGGTCCTATTCCGTCACCAGCAAGTACAGCAATTTTCATTTCGCTCATTAGAATGTGTTTTGTAAGTTTTTTTCGAAAGCATCGATTTGAGCTCTTTTACTGATCAAGAAATCAATATCGTCATAGCCGTTCATCAAACATATCTTTTTGTAAGAGTCCAGATCGAAGCTTTCGGATTTATGGTTAAAGGTTATAGTTTGCTTCTCTACGTCCACTGAAATTTCGGTTCCAGGGTTATTAGTTATGGTTTGTAATAATTCTTTCAGAAATTCTTCGGATACCTTTACAGGCAGCAATCCGTTATTCAGCGCATTACCTCTGAAGATATCGGCAAAATAGCTGGATACAACTACTTTAAATCCGTATCCTGTTAGTGCCCACGCAGCATGCTCGCGGCTGCTTCCACAACCAAAATTGTTACCTGCTACCAGTATTTCTCCATAATATTTTGGATTATTAAGAACAAAATCTGTATTCGGATTATTTTCTTTATCAAATCTCCAGTCTCTGAAAACATTTTGCCCAAAACCATTCTTGTCAATACTTTTCAGGAATCTTGCAGGAATAATCTGGTCTGTATCTATATTTTCCGTTGGTAAAGGAATTGCTGTTGAAGTAATATGTGTAAGCTTCTGCATTTTTCTTAATTTTTAGAAATTAAAATTCTCCCTTCTACTGCTACCTTAGCCGCAGTTAGCGGACTCGCTAAAATAGTTCTGGCACCTTGCCCCTGTCTTCCTTCAAAGTTTCTGTTCGATGTAGAAACACAATATTCGCCTTCAGGGATTTTATCATCATTCATTGCCAGACATGCTGAGCAACCAGGCTGACGAATTTGGAAACCGGCTTCTGTAAATACCTTATCCAATCCCTCATTATAAATCTGCGTTACAACCTGTTGTGATCCCGGAACGATAAGCGCATTAATATTTTCGGCTTTTCTCTTTCCTTTAATATATTCTGCAACTGAACGGAAGTCTTCGATTCTTGCATTGGTACAGCTACCAATGAATACATAGTTTACAGGAATATCGCTGGCAGATTGCCCTGCCTGTAATCCCATATACTTTAATGCTTTTTCTTCAGATTCAGTTACAGGAGTCGGAACACTTTCATTTACTGATATTCCCATTCCCGGATTGGTTCCATAGGTAATCATTGGATGAATATCTTCTGCATTGAAATGGAATTCTTCATCAAATGCCGCTCCGTCATCGGACTTCAAGGTTTTCCAATAGGCTACCTTCTTCTCCCATTCTTCTCCTTCAGGTGCAAACTTGCGGCCTTTTACATAAGCGAAAGTAGTTTCATCTGGTGCAATCATTCCGCCACGGGCTCCCATTTCTATACTCATGTTGCATACCGTCATACGACCTTCCATAGACATCTCCTCAAAAACATTTCCGGCATATTCACAGAAATAACCTGTTCCGGCATCTGTTCCTATTTTAGAAATAATATACAGAATGACATCTTTTGGCTGTACATCTTTATTCAGTTTACCATTTACGGTAACACGCATAGATTTAGGTTTGTTCAGCAGCAAACATTGGCTGGCAAAAACCTGTGCTACCTGACTGGTTCCAATACCGAAAGCTATAGCTCCAAAGGCTCCATGAGTAGACGTATGGCTGTCTCCACACACAATACTCATCCCTGGCTGGGTAATTCCCAATTCAGGAGCAATAATGTGTACAATTCCCTGATATGGGTGGCCTAAACCATATAATTCTACATTATTTTTTTTACAATTCTCTGTCAGTTGCTCTACCTGTGTTCTGGAAAGATCGTCCTTTATTGGCTGATCCTGATCCAGTGTAGGCACATTATGATCGGCAGTTGCCGTAATTTGTTTCGGACGGAATACCTGTACTCCTTTAGATTCCAACTCCGCAAAAGCCTGTGGGCTCGTTACTTCATGGATCAGGTGTCTGTCGATATAAATAATCTGAGGTCCGTCCGGCACCGTATCTACAACATGGGCATCCCAGACTTTATCGAATAATGTCTTCTTATCTGCGTTCATAATTGGCACTTTGGCTATATACATTCATTATAACATTCAAATCTTCATCATTTACTTCTTTCTTGCTGTCGGCTACTTTTAAGAATTCAGAGTATAAAACATCCAATTCGTTTTTAGTAATATCAAAACCAATATTTTTATATCTGTAAGCTAATGCTGAACGTCCGCTTCTGGCTGTAAGAATAATTGATGATTCAGTTACCCCAACATCTTCCGGATTAATAATCTCGTATGTTTCACGGTTTTTAATCACACCATCCTGGTGAATCCCGGAACTATGCGCAAAGGCATTGGCACCAACAATAGCTTTATTAGGCTGTACAACCATCCCCATCATATCCGAAGTCAACTGACTAAGTTCGGTTAGCATTCTGGAATTAATATCTGTAGCTAAATGAAGGTCTCTATGTTGTTGCAAAATCATTACCACTTCTTCAAGAGCAGTATTGCCGGCTCTTTCCCCTATTCCATTGATCGTACATTCAATTTGTCTTGCTCCGTTTATTGCTCCGGCTATAGAATTAGCTGTAGCCAGTCCAAGATCATTGTGACAGTGGCAAGAGATAATTACATTATCAATACCCTTTACATTTTCTTTCAGGTATTTTATTTTAGCTCCATATTCCTCTGGCAAACAATATCCGGTAGTATCCGGAATATTCAGTACCGTAGCTCCGGCTTTAATTACCGCTTCACATACACGTGCTAAATGAGCATTATCTGTTCTTCCGGCATCTTCCGCAAAGAATTCTACATCTTCAACAAAGCTTTTAGCAAAGCTTACAGCTCCTACAGCACGCTCGATAGCCTGCTCCAATGTAATATTGAATTTATATTTAAGATGGGATTCGGAAACTCCTATACCTGTATGAATCCTTGGTCTTTTAGCAAATTTCAGTGCCTGAGCAGCAGATTCTATATCTTTTTTATGAGCACGGGAAAGTGCACATACTTTAGCATTTCTTACTAACTTTGCAATCTCGGTTACAGAATGAAAATCACCGGGACTGGAAATAGGAAAACCTGCTTCGATAATATCTACACCGAGCTCATCGAGTTTTTCTGCGATAACTAACTTTTGTTCTACATTCAATTTACAACCCGGGACTTGTTCCCCATCACGTAAGGTAGTGTCAAAAATTTCAATCTTCTCGGCTTTCATAATGAAGTTTTAATTAATTTTGACTCAAAAGTAGATGAATTCACTATTACCGGTTTTTCAGATTCGCTAAAAACTACAATATCCATTTCATTGAAAACTTTTTATAAAAAACTGATTATCAAATAAATAAACTTTCATTTTTTACAATGGCAGATTTGCAAAAAGATTTTCTTTTCGTACTGATAAAGTCACTTTCTACATCAGAAAAAAGACAATTTAAGCTTTATGTTAACCGTTTAGGAATAAATGTAGATGCTAAATTTCTTCTCTTATTTTCCGAAATGGAAAAAATGAAAGAATATGATGAAGACATCATCATTTCAAAAAAAATATCTACCAAACAGCAGCTTTCTAATCTTAAAGCACACTTGTACAAACAAATATTGGTGAGCCTTCGCATGAATCCAAGTCTTCAGAACAACAGAATACAACTGCGGGAGCAACTGGATTTTGCCACCATTCTTTATCAGAAAGGTCTCCACCGCCAGGCACTGAAGATATTGGATAAAGCCAAACAAACCGCTATGGATCTTGATGAAAAAACACTAGCCATAGATATTATAGATCTGGAAAAAGTTATAGAATCCCAATATATTACACGAAGTATAGAAGGACGTGCTGATGAACTTATTGCTCAGTCCCATGAACTTAGTATTCAGAATTCATATTCCACAGAACTCTCCAATCTATCACTGAAGCTGTACAGTGAAATGCTAAAAAACGGTTATGCTCAGAATGACACCGACAAGGAAAGTATTATCCATCAGTTTAATGAGCAAATACGGAAAATAAGTTTTTCTAAATTAAATTTCAGGGAAAAATTGTGGTTCTATAAAGCCCATGTATGGAAACATCTTTTGCTTCAGGATTATAAACATGCCTATAAGTATTCTCAGAAATGGGTGGAATTATTCTATGAAAATCCTGAAATGATAAGTAACCACCCGGTATGGTATATTAAAGGCAATACTAATCTGATGAAGATTCTTTTCCTGAATGGGCAGGTAAATAAACTGGAAGGCTGGTTTGAAAAATTTAGAGAAACAACCAACTCGGGGTATTTTACTACTAATGAAAACCTGCAGTCTCTTACTTTTCTGAATGTTTATAATACTCAAATGAATATTCATTTTATAAAAGGAGAGTTTTTCATTGGTACCAAACTTATTCCCGAAGTCGAACTGAAGATGGAAAAATTCCGGGATAAGATAGATGACCATCATCTTCTTATACTATATCTGAAAATTGCAGCCCTCTACTTTGGTTCTAAAAAATATAAAGAGACTATAGAATACGGGCAAAGAATTCTTCAGGCCAAAGGGTTCAGCATACAGGAAGATTTGGCATTTCATACAAGAGTATTGATTCTAATGGCAAAATACGAGTCCGGAATGGATGAGGATTACGATGAATTTGCAAAACAAACCCATCGTTTTGTATCTAAAATGAAAAATGCAAGTGAAATTCACTTTAGTATCAGTGAGTTTTTCCAGAAACTAAATGAAGTTTTCTTTTCAGAGCAGGAGAAAATTTTCATGGAATTTTATAACACCCTTAACATATACAACCAGAACCCTTTCCATAAGCGTACTTTGGTATATATTGACATTCAGAGTTGGGCAGAAGCCAAAGCTACACACATAGATGTTGTAGAAATTATCAGACAAAAAGTAAAGAATAGAAAACTGTAGCTGATTTTTTCTCATTTTTTTGTAATTTTGCGTACATTTTTTTACTATGATAAAGATCACACTTCCGGACGGAAGCATTAAGGAATTCGAGGCAGCGGTAACTCCGCTACAGGTGGCGCAATCCATTAGTGAAGGATTGGCACGTAACACTATTTCGGCATTGGTAAACGGGACACAGACAGAAGTGACCACGCCAATAACGGAAGATGCCACGGTTCAGCTTTTTACCTGGAACGACGATATGGGTAAAAAAGCTTTCTGGCATTCCTCCGCTCACCTATTTGCTCAGGCAATATTGGAGATGTTTCCCCATGCTCACCTCACAATAGGCCCTCCAATTCAAAGCGGGTTTTATTATGATGTTGATTTGGGTGATGATACTATTTCTGAAAAAGATTTTGCAGAAATAGAAAAAAGAATGCTGGACAATGCTAAGAAAAATTCACCATTCAAAATGTATCCTGTTTCCAAAGCCGAAGCATTGGAGATGTATAAAGACAATCCATATAAAACTGAATTGGTTGAAAATTTAACTGATGGCGAAATTACTTTCTGCTCTCATGACAATTTCACAGATTTGTGTCGTGGTGGTCACATCCCGGCAACAGGAATCGTCAAAGCAGTAAAAATACTTAATGTATCGGGTGCTTACTGGCGTGGTGATGAAAAAAACAAACAGCTAACTCGTGTCTACGGAATTACTTTCCCTAAACAGAAAGATTTAACAGAATATCTGGAGCGTCTGGAGGAAGCGAAGCGTCGTGACCATCGTAAACTAGGTAAAGAATTAGGAATTTTTGCTTTCTCAGAAAAGGTAGGTGCAGGTTTACCATTATGGTTACCAAAAGGAGCTGCTCTTAGAAAAAAACTGGAGAATTTCCTTTCTGCTGCACAGAAAAAGCAAGGATATGAGTTCGTTATCTCTCCGCATATCGGTCACAAAGACTTATATGTAACTTCCGGTCACTGGGAGAAATACGGAGCAGATAGTTTCCAACCGATTAAAACGCCACACGAAGGAGAAGAGTTCTTATTAAAACCTATGAACTGTCCTCATCACTGTGAGATTTACAAAGCACAGCAATGGTCTTATAAAGATCTTCCAAAGCGTTATGCTGAGTTTGGTACAGTTTACAGATATGAGCAAAGTGGAGAACTTCACGGTTTAACCAGAGTTAGAGGATTTACTCAGGATGACGCTCACCTTTTCTGTACTCCGGATCAGTTATTAGAAGAATTCGAAAAAGTAATTGACTTAGTACTTTATGTTTTCTCTTCTTTAGGATTTGCTGATTTTACAGCTCAGGTTTCTTTAAGAGATAAAGAAAACAGAGAAAAATATATCGGTTCTGAGGAAAATTGGGAAAAGGCAGAACACGCCATTATAAATGCTGCTAATAAAAAAGGACTAAAAACTGTTATAGAATATGGTGAAGCTGCATTCTACGGACCCAAACTAGACTTTATGGTGAAAGATGCATTAGGCAGAAGCTGGCAGCTCGGAACTATTCAGGTAGACTATAATTTACCTGAGCGTTTTGATCTTTGGTATACAGGTTCTGATAATGACAAGCACAGACCGGTAATGATTCACCGTGCTCCGTTTGGATCTATGGAAAGATTCATTGCAATACTTATAGAGAATACAGCCGGAGATTTCCCGTTATGGCTTAGTCCTGAGCAATTTATCATTTTACCAATCAGCGAAAAATATGTAGATTATGCAAAAAAAGTTTCGCAATTGTTAGAAATTCACGATATTTGCGGTCTGATTGACGAAAGGAATGAGAAAACGGGTAAAAAAATCCGTGATGCAGAACTTAAGAAAATCCCATATATGCTTGTTGTAGGCGAAAATGAAGCTCAAGACGGAAGCGTTTCTGTAAGAAGAAGAGGCGAAGGAGATTTGGGTGTCATGTCAGTAGACGATTTCGTACTACACGTAAAGAAAGAAATAGCTAACCATTTAAATAAATAAGACCATAGCACTAAGAAGACCAAACAACAGACCACCGATGCGCAAAAAGGAAGATGCGCATATGATTAACGAAAATATCAAAGTGAGAGAAGTCCGCTTGGTGGGTGACAATGTAGAGCCGGGAGTATATCCAACTGCTGTTGCACGTAAAATGGCTGAAGAGCAGGAATTGGATCTTGTGGCAATCTCTGATAAAGCAGAGCCTTATATTTGTCGTATTTTGGACTATAAGAAATTCTTATATGAACAAAAGAAAAAACAAAAAGAACTAAAGGCTAAGCAAGTTAAAGTTGTTGTAAAGGAGATTCGTTTCGGCCCTCAGACTGATGATCACGATTACGAATTCAAGAAGAAACATGCTGAGAAATTCCTTGAAGAGGGAGCTAAGCTTAAGACTTACGTATTCTTCAAAGGGAGATCTATTATCTTCAAAGATCAAGGAGAAATCCTTCTTCTTAAACTTGCTCAGGAACTAGAGCATGTTGGAAAGGTAGACCAGCTTCCTAAACTTGAAGGTAAAAGGATGATCATGATGATGAGTCCAAAGAAACCTGCAAAATAAGTACAATGTACTACATTGTAGCAATAATCATTGATAAATTATTATATAGCTACATTGATAAAAAGATATTGATAACAAAATATAAAAAAGCAAAACAATGCCTAAATTAAAAACTAAATCAGGAGCTAAGAAGCGTTTTGTTCTTACCGGTTCTGGAAAGATCAAAAGAAAGCACGCTTATAAAAGCCACATCTTGACTAAAAAAGAAACTAAGCAAAAGAGAAATCTTACGCAAACAGGTCTAGTTAGTGCAGTGGATACAAAAAGCGTACTTAGACAATTAGCAATCAAGTAGTTTTTATAAATCTAATATCGGTTTATAAGAATTCTAACAAATTCAAAACAAGTTAACCCTGAAGCGGAGCCCATTAAGAGTAATATAATGTTACCGCCCTCTTCAAAAAAACAATTAAAATTATGCCTAGATCAGTAAACGCGGTTGCCAGTAGAGCACGCAGAAAAAAAATCATGAAGCAGGCTAAAGGTTTTTTCGGTAGAAGAAAGAACGTTTGGACTGTAGCTAAAAACGCGGTAGAAAAAGCAATGCAATATGCTTACCGTGGTAGAAAAGAAAAGAAAAGAAATTTCCGTTCCCTATGGATTACCAGAATTAACGCTGGATGTAGAGAGCACGGTGTTTCTTACTCCAAATTTATGGGGGATCTTAAGAGAAACAACATCGAGCTTAACAGAAAAGTTCTTGCTGACTTAGCAATGAACCACCCTGAAGCTTTCAAAGCTGTTGTAGATCAAGTAAAATAATTAATAATTTCTGTTATCAATATAGAAACTCCCGGTTTTTCTGGGAGTTTTTTTATATATTTATGCCTTTAAAAACTAAGAAGAACTAATAACTCATAAATATGAATAACTCATTTAACAGAAGAGACTTTATCAAGACCAGTTCTATGGCAGGAATGGGCGCCTTAATTCCCTCGAGCACTTTATTCAACATCTTCGATTTTAACCCTAAAAAGGTAAGAGTAGCTTTTATCGCTGTTGGTTTACGTGGACAAACTCACGTAGAAAATATGGCAAGACGTGATGATGTGGAGATTGTAGCATTTGCAGATCCGGATCCTTACATGGTTGGACGTGCACAGGAAATTCTGAAAAAGAATGGTAAGAAGCCTGCTAAAGTTTTTGGGAATGGTAATTACGATTACAAAAACATGCTTAAGGATAAAAATATCGATGCTGTTTTTGTATCCTCTCCATGGGAATGGCACCATGAACACGGCGTAGCAGCTATGAAAGCCGGTAAAATTGTTGGGATGGAAGTTTCCGGTGCTATAACACTGGACGAATGTTGGGATTATGTAAAAGTATCTGAACAGACCGGAGTTCCGTTAATGGCATTAGAAAACGTATGCTACAGACGTGATGTAATGGCTATTCTGAATATGGTAAGAAAAGGAATGTTTGGGGAACTTGTTCACGGAACAGGAGGCTACCAGCACGATTTAAGACCTGTTTTATTCAACAGTGGTATCAATGGTAAAAACGGAGATGGTGTTGAATTTGGAGAAAAAGCATTTAGTGAAGCAAAGTGGAGAACGAATCACTATAAAAACAGAAACGGGGAACTTTACCCTACTCATGGTGTTGGTCCATTGCATACAATGATGGATATTAACCGTGGGAACAGATTACTAAGATTATCATCTTTTGCATCCAAAGCAAGAGGATTACATAAATATATCGTGGATAAAGGCGGAGAAAGCCATCCTAATGCAAAAGTAGAATGGAAACAAGGAGATATTGTTACTACTCAGATCCAGTGTCACAACGGAGAAACTATTGTATTAACACACGATACCAGCTTACAAAGACCATATAACTTAGGATTCAAAGTTCAAGGTACAGAAGGTCTTTGGGAAGATTTCGGCTGGGGAGAAGCAGCACAAGGATTTATTTACTTCGAGAAGATTATGAACCATTCCCACAGATGGGATAGTTCTGAAAAATGGATTAAAGAATACGATCACCCTATGTGGAAGAAGCATGAACAGAAAGCTGTTGGTGCAGGTCATGGCGGTATGGATTACTTCTTAGATAATACGTTTGTAGAATGTATTAAAAGAAATGAAGCATTCCCACTAGACGTTTATGATCTAGCTACATGGTATTCCATTACTCCTCTTAGTGAAAAGTCTATCGCTGAAAACGGTGCCGTTCAGGAAATTCCTGATTTTACAAACGGCAAATGGAAGAATGCTAAAAATACATTTGCAATAAATGACGACTACTAAAACTAATGCAACTTTACTTGTCCTGGCAGGTGGCTTGGGCAGCAGATACAAAGGAAAAAAACAAGTAGATCCAATGGGACCTTCAGGTGAGTGCCTGATGGAATATTCTATTTATGATGCTAAGAACGCTGGTTTTGATCAGCTTGTACTTATCATCAATGACTACTTTAATCAGGAAACCAAAGATCATTTCCAAGCTATTGCTGACAAAGCTCGCATAAAGCTGGATTTTGTGATTCAGGCTCTTGACTCTCTTTTACCAGAAAAGCATAAAAACAGACTGGAAAACAGAGTAAAACCTTGGGGTACAGGTCACGCTATTTTAACGGCTAAGGATGTTATCAAAAATCCATTTGTGGTAATTAATGCCGATGACTATTACAACAGAAAGGCCTTTGAAAAAGCTTATCAGCTGATCAATTCAGGACAAATTAATGAGCATCAGTATGGAATGGTAGCCTACCCTCTTTCAGCAACGCTAAGTGATAACGGAAGTGTATCTCGTGGTGTTTGTACAACCGAAAATGGTTTACTGAAAAAAGTAGTAGAGCATACCAATATTTCTGAAGAAAACGGAAAAATCATCCACACAGATGATTCCGGAAACAAAACAGAATTAGCTCCTGACACACAGGTTTCCATGAACTTCTGGATTTTGGATACTTCTGTATTCCAAGTTTTAGAAACTGAATTCGATCAATTTTTAACTAACCTAAGCTCGGAGAAAGCAGAACTTTTCATCCCTTTTGTTATTGACGATATGATCCATAATGAGGGCTTAAAAGTTGTTGTTGAATCTTCACAGGATAAATGGTTTGGAGTAACCTATCCTGAAGACAAAGACTTCGTTATCAAATCTGTTCAGGAAATGGTAGATAACGGCTATTACCCGGCTTCGCTATGGTAAACTATGAACAACTACATTAAGATTTTACAGTCTTTTATATCTATAAAAGATGAAAATAAAGTGTCCATCATTCCTATTAATGATGGACACATTAATACTACATTGCGTGTAGATATTAATGACAACGATACGCAACAGTATATTTTACAGAAAATAAATCATCATATCTTTCGTAAACCGGAAGTAATTATGCATTCTATAGATGTGGTAAATAAGCATCTTCAGTCGGCAGGATATGAATATGAAATTCTTGAAACTGTCCCAAATCTGGAGGGCGAATTTCTAACCATAGATGAGAACAAGGATTACTGGAGAATGACGAAATTTATTCCTAATACTTATTGTGTTACAAAAGTAAAAGACAGTGACCAAGCTTATGAAGCTGCGAAAACATTAAGTGTTTTTTATTCTAAAATTCTGAACCTTGATCCAAATCTGATCGAATCATCGATTCCGGGTTTTATAGACTTTGAAAAAAGAATTAACGATTACAAAATTTCTTTGGAAAAAGCTTCTGAGGAAAGAAAAAATCAAGCTTCTGAGGAAATAAACTTCGTTAACGAATACCTGGATCTTCCGGACCTATTCATCCAAAATCAGAAAAACGGAAGCTTTCCACTACGGATTGTACATGCTGATCCTAAGATCAGTAATATACTCTTCGACAGTAATACTCATAAGGGTCGTAGTGTAATAGATCTAGATACACTAATGCCTGCAACCATTCTGTATGATTTTGGTGATATGGTAAGGTCGTATACCAATCTAAAGGAAGAAGATGACCCTAATCCTGAGAATGTATTCAGTAGAGAATATTATGATGCTGTAAAAGAAGGTTTTCTTTCTAATACATCAGATTCGCTGACAAATGCAGAGAGAGATAATCTGGATTATGCAGGTCAGGTGGTTGTATTTATACAGGCAGTACGCTTCTTAACTGATTTTTTAAATGGAGATACCTATTACAAAACAAAGTATCCTACCCATAATCTGGACAGAACAAAAAACCAGATTAATCTATTAAAAGAATTACTTAAAATGAAACCAGCATCATAAGCTGGTTTTTTTATTTTCAATCAAAAACATCAACTTATCCTTTCACTTTTACCATTCATCAAATAAAGTTTAGTATCAATAGCCTTCTTCGTTGTTTTGCGTCAGATTTAAACAACATTTACAATGAAACGACGAATTTTAGGACTCACTGTATTATTAGCATGTATTACCTGCTCTGTAGAAGTAAGCGCACAACAACAACCTTCTATTTTCCATTTAGGTGTAAAAGGAGGCGGAAATTTCACTAAGGTATCTACATCATCAGGACTAACTGGAAAATACGATTATGGCTATCATCTGGGAGCTATGGCTCGGATTGATCTTGGTAGTTTATATGTGCAGGGTGAAGCCTTATATAATCAAAAAAGAACATCTTATGACACTGATAGCGAAGGTTCTCAAAAACTAAAATGGAAATCAATCGATATTCCTGTAGTAATAGGTTACAAAGTTATTAATGATAAAGACTATAATGTAAGAGTCTTTGCAGGAGGTGTATACAGTTACGCATTTAGTGATAACCTTTCGGCTTCTACAGCATTACAGGAAAGCTTTAAAAAATTTGACAAATCAAATATCGGAATTACCGGGGGTATTGGACTGGACTATAAAAACTTTACAATAGACCTGAGATACGAAACCGGACTTTCCAACATTAGCAAAGAATTCAAATCCAAACCTCATAGTTTCTCACTTGGTATTGGCTACTTCTTATTCTAAAAACTTAAATTATCTTTACCAATTAGAAACTACGGATTTGTAGTTTCTAATTTTTTATAAACCTACTCTGTATTATTTATGACAAAACCTTTTGCTCTAAGGAAGTATATATTTACTATAATATTCTGGTTTGCTTTTGGCATTTTCCTCTGGCTAAATTTCCAGGCAACAGATGGAAAGCTTAATTCTTTTTTTCAGACCTGTGTTATTTTAATCAGCTCTTTTATTTTCACTCAATTTTTAACAATCAAACTTCTTCCTAAAGCTCTGAGAGCGAAAAAAATGAAGTGGTTTCTTATACAGGCAATTCTAATTATTTTTTCACTCAGTATTATATTTGCTTTAGTTTTCACTTATATCCGTGTTGATAATGGTAATCCTTTGCCAGAAGATTTTTTAAATCAACTTCCTTTCTTGTGGAAAGGTTTCTATATGTCTATTCCCGCATCTCTTCTCATTAATGGTACAGCCTGCGGAATAAAATTCTATCAGGAACATGGAAAAATAGAACGGGATCATATCCTTCTTCAACAGGCACACCTGGAAAATCAGTTAAAGTTATTACAGGATCAGATCAATCCACATGTAATGTTCAACATTCTGAACCATATTCATATTCTTATGAAAAGCAATACTGAATTAGCTTCTTTTCTTTTATTAAAATTTTCAGATATACTTCGTTACCAACTCTATCATTGCAATCAGAATTTGGTAGTATTAGACAAAGAAATTCAGTATCTACAGGATTTAGTAGAGGTAGAAAAACTAAGGTGGGGAAATGAACTGAATGTAAAAGCAGAATGGCGGATCGAAAATAAAAAAGCACTTATTATACCTCTCCTTCTTGTTCCGTTTATTGAAAATGCTTTTAAATATGTATGCAGACTCCCAGGACAAACTGGCTATATAAATATTTTATGCAGAGAAAAAGAAGGTTTGCTTTCTTTTTATGTAGAGAACTCTTATTCGGATTTAGTGGTAAGCAGAAAGAAAGACGGAGCTCACGGAATTGGATTGCAAAATGTAAAAAAGCGATTAAAACTTCAGTATCCGGACACTCATGACCTTAAAATTGAATCAGAAGGAAACATCTATAAAGTATCCTTAAAACTAAAATTATCTAACGAAAATGACCAATAATTATACCCTACCCAAAATGAAATGCCTGATTATAGATGATGAACCATTGGCAAGGTTCCATCTTAAAGATATGGCAGATCAGATCGAATTCTTAGAGGTTATTGCTACTTGTGCAACAGCATTGGAAGCAAATACTAAAATACAGGAAAACCAGATTGATCTTATTTTTCTGGATATCAATATGCCCTATTTAACCGGACTTGAATTTTTGGAACAACTGGAAAATCCACCATTATGTATTCTTACCACAGCTTATTCAGAATATGCGCTGGAAGGCTATAGATTACAAGTAGTTGATTATCTTCTGAAACCTATAACTTTTAATCGTTTTTATCAGGCTGTAAATAAAGCTCAGCAGCAATTTATTATGGCTGAAAAAATGAAAAAAAATGTTCAGCTGGAAGATCCTTTTTTATATGTTCGCCAGGGAGATACTTTTATAAAAGTTTCCTGGGTGGACATCCTTTATGTTGAAAGTATGCAGAACTATACTAAACTGCATTTTAAAGAAAAATCTATTGTAATCCATCAGACAATGAAAGCTATTGAAGAATCGCTTTCGACAGAGCATTTTTTCAGGATTCATAAATCGTTTTTAATTAATATCACTCACATAGAAATGATTTCCAGAGGACGCCTGTATATTAATAAAACTGAGCTTCCTATATCCAGAACCCGTAAAGAAGAATTACTTAATCAGGTTGTCTATAAGAAGCTCATTAGTAAATAAGAATCTGCCTATGGCAGATTCCAACGCAGCGCTACAGCTGTATAGAATGAGTTGGTAAAACTCGGATCTTTTTGTTTTTTCTCTTTAAAAAAGCTTTTCAGACTACGGTCATTCTCACTAAAAGATCTTACAAGCACACTTCCGCCGGTAATACGCAGACTTAATGATTTTCCGATTTTTATTTCGGGTCTTAATCCTGCTGTTATCTGCTGATAGCCTAATAGTATTGATTTATCTTCCTTTTTTCTCTCTACTACCATACCGTCTAATCCTACTACAGCTTTTAAAGCAAACATATCAGAGAACTGATAGCCAACAGTTGCTTCTTCCGGGAATTTTACGCTAACCTTAAATTTAGTACCTGTTTTCCAATCTAAATAAATGAAAGGCATAATCATCGGAACTCCGAAAGCTGTCGTTATTCCCGGTCCAAACCCAAAAGCCAGGTTAGGATTAAACTGCTTTATAAATACTACACCTCCCTGCCCCAGGATATCATTCTTGTCTACATTTTCCAAATCAGTATAGACACCAACAGTTCCCATAATCATCATGCTCCATTTCCCTCCTAAAGGCCTAATATGCTGCAATCCAATCTGAGCATTCAGCATTTGATCCGGAAATAGTTGTGCAGCATAGTCTTTATGGGACAACTTCGCATAAGAGCCACTTACTAATAGCGACCATGCTTTTACCTTTCCATCATCTGTTTTCTTCACAGACAAAGGAATACTAAGATTCATTTGTATTCGGCGAAAGTTACTTTTTGAATTGGTTTTTGTGCTGTCCTCCGGACGGATGTAATTGGAATAAGGTATGTATTCCGTTTTTAGTTCTCCGGATATTCCGGATTGTGCATTTGCCCAATAAAAAAATTGGGTCATACAATAAAAAGTAATCAAAAGACCTTTTCTCATAGCTTAAATTTTTTGCAAAGAGAGGTCTTTGATAATCTGATACAAAAATTACTTGATTAATTGCATTTGGGTTATGACGAAATGATAACATAACCGGACAAAAAAGATCAGAGAATGTTCTCTGATCTTCTTACTTTAGTTATATTTCATTTAAAAATTACACTGTCATTCCGATATCAATACCTTTAATTTTTCGGTAGATATCAGTTGCATAATTATCTGTCATACCCGATACGTAATCTATAATACCCAATACTTTTTGGTAATCGGAAACTCCTTCATACACAAATTGTTTAGGCAGAAGGCGTAATGCCATTTTATCATAGTTTTTTCTGTCCGATTTATCCTTTAAAATTGAAGGAATAAAATGGTTAAGTAACTCATACATTACATTATAACCTGCATTTTCAATTTCTACTACTGCCCGGTGGCGGTAGATATTTTCGATAGAATATTTCTCTATTTTTTCTAAAGCATCACATTCTTCTCCAAAAATTCCTAAAAGCGATTTGTTTAGACTTCCATCTAGAATTTGCGGAATATTCTTAATATAAATTTCTTTTGTTTTCGAAATTAGAGAGTTTATTACCTTAGCTCGCAAATAAGAGATTCTTTCGTTCTCATTGGTAATCTGTTCAAGGTTTTTTCTGACTCTTGGCATATCATCTGCGTTTACAGATTCTATAAGTGTAGTGAAAAGCTCTTCACAAGGTTCTGTTTTTACAATTCCCAGGCGGTGCGCATCTTCCATATCGATAATATTATAGCAAATATCATCAGCCGCCTCTACCAGCCAAACAAATGGATGTCTTTTGTAGATAACCGGAGATTCTGAAGTCTTAATCAGATTAACAGATGAAGCAATATCTTCGAAAGTTTTTTCTTCACTCTGGAAAAATCCAAACTTCTTGCGTTGAAGATCCTTTTTCGTGAAGTCTTTAGCAGATGATTCACAAGGATATTTAGCAATAGAAGCTAATGTTGTGTTTGTCAGCATTAGCCCCCCCTCGCTCTTGCCTATTTGTTGCTGGGTTAAAACTCTTATTGCGTTTGCATTTCCTTCAAAATTAATCAGATCATTCCATTCTTTCTCAGAAAAGTGAGGTTTCAGAGAGCTTTCATTTCTTTCAAAATAACTTGCAATAGCATCTTCCCCCGAATGTCCAAATGCAGGATTACCAATATCATGACAAAGGCAAGCTGCAGCGATAACATTATTCAGATTATACTGGTAAAACAGACTGCTTTCTTCCTCCAGATCAGCAGCAAAATCTTCAGCAATATGCTCTCCTATTATACTTCCAAGAGAACGTCCCACAGAAGCTACTTCCAGAGAATGAGTTAATCTGTTATGTACAAAAACACTTCCGGGCAATGGGAAAACTTGTGTCTTATTCTGGAGTCTTCTAAATGCCGAAGAAAAAATAATTCTGTCAAAATCTCTTTGATAAGCACTTCTGGATGCCGTTGTGCTTTCCTGTACTCCTGCCCTCTTGGTTGTAAAAATCGTATTCAAATTCATTGCGGTACCAAAATTAAATCTAATTTTAAACAAAAAGAATTTTTAATCAGAAAAATTGTACCTATTCCTTTTATAACCCCTCTAAAGCTTTTATTAAATAAACAATCTATTTAGTGAAAAAATAAATCAATCAGATTTTCAATGCTTATTTTAATTCTTTTATTAATTATATATAATAAAAATAATTCCCAAACACATTAACAATCATTCACAAAAGCTATTAAATAAAATTAATATTCATAACAAATATGTATTTATTTTTTCATTAACTTCACTAACTGTAACGGATTATAACTCAATATTTTTGGATTTATTCCGTTATATAATCTGAATAAAAAAAGAAATTTAATGGAGACTGTAGTAATTACGGGTGGAAGCGGGTTGATAGGAAATCATCTCGCCAAGCTTCTCGTGGAGGAAGATTATAAAGTGATTCTTCTTTCCCGGACACCCGACAAAAACAAAGGGAGTACTAATATTCGATTTGCAGGATGGAACCCAGCCACAGGTGAAATTGAAAAAAAAGCTATTGAAGAAGCCGATTATATTATACATCTGGCTGGAGAAAATATTGGTGCAAAAAGATGGACGTCTTCCCGAAAGAAGGAAATAGAAAATAGCAGAATACAAAGCTCTGCGCTATTATGCAAAAGTCTTAGAGAAATCCCTAATAAAGTTAAAGCTGTAATATCAGCATCCGGTATTAATTATTATGGTGGTGATTATGACAACCGTATGACCTTTGACGAAACGGCTCCTAAAGGGAAGGGATTTCTTGCTGATGTCTGCCAAAAATGGGAGGAAAGCATAAAACCTGTTGCCGATACAGAGAAAAGATTGGTGATTATGAGAACCGGTGTTGTCATGTCTCCAAAAGAAGGGGCTTTAAAAGAGTTTCTGAAGCCTTTAAGTTTTAGAATTGCTCCTATCCTCGGAAGCGGCAAACAAAGAATGAGTTGGTTACACGTAGATGACATTACAAGAGCTTATCTTCATGCCATAAAAAACGAATCTGTAGAAGGAATTTATAATATTACAGCTCCCCATGCTATTTCGTACCGTCAGGCTATCATTAAGATTGCAAAAACTAAATACAGAACCATTTTTATACCTCTCAAAATCCCTTCATTTGTTTTAAAGATGATGAAAGGTGAAATGGCAGAAGGAACAGTTTTAACAGGTATTACAACAAATTCCGCTAAGTTTACCAATACAGGATTTCAGTTTTTATTTCCTATATTCAACAGAGATTGTATAAAAGATTTATTAGGAAAATAATTACCTGAAAAGTCATTCCATTCACAAACAAGAAAAGATAAAAAAGGCCGTATCATCAATGATGTACGGCCTCATTTGTGTGAAAAATAGTTTAATCTTCCTTCATATATATATTCACCTTCTCTGCGCATTTACGTCCTTCGGTAATTGCCCACACCACCAAAGATTGCCCTCTTCTGGCATCACCGCAAGTAAAAATTTTATCCTGATTCGTTTTATATTCAATATCATTACCAATCAGATTGAGTCTTGGATCTAACTGAATATCTAAAGCCTCAACCAATCCTTTATGCTGTACATGTAAAAAGCCCATTGCCAGAAAAGCGTAATCACAGTCAATAATAAACTCTGAGCCTGGCTTTTCTACAAAAGATGTATAACGTTTCGTTAAAGGATCTTTCGCCCATTCTACTTCCGTAGCTCTTACTCCCTTCAGATTTCCCTGCTCATCTTTTAAAAACTCTTTACAATTAATCATCCATTTCCTCTCGCAACCTTCATCATGAGAAGTGGTTGTTTTCAGAACCATTGGAAACATTGGCCATGGCATTGTTTCATCCCTTTGGACTGGTGGCATAGGCATAATCTCAATCTGTAGAACCAGCTCCGCACCTTGCCTGTTAGAGGTGCCTATACAATCCGAGCCTGTATCTCCACCACCAATAACAAGTACTTTTTTCCCGTTCACATTAATTTCTTCGTCCGGATATGCTATATCGCTAACTCTCTTATTGCTTTGTTTTAGAAATTCCATAGCGAAATAAACACCTTTAGCATCTCTGTTCGGAATTGGCAGATCTCTTGGAATTGTACTGCCTAATGCCAATATAACAGCATCAAAATTGCGGTCAAGCTCTTCAGCAGAATAATCTACACCAACATTGACATTGGTTTTAAAAACCACACCCTCCTGCTCCATTAATCTGACTCTCCTTTCTACAATTTTCTTATCCAGTTTAAAATCCGGAATCCCAAACCTCAACAAACCTCCCACTTCCGAGTCTCTTTCGAAAACAGTGACCAGATGTCCCATCTTATTTAACTGATCTGCAGCTGCCAGTCCGGATGGACCTGATCCTACTACAGCTACTTTTTTTCCTGTTCTGTTAATGGCAATCTGAGATTTTACATAGCCTTCCCTGAAAGCAGTTTCTATAATATTTTTTTCAATTTCTTCTATCGTTACCGGTAATTCATTAATTCCAAGCACGCATGATCCTTCACAAGGCGCCGGGCAAATTCTTCCGGTAAATTCAGGGAAGTTATTGGTGGTCGAAAGTATATCATACGCTTTCTTCCATTGGTTATTGTATACTGCATCATTAAACTCCGGAATTACATTCCCCAACGGGCAGCCACTCTGACAAAAAGGTATTCCGCAGTTCATGCAGCGGGCTGCCTGATTATTTAACAATTCGGCAGATGGCAAGTGCTGGAACTCCTGATAATGTTTCACCCTGCTTTCTACCAGTTCTTTCACCGGTAATTCTCTATCATATATTAAAAATCCGTCTGTCTTTCCCATGGCTGCTAATTAGTTTCTTTGTTTTCTTTTTGCTTTAGTAAAGCTTTTTTATAATCTCTCGGATATACTTTTACAAAATATCCCTGTGCCTGTTCAAAATCACTTAGTAAATACTGACCTATCTCACTCCCTGTAATGGTAACATGCTCCTCTATTAATTGTTTGATTAACTGAATATCTGATTCCTCCAAAGGCTCCAGATCTGCCATATCCGGATTAAAATTTTTATCCAGAGATTTATTGACATCCCACACATAAGCGATTCCGCCACTCATGCCTGCTCCAAAATTTCTTCCGACATCTCCCAAAATAACAACCGTTCCTCCTGTCATATATTCGCATCCGTGATCACCTACTCCCTCTACTACCGCTGTTGCTCCGGAATTTCGAACACAAAAACGTTCTCCCGCCATTCCGTTAATAAAAGCTTTTCCGCTAGTTGCTCCATATAAAGCCACATTACCGATAATGCTATTTTCATGTGCCTTAATTTTGGATTCTTCAGGTAATTTTACAGCCAGCTTTGCACCAGAAAGCCCTTTACCAAAATAGTCATTGGCATCACCTTCCAAAATCATTGTAAGTCCTTTATTACAGAATGCTCCATAGCTTTGTCCTGCAGTTCCCTTGAAATCGAATACCAGTGAATCTTCTTTCATCCCTTCGGATTTATACTTCTTGGTAATTTCATGGGATAATATAGTACCTATGGCTCTGTCTGTATTTTTAACCTCAAAGAAAGCTCTAACCTTACCTTCATTCTGCAGTGCCTCTTGTGCTGTTTCCAACATTTTCCACGATATAGAATCATCCAATTCATTATCCTGATCTTCTGATTTCACCAATGGTAAATCACTTTCGACTTTTTGCAGAAAATCATTAAGATTTATATTCTGATGCTTCCAGTGTTTTAGTTTTTCTTTTTTGGTTAAACACTGATACTGCCCTACCATTTCATCTATCGTTCTGAATCCTAAAGCCGCCATCAGTTCTCTTACCTCTGTAGCCAGAAATCTGAAATAGTTAACCAGATGATCCGCACTACCAGAGAATTTTGCCCTTAAATCAGGATTTTGTGTAGCAATACCTACAGGGCATGTGTTTAGATGACATTTACGCATCAGAATACATCCCTGAACAATAAGTGCAGATGTTGCGATTCCCCATTCTTCAGCACCTAGTAATGTAGCAATAACAATATCTCTTCCGGTCTTTATCTGACCATCTGTTTGAATTGTTACCCGCTGTCTTAGTTTATTTTTAATTAAGGTTTGGTGCGTCTCTGCCAGCCCAAGTTCCCAAGGCAGTCCCGCATGTCTTACAGAACTCACCGGAGATGCACCGGTGCCACCATCGTAGCCAGATATTAAAATATGATCGGCTTTCGCTTTCGCTACACCAGACGCAATAGTTCCTACTCCTGCTTTTGAAACAAGTTTAACACTAATTCTTGCATGTCTGTTTGCATTCTTCAAATCAAAGATCAGCTCAGCTAAATCTTCTATTGAATAAATATCGTGGTGTGGCGGTGGAGAAATTAAGCCTACTCCAGGAGTAGCATGACGGGTTTTTCCAATCCAGCTGTCTACTTTATCTCCAGGTAATTGCCCTCCTTCTCCAGGTTTGGCTCCCTGTGCCATTTTTATCTGTATTTCTTCTGCTTCAGCAAGATATCTACTGGTTACACCGAACCGCCCTGAGGCAACCTGCTTAATTGCGGAACGCATACTATCACCATTTTGTAACAAATCGTAACGCAGCTCATCTTCTCCTCCCTCTCCGGTATTGCTTTTTGCTCCGATACGATTCATTGCAATTGCCAACGTTGTATGGGCTTCCCAGGAAATGGAACCAAAGGACATCGCCCCTGTAGCAAAACGTTTTAGTATGTTTTCTATAGGTTCTACTTCTTCTATAGCTATTGCTTCACGATCATTTTTTAGTTCCAGCAATGCTCTCAGGCTTACTGGTGCGTCATTTCCTATATTAACAGCTCTGGAATATTTTTTGAAAATTTCATAATCATTTTTCCATGTAGCTTGTTGTAATAAATGAACCGTATTTGGATTATATTGGTGGTATTCTCCTGTCTTTTTCCATTGATATACTCCGCCTTCCTTTAGTACTTCCTGTTTCATTACAGGACGGAAAGCATTATTATGCTTAATAAGTGCTTCTTTGGCAATTTCATCAAATCCAATTCCCTCAATTCTCGAAATAGCCCCGGTAAAACAACTATTTACAACCATTTTGTTAATACCAACAATTTCAAATATCTGAGATCCCTGATAAGACTGTAAAGTTGAAATGCCCATCTTAGAAAAGATCTTCAATAATCCGTCTCCTACAGACTTTAAGTAATTCTTTTTAAGCTGATCCAAATCCCCTTCTATCTCTCCGGCTAAATGTAATTGCCTGATAGAAGCTAGTGCCAGATATGGGTTAATTGCCGTAGCGCCAAAACCTAATAAGGCAGCAAAATGGTGTACTTCCCATATATCTCCTGCTTCTATTACAATACCAATTTTCCGTCGGGCACCTTTACGTACCAGATGGTGATGTACAGCAGAGCATGCCAGTAATGTAGGAATCGCAACATGGTCGGAGTCTATAGCTCTGTCTGAAAGTATCAGGACATCGAATCCATCTTCCACAGCATCCATTGCATATCTGCAAATACGATCTATCCCTCGCTTCAGGCTACCAGGATTTCCATCTGCTTTGAAATATGTATGAATTGTTTTTGCCTGAAAATTCCCAGTGTCTATACTTCTGAGTTTTTCCAACTGTTCATTATTTAGAATCGGCTGTTTTAAAGTAATAGAATGAGCAAAGTTTTTGTCTTCAGAAAGAATATTTCCGTTTCCGCCAATGATAGTAGCCAGAGACATCACCATTCTCTCCCGAATAGGATCTATTGGCGGGTTTGTTACCTGCGCAAATAACTGTTTAAAATATGAGCTTAGGTGCTGTGGTTTTTCGCTAAGTACAGCCAAAGGAGCATCGAATCCCATAGAACCAATAGGCTCTTTTCCGGTAAGTGCCATAGGTTTAATAACCTGATCCACATCTTCACGTGTATAACCAAATGCCTGCTGATATTTAAAAATATCATCTGTCTGTAGCATAGTAAAACGAATTCTCGGTGCTGGCAACTCTTCCAAACGTATCTTCTGACTATCCAGCCATTCTTTGTAAGGCTGAGAAGTACATATTTCTTTTTTAAGTTCTTCATCACTGACAATCTTACCTTTGGCAAGGTCTACCAGAAACATTTTTCCAGGCTGAAGACGTCCGCTTTTAATAATTTTAGCAGGATCTACAGGCAAAGCACCAGATTCTGAAGCCATCACAACCATATCATCGGAAGTAACACAAAATCTTGACGGGCGTAATCCGTTTCTGTCCAAAGTGGCTCCGATAATTTTACCATCTGTAAATGAGATAGAAGCAGGTCCGTCCCATGGCTCCATTACACAGGCATGGAACTCATAGAAATGTTTTTTGTAATCTTCCATGATCTCGTTACCATCCCATGCCTCAGGAATAAGCATCATCATAACGTGTGGTAAAGATCGGCCTGCATGCACTAGCATTTCTACCATATTATCCAGATATGCTGAATCTGACTGATCAGGAGTAACCAATGGCAAAAGCATATCTACTTCCTGAGCAGTAAAATAAGGACTTGTAAAAGTTTTCTGAGAAGATTTTAACCAATTAAGGTTTCCCTGAACGGTATTTATTTCCCCGTTATGTGCCAAATATCTAAAAGGCTGTGCAAGACTCCATGTAGGGGAAGTATTGGTTGCAAAACGGGAATGCACCATTCCAAAAGCAGAAGTAAGTTTAGGATTTGTTAAATCTTTGAAATAGTGTCTGATCTGTATACTTCTCAATTGACCTTTGTAAACAAGCTTTCTACATGAAAGCGAAGCTACATAAAAACCAATAGGGTCGTTTTGCAGAACATTATTAATCTGATTACTGATATAATTACGGAAAACGAAGAGTTTTCTTTCAAAACTATCTTCATCATCGATTCCGAAAGGCTTTTCGATGAAGATCATTTCCATTACCGGCTCTACTTCCTTCGCGAGTTCACCAAGTTCAATATTGTTCACAGGGACAGGTCTGTACCCCAAGACATTTAATTCCAATCTGTCAGCGGCATGCTGAATAATATTTTTGCATTCATCAATAAGTGCCATATTTTTAGGAAAGAAGAACATTCCTACTCCATAGTCTCCCAACCGCGGCAAATCTATTCCATAAGTAGAAGCTTCTTCCTCCAATAGTTCATGTGGAATCTGGATTTGTATACCTGCTCCGTCTCCGGTATTACTTTCATAGCCGGTAGCCCCCCTGTGTTCCATATTCTCCAGCATTGTTATTGCATCTGCAACAACTTTATGACTCTTAACTCCCTTAATATTAGCTACGAAGCCAACACCACAAGAGTCAAATTCAAATTCAGGTCTGTACAATCCATAGTTCTTCATAGTCCTCAGTTTTCAGACACGAAATTACGAATTATATCTATAAAATAAGATTTACATAAATATTGAATAATTTTAACACACAATAAGTGTTGATTTTATTCAATTACAATCATTTTATTAAAAATGTAATATAAACTAATTTCATTATAATGATTTCAATATATAATTATTAAACAATAAAAATCATAAATAACTGAAAATCAATAGATATAAGTTTTAAAACACTTTAAATTTCTTTAAAATAGAATTATAAAACAATCAACTACAAAGCAAATATTCAAATTTGTCTTAAAATTATTTTCACATACTGTAAATAATTTTATTTATTTTTTGTAAGCAAAACAAATACAAAATATTAAAAATATAAAGTTTTTAGAATGATTATAAATTATAAAAGAAAAGATATTTTCACTACTTTAATATATAAATACAAATAAAAAAGCCCCAAACTAAGTTTGAGGCTTCATTATTTTCATGCGTAAATTACATATAAGCTTCGATTGGTGTACATGTACAAATTAAATTTCTGTCACCATAAGCTTCATCAATTCTGGAAACTGTAGCAAAGAATTTATTGTCTCTCACCCATTCTAATGGATATGCTGCTTTTTCTCTTGCATATGGCTTGTCCCATGCATCAGAAATAACAAGCTCCATTGTGTGTGGTGCATTTTTCAGTACATTATTTTCAGCATCTGCAACTCCTTCTGCAATCTCATCGATCTCTTTTCTGATAGAGATTAATGCTTCTGCAAAACGATCGATTTCAGCTTTACTCTCACTCTCAGTAGGCTCTATCATTAAAGTACCTGCTACCGGGAATGAAACTGTAGGTGCATGGAATCCGTAATCCATAAGACGTTTCGCAATATCAGCAACTTCAATCCCTAAAGATTTGAATTGTCTGAAATCTACAATACATTCGTGAGCTACTCTGTCGTTCTGATTACTGTAAAGAATTGGATAATGCTCCTTTAAAATATTTTTAAGGTAGTTTGCATTAAGGATTGCATGTTCTGTAGCTTTTCTAAGTCCATGAGCTCCCAGCATTTTGATATATGCATAAGATATATTCAAAATTAAAGAAGAACCATAAGGTGCTGCAGAAATTGCATCAATTGCTTTCTCTCCTCCTGTTTTAATATTAGGGTTAGAAGGAAGGAATGGTACTAAGTGCTCAGCCACACAGATTGGGCCAACACCAGGACCTCCCCCTCCGTGAGGAATAGCAAATGTCTTATGTAAGTTCAAGTGACAAACGTCTGCACCAATATTTCCCGGACTTGTAAATCCTACCTGAGCATTCATGTTTGCACCATCCATATATACCTGACCTCCATTGTCATGGATAAGTTGAGTAATTTCTTTTACGTTTACATCAAAGAATCCATAAGTAGATGGATATGTAATCATAATTGCAGATAAATTCTCTTTATTCTGCTCTACTTTTAGTTTTAGATCTTCAAAATCAATTTCTCCATTTTCAAGGTTCTTCACTACTACAACCTTCATACCTGCCATAGCTGCAGATGCCGGGTTAGTACCATGAGCAGACTGAGGAATTACAACTACATCTCTGTGGAAATCTCCTCTGGATCTGTGGTACTCGCGAATAACCATTAATCCTGCATATTCACCCTGAGCTCCTGAATTTGGCTGAAGCGATGTCGCTGCGAATCCTGTAATCTCAGCAAGATCTCTTTCCAACTCCTCAATTAACTGCTGATAACCCAAAGCTTGTCCTTTTGGCACAAACGGATGAACAGAACCCCATTCGCTCCATGAAAGCGGAAGCATCTCTGCCGCAGCATTCAGTTTCATTGTGCAAGATCCTAATGAAATCATAGAATGCGTTAAAGAAAGGTCTTTTCTTTCTAGTTTTTTGATATAACGCATTAATGCTGTTTCCGTATGATAGCTATTGAAAACCTCATCTTTAAGTATTTCATGCCTTCTTACCAGGTTCTCAGGAATAGAGCATTCTTCTTTGATTTCAACTACAAATGTCTGGGCACCTTTGAATTTTGCTAATTCATCTACTAATGCTTGTAATTTAACCAAAGTAGATGTTTCATTAAGTGAAGCACTTACAAATTCAGGTGTAAAGTAATTCAGGTTAATTCCTGCTTCTTCCAACTGAGTTTTTAATTTATGTTTATCTTCTTCAGATAATTTGAATTTAACCGTATCAAAAATAGGGTGTTTTACAACCTCATAGCCTAATTTTTCTAAAGCTCCGCGTAAAGTATTCGCTTTGTAGTGTACCTGATTAGCAATAAATTCTAATCCTTTTGGCCCATGGTAAACAGCATACATACCTGCCATTACAGCTAGTAAAACCTGTGCCGTACAAATGTTAGACGTTGCTCTTTCCCGCTTAATATGCTGCTCTCTGGTTTGCAAAGCCATTCTTAATGCCGGCTTACCGTACATATCCTGAGAAACACCAATAATTCTTCCCGGAATATCTCTCTTATAATCTTCTTTACAAGTAAAGAATGCAGCGTGAGGACCTCCGTATCCCATAGGAACACCGAAACGCTGAGATGTACCAACAGCACAATCTGCACCCATTTCAGCTGGGGATTTTAATTTGACCAAAGCTAACGGATCACATGCAACAGCAACCTGTAAAGCAAGGGTTTTGTATGTGGAAATAAGATCCGTATAATCTACAACAACTCCGTTTTTACCAGGATACTGAAGTAATGCACCATAGAATGTATTATCTAATTGCATTGCCTCATGATTTCCTATTACAATTTCAATATCTAATCCTGAAGCTTTAGTTGTAAGAACTGCAATAGTTTGTGGCATTACAAGATCCGAAACGAAGAATTTATTTACGCCTCCTTTCTTCTGTTCTTTTGTTCTGTTTGCAAAGAACATGTGCATTGCTTCTGCTGCTGCTGTACTTTCATCTAACAAAGATGCATTGGATAACGGCAGTCCTGTTAACTCAGCCATTACAGTCTGATAGTTAAGAAGCGCCTCAAGACGTCCCTGTGCTATCTCAGCCTGATATGGCGTATATGCTGTATACCAACCTGGATTTTCAAAAATATTTCTCTGAATAGCCGGTGGTAAAATAGTATCATGGTATCCGTAACCGATATAGTTATCGAATTGTGCATTCTGGCTCGCCAGAGCTTTGGAATGCTGCAACATTTCGTATTCTGAAAGTGCCGGAGAAATATCCAGATCTTTGTTTAAACGAATCTGTTGCGGAATTGTTTGTGAAATTAGTTCTTCAACACTCCCTACACCAATTTTTTGTAACATTTCGGATTTGTCTTTTTCGCTCATGCTAATATGGCGATTGACAAACTGTTGTGTGTTCATATAACTTTTATTAGATTTTTCAGAAATTTTGGAGTGTAAATTTACAAATTTTTAAAGGATATTCAATGCATAAAATTCAGCTTATGAATTCCCGTTTTCATAGTACAACTAGTGATATTTATCAGGTTTAAAGCACCAGCCTACAGAAAGCTTTTTACCACTTTTTCTCCTTCATTATTATCATTTCGTAATTAAAGATTACATTTGCTTTTTATACAGTCTATGAAAAACTCTATGATCGAAAAACTTTCTTCTTTTATTTCCAACTTATTCAATCCTGTATTTTCATTTCTATTCTTTCTTTTATATTACGCGTTCAATACGATGGAAATTGGAGAAGCATGGTTATTTATAGGGAAGGCTGTCCTCATCTTTGCAGTTCCTATATTAGGATATATCTATTATAATGTAAAGAAAGGAAAGTTTACAAATATGGATGTTTCCAACAGAAAACAAAGAAACAGTCTTTACTACTATATCATCGCTTTATTACTGCTATTCATTGTAGTAAATCTTATTACAGATAAAACTATACCGGCTGCTTTTTATTATCTTACAGGACTCCTGTGTATAATGATGTTAAGTAATTTCTGGATTAAAAGCTCTATGCATACAGCTCTTAATTTCTTCGTTGCAGCACTTTTTTACCAACTTTCACCAACTTTAGGATTGATCTGGAGTGGACTCACTATAATCATTGCTATCACGCGTCTTATCCTGAAAAGACATACGCTGAGCGAGGTACTTTCAGGCGCAGTTATCGGAATAATATTTTCCATAGCTTTTGTTTATTGGAATTAATCCCTACTTTTGAGTAAAATAATTTTTATGAAGAGCCTTACTCCGGCAGAGGAAACGTTAATGCATGCGTTATGGACAATAGAAAGAGGGTTTCTTAAGGATATTATGGAAGCATATCCGGAGCCTAAACCACATCACAATACAGTAGCAACAGTATTGAAAATATTGGTTGAAAAAGGATTTCTGAAAGTAAAACCTTTTGGCAGACTTCACCGTTATGAAGTAAAAGTTTCTAAAGAACAATATTACCAACAGCTACTAAGATTGTTTATTGAAGAATATTATAATGCATCTCCTGAACTTTTACTAGCTGAAATGGTCAGATTAGAGCTATTAAACGATCAACATCTAAAACGATATACTACAGGTGCTATTGCTGAGTCTGCTTCTGTAAAAGAGGAAGAAACTAAAAAAGCAAAACCTGAGAAAGAAAAGAAAAAGAAGAAAGAGAAATCTAAAAAGAAAAAAACTGAAAAGAAATCAGTAGAATAACTTTCTTTCTGTAACAAGGATATACAAATACCCTGAATTTTGAAAATTCAGGGTATTTTTTTATTGTAATGCCTGTATAAGGCACAAAATTAAAGTAAACATCATATCTTTTACAGTTATACCGTTATGAGATCAGGCTCCTCCGGAGCATTTCTGTTAATCTATCCTTTTTCTTATATCATAATCTAATCCAAAAATTATAAGACAGAGTAAAAGATGAGACAGTGCCAAAAAGCATATCACTTTTTTATCCTGAGCCTGTTGAAGGATTTTATTTTCGTATGCACAGAACTTTTTGCTGAAGTTCTAATTTTTACACCTGATCTACTGGCATTAATTTTTCATCCAGTATGAAAATAAAAAAACCGGAAGATTTCTCTTCCGGTCACGACACGACAATTGTCGTCTTTTTCTAGTATCTATTATTATTAAATGATCTTCTAGGTTTTTCTTCTTTAGGTCTAGCTTCAGAAACGTTTAGGTTTTTACCTTGAAACAAAGCTCCGTTTAAAGATTCAATAGCTGTGTTAGCTTCATCATTGTTTGGCATTTCAACAAAACCAAAACCACGAGAACGACCAGTCTCTCTGTCCATAATAATTTTAGCAGACTGAATAGCACCATATGAAGCAAAAAGTTCTTCTAATTGAGATTCCTTAACTGAATAGTTAATGTTTGAAATAAAAATGTTCATTATAAAAAATTAAAATTGTTGATAAAATATGATTTAAAGTAATCAAAAAGCGTAATGAACATCCTATTGACTTCTGTTAAATAATGTAGGCAAGGTACAACAATTTTATCGAATATTGTAAGTTTCTTCCAAAATATCAAAATATTTTCTTAAAATATTTTCTTTGGAAAATCTGTTTTCCATGGAATACCTTATTAATTCAGGAGATTTATCACTATACAGTGATTCCAAAATTTGTTTTGCAAAGCTTTCATGTTTCTCAATATTTAACATTTCTCCGTTCACTTTTGGCTGAATAATTTCTGAAAGACCATTTAATTTACTATCTGCCAAAACATAAGTACCACAACATCCGGCTTCCAATAATGTATTTACTGAATCATCACATTTAGAGGAAAGGATAAATAAGTCTGAATATTTTACAAAGGCGCAAGAATTAGTCATTGTACTATGAAAAATCACATTATCCAGCTTCAGAGTATTTTTTGCCTGCCGTATTTTTTCTTTACTTATTTCATCTGTTAATATATGAAGTCTCACCTTTTCATTTTCAAGATGTTTGAATACCTGTAACAGATGCTCGAACCCTTCTGTAGAAGATGAATCTCCCATTGTAACAATATTTTTGTATTCATCGTCGAAAAAATGAGGTTTCCGGACATCAGAGAATTTATTATCCATCTGATCAAAATCCACAGAATTATGAATTTTCGCTAGTTTATGGGGTTCAATTTTAAAATTCTGAATAAGATCATTACGCGTATCCTCAGAGGATATAATAATCCTATCATAATTATTATAAAATCTGTAGAAAAAACGCAGACTCCTTCTGAATAATTGTCTGGAGAAACCCTCATTCATTTTTGTAATAAACTTAGTATGCGGAAAGAAGTAAGAAAAGTATGCAAAATAGACATTCAGCTCTTTTGCATTACAGAAAACAATATCCGGATTTCGTTTTTTAATTTGTCTCAGGATAATCGCTAGAGAATTTCTGATTTTCCCTACCTGCAGATCAATAACCTCCACATATTCCCGAAGTGTATTCAGATTATAATAATGCCTTCCTTTATTTAATAATAGAACAGAGGGGCGGAAAACATCTCTTGGTAAATATTTCAACAGCATTGAAACAGTATATTCCTCCTGACCCGGTCTGAGATCAGGAAGAATAAACATAATTTCAATAAGTTTCATTTTTCCTGCTTTTAGTTCGCTACATCGCTAATAAATTTTATACGCAGCATTCGGATTTCCTCGTCGGAAAGTTCGTCAGAAAATTCAGAGCATAAAGTCTTCATACTATCGCTCTCAGACTCCATCATAAATTCCATAAATCCTTCGACGATATCCTCATCAAAATTTTCGTCGATATAATAATCGATATTTAGCTTCGTTCCCTGATAAACGATACTCTCCATTTCGGAAAGCAGATCGTCCATTGACAAATTTTTAGCTTTAGCAATATCTTCCAAATCAATTTTCTTATCCGTATTCTGAATAATAAAAACCTTATGACTGGATTTATTTGCTACCTGCTTCAGTACCATATCGTCCGGACGGTCGATATCGTTTTCCTCAACATACTTTTTTATAAAATCCGCAAATTCCTTTCCGAATTTTTTGGCTTTTCCTTCTCCTACTCCATATATCTTAGAAATCTCGTCTATACTAATAGGATATTGTACTGTCATATCCTCCAAGCTTGGATCCTGAAATACCGTATATGGCGGAATATTATTTTTCTGGGCTACTTTTTTCCTTACCTCTTTCAGTAAACTGAACAATTTATCGTCCAGTCCTCGCGCCGTATTTCCTAATGTGACTTCGGAAGATATTTTAGCAGTTTCTGCAAGATTATATACCCTGTCTTCTGCTATTTCAAATTTCGACTTCAGTTTACCGTCGATACAGTCTAAACCTTTTTTCGTAAGTTTTAATACCCCGTAAGTTTCAATATCTTTTAATAAAAAATCCTGAACTACCGCTTGTCTGATAATAGATTTCCAGTAATTATCCTCCTTATCTTTACCACTACCAAAGTGGTGATTGTTCTCGAGTTTATATGACTTGGTTACAGCATTTTCTTTACCTGCAATTACAGCAACCAGATCTTTTGCTCTGAATTTTTGTCCCAAATCCCTTACAAGGCTCAGAATTTTCGTCAGATCCTCACTTGCATCTTTTAACACAGGTGGGTTTACGGAATTATCACACATCTTGGCACCTGCTCCGTTTACCGGATCAAACTTTTCACCAAAATAATACAACAGGTACTGGCGGCGACTCATGGATGTTTCAACATATCCCACTACTTCGTTAAGCAGTTGTAACCCAATCTCTCTTTCCGAAACTGGTTTCTGAGCCAGAAACTTTTCAAGTTTTTCAATATCCTTCGGATCGTAGAAAGCAATACAATGTCCTTCTCCTCCATCTCTTCCGGCACGTCCAGTTTCCTGATAATAACTTTCTAAGCTTTTGGGTATATCGTAATGTATTACAAATCTTACATCCGGTTTATCAATTCCCATTCCGAATGCTATAGTTGCAACAATAACGTCCACCTCTTCCATCAGGAATTTATCCTGATTGGTTACACGTGTTTTGGCATCTAAACCTGCATGATATGGTAATGCATTCAGTCCATTTACCTGAAGAAGCTGTGCGAATTCTTCTACTTTTCTTCTGCTGAGACAGTAAACAATTCCTGATTTACCATTTTGAGCTTTGATAAATTTAACAATCTCTTTATCGATGTTTACTTTCGGACGTACTTCATAAAATAAATTGGGTCTGTTGAAAGACTCTTTATATACAAGAGCATTCGTCATACCAAGAGTTTTCTGAATATCATCCTGAACTTTCGGAGTTGCTGTAGCCGTTAGTGCAATAACAGGAACATCTGCAATTTTATCGATAATACTTTTTAAATTTCTGTATTCCGGACGGAAATCATGCCCCCATTCTGAAATACAATGCGCTTCATCTATTGCAAAGAACGAAATAGGAACTTCTTTAAAGAAATCTATATATTCCTCTTTAATCAACGACTCCGGAGCTACATAAAGCAACTTTGTCCTTCCGTTCCGGATATCATCCATCACGGTTTTCGTCTGAGTTTTGTTCAACGAAGAATTAAGAACGTGTGCTACTCCCTCTTCAGAAGAAAGCCCGTTAACCGCATCTACCTGATTTTTCATTAGTGCTATCAGTGGTGAAACCACAATAGCTGTTCCCTCGCTCATTAATGCCGGCAACTGGTAGCATAATGATTTACCTCCACCTGTTGGCATCAGAACAAAGACATCACTTCCTTCTAAAAGTGAAGATATAATTTGTTCCTGATACCCTTTGAATGTTGTAAATCCAAAATACTTTTTCAATGACTCCGCTATGTTCGCAGATTTTGTATTCATCCTTTGATTTAAGTTTACTAAATTTGCATCTTATCAAAGATAATGAAATTAATATAACAAAGCAATATCTACATTGAAAACCGAAGAAATTCTAAGCCTTGCTAAAAAGACCTTTTCCATAGAGATTCAGGAGCTGGAAAGGACAAAAAATTCACTAAATGAAAATTTTATTCAGGCTGTTGAAAAAATTTATGAAACTAAAGGTAAGCTTGTCGTTGTAGGCATTGGCAAAAGTGCTCACGTTGCCAATAAGATAGTGGCAACTTTAAACTCCACAGGCACTCCTACGCAATTCCTGCACGCTGCAGAAGCAATACATGGAGACCTTGGTTTACTGGCTAAAGAAGATGTTGTTCTTTGCATATCAAATTCCGGAAATTCTCCCGAAATTGCATCTCTTGCTCCTTTCCTGAAAAACTATTCTTCATGCCTTATTGGTATGACTGGAAATCTAAACAGTAAGCTAGCCGAATCTTCAGATATTATCATTAGTTCTGCCGTTGAGCAGGAAGCCTGCCCTAATCAGCTAGCTCCTACCAGCAGTACAACTGTACAAATGGCGTTGGGAGATGCTCTTGCAATATGCCTGATGGAGCTAAGAGACTTTAAGGATACTGATTTTGCTAAATACCACCCTGGCGGATCATTGGGAAAAAACCTTACGGCTACAGTTGCCCAGTTCCTCTCGGATAACAAACCTGAAGTACACGAGAGTGCTAATATTCGGGAAATTATTATTTCTATCAGTGCTTCTAAACACGGAATTACAGTGGTTACCAGTGGGAATGATATAATTGGAGTAATTACCGATGGAGATTTGCGCAGAATGCTAATGCAGAATGAAGATGTTTCTGGTATTACAGCTCATCAGATTATGAGCAAAAACCCTAAAACTATTGACAAAAATTCTCTGGCAAAAAATGCCATGGAGATTTTGAAATCCAATAATATTGGTCAACTTGTTGTAACAGAAAACGGAACATATTCCGGTATTATTGACATTCATAAATTATTAGACGAAGGTATTATTTAAACCATGAGCGAAACTAAAGAAAAAGAGATGTCCTTTCTGGGACATATTGGCGAATTAAGAGGACATTTAATACGTTCCATCCTGGCTATTGCTATTGGTGGTTTTGCTATTGGATTCAATATTAACTGGGTTATGGATCATATTTTATTTGGTCCAACAAAACCAGATTTTTTAACATTTAAAGTGGTAAATCATTTTTCACAGATGATATTCGGGCATGATACTATTGATCTACCGGAAAAGTTTCCAATTCAGGTAAGAAAATTATTTGAGCAGTTCAATGTAATGATGGCAGTTTCTATTGTTGGAGGTATTATGATTGCATTCCCCTATATTGTATGGGAATTATGGAAATTCATCAGCCCGGGGCTACATGAAAACGAGAGAAAAAACTCAATTTTTGTAATCAACAGTACATGGCTAATGTTCATGCTGGGAGCACTTAGCGGGTATTTTCTGGTTATGCCTTTTGTCATCAATTTTGGTTATTTCTTTCATATCTCAGACACAATTCGGGTAGACATTGACCTTTCCAGTTATATTACTATTTTCTTGCAGGTGGTTCTAGGGATGGCTGTTATTTTCCTTTTCCCTATTGTTGTGTATATGCTTACATCCATCGGAATTCTTACGCCTAAATTCTTAATTACTTATAGAAGACATGCAATTGTGGTTATTATGGTTGTTGCAGCTATTATTACACCTGCCGATGTATTGAGTATGATGGCAGCAGCTTTACCTCTGCTTGTACTATATGAAATAAGTATATTTATGTCCAGACTTATGGAGAAAAGAATGAAAAAAAGAGCAAAGAATAAAGAAACGCCGGAAACCAATCTGCCTAAGATAGAAAACTAAACATCTCACATCACTATGAAAAAAATTATAATCTCTGCGCTTCTGTTATCAGGAGTTCTGGCGTATTCTCAAAATAAGAATGCTTTTGGAGAAAAAGAACATCTATTTACAAAACAAGATTCTCTGTTCGGATCTAATACAAAGTACAGAGATTTCTGGGATGTGAAAAAATACGATATTGAAGCTGAGCCTAATTTTGCACAAAAAAGCGTAAAAGGCAACAACAGAATTAGCTTCAGTATTACAAAAGATATCAACAACCCTACATTTCAGATAGATATTCAGCAACCTATGAAGGTTTCTAATGTGATGAGTGACTTCGAAATTACCTCTCAGAAAAGAGACGGAAATTTCCTATTCGTTCAGACCAAAGGAAACTTTAGAAAAGGTGACGAGCACTTTATCAGCATGGATTTTGAAGGAAATCCTGTTGTTGCCAAAAGGGCACCGTGGGATGGTGGCTGGGTTTTCACTAAGGATACTTCCGGAAAACCATGGATGACTACAGCTACCGAAGGTATTGGTACCAGTGTATGGCTACCTATAAAAGACTATTGGGGAGACGAGCCGGACAATGGTGTAACTTTTACAGTTATCAGTCCTAAAGATCTTACAGGTGTATCTAACGGACGCCTTATAGAACAAAGAATTGAAAATGGTAAAAACGTTTCGGTTTGGGAAGTTAAAAATCCAATTAACGATTACAGCATTACGCCGTATGTTGGAAATTATGTTCACTTCGCAGATAGTTTTGATGGTGAAAAAGGAAAGTTATCTTTAGACTATTATGTTATTAAAGAGAATCTGGATAAGGCTAAAAAGCAATTTGAGCAGGTAAAACCTATGATGAAAGCTTTTGAACATTGGTTTGGTCCTTACCCTTTCTATGAAGATGGTTATAAACTTGTTGAAACACCTCACCTGGGAATGGAGCACCAAAGTGCTGTAGCCTATGGAAACAAATATCAAAATGGATATTTGGGAAGAGATCTCTCTGGTACAGGAGTCGGATTGAAGTTTGACTTTATTATTATCCATGAAAGTGGACACGAATGGTTTGCAAATAATATTACAGCACAGGATACAGCTGATATGTGGGTACACGAAAGTTTCACATGCTATTCGGAGACTCTTTATTCAGATTTCATCTTTGGTAAAGAGGATGGGAACAAATATCTTATAGGCCAGAGGCACAATATCCAAAACGATGCGCCAATTATTCCGTCTTACGGTGTAAGAGCACATGGCAGTGGAGATATGTATTATAAAGGAGCAAGTATGCTTCATACAATCCGCCAGGTTATTAATGATGATGAAAAATTCCGCCAGATCCTCAGAGGTCTGGGAAAAGAGTTTTATCACCAAACCGTTACCGGCAAGCAAGTACAGGATTATATCAACCAGAAGTCCGGCATAGATTTCTCAACAGTATTTAGTCAGTATCTTACTACTACTAATATTCCGAAACTGGAATATAAGCAGGATGGTAAAAAATTATCTTTCAGGTGGGTAAATACTGTAAAAGATTTTAAATTACCCGTTCGTTTAAAAAATTCTAAAATTGTTATAACACCTTCTGAAGAGTGGAAAACAGTAAAACTAAAGGATAAGAGTCCTGTAGAATGGGATGCAAATTATTATATTGATTACACCCTCATACAATAGAAAAAACACTCCATATGGAGTGTTTTTTTTTATATTATCCATTATAAAAAGTTATTTTTCATATTTTTACACTCAGGAATATAATTTAGAATAATAAGAATATGGCAAGAAAAGTAGTAGACGGTCCAATAAGAAATAAGGAAAAAACTAAACAAAAATTATTAAACGCTGTTGGAAAAATTCTGGCAACAAAGGGATATTCTGAATTAAAAGTTTCTAAAATTGCAACTGTTGCAGGATTAGATAAAAAACTTATCTATTCTTATTTTGGAAGCACAGATAAGCTTATTGATGAGTATATAAAATCACAGGACTTCTGGGCTAATGTAGATGATCAGGAGATCATGACTTCCGGTTTCTCCGATGGGGGACAAGAAATCACAACCAATATGATCCTGCAGCAATATGATACTTTGGCTAAAAATAAAGAGTATCAAAAAATTATTTTATGGGGAATCTCAGAAACCAGACCATCTCTGAGAAAGCTTGCAGACGACAGAGAGGCCGTAGGAAACCCTTTATTAGATCAGGTCATAGATCCTCTGTTTAAGGAGAAATCAAAAGAATACAGAGCTATACTGGCAATGCTTGTGGCAGGTGCATACTATCTTAATTTACATTTTACGGTAAATGGTTCTACTTTCTGTGGACTCGACTTTAATAAAGAAGAAGATGCAAAGATTCTGAAAGATGCTATAGCCACTATTATAGACGACCAGTACAAAAAGCTGGAGAAAAAATAAAAATTCAGAACTTGTTTAAATTTTAATTCAAAAAAGTGTTAGGCTTCGACAGGCTCAGCCTGAAAACGCTAAAAAGAAAATATTTGAGACGAGCAATGTCACTCTGAGCCTATCGAAGAGTATTAATTATAAAATTTAAACAAGCTCTTGGCAATACTTTATAAAAAAGCCGGAAGTTATCTTCCGGCTTTTCGTTTTTATTTCAAAACGCTTTACAAAATTGCTTCGCGTACTCTTGTTAGTTTTTCCAGTAATGCTTCCAGATAATCTAATTTCAGCATGTTTGCACCATCCGATTTTGCCACAGCAGGGTTAGGATGTGTCTCGATAAAGATACCATCTGCACCGACTGCAATACCAGCCTTAGCAATAGTTTCAATTAACTCTGGTCTTCCTCCCGTAACACCCGAACTTTGGTTAGGTTGCTGTAATGAGTGGGTAATATCTAATATTGTAGGCGCATACTGACGCATTGTAGGAATTCCGCGGAAGTCTACAACCAGATCGGTATAACCAAAAGAGTTCCCTCTTTCAATCAATGCTATTTTATCATTTCCTGAATCCTTTACTTTGTCTACAGCAAACTTCATAGATTCTGCAGAAAGGAATTGTCCTTTCTTCAGTGTTACAGCTTTCCCTGTTACGGCAGCAGCTATCAATAAATCTGTCTGGCGCACTAAGAAAGCAGGAATCTGTAATACATCTACATATTGGGCGGCTAATGCTGCATGTTCATTTTCATGAATATCGGTTGTTGTAGGAATATCGTACTTCTCCCCTACTTTTTTAAGGATTTCAAGCGCTTTAATATCTCCTATTCCGGTAAAACTGTCAACACGTGAACGGTTGGCTTTTTTAAAAGAACCTTTGAAGATATATGGAATATTGAACTGATTGGTAAGCTGAACTACTCTTTCTGCTACTTCCATAGCCAAATCTTCGCTTTCGATAGCACAAGGTCCAGCAATAAGAAAGAAGTTCTTAGAATCTTTATGTTTGATCTTATCTAATGCCTGAATCATTTTATTAAATATTTATTTTTATAATTATCTGTTTATCAAAGCTACTTTCAGTTATTTACTCATAGCTTTTAGTATTTTTTCTATCGTATTAATGTTGCGACTTGTAAGTCTGTCTTTAAGCGATTTCTTTCCAAGAACTTTGCCAAAATCTGAATTCAGCGTATTTCCTTTAGGAGTCTGCCAGTAGAAATTTGTTTGGACAATTTCAGCCTGCTCATTTTCCTTATACACCGCGGTATCAAAAAGCTGCATCAAAACATCTTCTGTCCCTTCTGTTGTTATGAAAGTATAGTTATGATATTCTGGTGAAGAGTTAAAAGGCGAACTACTAAAAATAGCTTTTATTTCAGCTTCATTTCTGATAAAAAGAAAAGCTTCATAATCGAAATAATCTGAAAGTTCTTTTTCCAGTTTTGTTTTCAGATTCTCTACAGAATCTGCGGAAGAAAAAATAATATTGCCTGATGCCAAAACCGAAGAAACATCTTTTACTCCTGCATTCTGAAAGACTTTACAGACTTCCGCCATCTTCATGTTAGTCCCTTTTACATTTACACCACGGAGGAATGCGCAGTACTTTTCCATGCTTACAAAATCTTCTTCAAATTTACGAAAGTATTTTGTTATAAACAGCCTGTTATGATTAGTAAAAGAATTAGTGTGAAACTGCTTTCAGTCCGATAAGAGATCCTATCAGGGTAAACAGAAAGAAGATTCTCCAGAAGCTTGCAGGCTCTTTAAAAATAAAGATTCCTACGATCACTGTTCCTACAGCACCTATTCCTGTCCATACTGCGTAAGCTGTACCAATCGGTAATGTTTGTGTTGCTTTCATCAGAAGAAGCATACTAATGGTTACCGTCACAAAGAATCCGCCGTACCACCAATAAGACTCGACTCCGGTTGTTTCTTTTGCTTTTCCCAAACACGACGCAAACGCAACTTCACAGATCCCTGCAATAATTAAAATTATCCAATTCATTTTTTAAAATTTAGCGGCACAAAATTAATACATGCATTTTGGAAAAAAATTTACATATGATAAAAAATCATCTGATTTCTGCCCGAATCCGACTAAGACTTACCTGGGTAATTCCTAAGTAAGAGGCTATATATCCCAGCTGTATTCTCTGCAGAAATTCCGGATGCTGCTTCATCAGATCTTTATAACGTTCACCAGCCGCCCGGACCTGTCTGGATATAAGCCTTTCCTCAGTCTTTATAAGCTCCTGTTCTGCAAGTCTTCGCCCCCAGTTGGCAATATGAATGTCTTGCTGGTAAAGCTTTCTTAAACTGTCTATTTTTAGCTCATATAGTTCACAGGCTTCCAGAAGTTCGATATTTTCATAACCTGGCTTATTTTCAACATAACTCCGCATAGAGATCACAGTATTCCCTTCTTTTCCAAACCAAAAGGTAATTTCATTACCATCTTGTAGCACATAGGCCCGGACAATTCCTTTTTTAATGAAGTAAACTGAGGTTTCTACCTTGTCTATTCCCATCAGATTATAAGCTTTTGGAAAGCTAACTTCATGAATATGTTTTTGAAGTTCTTCTCTGGACTCTTCCGGCATTACCCATATCTGATCCAGAATTTCGTTTAAAGTCATTCAGTATATTTTTGGACTTTTATATCATTAAAAATAATAAAAACTACCACAATGTGGTAGTTTTTATTATTTGAATATTTTATTTTTTTATTGCGTTGCTTTAATCACCTGACTTGTGATCTGATCCATTTTCTCTTTAGAGTAAGTTGAATCATAAGGCTTCATTACATTGAACAGGTATTCGTAGAAAGGTGTAATCTTCTGTACATTTTCAGATTCTTTATACGCCTTTTCTTTACCCATAGCCTGAAGTCCTTTAACAAAGTCTGAGAATCTCTTATCTACAGGGGTAATTGAATTTACAATATACTGGTAAGCTTTATCTTTCTGTCCCATCTCTTCGTAAGCATCACTTACTGTACTTACAACAACAGAATACAGATACGGCTGTAAAGAAAGCTGCTTTCTCACAAACTTCTGCTGTGACGGATCCAGGTTACTGAAATAATCGTATTCATTAAAAATATTCTTTTTCAGTTCTTCAGCAAGCTTAAGACCTTTCTGTTCCTGACCTGCAACAATATACCCGTAAACTATCTCAGCTAAAGAACGCGGATCATTATATTTAGCCACCGGAATTTCTGCCGAAGCAAGGTCTAATAATTCTAAAGCTCTCTTCTTATCACCTTTTGCTACTAATTCCTGAGCTGCACGTGAAGCACTCATTCTGTAGCTGATAATATTCTGGGTTGCAGTTTCATCGTAGTGGTTATACAAATCTTTGAAGTTACCCCACTTGTAGCTTTTCACTACGTTATAAAGATCGTCTGCATCTACTCTTCCCATATCGCCTCTATTATTTGTTTCCGTTTTAATCGGAACCAAACGATAAGAGAACCCATCGAATTGTAAATAATCACCCAGGAAGAAAATATTCGCTGCATCATATACACCTCCGGCAGAGAAGCTAATTGGACGTTTCCAATCGAATGTAGCTAATAAATCCAACAGGAATACATTGTTCTTCATAATAGAAGATTTTGCATAATCTATTGTGATATGATCTACTGCCAATCCAGCTTCCTGTGGTTTAATAATTCCTGCTTTTACAGCATTGTTTACATTAACAGGAAGAACAAATTTACTAACCGGAAGGAAGTTTAATTTTTCATATTTATCATCACCAAAGATAAATTTCAATACAGTGTCTTTATCCTCAGATTTCATTTTCAGGAAGTTCACTGCGTCCTTCATCGTCATAGAATCCTGTACAAGGTATTTTCTGAATGATGACAATACAGTACCCGGAGCTCCCTGAGATTCAAGGTTTTTATAAATAGCATTCCAGTCTTCTTTGGACATTACATATACCTGGTCATTTACACCTTCTTTATAATTTTCATGAGACATAGATAATGGTATAGGATTAGAATTATCTACCTTACGCATCATCTGATCGATAAACCAAGGTGTTGTAAGAAGAGCCTGGTGAGCAACTCTTACGTCATTTCTGAACCCTTCTGTCTGCTGGATTCCCCATACAGGATATGTATCATTATCTCCATAGGAAATCATAATTGTTTCTTTTGGAAGAGATTTCAGGAATGAATATGCATAGTCATAAGCAGCATATTTATGACTTCTGTCGTGTACTCTGTAATTCTGGAAGCCCATCATAAACGGAATTCCTAAAAGGATAACACCTGCAACCCAATTAGCTTTGCTATCCTTTACTTTCTGATCCAGGAAATAGAAAACGGCAGCAGCTCCTAATCCGATCCAGATTGCAAAAGCATAGAACGAACCTACCATCGCGTAGTCACGCTCACGTGGTTCAAAAGGTTTAACACCCGTATAGTAAACAATACCTATACTCGTAATAATAAACAGAGAAAGGATTGCATAAAATCGTCCAAAATCTTTGTTTAGCTGAAAGAAGAATCCTACTAAACCTAAAAGAAGGGGAAGAAAAAAGAATGCTACAGTAGATTCATTTTTATAATATGCCGGCATTTTGCTCTGGTCACCATGCATTGCATTATCAATAAACGAAATACCACTGATCCAGTTTCCATTTGTATTTTCCATCTGCCCTTGCAGATCATTCTGTCTTCCGACAAAATTCCACATCAGGTATCTTACAAAATAGTAACCATTCTGGAAACTAACGAAATAATCGAAATTCTGACTGAAAGAAGGCTTTTTGATGTTGATCAGGTTATAATTTTTCACCTGCATATAATCATCCACTTTTATAGATCCGTCGTTATATTTCTTCTTTAGTTCATCAAATATTTTATGAGCCTGAGGATCATCGGAAACATCAGGATTGCTATAATTGAATGTAAAGTCCGGTGCTCCGTACATAGAGATATAATTAGACATTACATCTTTATCACTATTGAACATTCTCGGAAAAAAGCCTACATGATTTTTATTGAAAACAATATTATCTCTCTGTCCAACTAAAACATAACGTCCGGTTTTATCATCCTTTTCGTAAATATCACCAGTTTTGATTGTTTTATAACTTCCGTCTTCATTTTTTTCCATTCCGTTATAATCCAGGTAAGCTGTATAATTCTCACCATAAGACGTTGGCCAGTCACCATACTGTACACGGTTATAATAATCCAACATACCAATAGCATTGTCAGGATCATTCAGGTTAATTGCAGGATTTGCCATTGCACGGATAGGAATAACCATCCAGCAAGAGAAACCAATAATCATGTAGACAAGGCTAAGGGCAATCGTCTGGAAAACACTGTTTTTCTTCTTTCTCGCATAGCTTATGGCCAGATAAGAGAGTCCTGCCAACACAAGAAAAGCGAATATTGTTCCTGAATTAAAAGGTAAACCAAAGCCATTAACGAAAGCTATTTCGCTTTTCGCGAACATGGTCATGATAAAAGGAAATACTCCTTTGAATACCAGTCCCAAAATAACAAGTGTTACCACATTGGCTATGATAAAACTTTTCCAGGTAAAAGTGTATTTTCTTGAATAGTAGATAAGACATATTGCAGGAACAGTCAGCATACACATCATGTGTACCCCAACAGAAAGCCCTGTTACAAAGAAGATAAGAACAATCCATCTTTCGTTATCACTTTCATTAAATTCGTTTTCCCATTTACAGATCAACCATAAAAGTAAAGCAATAAACATACTGGACATGGCATATACCTCTCCTTCTACTGCGGAGAACCAGAATGTATCACTGAATGTAAAAGCCAAAGCTCCTATAATTCCCGAAAAAAGAACGCCTACAGTCTGATTATCTGTAAGTTCATCCATTTCTTTGTTCAGAATCCTTCTTACCAGATGTGTAATTGTCCAAAATAAAAATAATATAGTGAAGGCACTACATAAAGCCGACATAGCATTAATAACTGTTCCGTAATGATGTCCGTCTCCAAATGCAAACATTGCTACAACTGCGCCTATCAACTGGAAAAGAGCCGCTCCCGGAGCGTGGGTTACCTGCAGTTTTACTGCAGAAGATATGTATTCTCCACAATCCCAGAAACTGAGATTCGGCTCAATTGTAGATAGGTAAGTAACTGCGGCGACCACAAAAATTCCCCATCCTAAAAAGGTATTCCATTTCCTAAATGTCCATTCCTTCATGCTAAAATTTTAAATTGTGTTGCGAAATTAAGGTTTTTAAAATACTTTTTATAGTTTTTTTTCATTTCAGGCAAAACATGATAAGAATTAGGCTTTCTATAAATCACTATAAATTAATGCTTTTTAAGTTTTTTTTAATCTTTGATTTTTAAATCGTAGATTTTGGCATAATTTTGACATATTGAAACCAAATATTTTTATATTTTTGCAGATAGTTCTTATTAGAGAAAAATGATATATAATGACTAATGTATTCGATAACATTCTTGGTTTAATCGGGAACACTCCCATGGTTAGGTTAAACCGTGTAACGAACCACATTCCGGCTACAGTATATGCTAAACTAGAATCTTATAATCCCGGACACTCAACAAAAGATAGGATTGCGATCCATATCATCGAGGCCGCGGAGAAAAAGGGTATCCTAAAGCCAGGTGCTACAATTGTAGAAACTACTTCAGGAAATACAGGCTTTTCAATCGCAATGGTTAGTATTATAAAAGGTTACAAGTGTATACTTGCTGTTAGTGACAAAACTAAACCAGAAAAAATTGCTTACCTAAAAGCTTTGGGAGCAACAGTATATGTTTGCCCTGCCAGTGTACCGGCAGACGATCCAAGGTCTTATTATGAAGTAGCAAAAAAAGTCGCTTCGGAAACTCCAAACTCAATCTATATTAACCAATACTTCAATGAATTAAACATTGAAGCTCACTATCAGAACACAGGTCCTGAAATCTGGGAACAGACGGAGGGGAAAATAACTCATATTTTTGCATGTTGTGGTACCGGCGGAACTTTGTCCGGATCTGCAAAGTTCTTAAAAGAGCAGAATTCTGATATCAAAGTAATTGGTGTAGATGCAGATGGCTCTATTCTGAAGACTTACCATGAAACCGGAGAAATCGACAAAGATGAAATTCACTCTTATCAGATAGAAGGTTTGGGAAAAAATCTTATTCCCGGAGCCTTATTATTTGATCAGGTTGATGAATTTGTCCGTGTAAATGATGAGAACTCGGCATATGCCACAAGAGATATTGCGTTAAAAGAAGGAATTATGGGTGGTTATACCACAGGTGCTGTTGTTCAGGCTCTGAAACAATATGCGGAAACCCATGAATTTTCTAAAGATGACCTTGTTGTACTTATATTCCCGGATCATGGCTCCCGTTATATTACTAAAGTATATAATGACGGCTGGATGGAATCTCAGGGATTTAACCGTAACTGTGTACACAATTACGAAGAGGTCTTCAAAACAGAATACATCAAATAATTATTGTAATAATTTAATATAACTTTCTCCCGATATTCCATCGGGAGACTTTTTAATAAAAAACCACAATTAAATGGATATTTTTGAAAGAATCAAGCAAAATCCAGGTCCATTAGGGCAATTCGCCGATTATGGAGAAGGTTACTTTATTTTCCCAAGACTAGAAGGACCTATTGGTCCGAGAATGCAGTTCCAGGGAAAAGAGGTTATCTTTTGGAGTGCTAATGATTATTTAGGATTATGTAATCATCCGGAAGTAAAAGAAGCTGATGCAAAAGCTGCTGCAGAGTATGGAATGTTCTATCCTATGGGTGCAAGAGCAATGTCCGGAGAAACTGACCAGCACCTTCAGCTGGAAAAAGAACTGGCTGAATTCGTTCAAAAAGAAAGCGCATATCTATTGAATTTCGGATATCAGGGAATGGTTTCTACTATAGATGCCCTGGTAAACAGAAATGATGTTATTGTATATGATATGGATTCTCATGCTTGTATTGTAGACGGTGTAAGACTACATTCTGGTAAGAGATTTACATACAAGCACAATGATATGGAAAGTCTTGAAAAAAATCTTCAAAGAGCAACTAAAGTAGCACAGGAAAACAATGGTGGTATTTTAGTAATTACTGAGGGGGTTTTTGGAATGAGAGGACAGCAGGGAAAAATTAAAGAGATCTGCGAATTAAAATCTAAATACAACTTCCGCTTATTAGTAGATGATGCTCATGGTTTTGGTACTTTAGGTAAAACTGGTGCCGGAGCAGGTGAAGAACAGGGATGTCAGGATCAGATTGATGTATACTTCTCTACTTTTGCTAAGTCTATGGCTGGTTTTGGTGCATTTTTAGCGGGAGATAAAGAAATCATCCGTTACCTGAAATTCAACCTTCGTTCACAGATCTTTGCGAAATCTCTTACAATGCCTATGGTACTTGGCGGATTAAAAAGGCTGGAGCTACTGAGAACCAGACCGGAGATAAAAGCTAAGCTTTGGGAAAATGTAAATAAATTACAAAAAGGATTAAAAGACAGAGGCTTTAACATTGGTGATACCAATACATGTGTAACACCTGTTATGATGCAGGGAACTCCTGTAGAAGCTACCCTATTAGTTAAAGATCTTAGAGAGAACTACCGTATATTTACTTCTGTTGTAGTATATCCGGTAATTCCTAAAGGAATGATCCTTTTAAGACTTATTCCTACTGCTTCTCATACAGATGCTGAAATCAATGAAACTCTTGCAGCTTTTGAAGCTATCCATGACAAATTGGTTAGCGGATACTATAAAGAGCAGGAGCAGAAGCTTTTACAAGAACAGGGACTAAGTTTCAAGCCAATTTAATAGTAAGCTATAATTCAATATAAAAAGCTGGAAGTATACTTTCAGCTTTTTTCATGCCTTAAAACTATTATTATTTCGATGAAAAATGCTATTATTGCAGTATATATCTCAATGATGAGAAAAGTTACCTATATAGCTTTTTCATTTATATTATGTACAACTTTTACTGCCTGTAAGACAGCCCCTCAGGAAGCTGATTTCCTGAGAAACAATGTGGTGCACGGCATTAATGACCAGATTATTACCGGAAAGTTCGTAGCCAAAAACGACCTCAATATTCAGCATGAGATCAATATCACTAAACTGAACAGATCTAAGAATTATGAGGTTAATTTTGCAGCGTATGACAAAAACGGAATTGCTTATTACTCAGTAACTTCCAAAGGAACGTATAATGGATATGTACTTGTTGTTCCGTTTGAATATGAGCACCAGAAAGATGATTTGTATTTAAACTTTAACGGAGAAAAAATGAAGATTAATTATGATACTGATGTAAAAAGTATTATTTCTAATCTTGGAATTAAAGGAAATCATTTACCTAAGATTTACACCCATATTCTTACAGCTGTACCCGGAAATGGAAAGAAGCCGGAGTTATTTTTCTTGAAAAACTTTGAAAATGAGTATCCAAAAGAAGCTGGATTTTTTGATCATCCAATTATAAAAAACAGGTTAGAAAAATTATTAAAAGATGCTTATCCGGACTTTATAAAAAATTTCAGAGAAGAGACTCCAATCGTCCAAGCAGAGCCGGGTGTGTACAAAACGTCAGGATGCTCGGATCGTAAATGTCTTGATAATCAATCATTTATAGAATTCAATGTACCGCATAACAAAATAAATGTTAAAGTTTTTAACAAAAAAAAGAAAATAGAGTACAAAGAACCCTGAAAAAATGTTAAAATTTCTTAAAAATTTGAGACCATAGACTTGAAGGGCTACCTTCGCACTCAAATTTAATATTTATGAAACATTTTATTAATATTAAAGTAGTCGTCATAAGTTTAGTATTAACTTTTATTTCATTCAATGCCAAAGCGCAGAATTCTTACATTAAAGAGAATAAAGACATGGCAGCGACACTTTCAAAAGAATATGGTATACCCAGTTCGATTATTTTAGCAGTAGCCTTCGTAGAATCGGGAGGCGGAACAAGTAAAAACAGCAAAGCTTTAAATAACCACTTCGGGATTGTAGGCAAAAACACAGTAAACAGTTCGAAGTACAAAAGCTTCACTTCAGTAAAAGAAAGTTACAGAGCATTCTGCGAGCTTCTTTCCAGAAAAAAATACTACTCCCAACTAAAAGGGACAGACAATCACAACGCTTGGGTCAAAGCGATCGCATCCGCAGGATACTCCACTCAGCCAGAAACCTGGAAACAACGGATCAACTCAATCATCAACAAATTCGGACTTTCAGACTAATATGTCTCTGTTTTGTGTAAAATTATTTTTATATTTGGCATCTGTTTGCTAGGTACTATTAATAATTTAAAAACACATTCTTTGAAAAATCAAAATAAAAGAGTACTCGCGTTAGTCTCTGCATGTTTTTTCATTTATCTATTAGTTTCCATAATTTTTAAGGTTTTCAGCCTTAGCTGGGAACCTTTTGACCGCATTAATTTAATTGCTGATATTTTCCCTAATAAGGAAAAGCAAAAAGCTGATTCTTTAGCTTCACAGCCAAAAATAAATGTAAAGGAAACTACGGAGCAGGATTTTGATCTTTACAAAAAACCTGAATTCATCACCAATTTTAATAAGGGTGAGCATAGTTCGCTTCCTAAATTCATGGAGAAGCTGAACAGGCTGAAAAAGGGTGAAAATGTAAAAATCCGGATTGCTTATTTTGGAGATAGTATGATCGAAGGTGACTTACTTACCCAGACATTACGTAAACTTTTACAACAGGAATACGGAGGTTATGGTGTAGGTTATCTTCCTATCTCTTCTAATGTAGCAGGGTTCAGACAAACTGCAACCACTTCTGCATCCGGATGGAATGATACCAGCTTTAAGACCAAAGGAGCTACCAATATGTACCTCTCCGGGCATTATTTTACCGGAGATGGTTCTGGTTCTTATACCGACAATACTATTAAAAATGATTCTTTAGCTACACCTATTACCAAATCCGTCATTTACGGAAGAGGAGGCGGAAGTGTATCTGTAAATGGGACAGAGCTTAGCCTTGGCGGAAACGCAAGTGTAAATAAAGAATCTATTACCGATTCTTCCCACCAGATAAAACTAAAAGGTAATGCAGGCTCTACACCTATCTATGGTGTAAGTTTTGAAAGCCAGAAAGGTATCTTTGTAGATAACTTCTCTTTCAGAGGTATTACCGGTGTGGAACTGAACAAACTGGATGAAGATTTTATTAAAGCTATCCAGGAAAATAATCACTACGATCTTATCGTACTTCAGTATGGGGTAAATCTTCTTTTCCGTCCGAACGATACTGACTATAGCTACTATGCTAAACTAATGAAGCCGGTTCTGGCTAAATTAAAAAATGGTTTTTCTGATGCCGATTTCCTTGTCGTAAGTTCTGCGGACAGAGCTTTCCGATATGATGGAACTTATAAAACAGCAAAAGGATTACCTAACCTATTGGAAACACAGGCACAATTAGCTATTGAAAACGGATTTGCATTCTACAATCAGTTTGAATCTATGGGTGGAACCAACTCTATTGTAAAATGGGCAAATGAAACACCTCCGCTGGCTAATAAAGATTATGTCCATCCGAATGGGAAAGGAGCCGATATACTGGCAGAGAAAATCTACCATGCTATCCAGAATGATTATAAAAAATATTTAAAGAAAAAATAAGCACTACAAATGTTTGAGAAATTACTGGCTGATTTCGATTTAGGAGCCTTCCTTCATCAGTTTTTATATGACAAAGAGAATCCTTTGCTCTTTAACAATGGATTTTTCGTTTATTTCTTCTTTTTATTTATTGTTCTGTTTTATTTTCTTAGAAAATATCCTAAGCCCAGAAGATATATGTTTTGTTTCTTCTCGCTTTACTTTTTCTATAAAGCAAGTGGAGCCTTTGTATTACTGGTAATACTGTCTGCTATTGTAGACTTTGTTCTCTCTAATGCGATATACAAAACACCGGATAAGAAGAAAAAGACCATATTACTTATTTGTAGTATAGTGTTTAACCTTGGGATGCTTTTCTATTTTAAGTATACCAATTTCTTTATTAATGTATCCAACGAATTATTCCATACAGGATTCAATCCTCTGAATATTTTATTACCTGTAGGGATCTCTTTTTATACTTTCGAAAACCTTAGTTATACACTGGATGTATACCGTGGCGAATTTAAACCTGCTACTAAGTTTTCAGATTATTTATTATTCCTTTCTTTCTTCCCAAAACTTGTGATGGGGCCAATTGTACGGGCACATGATTTTGTACCCCAGATTAACCAATCTTATGTTATATCGGAAAGGGACTTTGCAAAAGGATTTTATCTTATTATTTCAGGTCTGATAAAAAAGCTTGTTATATCGGATTATATTACTCTTAACCTTGTTAATTATATATTCGATAATCCATCCTTGCATGCCGGTGTAGAAAATCTTTTTGCGGTATACGGCTATGCGATGGTTATTTACTGTGACTTTAGTGGTTATAGTGATGTTGCAATAGGTGTTGCATTGTGGTTAGGCTTTAAAATACCGACAAACTTCCTTTCTCCTTATCAGAGTAAGAGTATTACCGAATTCTGGAGAAGATGGCATATTTCCCTGTCTTCATGGCTGAGAGATTATTTGTATATCCCGTTAGGAGGTAACAGAAATGCAACTGTAGGTTCTTATATCTTTGTTGTATTATTCCTGGCAGGAACTTTTCTCATGTCAGTTAATCTGTTCCATTTATCATACATGTGGGCAGGCGGAGTTTCAGCAATTTTATTGTTAATCTTTGTTCTTCCGCCACTGATTAATAAAAATCCAAAAGGTATTGCAGCCAATTTCAATTTACTGACAACAATGTTACTAGGTGGTTTCTGGCATGGTGCAAGCTGGAACTTTATTATCTGGGGTGCCATGCATGGTGTATCATTAGGTATTCATAAAATATGGATGATGCTTACCGGAAAGGCTTTTGCAGGATTTAACAATTCTAAGTGGTATAATGCTATTATGGTTGTGATAACTTTCCACTTTGTATGTTTCTGCTGGATCTTCTTTAAAGCTGAAAATTTTGATATTGCTATGTCAATGATTCACCAGATCTTCTATAACTTCGATGCCGGAGTTTGGGGACCTTTCTACGACAATTATAAAGAAGTATTATGGATGATAGCTCTGGCAATGTGTATTCACTTCATACCGGATGGCTATGCAGATAAAGTAATAGATAAAGTTGGTAAAGTTTCTTTAGCATACTATATTCTTATTTTCTTTGCATTTCTTATACTATATGGTTACTTTAAATCGTCTGAACAGGTAATGCCTATTTATCTACAGTTCTAACTGATTAATTGTTTTTCACTAAATTCGCAGTCTAAAAAATAAAAATATGGGCGTAGCAGATTTATTATTGAAAAAGAAGAAAGCTTTGGCTGAGAAGAACCTAAAGGAAGGTCAGGAATTTCAGGCTGCATTTGGGGCAAAAGAAGGAGTTGTAACCCTGGAAAGCGGGCTTCAGTATGAAATATTAGAGGCTTCTGAAGGGAAAAAACCTGGTGCTAAAGATTCTGTTATTTGCCATTATCACGGTACAACGATTAGCGGTCAGGTTTTCGACAGTTCTGTAGAAAGAAAAAAGCCAGCTACGTTTCCTTTGAACAGGGTTATCGAAGGATGGACTGAGGCTTTACAGCTAATGTCTACAGGCAGCAAATGGAAACTGGTTATTCCACCACATTTAGCATACGGAAACGAGCAAATTTCAAAAGAAATAGGGCCTAACAGTACTTTGATCTTCGAAGTAGAGCTTTTAGGAATTAAATAAAATACGAAGTTAGAAATTAGAAATACGAAATTTTCACTTCTAAATTTAAAATATAAAAAACAACCTGTTTCATTTTGAAACAGGTTGTTTTTTATATTTATGATCGTAATTCGTAATCCAAAATTCTAACTTATTTTAAAGCCTCATTCAGCGCCTTCCAGATCATTTCTGCTTGCTGGGTATATCCAGGTTTCAGAAAATGAACTCCATCTCCATTAGCTTCTTTTCTTGCTAAAGATTTAACAAAGTAACCTTTCCCCCCTGTTGCTTCATACATGTTAAGAAAAGCTGTATTATTTTGAATACTTATTTCTTTTATCCATGAAACAATTTCTTGTATACGGTCTCCTTTTAATTTATTATCTGTAGGAGAGATCAAAAGAATGGGTAATGTAGGATTATCTTTTCTAAAAGCTTGTATCAGGTCTTGTGCGCTCTTTTGGAATTCTTCTTTTGTAATGGTACTCAAAGATTCATTTGTTCCCAGTGAAATCATAACTACATCCGGATTTACCTGCTTCAACTCTTCCAGCTGCAACGGATATTTTAAAAAGTCAGCATAAGTAGCCCCGTTTACACCTACACCGTTGAAAACAATACCAGAAGTAGCATTCTTTTTAAGAAACTGAAAACCATATAAAATATTTCCTTTGGAAGCATTGGTACGCATCAGAAAGTTTCTCGTTGCCTTAGGATAATTAAAAACAGTTTCTCCTTCAGTATATTTTCCTTGCCCGGCTATAGTCAATTTTTGTTCAAAATCGGGGTTAAAATCAGGTTCTGTCTGTTCCGCTTTTATGACCTGCCCAGGCTGCGGGAATTTAATTCCATTTCCATTTAGCTGGGCCAATCTTGTCGTTGTTGTATTAAATTTTGCAGCCAGTTCCGGAAAAGTTTCTCCCTGCTGAACCGTATATGATACAATAGTCTTTCTTTTAGCAATATAAGAATTAAGAGGAGCATTGGTTTCATAAATAGTAAAGCTCTCCCCTGCCATTTGCTTATCATTCAGTATTCTTACTTCATCAAAAGAATCATTAGGATTATTAAAGCCTATTTCTATAAAAGAATCTTTATTATTTCCCATAACAAAGCCTAAAGCTCCCATCTGACTGAAAACATCCTGATCGTATACCAAGCGGAATGTCTGCCATGCCTGATTAGAGACTGATGTAATATCCAATGGCCCGTTGGAATTGGCTACAGCATAAGGAAATACCAATCCTCTTCCGGCATAGCCATATTTTTCGGTAAATCTTTGTCTCAAAACTTCCGGAATCCATCCAGCCTGAATATGGGAATCTCCTAAAAATAAGATATTAGTAACTTTATTATTTGCTTTAAGTTTTTGAGCAAAACTTGCCATTCCTGATGGATTTTCAATCTGTTGTGCAGATAAAGAAATACAAGCGGCTAAAGAAATTGCTTTTAAATATTGATGCATAATGTGTTCTCAGAATTTGAAGTCTTAAAGATAGGAACTATGACTGAAAAAACAGGAAAACCAATAAGAAATCATAAATGCCCAGATACAATATTGTCTATAAAAAAACTCGCAGGTTTTTAAAGCCTGCGAGTTTATATACTCAAAAATATTTTTGCTCTATATATTAGAATCCGAACTGCATTCCGATTTTCACACCAAATTTACGTGCATCAGGTCTGTCCAGGTAGTTCCCTCTCCAGTTGAAATCTATTCGGAACATACGGAAGTTACCGAAACCAATATTTTCTATTCCGAAACCATATTCATAGTAAATATGATCTTTAGGAGCTGTATAGAAAATGTTGGATCTGTTCATGACTACATTATCATGCTTCAGGCTACCCCATGCTCCTCTAAAGAAAGCTACTTCACGAAGTTTTAGCTTCTTAAGTAATGGTACTTTGTTGAATATCCATCCATTAAAATGGTGCTCCCAGAATAATGTAGAATAAGAATCTGTTACAAATTCATAGAAATTAAGCTGGGCAAAAGTATTTGGAATACTAAAGTATGATTGGTTCCCCGGAAGAACATTCATTAAAGATAATGGTACAGATCCGAAAATGGTACCTGCTTCAAAACTAACATCTGATCGTCCCATATTACCAATAAGAATTGGATGTCTGTATGAGAACTGTAATTTATCGTAGTTGAAATCAGACTTGAAAAAACCAGGTATCCCTTTCGTATAACGTAAAGTAAAAGTCGGAGATAATGTTTTTATGGTATTTCTGTCTACTCCATATTCAGCAAATCTAGCTCCCGGACGATAAGTTAGTACTAGCGATGCTCTGGCATCATTTACCTGACTTTTTTCTATACCATTTTTATTTACGTAGTTTATCTTGAATAACTCCGGATCTGCAGCTGTAATTTCTCTGTAGCTGCCGTCCAACATTATCTGGAAATTACGGAAAGGCTCTATCGAAAAATAGAGGTTATTCTCTACAACCTTACTCAGATAGACATTGCTTCCGGTACTTGCAATAGATGAAGATGCAAATGATCTTCTCATCCCTACACTACTGTTGGTATCCCCTATTGCTTCTACACCCAATTGCTGGATATCGTTTTTGAAACCATAACCAATTGTAAAACGGTTATTTTTATCAAACATGTAGCGTCCGCCTATTCCATATTTGAATTTATGATCTTTAAATCCATAAGCTCCATAACCTTCGAGTCTCCACATATCATTACGACTAAAGAAAGTTCTTAGTCCCAATCTTACACGTGGCCCTTCAACATCATTACGCCCGTATACGGAATAAAGATTACCTATATCGATCGCTTTTCCTACATTATAAAAGCCAGAACCTAGCATTTCCGCAACTTTTATAGCAGTTTTAAATTTAGGTACCTGCCATAATTTTTCAAGATTATTATAGGTCACAGAATCCATTTTGGTTAATGGAACCTGACGGTTAGCTTGCCAAAAAGCATCGTCTTTCTTATAAACTTCAGGGTTTCCTATCTCAACTTTCTTATCTACTTCAGCAGATATTTCAGGTTTATTAACCTCAAAGTTTGTATAAGAAATAGTACGGTCTACATAAAGTCCTTTAGAATTGGCTTTTTTATTCAATAAGGACATATCTATCATAATATGCGACTTCTCCGGTCTGAAAGACTTTTCATCGATAATATAATAGGTTAATTCAGCATTTACACCACGAACAAAGTTTACGTCCATATTCTTTGCAGAATTCAACGATACTTTTTTAACGGCATAAGATGATTTCGCTATAAATATAACGCCTCTGAAAGCAAGTGCTGCTGTATTTTTAGGATAGTATTTTATCGTAAAACATGGTTCTCCATCTACAACATTATCCGGCATCAATTCGTACTCGTATATACTAAATCCGTCTGTAGAAAGCGGACTTGGAAAACCTTTATCGAAAAAGTTTAACGTATTGTCATAAATATTGAAATCTTTATAAAGGTTCTGAATAGTCTGAACCATGAACTGGTAATCTTCAAAGCCTGAAGCTTTTTCAGCTACCAATACTTTCTTTTCAGATGAAGAAGGTTTGTTTCTTTTATAAAAGGTAGAAATTTGCTCGTTCATGTAGATCGGTACATAAGCTTTTCCGGTAACGGCAGCTGTATCAACATTTTTGAACATGAACTCCATTCCTTTAAAAATCTTTTTCTGGGTAAAAGTACTGTCAAGATTATTGAGGGATGCTTCCAGCTTTTGATATTCGTCATATTTATAATTATCATACGAATCAAAAGCATTTCTGTACTTGCGCTTCCATACTTCGTTCAGAATTGCGTAGGCAGGATTTTCTTTTTTATTTTTGTACTTTTTCTTACCACTGATTACAACACCTTCAATATTCTTCTGTTCCGTTTTCACAGATGATACCAGTGAAATATCCAGTATGGATGTTTTATGAAAATCAAAAGGTACATCCTGCAGTAGAAAGTCTTTCTTTTCTACAGAAATCATACCGATACTGTCCTGAACAACAAGTTCAAAAAGTCCGTTACTGTCTGTTTTTGCAGTGTTATTTTGATTGCTAAGCAGGGCTTCAGCAATCGGTTTTCTAGATTTGGAGTCCGTTATTTTACCTGTCAGTTTTAGCTGCCCGTTTACCTTCACAAGCATCACACAGGTTAAAGAACAAAATAGTAGTTTTTTCATCATAAGATTTCACATCGTCAGAACCAGCATTCCTTTTATAAAATAATTTTGCAAATATATAAAAGAATACCTGTGTTTATAGCCAAGGGCGTGCCAATTAACTATTTATAACAATAAAAAATCCCGAATCATTGATGATCCGGGATTTTTTTATCCTTAAACAAGGGAATTAACATTCACAAAGAATAATTCCGTTGTCGTTATTAAACTCTATTACTCCGCTTTTGATTTTGTAAGCAAACTCACCTTTGTCAGCACTTACGGTCTCAAAATTCTTAGCATAGTTATCTGAAATTCCAGCTGAGAAAATTCTAACATCACCTTCCTTCAGTGCAGAAACAATTGATGCGTGATTTTTCATGATGTGGAAATCACCACTGATACCTGGTACCAGAACTGAATCTACTTGTCCTTCAAACACTACAGATTCCGGGGTTAATATTTTTATAATCATTTTTAATTGCTTTAGGCTACCAGCTAATAGCTATGGGCTATCAGCAATTAGCAATATTATTTGTTCTCAGCTAACATTTTCTCTCCGGCTTCGATAGCATCTTCGATAGAACCTTTAAGGTTGAAAGCTGCTTCCGGAAGGTGATCTAACTCACCATCGATAATCATGTTAAATCCTTTGATTGTATTTTTGATGTCTACCAACACACCTGGAATACCTGTAAACTGCTCAGCAACGTGGAAAGGCTGAGATAAGAATCTCTGAACTTTTCTTGCACGGTAAACTGATAATTTATCTTCTTCAGAAAGTTCTTCCATACCAAGGATAGCGATGATATCCTGAAGAGCTTTATATCTCTGAAGAATTTCTTTTACTCTCTGAGCACAGTTATAGTGTTCTTCACCGATAATTTCCGGAGCAAGGATTCTTGAAGTAGATGCCAATGGATCTACAGCCGGATAAATACCTAATGAAGCAATTTTTCTGTCCAATACAGTTGTTGCATCTAAGTGAGCAAATGTTGTAGCCGGAGCCGGGTCAGTTAAGTCATCCGCAGGTACGTAAACCGCCTGTACAGATGTAATAGATCCGTTTTTAGTTGAAGTAATTCTCTCCTGCATCGCACCCATCTCAGAAGCTAGAGTTGGTTGGTAACCTACCGCTGAAGGCATACGACCAAGAAGTGCAGACACCTCAGAACCAGCCTGTGTAAAACGGAAGATATTGTCTACGAAGAAAAGAACGTCTCTACCTTGTCCGCTTTCACCACCATCACGGTAGTATTCAGCTAAAGTAAGACCAGAAAGGGCTACACGTGCTCTTGCACCTGGTGGCTCGTTCATCTGTCCGAAAACGAAAGCAGCTTTAGATTCTTTCATCAACTCACTGTCAACTTTAGAAAGATCCCATCCACCGTTCTCCATAGAGTGCATGAATTCGTCACCATATTTAATAATACCAGACTCTAACATTTCACGAAGAAGGTCATTTCCTTCTCTTGTTCTTTCACCTACTCCTGCGAATACAGAAAGACCACCGTGTCCTTTAGCGATGTTATTAATCAATTCCTGGATCAATACTGTTTTACCTACACCAGCACCACCGAACAAACCAATTTTACCACCTTTTGCATAAGGCTCGATAAGGTCGATTACTTTGATACCTGTATATAATACTTCAGCAGAAGTTGATAACTGATCGAATTTAGGTGCTTCTCTGTGGATTGGCAAACCATTGTCTTTAGATAATTCCTGAAGTCCGTCGATAGCATCTCCTACCACGTTGAACAATCTACCATTTACTTCTTCACCAATAGGCATAGTAATTTGTCTTCCATGTCCTATTACAGATTGTCCTCTTTGAAGTCCGTCTGTTGCATCCATAGCGATACATCTCACTGTATCCTCACCGATGTGTTGTTCAACTTCTAAGATCAGACCTTTCTGGCCTTCTCTGACAACTTCAAGTGCGTCATAAATGTTTGGTAGTTCCTCTACTTCCTGAAATACCACGTCGATTACCGGTCCGATAATCTGTGCAATTTTTCCCTGAATTTGGTTTGCCATTTCTAATTTTTTTCTTGAGTGCAAATATAGTGATATTCCTCATATCTGCATTGTCTGTAAAAAAGATTTTTATCATATTTGTAATGCCTAAAATTTTTCACCTTGAAAATTGTAAAAAATATAGCTGAATATAGCGATGCAATGGGACTTACAATGTCGTTGGGAATGTTCGACGGAGTACATAAAGGCCATCAGGAAATTATAAAAAAACTAGAAAAGCATAGTGAAACCCACCAGCTGGAGAGTGCATTGCTCACTTTTTGGCCGCATCCCCGAAAGGTTTTGCAACCAGAAGTTGAGATAAAATTACTCAATACTCTGGAGGAAAAACTACAGCTTTTAGAACGTTTTGGAATTCAAAAAACATTTCTTCAGGAATTCAATGACGACTTCAGAAATCTTTCCGGAGAGGATTTTGTGAAACAAATTTTGCTGGATAAACTCCATATGAAGCATATTGTGATTGGCTACGATCATCATTTTGGAAAAAATAAAAGCGGAAATTTTGAGCTTCTCGAAAAAATGGCTTCAGAAAACAATTTTGTTGTGGAAGAAACCAAAGCTGTTCTTGTGAATGAACTTGCAGTAAGCTCTACAAAAATAAGGAATGCGTTGTCTGAGGGAGATATAATAACAGCTAATGAATTCTTAGGTTACCACTACCCTGTAAGCGGTACAGTCGTAGGAGGTAAAAAAATAGGAAGAACTATTGGCTACCCAACCGCCAATATAGATGTAGATCCTATAAAGCTGCTTCCTAAAAACGGAGCCTATATCGTAGATGTAGAACTTAACGGACAAATGCACAAAGGAATGTTGAGCATAGGTACAAATCCTACAGTAAACGGAACTAAAAAAACAACGGAAGTATATATCCTGGATTTTGATCAGGATATCTACGGAGAACATATTACCGTATACTTCAGAGATTATCTTCATGATGAGATAAAGTTTGAAAGTCTTGAAAAACTGATTGAAAGACTGGATGAAGATAAACAGCTAACAATAGATTTCTTTAAATAACAAAAAAGCGAAAACCTGGGTTTTCGCTTTTTTATTTATTACATTTTCGCATCCATCAGCTTGTCTGTTTTCACAGATCCCTGTTTCATTTCTATTTTTATAACAAAAGCTTTATCTGTCTGGTAATCTTTCGGGAGGATAATATCATAGTATGTATTCTTATCCAAATCCAATCCCATATCGCTTTGTTTTAATTCCAGTTTTCTGTTCCCTGTAAGCAGTGAAGCAGAAGACGGAACTTCTGTAGCTTTCTTATCTACTCTTAATCTCACAATCTGATTAACAGGTCTGTTAAACACTGTTAAGTAGGTATTATTACCTTTCTTTGTAAAATATCCATAGTTGGAAAGGGACATCGGAGAATGTTCTACATTATAAATAGCTTCAGCATTTACTTTTGTCCATTCACCTATTTCTTTCATTATTTTATCCTCTTCAGGGTGAAAATTCCCGTTACCATCGGGTCCAAAATTAACAACAAAATTACCTCCCATAGAACGTGAACGCATCAACATTTCAATTAGATCATCAGGTGTTTTGGTATAAATCCCATTCCAATCTTTCATGTAACCCCAGCCATTTGGCGGAATAGTCATTACACAATCCCAGTCGTTCCCGTTAAGAGATTCGTAATTTTTTGGAAGCTTACGTTCCCAACCCTGCTCATAATCGCCCAGCAAATCTCCGTTAGTATCGAAGTGCCTTTTTTGATTTTCATCGTTACGGAAACGACTACCGATGATAAGCCCTGGATGTTTTTCGCGAAGTTTTTTCTCCAGATTATAGGTAAATTCATAGGCACTTTTCCACGAGGCATCCCATGTTCCGTCGAACCAAAATCCTTTAATCTGTGGATAGTTCTTCAGCAACTCCAGTAACTGATTTTCTGTATATTTCAAAAATTTAGAATATTTAGCCTTCTCTTCAGCTGTTTGGGGTGCTTTGTAAAGATAGTCAGGATTATTCCATTCCAAAATAGAAAAATATAGGAAAACATCTATCCCCTCAGCATCATAAGCATCTACAATTTGCTTTACAATATCTTTTTTATAAGGCGTTTTTGTAATATTATAAGCAGAGTACTTTGTAGGCCATAAAGCAAAACCATCGTGATGCTTTGTTGTAAAGATTACATATTTAGCGCCCATATCTTTAGCCTGTTTCGCCCAGCGTTTGGCATCAAAATCTTTAGGGTTAAACTGTTTATATAGATTATCATAGGTATTCTTCCAATCCTTAGGAGCTGTTGGTCCGCTCCAGGAACGTATCCACTCCGATGCTGCTGCCCCGCCTCTGGCACTTACACCATTCCATTCGTTTCCCGGAATAGCATAAATTCCCCAATGGATGAACTGCCCTAATCCGTATTCTCTGAATTTCTGCATCGCTTCATCTGTCCGGTGAGCTGGCGTGATGGGGCCGTATTTCAGCACCACCCTTTCCTTAGGCTTCTCCTGTTTTTCTCCGGTCCATGCCTGAGCCTGCATCATAGCACTCATAGAAAGCACGGTCAGAAGGCTTAAATTAAACATTGATTTTCTCATGGTATTAGTTGGTTGTTAGTTTTTAGTTATTGGTTGTTAGTTGATGGTTCCTAGTTTTCAGATAATGCCTTAAAATGTAATAGAGTATATACTAGTCCTGTAACATTGCTACATTATCTCACTCTAAAGTCCATGTCATTTCATCGGTCAGTTCTTTTCCACCGGATTTACCAATAGCTTTAATGGTATTTGTTCCTTTTTGAAGCTGAGCATTTTCTATTACCCAATGTTTCGCATTCACACCATTTTTAGCCTGATATTCTTTTCCGTTAACCGATATTTTAACCTCTTTTAGATTAGAAAACACCTGAATTTTAGAAACCGGATTTTTACGCATATTATCTCTTCTATTCGCCAGATATATCATTGGCTCTGGGTTCCAATTGGCCTTATACCAGTAGAAAGAATCTTTTTTACGTTTGCGGTCAAAGGTAATCAGCCCTTTTAGGTTTCGGGCGTTTACACCACCACGATTCCACATCGGAACTGCAAATTCAAACATATTCCATACATAAGAAGCGGCAATCTGCGGATGTTTTTCTATAATCGCCCATTGCTGAATATGGGTCTCTGTCTGATAATTTTCCGGAAATGATTTCCCGGAAACCACATCTGCAGGCTGTTTTACTTCTTCAGCTCCAATATCCATATTTCCGTCTGCGCCGTATTCGGTAAGGATTACTTTATACTGTGCAAAATTCTTTTCCAGTCCTTGTGCCCAATTTTCCAGATCACCAATTTTACCGCCATACCAGCCAAAATAGTGGTTAATTCCCTGAACATCAGTTGTAAGATTTTCTGGCCTGTCTACCTGATTATAGCCATTTACAGCTCCTGTCATCCGGTATGGGTCTATTGCTTTTGCAATATCACTTAGCTGGCGCGACAATACAGGAACTTGTTCGTCTTTGGTCTTGGAATAGACCTCATTATGTACCCCCCATATATATATAGAAGGGTGATTATAATTTTGCTTTACCAATTCCGTCATTTGTTGTTTCGCATTGTCATTCTCCTGATAAGAAACAGCATTTACGAAAGGAATTTCTGCCCATACAAGAAAACCGTACTGGTCTGCCAGTTCATACATCTGCGGGGCTTGCTGGTAATGAGCCAAACGAATAGTTGTAACGCCCATTTCCTTCATCAGGTCCATATCTCTTTTATGCTGCTCATAAGACAGTGCCGAACCATATCCCCATTCATCCTGATGGCGGGAAACGCCATGCATTGGGTAATGTTTTCCGTTCAGAAAAAAACCTTTTCCGGGAATTACCTCTACAGTTCTTACACCAAGGTTTTGCTTTAGAACATCTGTATCGGTACCATTAACAATAATTTTGGAAGATACGGTATACAAGTAAGGATCGCGCACACCATCCCAAAGATGCGGATTCTTCAGATTAATATTCTGGGTAACATAAGTAGTCCCCTGCGGACTTATGTTCACAGGATTTTTTACTACCGCTACGGTTTTACCATCTTTATTAATAACAGAAGTCTCCAGTATAGCATTCTGAATTGTTTTTTCAGTAGTTTCGAGTTTTGCTTTTATTTCTATATCTGCACTTTTCGCAGATACATTTTTCTGGCTAATAAATATTCCGGGTGCGGCATAATCCGTTACCACAAAATTGGTTTTATTCGTCGTAATCATACTTACCGGACGGTAAATGCCTCCATAAATAGGGAATAAAAACTGATTAACGGGAATAACATCTTTACGCGCCTGGTTGTTGGCGATAACTGTCAGTACATTTTCTTTACCATAGTTTACCGAATTGGTAATTTCGTAGGCAAACTGGGAATATCCTCCTTTATGCTCCCCAATAAATTTATTGTTGATATAAAGCTTCGCAACGCTTCCTACTCCTTCAAATTTCAAAAATGTTCTTTTGTTTTTTTGCGCATCACTTACTGTGAATTTCTTCTGGTATAATACATTTCCGGTATAAAAATTATTATCCCGCTGCATATCATCTTTGTTGAAAGTGTGAGGAAGTGTAACACTTTCCCACAGATCTATATTGGAAGGCTTAAAATCCTGTCCATTGTCGAAGTTAAAATTAAAAGTTTCGTTTCTGGGCTGGAAGAATTTCCAGTCTTTATTGAAATCTTCTGTAACCCTTTGAGCATAAACTACAGAGGCAGATGAAAGCATTGTAAGCAACAGTGCCTTGTTAAAATGATTCAACATGATGTTTGTTTTGGTTATTAGTTTTCCAAAAATAGGAATTTTTATCCAGCATTCTCTGCTAATTAATTATATTATAAATATCTATAAAGTTTTAATTAAAAACTGTATGCAAAACATAATTATTGAAATATAAATAATCATAAGGCCTCTTTTTTGACAAAATAAAAATTAAACACAGAATATAAAAATGATATCCAATCAAATAATGGAAATTTTAATAGCTATATTAATTTATAATAGATAAATTTGCATTAAAGAAAAGAGGAAAATGAATACGAAAGAATTGCAGGAATACCATGATAGATTTGACGTGATCAGATCCATGGATAGTTTTGTTTCAGAGGCCGTTGATGATAAATTAATGGACCCGGATGATTGTTGGCAACCTAATGACTTTTTACCAGATATGGAAAGGGAGGATGCATTGGACGAGATTAAAAAATTACGCGAAAGAGCTGCTAACATTCCCAATACTGTAATCACCTCATTGGTAGGAAATATGATCACTGAAGAGGCATTACCTAGCTACCAGACTTATTTCAGTTTAATTTTCAATGAAGATAAAGAAGTAACTTCCGATAAGGGCTGGGCAAGATGGTCCAGAGCATGGACAGCTGAAGAAAACCGTCATGGTGATCTTCTTAATAAATACTTGTACCTGAGTGGACGTTGCGATATGAAAAAGGTAGAACAGACGATTCACCGCCTTATCTATAACGGATTCGATCCTGATGCAGAAAAAGATCCATATCAGTCTATTATCTATACATCCTTCCAGGAAAGAGCTACAAAAATATCTCACGTAAATACAGGGAAACTGGCTGATAAGGCTGGAGATAATGTTCTGTCTAAAATCTGTAAGCAAATTGCAGGTGATGAAGCAAGACATGAAAATGCCTATAAGTCTTTTATGACAGAAATCTTCAAGAAAGATCCTAATGGTGCTATTGCAGCTTTTGAAAGAATGATGCGTAAGCAGATTTCTATGCCGGCTATGCTAATGGATGATCAGGCTTCAAAGAGCAATATATTTATCGATTTCTCGGCTATTACTCAGCAAATCGGTGTATATACAACATGGGATTATGCTGCTATTATAGACCACCTTGTTAAGTACTGGAAAATTGAAACTTTAACTGGTTTACAGGATGGATTTACAAAGGCTCAGGATTATCTGTGTCGTTTGTCTGATCGTTATAAAAAGATTGCTGAAAGAATGAAAGTTCCGGAGGAAATAAACTTACACTGGTTAAGTAACCCTAAATTCTCATTCTAAAAACAGTACAGAAATACAAAATGCAGCCTTTAGGGCTGCATTTTTACATTAATAACAGGTCAGATACAAATTCTGGGAGATCCAGAGAAAACATTACTGTTTGGAGATAGTATTCCTCCTGAATACTTACTTTCCTATACATCTGTTTTTACACAAATTAGGCTCCTCCGGAGCTTTATTCTGATTCCTGCTATTCCTCTATCTCATATGGAAAATATAGTTCATTATAATGAATGGGGAGCTCCGTCAGGAGCTTTATCTCTATAGATTATAAATATGAAAATTCAAGGCGTTCCGGAGGAATGCTATCTTGATAAGGAGAGTAAATATTACTTCAAAATGCAGATTAAAGGAGTAAAGAACAGCATATTTTTCCTATTCAGATTAACACAACTTTTCTCTTAGTCTCCAACTTTTGCACCTGATCCTTAATAACAGAAAAACAGCAGGCTCAGTTGAACCTGCTGTTTGTTATTTTTTAAAGCCTTACTTTTATTATTTCAGATATTTTACAATAGCCTCGTCTGTAGGTTTTACTTTACTCGGGAATGAATTGATTAATTTTCCTTTATCATCCAGTAAAAACTTCGTGAAGTTCCACGCAATATCAGTGTCTTTTACTCCATTTTGCTTTTTTTCTGTAAGGAATTTAAATATTGGTGCAATATCTTCTCCTTTTACAGAAACTTTCGCAGCCATAGGGAAAGATACTCCGTAATTAGCTTCACAGAAGCTATGTATATCTTCATTTGTTCCCGGTTCCTGCTGTCCAAAGTTATTTGCCGGAAAGCCAACAATAACCAGTTTATCTTTATAATCCTGGTAGATCTTCTCCAGGTCCGCATACTGAGGTGTGAAACCACATTTAGAAGCAGTGTTTACAACAAGAATTTTTTTCCCTTTGAATTTAGAGAAATCAATTTCGTCACCAGTAAGCCCTTCCACTTTATAGCTATAGATAGTCTTGCTTTGTGCTGCAATAAAAAGAACTCCTGCCACAGACAATGCAAATAATAAGAACTTTTTCATCTGTAAATATTTTTTTAAAATTTGGTCGGATGGTACTCGCATGATAGTCTTCATCCTTAAAATTATTAACGAATCATGCCCGTTTTATAATATTTATATTTTATTAAAATTTAAAAGTATTATTCGGGAATACTTTATTCACTTCTATTTTACTAAACAAAAGTACATAATCTCCTTCTTTTTTCTGAGATGAAGATTCAATTCTGAATGGCATTAACAGATTCCCTACTTTACGGTAATCATAATAAGTTAGAATATCTGTTTTGTTAATCTCTCTTACAAGCATATACGTATTGGCATCAAAATAGTAAATAGTTTTGTTTACATTCTTTACCAATTCCACTTTAAAACAATCTACGTTACCGATTTTTTCTTTGCCCAGATAGTTTGCTACAAACCCTTTAGAATCATAATCTATAAAGTCTGTATCGAAACTTTCTGCAACATAATCTTTTACTTCTACCAGCTTATTCGTTGCAAAATTCATAGAATAACCTTTCTCTCCGTCAAAACCTTCAATTGCATACTCTTTTCCTTTAATGGTAAAGCTTGTTTTCTTCAGATTAGGTCTTTGCTGGAATATTTTAACAGGATATTCTTCACTAACACCCAGAACTACTTTCCCCTGTAACATTATAGAGTTAAGCAATTTCCACTGTGTTAATCCTCCTGTACTCTGAATGTTTTTTTCAATAATTTGCTCCGCTGTCTGGGAGAAAAACATTTGGCAGACACCAACAAGTACAACTAAAATAAGTTTCTTCATAAATATTTTTAAAGTTAATATTTCCGGAGATTAGCCTTTATTAGCTATAATCTCCTTAGCCTTTTTCAGATCATCCGGAGTATCAATACCTACGCCGATAAAATCGGTTTCGAGAAGTTTTATCTTCATCCCGTATTCCAGATATCTGATACATTCAATTTTCTCAGCTATTTCCAAAGGCTTTTGCTGAAGTCTGGCAAAGTTAAGTAATGCCTGTTTTCTAAAAGCATAAACGCCAATATGTTTAAAATATTCTGCCTGAAAAGATTCTTCTCTTGGATAAGGAATTACAGAACGGCTAAAATAAAGTGCAAAACCGTTGTTGTCGGTAATTACTTTTACATTATTAGGATTCTGTACTTCTTCAGCATTGTGAAGTTTTATTTTCAGCGAAGCTAATGAAATTTCTGCATTAGGATCGTTTTCGAATACTTTTATCAGTTGGCCAAGAGGTTCTTTTTTCAGAAAAGGTTCATCCCCCTGAACGTTAATCACAATATCGCAATCGATATTCTGAACCGCTTCTGCTATCCTGTCACTTCCCGTTTCATGCTCACCTGTCATTACAGCCTTGCCTCCGCTTCTTGTTACTTCTTCAAAGATAATCTCTGAATCTGTAGCTACAAAAACATCATCAAACAAACCTGTTTCTTCAACATTTTTATAGGTTGTAGAGATTACAGTTTTATCCTCCAGAATCTCCATTAATTTTCCAGGAAATCTGGTAGAATTATAACGTGCAGGAATAACTGCGATTACTTTCATGTTATAAAGTTATAAATTATGAGTTATAAGTTATGAGTTCTTCTTGCTTGTGATAATAATACTTCTAATAATTTTAAGTAATTCCAATGCTCCGGAATGTAAATTGGTAAACTCTGATTCTTCTATATAATCGGTTGCTTTTAGCAATTCTAGCCAATAAATGGTTTCATCACATTCCTTCTGAGCGATTGAAAGTTTATGAATGAAATCAGCTTTACTTTGTCCATTTAGAGCTTCTCTGACATTTGCACCTATAGAAGTTCCTGAACGCATAATTTGTTTAGAAATTATAAATTCTTTCTTTTCTGCAGTAAATTTCTTATAAAAATTTACAATGCAAATGGCAAACTCAAAACTCTTCTGTCCAATGATGCTGTTTTCACTCATACCTCATTATTCATAACTTATAACTGAATGTTATACTAATTTAGCAAGTGCTTGCTCCAGTTTTGGTAACATGTTCTTGATTTCATCAAGAGAAAGACCTCCTACTGATGCACGGAACCATGGTTCTGTAACTTCGCAACCGAAAGCAGAGAATGGAACTAATGCAACGCCGCCTTCCTGAATTAAATAGAATACTAAATCTGAAGAGTTTTCTATTTTCGCTCCGTCTGGTTTTGTTTTACCAATAAAGTCAAGCTTAATTGTAAGGTATAAAGCGCCCATAGGCTGAATACTCTCTACTGCCAATCCTTTATTTTTAATCTCCTGAATTCCTTCGTGTAGAACTTTCAAGCTTGCCTGTAATTTATCTTTGAAATCCGTAACAAAATGATCTACATTTTCCTGGTTTTCATAAAACTTAGCTGTAGCCTCCTGCTCTGGCTTTGGAGCCCATGCTCCAACGTGCGTTAACAAGGCAGCCATTTTCCCCATAATAAGACTTGGTCCGAATCCCCATCCTACACGTACTCCTGTTGCAGCAAGACATTTAGAAATACCATCAATATAGATCGTATATTCTTTCATTTCCGGGAATAAAGAAACCGGATTAAAGTGCTCTGCTTCAAAAGTAAGATTGGAATAAATCTGATCATACATCAGATATAGAGGCTTCTCGTCTGCACCACGCTTTTTATTTTCCTCCAATACCATTTCACAGATATCGGAAAGCTGCTCTTTGGTAAACATTGTCCCTGTAGGATTAAGCGGAGAGCATAAAGCTAATAAAACTGCATCTGATAAGTGTGGTCTTAAATCATCTGCTGTTGGCAGGAAATTGTTTTCCTGAGTTGTTTTTACTTCTACCGCATTAGCTGAAGTAAGGTATGCATAATGATTGTTATTCCAAGAAGGTGTAGGATAAATTACTTTATCACCTTCGTCTACAATGGTTTTATAAACTGCATAAATCAAAGGACGTGACCCTGCAGTAATTAAAATATCACCTGCCGCATAATCTAATCCCCATCTTGATTTAAGATCTTTGGAAACAGCCGTTCTTAGACCCAATAATCCGTTTGCTGGCGGATAATTGGTAAGATTATTCTGATAAGCTTTCTGAATTTCGTCTTTTAATCCCGCAGGAATTGGATAAATATTGGAGTTTAAATCTCCAATAGTAAGGTTAGCGATTTCAGCTCCTTTAGCCTTCATATCGTTAACTTCATTTCCTATTTTTACAATTTCTGAGCCTATAAGGTTTGCGGCTAGTTTAGATACTTTCATATTTTTAGTGGACAGTTATAGATTAACGGTCTTTTATTTGGTTGATTATAAATTCAAGTCTGTTTTAATCTGCTGTATTTTAGCCTCCAGAGAAACTAATTTATCTTTAAAATCCTGTTCGGAAGAGATTTGTGCTTTTACAGAAACGTAGAATTTAATCTTTGGTTCTGTTCCGGAAGGACGAATACATACTTTTGTTCCGTCTTCTGTATAATAAATTAATACGTTAGATTTCGGAATATCATTCATTACAGACTTCTCATTCGTAGCAATTACAAGACTTGTCTGCTCCTGGAAATCTTTTACTTCTGCTACAGCGGATCCTGCTAAAGTTTTTGGCGGAGACTGACGGAAATCTGTCATCATCTGCTTAATCTGATCTGCACCATCTTTTCCTTTTTTCGTAATATTTACCAATCCTTCATAGTACATTCCAAGATCTTTGTAGATATCGATAAGGTACTCATAGATTGTTTTACCATTGGCTTTGCACCATGCAGCAATTTCGCAAGCTAAAAGAATACTTCCGCAAGAGTCTTTATCACGAACGAAATCTCCGGTCATAAACCCAAAGCTCTCTTCACCTCCACAAACAAATTTCTCCTGTCCTTCTGCTTCACGGATCATTTTACCAATCCATTTGAATCCGGTCAATCCAACCTTACAGTCAACTCCAAATTTCTTAGCAATATCATAGAAAATATCAGAAGTTACGATTGTAGATCCGATAAATTCTTTTCCTGTAATTCTACCTTGTTTTTTCCACTGATCTAAAATATAATAAGTAAGGAATGTATTGGTCTGATTTCCGTTTAACAACTGCATTTCTCCATCCAGATTTCTTACAGCAATTCCTAATCTGTCACCATCCGGGTCTGTTCCTATTACAATGTCAGCATTGGTAACCTTAGCCAGATCCATTGCCATAGAAAGTGCAGCAGGCTCTTCAGGGTTTGGAGATTCTACTGTCGGGAAGTTTCCACTAGGGATCATTTGTTCCGTAACCAGATCTACTCTTGTAAAGCCTGCTTTTGCAAGAGCTTTAGGAATAGTTGTATATGTTGTTCCATGGATAGAAGTGAAAACAATATTCAACAGATCTCTACCAACGTTCTGATATAATGAATTTTCAATACAAGCATCGATATAAACATCATCCTGATCTGCTCCTATCCATTCAATTAAATCATCGTTTCCGTCGAATTTAATCTCATTAAACTGAGTTTTTTCTACTTCGGAAATAATTCCGTTATCATGTGGCGGAACTACCTGTGCTCCGTCATTCCAGTATACTTTATAGCCATTATATTCCGGCGGATTGTGTGATGCTGTTAAAACAATACCAGCATTACATTTCTTATCTCTTACTGTAAAAGACAATTCCGGAGTTGGCCTGTGTTCTTTAAATAGTAAAACTTTAATACCATTTGCCGTTAAAACATCTGTAACTAATTTTCCGAATTCTGGAGAATTGTGACGCACGTCATAAGCGATAGCAACTTTAATTTGTTCACCCGGAAATTGTTGATGAAGGTAGTTTGCTAATCCCTGTGTTGCCTGCCCTAATGTATATTTATTCAGACGGTTGGTACCAACACCCATAATTCCGCGCATACCTCCTGTTCCGAATTCCAGATTTTTATAAAAAGCATCATCCAACTCTGCCGGATTGTTATCTATTAATGCCTGAACTTCTTTTTTTGTTTCATCGTCGAAACCTTCTCCTAGCCACAATTTTGCTTTATCTAATGACGTCATATATTAAGGTTTTTGTTTTTGTTCTAATTTAGCTTTGTCAGTTACTTTTATTTTCTTCTGCGGATTACCATAGTATACTAATTCTGCAGTATTTCCCAAATTTCCGTTTAGTTCATCATCCACTGAAAATTCTGAATAATTTCCATTTTTAGAAGTTATATTCAGATTATTAATGTACCAGTAAGGAGAAATAATACTCGCAGTGTCACTAATCGCAATATTTGCATCCAGCGTTCTGCCTAAAAGATTTGCTTTTGCCTTGTTAGTCATGGTTATATCTGCTTTATTAGCCAAAACAGAACCCATAAATTTAGCATTGTCTTTAATCTTCAGTTTAAATGCCGGCACCGACATCTGGCTGGAAATTGTAATATCTGTTGAATCTGCCATTGCTATACTTTCTAAGTTATTTTTAGAGTATAACATAATATTGTACATATCCACACCTTCTGTCTTGCTTTTCTCTGAAATATAAAGCGTTTTATCTTTTACTTCAATTTTAAGATTATCAAAGACATTTGGATAGGTTTCTACGGAAACCATATTTTTAGGATTTTGTACATAGAAAATTTTAAATTTTCCACTGACATCCAGTTTATTAAAATCCTGAACTGCTACATCTTTAGTTGCAATTTCGCCCTTAGGTTTTACCTTTGAACAAGAAACCAAACCGATGACAAGAAATACATAAAATAAGTTTTTCATCTGCGTTAAAATTGAAGTTTCAATTTAGTTATTTTTCAATTAAATTATCTCTTCAATATGATAATTTTTACGTTCACGATTAGTTCTGATCAACATCTCGCCAAGGAATCCGGCAATAAACAGCTGAGTTCCAAGCACCATCATTGTTAATGCGATATAGAACCAAGGGTTATCTGCAATCAGATGTCCATACATTCCTCTTGCAACATCTATTAGCTTAGAAATCCCCAACCATAAAGCTGAAAGAAAACCTATAATAAACATTACGGTACCTGCGGCACCAAAGAAATGCATTGGACGACCACCAAAACGGCTTACGAACCATAAAGTTATAAGATCTAAAAATCCTCTGATAAAACGGTTTGCACCAAATTTGGAAGTACCATAAGGACGCGCCTGGTGCTTTACTTCTTTTTCAGTGATATTTTTAAATCCTGCATGAGCTGCCAATACCGGAATATAACGGTGCATATCCCCGTATACATCTACAGTTTTAACAACTTGTTTTTTGTAAGCTTTCAATCCGCAGTTGAAATCGTGTAAGAAAACTCCCGAAACTTTCCTTGCCGAAGCATTGAATAATTTAGAAGGGATATTCTTGGTCATTACATTATCAAAACGCTTCTTTTTCCAGCCACTTACAATATCGTAATTCCCTTCTCTTAGTTTTTCTACCAGTCCAGGTATTTCTTCCGGGAAGTCCTGAAGGTCGGCATCCATAGTAATTACAACTTCGCCTTTAGCTTTTTCAAAAGCAGCATGTAAAGCCTGAGATTTACCATAATTACGGGTAAATCTTATAGCATGTACCTGCGGATGTGATGCAGAAAGCAGTTGTATAACGCCCCATGAATTGTCGGTAGAACCATCATCCACAAACCATACTTCATAAGAGAAATCATTCTCATTACATACATTGTCTATTCTGGAAAAAAGCTCTTCAAGAGATTGTTCTTCATTAAGAAGCGGGATAATAATAGAAAGATCCATTCAGTATTTTTAATTTTATTCGTAGCGCTTTTTGTTCTTCAAAAACGCTGCTATTACGATTGACAAAAGTAGATAAAATAACATAAAGCCTCCAAAAACGGCAGAAAGAAAACTGAATGAAAAATAATTTCTATTCTCCTTTATTGCAGCTTCTCTTGCAAGTTTTGCATCTTTATAATTTTTGTCTAATTCTCCCAATTTGCTCTGATCTTTAAGATGTACTGCTTCAGACTTTTGCTTAGCATAAGCTTCATCCAGATTGGTTAATTCGGTCTGAATATACTGATGGTTTAGTAAATCTCTGGCATCGGTATCTACATAATTAAGAAAAGCAAAAATGGACATTACAGAAAGAAATCCTCCTATAAATAATGTTACAAAAGCTTGCTTAAAAGCCTGCGGATAAGTTATTTTCCCGGCTCCTCTATACCAATATACAGAGAGAAATCCTCCAACTGCATACAAAAAAGGCATTCCAAATGCATTTACCTTCATAGAGGTACTATAATAACTGGCATTTGCAAAAAAATAGTACACTACAAAGAACGCCAACATGGTAATTCCGAACAACACTAACCCGATAGCTACAGGATTTTTCGTCATATTTTTAATAATAATAGATGTTGGAAGTCCGATTTCAGAAAAAAAATAATAAAAATATTAATTTATAAATCAGCTATTTATCCCATTTTACGGGGATCATTACACTTTTTTTCTTGGATCTTTCTTCCGGATTCGTAAATAATTTCTATATTTGCACTGGCAAGTCCTACACAACCAGCTCCTGAGAATCCTCCAGGGTGGGAACACAGCAAAGGTAATTGGTCGTAGCGGTGTGATGTAGGTAGCTTGCCATTTTTTATTTCTTAAAATTCAAATTCCTCACCCAGTTTCGGTAAAACCAACTCCACATTTTTCTCTTCAAAATGCTTCATTGCACTGTCGTGATTAATTGTAATTGGAGGAAAAGTATCGAAATGACATCCAATTACTTTCGGAGTTTTCAATAATTCGCCTGCAGCAAATGCAGCTTTTCTCGGACACATTGTATAATGACTTCCTACCGGCAGAATTGATAAATCGATTTTACCAAAAAGCCTTGGGAATAGTTCCATATCAGCCATTACCCCTGTATCACCTGCCAAGTACATATTTCTTCCTTCAGGAAGTCTGAAAATATAACCTACCGGTACACCACCATAAGTACCATCCGGAAAAGAACTGGTATGATGAGCCGGCACAATAGAGATCTTAAGATCTTCAACTTTTGCAGATCCTCCCAGGTTAATATCACATGTATTTTTCGCGTTTTTAAAATAACCGCATACTTCTGGCACCCCAATAATAGTTGCTTCCGGATAATGAGCCAATACCTCTTCCACATCCGCAATATGATCGCCATGTGCATGCGTTAACAAAATATAGTCAATTTTGTGTGCTTTAATATCAAATCCGGACTGTTCTTTCTGATAATTATAGAAAGGGTCTGAAAGGATATTTTTTCCTTTGTAAGTGAACAAAAAACAGTTTTGTCCTAAAAAAGTAAATTTCATATTCTCTTATTTTTTTATTTAAACAAATATTGATCTTATGAGTACTAAAAAATAATCTGCATTATCTACATACTTTTATTCCGTAATAGAAATAATAGTAAAAATTAAGCAGAAAAATATATTCAATAAAATCTGTATTACTAAAAGCCAGGCGTATGGATTAATCTTTTTTCTTAAAAGCAAGACCGAAACATACAAATTTCCTATTGCAACAAACATTAGAACAGAAGGGAAAATTTCAAGTTCCGAAATTGTTAACCCTTCTATAAATTCCCTTAATAATAAATAAAGGAAAATTAATCCAACCAGAACGGACAGAAAGAAAATTAATTTTATAGTAAGCCTTCTGCTCATTCTATTTCTCTTTATCTAATCAGGTTCAAACCTATCCCTGTAAGCAGGCTCATTGCAAAACACATAATAGCAACCTGCTTCAGGTAAGGATCCAGATTTCTTGGTTCTTTAGTCTCCATTATCCTTCTTCGTAAAGCCATTAAAGGCAGAAAAAGAATAATAAATATGTAGGCATAATAACTTCTGATTTCATACACCATCATATAGGTTAAAATCAGAATAAGAGGCAACTGTAACAAGATGATCTCGTAGATCATTGCCTTTTTAAAGCCCATTTTTAACGCAAGAGTATGCTTTCCGCTCTCTGCATCACTTTCTATATCCCGCATATTATTCAGGTTAAGAACAGCTACACTGAACAATCCTACAGCTGTTGCCGGTAAAATCATCTGCCAGTCGAACGTTTTAGTAAACAGATAGTAAGACCCCATTACAGACACAAGTCCGAAAAATATAAATACAAATACATCTCCCAGCCCCATGTAACCATAAGGTCTTTTTCCTACCGTATAACCAATTGCTGCAAAAATACAGGCAATCCCTAAACCTATGAAAACATAAAATGCCTGAATGTGCCCCGGAAAGAATGCTTTATACAACAATAAAACAGTAAAAGCCAATGACAAAACAGAAAACAAAATGACTGCATTACGCATTTGTTTCGCTGTTATTTTCCCCGAAGCCACGGCGCGGGCTTCTGCCTCTCCTACTCTCTTTTTATCTGTACCTTTTACACCATCACCGTAATCATTCGCATAATTAGATAACACCTGATACAAAAGCGTCACCACTAAAGCCAGTACAAAAACCCATACATCCCAGCTTTCTCCTACAGAATTAAGCTTCCATTTTGCAATAAGGGAACCTAAAATAATACCACTAAGGGAAAGTGGTAATGTTCGCAGACGAGCTGCTTTTATCCATTCAATCATAATATTTAGATATTAGATATTAGAGGTTAGAATTTGGTTATTTAAATCCAATTTCTAACCTCCAACTTCTTATTTTAAGAGATCCATTGATCTTCTCCAAAGTCTGGTTTTCTTTTTTCAAGGAAAGCATTTCTTCCTTCTTTAGCTTCATCTGTCATGTAAGCCAAACGGGTAGCTTCACCTGCAAAAACCTGCTGTCCAACCATACCATCATCAGTAAGGTTCATTGCAAATTTCAGCATACGAATAGAAGTTGGTGATTTCGCTAAAATTTCCTGTGCCCATTCATAAGCAGTATCTTCTAACTCGGCATGAGGAACAACTTTATTTACCATTCCCATCTCAAAAGCTTCCTGTGCAGAGTAATTTCTACCTAAGAAGAATATTTCACGAGCCTTTTTCTGCCCTACCATTTTAGCCAGGTATGCAGAACCATAACCACCATCGAAGCTGGTAACATCGGCATCTGTTTGTTTGAAAATAGCATGCTCTTCACTTGCTAAAGTAAGATCACATACAACGTGTAGTGAGTGTCCTCCACCTACAGCCCATCCCGGAACAACCGCGATAACAACTTTAGGCATGAAACGGATTAAACGTTGTACTTCCAGAATATTCAAACGATGTCTTCCATCTTCTCCAACATAACCCTGGTGGCCACGTGCTTTTTGATCTCCACCACTACAGAAAGCCCATCCACCATCTTTTGGACTTGGCCCTTCTCCGGATAGTAAAACTACCCCGATTGACGGATCTTCATATGCATCGTAAAAAGCATCATATAATTCTGAAGTTGTCTTTGGTCTGAAAGCGTTGCGGATTTCTGGTCTGTTGAAAGCTATCCTTGCTACACCATTACATTTTTTATAAGTAATATCTTCGTATTCTTTTGCGGTTTTCCACTCGATCATAGTCTGAAAAATTTTCCTCAAAGATACGGTTAAATTAGGAATTTTAAGAGTTGAACATCCACAATGATTTACTGTAATTTATAAAATTAATGTATTTTTGGTGATCCTTTTTCAAAACACAATTTATGAAGAAAACCTTGAGTTTCTTAATCACTGGCTTTAGTCTCTTTAGCTTTGCACAACAAATAATTTCCCCTGAAGCTGTCATCGGAATTTGGAAGCTTAAAGAAGCAGGGTTTTATGAGAATAATAAAAAAGTAAAAAAGGATTTTGATGCGTGCCGCCTGCAAAGACATTATATTATAAAAGCTGATGGAACAGCAATTTATAATTATTACGAAGGCTCCACTGGGGACTGTTACAAAAGTGATCCCAGAGAAACATACTGGAAAATTAATGAGGGAAAATTAGTTTTCTTTATCGGAAATGAAATATATCAGGAGGAAAAAATAACCAACTTTGACTCACAGAACATGATTTTCAACTCTATTCCGATGGATGCCGCTAATGAAAAAGATCCTGTTGTTGCAAAGATACTGCAAACAGTACACTATGAAAATTTGGAGAAAATAACAGAAGAGCAGCTGCAACAACAGCTACTCCACTGATTTTTTTTCTATTTTGTAAATTTTATACAAACCGGCATACTGAGTTTAATATCCTGATTTGTATTATTCAGTAAGCCTGTTTTAGCATCGATTTTAAAAACCTGAATCTGGTCGCTATCTCTGTTAGCTACCAATAACAATTTACCATTGGGGGTGATTGCAAAATTACGCGGATGAATACCCGTTGGCTGATACCCTACTTTTGTAAGCTTTCCATTTTTCTGATCAATCGAAAAAACAGCTAGTCCATCGCCTTTCAGTCTATTGGAAGCATACAGGAATTTCCCATTTGGGCTGATATGAATATCAGCACTGCCTTTTGCATTTAATGAATCTGCTTTTACAGTCTGGAATTCTTCCAGCGTACCATTTTTATAATTAAAAGCGATAACATCTCCGGAAATTTCCGTAATCAGATATGCATATTTTCTATTAGGGTGAAAAGCTAGGTGTCGCGGACCGGAACCATCTTTTACCTTAACCAAAGACGAATTATCAGATGCTAAAAGCTTTGAAGCATCTTTATTCACCTGATATTTATAGATTTTATCCGTACCAAGATCATCAGCAAACAGATACTTCCCTTCCGGTGAAAACGCTACATAATGAAGATGGGGCTGGGTTTGTCGTTCTTTATCGGTTCCGTTTCCGGAAAACACAATATTCTGTGAAGCATCACCCAAGCTTCCATTATTATTAATCGTATATTCCGTAATACTTCCGCCCATATAGTTAGCCGTTACAACATGCTTACCATCCGGGGATATATTAATATGACAAGGCGCTCCACCACCAGCAGGCTTACTATTGATAAAGCTTAGCTTACCAGTTTTTTTATCAAAAGAGAATGCATTGACCTTAGAATTCTGCTGATCTTCTTTTTCGGTAACGGTATAGACATAATTACCACTTTTACTAATAGCCAGATAAGAGGGATCTTCCACTGCGACTTCACTTACATATTTGGAAGCTCCTGTTTCCGTATTTAGCTTATATACATAAACACCTTTACTTCCCTTTGCTGTATATGTCCCGGCTAACATATACATTTCGTTATTAGTTTTTGTTTTCTGAGCACTACAATTACTACATATTACAACAGTAGAAGTAAGTACCAATAAACTTTTATAAATTGTATTCATTTTTAAATATATTACTGGATTTTCATTTTCAAAATCTTATTATTTCCTGCAAGAACTACAGTATTCTTATCCAGCCATTGACAAACATACAGATTTTTTTCTTCAGAAATAACTTTCCAGGTCTTTCCATAATCAGCAGAATAGCTAATATGCTGATCTCCTACTGCAATAATTTCTTTACCTCCCGATCCCGGTTTAATTTTAACACAAGTCATGTATCCCCCGTTTTTGCCGGAAGCTTGTATTTCCCAGGTTTTCCCGCCATCGGTTGTAGTCGCTATATTGTTCTGATTTTCTTTCTGCGCTGTATAATCTCCACCAACAGCAATTCCAAATTTATCTCCGTAAAAATCTATAGAATAGATTCCCTGAGACGATTTTCCCTGCACAAAAGGTGTATTAAAAATTTCCCATTTCTGAGTTTTCAGATTTTGTCTCAAAATTCTGGAAGACATACCTCCGGTGGCTATCCATAAATAATTTTCAGAAGATGCTATATTGGTATTACTTGCCGCAAATGCTGCCTCTCCTTTATTTAACTGCATTTTATAATCAGGGATAGCCCACTCCCCTTTTTTGTTCATCTGCGCCAGTTTCAGATTCAGACTTTCATCAGTATCACTAAATGCATATGCTGTTCCGCCTCCTGTAAAATGTAGGGCATCATAAAACGCCGTCGGTGCATTATCCTGAAAAATATTTTCTGCCTTCAGGCTTTGCTTTTCTATTCTGAAAAAGTTAGCAGGGCTTTCAATATTAATAGCATATAAATACTTTTTATCCTGAGCCAGCGTACGAAACTGAAGATTTTTATCAGAAAGCCGGATTTGTTTTTTATCCAATGTATCGTTTACGCTTACAAAACCAAACTTAGATTCTGTACCTGAATACCATACTTTACCGTTTGATACCTCCAGAGCGCGGATACTGATCTTATCTTTCAGTAAAGTAGTGAATTCAACCTGCTGGGAAAACCCCAGAAAAGAGACAGATAATAGTCCCAAAGACAATATTTTTCTCATAATAATTCAATAAAAAACCCGCCGGAGCGGGTTGCATTAATTAGTCTTCCGTTATTTTATCCGGATTATTTAGTTTACTATTATTTTTACCATAGAATATATAGACAAAAATACCAAGCACTAACCATCCTGCAGATAATTCCAAAGCGTGGGCACTAAGATTAAAAATCAGATAGATATTGATAATTACCCCTAATGCTACAACTAATTTGTAAGCAGGAACTTTGAATGGTCTGTTCAGGTTTGGTTCTTTTTTTCTCATTACCCATACTGCAATACATACCAGCGTAAAGGCGAACAGGGTTCCGAAACTGGTCATATCTGCCAGGGTAGAAATTGGTGTAAGTGCTGCTACAAAGGCTACAACCAATCCTAATATGATAATACCTTTGTATGGTGTTCTTGTTTTTGGATGAAGTTCTCCGAAGAATTTAGGAATCAATCCGTCTTTTGCCATACCGATAAAGATACGAGACTGCCCCATCATCATTACCATTACTACAGAGATCAATCCAACTGTAGCTGCAATCGTTACAATATTACTAGCCCAGTGTTTACCTGCAATTTCGAATGCATATGCTACAGGAGCTTTAATTGCCTCAGGATATTTTCCTGCCGGATTAAAGTCTGTATAATTCATCATCCCTGTTAGTACTAAAGACACACAAATGTATAATGCTGTACAGATTAATAATGATGTGATAATTGCAAAAGGAACATCCTTTTTAGGATTAATTGCCTCACCTGCCTGGGTAGAAACGGCATCGAAACCGATATATGCAAAGAATATTGCTGCAGCTCCGGAAATAATTCCTTTAATACCATAGGCCGACACCATCTTGTCCTCGGAGTTCTTAATCAGGGTTTCATCCGGAATAAAAGGTTTCCAGTTTTTCACACCATCTACTGCACTGTAAAGATCAGTATTAGAGAAGATTATATAAGCTCCGGAAATAATTACGAAAATTACAGCTGCCGTTTTTAATAATACAATTAGGTTATTTGCTCCCGCAGCTTCTTTAGTTCCTTTTACCAATAGCGCTGTAAGCAATAATACCAGAATAAATGCCGGTAAATTCATAGAGAAACCTGTTCCCGTATAACTTGCCGGATCCGATGTAAGATATGCCGGCAGATGTACTCCGAATATCTTTAGAAATTTAGTAAAATACCCGGACCAGCTTACTGCCACAGCCATACTCGCCATGGCATATTCCAGAATTAGACACCACCCCATAGCCCATGCAAAGATTTCACCTACAGTTCCGTAAGCATAAGCATACGCTGATCCCTCAACCGGGATTATAGATGCAAATTCTGCATAACATAATGCAGCAAAAACACAGGCTATTCCTGCAATAATAAAGGATATTGCCAGTGCAGGTCCTGCGTGATAATACGCTCCAGTTCCTGTAAGAACAAAGATTCCGCCGCCAATAATAGCGCCAACCCCTATTGCTGTTAAGCTCCATTTTCCAAGGACTTTTTTCAGTCCACTTTTCTTCATGTCTGCCTCGTAGGCACTAAGCGGCTTCTTTGCCCAAATACTCGCCATATATTTTTTCAGTTTTTCTTTTAGATTTACGAAAGTAGAAATTTTTTACAATATGTTAACATTTTTTTAGCAACAAAAACTCATTGTTTTTGCCTTTCCCCTTCTACATAAGACTAAAATGTAAATTTTCATTTTTTAGACATTCGTTGTAAACATAGACCGAAAAGCTCTACCTTTGGGCATTATGGACATTTTCAATTATCTTATTGACCCCTATCTCAGCTATTCGTGGCAACAAATATTACTGGAATCTATTGCCGCAATATTTGGCTTGTTAAGTGTCTATTTCTCGGCAAAGAAAAATATCTGGGTTTATCCTACTGGTATTATCAGTACCACTATATATGTGTATATCCTCTATCATTTTGGATTATGGGGAGATATGCTCATCAACTTTTATTACACCAGTATGAGTATTTATGGTTGGATTCAGTGGGCTAATAGCTCTGAAGACCATATTCATGTTGAAGTTTCCCGTGCTACAGAAAGAGAATGGGAAATTTGTACGATTCTTTTTGCCCTCAGCATGGCACTTGTAACACTTGTCTACTACTATAAGCCATACATTAACAATGGTTTTTCAATGATTGGCATCATTTTGGATTTAAGTCATTTAGACTGGGCTAATTATATGGATATTCTTACGACTTCTATATTTTTAGCAGGGATGTGGCTAATGGCGGAAAAGAAGGTAGAGAGCTGGTGGTTCTGGATTATAGGAGATCTGATATGTATTCCTATGATGATTTACAAAGAACTTGGTATAACAGCAATACAATACATTATCTTTACTATAATTTCCATACACGGTTACATGGACTGGTCAAAAAGCATTAAAGAGAAAGAGAAAAATAAATCAAACCAATTATATTAAACACATCATGAAACTTTTATCAAAAATAGCACTAAGCCTCTTCACTGTCGGAACTTTAGCTTCCTGCGGTGTTTATACTGACGGATATGGATATAACGACGGATATTATAACAATAATAGAAATCCATATTATGACGGAGGTTATTATATGAATAACGTATACTACAGTGGTCCTAACTATAATTACTATGGTCCCGGTGGCTACTGGGGGAATGATGGCTACTACTACAGAAGAGGTGTTTCCTATTATTATGATGGTGGAAGACCCTACTTCTATAATAATAACAGAAGAAAAATATACGTAGAGAAAAGAATTGTTTCCGGAAGAGATCAGAATAACGGATTCCGAAATAACAATTCATGGAACAATAATAACAGAGGAAACAGCTGGGGTAATACTAATAACAATAATGGATTCCGAAACAGCCAATACGGAAATGGTAACAACAATAACCAGGGTTACAGAGCCGAAAACAATGATGGCAGAAGAAGAGACAATGGTTTCCAGAATAACAACAATTACCAGCCACGTCCTGAAACTCGTGTAGAGACCCGTTCTAATAATAACATGAATAATAATGGTTTCAGAAATTCCGGATCTACAGAGCAAAGATCAGGAAATGAAAACAATGGATTCAATACCGGAGGAAGAAGATAATTTAAACATTCTTATACAAAAAACAGCCACATATTGTGGCTGTTTTTTGTATAAATTATTCACTAATTTCGCGTTATTAATTCGGGAACTATAACTACCAATTTTTATATATAACATTTATGGAATTTTATAAATATCAGGGAACAGGGAATGATTTCGTAATGGTTGATAACCGTGATCTTACCTTTCCAAAAAGCACTTCGCTTATAGCACAACTTTGCGACAGAAGATTCGGTATTGGCGGAGATGGCCTTATCCTTCTGGAGAATGATGATCAATACGATTTCCGGATGGTATATTACAATGCCGATGGTAATGAAAGTACTATGTGTGGTAATGGTGGCCGTTGTCTTGTTTCTTTTGCTCATTTTCTGAATATTTTTGAAGATAAAACAAGCTTTATGGCTATTGACGGCCTGCATGAAGCAGAGGTAAACGGAGATCTGGTAAAATTAAAAATGATTGATGTAGAAGACATTAATACTTTCCCTGAATATACGGTAATGAATACAGGCTCACCTCACTATGTAGCATTTGTAGAAGATGTAGAAGATATGGATGTTTATTTAGAAGGAAAAAAAATAAGAAACAACGAAACTTTCAAAAAAGAGGGCATCAATGTAAACTTTGTAACACAAACTTCTGAAAACGAACTATTTGTAAGAACTTTTGAAAGAGGTGTAGAAGATGAAACTTACAGTTGCGGAACAGGAGTTACAGCATCTGCTTTAACTTTTATGCAAAATCATAATCAAACCCCTGTCCATATCAAGGTTCTTGGAGGAACATTGAAAGTATATGCGGAAAAAGCTGAAAAAGGCTTCCGTAATATATGGCTAGAAGGTCCTGCGAAACAGGTATTTAAGGGTAATTTAGAAGTAAAATAACAGCATTATGAAGAAAGTAGTTTTAATTGCAGCACTTGCTATCGTCTCGGTAGCAGGCTTCTTCGGCTGGAAATTTTACAAAAAAAATTACGGAAGCAATGTGAAAAAGTCCGGATTTATTCTGGTGCCTCACAATGCAACATTCCAGCAGGTAACAGATTCTCTGAAACCATACCTGAATGATACTGAAAGCTTTACTCAAATTGCAAAATCCAAAGGTTTGGAGAGTAAGATAAAAGCCGGACGTTATGAAATTAAAGAAGGTGCAGACAATGCTCAACTTATCAACATGATTAAGGCGGGATTGCAAACCGAGAATACCTTCAGAATAAAGGATTTCGATGATGTATATCAGATGATTGGCCGTGTATCCCGAAAAACGGAAGTGGACTCTTTAACTTTTGTAAAGGCATTTAATGTAATTGCCCGCCAGAAAGGACTGAATAATGCGGAAGATCTGAAGCCCTATTTCTTTTCAGATACTTATAATTTTTACTGGACAGTAACACCTGAAGATTTTTTCAAAAAATTTGAAAGTCTTTATAATGACTTCTGGACTCCCGAGAATCTTGCAAAAGAAAAGAATTTAGGCCTTAGCCGTACTCAGGTTTATGCATTAGCTTCTATTGTTCAGAAAGAATCCGGTGGAAAACCCGATGAACAAAAAAGAATTGCTGGTTTATATCTGAACCGTTACCGCAAAGGAATGAAACTACAAAGTGATCCTACGGTAATTTATGCTATAAACAAAGATGCCAATTTCACTAAGTCGATTAAACGAGTCTATTACAAAGACCTTACCGTAGACTCTCCTTATAACACCTATAAAAACATAGGTATCCCGCCGGGTCCTATTTGCCTGGTCAACAAATCTTCGGTAGAAAATGTTCTGAATGCAGAAAGCAATGATTATATATTTATGGTAGCCGATCCTTCCAGGCCAGGCTTACATAAATTCACCAATAATCCTGAAGAGCATGTTCAGAATGCCAAAATTTACCAGGACTGGCTGAATAAAAAAGAAATTAAATAATGATAAAAACTGAAATCAAACAGAGAATTGTAACCCGAACATTAGGCTTAACGCTCGCATTTAGTGCAGCAGCTTTTGCCTTTGCTCAACAACAGAAAGTAGCTGTATCCGGAAAGATAACTGATAAAAACGGTGCAGCTGTTCCTTATGCTTCTATTACATTTGCTAACAAAACAAATAATGCGTTATCTGATGGCAGCATGACGGATGATAAAGGAAACTACTCTCTTAATCTTACTCCCGGAACTTACTCCTTACAGGTAGAAACACCAGGATTTAAGACATTTCAGACAGAAAAAACAATAACTGCTGCCGGAAACATTGGCAGTGTTCAAATAGAGGCTCTGAAAGGTCAGGAAGCTGTAGATAGTAAGACCAAGAGTATACAAGGTGTTACCATTACTGCTGCTGCATCTAAGCCTTACAAGGTTGAGCTTGATAAAAAAACCTATGACCCATCAACCGACCTTATTAGTAAAGGTGGTACATTACAAGATGTACTAACCAATGTTCCTTCAGTATCTGTAGATACAGACGGAACAGTTTCTATGAGAGGAAATACCAATGTGAAGTTCTTAATCAATGGTAAGCCGTCTTCACTTTTAGGTATTGACGATGGCGCGAATGCTCTACAAAGTATTCCTGCAGATCAGATTGAAAAAATAGAAGTTATTACGAATCCTTCTTCTAAATTTGAAGCATCGGGTACATCAGGTATCTTAAATATCATCCTTAAGAAAAATAAAAAAGTTGGTTTCAATGGTAGTGTTACCGGAACTCTAGGTTATATGCCAAGAACCGCATTAAATGCCAATTTAAGCTGGAGAAAAAACAACTGGACCTGGTTTTTAAATGGTGGCGGTGGTTACACAGAGAGTAAAGGTAGAAATGAAACGGAAACAACCTATCACAATATTGTTCTTCCAGAAATCCCTCCTGGTCTAGCAACCCAACCTAATGATATATCATCATATCAGTCACAAAATTCTAACAACAAGACTTATAATAATAACTATAACGCAACCGGAGGTTTTGTTTATGATATTTCAGATAAAACATCTTTAAGTTTATCAGGTGTAGTACGAACTTTTGAAGGCGATAACAGAGAACCTTTAAATACTTATAATGAGTTTTACAGAGCTAACCGCAGTACACTTAATTGGGATTTTATGAATTCATTAGGTACCAGAACCTCTGTTGGAAGGAGCAATAACCTTGCTTTTCAGGGGGATTTAGGATTAGATCATAAATTTAATACCAACGGACATAATCTATCTTTAGCACTAAGTGTACAAAGAAATCGCAGTAACAACTACTCTGACATCACTGAAACACTAGATTCTGCCTTAGTAAGCCACGATAACACTGAAAGAAAATCGGTTACGAAAACGATTATTGGTAAAGCAGATTACGAATTACCAATTGGTGAAAATTCGAAATTGGAAGCTGGTTACCGATTGGATGTAAATAAGAATGATTATAACAATATTGTGAATACTACTGCAACCAATCAGTTGATTCCAAATTATAATAATACAACGGATTATCAGGAAGTTTTCAATGCTTTTTATGTTCAGTTCAAAAGTAAAGTTGGTAATTTCGGATACCAGCTTGGGCTGAGAGATGAACTTTCTAATGTAAAAATCGATTATAGTAATCTTGCAGGGACCAATATTAATAAGACCAAAAATTATAATAATCTATTCCCTAGTATATTCTTAAGCTATGATGTGGCAAAGAATAATCAGATTTTGGTAAATTACTCCCGTAGGATCGACAGACCAAGAGCTTTCTTCATGGTACCTTTCCCTAATTATAGCAACAATCAGAATATCTTTGAAGGAAATATAGATCTTAACCCATCTTATGTAGACTCTTTTGAAGTTGGTTACAGTATTCAGAAAAAGAAATTTACGGTGAATCCTACTCTGTATTACAGCCGCACTACAGACGATGATAAAATGTTGGTATACAGACCAGATGAAAGGCTGAATGTCTTCTATACCAAGCCTATAAATCTTGGGACTAGTGATCGTTATGGTTTGGATCTTAATTTCACTTACGATCCCTTATCATGGTTAAAATTCATGGGTAGTTTAGACTTGTTTGGGTATAAAACTACAGGTATAGCGTCTTATAATACTATAGATAAAGTCACACTGCAACCTAAAGTAGGAACAATGGATTTTACCGGAAGTGGCTTCTCTACACGTGCCAGACTAAATACAACTTTCAAGCTGGACAAAACCCTAAGTGTACAGCTACAGGGACAATACAGAGGTGCACAAAAGACAGCAAGCCAGAACAGATCAGATATGTATTCTCTTAACCTGGGAGCTTCTAAAACAATCTGGAATGGTGACGGGACTATTACGTTTAACATTCAGGATGTATTTAATACCAGAAGAATGGAGTCTTTCACCTTTAATGATGATTTTACAAGACGTAATTATATGCAGTGGCAGCCAAGACAGTTTTCCATATCTTTGTCTTACCGCTTCAAACAGGGTGAGAAAGTTGATCAGCCTAAAAGAAAAAAAGACATCAACAATAATTACGATGGTGGTGACGAGCAAGGCGGACCAATGTAAAAAATATGAAAAAAACAATTGTTATAATTTTAGCATTTAGTACAATGGCTTGTACTTCCAGAAGTATGAAAGGGCCACGGCCTGAAAACTGGGCAACAAAAGTTACAGAAAAGCCTTTCCACAATCTGCATAAAGTTAGCGACAGCATTTATAGAAGTGAAAAGCCCGATAATGCGGGCTTTCACTTTTTCCAGGAAAAACAGATGGAGTCTGTTCTGGATCTGAGACGCCAGCACAAAGATCTTATTGCTGTAGAAGGAAGCTCATATAAAGGCAAATTGTATAGTGTTCCGATGAAAGCATCACAGATGTCGGATAAAGACATAATTGAAGCTTTAAGAATACTAAAAACAGCTCCTAAGCCTATTGTAGTACATTGCGCACATGGAAGTGACAGAACCGGAGTTACAATAGCTATGTACCGCATTATTTTCCAGAATTGGAGCAAAGATCAGGCTATCGAAGAGATGAAACGCGGTGGCTACAATTACCACTGGTTTTATCCGGGTTTAATTACTTATATCCAAAATGCAGATATAAATCATATTAAAGAACAGGTATTTAAATAGCTATTTTTATTTGTACTTATTCTAAATTAATTTATATTTGCAACATGAAATCTAACATTATCCCTTTCAGAGTTGCTCCATTAGCACCAGCATTTAATCATACAGAAGAAATGTACTGTGACAAGAAAAAATGTTGTAAAAAATTCAAAACAGGAAAACGCTGCAAAAAATGCCCGGGTCGCCTGAAAATGGCTTAATGCTTTTTCAATAGCAAATAAAGAATAACTAAAATAACAGCTGCCGCTGCTATCCCCCATTTTATATAAACCGGAAGCTGTTCATCTGCTTCATCTGCTTTTCTTACCTCAACTGCTTTTTCTTCAGCTACTGGGTATTCTTCTCTTTCTACTTCAAAAACTTCTGTAATGGTAATGCCATTCGCAACTGTTTTATTCAACAGTGTATTTGTCGCGTTCAGTATAAGCTGAAACCTTCCTTCGGCATCAAAATCATTGACAATAAATTTCTTTTCTCCATAAGCCTTTTCCAGTCCAAACGGGTGAATTTTCACTACATCGGCATCAAAAGTCTGCCAGGTAATAATAATTTCTTCTCCTTTTACCACACGAATCTTGTTCGCATGAAAAGACTTTATGCGTGGAGGCAGATTAGATTTCGCATTTTTCTGTTCAAGACTCAGAAGATGATCGTAGGTTCTGCGCCGATCTTCGTCACTTAGTGTATTGTAGGCTTCCTGTACTTCTCTAAAGCGATTTTCGAAAAAAGGATCATTATCACTTTTATCAGGATGATACTTTAGAGATAATTTACGATAAGCCTTCCTGACGTCTTCGTCTGAAGCGTCAACAGAAATACCGAGAAAGTAGTAATAGTCCTTCACAATGGGAATTGTGAAGCAAAAATAACAATTTATTTTCCGATACGACTAATGTAATATAAAAACGTAAGACTCATTTTCTTGTTTTTAAAAGTTTAAACTCCAGTGAAAATATCTCGTATGTTTTTGTTTTTATTTCTGTCTTTAAAATCCCTATAACCAAAGAAACGAAAAGCAGATACTTTTCGTTTCTTTATTATTTGATTTATTTATTAAAATTCTTTGCAAAGAAGCCCAGCATATAGGTATAAAGCTCAATTCTGTTTGGTTCTTTACCAAATCCATGACCTTCATCGTATTTCACCATATACGGAACATCAAAACCTTTTGCCCGCAGGCCTTTTACAATCTGATCCGATTCATTGATATTAACTCGCGGATCATTAGCTCCCTGTACTACAAATAATGGTTTCTTTATTTTATCAATCTGGAATACCGGAGAAACTTCTTTAGCTATTTTAGCTTCTTCAGGATTATCCAGATCGTACCAGATTTGTTTTACCATTTCTTTGTAAGGCTTCCAGTATTCCGGGAACGAATCGAAAAAAGTAAAGATATTGGAAACACCTACATAATCTACACCACACGCATAAAGATCCGGTGTTTTTATAAGCCCCATTAATGTTGCATACCCACCATGGCTTCCACCATAGATAGCAATTTTATCTTTGTCTACCCAACCCCGCTCTATTGCGTATTTTACTCCATCTTCTACATCATCCATTGCCTTTCTACCGATTTGCTTATACCCTGATTTCTGGAATGATTTTCCATATCCTCCGGATATTCTGAAGTTAACCTGTAATGTAGCATAACCACGACTGGCAAATAATTGCGTTTCCGGATTGAATCCCCAGCTATCACGGACTCCCTGCGGGCCTCCATGAGGATTTACAACTAACGGTACTTTTTTTCCTTCAAGTGCTGCCTTAGGTAAGGTAATATAGCCATGTATTGTAAGTCCGTCCCTGCTTTTAAAGGTTATAGGTCTCATTTCTGCCATATCTTCAGGCTTCAACTGAGGCATCAGATCATATAAAAGTTTAGTTTTTTTAGTTTTTGTATCATACTCGTAATAAGTTCCATACAATTTATCACTACTTACGACAACCAGAAATTTGTTATCGTTGTCATCAGAAGAAACTACAGAAAAGTCTTTATCTCCAAATTCAGATTTCAACTTATTGTGTACTTCTTTGTAGAATTTACTTACCGGTATAATCTCTCCCCTTTCTCCTTCGTAGTTTATGTAATCCAGTTCGTAGTTTCTGTTTTTACCGGCAAGACTTATAGAGCTCACATCATATACCGGATTGGAATAAACTTCTTTAATCACAGCATTCTTTTTCAGATCATATAAAACAATCTTCGCTTTATCACTATCCAGATTAGTTACAACATAAGCTTCATCTTTATTCTTAGAATTTTCATTGAAGCTGATAATATCGAATGTATCTGACCAGTCAGTTTTTTTCAGAAGGTTGAATTTCCCTGTCTGCAAATCTTTGTAGTATGTATGGGTTGTTAATCCGTTTACCAATATTGTATATCCTCTAAGATTTCCGTCTTTATCAAATATATAATCATTAATAGGATTCTTAGGATCTTTGTTCTCTAAGAGTTGGGTTGCTTCCCCCGTAACAAAGTTTATTTTAAAAGGTTCAAAAATCTGCTTGTTGTTCTTATTCATAGTAACCACAACAAAGTCGGTATCTTTTACGGGCATTGCAAAACCTATTTTCACACCTTCAAATGGTGTGAGATCTTTTAAGTTTTTTCCATCAATGTCCGTAGCATACAGGTGGATATTCTCATTCCCACCCTTATCCTGAGTAAAGTACAGACGGTTTTTGCTTAACCATCCATAACTTTTAATCAGATCTTCTTTTTCTTCAATAGCTTTGGTTATTTTTCCGGACTTCAGGTCTTTTACATAAACATGATTTTTCTTGTTATTATCTTTCTCTTTGTAAGATAAAAACTGTCCATCTGGTGAAATTTTAAATTGTGAAGCTTTTGGTCTTGCAAAATAATCTTCGACTTTGTACTTAAAATTTCCTTTATCATAGGAAGCAAGTTGTTCCAAATTAGCTTTGGAAGATGGCAGTGTAGCATCTCCCGGCAATTTAGTAGTAGTGCTTTGTGCATTCATCATAGCAGCAGTTATTACAACCTGGGCGGTTATAAAAAGTTTAGTGTTTAATTTCATAACTCATATTTTAGTGATTAGGATAACCGAAAAACAGTTATTTACTAATAAGACTATTTATAACACCAAAATGTTACACTCAATATGATTTATATGCAAAATTTTATTTGTTCTCTAGTGTAAATAAATCCCAAAGTACCATGTCCAGGCAATCAGGATAATCTGCATAGGTATTCTTTCTTTATACAAATATGCCATTCCCGGGCCTGTATAGTTGGCTTTAAAAATATTGATCCGTTTCTTTGAGGAATTAATATTGGCTATAAATACAACAACATAAAAAACAATAAGCAAAATGGCTGTTAATTCTCTCAGCTGTGGCAGCATTAATCCTATTCCGGCTGCTATTTCCAATACTCCGGTAAAATATACCCAGAACATTTTGTAAGGAATAAAGTCAGGAATCATCAGAGCCATTCCTTTCTGGAACTTAAAGTGAGAAAATCCGGTAAAAATAATAAATACAGCCATCCCCAGATTACCGGAAAAAGTCCAGTTCCATTCTCCCTGAATAATTTTTGTTCCGAGCAGGGCTATAATAAATACACTAAAAAGTATGGATAATAATTTCATTTATTTTTCTGCTAATTCTTTTACCAATCCGAGTCCTCTGATAAATCCTTTATCCATATCATCTTTCCATTTCTCATCTACCTGCACTTCGACGTGAAGTTTGGTTTTATCTCCCAAATCTGTAAGAAAATACTTTTCCTGGGCTCCACTCCATTCCATAATTTCTTTGCTATGGAGATCTTCAATCCCGTTTAATATCATTCCTAAATGTTTAAATACGATCTGATGGGGTTCTTTGAGACTATCAATCGTAGAAACCATTCCGTCGCCTTTGTTGTTAACAAATAATGTACGCCCGCCAACTTTCCAGTCTGATTTCATAACAGAATCTGAACCAAAAAATTTTGTCCATTCACTGTAGGTTGCTTCACTCCACAAAATATCCCAGATCTTCTGTGGCGAAGCTTTAATTTCAAATTCATATGATAAGGTTTCCATAAATATATCTTTTAGGGTTATAAAATTCAGTTTTTATTTTTCAGCCAAATCTTTAACAATTTCCAATGCTTTCGGAAACTTATCTTCAAAGAAGCTTTTAAATTCTTCCGGGGTCTGTATCTCTCCTTTAAGAATCGTTCCGTTTCCGATTTCTTCTAATACATAAGATTCTGTTGCCTCTCCCCAGTTTTGCGCCTTCTCTACCCCATCATAAATTTCACCAAGATGCAGAAATTTCATTTCTTTATTCGGAATATTTTTTTCAACACGGCTATATATACCGTTATTATTAGGATCGAAAAACTTTACAATACTTCCTTCTTCCAAAGTTCCTTTATAAAAAGAACCTTCAGCAAAAACTGATGTCCATTGTGTATAAGTATTATCATTCCATAATACTTCCCATACTTTATCCGGAGCAGCCTTAATCTGGATCTGATAAAAAAGTTTTTCCATGAAATACAATATTATAAATTAATTACTTAGGAATTATAGGCTGCCTCCAAATCGGAAATTACAATCTTCTGCATTTTCAGCATTGCCTGAACAACTTTTTGTGATTTTTCAGGATCAGAATCATTCATCAGTTCTATTAATCTTTTAGGAACGATTTGCCAGCTTACACCGTATTGATCTTTCAGCCAGCCACACATGCTTTCTCTTCCACCTCCGGATATCAATGTATTCCAAAGATGATCTGTTTCTTTCTGATCATTTGTCATCGTTACCAAAGATATTCCTTCGTTGAAATCAAATTTATGGTCAAAAGAAGAGTCCATGCAGCTTAGCATATAATTATTGATAACAAAATGAGCATGCTGTACATTTTCAGGATTTTCTCCATTCTCGTCGCCATCTTTATACTTCAGGACACCTTCAATCTTAGATTCAGGAAATGTACTTGTATAGAACTCCATTGCTTCCATTGCCTTTCCGTTATTTTTATGCATAAACATTAGTGTAGGCACCATTTTCTGTTCTTGTGTTTCTCCAAAATAAAGTTGCCAGGTTGTTCCATATTTATCTTTAATCCATCCGTACTTTTTACTCCACGGATAAGAATCGAGTTCCATTAATGCCATTCCGCCTTCAGATAACATATCCCAATAATGTTGTACATCTTCTTCAGAAGCACAATTTATCAGAAAAGATATCGAAGGATTTTTTTCAAACTGAGGTCCTGCATTCAGCAGCATCAGCTTTTGCCCGAATAGTTCTATATTTATTACAACAGGAGTATCAACTGTGATTTTCCCGCCAAATACCTGGCAATAAAATTCTGCTGCTTCCTTTGCGTCTCCGTTGCACCAAAGGCATGGAAAAATATCATTATTCATTTCCTTATTTTTAGTGTGTTTCTGTATACTGGCTAAAGCTGCCTAAAATTGCATTCCATCCTTCTTTTTGCATTTCAACAGGATTTTCTGCTTCGGGATCGAAAGTTGTGGTAATTTTTGTCCCGCTTTCTACTGCTTCAAAAGTTGTGGAAACCTTCCGACCGTCAGGCATATGATATCTGATTAACTGCTGAGGAACGACCTCATCATAAGTTCCTTCAAAATTAAATCCAAAACTTCCATCTCTTGCTTCCATTCTGTTATTGAATTTTCCACCAACTCTAAGGTCATTTTCAGAAGAAGGGCAAAACCAACTTTCGTGGGCAAAGTTCCATTGAGTAATATGTTCTGGTTGATTAAAATAATCCCAAACTTTTTCTACAGGAGCATTTACTGTTGTTTCTATTGTGATTTGTTCCATGATATTCTAATTTATTAGTTTGTCTAAAATAATGAAATTGATTTTTATTTTGACTATCGCATTATAAACTAAACCTTGTCAGGGTTTAAAATCCTGACAAGGTTATTTATCATTTGTTCTCGTAGCCTTTATCACCACTATAGTTAATCATCCATTTTACATCAAATTTATCTGTAAAACAACCAAAATAATCTCCCCAGAACTGATCTTCCAGTGGCATTTCTATAGTTCCGCCTTCGGAAAGACCTTTGAAGAGCTTATCTGCTTCTTCTCTGGATTCAGGAAAAATAGATACATAGTTGTTATTTCCTAACTGAAGACTTTGTCCAAATTCAGGAACAATATCGGAAGCCATTAGTAAATCACTGCCTATTGGCAATGCGATATGCATTACTCTGTTTTTAGCTTCTTCAGATAAGTTTTCAGTACCGGGAGCATTTCCCATTTTATGGATATCACCAAGGAATTCTCCTCCAAAAACAGATTTGTAAAAATTAAAAGCTTCTTCTGCTTTACCATCAAAATTGAGGTATGGGTTTAATTTAGGCATTGTAATAAAATTTAAAAGTTATTGTAAAAATTTTTTGATTTTTAATAGTGTAAAATCTATCATTCTGTTATTTGTATTCCCCTGTTCATCGGCCATCATATAAGTACCATGCCCAGCAGGAAGTACAAGTAGACGCGAATCCGGAAGCAGTGTATGCAAATCAGCCGCGTGAGATACTTTTATAACGTCTCTGTCACCATAAATAAGAAAAACAGGTTTCTGAATATTCTGTATTGTCTTATTATCCCAGTCTTCAAAGTTTATCATTCTCTGACTGTCCTTCCTAAACATATTATGAAGTTTGCCTTCATCCGGCGTCAGTTTCAAAAAGTTTTCTTTAAGGTAGTTGGGCATTATCTCTATTGTAGCATTTTCCATTCCCTCAAAAAAACCGTCTACCATTCCTTTTCTTTTATATAGTCCGGATGCTGCAATTATTTTCTCTACCCTGTCCGGGAAAAGTTCTGCGATCTTCATAATGCTTGTTGCACCATTGCTGAAACCAAAGAATGAAGCTTTTTCAATATTCAGTTTATCGAGAACTGTTATAATGTCTTTTGCATCCTGTTCAAAAGTTTCAGGGACGTCTCTGTGATCAGATTTTCCATGATTTTGCAAATCTATCCCGATAAGCATCCGCTCGTTATGTAGCCTGTTGATGACCTCCTTAAAATCTTGTTGTATAGAAGATCCTCCGCCATGAACTAATACTAAAGGTTTCCCTTCTCCGTAAATTTCGTGGTATAAACGGATACCATTGATATCCAGATATCCGGCCTTATGCGGTTCCATATTTAATACAGAATATTATTATCCGTGTCATATTTCATTCCGGGATAATTAAGCAAACGCCGCATCAATCCCATTTGTCCACATAGGTAATCCTGACGCCCTATACACATTCCTATAAAATTTAGCTTATCTTCTTTAATAAAAGGGATATTCATATTAATGGGAAACATTTCGGATAGTTGCTCATCAGTAGCTTCTAAAAGTTTCTGATAGGCTTTGGGGGAAACAGCATGAAAGCTGTCTTTCAATTCTTTCAGAGAAGGATAAGAAAAGCTTTCATCCAGTGCTTTTCCCATAAAAAATAAATCCTGATACGGATCTTCTGTTACTTCTTCCAGTACATGAGCAATAGCATAGCGAACGTTTACATAATTTCCGGCCATCCAGATGATATGATTGGTTCGTCCGTCAATTCTTTTCAGTGCATCTTCTTCTGTAATTCCGTCCAGTACATTCAGAAAGGTCTGAGTATGCATTCTGTACGCAGGAATGATGACTTCTAATTTTAATGATTTTGGTGCATTCATTTGTAATTGTTTTAAGTCGGTTTAAACTATCTCATTTCTTTATCAAAATTAAGAGTGAATAATATAATATGGACTTGCCATAGGGCAAGAAATATAAAAGAGGTTTATCTATTTTTAGCCTATGCTACTGATTTTTGTGTACAGTATTAATTTGCTAAAAAAATAATAGCATGAACAAATGTCCATGCCAATAATATTTTAAGATTCTTTTTTATGAGAAACCAGTTCTTTTCGAATTCTGCTAAGAGAAGTATCTGTCACACCAAGATAGGAAGCAATTTGCTTTAGAGGAGCAAATCTGACTACATCTGGTTTTTGTTCCATCAGATTCAGATAACGTTTGGTAGCAGATAATGTAATCATATCCAACGAACGCTGTTTCATGGAAAAAACCTGATAACTGAACCAAAGACGTCCCCACTCACTAAATCCGGGAATAGTATGATAAATATGTTGAAAATCGTCGAATTCTATTTTCAGTAATGTACAATCTGTAACAGCCTGAAGATTTTCCTGTGAAGGAGTCCTTTGAAAAAGCGAAGCCGGAACAATAACAATATCTCCTTTTGTGAAAAATTCAGTCATTATTTCGTTATTATCATAATCATATACAAAAGCCCGAATCAATCCACTTTCAAGCAAATAATATTCATTGGCAGTTTCACCTTCATGCAGAAATATTTTCCCCTTTTCTATTTCAACTTTCTGGTGCTTCTCTGCGATTTGTATTATATCTTCATCGGACAAGAGAAAATGTTGGTATACCTCTTTATAAATCGGATTCATAATTTCTTTCCAGTTTTTGATTAAAGATAATACTATTTCCGAAAGGATCGGTTACTGTAAAAGATAATGCTTCATAAAATGTTTCTTGTAAACCGGGTTTATTGTATTTATAATCTTTTGCAGAGAGTTCTCTATGAAAGTCTTCTATTCCGTCACACCAAATAAATATATGGGTTCCGGGTGTACCATCGCCATGATGTTCACTAAGGTGAAATTTAATATTAGCTCTTTGTATTTCCATATATACAGGGAAATTTTCTCCGAATGTATGCTCCCACAAAATTTCAAAACCAAGCCAGTCTACATAAAATTCTTTTGCCTTCTGATAATCGAACATTCGTAAAACAGGAATAACGGCTTCTGCTTTCATAACAGTATTATTTAGAATAGTGATAATTGTATAGCATTTGGTTTATCCGGTTTCTTAGCATCTCCCATTGTAGACTTTCCTCCATATTGCCATGAAACGTTTCTTTCTTCTTCTATCACCCGCTGAATATCAAAATTGGGTGTAAAGTTCTTTTCAGTATTCAGTACAATCTGATGCAGCTTGTTAATTGAATTCAGTTTATCCGAATTTCCCAATTTAGATTTTTCTATTCCTTTCTGGAGAATCTGAATACTCTCATCATAAATTTTCACAGGAACAGGAAATGGGTGTCCGTCTTTACCACCATGTGCAAATGAAAAACGGGCAGGATCTTTGAAGCGCGAAGGAGCTCCGTGAATAACTTCACTAACCAATGCCAGCGACTGCATGGTACGGGGTCCTACTCCCTCCAGCATAAGAAGATCTTCAAAGGTTTGTGGCTGTTGCTCTCTTGTGACATAAAGCAAGGCTCCCAGTCGTTTAATATCTACATCTGTAGCCCTTACGTCATGATGTTCGGGCAAAATAAGCCGGGCAAAGTCCTGCATAATCTTTGTCGAATCTGTATGAGAAATATCAAGGATTCCTTTTCTGTTACCTGAAGCTTCTGTAGCAGTAAGATTCAGAATTGTTCCTCTGGAAATTCCATTGATCCCGGTGTGTGGTTCTTCTATAAAGGAGGTGAGATTTTCGGATAACCAGTGATAACGCCTTGCTGTACCATCAGCATCATTTAAACCTTGCTGAATTACACACCAGTTGCCATTATCTGTGACAATAAAATTATGCTGATATAGCTGGTAACCATCCTGAATAGCTGTATTATCTACTTTTGCAGATAATTTACTGGCTTTTACCAACTCTGTCCCATTAAGTCCGGTTTTATCTGCAATATATAGAAGTTCCTGCGGGGTATCCCGGGAATATTTTCCTTTACCTCCACAAATAAAGATTCCCAGACTTTGAGAATTGGGATTAATGGCTCTTTTCAAAGCTCCCATCACAGAAGTTGTAATACCTGAGGAATGCCAGTCCATACCCAAAACTGCTCCAAAACTTTGGAACCAGAAAGGATCGGACAACCGTCTTACAACTTCTTGCTTTCCATAATCGGTTAGTATAACTTCTACTATAGAAAGCCCAAGCCCAGACATCCGCTCGTATAACCAGGCGGGAACTTTTCCGTAGTGTAATGGTAAATCTGCAGTTCCTGAACGTTTCATACCTCTAAGATAAAAAAACGACTTCGAAAAAGAATTACGAAGTCGTTTTTTATGATTTTTTGCTTTTAATTATTTCAAAGCAGCAAGCGCAGCATCATAGTTTGGCTCCTGAGCAATTTCCGGAACCTGTTCTGTATAAACTACGTTTCCGTTCTCATCTGCTACTACGACTGCACGGCTTAGTAAGCCTTGTAATGGAGAATCTGCTAAAGTCACTCCATAATCATCTCCAAAATGTCCTCTGAAATCAGATAATGTATCCACATTATTTAATCCTTCTGCTGCACAGAATCTGCCTAATGCGAAAGGTAAATCCTTAGAAACATTTACTACCACTGTGTTGTCTAAGTTAGAAGCTTCCTGATTGAATTTTCTTGCAGAAGCTGCGCAAACACCGGTATCAATACTTGGGAAAATATTTAATACTACCTTCTTTCCTTTGTAATCTGCTAAAGTTTTCTCAGACAGGTCTGCATTTACCAGTGTAAAGTCTTTTAATTGTTCTCCAATATTCGGAAGATTTCCTACTGTAGAAATCGCATTTCCTTTTAGTGTAATGTTTGCCATTATTTTGTCTATTTAATTTTAGATAAAAATACAGAATTCTTCTAAATTTCTACTGATAGTTCATTTTAAATTTATCATAAATTTCAGTACAAGAGAAACAAATAAAAAAACATAAGATTTATTCTTAAAAGGTACAGGCTTTTCTGTTGGAAGCTTAATATGCCTGACATTCTATTTAGCATTGAATTTCAATTGCATATGAAATATTTTACATTATTTTATCTAACATTTTAAATGTAGGAATACTAAACATACAAATTCAACTGTATAAAACTATTAGTAGTCTGCCTAATTTTAAAGTATATATAAATGTTTTTAAACTAAATATTCAGTTTATGTCGTTCTACCAAAAAATTTCAGTCATTGGCTCCAAATATATAGGATTACCTAAACTTATGAGATGGGGCTTCAATCTGTCTCCCATGTATAGAAGAAGTACTGCAAGAATTACTTCCGTATCTCCTGACTTACTCAATGTACAAATTAAGCTACCCATCAGCTATAAAAATCGAAACTATATGGGAACCATATTTGGTGGAAGTATGTTTTCTGCAGTTGATCCCATCCCAATGGTACAGCTGATTAATCTATTGGCGCATCAGTATGTCGTATGGGATAAATCTGCTCAGATATCTTTCAAGCGTCCGGGAAATGTAGATTTATTTGCAGAATTTACATATACAAAAGAAGAGCTTGAACAAATAATTGAACAAGTTGAACGTCAGAACGAAATCGAAATTGTAAAGACAACACAATTAACGAACAAAAGCAGAACGATTGTATACTGCGAAGTAAAGAAAACTATCTATATTGCAGGAAAGGCTTATTACAAAATGAAAAGAAAGGAAAAAACCAAGCTATAAAATTTAAGCCTTCTTTTCAATCTTTAGGAAAGAAGCGTTTATTCCTTTAATCAAAGATGAGCTAAATCCCTGATGTTCCATTTCATTAAGACCAACAATAGTACAGCCTTTGGGTGTCGTTACTTTATCAATTTCATCTTCCGGATGATTCTGATTCCGGATTAATAACTCTGCAGCACCTTTTACAGTTTGGTTTACAATCTGTACTGCCGTTTTAGCATCGAATCCAATCTGAATTCCTCCCTGTACCATTGCACGCATAAATCTTAGCACATAAGCAATTCCGCAAGCTCCCAAAACAGTTGCTGCTTCCATAAGGTCTTCATTGATCTGTATAACACTTCCGACATGAGACAGCAGACTTTTCACGCTTTCCAGCTTTTCTTTCTCCTGTCCGTTGTATACTAAACAAGTTAAGGATTCTCCTACATCCGAAGCTGTATTCGGCATCGCCCGCATAACAGTAACAGCTTTATTTTCTATTGCTTCCTGAATTTGCTGTATGCTAATCCCTGTTGCCATGGAAACAAGAATTTTGTCGGGGGTAAAGTATTGCTTGTATTCTTTCAATACTTCCAGAATATTAAAAGGCTTAAGTGCTACAATAACAATATCCGATTGTGTAATTGCATAAGCATTGTCTGAAGTTACTTCAATACCATCTTTTTCCAGAAAAGCAATAGACTGAGTATTTCTTCTCGTTGCTATAATCTGATAATTCTCACCGGACTTCAATATGCCCTTTATAATGGAAAGTCCAAGGTTTCCCGTCCCTAATACAGCTATCTTCATAGACATTTGGTTTTTAGTTTATTCTTTTATCACAATAAATGTACTTCATTTTTGGCGATTTGTTCTAAAAATCATTCTAAAAACAGTAAATTTGTTACTCTAAAAAATAGATCATAGAGAGGGGCTCTCTTTTTATAACTAAGTTTAAAAAAACAAAAAAGAATGTCAGAAAAATCAAAAATCTACTACACACTAACGGATGAAGCGCCAATGTTGGCTACACACTCGTTTTTACCAATCGTAAAGGCATTTACAAAATCAGCAGATATCGAAATCGCTGTTCCTGATATTTCTTTAGCAGGAAGAATTTTAGCAAATTTCCCGGAATTCTTAAAAGACGATCAAAAGATCGGTGATGCATTGGCAGAATTAGGTGAATTAGCAACCAAACCAGATACTAACATTATTAAGTTACCAAATATTTCAGCTTCTGTTCCGCAATTAGATGCAGCTATCGCTGAATTACAAGGAAAAGGTTTTGCTGTTCCGAACTACCCTGCTGAGCCTAAAAATGATGAAGAAAAAGCAATTAAAGCTAAATATGCTAAGGTTTTAGGAAGTGCTGTAAACCCGGTGTTAAGAGAAGGGAATTCTGACAGACGTGCTCCAAAAGCAGTTAAGAACTACGCTAAAGCTAACCCTCACAGAATGGGTGACTGGGCTTCTGACAGTAAAACAGATGTTGCTCATATGAACAGTGGAGACTTCTATGGTACTGAAACATCTACTACTGTAGAAAACGCTACTAAGTTCAGAATCGTATTCAAAGGAAATGATGGTTCCGAAACTGTACTAAAGGACTTCGCACCTCTTCAGGCCGGAGAAGTAATTGATTCTTCTGTAATGAACCTTAATGCATTAAAAGTTTTCGTTCAGCAGGCTATTGAAGAAGCTAAAAACAGAAATGTACTTCTTTCCGCTCACCTGAAAGCTACTATGATGAAGATTTCCGATCCTATTATCTTCGGAGCTATTGTGGAAACTTTCTTCAAAAATGTATTTACAAAATATGCTGAGACTTTCAAGTCATTAGATATAAACCCTAACAATGGTCTTGCTGATCTTTTTGAGAAAATCAAAGGAAATGCTCAGGAAGCTGATATCAAAGCTGATATTGAAGCAGCTTTAGCTAACGGACCAAGAGTTGCTATGGTAAACTCTGATAAAGGTATTACTAACTTCCACGTTCCTTCTGATATTATTGTTGATGCATCTATGGCTGCTCTTATAAGAGGTGGTGGTAAGATGTGGAACAAGGAAGGGAAAGAAGAAGATACTGTTGCTATTATCCCGGATCGTTCTTATGCTGGTTTCTATCAGGCTGTAATCGATGATATGAAAACTCACGGAAAATTAGATCCTACAACTATGGGGTCTGTTCCTAACGTAGGTTTAATGGCTCAAAAAGCTGAGGAATATGGTTCTCATGATAAAACTTTCCAGGTAAAAGCTGATGGAACTGTAGAAGTTCAGGATGAAGCCGGAAATGTTCTTCTTTCTCAGAAAGTAGAAAAAGATGACATCTTCAGAATGTGTCAGACTAAAGATGCTCCTATCCAGGACTGGGTAAAATTAGCAGTAAACAGATCCAGATTATCTGAAACACCTGCTATATTCTGGTTAGACAAAGGAAGAGCTCATGACAGAGAAATCATCAAAAAAGTAGAAAAATATCTTAAAGATTATGATACTACAGGTCTTGATATCAGAATTCTTGATGTAATGGATGCAATGACCGAAACTTTAAGAAGAGCAAGAGAAGGGAAAGATACAATTTCTGTTTCCGGAAACGTATTAAGAGATTACCTGACTGACCTTTTCCCAATCCTTGAACTTGGAACTTCTGCAAAAATGCTTTCTATTGTTCCGTTAATGAATGGTGGTGGTTTATTCGAAACCGGGGCCGGAGGTTCTGCACCTAAACACGTTGAGCAGTTCTTGGAAGAAGGGTACTTAAGATGGGATTCATTAGGTGAATTCCTTGCACTTCAGGCTTCTTTAGAGCATTTAGCACAAACTCAGAACAATCCTAAATCTCAGGTATTAGCAGATGCATTGGATGAAGCTAACGCTAAATTCCTTGCTACTGATAAATCTCCAGCGAGAAAAGTAGGTCAGATTGATAACAGAGGTTCTCATTTCTACCTTGCCATGTATTGGGCTGAAGCATTGGCTAACCAGACTGCAAATGCAGAGATTGCTGCACAGTTCAAGCCAATTGCACAAAACATGCAGGAAAATGAGGCTAAGATTAATGAAGAATTAATCGGAGCACAAGGACAACCTCAGAACATCGATGGTTACTACAAGACTGATGAGGTTAAAACTTATGCAGCAATGAGACCAAGTGCTACATTGAATGCTATTATTGACGGAATCTAGTTCCTGACAGATATATAATTTATATAAACCGGATGCTTTTAGTATCCGGTTTTTTTATTTCTGTACATGCTTCTATTATATTAAATAAAAACTCGTGCTACATATCTGAAAAATCACTAAATTTCTAAGTTAAAATCAAGATCTATTATTAGCATGAAAAACAGAATTATATTTTCAATCTGTCTATCTTTCATTTACAATATAAAAGCACAAAGTAAAATTGATCAGGCAATTCAAATACTTGATCAAAAATATTCTCAGGAAAAGGTTTATCTCCTTTTTGATAAAGAGAAATACATTTCCGGAGAAAACATGTGGTTCAAAGCCTTTGTTTTTGACGGTTATAACCGCTCCACAATATCATCTTCTCTGTTTGTTGAGCTGTATGACAGCAATAAAAATATAATTGCTAAAAAGGTGTTTCCAATCAACAATGGTGAAGGAAATGGCAGTCTTAACCTTTCTGAAAAATTAAAAGAAGATGTTTATTTCGTAAGAGCCTATACGACATGGATGGCTAATTTTGGTGAAGAGTTCCAGCTTGTACAACCTATCCCGGTATACAATCCAGCATCTCCACAAAGACTCGTCATTAATAACGACTCAAAATGGACGGCTAAGGCCTATCCTGAAGGTGGTACCTTTATAGAAAACCTTCCCACAAAGTTTGCTGTAAGACTACAGACCGAAGGTACTCCCCCATCAGAATGGCATGGCTATGTAACAGACAAAGACAATCCTTCAGAAAAAATTACCAGTTTTAAAGGTTTAGACCAGAATATAGGAGTATTTAGTATTACACCCAAAAAAGGAAAAACATACCAGGTTGTTGTTGAAGACAATAATGGCGTAAAACAAAATATCGATTTACCTGTAGCCAAAGATACTGGTGTACATATACAAATAGCTAATACAGCGAAAGGTATTCAGTATACACTGAAAAGCAATAATCTTTCCGGTCTGAAAGACTATAAAGTTATTGGTACTGTCAGTAATTTACTGGCTTACAAAGCCAATATCAGCATCAACAATAAAGAAGCATCAAGTACCATTCCATCTTCTATTAGTAATAAGATGAATGGCATACTACAACTGGCTGTATTTGATGAAAAAGAGAATCTTGTTGCTCAAAGATTATGTTTCATTGATCCTTCACAGCTACATGTAACTCAGCCCACTGTTTCGTATTCACAAGCTGATAAAACACCACGCGCATACAACACAATTGAAATTCCGCCTCAGGAAAATTATTCCAATTACACAGTGGTTGTCCGGGATGATGCTAAAAACACTGAGAAAAATAATATTTTAAGTGCTCTATGGCTTACCGGAGATTTCTCTTCAAAAATAACTGCGCCAGCACAGTATTTCACTAAAAATGCAAATACAGAAGCTCTGGATGGTCTTCTGATTTCTGAAAAATGGACTCGTTTCGACTGGAATGCTGTAATGGCAGGAAGAACACCCGATATAAAATATAAACCCGAGCCCTATTTTTCTTACAGAGGAAAATTAACAGTCAACAGCAGACCTCTTCCGAATACTTCTGCAAACCTGATCTTCAAAACACCTGATAACACAGTGATTAATGAAGTCCAAACCGATGATGGAGGCTACTTCATGCTGGATAATATAAATACCGATGAACCTATAAAAGTCACCTATTTTTTAAATACTTTAAACAAAGCAGCTAGTAATCCACCCAATCTTAGAATAGCTTTTGAGCCAACTGTTGATTTTGTTACCTACAGAAGTTCATTACCTGCTACACAATACCATCTGGAAGACCGCCAGGCTGCAACTGATACTCCTGCACCGGAAATAGCCCGTGCAATAGCCAATAAAAAGAATCAGAAGTTGATACATGACAATGAAATTCTGATCAAAGAAGTACAGCTAAAAGCGAAAAAGAGAGATGAGAAGAGAATACTTAATGATAAATTGAGTAGTGGAATGTTCAGAAGTATGAATGAACAGGTCTTCGATCTCGTGAATGAAAATCAGGATGCACAGGCCTCTCAAAATATATTACAATGGTTGCAAGGCAGAGTTGCCGGGTTAACTTTCCAAATGGATTCCAGTGGAAATTATGTACCCTATATGAGAGGGGGACAGGCTAAATTATATATGGATGAAGTTCCTATGGACGCCAGCATGATTAACAGTACACCTGTAAGTAATATTGCCATGGTAAAAATCATTAAGGGCTCCGGTCTTCTAGGAGATGCTGTCGCTATATATACCCGAAGAGGAGATATTCAGGCTGCCACCCCGGCTGTAAAAGACCCTTTTATGGACAATACTGCAACTATTTTAGGTTATGATAAAGTAGCAGAGTTTTATAACCCGAATTACAGCAAAGAAGCCTATAAAACTATACCAAATGATACACGTGATGTATTATACTGGAACCCTGATTTAAAAGCTCAGGATAAAGCACCATCCGCAATACAGTTTTATAATAATGATACCCCGAAAAATTATCAAGTCATCATTATAGGTTTTGATAAGGACGACAAACCTTTATACTATAACGGGACAATGCCATAATCCCGAACACAATAAAAAAGGACTGAAGAATATCTCTTCAGTCCTTTTATTTTTTATATAACCAGTCTGGATTATTTTAGGAAATCTACTATATTTTCCAATGGTCTTCCAATAACAGCTTTGTTATCTTTTATAACAACAGGTCTTTGGATTAGGGTTGGATTATCCACCAGAACATTAATCCAGCCATCTTCATCTAATTCCTGTCCTGCATATTTTTCTTTAAATAACGCATCACTTTTTCTCACCAAATCTTCTGCTTTCATACCAAGTTTTTGCAGTACCGATACTACCTCTTGCTTATTCAGTGGATTCTGAATAATATTAATAAGTTCGAAATCTATATTCTGATTTTCAAGATACTGTAATGCTTCTCTGGATTTAGAACACCTGCTATTATGTAAGATTTGTATTCCCATTGTTGGTTAAATTTTAGAAAAGACCATTAAGATTACTGTCAATACTATCTAAGATAAAACCAAAGTCTTCTGGCTTTTCAACAAAGTCAATGTCATTAACATCTATAATAAGCAATTTTCCTTCATCATAACCTTTGATCCATTTCTCATACTTATCATTCAGTTTCGAAAGATAATCGATGCTGATTCCTGCTTCATAGTCTCTTCCTCTTTTTGCAATCTGCGCAACAAGTTTAGAGATATCTGCTCTTAGATAAATCAATAAATCCGGAGCTGATACGAAAGTTTTCATCAGATTGAATACTGACTTATAGTTATTGAAATCTCTTTCAGTTAAAAGCCCCATATCATTAAGGTTTTCAGCAAATATATGAGCGTCTTCATAGATCGTTCTGTCCTGAATAACATTCTTACCACTCTCACGGATTTCTTTAATTTGTTTAAAGCGACTTCCTAAGAAGTAAATCTGAAGGTTAAAGGCCCATTTAGCCATGTCGTGGTAGAAATCATCCAGATACGGATTGTGATCTACATCTTCAAACTGCGCTTCCCATCCGTAATGTTTAGCCAACATCGTTGTGAGCGTGGTTTTTCCAGCCCCTATATTTCCTGTTACCGCAATGTGCATATCTTATTTTTTTCGAGGTGTAAAGATAAAGCTTGTTTGTCTCGATTGCAAACCCATTTTGAAAACAATGACTAAAGTCCGGAATTCCATTATGTAAGATATATACTTACGATTTATTATTTTTTTCCAGCAATACTTCTCCCCATGCGTTAAGCTGCCACAATACCTTTACTAAATCCTCACCAAGAGGTGTAAGGGAATACTCCACACATGGTGGCAATTCAGGATAGGAAACTTTTGTTAAAAGACCTGCTGACTCCATTTCTTTAAGCTGCTGATTAAGAACTCGTCTATCCACTTTACCAATTCCTTTGATAAATTCGCTGGGACGTTTTTTACCTTCATTAATCTGCCAAACGATAGGAATTTTCCATTTTCCGCTTATTGCATTTACGGCAAATTCAAGTGGACATATTTTTTCTTCTATCGCTCTTTCCTTTGTATTCATAAAATTGACTTTTTTATCCCATAGGGACAAATTTATGCGTTATTGCCTATCTCCGGATAGTTATAAATCTTTGCAAAATTAAATAAAATCATATGGATATTTTAGCAAAAAACATTGCTCAATTCAACGAAGTATTAGCATCTCAAATTCCCGCAGAAACATTACAGGCTTTTCAAAAATCTGTCCAGGATTTGGAAGAAAAAAAAACCGGAAGTAAAAGTCTTAAAATTGGAGAAAGATTTCCGGATTTTCAACTTTCCAATTTTGACGGACAAATGCATTCTTTAAAAGATCTGTTAAAAAATAAACTAGTGATCGCTTTTCTCAGAGGAAGCTGGTGCCCTTACTGCAATATGGAAATACAGGCATTACAAAATGAACTTCACCAGTTTAAAGCAAAGGATGTAAATCTGATTGTCATTACACCGCAACCTTCGAATATTAATGCTGAATGGCAGCAACAGCAAAATGCTGAATTTGAAATTTTATCGGATAAAGGTAATCTACTCGCTAAAAAATTGGGAATCGATATTGAGCTACAAGAGTTTGTTATTCCTCATTATAAAGCCATGGGAATAGACTTACTTCAAATTAATCAGACAGAACAATACTCTTTGCCAATTCCCGCTGTTTATGTTTTAGATTCTCATGCTACTGTAACTTATAAATTTGTAAACCCTGATTATATGAAGCGTGTTAATATAGAAGAATTATTAAATCAGCTCTAGACTAAGGCTCCAAAGCCATTTTGCTATGAGCAGAAAAAATTAAAGTAAGCTTTCGCTTACTTTAATTTTACTTCGTATATCTTCGGCCAGTTCTTACCGGTTACCAGCATATTATCACCTTTAAAAGCTATACCGTTCAGGACATCATCGGATCCTTTGGTATGTAGTTTTACATAGTTAGAGAAATCATATCTTCCCACCACTTCCCCGGTTGCCGGATCAATTTTTAGTACCACAGGTTGTTGCCATACGTTGGCATAAATAAATCCTTTATAATATTCCAGTTCATTAATCTGACCATATGCCATTTCTGAACCGGCTACTCCGATTTTTCTTACCACCTTGGAAGGATCATTAACATCCAGAAAATAAATATTAGAAGAACCATCTGAAGCAATCAGGTTTTTGCCATCATAAGTCAATCCCCAGCCTTCTGTCATCTCAGTAGGATACTGAAACTGTCCTATTTGCTGTAAATTGGCTTTATTATAAATGAAACCTATTTTATTTTTCCAGTCAAGCTGAAACACTTTATCTCCGGCTATTGTACTTCCTTCTGAGAATATTTTTTCAACCAACTGAGTTCCGGGAGCAGGATTAGGTTTTGCCTCAGCAATAGGCTGGGTCTGCCCTAATGTATATTTAATTAGTCTGGACTGGTCGAATTGTCCATCTGATTCATAGACTGTATTTCCGTCTAACTGAAATCCCTGTACAAAATTTTTCGGATCATGAGGATATTCAGCAACCTGCTCATAAGTAAGATTTTGCTCTGGCTTAGATGCAAATACATTAATTGTTGCATCCTGGTTGACCACTTTACCATCTTTCATCTTAATATTGAATGTTACGTCATTCTCTCCCAGTGTGAAAAATTTAGGATCAATTGTCAGTGTATTACTTTCTTTATCTCCGAAGCTGATACTGATGCTTTCTGCATTTCCTGTTACATCGGAGGGCAAAGCTATCTTATCTCCGAAATGATAACCTTTATCCTGCATTGTAGCATTATATTCCTGAATACTTTTTATAACAGTTTTTTCCTTGTTACAGGAAGCTAAAAGTGTAAGAGCCATAAGCCCTATAACTATATTTTTTTTCATTTACCTATTTTTATTTTCAGGGGTATTCATCCCCCTTTTATAATTGAGTCAAAAGTACAAAATTTTATCCCGAAAAATCACCAAGCATATCCATTGTTGGCACAAAAAACAAACTTCCGGTTTTTGCGGTACTAAAGTCTAATATTCTGTCATAATTGCCTGCAGGATCACCAACAAACATACTTTCCAGCATTTTTTGTACTGTACTGAATGTACTGGCATAAGCGATAAAATAAGTTCCGGTTTCGGAACTTGTCCGGAAAGGCATATTATCTCTTACTACTTTAAAATCATCTCCTACATTAGCAAGAGCACTATGCGAATTTGCAGGCTTTACATCATCTGTCATTTCTATATCACTTGCTTTGTAGCGGCCAATCACTTTTTCCTGCTCCGGTACAGGCAATGAATTCCATGCTTTCATATCATGGATATATTTTTGTACAAACAGATAACTTCCTCCTTCATAAGCTTCATCTTCTGTTCCTACCTTTGCAAAGAAATCGCGGTCGGATCCCTGCGGATTTTCTGTTCCGTCTACAAATCCCAATATTGCTCTCCCATCCCAATATCTGAAACCATGTATTTCCTCTATACAACTAGCTACAGGAGATAATACATCGGAAATTGCCGTAGCCATATCAAAACAAATACTGAACTGATCTGCCCTGATATGGAAATGCAAATCACCCGGAGTAGAAACAGCTGTATGCTTCTCTCCTTTTACTTCTTTAAAGATATCAAGCTCTTTAGGCAGTGGCTCCTGAAGCTCCAGCTTTTTCCATGCATTATAACCAATTCCCATAACGCAGCTAACCCTTACATTTGGAAAACGTACTGCCGCCGAGTTATTGAGATTAGAAACCAATGCACATACTCTCTGAAAAGCTTCTTTAATATTATCTGTGTCTTTAAAATTCCATACCATAAAATAGGTATTGGCATTAGGATTATCTGTTACTTTTTGTGATTGTACAGCCATATTATTTGTCTAAATAAACGATTAAATCAATATAAATTTACTCCAGTAATAATTATTTCAAAGTTTCTACATCCTGACCAAATTGCAGGATATAACCATTGTTATCATAAATAGCAAATTCCCGCATTTGCCATGGAAAATCTTCAATATTATAACATATCTCTGTTTTATCTTTCAGCTGTTCCCAAAGACTATTTACATCCTGAATGTTAAAATAGAATGATCCCGAAAACATTGAGCTTTTGAAAGGAATCTGCTCATTAGGCTTAGAAAACATGATCTCAACATCATCTTTTTTCAGCAGTGCCCATTGCCATTCTTCATCTTTTTTCAGGCATTGAAAACCTAAATTTGTTGTATAGAATTCAATCGTTTCATCTAATTCCGTTGTCCATAAATTAGGGGTAAGTGTATTAAACTTTATCTCCATTATTTTCTAAAAAATTTTTAAGTGATTTTCCCAGAATTTCATTCCAGCCTGCCTTATAATTTTCCTTTGCAAAGTCGGCTCCGGCATCGGAAAAACTATCTAAGCCGGTATGTGTTAAAGTAAGCTTTGTTCCGTTATCTGTTTTTTCCAGTTCCCATAACAATTTTGATGAACCTCTGCTATGATCTGGGTGTGTCCAGGTATGCTTTAAAAATCTGTTAGGTTCATAACCAAGCACCTGACAGCGATGAAGGTATTTTTTCTCATTCCCAGGTTCAAAAAAATCAAATACGGCACCTTCTTTAAGAACAAAGTTGGGAATATCAAAATACCATATTTTCATTTCATCTTTATCGGTAATAGCTCTCCATACTTGTTCTACAGGTACGTTATATGTTTCGGTAACGATAACTGACATGGCCCATATTTTCCAATAAAGCTAAACAATATTTCAGTTATTCTTAGCCTATTTATGAAAGTTTATGAATTTTCATGAGGTATTTCATATTAAAAGGTGAGCAAGCTCACCTTTTAATATTATTTATTTTAAATCGATTAATTCGTCCTCAGACTTTTCTTCTTCAGGTTTGAGATAGCGGAACATCTTCCATAACTTTATTTTCAAAGCGATCCAGCCTAAAACCCCATATATAATGAGAAGAATAATCAGGTGTTGTAAATACGGGAAGGTAAGTTCAACAGAACCTTTCTGAATCAGAAGTATTTTGAATGCCTGTAAAAATGGTGTCAGCGGAATAATATTGGCTAAAAATTGTACTGCTGCGGGCATTGCACTAAGTGGCCATGTAAAACCACTGATAATAAAGGACGGCGACGCCAATACCATTAAGATCTGTGTAGCCTTCAGTGCATCCGGAATCAGAATACTGATAAACACGCCCAGAAATGATGCAGATCCAACAAAAACTGCAGTGAGCAATATAAAGTTAAAAATACCTTCCGGCATCGGAACCTTAAAGATCATATGCATGAGGTAATAGATTCCTACAATAAGAATCGAGAAAAACCATATCGGGATTACTTTTATCAGCATTGTAGGAAAGGCCCATCTGCGCATTCCATAATATTCTTTAATAAACGATCCTCTTTGGAATTCCGCAGCAAAACTTACTGCCATTGCCAAAAGGATTACCTGCTGCAGTACTACTGCAAGCATCGCAGGCCACATAAAGATAAGGTAATTACTGGTTGTATTAAACAGGGTAATATAATTAGTCTTAAAAGGCTCGTATTGGGTAGCAGCTTTTATAGCCGGCATTCCCATTTTCTGAAGTCCTTTTATTGAAGCTCCCGCAGAGAAAGTCCCAATCGTAAGCTGTAGTGCTTTAGAAGCAAAATTAGCTGTTAAAACATTTCCTGTATTCACATAAACATTCAGCTCCGGATATTTTTTCTGCAGCATGTCTGCCTCAAATTTTGCCGGAATCATTACCACTGCAGCCGCTTCATTTTTTATAACTTCATCCTTTATGCTTTGTGGTTCCTGTATATATTTAATAACTTTTATACTGCTGTTATCATCCAGCATATCAGTCAGCTGATTAGACAAAGGGGTGTTATCCCTGTCTACAACCAATACCGGAATATTCTCTACTTTTCCGCTTTGGTAAACAAAGCCTAGTAAAACAGCATACAGAATCGGAGCCAGAAAGAATACTGACCTCAGGGTATCATTGGCTACAAAAAGCTTAAATTCTCGCTTTAAAAGACGCAGAAATTCTTTCATAGACCTTATTATTTCAGAATAATATTTGCATTAACCAGGATATTCTGGGCTTTCTTCATATCTTTTGGTTTCACTTTGATTTCATAGATAGCATCCTGAAGCTGATAGTCGGGATAAGCGGTTGTAATATCAGCATAACGGGTAAGCTGTTTGATGTAAACAATTGTTCCTTCCAGCTCTTCTTTGTTGTAGACTACCTGCATTTTCACCTCTTCACCTTTCTTATATTTAGCAATCTTACTTTCCGGAATTGTAAAACGGAAGTAAGTACTCGAAGGTATATAACCATTGAACAATGCAAAACCTGCTGTTGCCAATTCTCCCGGATTAAGACTGATGGTTTCTATCTCCATATCGTTTGTTGCAATAACATAACGTTCGGAATATGCTACATTGGCTTCCTGTAAAGCTCCCTGAGCCTGAGAAGCCTGTCCGGCTGCCATTTCTATTTTTTCATAGCGCGTTCCTCTCTTTACATCGTCGAGTTCTGCGTTTACAGCATCGAATTGGGCCTTGGCACCTTGCAATTTTGCATAAACCTCATCATAAGCCTGTGGAGACATCAGACTGTCTCTGTACATATTGGATGCTCTTCTGAAAGATTTCTGAGCGAAATCATATTGTTCTTTCAGCCCTTTATACTTAGCCTGAAGCTGCTTCATCTGATCCGCAGTGGCTCCGTTCTTTGCCATTTGCTCTTGTGCCTGAGCTGCACTTACAGCTCCTTTTGCCTGAGCTATTTTAGCAGTAACCTCGGGAATATCAAGTAATGCCAGCGTATCTCCTTTTTTTACCATCTGCCCTTCACTCACAAATATTTTTACGATTCTTCCGGTAACTTTAGGTGCAAAAGAAATAACATCCTTTTTGGTTTTCCCTTCAAATTGGGATTTATCTCCTTTGTCGCTTCCGCAGCTGCCCAGAATAAATAAACTGAAAAGAGGTATGTAGATATTTTTTTTCATAATGTTCTTTTTATAAACCTTGATAAAGCTTTGTTACATCTAGTTCCTGAGTAGATTTCATCAGTTCGATAGCTGCTCTTCTCTGATTAAATATTGCATTCTGATAATCCAACTCAGCGGCTTCCAGATCGTTTTCAGCTTCTATTAACTGCATAGATTTTGCCATTCCGTAGCGGAACTCTTTTTCAGCCTGAACCAATGCATTCTGTGCCAGTTCTTTTTGCTTCTTTTTCAGAGCAATTTGCGCATAGGCAATATCATAATTAGACTGATTATTGGCCAGATTCAGTGTCAGCTTTCTCGTAGCGTCATATTTCTGAGTCTGCAGCATTTCTTTATTTACTTTTGCCAGTTCTTCGGCATGTTTACCTTCCTTACCATCAAATATCTCCCATTTGAATCCTACTCCCGCAGTAAGCAATGGAAAGATGGCGAGATTATTAGGTCTCCAATCCAGTTTTCTTCCCGGATAATTCAGCTCCGGAATTGCCGGAATAATATTTTCCGAGGTTTTAATTCTGTTGTTATAAAGACCAATATAGTATAAAGAAGCCATTAACTGAACTTTTGGAATCCACCATGTTCTTTCTGCCTGTATTTTATAATCTGCAGCATTAATTCCATGATCGAGTGCACGAATTTCAGCTCTTTCTTCGATGCTTTTCTGCAACGGAAGACTTTCCACCGGAACCAATACAGGGTTTATCAAACGTAATCTTTCTTTTTCTACTCCTGTCAATACTTCCAACTGAGTAAGCAGAAGTTCTTTCTTCCCTTCATATTCTACAACCTTTGCATCCAGGGTTGCCTGAGCCAGTTCAATTTTCTTATGATCGTATGGTGTAATAAGGCCATAACCTAAAGCTTTATCTGCTGTTTTTCTGTTGGCATCCAGTCTTCTCTTGCTTTCATCCAGAACAATTTTGGACTGGTGAATTAGCGCCAATTGGTCGTAAGCACGGGAAACGGTTGTGATAACCTCATCACGGGTTTTCTCCAATAGGATATCTTCTGACTTTTTCTTTTCTTCCAGTGCTTTATTCAGATATTTTACCTTTCCGCCGGAATACAATAACATTTTGGCATCTGCTTTTGCTATTCCGGAAAACCCGGAAATATTAAGATTGTTGCTATATGCCCCGCTGGGAATAGTAAGAAAAGGCTCCAGATTTATTTCCGGAGAACTCAGACGAGTTGTCGCATTAAGATAACCTGCCTGCCCACTCACCTCCAGTGTAGGAAGAAATATGTCTTTAAGTTTGTGCTGATCGAGTTCTGTGACCTTATTCTTGGTCTTCTGCATCATTAAATCCGCATCGCGTACAATAGCACTTTCCAGCAATTCTTTGAAGTCGGGAGCCGATTGTCCCCATCCCAAAACAGGGAGTAAAAACAAGCTTATCCCATACAGTGATAATCTGTTCCTCATCATTCTATTTTTCACAAAAATAATACAAAAAAAATGGAAAAAAGAGAAATTTTAATCCTCTTTTTTCCATTAAAGTTAGTTTAACCCTCAATTCCCATAAAATCAATGCTTACAGGAAGTGTATAACTTCATTTCTATGGCGCTACGGTAACATTTGTTCCTTGTGTATGTGCATTCATCTGAGGAGCGTAGTAATTCTGCATTGTTGTAATTCCGTTAGAGAACTTACCTGCAATATTAGCTACCACATCATATTCGAAAACATATTTACCTTTTGGCATCTGTTCTATATAGAAGTTGGTTGATGCATCTTTAGTCGACTGATAATAACCTAAATTGTTCTTCCACTGGTATCCGGACAATACATCTGCTGGCTCAAATCCTGCAGCTCTCATATCTTTGATATGGATATATTCCATCGGACGATCTGTATTCAGAATCATTCTTACCGTTACTTTATCTCCTACACGAAGTGGTGTATCAGCTGTAATCTTTTTAAGTTCTTCTCCGTTTTCTGTTTTCACTTTTTTGTAAAGCTCTTTGGTCACAGAAATATAGGTTTCAGAAGATTTCACTTTATCCAAATCTTCATAATACTGCCAGAACAATCCTCCCTGAACAATACCAGGACCTGGTTTGGTTACGGTTACTTCAGCCAGTTTTTTATCCAGTTCAGGAGATTTTACAGCAGACTTGATATAACCTGTTGCCTGAACATCAGTTTTTGTCAACTCTTTACCACCCCAGACTACAGTTGCTTTGTCCGCTTCCGGAGTTGTCCATGACTTACCGCTGTTCATTATTGTATAGATAACTTCTGCAGTAGCACGGCTAGTTTCCCAATGGTTGACTTCTTTCTGAGTTATCAGCCAGATTTTCATATCTTCTATAATTGCATCATTAGGTTTCAGCTTATTGAATGCCTGCATTGCCAAAGCATGGTTAATTGCTTTCGAAGCATACCAGCCCCATGCATCCAGATTCTGCTTCCAGTATACACCCTGAGTTTGAGTATCTGTAGACGTTTCTTTCAGATAGGTCATCAGTTTATCAGAAACATCTTTCAATCCATAGTTATTGAATAATAATGCAGCTCTTGATAATCCGTAGAATGTAAAATCTGTAATCTTAGCTGTTTTTGCTTTAGCAATAACCTGAGATTTCAGTGTTGCGCCTGTATTTTTTAATGGGTATTGAGCTTCCCAGTAATGACGTGTATCCAGATAATCCAATACCAGATTGCTCCACGGATTCATATCTTTTGGTTTCCAGTAACGGTTGATCTCACGGTCCAAATAAGCCGTTAATGCACTTACCATTTCATTTTGCGGTGTATTCTGATAATCGTTCACGCCGCCTTTATCTTTCAGCCATTCGTTTACTTTTCCTAAATTTTTAAGAATATAAAGCGATGTAGAGAAGCTGCTTGGAGAACCTGCATACCATGAGAACCCACCATCACCATTTTGCAATTGTTTTAGTGTGCTCCAATCGTCTAAAATAGAGTTACGCATATTATTGGCATCAAACAGACGTGCTAACATTTGCATTTGCTGTTTCTCATCTTTAGCCTCGAATACCCAAGGTGTTTCTTCTAATAAAAGCTGCTTCAGTTCCTGATTTTTCTCCAGATTACTTTCCAATAAGCCTTTCTCCTGATATTCTTCAAAGATTTTCTTCATTCTCGGATTAGCCTTAAATATTTCAGAAGCCAGAACATCTGCAAACCATTTATTGAATACTACATCTGCTGAATTATTAATATCATTCTTCAGACTTGGTAATGCAAACAGCACTTCCCAAATTGGATTGGTTGTCAGCTCTAATGTATTAGAAACATTGGCAATTGTTGTCGAGTTATTCGATTTCAACTGATCCAGTACAAAAGTCTTAGTTTGCCCTTCTTTTACAAAAATTGGTAAGGCATCCGTTACCAACATTCTGTTTGGCAATACCGGAACTGCTTTTTGTTCACCATCACTGTACTGCCCTGCTTTTGCAACCGTTTTTATAATAATTCCGGAAACATCGTTTGGCACTTTGAAAGTCCAGTTAACAGATTTGCTTGAAGTTGCATTGATATCAAAATTCTGAATCAGATTATTCAGTCCGAATTTTGAAGAAATATCTTCGTTGGTATCAGCATTCAGAATTTGCAGCTGTACGCTACCACTCAACGCTTTTTCTACAAGATTATTCAGCTTCACCTGCATATTAATTTCATCACCTTCACGTAAGAATCTTGGATAATTTGGAGTAACCGAGAAATCTTTCTGTGTAACAATAGTCTGCTCCAGTGTTGCAGCATTAGCATTTTTATCATGTGCCAGGAACATCAGCTTCCACTTAGTTAGCGCTTCCGGAGATGTAAATTCAAAACTTACATTTCCATCTTTATCTGTTTTTAAGTTTGGATAGAAGAATCCAGTTTCATTCAAATTACTGCGAACAGGAACTTTGTCCAGATCTTCTTTTTTCTTCGCTTTACCATATCCAGTAACTACAACTGCTTCTACATCTCTAGTGTTTACACTATCTTTTTTAGCAGCAGCTACAGGTGCTGGTAATGCCATATCCGCAGTAGCTTCATAAGCTACATTAGCTTTCCGTAATGTGGATCCTCCTCTAATTCTGACATTAGTTGCAAGTCCACTTAGCGCTCCATACTGATCGAACCAGTTAAAATAAGGCTCAAATACGGTTTTAGCATTCAAATATTTTTCACGTTTATTAAAGCGTACAGAGTTTAGACTTTCTTTACCCACTCCATAATTTTGCTGTATAAATCTTTCGAAATTGAAATTTCTGAATGTATAAGTATTAGCAGCGAACTGATCCAGTGACATATCGTACATATTAGCCAATAATTCGGCAACTGCTTTTTCTTTGTTCTTTCCAGTAATCTTCACCGTCCACTTTTCTTTGCTTCCCGGCTGAATCTTATCACGGAAAGTGGTAAGTTCTATCTTCATAGGTTCTGTTTCATTACGAACCGGCAAGTTTGTAGAAAGTGTCTGAATATCATTATAAGCGGCTAAAGTAAACTGAAGGTTCAGTTGCTTCACAGCCGGATCTGTAGGAATTACTATCTCATATTCCAACACACCATTTTTAATGTATTTCTCTTCGGTTTTAGTTTCTCCGTTTCCGTTTTGTACATACACATATACTTTAGCGTCAGGGATTGAGGAATACAGATATACTTTAGCTTTTTCTCCTCTTGCATAATCTTTCTGATTATTCATTAATCTGAAGAAAGGTCTCTGTCCATTTCCTAAAGATTTTCTGTCCCATACCTCGAAGACTTTTTCAGTTTTTATAGTATCCTGTCCTTCGATGTTGTAGAATTCCAGTTTGTAAGTTCCAGCAGCTAATTTCCCAAGACTAAATTCTTCATCAGTGGTTGTTTTTTGCAGTACTGTTTGTTTCTCTTTTCTATTCTTCGCTAACTCGGATTTATCAAAGTAATCGTGTGGGAATTTCTGAATGAAATTCTCTTTAGAAAATACAGGAATATCTTGTACAAAATCTTCAAAATTATTTCTGAAAATACGATCCGGAGATTCCAGAAGACTTAGTTTTGCCTGATAGCTTTTCCCTAGTTTCTGGTTATTATAATTCTTAGTCGCTACTTTTACTTTTATATCTTCATTCGCAAAAGCCGGCTTTACTTCTTCAGCTTCTATAAAGTGGCTTACAGAAGCTACACGGAATGTTGAAGAGTTTTCCTGTGTTTCACCATTGATATCAGTTACCGATGCATTTACCACATATTCATTTACCTGAATTCCTTTTAGCTTATCATCTTTTTTAAGATCAACAGGAATATCAAATTCACCTTTTTCATTGGTTTTAATAGTTCCCAGAATTGAATTTTCGTTAGATGTTGGTGTGAACCAATAGAAATAACGGTAACGAATATCCTGTTTCTTAATTTCATAATTCAGCGTGGCGTTGCTTAACGGAACTCCCGAGAATGAAACAGCTTTGCCTTTCATATGAATGGTTTGGCCAAATTTATATTCACCTTTAATATCTTCAAAGGTAATTTCGAAATTCGGACGTTTGTATTCTTCTACTCTGAAATTTACAGAACCTTCATCTGTTTCCAGCATAAACTGGCCATTTAGTTTTCCTTTTGGTAAAATAAAGTTGCCACTATAGCTACCAAATTCATTTGTTGTAAATATCTGCTCCGAAACATCTTCACCATTAGCATCTACCAATTTTATCTTTTGCTTCATCCCTACTACAACAGTTTCCTTTTTATTGCTGTATTGGGTATTAATCACTTTGAAATAAACTGTTTGTCCAGGTCTGTAAATAGCTCTGTCCAAAAATATCTGAGCTGTTTTTTCAGTTGCATCAACTCTTGGCTGATCATAATAATCGCCACCATAAGCTTCTATAAAGCTGATATTTTTCTCCGAATCTTCAACCAAATAACGTTTGTAATTTCGGGTTTTATTTTCCGGAAATACAAAAATTCCCTGTGGGTCTGTTTTAGTTAAAAATTTGGCTACAGGCTTATTGTATTCGCTGTAGTCATAAAAAATAAGACCTATATTCTTCTTAGATTCACCATTATTTCTGCTAATAAGTCTCAATACATTGTTCGCACTGTTATTCGAAATTTTATTATAAATAATACGGGAATCTGTTACAGAGAACCAGTAGCTTCCCTGAGATTTTCCCTCCACAATATATTCGGCAATGTAAAGACCATTCTTCAATGCAGACAGTTCTACAGAAGAGACATGGTTTTTATAATCTTCTGTATTTTTCAGCTGATAGTTTTCTTTTTTCACGAGTTGCTTTGCAACCTTTAACAAAGGGTTCTTATAGCTGTCTTTAATATGGCTGATAAATGAATTCATATCAGTTACCTGATAAATATTCATGGCAAAAGCATCTGCATTTTTATAGTTAACAGACAAGTGAATGGGTTGCTGAGGTAATGTAAAAGATTCATAGCTTACCGTTATTACCGGAGCTGTAATACTATTCTCTGTATTTTTTATATTATTCTGAAAATCACTCTTAGGATATATTTCCTTTGCTTTCTTCAAAATAGACATTGCCTCTTTAGGGCTTGAAGAAGCCAGACCTCCAGCTATATCATTCAGAATATAGACTTTGTAATCTCCATCTGTGGAAGAATTTACAATTGCTTCATATTTTTTGCGGGCTTCCGCTTCTGATAATTGACTAAAGCTTACCTCATACTGGGATTTAAGGTATTCATAAAACAATTTAGGGTTTCCTGAATTAGATGCAATCTGATCATTGTAAATTTCCAGAATTTTAGCATTATTTGATTTTAATTCATTTGGCGTAAATAATACATTATCCTTTAAAAAGTCTACATGTTGCAAAGCGACCCAGTCCTGAACAGACGGGAAGTAAGCAATATCCTGTGTATTGGCAAATAACTTCTGATATTTGGTCATGGAAATTTTATGAATTTCATTTTTAACCTTTCCAAGATCATTGAAATTCTGTGTGAAATATTTTTTAAAATCCAGCTTAGACCATGTTTCAATCTGACCAAAGTCCTGATTATCTATATTAGTCCTGTCCTGAATCTTCCATTGATTTCGTTTTAAATAATCGTCTACAAACTTTATCTGTAAAGCACGATATACTAATAGCTCGTCTCCTTTCAGATTCTTTTCCTGCTTTTTTATTTTGTCAAAAAACTGGCTTGCAGAATTATTTTTCTCATCGTCGCGCGCTTGGTTGACAATTACAAACTCTGCCTTCAGGGCATTGATTAACTCAATGGTGTTGTTATCTTTCATAGCTTGTTTCTGAATATCCAATACTATTGGCAAATTGGATTTTACCATTCCTTTTGCATAATTATCGTTAATCTTTTTCCATTGCTGATCATAGTAATTCTGGGCATGTAATGAGATACCCGATAAAATGACCAACAGCAGGCTAAAAATTTTGGCAATGCGTTGCATAAATATTTATTTTTGATGTGTGTTAAATTTACTTAAAAAATATATAGTAGACAGTCAGATTTATGTTTCTTTAATGGGAACTTTGCTCACGCTGTTCTTTATGACAGAGCGAATTCCATTCCGTTCTGCGCTTATCCTCCTTATATTTCTTACTTTTCTAAATGGGTATTTGTATACAAAATACCAGATGACGAAAAGACTTTTTCGTTATGTATTGCTCTTTAATACAGTAACTTTTATCTTCTGTGTCACTGTAATCATCCACAGACATCATCCCGAATCATTGATTAAATGGTTACTTATCATCATTTTAGGTTTTTTGTATAATAGTCAGTTCCTCAATACATTCATCAGAAAAATTCCTTTTATAAAAATCTTCCATGTGGCTCTTGTATGGGCGCTGATCAACTCGTGGCTTATAATGCCTGTGATACAATGGGATGTTTTTTTCATCACCTTTCTCTTGGTATCAGGTCTTATTTTACCTTTTGATATTCGGGATATGCAATCTGATACCGTTACTACATTTCCACAGATTATCGGTATTCAGAATACTAAATATCTGGCTTATTTGCTGTTTTTTTCTTCATCACTCATTGCTGTTTTTTTTCTACAACCCGATTTCGCTTTATGCTATTTTCTGTCTGTAGTTATTGGTTTTATACTTATTTATTTTGCTCAGCCTTCAAGGTCTGATGCTTATTATTCTTTCGGAGTAGAAACGATTAGTGGTCTTCCGTTTTTGTTTCATCTCCTTCTGAAATTATTCTGATTGTCGTATCTTTACCCAAGTTTTTCCAAGTATGCTGATACAATCTATTCGCTTAAACAATTTTAAAAATCATGCTTTTCGCCAATTTGACTTTTCACCACAAATCAATTGCTTTGTTGGGAACAATGGCGTAGGCAAGACTAATATATTAGACGCACTATATTACCTTTCGGTTGGAAAAAGTTTTCTGGGCAATACAGATCAGAACAATATTTTGCAAGGCGAAGAGTTCTTCAACATCGAAGCAGTGGTAGCTGATGATGAAAAAGAAAATATTATAAAAGTTCAGCAACCTCTCAATTCTAAGAAAATTATTAAGAAAAATGATAAGTCATACGAAAGGCTTGCCGATCATATAGGCTTTCTGCCTTCGGTTATCATTTCTCCTTATGACAACAATTTAATATCAGATTCGGGAGAAGCGCGCAGAAGATTTCTGGATGGTATGATCTCTCAGACCGATACTGAATATCTTTTTCATATTATCCAGTACCAAAAAACGATCCAGCAAAGGAATGCTTTACTAAAAGCTTTCCAAAAGAATCGTTTTTTCGATGCCGATTCTCTGGAAATTTATCAGCATCATCTGATAAAATCCGGGAATATAATACACGAAAAAAGAAAGGCTTTCAACGAGAAGTTCTCTCCTATCGTACAGAAGTTTTATCAGTTGATTTCTGATGGAAAAGAAGACATAGAAATCAATTACCAATCCGATCTTTCTGAACAGGATTTCGAAGCAATTCTGGTTCAGAACCTGGAAAAGGACAGAATATTGACTTATACCTCCCGAGGTACTCATAAAGATGACCTTATCTTCCTTATGCGCCAGTTTCCGTTAAAGAAAACAGGATCACAGGGACAACAGAAAACTTTTCTTATCAGCCTAAAACTTGCGCAAATGCAGATGATAAAAGATATCACCGGGAAATCGCCTATTCTTTTACTGGATGATATTTTTGACAAACTGGATGACAACAGAGTGAGTCAGCTTATAGCACTTGTAAATAAAGAGAATTTCGGGCAAATTTTTATTACAGATACCCATAAAGACCGTACACAATCTATTGTACAACGTATTAATGAGGAAAGCCGGATTTTTGAGTTATAGTTTTGGGCAATGATAAAAACTAAGAACCACTATAGATACATAGAATACAAATATTTATAATAGTCTTACATAGAAAAATAAATTTTTAAACATAGACCCTGTTTAAATTTTGATTAAAAAAATATTAGACTTCGACAGGCTCAGCCTGACACTCCTAAAAGGAAGATATATCGGACGAGCAATGTCACTCTGAGTTAAGTCTATAGTGAGCTTGACGAACTATCGAAGAGTATTAACAATAAAATTTAACTTATATATTTTTATAGTGCATCGGAAATATCTCTAAACCACATTAAAACTATATTCCTCTGTAGTTAACAAATTTATTATAATTAGAAATTATACAATTTGAATAAAATCAATAGATTTAAAAATGAAAAAAAAGAAACGCGAATATATGTCTTCTGAATTGGTTCAATCTTTTATAAAGATTTACGGACTGGAAGAAAAAATGGAGGCTATTGCTATCCGGGATTTTCTTGAAGATTATCTGGACGAATCTCTTTATCAGGAAATCACCAGTGTGTCTCTGAAAAATGGCATGCTGGATATAAAAATTAACTCACCTCTTCTGAAAAATGATTTCAGAATGCGTAAAACTTTTTTTCTGCAAAAATTCCGTAGTGTAATTGGTGAAGAAAAGATTAATGACCTTCAGTTTTTGTAGTATTCGTACTCTTCATGAGATCCATTGCTCGCTCATCCAGTCTGGAACGGATTGGCAGGAAGAATCTCAAGGGGTTTCTGAAGAAATAACGGAAGATCTCTGCAATAATCAGTCTTACCTCTCCCATATTTACTTTTCTCGAACGGAATGCCAATACCATAGATAATCCAAAACTTACCAGGAAGTTGAAAAATCCTATTAAGAAGACTGTTATAAAGGAAATCCAGAAAGCATAAGTGGTTACATTAAAATCTTTACCATAAAGACCTAATGCAAAGTTTCCGGCCGCAAATGTAATATGTCGAATATCCAGATCCAGACCTAAGAAAAGTCCTATCGGAGCTGTTGCACCCAGAAAAATACCGAACCAGAAATTGGATACAATCCCGCCCCAGTTACGGGAATAATAGACAGATAAATTTCTTGCAAATTTTTCTCCGAAGAAATAGTTAATAAACGGATTTTTGGCAATACGCTTCGGTATCTGATAAAAGACCCCTGTATTGCTCACATTTCCGGCTATAATACCCGAAATAAAAAGGAAGAATCCTGCTATACATGCATGGAAAATTGCTTTAGAATGTATAGGATCCAAATCCTGTAACAATTTGGAAGATTTGTCTATCGCAAGGTTTTGTTTGAAAATAATCTCCAATCCATAAATAATAATTAATGCTACAGGGAATGATAGCAATACATTCCCGACGAAAGCAATAAACTGCGAACGGAATAATTTAGAAACAAGGTGTGCAAAATCTATATAATTCTTCTTGGTATTACGTCCTTCTGAAAGTACTCTTGCCATTGTTGCTGCAGTCATAGCCGGTTGCTTTGTTGCAAGGGTAAAATTCATCAGATAGATCATTACAAATCCCATTGCATAGTTAAAAGAGTACATAAATGCGTGTACAAAATCACTACTGTGACTATAGCTGTACAACATTTTCAGTACACACAATGCCCCCACAATAACACCACCACCGGAAGACTTCAGTAGCATCTTAAAATAGTCCTTTCTTCCTGTAGTAATATAATGGGTACCTACTTCCGAGGTATGGGTTGTAATAAGGTGAGAAATAAGTCTTGTACTATCAGATACAAGATCAGAAATATTATTTTTATGAGATTTGAAGTCCAGAATACTGAAAAATAACTGTCTTGATTTTTTCAGGTAATCATCCGGACTATCTATTACCAGTAGATTAAGAATAATACTTACTCTCTCCAACTGCTGGCGGATCTTCAGCAAAGACTGATTAATCTTATTGGAAATTCCGTATTTAGAAGCATTTTTAAAGGCCAGATTCACGAACTCCTGACATTGCTGCAGATAGACTTTCATCTGTTTATAAATCTCCGATTTTGAATTTAATTCGGTTGCAGGATCTTTTTTAAACTCCTCTAAAAGTAAATCCAGTTCATTCTGTAATGCCAGAAACGGATTGTCGAAGTTCTTATACTCCGGTGCCATCCTTACAACATCTACATCCAATGCATTACCGATAACACGCCATGCCAAGATATTCATAGAGAACATCAACTCGTTTTTTACTTTTGGATTACGGATAAAATCATCAATTCTAAGCAGACGGAAAAGTTCGTCCATCTCGGCGTCTGAAATATTTTTCAGATAAGCCAGATCTTTTTTGGTATGTACAGAAACGGTGTCCACCAAATAAGAAACAGAATTTTCGTTATCTACAGATGGCAGAATTTTGTTTAGGATTCTTTTCTTTAGTTCCGGGTAAAATGCATTTTCCGAGAGGATATCTGCTTCAGTAAGAGATAGGTTGAAGGGTTTCCCATCAAAAAGATTCCGGATATAATATCCGAAATTATCACATATCTCGGGATTGTTCTTTAGGTAGGCCAAAAAAACCTCAAAATCTTCATGAACAATGCTGTTAAATATGTCTTTAAGAGGTTCTAAGGATTTTGTTTCGTTTTTAAAAACGAAATATTTTTTTAGAATATTGTTAAAATTATCTTTATTTCTTCTGAGGAGCCTTCCCATAATCTATACTGCTAAGATATCAATTTAACTTCATATAACCCATTTGTTTCATAATCCAGCTGTGCTTTTTCTGTAAATACGGCGACGGATTTTTAGGATCATATTTTTTTGGATTTGGTAATACAGCTGCAATCCAGGCAGCTTCGCTTTTGGTTAAATCTTTTGCAGATTTATTAAAGTAGTATTTAGAAGCTGCTTCTACACCGAACACTCCGCGTCCCATTTCAATGGAGTTCAGATAACGCTCCAGAATAATATCTTTATTCCAAAGGTGTTCTATAATAAAAGTATAAACAACCTCCAGACCTTTACGCACCCAGCTTCTCCCATTCCACAGGAATATATTTTTGGCTGTCTGCTGAGAAATTGTACTACCGCCCTGAACTGTTCTCTTATTTTTCTTTTCATTGTGTTTCATTGCTCTCTCGATAGCTTTGAAGTCAAAACCATTGTGTTTAAAGTAGTTCTGATCTTCACTGGCTATTACGGCAAGCTTTACATTATCTCCCATTTCGTCAAACGAAATATAATTGCGGTCTAATTTCCCGTATTCCGCAAGTCCTCCCAGCTGGATAAATGTAATAGGCGGATTAAAAAAACGTCCCCAGATTACTGCCAGTATATTGAAGACTATAATAATAAAAATAACTCTTTTAATAAACTTCCACATAAGTCGAAATATGTCGCAAAAATAAGCTTTTTAATTTTTTGAGAAAACATTGATTATTGTTTTAAAAAGCCAGTGTGCAAAAGTTCAGGAAGCAGGCATAGGCATAAATAAACAAACCTGCTATTGGCGATGAGCAATAACAGGTTATATTTCATGATGTTTTATTATTTTTTAGTTCAGAGAAAGAACTTGCTTTTTAAAAAAATCAAATAAAAAAAGCTTGTCAAAGATGTATCCGATATTTTCCTGCTGTATAAATTCTAGAGCTGGGCTTGTATCTTCTGTTTCTCTTTCCCGTACAAATACCAGCCACAGTTCTTTAACTCCGCCATGATTTCTTTTAGCTTCTGCAACTAACTGTGTATATGAAACCGTATTGTGCAGACTATTGATATCGCAAAAGAGAATTCCTTTATCCCTGCCTTCATCAACAATTATATTTATTTTTCCCTTTAACTGGTATTTGGAAGCCTTTATAGAAGAGTTATAACATTCTATAAAACGGGTAAGGTCTGCAAGCTGTATTATTTTTTCTTCTTTTTGTTGTTCTGTTAAAGCGCTATCGCTCAGGATCTGGTTAGACAAATCAGTGAATTCCTTTAGGGCCATACGATTAAATTATAATATGCAAAAAAAAGATAAATAGTGTACATCAATTCTTATTTTTATATAAAATCCGGTTTTTTTTATACAAAACTGCCATTTAGAATTTAGTATAATAGGATTACAGGTTTGTATAATTTTTTAAATAATACTTCTGAATATTTTAGTTTTGCAAATTAAAAGCTCGTTTAGATTTATTTCAAAAGAATATAAGGTTTCGACAGGCTCAACCTGACATCTCTTAAATAAAATATCTTTAGGATGAGCAGTGTCATTCTGAGCCTGTCGAAAAAGATCAGCAATAAAATACTTTTAAACAGATTTTTAAATCTATAGAATAATATATCTATAATATGAATATGGAAGATTCTCAGGATATTCAGGTCAATGGTTTTATTAAATTTCTTGTGGAGGACCGCTACAGGGTTATTCGCCATGTTATTTTTAACATCGGACTTTTCCTTTTATTCTATAGTAACAACCCCAAACTAACATCAGATTCTTCACAGATTTATAAATTCTATATGGTTTTGATAGGCTGGTCTGTTTTTATCGCCATGTTTTATGTCAATATGTATATTCTGGTGCCTTATTTCTTCTTCAGATCCAAGTATCTGCTGTATCTGCTTTTGCTTATTATTCTGGTTGCTGTCAGCTTATCTTTTATAAGTTTTATTATATATAACAGCACTTCGCTTAAATTTCGGGAAGATAAAAGTCTGTATAGCGGCATCATTATTTCTACACCAATTATACTGACAACCACAACTTTAAAGCTATTTCAAAGGTGGATAAAGGATAAAGAACGAATTTCGGAATTGAAAAACCTTTCACTGTCGATGGAGCTGGATGTACTAAAAAACCAAATTAATCCGCACTTTCTTTTCAATATGCTGAATAATGTAAAAGCACTGATTAGAAAAAATCCCGAACAAGCTACAGAGGTTCTTATGAAGCTTTCGAGCTTTCTGCGTTATCAGCTTTATGAAAACAATGATAAAACGACTCCGCTTACAGACGAAATCAATGCACTTTCTAATTTCCTAAATCTTGAAGAGTTAAGACGGGAAAACTTTACTGCTGTTATCAATCAGGATATTCGGTCTTTCAGCAATATTTTTATTCCCCCAAATCTATTTACCACTTTTGTGGAAAATGCTGTTAAACACAGTGTAGATCTTGCGGATAATGATACTTATATTATAATTGATTTTACTGTAGAAAATTCCAGATTAATTTTCACTTGTCGAAACTCTGTAAGCCCGGATTTGTCTCTGGAAGAAAACCGTTATGGAGGCTTAGGACTCAAGAATATTAAAAGAAGACTGGAATTACTGTATCAAACTGAGTACAGTCTGGACATTATTTCAACAGAAACAGAATATATTGTAAATTTAACAATTCCCCTATCTTTATGAACTGTATAATAATAGATGATGAGCCATTGGCAAGAGAAGAGATGAGATCTTTGATTAATGAAGTATCTCCTGTTGAAATATTGGGAGAGTTTTCTAATGCTCTCACAGCTCTAAGCTTTCTCAAAGAGAATAAGACTGATCTTATATTTCTGGATATACAAATGCCTAAAGTAACAGGATTGGAATTTGCAGAAATGATTCCGGAGGATAGCCTGATTATCTTTACAACCGCCTACCCTCAGTATGCGCTGAAAAGCTATGAACTGGATGCTATAGATTATCTGTTGAAGCCCGTAGAAAAGCAAAGACTAAAAAAGGCGATTGACAAAGCTATTTCTTACAAAGAACTTTTTTCGCAGACTACAGTAAAAAATACAGTTGAGGGTAGTAATGATGCCTCTCTGATGATAAAGGCAGATAAAAGATATTATAAAATTCAGCTTGATGATATTATGTTTATTGAAGGGCTGAAAGATTATGTTGTTATTTATACCCAGAATCAAAAGCTTATCACGGCGATGAATCTCAAAACCATTCATCAAAAGATTTCGTCCCCCCTTTTTCTGCGGGTGAGTAAATCCTATGTGGTAAACATGCAGCATATTGAATCTTTCGATACTCATACTATTTATATTTGGGAATATGAAATTCCTATTGGAGAAGTATACCGGAATGATTTTTTTGACAAATATTCTGGCGGACTTATTGCCGGAAACTGATAATAATTGTCTGATCCGAGGAATTTCGGCAATAAAAAAAGTGATATTATCATTGGTGATTAAAAAAAAAAAAACGAATCAAAATCTTTGAAAAAGCTCTTCAAAAATAATGTAAATCCCTACTTATTTCAGTTTTTTTCATTTTTTTCAAAGCTTTAAGTAATTAAGCAATTACAACAAAAAATCCATTTTTCTTAAAAATTATATAAAATAGATTCTAATAATTTTTATAATTTATAATGTTATTACTTTTTTATTCAAATAGAAGAATCATCAAAAATAAATATCTACTAATTAGATAGACTTTATATGATATATATCATATCTTCTATTATCAATGAATTTTGATTAATTAGATACTTTTGAAGCAGTAAAAAAATCAAATTCGTTTTTATGAACACAAGTATATCTGACTCTGCCCCGGGAAGCTTCCCGACAGTATCTGCTCTGGAAGTTCTTTGTACAAAAAACTATTATACAATGAAATATTTCACTTTTCAATGCATGTGCTATATGTATTCCATGTAAAGCACTATTGAAGAAGTAATAAAAACAGGAGTCTGAGCTCTTTCTCATACTAAAAACTCCTTTCCCAATTCAATCTTCAACGCTTATAATACAACCTCCCTCACAGAAGGAGGCTGAATATTTATTATCTCATTTCTACAGCAATGATTAGAGTTCAGATAAGTTATGAAGTTTTTCAAGATTTAAACTAAGATTAATATAATGAAAAAGAAACAATGCAAAATTGGAGCATTAGCCCTTATTCTGCTTGCAGAATATGGCTTTGCACAAACCAGAGACAGCCTACCCAAGGAAAATTCCATAAAGGAAGTTGTGGTAGTAGCCTTTGGTAAACAAAAAAAGGAAGAAATTACAGGATCTGTACAGTCACTAAAAACAAAAGATCTTGCCAATCTTCAAAATGGAAACATTCTACAGGGAATTGGCGGAAAAGTTGCTGGTGTACAGGTAATATCTTCCGGTCAGCCAGGTTCCCAACCAACCATAAGAATGCGGGGAATAGGTTCTATCAATGCATCGAGCGATCCATTAATTGTATTGGACGGTATTCCGTATAACGGAAATCTGAATAGTATCCCAGGAACTGATATAGAGAGTATCTCTTTCTTGGAAGATGCATCTTCTAATGCTTTATACGGATCCAGAGGAGCCAACGGGGTAATTATCGTAAATACCAAAAGAGGAAAATCGAATGGACTTCACGTAGAAGCAGATGTAAAAACAGGTATAAACTTCAGATCGATCGATGATTATCCGGTTTATACCTCTCCAAAGGATTACTATATGGCTTTTTATAACCGTGCAAGAGTTGGTGAAGTTGCACGATTAAAGCAGAATGGAGCTGTTCCGTCGGGAGCATCACCTCACGAAGTTGGTATTTCTGCACTGAACAGACTGGGATATAATGTCTATAACCTTCCTTTTAATAAGCTAATATCACAGGATGGCAAGTTTAACCCAGATGCACAGCTTTTGTATCAGGATGATTGGAAAAAACTACTTTTTAAACCAGCTTTAAGAAGAGAAGCCAGCATAGGAGTTACGGCTAATAATGAACAGGTAAAATCTTATACATCATTAAATTATCTTGATGATCAAGGTTACCTTATTTCTTCGGGATTCGAGAGATTTGGGATCAGGTCCAATCTCGACTACACTATTACCAGTAAATTAAAATTAACCAGTGGTTTATCTTACACAAATAGTAAGCAGAATTTTGGTGAAACCGGAGGATTTTCCAATCCGTTTCAATTTGCCAGAAATATTGCTCCATTTTATCCGGTATTTCTAAGAAATAATGATTATCAGATTGTATATGACAAAAATGGAAAAGCCCTTTATGACTATGGGGACGGCCAAGGGCCAAATGGTGCAACGAGATCTTATGCAGTTTATGAAAATCCGGTTGGCAATCTTCAACAGGATAAATCCCAAACAACCAGCAATATAACAAACATCAACCTTGGTTTAAACTATGAAATTATTAAAGGATTAGATTTCACTTATAACTTTGGTGCATATTTAGAAAATATTAAAAATCTACAGTTTGGAAATACAGTTGGAGGCACCTCTGCATCGGTTGGAGGCACAATTACAATGAGCTCTATATTCAGAAATACACTGAATCACCAGCAATTGCTTACCTATCAGAAAAAACTGGGTAAACACAGCTTCAATATTCTCATTGGCCACGAACTTAATAAAACAAAAAGCGACAGGTTCTCCGGGACAAAACAGCAACTGGTATTGCCAAATTCTTTATCCTTTGACAATGCTGTAAAAATAACAGATCTATCCGGAAATGCTTATGATTATGCTGTAGAAGGCTATTTCTCCAGACTACTCTATAATTATGACAATAAGTATTTCTTCAATGCCAATGTTCGTAGAGATGGCTCTTCTGTATTCTCTCCTGACAGCAGATGGGGCAATTTTTATGGTTTAGGTGCTGCATGGAATATTGCAAAAGAAGATTTCCTAAAAGAAAACAGTATTATTAATACATTAAAGTTAAAGGCCTCATACGGGCAACAGGGAAATGATAATATACTCCTGGAAAATGCTGACAGAGATTATTATGCCTATCAGGATATCTACGGAATTAACAACTTCGGGGATGGGAAACCGGTTTTATCACTCAGAAAACAGGGAAATAAAGATTTGAAATGGGAAACATCGAAAAACCTGAATGCAGGTATTGAGATTTCTCTTTTAAAAAACAGAATCAGTCTGAATGCTGATTATTTCGAAAGAAAGGTTTCGGATATGATCTATACTCTTCCATTGCCTCCTTCTAATGCCGGATCATATATTAAATATGGGAATATTGGAGATATGATCAACAGAGGATTTCAGGCAAGTCTAAATGTGGATATTCTGCGCTCAGAAGAGATTCAATGGAGTTTTTATGCAAATGCTACCCATTATAAAAATAAAATAACCAAACTTCCTGAAGAGCAAAGAAGTACAGGTTTGGTTTCGGGATTATTTATTCTGACAGAAGGAGGTGACAGATATACTTACTATCTGAAAAAATTTGCGGGCGTAGATCCGAATAATGGTGATGCACAATGGTACAGAACAAGTATAAATCCAAATACCAAGAAGGAGGAAACTACTATTACCAACAATTACAAAGAAGCCACCGATTATAACACAGGCAAATCTGCTATTCCTAAAGTATATGGAGGCTTTGGTACCGATTTCACATATAAAGGATTCAATTTGTCCGTTAATTTCGCTTATCAGTTCGGAGGTTATGGCTATGATGATACCTACAGAAGCTTATTTCACTCAGATACCTACGCATCCAACTATTCGACAGATTTAGACAAGACATGGACACCGGAAAATCCGAATGCTGCATTACCACGTGTAGACCTTAACTCGACTAACCAAAACGGAAATTCCACACTATACCTGATCAAGTCAGACTATCTCAGTCTTCAGGATATAACCCTGTCTTATCAGTTACCTCAGGATTTTACACAGCAGATTGGTTTATCAGCACTCAAAATATACCTTACAGGAAACAATCTTTACCTATGGTCCAAAAGAAAAGGCTATGACCCGAGAGCCTCATTAACAGGCGTGTCTAATTCATACAGATACTCATTACTTTCAAGCGTTTCTTTAGGATTTAAACTCAATTTTTAAAAATATATGAAAACAATAAAATATTTAATCACGGCATTATCTATAGGCACAATCATTAATAGTTGTTCCAGTGACCTGAATACTTTGCCAAACGGAGATATTTCGGGTGAACAACTGAATGATGACCAATCAAAGGCTGAGAAAATCCTGGGCGGTATATATCTGGATCTTCGCAGTAATGGTGCCGGCGGAACTACTCTACATTCTGACTTCGGTATCATGGCTATTAAAGCTGGAGCAGATCTTATGTCAAATGACGTAATACAAGCTACAAACCAGCATTTAGGTATGTTTTATAATTATGATGCTACAAATGCCAATAATTCTGCTGCTGAATTTGTCTGGACTACTTTTTACGCCAGAATTTTTGTAATCAACAAATTACTGGATGATATAAAAAATGACAATAGTGCAAGCAACAGAGCTATAGCAGGGCAACTGCATGCGCTAAGAGCTTATTCTTATTTTTATCTGATTCGCTTCTATGCCAACGATTACAAAGAGCACAAACAGGATCCGGGACTTCCTTTGGTACTTACAATCAACAATCAAAGTCAGGGACTTGCCAGATCTACAGTATCCGAGGTATATCAGCAGATTACAAAAGATATTGAAGAATCCATTGTACTTTTAGGAAGCTATGCACGTTCTTCCAAAGCTCAAATAGACCAAAGAACAGCTAAGGCGATTGCTTCTGAAATATACTTGCAAACCGGAGATTATGCTAAAGCCAGCAAATATGCGAATGAAAGCAGACAGGGAATAGCACTGATGACTGAAAACGATTACACCTCCACCGGCTTTTCCAACATCAATAATCCGGAAGTAATATGGGGATTCCATAACACAACATCCACCATGAGTATTGGAAATCATTATGCTTCATTTTTCTCCATGTTCGACAATACAAACAGAGGTTATGCCGGAGCAGCACAGATTTATAAATTAATAGACAAACGCCTTTATGATGCAATTCCGGGAACTGATTACCGCAAGAAAGTATTCAATGGCAGCCAAAGAGCAGATTATAACTTCAACGGAACAGAAAAAAGCTATCCGCCATATGTAAGCTGGAAGTTTAAGGATCCTACTTTGTTTGAAGGTGACTATATCTATATCAGAGCTTCTTCTTTATACTATACAGAAGCTGAAGCACTGGCTAGACAAGGCTGGGAAGCTGAAGCCAGACAGGTTCTTTACGAAATCACTTCACAAAGAGATAAAACATATTCTCTGTCTTCAAAATCAGGAAATGAACTTGTAAACGAAATTATCCTTCAGAAAAGAATAGAGCTTTGGGGAGAAGGTTATGCATGGTTTGACATGAAAAGACTGGGTACGCCATTGGAAAGAATATATCCTGGAACTAACCATACCTTCGGAAGGTTCAACTTAGCAACTGATAAATTCAAGTTCCAGATCCCTAATAAAGAGATCAATAACAACCCACAAATTAAACAAAACGAATCATAGATCGTGTGGATTATTTTTTAGTTTTTTAAATGGCCGGATATTACTCCCGGCCATTTTTAATACCTTTATAATCAGCCCTAAAAGAAATCCTCTGAAATAGTTATTTCAAAATAATAGATTATTAAAAACAGAGACTTGTCACTAGCCTATGTGGCTTCATTATTATCAATAAGATTTTCCTATATATTAAATTTAATTAATGCTTAGTAAAGGTAATCCTGAGAAATATTCCTATTAATCAGCAAAATAACAGACCTTCGGATTGTGGGTTTATTATGTTAAATGGAAATAATAACATTAATGTATACTTTTGCATAACAGATCCAAAATAATATTAATACCATGAAAAAAAATTTATTCTCCACAGCTTTTGCCGTTACATTACTTATCTCGTGCTCCCGGCCGGAAATCCACGCCAGCACATCCGAGTTAGAGGCAGCAACATCTTTACAGTATAAATCAGCATTGCCGGAGCAGACTTATTCATTTAGTGTTCTGCAATTCAATATATGGCAGGAAGGGACTAAGGTTTCCGGAGGGTATGATGCTATTGTAAATGAAATAGCTTCCCGAGAGCCTGATTTTGTTACTCTTTCGGAGGTCAGAAATTATAACAATACATCTTTTGATCAGCGTATTGTAGCATCCTTAAAAGCAAAAGGAAAAACATATTATGCCTCCAGAGGAGATGACAATGGTGTTTTGAGTAAATATCCTATTAAAGAGTATTCTGCCTTTAGTGCTTACCATCGACTAGTTACGGAGGTTGTTCCGGGAAATGAGGTTGTTATCTATTCTGGTCATTTAGATTATACATACTATGCTGTAAACTACCCCAGAGGATATGATCCTATAACTTTCAAAGAATTACCTGCCCCTGTTACCGATGTAAATAAAATTACAGAAATAAATGATCAGTCTAAAAGGCCACAACAGATTCAGGATTTTCTTTCTCGTGCAAAACAAGATATAGCAAGTGGGAAAGTAGTAGTTCTGGGTGGAGATTTTAATGAAGCATCACATCTGGACTGGACAGAGGCAGTTAAAAATCTATATGATCATCGTGGTACAGTTATCAACTGGAGTTCCACCTCTACTCTTTCCAAAGCAGGTTTTAAAGACAGCTACAGAGTAATATATCCGGACGAAGTCAATTATCCAGGATTTACATGGCCGGCACAATCCTCATGGGCTCCTAAATCTGATGAGCGGGACAGAATTGATTATATATTCTATTATGACAACGGAAATATTTCTGTAAGCGACAGCTATATTGTAGGGCCGAAAAATACGATAGTAAAGAATATTTCAGTTCCGGAAACCTCAAAAGATAAATTTTCTGAACCAAAAGGTATATGGCCTACAGATCATAAAGCGGTATGGAGTACTTTCAAAGTTAAAATACCTCGGAATAACGCCAAAATCACATTAAACAGAAACAGTTATAAACTAAACGAAACTATTCCGGTTTCCTTTAGCAGCGGTTCTACAGATCCCAAAGCATGGATTGGTATATACAAACAAGGGCAAACTCCGGGAACTAATTCTTCGACAAAATGGCAATATACAAACGCTAAAAGTGGCACACTTAACTTTGCTTTGGATACTCCCGGTTCTTATTATATTTCTTTCTTTAAAGATAACGGATATACCGAAATAGCACCTAGAGTTTATTTTAGTTGTGTGAATTAAAAAATAAATACAAGGCTTTATATTGATCAAAAGAGGCTGTCTCACTTTTAAGACAGCCTCTTTTGTGATTAAATATACAATTGATTTATTATAATATCCGAAGAAATAAAATAAAGTAAGATTAATTATTAGGATTTATTGAAATAATTAGCTGTCCAAACAAAGACATTTGATAGATAGACTCTAACAGGAAATTAATAATATTTCACATTCTATTATTTTGTTCTCCACCCCCATTTCCGTAATTTTATTGTCTGTAAAAACAGAATTCACATAACATTTAAACAATGGAGAAATATAATTACGGAGTGATTGGCCTCGGAGTAATGGGACGCAATCTTCTTTATAATATTGCTGATCATAATTTTTCAGTTGCAGGATTTGACCTGGATGAAGAAAAGGTAAAAGAATTACAGGCTGGTGCTACTTCCGCAATGAAAGTAAAAGGAAGCACAACTCTGGAAGATTTTGTATCGGCATTAGAAACCCCAAGAAAAATTATCCTTATGGTACCCGCAGGAAAACCTGTAGATGCAGTTTTAGGAAACATAACACCACTTCTTAGCCCGGGAGATATTGTCATAGACGCAGGAAACTCTTATTTTGAAGATACCAACAGACGTATTGCCGATTTAGCAGCAAAAAATCTGCACTTTATGGGAATGGGTGTTTCTGGAGGTGAAAAAGGTGCAAGGACAGGTCCCAGCATTATGCCCAGCGGAGATTTGGAAGCTTTCCGTCTTCTTCAGCCAATGCTGGAAGCTATTTCTGCAAAAGTTGGCAATGAGGCTTGTACCGCATACATGGGGAAAAGTTCTGCCGGAAACTATGTAAAAATGGTGCATAACGGAATTGAATACGCCATTATGCAGCTTATCAGTGAGGCTTATGACCTGCTTAAAAGAGGAGCTAATCTAAATAACGACCAGTTATACGAGGTTTTCAAAGAGTGGAACAATGGCGAAATGAATTCGTTCCTGATTGAAATTACCCGTGATATTTTCCAGCAGAAAGATTCCCTTACGGACGGTTATCTTGTAGATAAGATCCTGGATAAAGCCGGAGCGAAAGGAACCGGAAAATGGACTTCCGAACAAGCTATGGAAATTGGAGTTTCTATTCCAACTATAGATATCGCAGTTACTTCAAGAATTTTGTCTGCTTATAAAGACGAAAGGGTTCAGGCTTCTAAGCTATACTCGGAAAAGGAAATTGCAAGTCCTGAAAATACAGCTCTGTTCATAAAAGAAGTTGGAGATGCTTTGTATCTGGCTACATTAATAAGTTATGCGCAAGGTCTTGCTTTATTGGTAAAAGCATCTAAGGAATATGGTTTTGAAATACCATTACAAGATGTTGTAAAAATATGGAGGGGTGGCTGTATCATTCGATCAGTACTATTGGAAAAATTCTATTCTGCTTATTCCAAAAATCCGGATTTATCCAATATTTTACTGGATCAAAACATTTCTGCTATCGTTAAAGAAAAAATCAGCTCATTGCGAAAAACAGCCAGCTATGCTGCATTAAACGGAATTCCTTCTTTAGGTATTCAAACTGCATTGGGATATTTCGATGCCTATACAACGGAATTTCTTCCTGTGAACCTTATCCAGGCTCAGCGTGATTATTTTGGAGCACATACCTATCAGCGTATTGATCAGGAAGGTACTTTTCACACTTCATGGCAATCTGCAAACAACTAAAATCAGGAAATAATGAGTGAAGAAAAAGTCCTGCATCCGACTACTATTATCATTTTCGGAGCAACAGGAGATTTAGCAAAAAGAAAGTTGTTCCCGGCGTTTTATAATTTGTATATAGATGGCAGAATGCCTGAACAATTTAATATTATCGCCTTAGGAAGATCGGAAAATACCAATAAAAATTTCAGAAATTACGTTGTAGAAAATCTGGAAAATTTTTCCAGAAGAAAAGGAACTCCTAAAGACTGGTCTGGATTTAAGTCCCATATTACCTATTTCCAGCATCAACTGGATCAGGAAGATTCCTATCAGGCTCTTAATCAGAAATTAGAAGATTTAGACAATACCTACGGAACAAGAGGAAACAGATTGTTCTATCTATCCATTGCCCCTAATTTTATTACTACAATTTCTAATCATATCAAGAATGCTTCATTAGCTTCTGATCCAGCAAAAGATCGGATCATTATCGAGAAGCCTTTTGGCCATGATAAGCAGTCTGCCATTGAACTCAACAATCTTCTGGGTGAAACTTTTGAAGAAGAACAGATTTACCGTATCGACCATTATCTGGGAAAAGAAACGGTACAGAATATTCTCGCATTCAGATTTGGAAATTCAATTTATGAACCTTTATGGAATCATAACTATATAGAATCTGTGCAGATTACGGTAGCTGAAGAAGTTGGTGTAGAAACAAGAGGTGCATTCTATGAACAAACGGGAGCGCTAATCGATATGGTACAAAATCACCTGTTACAAATATTATGTATGGTAGCTATGGAACCACCTGCTTCCTTAGAATCCGGTGAAATCAGAGATCGAAAAGTAGATGTTCTGAAGTCAATCCGCAGAATTTCACCTGATCAGGTTGGTCATTATGCAGTGAGAGGCCAGTACGGCCCCGGCATTATAAATGGTGTAGAATCTAAAGGTTACCGCCAGGAGAATGGTATTGCTCCTGACTCCAATACAGAGACTTTTGCTGCTGTAAAATTCTATCTGGATAACGAGAGATGGCAGGATGTTCCGTTCTATGTACGTACCGGAAAAAAAATGAAAGAAAAGCATTCTTACATTACTATTCAATTTAAGCCACTTCCCCACTCTACATTCTCAAATAGTTCGCATCATCTTTCAGCCAACAGACTTATTATTAATATCCAACCAATGATGGATATCAGACTGCAGTTTATGACAAAAAAACCAGGTCTTTCATTGGTTTTAGAGCCTGTAGAAATGATTTTTGACAACTTTGCATGTCAGGAAGATACTCCGGAAGCCTATGAAACCTTATTACTGGAAGCTCTTTTAGGAGATCTTACGCTGTTTATGCGTTCAGATCAGGTAGAAGAAGCATGGGACGTGGTAAAAACTATACAGGAGTCCTGGAAAAATAACAAAGATACCTCTTTCCCTAATTATGAAGCCGGAAGCTGGGGGCCGGAAGACAGTATGGAACTTGTTAAAAGACAAGGCCATAAATGGGTATAAAATATAATAAAAAAAGAAGAAATGAATATTACGGTATTTAATGATCTGGAAAAACTGTATAAGAAAGCAGCAGATAAATTTATTGATCTTTCAAAAAAATCTATTGAAAAACATAATCGTTTTGTTGTAGCACTTAGCGGCGGTTCTTCTCCAAAAGCTATTTTCAGTTTATTGGCTACTCCGGAATATGCAGACCAGGTTGAGTGGAATAAAGTTTATTTTTTCTGGGTTGATGAAAGATGGGTACCTCTTAATGATGAAAAAAGCAATGCAAGGATGACCTTCGAAACGCTTTTGGATAAAGTTCCTGTCAACAAGGATCATATCTTCCCGATGTATCAGGACGGAATAGAACCTGAAGAGTTTGCCAAAGTATATGAACAACAGATAAGAAATGTTCTTGGAGACGAGGGTATTTTTGATTTTATTCTTCTTGGGATGGGAGATGATGGTCATACAGCTTCTTTATTTCCCGGTGAAGCAATCCTGAATGAGAAGCAAAAATGGGTAGATGCTTATTACCTGAAACCTCAGGAGATGTTCCGTATTACCCTGACCGCTCCTTTGATTAATAAAGCAGATAATATTCTGGCTGTAGCATTCGGTGAATCAAAAAAACATGCGCTGAACGAAATATTGAACGGTGAATATAATCCTACGTTATATCCAATGCAGCTCATTAACAAAAAAGAAAGCTTCCAGTTTTTCACTGACGAGAAAGCTAAAGGATAAAATTCTACAAATAAAAAAGACCACTTTTCAGTGGTCTTTTTTATTTCTGTAAAAGAAGTCTTTATTTAGAACGTTTGGGGAAACCAAATAAATAACTGGTTATAATCGGGACTACAAATAAAAGAACAGTAGTTGCCGAAATCAGAACTTCCATTGTATGTCCGCTTAAAAATTCCGCCAGCGATGTGGTTGGATAAAAATGTTCGTACAACGACAATGTAAGCTTAACACCTAAAATTGCAATAACAATAAAAGCAATGGTTTCTAAAAAGGGAAACTTTTGCATTAAACGCACAAACCATTGTGCAATAAATCTCATGGCTAAAATTCCTATAAAAACGCCTATTGTAACCAAAAGTAAGTTTTTTGAAAAGGCCACAGCTGCAAAGACATTATCTATGGAAAATGCCAGGTCCATTACCTCTACTAACGCTACCGTTGTCCAGAATTTGCCTAGAAGACCTACGGAGTTTCTATAGATCCATCCGGATTCTTTAGGGTGCTGCTCTTTCTGTTCTTCTTCTCCATCTGAATTTTTATTCTTTTTAACAAACCAGTCCAAAGCAATATAGATGAGATATAAACCACCCAGGGGTTTTACCCACCATACAGAGATGAGAACTGAAGCAAAAATAAGTGCTAAACCACGAAACAAATAAGCACCCCATATACCGTACTTAAGTGCTTTTTTCCGTTGCTTTTCCGGTAAATCCATTACCATCGTTGCCAAAACAGCCGCATTGTCTATTGACAAAAGACTTTCAATAAGAATTAAATTGGCAATAATGATTGCAGACTTTGTTGGATTTTGAAGAATCTCTTCTAAAAGGATTGAGAAATCAGAAAGTATCATTTATATATTAATGTGTTTTTGATTTATTTTCGAAATAATGGCACCACCAATAGCAATTCCTATAAAGTTGGTCACAGCTCTTGCCTCGTTCATAAAGCGATCTATACTATACAACAGTGCAATCTCTGACATCGGAATTTCCCCAAATTTATCAAGGGTGAAAACAAGTGCCAAGAAGCCAGATCCGGGGACACCCGATGCTGTTTTTGAAGCGATTGATACAACAATAAATAACCAGATATAATCTGTATAATCTAAATGGATATTATATAATTGCACAAGAAATATACAGGCAATTGAAAGATAAATACAGGCTCCTGCAAGGTTAAAATTGTATCCTAATGGAATAATAAAGCGAAGAATTTTCCTGTTGTATCCTTGTGATTCCATTTTTTCAAAAATCATCGGAAAAGCAGTCTTTGATGATGAAGTTGCCAGAACAAGTACAATTTCTTCTTTGATACTGATAAGAAAATCCCAAAGATTAATTTTGAACAAATAAGATACTATACCCAATATTCCTACAATGAAAACAATGCAGGCCAAATATACTGTTGCAACAAGTTTGCTCAGTGGCAAAAGAGTATTGATTCCGTAAACGGAAATACTATAAGCTATATTACAGAAGACAACAATAGGAAGAAGAAAATACAAATACTTTATTAGCTTATAGAGCATCTCTCTACCGTTATCCAAAAGAAGGAGAATCTTGTCTTTATTTTTAAAAAAATTGATAACTATCCCACCCGCAATTGATAACAAAATAAGTATCATATAATTGTTGATATACAGCAAACCTTTGTAGCCGATAACGGGAGAGGCTGAAATATATTTACCGACAGAGGTTATATCAATCCCTGTATCCGCACCTGGCTTTAGTAAAAAACCAAAACCAAGTCCCAGCAAAATACTTATTGTAGTAATCAATAGAAAATAACAGATCATTTGTACAGTAATCCTGAATGCATTTTGGATACTGAAAACATAACTAACACCGTAAGTAGTTGCAATAAAAATAACAGGAACTATTAATAACTCCAGAACCTGAAAAAAATAATAGCTTACAATTCTTAGTTTCTTACTTAGTTCCGGAAAATAATACCCTGTGAGTGCACCACAAATAATTGCTGCAAAAACATATAAAGAAAGGCTTCTTACATATGTATCGGAAAATGTTTTTTGTCGGAAAGCAGAACTCATGAGAAAGTTACCATGTTAAAGTATATAAGAATACAAAATTATCTAAAACTAAATAATGCCGAGAATCAATGCTCCCACAAGCATAACAATTGAAGAACCTATTGCCCATTTTAAAGTAAACTTCAAATGATCCGAGAATTCAACTCCTGCCAAAGACACTAATAAATAAGTAGAAGGCACCAGCGGACTCAGAAGATGTGAAGCCTGACCAACCAAACTTGCTCTTCCTAAGATATCAGGTGGGATTCCTAATTGATTTCCAGTTGCTGTAATAATAGGCAGTATTCCAAAATAGTAAGCATCATTGGTAAGGAAAAATGTCAACGGAACACTAAACACAGCTGTAATAACATTCAGAAATCCGCCCCAGCTCTTAGGAATAATCTCTATCATACTATTTCCCATTGTCTGCATAATCCCCGTACCATTTAGTATTCCTGTAAAAATCCCTGCACCAAAAATCATTCCTGCAACCGATAATGCATTACCTGCATGCTTGGAGATTATTTTCTGCTGATCCTTCAGCTTAGGATAATTTATAATTGCTGCAATACAAAATGCAATCATAAATGCTACTCCCAAAGGGATAATATCAAGAATCATTACACAAAGAAGAACAATTGTAAGTATAAAATTGATAATCAAAAGTCTGGGTCTGCGAAGCGTATTATCTTCGTCCCCAACTATATCCTGATTATTGTATTTTGTAAATTTTCCGTACTTCAGTATTCTCTTTTTTTCTTTTACACCGAGAATATAGGCCACAATAAATACCCATATAATGCCTATAACCATTACCGGAATCATCGGAACAAAGATTTCGGTATGACCAAGTTTCAAAGAACTCATCACCCGGGCTGTAGGCCCGCCCCAAGGAAGAATATTCATGATACCACCAGCCAGCATAATAATACAGGTAAGTACGAGAGGATTCATACCTTGTTTCTTATAAAGCGGAAGCATTGCGGCGACAACAATAATATAGGTAGAAGACCCGTCCCCATCCAAAGAAACCAATGTTGTAAGTACAGCCGTTCCTATTGTGGTTTTTACAGGATTGTCTCCTACAATTTTTAATATAAACTGAACGAGCGGCTCAAAAAGCCCCGTATCGATCATTAAACTGAAATATAAGATTGCAAAAATGAGCATGACTCCTGTAAGTGCAATTTCTTTTACCCCTTCCTTCATCATTTTACCTAATTCCGGACCAAAACCTGCAACCAAAGCGATAAGAACTGGTACCAGAACTAAAGCAGTAAGAGGAGTCATTTTTTTCTTCATGATGAGCACCATGAAAATAGCGATCATTAAAAAACCAAGAAATGTAAGCATAGCTATAAATTCGTTATGATGTTATTGTTTTTCTTTTTTTCTCCAGTCAAAATTGTTTCTAAAGCCTAAGAATCCATAATTACTGGTTTTCCCTGTTTCTAACTGGTTTATAAAAGCCAATTCAATAGCAGAATTCCTTCCTACCTTTATTCCAAACCCTGCAGTTATACGATTACTGTCAAAAGGCTCATCTTTTACCATATTCATTCTAATTTCATTTTTCAGAATTCCATACAGCTTCTCCTTCTCTCCTTTCCTATTAAAGGGGATCCTTATGGAAAGGAGATAACGGATTCTTACAATAAATTCATCAGGGTTGTTTAGGAATCGTTCTTCCACACGAAACCTATTGGAAATGGAAGTTCTTCCTATATTACTTTCCAGAGTTACCTGCTGGAAAGGTCTTTTCTCGTAACGTATTCTTTTGGTATTATCAGAATTATAAGATTCCAGAACAAGGAACATTGCTCCCGCTGCCGGTTTTACCCCTTTTGCAACCTCATAATCGAGATAGGCATTCAGCAAAAAAAGCCTTGTATCATAAGCCAAATCGAAAGATCTATACTGCGTAAGTGCTGTCAGCGTACTTTTATCCGATACCTGAGCGGTCATTAGATACTGAAACCACATATTGTAATTATCTCTGCTCTGTCCTTTTGAAAAACCGGCAAAAACAGTCACAATAATAAAGGTTAATGTTAATTTAGTTTTCATGTAATATTTGGTTAACATTATAGTTTCTCAAATATATTTATTCGGAAAAGTGCTTCCGGAATTTTTCAATCAATGGCAATTTTTATCAACGAACAGCATTTTGAGTTGAAAAGATATTATATTTGGCATATCCTCTAAATGGGAGGTATAAAGATGTTTTTAATTGCCAACATAATTATAATATTACTGATTATAAGGATTTTATTTAACCCTAAAATCCTAAAATCACTTATGGAATATCGCTGGAAGCTTTTACTGAGGTTTCAGCACATTTTTTTCTTTTTTGTCTTTGTTTTAATGACATTTTTCACCGAAAACTACTTCCTCAACATGCCGGAGCTTATCTGGAGTGTTATTTTAAATAGTATTTTTAATATCGGCGTTTACTATTTGGTCTATTATTATCTGGTCCCTTATTTCTACCTTTCAAATAAATATCCGGAGTTTATTCTTTATGCACTTATCTGCTTTTTGGTTTCCAGCCTGTTCAGAATTCTTTGGGAACCGGCTTTGTTTAACATGGATTTCAGTAAAGAAGGCTCTCATATCAGTTTCCTGTATAATGTATATATCTACCAGGGCATTGTAATATTGGTCGCTTCATTCTTAGGGATTACAAAAGACAAATTTTTAATCGAGCAAGATGTTATCGATCTGGGAAAGCAGAAAGACGAGTTGTATCTTAATTTATTAAGATCAAAATTAAACCCTCATTTCTTACTGAACACGCTTAATAATATTTATGCCAACAGTTTTACGCCTTCTGTAGCTACTTCCAACTCTATTTTGCAGCTTAGCAAGCTTTTGCAATATATTATATACGACAGCAGCAAAGAAAAAATAAATGTAATACAGGAGTTATCTTCTGTAGAAGCTCTGGCAGCCTTATATCAGTTAAAGTATAACAATCAGCTCAATATTGAATTTGATATCCAGAACAAGGAAACACTGGAGCTTATAGAAATCCCGCCATCCCTTTTCCTTACTCTTTTTGAGAATGCATTGAAACATTCTGCAATAGGAGAAAATCCGGATAGTTTCATAAAGCTGATATGTAAAACGGAAGATCTTGTTTTAGTTTTTGAGATTCTTAATTCTTCTGATAAAAATAGAAGCTTACCTGTTGAAACAGGATATAATGGATTAGGCAACAAGGCTATTATTCGTATATTAGAAAAATACTATCCTGGAAAATTTGACTTTTTTTCAGAGCAAGATGGTGATTTTCAATACAAAACCATTTTAAAAATTAATTTAAATGAATGACCTGACTGTCGTAAATATTGATGATGAATACCCTGCCCTGCAAATTATAAAACAATATTGCGAGCAAATTGAAGGCATTGATTTATTGAAATCTTTTCAAAGTCCGCAGGAAGCATTAATATATCTTGAAGAGAATAAAGTTGACCTTATTATATTGGATATTAATATGCCCGGAATAAATGGCATTGAGCTCTTGCAGAAACTCTCCTATAAGCCGCTTTGCATTTTTCTAACTTTAGAAACTCAGTATGCTGTAAAAGCCTTTGAATTGGATGTTGTCCATTATCTTGTGAAACCTGTAGATTTTGAGACCTTCAATAAGGCCATTAATAAAGCAAAAGATTTTTTACAGTTTAAAAATCTCTCCAACAATAGCACTCAGAAGGATTTCATTATGTTTAAATCCGATTATATAATGAATAAGGTTTTCTTAAAAGATATTCGATGGATTCAGGGTTTTGGTGAGTATATTATCCTTATCACCCCTTTGAAAAAATATATGATATTGGAAAGAATGACCAATTTTGAGGAAAAGTTTAAAGATTTTGGGTTTATAAGAATTCACAAATCCTATATTGTTTTATCTTCTTCCATTAGTTCTTACGACTCTAACAATGTCTACCTAAAGGACGGACATAATCTGCCTTTAGGTAGAACTTATAAAAATACTTTAAAGAACATTTTCACAATATAATCAAACTGTTTCTTGATATATTAAGGGCTACTGCAATTATAAACAACTGTGCTTAAAACTTATAGCTATATCCTAATCTTATCACCTGTGTTTCGTAATAGTCATCACTTGTATACTTAAATCCGGATCCCTGAATTTGTTTTTTAATCACCATTGTATTTAGAAGATCTGATGCATTCAGGAATATTTCTCCTTTGCCATTTTGCACAGATTTCTTAATACCTGCATCTACTGAGAATCTTGTTTTTATTCTTCCCTGCGGTATAATATCCGGTGCGAGATAAACTACTGTTAGCTGAGCATCAAAGCCATTTGAAAATTTGAATATATTATTAAATTTTATGTTTCCTGAAACGGCTGTCTGCTTCTCCGCTGAAAAAAGGACTGGCTGTGGATACAGGTTTTCAACCGAAAATGCATTGATCTGATTTCTGTAAATATTTCCATTGACATTAAAAGAATATCCTTTTGAAACTTTTTGATTCCAAATCATTTCCAATCCGGAATTATAGCTTCTTCCTGCATTTTGGAATACTGCATAGATTAGTGTACTTTCAGGGACAATACTGGAAATTCTGGTAATCGTTCCATTTGCAAAACGATGGTATAAAGCCGAATACAGATAACCATTACCCCAATTATATTTATGTCCTAATTCTATTGAATTGGTGAACTGAGGTCTCAAACCGGGATTTCCCACTTTTATAATCTCTGCATCGTCATATTTCGGGAAAATTCGAATGTCGACTTCATTAGGGCGGTCTACTCTTCTGTTATAGAAGATAGATAGCTTATTACGATCATTTAGTTTATAGGCTAATCTAAAATTCGGGAAAGGCTGTGTATAATTATAGCTGTCGCTTTTATAAGTAGGATGGTTTGGGTTAACATCATACTGGATTTTTACGTATTCCAACCTCAGTCCAAGTTCTGCTTCCCATTTTGCATTTTCGAAAACATAATTTCCGTACACAGCAGGAATCAACTCTTTATATGTTGCCCAACCTCCGGCATTGACATCTAATACTGAGTTCGCTCCCGGAATAAAATTCATATTAGTCGGAATACTTCTGTTTCTCAATTTAATTCCGGTTTCTATACGTCCGTATTTCAAAGGCTTTACATAGTCTACATTAAAGTCATATACCTGCTCATCGGATAGTAATTTGAATGCATCTGTTCCTGTTGAATTGGGCAAATAATTATCATAGAAATATTTCTCGTCTTCCCGATGGAATGTATAATTGAATCCAACATTTAATACATGTCCGGCTTCTTTAAATTTATGCTGATAAGAGGCTGTCCCCATTATAGTTGTCTTTAATTCGTCTTCTAAAAACTGCCAAAGACGCAGACGCTGGGAAAGATCTCCATTGAAAAAAGGCTGGTCTCCACGGTCTATAATTTTTTCGCTTCCATAAAGTCCGGAAATTGTCAGTGTATTCTGTGAATCAATATTCCAGTCTATTCCTGCTTTTGTAGTCAGGTAATTCGTATTTCTGTTTCTTTTCAATTGGGAGTTGATCACTGTTCCGTTGTCGTAGACTCTTGTTACAAACTCATTCTTATTAAGTGTTTGTGTGTACAAATTATCAACCTGCAGGAAAGCATTTATTTTATCTTTTCTGTAATTTAATGACAGTGAAGGATTTATTTTTGGCGTGATTGTATACTGTGGTCTTATTGTAGGAAGATTATCTTTTCTTATCCAAAATGAACCTGTACCATAGGTAAAACCAACCTTACCATTCCAACCGTTTTGTTTATTTTTCTTCATGATAATATTAATGATTCCGGCATTTCCGTTAGCATCATATTTTGAAGAAGGATTATTAATAATCTCAATTTTATCAATTGCCGAAGCCGGAATATTATCTAGCCCCGACTGATTCCCGAAACCTGTCAGTGCAGTCTGCTTACCATCAATTAGTACTGTTACTTTATCGTTTCCGCGAAGCTGTACCTTTCCATCCTGAACGGTAACACCCGGCAGATTTTGCATGCTTTGAAGAACAGAACCTCCGCTTTGGCTGATGTTATCTGCTACAGAGTAGGTCTTTTTATCAAGTTGGTTACTTATTTCATTCTTTTTTGAAGACGTTAAAACAACTTCCTCAATTTTTGTTTCTTTATCGTTTTTAATTTGTTCAAGTTCCACAGTCGGAATCTCAAGAAATTCGGAAAGACTTCCAATAAAAACAGATTGAGTATGGGAGCTGTATCCCGAGATAGAAAATTCCAGATCATAATTATCAGGCTTTATTCCCGCTATAGAAAATCGACCTTCTTCGTTCGTAATGGTTCCGGATACAAACTTCTTTTCCTTCGCAGTCTTTAGGGTAACTGTAGTATATGGTAAAGCAGTTTTGTTCTTATTGGTTACAATTCCCGAGATTGTTACAGAAGAAATCTGTGCAAACAAGAAATTGACAAATACCAATGAAAGAAATAACGAAAAACCTAAAATCTTTTTTTGCATGAATTTGTATCTTTAAGATTATTAATGACACAAATTTGTAACCTGATTTAGAAGAAATTTAGAATTCTATAGGTTTATGGAAAAAATATGCTGGTTATTTTCAAATTTGTAAGCGACTGTCCACCCATGAAATGTACATATTTCTTTAATGATTGCAAGGCCTAAACCACTGCCTCCAGTATGGGATGATAATGATGAAAATCTTTTAAATAGTAAATCTGTATTCAACTTCCCAGTTCCGGAATTGGAGATTTCAAAAGCAGCATTAGTAAGTTTTATAGAAATTGTACCACCAAACGGAGTATGACGAATGCTATTCAAAATAAGATTATTGATCAGGATTTCTGTTAAGCTTCCATTTCCATGTACTTCTACTTCCTCAGAAACATTTTCCCGGATTGTAATATTTTTCTGATCAAAATGTTCTTGTAAGGTCTCTATACTCTGATGAAGTAGTGCATTGAACAGAATCGTTTGAGAGTTATCGAATTGATTATTCTCTATTTTAGCAAGTAGCAAAAGGTTCTTATTGATTCTGGCGCTTCTCGTAAGCGCTTTATTCATTTCCTCCGTAATCTGATATTGCTCCTGTGTAAGATCTTTGCTCTGTAACAGAAGGTCAAGTTTATTTTTCAAAATAGCCAATGGCGTTTGTAATTCGTGTGAGGCATTTTCAGTAAATTCTTTCTGTGTTTTATAAACCATAATATTATGCTCTATCAATTTACTCAGTGACCTGTTCAATTCTTCAAACTCCAAAGTATCGGTCTGATTAAATTCGATTTTGGTATGGTGATTCAGATTGAATTTTTTCAACTTTTCTAAAGTATCCCGAAATGGCTTCCATACAGAATTTGAAAGTTTTCTGTTGATAAATAAAAACCCAAAAACGATAGCCATAAAGAAAAAGAATGTTGTAATCGCAATTACAACAATTGTTTCCTGAGATTCCTCGATATTGGTTTGAACCGTAAAACGGAATGGCTTATTGTTTACATAAATGACTGTAGAAAGTGCCCTGAATCGGTCAATATTAAACTCCTTAGTATAGGGTTTCTGTTTCTCGTAGGTAAAAATGCTGTCCTTTAGCCTATCATTATTTTTTATATTCTGAATATTTGTCCCAGGCTGAATATCATTCCAAAGTTTTATACTTTCTGATAGTTTTTCATCTGTCAACTTTAGCTGATTGAGCTCATAAGCTGTCTTTTCAGCAATGATTTTATTATGTTCATCCAATTCGGTTTTCCAGATTGTATCGACAACCCAATAATAAACGGGAACACTAATAATAAGTACAAAGAATACGTAAATTAAAAATGGTCTGGTAATTTTATTTAATAACGGCTTCATAAATCAGCTATTTAGAAGTTTCTTCCCATTTGTATCCGGTTCCATAAACCGTTTTTAAATATTGGTCGCATCCAGCATCATACAGTTTTTTCTTCAGATTTTTAACGTGAGCATATACAAAATCATGATTGTCCAGCATATCTGCAAAATCTCCGGAAAGGTGTTCTGCCAATGTACTTTTAGAAATCACTCTATTTTTATTTCCTACAAAGTAGATGAGTAAGTCAAATTCCTTTTTGGTAAGTACAATTGTTTGATCATTTACAGATACAGTTTTTGCCAGAAGGTCAATTTCTAATTCATTTTGCTTTATAACATTGGAGTTACTGAATTGTTTTCTGCGGATGAGAGAATAAATTCTGGCCATTAATTCTGAGAGATGAAATGGCTTTGTAAGGTAATCATCGGCTCCCAGGTGTAGTCCTTTTATTTTATCGTCCAATGCATTTTTAGCTGAAATAATAATGACTCCATCTTGCTTATTCTGCTCCTTTAATCCTTCTAAAATAGCAAGACCATTTCCATCAGGCAAAGTAATATCCAGCAAAATACAGTCGTAGTGAAAGTTTTCTATTTTTTGTATTGCTTCTTTATATGTTGATGCAAACTCGCATAGATAGTTCTCTTCTGAAAGATATTCAGCTATACTTTTAGCCAATTCTATTTCGTCCTCTATTATTAGTAGCTTCATTTTACAAATCTATAGTTCAATTCTGAATAAATTTTGAATTAAAATAGAAATAAAATTTTATTTATGAAGTACATGATGATTAATGATATTTACAAAAAAGACCACTGCTCTGTGGTCTTTTTTCATCATTTGTTATGATACAAAGTACAAATTCTCTGCAAGAATCATGCTCTGGAAAATATTTTCACCTGTTTAATACCAGTCCGTATACTATAGAGTAACATTCCCGATGCTAAAAGAGCATAACATACCAGAATAATTATATTTAAGGCTCCTACTGCATATTCTGAAGAAAAAAACTGACTTATAAGGGTTAAAAATGATAATCCCAATCCCGCTCCCAGAAAGTAGCTTGTCGTTCCTAAACTAGATGCTACTCCGTAATTAGCTGGTTCTACATCCTGAATTCCAAGTACCGATAAAGCGGTAAAACAAAAAGTCATTCCTATTCCCGAAATACAAGCTGCCCCCATCAATACAAATACCAAAGGATGTCCGGTAAAAACGGAAATTAGTAAAAGCAATGCACCTGTAAGCATGAATATCCATCCTAAAGCACCCAATCTATAAGAATTTAAACGTTTTGATATATTAGGCAGAGCATATTTTGCAACCAATGCAGACATTATACTAAAAGGAACAAGCATTAATCCTGAGGATGCAGCATCATAATTCATATCTTTCTGAAGCATTAATGAAATAAGGAACAAAAATCCAATGAAAAATGCACCCAAAAGAAAAAATGCAAGATTAGAGATAACCAATGATCTGTGCCTGAATATCTGCAGACCTACTAATGGGAAAGAAACTGTCCGCAATCGGTAGATTACAAATTTCAAAAATACTACAGGAAGTACTAAAGAAGCTATAATTATTACAGGGTTTTCCTTGATATGTACCAATTCATGTACACCATAAGTTAAGCTTAGAAATCCTAACACTATAAATACAGCAGAGACCATGTCCGTTTTAGCAGCTTTATCGGGTTTATCTGCAGGCAAATAGTAATATGCAGCTACCAATGTAATAATAAGAATAGGCACATTAATCAGGAAAACCCAATGCCAGCTTAGATAGGTGCTTATAATTCCGCCAATAGAAAGTCCGCTCCCCGATCCTATTGCTGCAAAAGAACCAAAAATTGCCATTGCCCGATTCCGTTCTTGCTCAGCCAGGAAAGTATTCGTTACAATTGATACAGCAGAAGGCATTATAAATGCAGCTCCCAATCCTTGTAATGCCCGAAATACGGCCAACACTTCAAAACTTGTAGACAACCCTGCTCCCAATGATGCCAGCATAAAAGTAAGTACTCCAAATAGAAACACCATTTTTCTTCCTAATTGATCCGAGAGCTTTCCTCCGATAATAAGGAATCCCCCAAAGAAAAGAACATAAAAAGTTTGCAACCACTGTGCTGTCTCGGATGTAATATGGAACTGCTCCTGGATCGAAGGAATCGCCAGATTGATTACTGCGATATCCAATGCCTCTACAAAAGTCCCAATTGAAGCTAAGATTAGTATTATTTTTTTTCTACTGTCCATTATATTTTAATTCAATAATTCTAAGCAATAACCTTTGGCTACATACAAGTTCTTTACTACACAATGTCAGCTTAAATAAAACAAGACACTATATAACAGATACTTACAATGCAAAAAAGGTTGTTTTAATGCTGCAAAAATCAAAATAAAAACGATTCAGAAAAAGGACATTTGTCCCAACTATGATAAAATTTATACGTAATTGGTCAACTTATGCTACTCTTTTGTTGATGTTTTTCAGGTAATTAGAAAAAAAACTCATAAATATTTACATTTTTTCAATCTTCTCCAACACGCTATACATCTAGGTTTTTATCATATTTTAATTGGCATTTCATTGTTTATTTATATACAAAAACAATATTTTATTTTGTATTTGATAAAAATTTGTATATTAGCATTATGATATGATAAAAATTGTATCATAAACCAAATCACGCTTAATTAATTATTATGAAAAAAACATCCATTCCTCTATTGATGGTAGAGATACTATTATACACATCTCCGAATTTGTGTGTTTAGAGAAAAAGCACTTCAATTTCAGCAAAAAATAATCAGTACAGAACTTTAGCTCGAACGCTCCTAAATGGAATTATTATGCAGCTATATTGATAACAGCTCGATTTTATCATCTGTTTCAAAAGGTATTTTATACTGATTTATACATTCTGAAATAATTAAAACGATTTTTTTACAGAAGTAAGATATACTTATATAACAGTTAAATATGATATTTATTAATCTTAATTGTATATAATATTGATAGGATTAGAAGTATATTTAAAATTAAACTCTAAATAAAGTTGTACTGTAAATTGTCTAAGACAGAATCGACATATTTTATCAGTAGTGTCACAAGAATTATAAACCAAATTTAACACTAAATATTATGGAATTACACAAGAAGATCCTACTTGGATCATTTATCTCGGTTGCATTGGTATCATGTAATACCAGCGATAATGTGGACGAAAGCACTCCACAAGGATTAACAGAATTGAAAGCTGTACCACAGGCAGATATCCCTGCTGGCTTTGAAAACACACACATGTGTAAAGATGTTTACCTTCCAGGAACTGATCCAAGAGGAGCTGTTATTAAAAGTACAAAATGGCCAAATGGCAGCGTTATCACTGTAAGTCTAAACGGTGGAACAGCCAAAGTTCGCAGCAAAGTAATGCAATATGCTAACGAATGGTCTAAGTATGCTAATATCACTTTTAAATTTATTACTAGTGGAACAGCACAAATTCGGGTTACCTTTACACAAGGAGCAGGATCTTATTCCTATTTAGGAACACAGGCTCTTAACCGCCCTTCTAACTCTGAAACAATGAACTTCGGTTGGTTTGATGATTCAACAACTGACACAGAATTCAGCAGAACAACGATTCATGAATTTGGACATGCTCTAGGTATGATACACGAGCACCAGCATCCTTTGGCTAATATCCCATGGGATAAAGAAAAAGTCTATACCTATTATGGTGGTTATCCTAACTATTGGTCAAGAGCACAGGTAGATAGTAACTTGTTTGCAAAATATTCTACTACACAAACGCAATATAGTGCTTACGATACACAATCTATCATGCATTATAGCATTAGCAGCAGCTTGACAACAAACGGATTCAGTGTTGGCAGCAATACTGTTCTTTCTTCTACTGATAAGCAGTTTATCGGATCAGTATATCCAAAATAATAACTACATTTAATTAAACAATTGTCTACCCTGATCACACAGGGTAGACTTATTTATATATGATTATGAATAAATGGTCTCTCCTGCTATTTCTTAGTTTTTTCTCCTCTTTGGCAAGCGCACAGGAGAAAGAACGTAAGTCTTACATTATGCCATATGTTGGTTGGAATCAAGAAAAATTAGACTGGAACATTGCCGGCAATGAAAATGGTCAATACCCTAATGTGTTATCCGAATTAAAATGGCAACAGCTACGCGGACCAGAAATGGGAATTATTTCCGCTGTATCAATTTCATCAAGATTTCAGGTAAAATGGGACTTCAGTTATCAGGTTATTACCTCAGGAAAAGTAAATGATACAGATTATGCAGGTGATAACAGAGCACTTAAAACTGCAGAATTCAATCTACAGGCCGATAAAGGCTATACAATCAAAACCCGTCTGGAATTATCTTACCTTCTATGGTCTAACCAAACATTCTCTTTTAGCCCACATGCAGGATATTTCGGTAGTTATCAGAAGCTGTATATGTTGGACGGTGACGTTCCACTTATTCCCGGAAAAGAACTAAGAAGTACATATAAACCTCAATGGCATGGTGCAGTTCTTGGTTTAGAAACAAACTTCAAAAAGGAAAACTGGAATGTTAATCTCGACATCAGTGGTATGTATTTACCTCAATATTCAGCCACCGCAGATTGGAATCTTCGGGAAGAACTTAGAAGACCTGTTAGCTTTGAACACAGATCCAAAGGAGCAGGTTGGGATGCGGCACTGCGAATTGGATATCAGCTTGGCCAGCGTATTCAGCCTTTTGTATCTGCAAGATATACACAGATAGAAGCAGGAAAAGGGACAGATAAATTATATATGGCAAACGGTGATATTTATAAAAGCAGGCTGAATGAAGTTAATTCTACCAGTATCAGTTTTGGCATAGGTGTTAAAATACTATTTTAATATTCAAACGCTATAAAAACAAAATATCCCTCTATAGAGAGGGATATTTATACGTGAGCGCGGGAGGAGTCGAACCCCCAACCTTTAGAGCCGTAATCTAACGCTCTATCCAATTGAGCTACGCACCCATTTAAAGGTTTGCAAATATAATAATTTTATGCAATTATATGCACTATTAATCGACATTATTAGTAATATTTTTTATTCTTAAATTAGAGGATATAACTAAGCAGCTTTTAAGGATTTATCCTAAATAATAAAAAAGACCACTATTTAGTGGTCTTTTTCTTTCCGAGTGAGCGCGGGAGGAGTCGAACCCCCAACCTTCAGAGCCGTAATCTGACGCTCTATCCAATTGAGCTACGCACCCGTTTAAAGGTTTGCAAATATAGTACTTTTTTTCTTTCTTTGAAGAATGAAAGCACTTTTTTTGTCATCAGGTCTCCTATTTTTTCTGTTTTCCTGCAAAAAAACAGAGCAGAGTTTTCCAAAAGAAGACACTCAGATTTCTCAACGACTTCATTTTAAAGAAGATAAAGATAACTTCCGAATTACCTCAGGAAAATTCGATATTGAGCTAAAAAAATCAGTTTTTCCGTTAAAAAAAGTAATCTTCCTGAATTCGACGCTTATCGGATACATGACCGAACTTGGATTAGAGGATAAAATTGTCGGGGTATCCAATCCTGAATATATATTCTCAGAGAAAATTCAGCAGCTTATTAAGGCCGGAAAAATCCAGAATGTAGGATCTGAACAAAAATATGATATAGAAAAAATACTGGCTTTAAAACCTGATGCTGTTTTCACCAACTACATAGCTTCATTTGAAAACACTTATGAGCTACTGAAGAAAAATGGCATTAAGATCATCTTCCTTGACGAATACATGGAACAAAAGCCTTTGGAAAAGAGTGCCTATCTGAAACTATACGGAAAGCTATTTGGCATTGAGAAAAAATCAGATTCTCTATACAACCTTATCGAAAAGAATTACAATCAACTGAAACTTCAGGCTTCTCAGGCAAAAGACAAACCAGAGGTTATCTGTAATGAGATGTATGGAAATCAGTGGTTCGTTCCGGGTGGAAATAGCTTTGCAGCGCAATACTTTAAAGATGCCAATGCCAGCTATCCGTGGCAGTCTTTACCTAATGAAAACTCAGTTCCGTTAAGCTTTGAAGAGGTTTTCGCAAAATCTACCAAAGCTACTTATTGGGTAAATGTTGGAGAATATAAAAAGAAAAGCGAGTTATTGGCCTTTAATCCGGTATATGCAAAACTTTACCCTTTTAAAAATGGAAAAGTTTACAGCCTTTATGGCAGTGTAAAAGGTAAATCCAATGATTATTTTGCTTCTGGTGTAGTTCGTGCCGACAAAGTACTTCATGATTATGTGAACATCTTCCACCCAAACCTGTTGAAAGATACAGCTATGGTGTATATGAAGGAACTCAAATAAAAAGCAATAAAGTTTTCTCTTTATTAACTAATTATCGAAATTTAAATATTATTATTTCGATCAAAAAAATATTTACAATAATCTAACTATATCAATCTATATAAAGCCTCATATACAATCAACAAAATAGCAAACATGCTCAAAATTTTTGCTATTTTATCACAAAATAATATAAAAGTTATTTATCTTGGATGCAATTAAATGCAAATCTAGATGAAAAAAATTCTTTTATTTTTTATCCTTTTCACGACCTATTGTGAATCATTTTCTCAAATTGTCTATTATCAAGGTGGTGCTCTTGGAGGAGTGTTATATGCTGCTTCAGGCTCACTAATGCCAGAACATGGATTTTTACCTGGTAAGAAGTTTCCAATTTATGAAACAATTGAAAAATACAATTTTAATAATAAGAAAATTAAGGTTTTACTATCTGATAGTAGAACTCCTTCAGATCTAAAAAAAGTTGACTGTTCAAATATTTCTTTGACAAATTCATCAGAATTCAAAAATGAGCAAGGAATTGTAAAAGTAAGCGAATACATTAATAAATTATTTACTGATTCTGGGATTATTATTGATAAAGATGCCCCTGAAGAATATGAAATTAGTTTAATGGCCTTAGATACAAGACTAATTGGATTCGGAAACATTGACGTTCATGGACTATGTCAAATAAAAGTAAAGCATAATGGAACCGAAAAAATTTATTGTACCGATATTCAAGATGGAGATAAAAATGCTCCTCTGAGTAAATCGAGTTTTGTTAGTAGAAAAACAGCAACAAGACTTATGATGTCTGCAGCAATAAGAGAAACTATTGAAAATATCATAAGAGATATGAATAACAATAATACAAATAACATTCTTTAATTAATTTCAAGAAATTGCTTGTTTGATTGAAACATCAAGATGACTAATCTAAATAAACAATTTATACATAAAGCTTTAACTTACACCATTGCAGTCGTATGGCTGGTAAATGGATTATTTTGCAAAGTTCTGGGACTTGTTCCCCGGCACCAGGAAATTGTAGCCCAAATTCTGGGACGGGAATATGCAAAGCCAATCACTTTGTGCATAGGCTTTGCAGAAATACTAATGGCTATATGGATTATATCGGATTGGAAATCTAAATTAAATGCTATTCTCCAGATCTTGGTAATTGTGATGATGAATATATTGGAATTCACTATTATTCCCAATTTACTTCTTTGGGGAAAAATGAACATAATTTTTGCCGTAATGTTTTGTGCTCTTATTTTCTATAATGAATTCATTTTATCCAAAAAGCTAAAACATTCGATACCATGAAATTCCTGAAAGATCATCCTTTTGCTGTAGAAGCTTTTTTAAAAAGTTCTGTAGTATTGACTTTTGCTGTGCCCAAAGAACAGTTGCGGGATCTAATTCCGGAATGTTTGGAGCTGGATACTTTTCAGGATAAATGGGCATTTGTTGCCGTTGCCATGGTACAAACTTCCGGACTTCGCCCTAAAGGCTTTCCAAAATTTATGGGCAATGATTTCTTTCTTATCGGTTACAGAATATTTGTTCGCTTTACTAATGAGAAAGGCAAAAGACTTCGTGGATTATACATCATAAAATCTGAAACCAACAAACGGAAAATGGAGTTTTTCGGCAATATATTTACCCATTATAATTATACAACTACAGATATTACCCAGTCCGAAAACAGTGAAATAAGATCAATACAATCCCGTAAATCAAACTTCACATTGGCTATAAACAAGAATAATCAAAACATTCTTTTGCCCGAAACCTCTCCGTTTAATGATTGGAAAGAAGCCTGACGGTTTGCTGGGCCACTCCCCTTTACTTTTACGTATAATAACGAAGACAAGAGTGTACTTGTTATAGAAGGAGTCCGACAGAACTGGACACCGGAACCTATACAGATTCAGGATTATCATTTTGGTTTTCTGGATTCGCTCCAGTTGAAAGGTTTGGTTCTGGCTAATGCTTTTGAAATAAAGAATATCCCTTACTATTGGAAAAAAGGAGTGTTAGAGAGATGGAAATAAATAGAAAACCTTTTCAGGGAGTAATGAATATTATCCGGTTCAACTGGCATTTCTATGTAGTAGCATTTGTTGTGCTCGTCTGTTTGTTGATTATTGGTAGCTTTCTGCCCTCTGACTTACAGACTATTATAAACATAATGATTATTCTCGCCACAGCTTCTGTTATGATATCTTTAGCTTTATCATATTATATTTATGATTTGTCAGGTCTTTATAAGCTTCGTTGGATACAAACAGATAAACAAAAACAAAGTCTGCTAAATATTAATGCTGGCTTTGATGAAACAAGTGAATTAATCAAACAAAAATGTCCAGACTCTGAATTGAGTATTTGTGATTTTTACAATCCCAGACTACATACTGAAGTTTCTATAAAAAGAGCCAGAGAAGCCTATCCACCTTATCCCGGAACTATTTCTGCAGAAACAAATCATTTACCATTTCGGGATGAAATTTTCGACCAGATATTTGCCATCCTTGCTGCTCACGAAATAAGAGATGAACAGGAGAGAATATTATTTTTCAAACAACTTCATCGTATTCTAAAGCCTCATGGTCGGATTTTCATAACAGAACATCTCCGTGATCTAAATAATTTTTGGGCATATAATATAGGATTTATGCATTTTCATTCCCGGAAAACCTGGTTACACACCTTCGAAAAAGCTGGATTTATTGTAAAAGAAGAACAAAAGTCAACACCATTTATAACTACATTTATACTAGAAGTCAATGGAAACTCATTATAAGATAATTGGAAGTATTTTGATCTTTTTAGCATTAGTCCATATAATATTTCCTAAATACTTCCACTGGAAAAAAGAACTTCAGTCACTGAGCTTAATAAATCGGCAAATGATGTTTGTCCATACATTCTTCATTGCTCTCACTGTCCTATTAATGGGTATATTATGCCTCACAAATACAAAAGAATTAATTACTACTCCTTTAGGGAAAACAATTAGTCTGGGATTTGGAATATTTTGGGCAGTTCGTTTAATTTTCCAATTTTTTGTTTATTCACCCGTGTTATGGAAAGGGAAAAAATTTGAAACGATCATCCATATTGTCTTTTCCTTACTATGGATTTATCTTAGCTATATCTTCTTAGCCGTTGGTCTCCAATAATCCTGACTAAAAGACTATAAGACATATTGTTCTAACAGCCATTCAGTAAACTACAAATTAATACTCTTATCCATTTTTATATTTGTATTTTTACAACTCATCAAAAAGGTGTTATACATATTTTGAACATTTGCAGTAGTATATGAAGATAAGAACAGAATTCTATAAACCAGACCATAATATCCTGAACAAATACATTGAGGGATTTTATTTTATTTCCAAACAGGAGATTGAAAATTCTTTTAGTTATCAGACCTTTCCAAACAATTACAACATTGTTTCCGCTTATCTGAATTCAGATGTAAAATTAGAAAAAGGTAAAATCACAGTTTCTTCTTCAGAGAACAAGTTTACCTCTACCCTTGTAAAAAAATATATTACACCGATAGAAATTAAAGTCAATGCGATAGTAGACGAAATTACAATCTACTTTAAACCTGCAGGTCTCAACTATTTTATAGACGATATATCTTCTCTGTTTGAAAATGATTTCAGCTACTTCAATCCTTTTAGTGATTATGAAGCTGAAATGACAAAAATACTGCTCACCAAGGAAAGAAATATCCAGTTGGAGCTTCTGGAAAAGTATTGGATTTCAAAGTTAATTCAAAAAGATCTTACGCCTGTTGAAAGTTGGCTTTCAGATATCAATTCCACATTGAGTATAGAAGAAATTGCAGAAAAAAATCAGATTTCGAGACAATATTTTAATAAAATGTTCCAGAAATATGTAGGAAAATCCCCTTCCGAATTTCGAAAAGTTAATAAGTTCAGAAATTCAATTAGCCAGAAGAATAAAAATACCAATCTTATCGAATTATCTTTGAACGCTGATTTTTATGACCAGTCCCATTTTATCCGGAATTTTAAAGAACTCACCAAAGTAAACCCGGGATCATTTTTCAATAATGTCGACATCTCTAAAGAAAATATCTGGCTGTTTGAAGAATAGTTTCCATTTGTACAATTATAATAGTCCGGCGCATTTTATTTTTGCCCAACACTATTATAAGACAACATGAAAAAGATATTTTTAGCACTATCACTTATAACCGGACTGGTTTCTGTAGAAGCACAGGATAATGCTATAAAAACAACAGAACTAAATTTAGCCAAAGATTACCTGAAAATAGCAGCACCAATTGCAAAAGAAATTGGGAATAATACCATTATAGGTCTTGGAGAGGGAACACACGGAACCAAAGAATTCAATGAAATAAGGGCTGCAATCTCTAAAAATCTGATCACAAAACAACATTTCAGTATCATATGCTTTGAATCACCATATGGAGATATGTTCTATCTTAATAAAGCTGTTAACTCTGATACCGACATTAAAACTGCCATGAAACAATATCTCCTTTCTATATGGCAGACTAAAGAAATTGAAGAATTCTTATTATGGGTAAGACATTACAATAAGAAGAATAAAAATCAGATTTTGCTTACCGGAGTAGATTTTAACTTTGTATCCAATTCGGTTAGAATCCTTGAAAATGAATTTAAAGATAATAGCACGCTAAAAGTACAAATAATTGATTTGCTGGCTAAAGCAAAATATCAGGATGATATGTGGAGCAAGCGAAATGATAAAAACTTCCGTGTCGATATGCCCGCAGTTATAAAAAATGGTACACAAGCCTACGAATTGGCCCGTAATATTGAAGAAACGGCAAAAAAAGATAATATTAGCCTCTCTACTGAAGCTAAACTGGCATTGCAAAACATCAAATTAGGCTTTAAAGTGATGTACGAAGCGAGCAAGCAAAATTATGATATTTCAAGAGATCAGATGATGGCGGAAATGGTTACAAAAACCCATCAGCTTTATAATAATAAGAAAGTTATAGTTATAGCTCATAATGGACATATAGCTTTTACTTTCCCTTTCTCTGATGATCTAGGTATGGGCGGCTATCTCAAAAAGCAGTTTGGTGAAAAATACTATTCATTGGCTACATTAACAGCGTTCGGTACTTATAGTGCAACTTTGGATAATACAGATACTAATGATAACAAATACCAGGCATATCCACTTCCTGCCCCATTAAAAGACAGCTGGCAAAATTATTTTTCAGAATTTAAAAATGAGAATTTTTACCTGAACCTTAGAGGTAACAATGGAAATCCGAAAGGAAATTTCTCTTTAGCTCTATGGGGATACTTTTATATGGATCCGGTAAAGTTTGAGAAAAATATATATACCCGGAAAATCAATAATCTGAGTAATTACTTCGACGGCATTATTTTCCTTAAAAAAACAAATGCCTCTGAACATTTAAACTAATATCGTAAAACTATAATTAACAAAGAAGGAGCTGAATCTTTAAGATTCGGCTCCTTTATTTTCTACCAGATATCAAAAATATTTATCTGCTAAAACATCGGATGCGCATTTGCTGCTTCTTTTGGAACGTCTTCCTGAGCATCCCAGTGTTCCACAATTTTACCGTCTTTAATTCTGAAAATATCAATAGTCGATTTCAGACTTCCGTCCTCATTTTTATTTTTCAGGTGTATAAAAACCAAATCTCCTTCTGCAGCAATATGCTGTACATCTATCTTAGTTTTAGGAGCTCCTTCAAACCATTTTGCAGCAGCTTCTTTAAATGCTTTTGCACCATCTGCCACAGTAGGATTATGCTGGATATACTCAGGTGCTATATACTGATCTACTGCCGACAGATCTTTATCTCCAAACATCTTTTGATAAAAATCCAATACCAGCTGCTTATTAGCTGCCGCCTGATCTTTTGAATCGTTTGTAATAACCTCTTTAGTGGCAATAGTTTCCTTTTTACTACAACTAGCAAGTGCTACCACTCCCATTGCTGCTATTCCAATAATTAAACTTTTTGTACTCATTTTATTTTTTTTTCAAATGTATAAAAATATTCTGTAACAAAAAATATTACAGTTTAAAATATTTTATTACCTTTGCATCATCATTATAATAAAAATGCTTAACAATTTAAGATTTGCAACAGCTATTCATATTCTTATCCTTCTGGAAAAAAATCCTGAAGTATGGATGAGTTCTGAATATATAGCAGGAAGTATAAATGTAAACCCTGTTGTTGTAAGAAAAGAAATAAAGAACCTGAAAGCTCTTGGTTACATACAGAGCAAAGAAGGTAAAGGCGGCGGTGCTAAACTAGCAACGGATGCAGGAAACATTACACTTGCTGCAATATACCGCAGTGTAAGCGAGGATCAGAAAGGAAAACTAAATTCCCCAAATCCGGCTTGTCCCGTAGGAAGACAAATCAACGAACATTTGACAGATCTCTACGAGGAAATTAACAAAAAGACTGAAGAAGTTTTAGGGCAATACACATTAGAAAATTACAGTAAACAATTTAAATAAAAACATGATGAAAGTAGCAGTAATCGGAGCCACAGGTTTTGTTGGCTCACATATCGTAAGCGAATTAGCAAACAGAAATCACGAAGTAACAGCGATTTCCAGAAACACAAATGAAAACCAGCTTCCTGAAAATGTAAAATCTGTAACTGCAGATGTAACAAATACAGCGCAACTGGCAGAAGCACTAAAAGGTAATGATGTTGTAATCTCCTCGTACAACGCAGGATGGACAAACCCAAATCTTTACAATGATTTTTTAGCAGGATCCGAAAGTATCCAACAGGCAGTAAAAGACGCTGGTGTTAAAAGATTAATTATTGTAGGAGGAGCTGGTAGTTTATTAATCGATGGTAAAAAAGTAGTTGACGGACCAGACTTCCCGGATGCATACAAGCCTGGAGCAAAAGCTGCCAGCGACTATCTGGATATCATCCGTAACGAGCAAGATCTGGACTGGACATTCTTTAGCCCTGCGCTGGCTATGAACCCAGGAAACCCAGGAGAAAGAACCGGAAAGTATAGAACAGGTCTGGATACTCCGGTATTCGATGCTGATGGAAACTCTTACCTGTCTGTAGCAGATACTGCTGTAGTTCTGGTAGACGAAGCAGAAAATCCTAAGCATATCAAAGAAAGATTTACAGCTGCTTACTAAGCACTTTTCGATTCAGAATAAATAAAAAATCCTCAATTATTTGAGGATTTTTTATTTATTATTCCTAAATTAAGGCTTCAAAAGCACAAACAATTAATCTAAATTAAATTTATATGACTATGGACAATTACAACAATCCCGGCAGACTTTGGTTTCTTCCTCTTATCACGGGTATCCTTTTTATCGTTGTAGGAATCTGGATCTTCAAAACTCCAATGGAATCTTATCTTACGCTTTCAATATTTTTCGCTGTAACTTTCCTGATTAGCGGACTGTTCGAAATTATTCATGCATTAAGCAATACCCATCTCCGCAACTGGGGCTGGTCTCTTGCCGGTGGACTTATCGATTTATTATTCGGTATCATTATGATCTCGTCTCCCCTACTGTCTGCTACTGTACTGGCATTATACGTAGGTTTTATTATTTTGTTCCGTTCCTTTATGAGTATAGGTTTTGCACTCAACCTCAGGGAACTTCAGTCCAAATCATGGGCAAGTCCTTTGATCTTTGGAATAATAGGCGTTATTTTCGCCATCATTATGATTGTTAATCCTGCATTTGGTGGCCTAAGCATTATCATCTATACAGCATTGGCTTTTATTCTTGTAGGAATTGTACAAATTTTATTTGCCTTTATGATTAAAAAACTAAAAAGATAACTACTCTTTTTGAAATAAAAAATGAGACAACTTCAAGAGGTTGTCTCATTTTATTTTATAGCTTATAGATTTAGCCTTTTTAGAAATATTTCTAATTCATTTATTAATTAAAAACGTCTAAATAAACTGTTTTCCAACGATAATACCATATAAGGCAACCAGAAAAAGAACCGCTACAACTAATAAAGTAATAGGCTTGTACCTGAACTCTATCCCCTTCTTTACGGCATATTTATAATAAAAAAATGTTCCTGCTAAATACAGCCCGGTAAACATTAGTATCAAATAATTAACGCTCATATTACACTTTTACGGATCTAATCTTTTTGGACTGTTATATCAGTTATTTCATAGCTATAATCCTGTCCTTCATCTCTCATCGTTTCTTTACCTGTTTTATAGTCCTTTACCAATGACTCTTTTTTCACTCCCTTATGAGGATAGACAATGCGTCCTGTAATCTTTACTTTGTCAGATGTTTTTAGCTTATTCCCATCTTTATCGAAGATAACAACATCCGATTGTTCGAATTTATTATCGCTACCTGCATTAATCAATACTGTATTCTTTCCTTCTCCATAATTCATACGTATTCCGGTGATAACTTTATTCTTTGTTTGGATGATGTAAAAGTCATTAAAGACTTCAAATTCCATAGAAATAGTATTCCCGGTTCTGGTTAAAAATGGTGCTTTAAATTTCCCTTCCAACTCTATCACTTGTCCGTCGTATGTGTAACTATTTTCTATTTCTTTGGATAGTTTTACACTTTTGTTGTTATAAAATACAACGAGAAGTATAAATACGACAATGGCTAGTGGAATTACTTTTGTTTTAATAGTTTTCATTTTGAATATAAATTTAATTTGGTGTTATTCTATACAATAAAATTCTGTTTCTAAAATATTAAACCTTCTTTAAAAGTTAAATAAAAATTCACAAAACTTTGATATAAGTTGGCAAATATAAAACAAAATCTTGTGTTTGATCCGTCATTTACAATTTACACCCACATTCCGCTAATTCTACAGCAAACATTATCTGACTGATTTGGCATGAGTATTTATTTTAAATTCTTAAATTAAAACATTGAAAAACCAAACCAATTAACAATATGAAGGAGATCTTTTTAAAAGTCAAAAAATTTATTGAAGAAGAAAATTTCACTGCACTAAGCGAAATCAAATACAATAAACCGGAAACCTTTAACTGGGTAAAAGAAATTTTTGAAGGTATACATTTACAGGAAAGACCGGAAAAAACAGCATTACTATGGACAGATGGCATTGATACAAAGGAATACAGTTTCCGAGCACTGAGTAATGAATGTAATCAAATATTAAACTTTTTGCGGAACAAAGGTGTTCAGCAACATGATGTTGTCCTGACTCAAATGATGCTGGAACCAATCAACTGGACAACTATTCTTGCAGTAATTAAGGGAGGGTTGCAGCTGATTCCTGCAGCTGGGATACTGGGATCAAAAGATATTGCTTACCGTTTTGAAAAAACATTACCTGTTGTAGTTTTCGCTAATCAGGATAATGCCTACAAAACCGATGAAGCCGAGAAATTGATCGGTAAAAATATAAAGGTGAAAATTCTGGTCGACGGCAATCGCGAAGGCTGGTACTCTCTCGAAGATATTGCTCGCGAAAACACCGAAGCTGAGGCTGCAAGTACATCTCCGGATGATACATTATTTATGTTCTTCACCTCCGGAACTACAGGATTACCCAAAATTGTATGTCACTCGCAGCTAAGCCAACCCTTCGGGCATCTCACTACTGCATCATGGATTGGATTGAAAGAAAGTGACATTCATTACAACATTTCGCAGCCCGGATGGGCAAAATTTTCATGGAGCAGCTTTTTTGCACCATGGAACATAGGTTCCACTATTTTTGCATTTCATACCAACGAACGTTTTAATGCTATCAAAACATTGGAGCAAATACAAAAACATAAGATTACCACACTTTGTGCTCCTCCTACTGTCCTCCGTTTATTAATCAATGAAGATTTGGAATCCTATCACTTTAGCCTCCGGCAGTGCGTAGCCGCAGGCGAGCCTCTGAATCCGGAGATTATCGAGCAATGGAAATCCGGTACCGGTATAGTTATCAGGGATGGTTTTGGCCAGACCGAAACAAGCTGTATTGTAGGCAATCTTCCCGGAAATATCATAAAATTCGGATCCATGGGAAAACCTACCTTTCAATATGATGTGGTTATTGCTGACGAAAACGGAAAAGAACAACCACTAAATGAAGAAGGCAATATTTGTATAAAGATGAACAAAGGCGATATGAATGGTGTTTTCAAAGGCTATCTATATGCTAAAGACAAAGAAGAACAAGTATTCAAACATGGACTTTACTATACAGGAGACAAGGCTTATAAGGATGAAGACGGCTATATCTGGTTTATAGGCAGGGACGATGATGTGATTAAAGCTTCTGATTACCGGATCGGACCATTTGAGGTTGAAAGTGTTCTTATAGAACATGAAGCAGTTCTGGAAAGTGCAGTTGTTGGTTCGCCCCACCCAGTTAAGGGTTTTGAAGTTAAAGCTTTCATCATATTACAAACTGGTATTCAGGCATCAGAAGAATTGGCCGAACAGTTATTCAGTTTTTCGAGAGAACATCTTGCACCCTACAAAATTCCTCGTATCATAGAATTCGTACAGGAACTGCCAAAAACCATCAGCGGAAAAATCAGGCGCGTGGAACTAAGGGCCAGAGAATCAGAAAACAAAGCAAAAGGAATTACCTCTTCTGACGAATACAATTATCAGAAAAAATAGCGGCCTTTTAACAAGATACCTTTTACCTTCAAAATAGTAATCAATAATACTCCTTATACTCCATAAGGAGTATTTTTATGACATTATTCACAAAAATTTAACACTAATTTTATAAAAAAAGAATTTGACAATTTTGTTAAACAAAAAATTCGAAGTACATTTGTTGACGAAAATGTCAAACTATAATGTCAACTGAATCAAAAAAAGAAGACACAGAAGAATTAATCAAAAAAACTGCCATGCAACTGTTTTTCGGGGAAGGCCATTTCAAAGCTACAACTCAGGAAATTGCAGATGCTGCGGGAGTTAACAGAACTTCTATCAATTATTATTTTAGATCACAGGACAATCTTTTCAAGGTTGTATTCGAAGAAGCTACAGAGCAAATGCATCAAAACCATAATGCAATTTTGCTTTCAGAACTTCCTTTCAAGGATAAATTAAGCCGTTGGCTGGATGACGAATTGGCATCTGCCCTGAAATATCCTTTTCTGGAAATTTATATTGTAACACAATTATCATCTGATAAGTGTGCACACATTAAAGATGAAGAGCATGTAGAATCCATTACAAAAGTTCTGGAGAAAGAGCTAAAAGCAGAAATAGAAAAAGGAACTATAAAACCAATATCAACGATTCAGTTCATGCTGAATATTGCTTCTTTGGTATCATTCCCTACCTGTATGAGACCTCTGCTACAGGAATCCTTCAAACTAAGTGACAGTGATTTCGAACAGATTCTTAAGGAAAGAAAGCAAGTAATACTGGATACAATATTTATTAATTAAGATAATAAACTAAAATATGAACAGAAAAAATAATGTACGTATTGCCGCATTCTTACTTATGCTGGGCGCTTTTCAGGCCAATGCACAGCAGACAGTAAGCCTTAAAAATGCCATACAGTACGCATTACAAAATAAGGCGGATGCCATAAAAGCACAGTTAAATGTCCGCAATTCGGAATATCAGATTGCTGAAGCCAAAGCCGGTGCACTACCTACTCTTACAGGAACCGGAGCATTGAACTACAATCCTATTCTTCAAAAAACACCATTACCAGGTGATCTTATAGGCCAGCCCGGAACTGTTGTAATGGTTCCATTCGGACAAAAATGGAATTCAAATATCGGAGTGAGCCTTCAACAAGCACTTTTCAATCAACAGGTATTTATTGGCTTAAAGGCTGCTAAGACAACAAAAGAGTTTTATCAGATCAACAAACAACTGACAGAAGAACAGGTAATAGAAAAAGTTTCTACAGCGTACTACCAAATATTCTCTCAGCAGTAAAAACTTGAAGCTGTACAAAGCAGCTACGAAAGTACACTGAAGGCAAGAAACATTATCAAAAGTCTTTTTGAAAACGGTTTGGCTAAAAAAGTAGATTTGGACCGTACCAATGTAAACCTTACTAACCTGGAGACTAATCGTTCTCAGCTGAAAAATGCTGTAACACTTCAGGAAAATGCCCTTAAGTTCTATATGGGCATGCCTATTGAAGAGCCAATTTCACTGGTTAAAGAGGATGTACAAATTAATCCGCAGTTGCTTACAGATCAGATAAATACAGATAACAGAACTGAGGTAAAAGTTTTAGAAAAGAAAAAGCAACTACTTCAGTATAATGTAAAAGCAACTCAGGCTGCTTACTACCCAACTCTTTCTTTAATAGGAAATTATGCTTGGCAGGGTTTTGGTCCTAAATTCCCGATTGGCCAAGGTAAAAGTCAGGGAGTTTACTGGTCAGATTATGCATCAGTAGGTTTATCACTTAACATTCCTATTTTCAACGGGTTCCTTACCAAATCAAAAGTAGATCAGGCAAAAATTCAGTTAGAAACACTTGAGCAAGATCTAAAAGACACCAAACTTAGTATGAGTCTGGATTATCGTAATGCTAAAGCGCAAATGGAAAATAGTCTGGATGCTATTAAAAACCAGACAGCTAACATGGAGCTTGCACAGACAGTACTGGACAATACCCGTAGCAATTATCAATATGGTCTGGCTACTTTAACGGAGTTATTAGATGCTGAAAATGCTTTAGTACAGGCAAAAAACAATTATTCAAATTCACTTTACGATTACAAAGTTGCCGAAATACAACTTTATAAAGCTCAGGGTGAACTTTTAAACTTAACAAAATAATAAACTATTAAATTATACTAAAATGAAAATTGGTAAAACATTACTTTATATTCTCATAGCTGCAGGACTTTTGGGTGGTGGAGCCTATATCATTAGCAAAAACCAAAAAGAAACCAATAAGCAGACAGCAATTATCGCAAGTAGCAATGCTGAAATCCCTGTAAATGTAGTCACTGCCTCTTTTGAACATGTTAGTGCCGATTATTCTTCAAACGGAACATTCGCACCTTTACAAAATATGCAGCTTTCATCTGAAATTGGAGGAAAGGTAACTCGCGTATTGGTAAAAGAAGGTGATTTTGTACATGCAGGACAGACAGTAGCAACAATAAAAAAAGATGCATTGGAAGTTGATCACTCTACGGCTCAGGCTGCATATCAGAATGCTGTTGTAGACAATCAGCGTTATGAAAATGCATATAAAACAGGCGGTGTAACCAAACAACAGCTTGACCAATCAAGACTTCAACTAAAAAATGCTAAGAACTCATTAGATCAGGCTGGTATTAAGATTGGTGATTCTAATGTAAGAACATTAATAAGTGGTTATATTAACAAAAAAACTGTTGAACCAGGTGCTGTTGTATCTATTGGAACTCCTCTTTTTGAAATCGTAAATGTATCTAAATTAAAGTTACAAGTTACTGTTAACGAAAGTGAAGTTGCAAAATTAAGAGTTGGAGATCAGATCAAAATAAAAGCAAGCGTTTATCCTGACAAAGAATTCTCGGGTAGAATTACATTTATTGCACCATTAGCTGATGCTTCTCTTAACTTCCCTATCGAAATTACAGTAGACAACAATCCAAATAATGAGCTAAGAGCTGGTATGTATGGTACAGCTGTTTTTTCTGCTAAAGAAACCGGAATACAACATGCTTATATGACCCTTCCTAAAAATGCCTTTGTAGATGGTGTGAGCAACAACAAAGTATTTGTTGTACAAAAAGACAACACTGTAAAACTGACAAAAGTAGTGGGCGGAAGAATTTTTGGAGATAAAATAGAAATTATCAGCGGTCTCAATGAAGGAGACAGAGTTGTAACCAGTGGTCAGATTAACCTTACCGACGGTACTAAAATTTCAGTTATCAAGTAAGCAGGCGTAGCCACAACTAAAATTAAAAAGACGTGAAATTAGCAGAAATATCCATAAAACGACCAACCCTGGTTATTGTATTGTTTACAATACTAACCCTGGGAGGGATACTCGGTTACTCCTCCATGGGGTACGAGCTAATCCCGAAATTTGAAATCAACGTAGTAAGTGTTTCCACCATTTATCCCGGAGCATCTCCTGCAGAGGTAGAGACAACGGTAACCAAAAAAATTGAAGATGCCGTTTCTTCTCTGGAAAACGTAAAGAAAGTAGAATCCAAATCATTTGAAAGTTTATCACTTGTTACAATTACCCTGAATGCTGGTGCCGACACAGATTATGCGCTGAATGACGCTCAGAGAAAGATTAACGCTATTATTGCTGACTTTCCGAAAGATGTAAAAGCACCTTCATTGCAGAAATTCTCTCTGAGTGACCTTCCGATTATTACAGCTGGTGCTACTTCTAACCTGAGTAGTGTTGCCTTCTATGACCTTCTGGACAAAAAAATCCAACCAGTACTATCCAGGGTAAAAGGTGTTGCACAGGTAAACCTTATTGGTGGACAGGAAAGAGAAATTAAAGTAAATCTGGACAAAAATAAACTGGAAGGCTATGGACTATCTATTCCACAAGTACAACAGGCAATTCTTACATCTAACGTTGACTTCCCTACCGGAAACGTAAAAACACGTGAGAGCAGTACTATTATCAGATTATCCGGAAAATACAAAAATGTAGAAGAACTTTCTAATCTTGTAATAGCCGTTAAGGATGGAGCGCAAATCAGACTTTCTGACGTTGCTTTTGTTGAAGATGCCCAGAAAGATGCTGAAAAAGTGGCCAGAATCGACAGAAAGCCAGCTATTCTTCTTCAGGTTGTAAAACAATCTGATGCCAACGCTGTTGAAGTAAGTGAACTCACAAAACAAACGATAGAAAAAATTGAGAAAGATTATGCACAACAAGGTGTAAAACTTAATGTTGTAAATGATACTTCTACATTTACCCTTACTGCTGCGGACAATGTAACGCATGACTTATTCATCGCGATTATCCTTGTAGCTGTGGTAATGTTATTATTCCTTCACAGTATCCGTAATGCCTTTATCGTAATGGTATCCATTCCGGCATCATTAGTCGCAACCTTTATTGGTATGGCATTAATGGGATATACGCTAAACTTAATGAGCTTACTGGGACTTTCTCTGGTTGTAGGTATTCTTGTGGATGATGCGATTGTGGTACTGGAAAACATCTACCGACACATGGAGATGGGTAAAAATAAAGTAAGAGCTTCTTATGATGCAACTGCCGAAATCGGTATGACAGTAACCTCCATTACATTAGTAATTGTGGTAGTATTTTTACCAATTGCAATGAGTACTGGTTTGGTATCTAATATTATCTCCCAGTTCTGTGTAACCGTGGTTATTGCAACATTGCTATCATTATTAGCTTCCTTTACTATTGTACCTTGGTTATCATCCAGATTTGGTAAACTTACACACCTTACCGGAAAAAATATTTTCGAAAAATTCATCCTTGGATTCGAGAAACAACTGGACAACTTCACCCATTGGGTTTCTGACTTACTTAAATGGTGTCTGAAAAACAGATGGACAAAGATTTCTACAGTAGTTATTGTAATTGTATTATTTATCATGTCATTTGGTTTAATGAAATTCATCGGAGGGGAATTCTTCTCTAAAATCGATAAAGGTGAATTCCTTGTTCAGATAGAACTTCCAAAAGATGCGTCTGTAGAAAAGACCAACTTTATGACACAGAAAGCTGAAGATTATCTGTCTAAAAAGTCAGAAGTTGTAAAAATGATTACAACTGTTGGTCAGCAAAGTGATGGTTTCGGTGGAGCTCAGGCAACAGCATACAAATCAGAGATCGATGTGATCCTGGTTGGTAAAGATAAAAGAGCAGATAACTCATTTGTATACGCTGCTAAGATTAAAAATGAGCTTTCTAAGGTATTAGTAGGTGCTAAAATTAAAACAGTACCTGTAGGTCTGATGGGGGCGGAACAAGCTCCGCTGGCATTAGTTGTTACAGGTCCGGATTTGAAAAGCATCAATGAATTTGCTAATCAGGCAATGGCACAGCTAAAAACAATTAAAGGTGCATCCGAAGTAAGATTATCATCTGAAGGTGGTAACCCTGAAATTAATATTGCTATTGACCGTGATAAAATGTCTGCCCTGGGATTAAATATTCAGGATGTAGGATTGACAATGCAGACTGCATTTAGTGGAAATACCGATGGTAAATTCCGTGCAGGTGACTATGAATATGATATCAACATCCGCTTCAATCAGCTGAACAGATCAAGTGTAGACGATGTAAAAAGCATCATCTTTGTAAATGGCAAAGGAGAAAAGATCAAACTGGATCAGTTCGCTACTATTACAGAAGGTTCAGGACCTAGCTTCCTGGAAAGAAGAGATAAATCTCCTTCTGTAACGATCAACGCACAAACTGTAGGTATTCCGACCGGTACCGTTGCACAGCAGTGGGAAGCTAAATTCTCACAGTTAAAAAGACCTTCAGGAGTTAACTATGTATGGAGTGGTGATATGGAAAACCAAAGTGAAGGTTTCGGTACATTAGGTATTGCCCTTATGGCTGCTATCATCCTGGTATACCTTGTAATGGTTGCTTTATACGATAGTTTTGTATATCCGTTTGTGGTATTATTCTCGGTTCCGTTATCTCTGATCGGGGTATTAGCAATCCTTGCATTAACCAATAACTCTCTGAACGTATTTACCATTCTTGGGGTTATCATGTTGATTGGTCTTGTATGTAAGAATGCGATTATGTTGGTAGACTTTGCTAACCACAGAAAAGAAGCTGGAGAAAGCACATTCAATGCATTGCTTCAGGCTAACCATGCCAGACTTCGTCCAATCCTTATGACCACTATAGCGATGGTTTTCGGTATGATTCCGATTGCATTGGCACAAGGAGCTGCTGCAGAACTTAATAACGGATTAGCGTGGGTAATCATTGGTGGTTTAACATCTTCATTATTCCTTACCCTAATCTTTGTACCTGTAGTATATTCGATATTCGATAGCATTATTGCACGTTTCAACAAAGGTGGAAAAGTAGATTATGCTAAAGAAATGGTTGCTGATTATGAACCATTAGAAATGAGTGAAGACGGCTTTACACCAAAGCATAATCACTAAATAGTAGTAAATAGTTTAATTTATGTTTATAGGATCCCGGCAGATATTTTTTTCTGTTGGGATTTTTTTTATTGTACTTTTGGTTTAAATATATACTAATGAAAAAAATTACAATACTCTTTTTAATAATGACTGGCAGCCTGATATTTGCTCAGGAGCAAACAATTTCGCCTGTAAAAAAAGAAAAGATAAAAACTTTTCTAAAGCTTACAAATGTATTAGGAGTTGCTAATCAGGTAATGGATAATATGATTAATTCCTATCAAACCTATTACAAACAGGTTCCTGCTGAATACTGGAACGAATTAAAAAAGGAAACGGCCAGTACAAAAGACTTCGAAGAGCTTCTTATTCCTATATATTCCAAATACTACACAGAAAAAGAACTGGATGACATCATTGCTTTCTATAAAACACCTACTGGACAAAAAGTAATAAAAACAATGCCGGACATGACAAAAGAATCTATGCAGGCAGGACAGGAATGGGGTATGAAGCTTGGACAGAAGGTCTTAAAAAAAATTAATGAAAAATATCCTGTTCAAAAAGAAATAATTATGGACTATCCATCGTCTAAATAATATAAAACTATATGAAATATCCCATTATAATTACCTGCTTTGCTTCTCTTTTGACATTTGGTCAAACTGCAAAAGCTAAAAAAGCAGAATCGCTAATCCGTTTGGAAGAATCTGAAGCAAATTTCAAAAAAGATCTTTCTGCAAGCATTACAAAATTAAAAGTTGCAGACAACAGGAATCTTTCACCAATATATTATCAGACACTGGAATCCGGACTAAACTATCAGAGTATGCTGAAAAGCCTTGTACCGGTCTATGAAAAATATCTTACCAACGAAGAACTGGATGCCAGAATAAAGAATCATAAGAGCAAACTTCAGAAACCTTTAAAGGACAATCACACTTTCGATACAGAAAGACAGAAAGCCGTTATCCAATGGCAAACTCAGGCAAAGCTGGCAGCTGAAAAAGCTGTATCAAAATAGAAAAAATCCTCAGCTAATGCTGAGGATTTTTGTATACATTAATTTAAGAACACTTCATATTTCTTATACTCGTGCAGAAGCTTTATTGTCTCAGCACTTATATCTACTGAGGTCTGCATCGAATTGAGTTCTACAAAATGATTTTCAACCGGATCTTTCAGATAGAAGCTTAGTTTATGTACCCCTTTATTATGGGCAAAAGTACGTCTGAAAAATTCTATATCATTCTGATCCACTTCATTAAATGGCACTACTAAAGAGAGCTGATTGGCATAGCGGTCAAAAGCTTCTTTAAGATCAATAACCTCAGTAACGTTTACATACAGTCTGTCGAAATCTTTGGAAGGCGCAAATTTAATTTTAAAAATCACAAAACGGTGCTCTCCAAGCTTCTCTCTCAGACGCATATAGTCTTTATCATTCAGCCTGAAAGAATAAGAACCTGTATAATCTTCCAGCGTAATAAAGGCAATCTTTGTTCCGCTTTCATAACCATCCCTTATTACATACTCTGTAATAAGACCTGAAACCATGTATTCTTTGGAATTATCATTTCCTTTACTCCGGAATTTTTTCTCTTTTAATTTTGAAATTTCTGCTGGTGTCAGATTAGAAAAATCTCGTTGAAGTACAAAGTCTCTGTAAGGATCTACCTCATCCAGGTTAAGGAAATTAAACTTCCCTCTTGGATCCACTTTTTTAACAACCTCTTCAATAATTTCATCTCCATCTACCTCCAACATATCAGCGGGAAAATCTATATCTATAGATACTTCATCCTTATCATCCTGCTCTTCTGTTTTTTCAGTTTCAGGTACCTTTTCCAGATCTTCATCCAGTTTTTTGTTGACTACCGACTTTTTACTCAGCGCTCCCTGAATAAATTTATACTGATAATAGAATTCATCCAATGGATGCGCTGATAGATAGAAGCCTATTGCTTCTTTTTCCCGGTTCAGTTTATGCATGTTCTGCCATTCCGGAGCCGGATTTATTTTTGGTCTTTCAATCTGAACTTCATCTGCAAAGTCTGCAAACAGAGAGTTCTCTACGGAATTTTTACTGTCCTGAAAGCTATTACTGTATCTTAGTAAGCGTTCAATATTCGTTCTTCCTGCAGTATCTACATCGAAATACTGGGCACGGTGATAAGAATCTAATTCGTCGAAAGCTCCGGCAAATACCAAACTTTCCACTACTCTTTTATTCAGTTGTGATGAAGGAATTCTTTCAAAAAAACTATAAATATCTGAAAATCGCCCTCCCCGTTCTCTTTCTTTACAAATTGCTTCGGACGGCCCTTCCCCAATCCCTTTTATAGCACCAAGTCCAAAACGAATCTGCCCTTTTTCGTTTACCGCAAATTCATATTCGGATTCATTAACAGATGGCCCCAATACATCCACGCCCATCGCCTGACAATCCTCCATGAACAAGGTAATCTGCTTAGTATTGTTAATGTTATTACTCATTACACTCGCCATATACTCAGCCGGATAATTAGCTTTCAGATAAGCGGTATGATAAGCTATATAAGCATAACATGTAGAGTGAGACTTGTTAAATGCGTATTCCGCAAAAGCTTCCCAGTCTTTCCATATTTTATGAAGTTTCTCTTCATCCAGATTATTTTTCTTTCCACCTTCAATAAATTTGGGGAACATCTTATCCAGTACTGCTTTCTGCTTTTTCCCCATTGCTTTTCTCAATGTATCGGCTTCACCTTTGGTAAAGTTTGCCAGTTTCTGGGAAAGCAGCATTACCTGTTCCTGATAGACTGTAATTCCGTAGGTTTCCTGTAGATATTCCTGCGTCTCCGGAAGGTCGTATATAATTTCCTCCAGCCCGTGTTTACGGTTAATAAAGTTTGGGATATACTTAATAGGGCCCGGACGATACAATGCATTCATTGCAATAAGATCGGCAAATACAGTAGGCTTCAGTTCACGCATGTATTTCTGCATACCGGCAGATTCATACTGGAAAATACCAATAGTACGCCCCTCTTTAAAGAGCTGATAAGTTTTGGCATCATCTAATGGTATATCATCCGGAATAATTTCTATTCCGTGTCTGTTTTTAATGAGCTTAACAGCATCTTTAATAATGGTAAGCGTTCTAAGCCCCAGAAAGTCCATTTTCAGCAATCCGGCACTCTCAGCTACCGAGTTGTCAAACTGAGATACCAAAATATCCGCATCTTTTGCTGCAATAGTTACCGGAACCAGATTACTGATATCTTCCGGCGTAATAATTACCCCACAAGCGTGGATACCTGTATTCCGAATACAGCCTTCCATTTTGTAAGCACTGTCCAGTACATTAAAACGGTCATCATCAGGATTATTCAGAATTCCTTTTATTTCATCTACCAGTGGAAGGTCTTCCGGTTTAAATTTCTTCAAATCGGACTTCATCACTTTTGCGATATTCATCCCCGGGGTATTTGGAATTAGCTTTGCAATATTATTGGTTTCAGGAATGGATACATCCAGTACCCTTCCCGCATCTTTAATAGCCGATTTACCACCCAGTACAGAGTAGGTAATAATCTGTGCTACCTGATTTTGTCCGTATTTATCGATTACCCACTTGATAATCCTGTCACGACCTTCATCGTCAAAGTCGATATCAATATCGGGCATCGAAATCCTTTCCGGGTTAAGAAAACGCTCAAAAAGGAGATCATATTTAATAGGGTCTACATTTGTAATTCCGATACAGTAAGCTACAGCTGATCCTGCAGCAGATCCACGTCCGGGGCCAACCGATACCCCCATATTTTTAGCTTCATTACAGAAATCCTGCACAATAAGAAAATATCCCGGATAACCTGTTTTAGCAATAATATCCAGCTCGAAATCAAGTCTTTCTCTTATATCATCTGTAATTACTTCATATTTTTTCCTTGCTCCTTCATAAGTAAGATGTCTCAGGAAGTTCATTTCTCCTCTTTTACCACCATCATTTAGATCTTCAGCATCCTGAAATTCCTCAGGAATATCAAATTTAGGTAAGAGTACATCTCTTTTCAGTTTATAAGACTCAAACTTATTCAGAAATTCATCATATGCTATAAAAGCATCCGGATACATCTGAAAAGCCTGTTTTATCTCCTCACTATTTTTCAGATAAAACTGCTCACTATTCAGACCTTTTCTTTTTCCAAAACCTTTACCTACAGGTGTCGAAAGTTTCTCACCATCTTTAATACAGGCTACAATATCCTGGATTTTGGCATCTGATTTTCGGGTATAATAAGTTTCGTTCTGGGCCAGTATTTTTACATTATGTTTATCCGCAAACTTCAGTAGAATCTCATTAACATAATCTTCCTCATCCATCTGGTGATTCTGGATCTGTACATAGAAATCATCACCAAATTCATTCAGCCACCATTGGAAAACTTCTTCACCACGTTGTTCCCCTAATTCCAGAATGGTAGAAGGAACTTCACAGGACAAGCTTCCCGTCAGTGCAATAAGATTTTCTTTATATTGTGATATTAGTGCACGGCTAACCCTTGGAACACCGGCATAATAACCTTCTTTAAATCCTATAGATGAAAGCTTTGCCAGATTTTTATATCCTTCAAAATTTTTGGCCAATAATACGACCTGAGTTCTTCTGTCCGGATCATCTTTAGTAAACTGTCTTTGCTGATAACGCTCTGATATATATAGCTCTAATCCTAATACAGGTGTAAGGAACTTAGCACTGTTTATTTCATCATAATTATCAGGTTTTTCTTCCGCGGCCTCGGCATCCTGTTTTTTCTGTTTAAGATTTCCGTTGTATTTTTCAACCTCATCAATAAACTTGAAGGCTCCCATCATATTACCAAGGTCTACAAGCCCTACAGCCGGAAAATTATTCTTTTCAGCTACGGAAACCATGTCAGCCAAACCGGTCGTTGCCTGTAAGGTAGAATAAATACTGTGGCTATAAAAATGGAAGAAATTCCCAATATCAATATCATCAGTATCGCCAAAATCAGCAGTTTTTTTCCGCTTTTTAGAATCGGCAACCTGTCTTCGGATAACAATATTGAAAGGCTTGAAGACATCAGGATTATGTTCCTTAAAGGCCTTCATCTGTACATCATCGAAGAAAATCTTATCCAATGGATAAACTTCCAATCTCATCATTTCGAAAAATGCCTGTGCTGTAGCATTTACATCGGCTGCGGCATTGTGGGCTTCATCGAATTTGTGTCCGAATAATTTTTCAGAAAGTTCCTCCAGTTTAGGAGATTTGAATCTTCCACCTCTACCTCCCGGAAGCTGACATACGTTGGTACCAAACTCCATCGTATCTACGATAGGCTTGTCTTTCAAACTATCTTCCAATTCCTTCCGAAGAAATTCGGCTCCTACTATACTGTAGTCAAAGTTTACATTATGTCCTGCAACTACTTTTGTTTTTTTCAGTACTTCCTTGAACTCGTTAAGTACCTCTTTAAGATCGCGGCCTTCACGCATCGCCATCTCTGTAGATATACCGTGGATGCGATATGCATTAAACGGAATATCGTAGCCCTCGGGCTTTATAATATAATCCTGATTCTCTATAAGATTTCCATGCTCGTCGTGTAACTGCCATGCAATCTGGACCATGCGCGGCCAGTTGTCGAAGTCAGTTAAAGGAGCATTGAAATTTCGGGGTAAACCAGTTGTTTCTGTATCAAAAATCAAGAACATAATCCATCAGAAATTTGAGTAAAATTACAAAAAAAGTGAACGTAAAAAAAGTTTCAGGTTCAATTGATTTTCTGTACAACATTGTATTTCAACACAGGCATTTTTCATTACAAAATCTATAAAACCTGACTTGAACAAAAATTAACGAATTGATTTACATAAATTTAAGTACATTAATTCTTCAAAAACATTTTACCTAACGATCGTTAAGTAAATTTATCTATATTTGTTAGCACCTCAAAACAAAACCACATAGGTACATAGGCTATGCTGACAAAAAAATATTTAAATGAATTAACCTACGAAATTATTGGTAGTGCTATTGAGGTGCACAAGGTATTGGGCAAAGGGCTACTGGAAAGCGTTTACCATCAATGTTTAAAAGAAGAGTTATTACATAGGAAAATAAATTTTCTAACAGAGATGAAAGTTCCGGTAACATATAGAGGAAAGATACTGGATGTTGATTTCAGATGCGATTTGTTCATTGAACAATGCATTGTGTTAGAACTGAAATCTGTACAAAACTTAACACCAGTATTCGAAGCACAGCTTCTAACCTCTATGAAACTACTGTCCTGCCCGAAGGGTATCTTGATAAACTTTAATTGTTCTAATGTTTTTCGTGAAGGACAAAAAACATTCGTTAATGAATATTTTAATGCTTTACCAGACCTATAAAAGAACTATGATCCTATGTGGTTGAAAAATGTTGCGGACCTTTTTAATTTATAATGATAATATGGAAGTTGACTTTAAAAAACATCTCGATAAAAAAATACTACTACAGGCTTTTGAAGACATGATGAAAGCCAGAGCTATCGCTAATTTGTATGATGAAAAAAAACAAATCTGCAAATATGTACATAGTACTTCCCGTGGGCACGAAGCTATTCAGTTGGCAACAGCCTATCATCTTCAGAAGCATGATTGGGTAAGTCCATATTACCGGGATGAAAGTATGCTTTTAGGAATGGGTTACACTCCATATCAGCTGATGTTACAGTTGTTGGCAAAGGCAGATGATCCTTTCTCAGGTGGCCGCTCGTATTACAGTCACCCTTCCAATTTAAGTGATGATTATCCAAAAATGATTCATCAGAGCAGTGCTACCGGCATGCAGGCAATTCCTACAACCGGAATTGCACAAGGCATACAATACATAGAGCACTTTAGCCTGAAATCATATCCTACTCCACCAGTTGTGGTTTGCAGCTTTGGTGATAATAGTGTAACCGAAGGCGAGGTAAGCGAAGCTTTTCAGTTTGCGGCACTACACCAGTTGCCTATTATTTTCCTGGTACAGGATAACAATTGGGGAATTTCTGTAACTGCCGAAGAAGCCCGATCACAGGATGCTTATGATTTCATTGCAGGATTCAAGGGTATCGAGAGAATGCGTATTGACGGAACAGAGTTTCCGGAGTCTTATCTGGCTATGAAAAATGCTTTCGACTATGTTCGTACAGAAAGAAAACCAATTTTAGTCTGTGCTAAAACTGTTCTGATTGGTCATCATACTTCCGGAGTAAGAAAAGAAATGTACCGTCCTTTAGACGATCTGACCAAGCATGAAGCTCATGATCCGGGTAAAAAACTATGGAAGTACCTTGTGGAAAATGGCATCAGTGACGATCAGTTAAAAGAAATTGAGAAAAATGCAGAAATACAGGTTCGTGAAGATTTTGAAAAAGCTTTGGCAGCTGAAGATCCAAAACCTGAAGATGCTGTAAAACATATTTTTGCTCCTACCCCTGTTACAGAAGAGAAAGGAGAAAGAACCCCTGAAAATGGGCAAAAAATAGTAATGGTAGATGCCTCTATCCATGCGATTGAGGAACTGATGCGCAAACACCCTGAAGCATTACTTTATGGACAGGATGTAGGTGGCCGCATTGGCGGTGTATTTCGGGAAGCAGTTACGTTGGAAGCCAAATTTGGTACAAAAAGAGTTTTCAATACTGCTATCCAGGAAGCCTATATAATTGGTTCTACAATTGGTATGAGTGCATTAGGGCTAAAACCTATTGTAGAAGTACAATTTGCTGATTACATCTATCCGGGAATCAATCAGTTGGTTACCGAGATTTCTAAATCCTGTTATTTAAGTGAAGGAAAATTTCCGGTAAATAATATCATCCGTGTACCAATTGGTGCCTATGGTGGTGGCGGGCCATATCACAGTGGCAGTGTTGAAAGTATTCTAACCAATATCAAAGGAATTAAAGTTACATATCCGAGCAATGCAGCAGATTTCAAAGGACTTTTTAAGGCAGCATTTTATGATCCAAATCCGATAATCATGCTGGAACACAAAGGTTTGTATTGGTCTAAAGTACCCGGAACTGATGATGCCAAAACTATAGAACCTGCGGAAGATTATATTTTGCCATTCGGAAAAGCCACAAGCACTATTATGGCTACTGAAGAAAATATCCGTAAAGGAAAAACGATCTGTATAATCACTTACGGAATGGGAATTTATTGGGCTAAAGAGGCTGCTAAAAGTTTTGAAGGTCAGGTGGAAGTTGTAGACCTGCGAACGCTAGTTCCAATGGATGAAGAATATGTATATGAAACCGTAAAAAGACACGGTAAATGTATTGTACTAACCGAAGAACAGGTACAAAATTCTTTTGCTGAGGCTCTAAGTGCCAGAATTTCCAGAGAATGCTTCAGATATCTGGATGCTCCGGTCACTCCGATAGGTGCCCGGAACGTACCTGCAATTCCGATTAATATAGATTCTGAAAGAGAAATACTTCCTAACCCCGAAAAGCTCAAAAAAACAATAGAATACTTGTTAAATTGGTAATACAGAATACTTTATAAATCAAATTTTGTTTCATAAATTTGACTTATGAAAAAACTACTGCTGCTGCTTATTCCAGTTCTTTATTCTGCTCAGAATAAAACCAATTCCACTAAGTCAGATAGTAGTACTTCTTATAAAAATATCAAGGAAGTTGTTTTAAGCAACAGAAGCAATCCTCAGGCTCTGGCAATATTAGCAAAAGCCAATAGGAACTTCAAGCAAAACAGTCCTAAAAATCAGGACTCCTATAGCTTTAAAGCCTACAGTAAATTTTCAGTAGATTTTGACAAAGATTCTATTACCAATTATCAGAACTATGTAGCACGCAGAATTGATTCTTTGAAACTCTTAGGCGACAACCCGGAATTTTCCAAAAGAAAACGTAAAGATTCTATAGAAGATATAAGCTATAAAAATATGCTTACCAGCAGTAAAATGTTTCTTTGGGAACGTGCTCTGGAATACAAATACAATAAAGAGCAGGGTGAGCATATTGATATTCTGGACAATAAAGTATCCGGGCTAAAACGCCCCCTCTACGATGCTATTGCTTTACGCTCTAATATTGGCCAGATTCCGGATGAAATACAAAAAGAAAACTGGACATTATACCGCTATTATCTTACAGATTCTATTCTCCTGAATGGTAGAGAAACTTATGTCATTGGCTTTAGAAAGACCAATATCACTTTCTCAAGAAAACGTAAATACAGCGGCTATATCTATATCGATAAAGAAAGCTATGCTGTAGCCAAAATAGAAGATCATGGTAAGGATAAAACCGATCTGGAACATATATCTATTTGGAAACCTATTAACAACAGTTGGTTTCTGGAAAAAGAATACATGAAATCCAGAATTGGGAGTATACCATTTAAAAATAAGGATAGCAAAAAGAGATTCAACAGCTATTTTTATATAGAAAATAATTACTTTGACTTCAAAGTGCCTAATGATAAACTTACTCCTGATGATTTTAAAGGTTATACTTACACCATAAAGAACACTACCGGTACCGAACTTCCTAAATATCGTAAGGATAATTTCGATCATCGGGATAATAATACCTATTATAAAATGGACAGCCTTTTTAAGGCCAAAAAAGTAGAATTTAAACTCAATTTTTTAGCAGGGATTACAAGAGGAGATTTCCGTTTTGGTATTATTGACTTCCCAATCGACAGATTTTTCGACATCAACAGATACGAAAATTTTAGATTTGGACTGGGAATGAAACTTAATGAAAACTTTAATCCTTATGTATCACCAGATGCTTATGTTGGTTATGGTGTTCGGGACGGAAAGTGGAAATTCCGTGTTGGTGTAGATGTAAGGACTACTCTTGAGAGGGATGCTGTGCTTCGTTTAGATTACACGGATGACGTTGGTGCATCCGGAAGGTTCAGACAGAATCTGTGGGTAGGTAAAATGAAGATTATGAATACCGGTGCGGGACTTCAGACGCTAAATTACTACAGATACAGAGGTTTTAAACTTTCTTACTTAGACAGTCCTATCAACTCTTTTATGTATAAAGTAGAAGCTTCAAAATATAAAGAAGAAGCTTTATTCGATTACCTGTATAAAGGCCAAGATAAGATTTATGATAATTTTTCTACTGTTGTTACTCTAAAATACTCTCCAAACAGTAAGTATATCATGACACCAACCGGAAAAGATATGGTAGAACAGGGTTACCCGGAACTGTATTTCAATTGGGAAAAAGGATGGACAGATCTAAAATACAACCGACTGGATTTACTTGCGCTATACCAGCAGGAAAGTATATTAGGCCAGACCGGGCTTAGAGCTTACGGAGGCTATGTTGGCGGAGATTTCCCATTCTGGAAAACATTTGAAGGTGGAGGTCTGGCACCGGAAGGAAAGAAAAGTTTTATGAGCCGCTTTAACCTTACAACATATTTAGGTTTTGCAACTATGCCTAGTGGAAAATACTATCAGGACAAATTTGGTGCCTTCTATATCAGTCATCGTATTCCATGGCATTTTAAAAGCTTCGGGCAAAACACCTCCAGCTTTGATCTTGTTTACAAAGGGATTATAGGAGACTTTAAAAATCCTGAATTTCACCAGATAAAGTTTGAAACACTAAACAAACTTTATCAGGAAGTTGGTGTAGAGTGGAATAATTTCCTGAGCACTCAGTTCAATCTTGGATTCTTTTATCGTGTAGGGCATTACCAAACCAGTAATTTCACCGATAACTTTGCTATTCAGCTAAAGCTTAAAATTTTAGGATTTTAAAATTTTTATAACAGAATATACATATTCTGTACATGGTACAGAATTTTTCTATAATATCATAGCAGCTTAAAAATTTTAATTAATTTACTTTATTACCGTACCAATTAAAGCTAATCCAATCTAACGAAATATCGGACTTTTTTTCTTTTGTCCTTAATCTGATATACACATCTCTTTTTCCTTTCACAGATTGAATATTACAGGATATATTTCTGTAGTTTTTTTCAGATGTGTAATTTTCCACACCTTTTAGTTTACCTATAACTGGCCCTCTTGTACCATCTAACCTGATCTCTAAATTGGAGAATTTACTTAATCCTGCCACACGAGCAGTAAATTTCGTACCTGCTTTAGTCATATCAACATTTGCAAAACGTACCCAGCTTCCGTCACTCATTCCTCTAAGCTCAAAACCACCATCAATGGAAGAGTGTTTGCTAATAAAGTTAGCTTTTTCATAGAACCATTCTGCCTCTATTTTTGACCAGCCCGCGTCATAGTGCCCTACTCCGGTGGCAAAATGCTGATTCAGAAAATCGGTATCGGTAACAATATGTCCCTGATCATCAAAATGACAATAGGTCATCATTGTGCCCCTGAATTTATATCCAGGTTTCAGGTAATAGCACCATATGTGATAAAATTGTCCTTTCCACCAGAAAAAACTGCTATGGGCAAATGCACCTAAATAATGACCTTTCCCCGTAGATCCTACTCCTGTATAAGGCCCATATATGTTTTTGGATACTGCATACTCGGTACCCCAACTCAGGTAATAAGTATCTTTATATTTAAAAATATAATTTTTATCCATCCATCCGTCTGCTTTCTCCCATTCTTTACCTGTAATGATGATAGGTTTAGGCTTTTCGGCAAGCGATGTCATATCATCATTGAGTCTTGCAATAAGATAACCTCCCCCTTCTTTATCACCATATACCAAATAGGGTGTTTTGGTTGGATCATCGTCTGTAATAATGGTTGGATCATGCATAGGTACTACCAGTGGTTTACCCAGTGCGTCGACATATTTTCCACCGGGAGTATCAGCTTTCATGACACCTATACTTCTTTTCCTGTCCGAAAAATAAAAATAGTATTTCCCGTTTCTTTCAGCCGCGTCGCCAGCCCAACAATCTGTAGAATTAGCACCCATATAATTATCTTTGGGCGAAATTACCGTTTCCAATTTCCAGTTGATCAGATCGGTTGTTGAAAACACCCGCCAGTCTTTCATTACCCAGGTTGTGTCCGTTGGTTTATCATCATGTCCGGAATACAGATATATTTTGTTATTAAAAAACCTTACATGTGGATCCGAAATACCAGAAACGCCTATGATTGGATTTTGTGCAAGTACCACATCACACAAAAAAACACCAATCCAACATATCAGTGTAAAAAAAGCTAACTTATTTTTTTCCATAGGGATCAATGGTTATGATGCTGCCATTTTTGTTATATTTTAGCTCGGTTACTTTAATATTTCTTAAATGGGTTTTACTTCCAGATAATTCTGTGTCATGATAATACAGCCACCATTTATTCTTAAATTCAACAATAGAATGGTGTGTTGTCCACCCTATTACGGGAAGCAGAATTATCCCCTGATAGGTAAACGGACCATAAGGTGAATCGCCGGTTGCGTATACTATTTTATGAGTATCGCCGGTAGAATAAGAAAAATAATACTTTCCATTATACTTGTGTACCCACGAACCTTCGAAAAAACGTCTGTCGTGGTCTCCACTAAGCAGCACATTTCCCTCTTTGTCCAACACAATTACATCTTTAGGTGCTTCAGCAAGTTGTTTCATATCAGCACTTAGTTTTGCTACCTTAGCTGTTAGCGCTGGTTCCTCACGCTGTTGCCCGTCTGATTTATCAGAAGCATTCATGTTGAATACGCCGATTTTCCAGCGTTGCAACTGTCCCCCATGCAGACCTCCAAAATAAAGGTAAAAACTGCCATCGCTGTCCTTAAACACCGCCGGATCTATACTGAATGCTCCTTTTATCGGCTCGTTTTCAGCTTTAAATGGCCCTTCAGGACGCTTAGATGATGCTAAGCCAATACGGAATATTCCTTCTTTATCTTTTAGTGGGAAATACAGATAATAGATATTATTATTGTAAGCCGCATCTGGTGCCCATAACTGTTTTCCTGCCCATGGGATATCTTCTGCCGATAGTGCTACGCCATGATCGGTCACTTTTCCGGTAGGACTGTCCATGGACAATACATGATAATCCTTCATCTGAAAATGATCTCCGTTGTCGCTTTCTGCAATATTACTTTCAACATCGTGTGATCCATAGATGTATATCCTGCCATTAAAAACATGGGCAGAGGGATCTGCGGTATACATATTACTAACCAATGGCTTTGAAATAGCCCTTTTAAATAAATATTTATCCTGCTCTTTCTTCTGCGCATAGGTGATAAAAGGCAGGCAAAGTAACACAATGAAAATGTTTAGATTATTCAAAGTGTATATCTGATATATTTTCATAATACTGTTTAATGTTGTTATTCGTAGTTATTTCAATGATACTACCATTGCTTTTCCTGTATATTTTACCGTTTTATTATAATGTTGAGACAGAGAAATACCTGTTCCGTTCTTCTCATTGACAATATTGATATTAAATATTCTATTGGTTAAAGCTCCGGAATAACGACCTTTTACAGCACCGATATTTAGCTTTCGTTTTTTATCATTCCATGAAAAGTGAATAGTCGTGAACTTGCCATTTTCATAATTATAATTATCTCCTTCATCTTCGTACAATACGAATTGTCCGTTGGCTCCAGGATAAATCCGAAGTTCCATTACCGAATCATCCTTTTCTGCTGTAAATTGTTTAAAATCTCCCAATGGTATAATGGATCCCGCTTTAACATATACAGGAATAATGTCTATCGGGGTTTCTTTTTGCACATATTGCCGTCCTTCAAGATTTTCTCCTGTCCAGAAATCGATCCATCGGCTTCCTTCGGGCAGATAAACACGTCTGATTTTAGTATTACCAAAGTCTGTTTTTCGTTCCTCACTAGTGCTATCTACATACTGGCTTTCCAGTACGGGAGAGATTAATAAAGATTTTCCATAAAGAAACTGATCGTTGATATTATAAGTTAGCTTATCATTTTTAAAATCAGCAAAGAGAGGCCTCATCAATGAAGCATTGCTTGCCATGATATGATAGGAAGCAGAATAAGTGTATGGCAACAAGCGATAACGAAGGTCAATTGCCTTTTTGATGGCATCGTATGCCCATTGCCCTTTTTCACCAAATTGATAAATTTCACGGGGAGTATTTGTACCGTGCAAACGCATTAAAGCGGTAAATGCTCCAAACTGAGTCCAGCGTACTACAAGTTCTCGAAAGGCCGGATCAACGTGGCCTTTGGGATACAGTCTGTTGCTCCAGAATCCTCCGATATCAGCATTCCAATAAGGAATCCCGCTCAAACCTACATTCAGAGCTCCTGAAATCTGGTTTTTCATTACTTGCCATGAGCTTGTAATATCGCCAGACCATACAATGGCCCCGTACCTTTGCTGACCAATATAGCCAGATCGGGTAAGGATAAAGATTCTTTTGCTGGTCCTGGTAGCTCTTTGGTTATCGGCCACACCACCCACAGTATATAGCGGATAGCTGTTGGGTACAGCAACTATAGTATCTGTAGTTTGATTGATTAATGGTTGCAATTTTTTGATAAGGGAAGCATCTGAAAATGTACTAAAATCATATTTTTCAAAGGGTTCAGTAGCATCCAACCACCAGCCATCTATTCCCTTGGCAAAGAGATTTTTGTTCATGTGTTCCCATACTATATTTCGCGCTTTAGGATTAAAAGCGTTATACACCCGTCCTTCTTTCGGAAAGTCGGGAGTAATATTATGATAAATATACCCTCTTTGGTCCAAATCTTTAAAGATACTAGTATTAGGACCAAAGGAAGGCCATACAGAGATGATGATTTTGGCGTTCATTTTGTGTACATCATCTATCATTTTTTTTGGATTGTTGAATGCAGGATTGTTAAATCTGGTAGAATTCCAGTCTTTATTATCCATTCCCCAATATTGCCAGTCCTGGACAATACAATCCAGAGGCACACCTAGTTTGCGGTATTTTTTTACAACATTTACAACTTCTTCCTGACTTTCGTAGCGTTCTTTACTTTGTACAAAACCAAAACTCCATTTAGGCAATAAAGGTGATTTGCCGCTTAAATGCCGGATGCCAGCTACTACTTTATCTGTATTTCCGCCCCAGATAAAAAAATAGTCCACTGCCTTTCCTTTATCCGATAGGAAATACGTCTGATTATTGATGTCCGAAAATAAGCTCGGGCTTTCATTATTCCACAATATGCCATATCCTTTAACAGATTGAAAAACAGGCATAGCAATATCCATATTATTCTGGTAAAGCAACTGTACATTATTACGCTGATTCATTATTCCCTTTTGGTGCTGCCCCAACCCGTATATAGGTTCTTCTTTTTCCAGTACAAAGCCCTGTTTTATCTTGTATTCATCTGTTTTTGCATTTAGCTGGCGGAATAAGGGCAGTATTGTGGGATCTTCACGGATAAGAAGCCGGTTTTTCTGAAGGAAACTTATTTCTCCTGTTTTTTGATGTACCTGTATACAGATACTGTCGGTATAGAAATTTAGCAAATTGCCATTTCCAATTTCTTTTACGGCTATATTTTGTGGTGCGGCAACTATGGAAAAATTGTTATCCGAAATGGATGTTTTACCTAATTTTGTTTTGGTAACCCGGATGATGACAGGGCTGTAGAATTGCAACAATACCGATAGTGAATCAGTTTTTATGTACACTTCCTTTTTATGTTTTGGCTGCTGTGCAGAAGCTGCTCCAAAAAGAATAAATACAAATATTAGAAATAAAAAAAATTGATTATTCATTTTTTCTCTTTTTTTAGTTAAAATCAATATTTATCTATACAGTGATATCTTTCCTTGTAATATAAAATATTTAGTTTACAGTATATTTTTAAGACAAATCTTCCAATGCAACCGATTGCAATTATAAGTCAAATATAAATAATTTCCAAATTAAACTATACACCAAAACACTGATAATCAATAAAAAAATATTATTTATCTTATAGAACTATTCCCAATTAATATTAAGTCGAATTAATTCCAGAAAATTTAACACAATCTAACAATATACATGAAAATATTTTGCATCTTTAGAAATTGTTTATCCTAAAGATAGAAATGCTTAATATGAAAATACAATTCCTATTTCCTTTACTACTGGTGTGCTCAGTTGGTGCTCAACAAAATGCAAAAGCAACATCAGTTCATCAATCCATTCAGTCTGAAACTGATAAAATTTTCAATAAGCTTATTGAAATCCGAAGAGATCTTCATGAAAATCCAGAGCTGGCAGGTCAGGAAATCCGCACCCAAAATGTTTTGGAAAAGTATTTGCTCAATTTAGGATTAGAGGTCCAAAAAGATCTATACGGACACTCATTAGTAGGAATCCTCCGAGGAGGAAAAAAAGGAAAAAAAATAGCATGGCGGGCAGATATGGATGCTCTTTCTGGTGATAATACTGATAAAGTATCTTTTAAATCTAAAAATAAAGGTGCATGGCATGGCTGTGGTCATGATGTTCACATGGCGATCGGACTTGGTATAGCCGAAGTGCTTTCAAAATACAAAAAGGAACTGAAAGGAACCGTTTATTTCATATTCCAACCGGAAGAGGAAACTTTCATTGGAGCAAGAAAAATGATTGATAATGGCTTATTTTCTAAAATAAGTCCTGACGAAATCTATGGACTCCATGTAACAGCACTACCTGTTGGCCAGATTATGACTAAACCTGAAGAAATCTTCGCTTACCAGAGAAGAGTAAAAATTGAACTAAAGAATACACTACCAGATAAAGAAATAAAAGAACTTTCAAAGCAAATATCACTTTCTTTATCCCGTTCGGAAAACAATACTAAACCATGGGAAATACAGCATATATCCGATCCCAAAATAGGGTTGAAGAACCCTAATACCATTTTTAAAAACTACAGGATAATAGACGGAAATTTTACTTCAGGCTCGGATGATAAAGGGTTCTCTGTGAAAACTTATATTTATGAAACAAACTCCGATAAGCTGAATGAAATTATTCCACAGATAAAGCAGGTTTTAGAGACAAACGGCTACAAAGATCAGCTTATTTCTATTTCCTACGTACAGGAAAATCCAACAATTTTCAATGATAAAAGCTTAACCAATCTTGCCTCAGAAACATTAGAAAAGGTTTACGGAAAAACAGCAGTTGTCAGAGACTATGGACAAGTCCCTTATTTCAATGATGATTTCTCCTATTTCCAGCAGAAAAAGCGTGGCGTTTATTTCTTACTAGGCGGCTCAAATTCAGCAAAAAGAATTGTTGCAATGAATCATACTGCCGGTTTCGAAGTCGATGAAGAAAGTATAAGAACTGGTGTTAAAAGCTTTTCATCCCTTATTTATGAAAGGTTAAAATAGTACCCATAATTACACCACTTTTGCCTTCCTGACAACTCTTGCTAATAACGAGGGGAAGAATCTTTTAATATAAACTCCTAGCTTTTCTTTCCCACCGATAACAGCCTGGTATTTTTGCTTAGCTATAGCTTTTAACATCTTTTGAGCAAAAATGTTAACCGGCATTCCGTTAGCACTAGCGTCATCCATTGTATCTTGTGAAGCTCCCGTTCCTGTAACTGCATTGACAGAAATATTGGTTTGTATAAATCCCGGACAGATCATCGTTACTAATATGTTATCATTGTAAAGCTCTGCACGCAAAGCCTCAAAAAAACCATGCAAAGCATGTTTTGCCGCCGCATAACCACTGCGCATAGGTGCGCCAAAAAGTCCCATAAGGCTGGATACAACAACAATTTGGCCGCCTTTATTCTTAATCATGTAAGGAACAACAGCTTTTGTAAGAGCAACAGTACCTATAAAATCTACGTCCATCAGCCGCTTATCTACCTCTATAGAAGTTTCCATGGCAAGTGAGCGCTGCGATAGCCCGGCATTATTAATCAGAATATCAATTCTGCCAAACTTGTCAATAGCTTTTGTTGCTGCAACCGGCATATCTGTATATCTTTCCAGATCAACAGTTATTACTGCATATCTGTCTTTATCCAATCCTGCCTTTTGAGCAATCGCATAAAGCTGCTCTTCCCTTCTTGATGAAAGAATAATCTTTGCACTGCTTATTATTGCAAGTTCTCTTACAAGAGCCTCTCCGATACCAGATGATGCACCTGTAATCCAGATTACTTTATTATTAAAATATGCATTCATGATTCGTTCATTTTTATTGTAATTATAATCCGCCTATATACTTTCCTGCTTTCATTCCGGAGAATATACAGCCTCCAAGGAAAGTACCTTCCAAAGCTCTGTATCCATGCATTCCTCCGCCTCCAAATCCAGCAGCTTCTCCTACTGCATAAAGTCCTTTTAGCACCTCTCCATCACTTCCCAATACCTGAGCATCCAGATTGGTTTCTATTCCGCCCAAAGTTTTACGGGTCAGAATATTAAGGCGAACCGCAATAAGAGGACCATTTTCCGGTGCCAGTATTTTGTGTGGTTTTGCTACACGGCCTAATTTATCTCCTAAATATTTCCGTGTGCTTCTTATGTAATTGATTTGTGTATCTTTTGAGAACTTATTGTCCAACTCCCGATCCCTCTCTTCTATTATCTGTCGGATATTATTATAGTCCAGAAGGTAATCTCCGGAAAGTTCATTCATCTTTTCTACAAGCTCTTCCAAATTGTCGGATACTATAAAGTCCTTACCATGTTCTTTAAAGGCTTCGACAGGAGCAGGTGCTTTTTTACCAAAAATCCGATTCAGAAAAAGACGGTAATCTTTATTTGTAATATCGGGGTTCTGCTCCGATCCTGAAAGTGCAAATTCTTTTTTTATAATCTTCTGAGTCAGAATAAACCAGGAATATCCATAGCCTGTGTTCTGAATATATTTTAGTGTCCCTAATGTATCAAATCCGGGTAAAAAAGGTGCCGGCAAGCGGTTTCCTTTAGCATCAATCCACAGCGATGATGGCCCCGGTAATATTCTTATTCCATGATTAGGCCAGATAGGATTCCAGTTTTGAAGACCTTCTGTATAATGCCACATGCGGTCTCTGTTGATAATATTAACGCCTGCATTTTCTGCAATACCTATCATTTTTCCATCCACATACGCAGGAACTCCACATACCATATTTTCGGGAGCCTTTCCTAGCCTTTCAGGCCAGTTCTTTCTTACCAACTCATGATTGGCACCAATTCCGCCTGATGCTATAACAATATTCTTTGCTTTATATTCAAATACTCCAGTTATATTTCTGTTTGTGGCAACTCCGCTTTCTTTATCATCAGCTTCGAGAATATTGCCTTTAATACCGGTTACGCTATTATCTTCTGTGATTAATTCTGTAACCTGGTGTCTGAATTTCATTTGGAGCAATCCCGCTTTCTGTGCCTCATAAGTTTTCTCTACAAAAGGTTTTGCAACACCTGTTCCTGTTCCCCAGCTAACATGAAACCTGGGTACAGAATTTCCATGACCACTTGCATTGCCATCTCCGCGTTCAGCCCAACCAACCATAAACATAAGTTTGATTCCCATCTTGCTGATGTATTCATATTTATCATGAGATGCAAATTTCAAATAGGCTTCAGCCCATTGTCTTGGCCAATAGTCTTCTTCCCGGTCGAAACCAGCTGTTCCCATCCAATCCTGTTTTGCAAGTTCAAAAGAATCCTTGATTCCCATCCTTCGCTGCTGCGGGGAATTGATCAGGAATAATCCACCAAAAGACCAGAACGCTTGTCCGCCTATATTCTGTTCGGTTTCCTGATCCAACAGCAAAACCTTTTTTCCGGCATTGGTAATTTCCATTGCGGCAACCAATCCTGCCAGTCCACTTCCGATAATGATAGCATCCGGATGAAAATTATTTTCCATTTTAATAGATTATGATTTTGGTGGGCACAATTAAAGCTCTTACTACGAAGAACATAACTATCAAATATAATAAAAAGTATCTGTTTATATTCCAGGAAAAACAGAACTACTCTACTATACATATAAAAATATATAGCCCGTTGATAACGGGCTATATTGTATATTTTGAAATTGTATAAATATTAGTGAAAATGCTTCGGGAAAGCATCTCTGGGCTCTTTTCTAAAAACATTCAGCTTTATCCAGGACTCCAGAAAACCATAACCATAAGAAAACATCTGCACGTAGGTTGTAACTACCGCAAGTGCACCAATAGAAATATTACGTGTAATTATTGTAGCGTGGGCAAAAACTAAAAATGTATAAAGTCCATATAGGCTGAGAATAATTCCGTTATGTTCAAAGAAATAATGAATAATCCCCATACAATAGCCTACTAAGAAAACGCTTGGAAACCAAAAGGTAAGTTTCGTATAATCCGGATGTCTTTGATTAAGAATCGGACGTGCTACTCCAAACTGGTAAACCTGTTTAGAAAATTTCCCCAGATCGGTACGGCGTTTATGATAAACTCCTATATAATCGAAGAAAGCCGTCTGGTATCCTTTTTCCCATAAAGTCATGGACAAATCCGGGTCTTCTCCGATTCTCATCTCAGAAAAACCACCTACTTCCAAAAACACAGCCTTTTTAACTCCCATATTGAAACTACGGGGCTGAAACTTGCTTACCGCTTTTTTATTTCCTCTGATTCCGCCTGTAGTAAATACAGATGTCATGGAATAAGAAATCGCTTTTTGCAGCAGATTAAAGCCTTTATGTGCTTTATCCGCACCACCAAAAGCATCTGTCGGGATTTCTTCGATATTTTTACAAACCTGTTCTATATAATCAGTTTCTACAATAACATCCGAATCCAGGAATACCAGCCACTCTCCTTCTGCACGGTATGCACCATAATTACGGGAAAGACCCGGCCCTGTATTTTCCTTTTTGAAATACCGGATCGTCAGCATTTCCCGGAACATATCAACCGTAGGCTGCAATTCTATTTTGGATCCATCATCTACAATAATTACTTCGAAATCTTTACATGTCTGATGAGACAGGCTATTAAGAAGCTCAAAAAGCTCATCTTTTCGGTTAAATATTGCAACAACAATGGATATCTTCATATTTTATTTAGTTTACATACTCAGTTATCAGCTACAAACTCTCAGTCGGAGGTATATAGCCAAACACCTGAAAAATATACTTATGCTTCTACTATTTTGTGGATTTTTTTGGTTCCTTCATACATTTCATATTGGAGGAAGCGGCACTCCAGTTTTCCGTTGAACAGTTTTATTTTTCGGGACGGACGAAGACCTATTTTTTTCACAGCTTCCAGGTCTGCTGAAATCATCCATGCTAAAGTGTTAGGATAATTCGTTTTGAATGTATCTCCTATTTTTTTATAGAAATCTTCATCAGAAATACTCAGACGTTCGTCATAAGGAGGATTAAACACCATTAACAATGGGAACATATCCTTTTCTGAATCAAAGAAGTTTTTCTTTTTTACAGTAATAATATCATCCATTTCTGCTTCTTTGATATTTTTCCAGGCAACATCCAATGCATCTTCATTTATATCATAACCTACAATCTTACCTTCAAAAGCTTTTACCCGGTTAACTCTGAATTCTTTTATTTTTTCGAATAGCTCTGCATCGTAGTTCTTCCAATTCATAAAACCGAATTCTTTTCTGAAGATCTGCGCTGGTAGATCCATTGCTACCATTCCGGCTTCTATAAGAAGAGTTCCCGATCCACACATTGGATCCAGGAAGTTTCCTTTTCCATCCCAGCCTGCAAGCTGTAGCATTCCTGCAGCCAATACTTCATTGATAGGAGCTGTTGTCTGCTCTTTTCTGTAACCACGCTTAAATAGTGGGGCTCCGCTACTATCCATAGAAATAGTAACTAATTCACGATCGATATGGAGGTGGAATTTGATATCCGGATTTTTTGTATCGATAGACGGACGCTTTCTGTGATTTGCCACAAAATAATCGACAATAGCATCTTTCATCTTCAGCGTCATAAACTGAGAGTGACTGTAGCGTTCAGAATATACAGTTGCATCTATGGCAAAAGTCTGGTCAGCATCCATATATTCATCCCATGGAAACTTAAATAGTTTATCGTAATATTTACTTTCATTAAATGCTTTAAATGTAAGTACCGGGACCAAAATTTTGAGTGCTGTACGCAGGGAATAATTAATCTTATATAAAAATCCTAAATCTCCTGCACAGTTTACTGCGCGGTTTTTAACCTCTACATTTTTTCCGCCTAATTTTTTAATTTCCTCTGCCAAAACATTTTCCAGTCCAAAAAATGTTTTCACCTGTATTTCCAGATCCCCTGTTTGCATAATATTGTAAGTATTTTGCAAAAATAGACATTTTAAACCGGCTATTTTTCTTTTTCCTTACAATTCGGACAATAACCCGATACAAATGCATTAACTCCGGCGATATGATAATCTTTCGGAAGATTTACACTAATCTCTTCCGTCATGCATTTTACCTTCTTGCATTTCATACAACGGAAATGAAAATGATTGTGATCTTTTCCATCACAAGGTTTACACAATGCAAAATATTGTTTTCCTTCATCACTTATAATTCGGTGTACAATTCCGTCCTCACAAAAGCTATTTAAAATCCTATAAATAGTAGCCCTATCTACAGTTTCCTGCAGGCGATTCTGAAACTCTTCATGACACAGTGCGCAAGGTTCCGATTCCAGAATATCCAAAACCAGCTGCTTCGATTTTGTATTTCTTTTTCCCATGAATAAAAATTAATGCGACAATGTTGCAATATTAGCGATTTTTTTTAATAAATTTGCATACTATTAAAAATTAAAACAGAATGGATTGGTTCGAAAGTTGGTTCAATACCCCGTATTATCATATTTTATATAAAGACAGGGACTTTGTTGAAGCCGAAAATTTCATTGATAAGCTGCTGGCAGAAATCAAATTACCACAACATTCTACGATTATAGACCTGGCATGTGGCCATGGAAGACACTCTGTATATCTTAATCAAAAAGGTTATAATGTATTGGGCCTCGATTTATCCGAAGCCAGTATAAGTTTCGATAAACAATTCGAAAACGAAACACTAAGCTTCCGTGTACATGACATGAGAAATCCTATTCAGGGTGAGAAAGTAGATGCTGTGATGAATCTCTTTACAAGTTTTGGGTATTTTGACCAGGACGATGATGATGAAAAGGTTTTCGAATCTGTAGCGCAGGCATTAAAACCTGGTGGATTATTTGTCCTGGATTTCCTGAATGCAGATTATGTAAAGCATACTCTGGTCTCTGAATCATTAACGGTAAAAGATAATATCTCTTTCAGTATTCACAAAAAGATTGATAACAACAGAGTTATAAAGGACATCCGTTTTAGTGACAATGGTCAGGATTTCCATTATGAAGAGAAAGTAAAGCTTCACTCCTTTGAAAAATTAAAATCGCTGGCAGAAAAACATCAGCTTTCTTATGTTATCAGGTGGGGAGATTATCAGCTAGGGACATTATCCGAAAATTCACCGCGTTGTATTATATTATTCCAGAAAAAATAAATGGTTTATTTACTTCTTATACTCAGCGTCCTTTCAGGTATTACCTTAGGATTTTATTTCGGCAGACAGCAGAAGTTTGCCAAAAGATTGCTCATACTAAGTGCCGGCTTTTTGCTCAGCATGACAGTTATGGAAGTATTTCCGGTTGTATTTCAGACTCCTTCACACAATATAGGGATGTGGATTCTGGGTGGTGTAATCCTGCAATTAATACTGGAAAGCCTTACCAAAGGTTTTGAGCACGGCCATTTTCATCACCATGAAGAAGAGAAACAAATCTTCCCGATGGCGCTTATTGCCGGAATGTTCATCCATGCTTTTATAGAAGGGATACCTTTAAGCAAAATGCCGCATACGATAACACCTTATTTGCAGGGAATACTGGTACATAATATTCCTATATCTTTTGTGATGGGAGCCTTTCTGCTTAACGGCAGTTATAACAAAAAAATCGCATGGACAGTAATCGGATTATTTGCATTAGCATCACCGCTCGGAATGCTTCTGGGTCAATATTTTAGTCCGGATTATCAAATCTATATCTTAGCAATAGTAAGTGGTATTTTCCTTCATATATCATCTGTTATTATTTTTGAAGGCAATAAAAACCACAAACTGGATTTGGAAAAAATAGCATTAGTACTATTGGGAATAGGCATTGCTTACGTAGGGCATCTTTTCCATCACCACTAGATTTATAGACTTTATTACGGTTTTATAAAAAAATCCTGCAAAATAATTTTGCAGGATTTTTTTATATAGTAAAGATTTTATTAAAATCTGTATCCTAATGTGATAAAGATATTGTTTTGCTGGTTCTTCACTGCAGAAACTATTGATGCATCAAGATTTGTTCCACCGCTTACAACACTCTTATCTAATGTTGCATAACTTCCACCAAGGAATGGATTATTGTAATCATATTTCACGTTCTGATATGCCGCATCGATATAGAACGAACGGAAATCATAACCAATCCCTAAACCTAATGTATTTCTTTTACCTACATATAAGTTATTAAAAGATTCTTTACTACCACTAGTAGTCAAAAGAGATCCTTTATCAAACGGATTATTTGCAAAAGCATAACCTGCTCTCAAACGTAATCCCTCAAATCTATATTCAGCTCCAACTTTAAATTCAGATAGGCTTTTAGAAGAATCACTAAAGAAATTATTCAACTGATCGTTTACTGAACTAGATGTTGTGTATTTAGGCTTAGAGATTCCTATTGTATAATCTACGTTAAATGCAAAATCCTTAGATGGAATTAATGCTGCACTGAAAGTAGCTTTTGCCGGAGATCGGAAATCTCTACGCTCATTATAGATATCAACTGACGTGATAGGTCCGTTATCTTGAGAAACAGAATATTGTGTATAGGCTCTATCTATATTCCACCATGTCGGCGATTCTAAAGATGCTCCTAAACGGAATTCATTTGTAATTTTCCCAATAATCCCGGCAGAAATAGAGAATCCACTTGAAGATTCAGTATATGGTGAAAACTGTTTATCATATACAACACTAGATTTATCTGAAGCAAAAACTCCTCGGAAAGAATCACCCTGATCAAGATCCGCAGTATGGAAATTAAGCCCCATACCTACATAGATTTTGTTGTTATAGTTACCACCTACTGTAAGGTTGGTTTTTGTTAAATGACCTGTTCTGTTATATCCATGACCATCATACATTTCACTATCAGTGAATTGTTGTCCTTGTCTCATTCTTTGTACGCTCCTTGAAATACTTTGATCTCCTGGTGTTTCTACATAATCATCCAAATTCTGATTTATATAGCTCATCCCAATATTTACAAACTTCCAGTTGCTTCCGGAAAGAGGAAATGATAACACTCCACCTAACTGATTAAGATTTGTATTATTTTTCTTATATGAAAGACTCGAATTATTTAATGTTGATGTATTTTTATAAGAATTGATACCTAGTGTTCCCTGAAAATCACCCGTAATATATACTCCAATACCTGCAGGGTTAACACTAACGGCAGAAACATCTCCACCTATAGCTCCCATAGATCCGGCCATACCCATATATTTAGCAGTTCCTTGTGTCATATTGTTACCATAAACAGTAGCTGCATTCCGAATTTCCGAAACATCCTGAGCGTGCAGAAACAATGCCGCAGGAAGGCTCATTAACAAAACTATTTTTTTATGCATCTTTATTTTCTTTAACTATTTTAATATTATACTATATCCGTAATATTTGATAAGACTGCGGGATTATCTTCTTCCCCCAGATCTGAAGCCGCCTCCGCCGCCGCCAGAACTTCCTGCTGATCCTCCGCCAAAGCCACCGCCGCCTCTGCCACCAGTACTGAAGCCATTATTACTTCTAAAACCTGAGTCAGAAGGTCTGTTATTCCAACCTTGTTGAGATTGAGGCATCTGATTTTGTGAACGATCACGGAAGCCAGAATTTCTAAAGCCATTGTTAGAACGATCCTGGTATCCGTTGCCATTATTCCCACGGAAACTTCCATTGCTATAACTACCATTATTATTACGGAAACCATTTCTGCTTCTGTCTATATAATCAGCATCTCTGTTTCTATATCTAGGCGCATAATAGCCGCCACCAGCCCACGGGCGGTAGTAACCTCCCCAATAATGAGGTCTGTATGCATAATAAGGATAACCCCAGAACGGATCGTAGAATCCGCCCATACCCCAGCCATAAGAAGCGCCCCAGCCAAAACCTAGACCACCATAGTATGGTCCATAGAATGGAGATCTCCATCCACCCCAACCATAAGGATAGCCCCAACCGCCATAATAGCTGTTGTTGGTATAATAGGTTTGTGTTCCGGTAAAGTCACCCCAATCGGAATCAGTTTTTTTATTACCCCAGTTCTGGTATTTTGTTTGTTGTTTTTTCTGATTGTACTGGCTTTGTCTTACAATACTGGTATCATAAGATTCATCCTCATCGTCACCATATGAATAATAGCCACCTACCTGATTACCGGCTGTTCTTGTGTCATATTGTGGCACAGTATCTCTACTCGGATCATAATAGGCCCCGTCTGTCTCAGAATATCCGTTCATATAAGCACCGCATGAGGTTAAAAGTCCCAATGCAGACGCTCCCAGCAACACATTGCTTTTCAGCAGTTTGCCCATACCAATTATAGTTTTATTTTTCATGATAATTACAGAGCTTAATTTTATTAATATATTTGCAAAATGAATTGCTAAAATTATACCAAATTATACAAAATCAATGGTATAAAATTACAATTTATTATTTAGATAATTTTTTCTAAAAAAAGTTAAATTAATTGAGATACGCAATATGGCAAAATTAACTTCAAGAGCTGAAGATTATAGCAAGTGGTACAACGAGTTAGTGGTAAAAGCAGATTTAGCAGAAAACTCTGGTGTCAGAGGATGTATGGTTATTAAACCGTACGGTTATGCAATCTGGGAAAAAATGAGAGATGAGATGGACAGAATGTTCAAAGAAACAGGCCATCAGAATGCTTACTTCCCCATTTTCGTGCCCAAAAGCTTGTTTGAAGCTGAAGAAAAAAATGCAGAAGGCTTTGCCAAAGAGTGTGCAGTAGTTACCCACTACAGATTAAAAAGCGATCCTAATAATCCGGGAAAACTAATTGTAGATCCTGAGGCTAAGCTTGAAGAAGAACTTATTGTAAGACCAACTTCTGAAGCTATCATCTGGAATACCTATAAGAACTGGATTCAGTCTTACAGAGATTTACCTATACTAATTAACCAATGGGCAAATGTTGTTCGTTGGGAAATGAGAACTCGTTTGTTCCTAAGAACAGCTGAATTCTTGTGGCAAGAGGGGCATACTGCTCACGCTACAAAAGATGAAGCTGTTGAAGAAACAGAAAAAATGCTTGGCGTGTATGCAGACTTTGCAGAAAGATTTATGGCTATCCCGGTTGTACAAGGTTACAAAACGGAGAGTGAAAGATTCGCCGGTGCTGATGAAACTTACTGTATCGAAGCAATGATGCAGGATGGAAAAGCATTACAAGCGGGTACATCTCACTTCCTGGGACAAAACTTTGCAAAAGCATTTGATGTAAAGTTCACAAACAGAGAAGGAAAACAAGAGTTTGCATGGGCTACTTCATGGGGAACTTCTACCCGTCTTATGGGAGCGTTAATTATGACACACTCCGATGACAACGGATTAGTACTTCCTCCTAGCTTAGCTCCAATTCCGGTTGTTATTGTTCCTATCCACAGAACGGATGAGCAGTTGGCACAAATCGGAGATGTTGCAGATGATATCATTGCTAAATTAAAAGCAAAAGGAATCTATGTGAAATATGATGACAGAAACGAATACAAACCAGGTTGGAAATTTGCCGAGTACGAACTAAAAGGTGTACCAGTAAGAGTGGCAATTGGTCCTAAAGATCTGGAAAACCAGACTGTGGAAGTAGCACGTCGCGATACTCTAACTAAGGAAATTGCTCCGATTGAAGGTTTAGATCAGTATATTACAGATTTGCTTCAGACAATCCAACAGGATATTTTCAACAAAGCAAAATCTTTCAGAGACGAACATATTACCAAAGTAGATACCTATGAAGAATTCAAAAAGGTATTAGAAGAAAAAGGAGGATTTATCTCTGCACACTGGGACGGAACTCCGGAAGAAGAGGAGCAGATTAAAGACGAAACTAAAGCTACCATCAGATGTATTCCTTTGGATGCAAAAGAGGAAGACGGAGTTTCCCTTATCACCGGTAAGCCATCTAAAAGAAGAGTATTATTTGCAAAAGCATATTAATAAAATTCTATAAATATCATAAAAAAGACACTTCTCTTCAGAAGTGTCTTTTTTTATAAATTATAAGCTGATCTGCTAAAGCAAAGAACAGTATACAGTACGCCTTCACAATAAAAGTGAGATGAAAAAAACTTATTTTTAATTCACGATTCTATATTAAAATATTCTTAAAGTTTCATTTTCAGCAATTTAATTGAAAAAAAATTACTTATTTTTGATATATTAACTTTTAAACTAAACTATTATGTCTGTAAACATTATTGATCTTGTAAAAAATTATCTTTCACCTGGCGTAGTATCCCAGACAGCTACTCAGCTTGGAGAAAGCGAATCCGGAGTATCTAAAGCAATCAGTGCTTTTCTTCCGGTACTAGTTGGTGGTATTGCCGATAAAGCAGGGAGTACTCCCGGACTATTAGACCAACTAAAGGGACTGGCTTCCAGCGGAATTCTTTCCAGCTTAGGATCTGGATCCGGCAGTGGCAATTCTGTAGTATCTGGTATTGTATCTTCTATTTTTGGAGATAAAATCGGCGGTATTCTTTCTTCAGTATCAAGTTTTGCCGGTATCAAAGAATCGTCTGCACAGTCTCTTTTAGGACTGACATCTGATGCAACTTTAGGTACTATTGGCAAGTATGCTGCAGATAACAATCTTGATGAATCCGGATTTACAAACCTTCTTTCAGGCCAAAAAAGCTGGATTTCTTCTTTATTACCAGCAGGACTTTCATTAGGTGCCTTAGGTTTAGGTGGTGTTTTCAGCGGACTTGGAGAGAAAGCTGAAGATGTAAAGGAGGCTGTTACTGAAAAAATTGAAGACATTAAAAATGTATTTACAGGAAATGAAGAAACTCCTGAAGTTACCAGATCCGGAAATACATATACTCCGCCGCCTGCAGGAAATAACGGTGGTGGTGGTTCAGTATGGAAATGGTTGTTGCCATTGATTCTTTTAGGACTAATAGGCTGGTTCCTGTGGAAGCAGTGTAAAGCAAAAGAAAGCTCTACAACAACAGTTACAACTACGGAAAGTACTTCTTCAGGTACTACACCTCAGGATAGTGCAAAAACAAGCACAACAACGACCACTAAAGAAACGACTACAATTGATGTAAAAGGAGCTTCTCTTCAAGGCTTTAAAGGTGGTATGGAAGAAAGTATGGTTAACTTCCTGAACTCCGGAAAATATGCTACTACTGATGACGAAGCGCTAAAAACGACATGGTATAACTTCGATAATGTTAATTTTGTAATTGGTAAAGCTGATCAACTTGAGGCTGGTTCTGAGGGACAAATCCAAAATATAGCAACCATCCTGAAAGCGTTCCCTGATGCTAAAATTAAAATCGGAGGTTACACAGATAAAACAGGAAATGAGGCTAACAACCTGAAACTATCTCAGGACAGAGCTAACTTCATCAAAGCTGAGCTAACAAAATTAGGTGTTGGCGGACAAATCCTTGAAGCAAAAGGCTACGGAAGCGAGCACGCTACAGTTGCTGCAACTGCATCTAACGAAGAAAGAGCTGTTGACAGAAAAATGGCTGTGAGATTTGCAAAATAATCATCTCATTTACAATACTTAACCGCTCATGATGAGCGGTTTTTTTATGTTCAATTCTTTGTTTTTAGATTATTTTAGTAATTTTGTTAGATTAAACTAACTTTCCATTTTTAATGACAGATAAATCTCTTCACGAAATACACGAAACAATTGATACCAAAAAACTTACCGGATGGAGACGGATTCTTAGTTTTTTCGGCCCTGCACTTTTAGTTAGTATTGGCTATATGGACCCTGGTAACTGGGCAACAGACCTGGAAGCTGGTTCCAGATTTGGCTACAAACTATTATTTGTGCTTCTGCTTTCTAATCTTATGGCCCTGGTATTACAAAGTCTTTCAGCAAGGCTGGGTATTGTAAAGAGAAAGGACTTAGCACAGATTAATAAAACAATATATCCCCGAAAACTTAATTTCATTCTTTATATTCTGGCAGAAATAGCCATTATTGCAACTGATCTGGCAGAAGTACTCGGGATGGCGCTCGGTCTGAAACTCTTGTTCGGGATAGATCTTATCTGGGGAGTACTTATTACTTTTGTTGACACTTTATTAATACTGTATCTGCAAAAATTGGGTGTAAGAAAAATTGAAAGTTTTATCCTTGGACTCATCTTCATTATTGCCGGCGCATTTGTTTTTCAACTTATTCTTTCGCAACCGGATATAGCCAGCATTACCGGGGGATTGGTTCCCAAGAAGCTAAGTACTGAAGAGCTTTACATATCCATAGGGATTATTGGTGCTACAGTAATGCCACACAACTTGTACCTTCACTCTTCCCTTGTGCAGTCCCGTAAAATAAATGATGATGAAAAAAGCATTAAAGAATCGCTGAAATACAATTTCTGGGACTCTGCAATCTCATTGAACTTTGCCTTCTTTGTGAATGCAGCAATTCTTATTCTGGCTGCCAGCACATTTCATAATTCAGGAAATCAGGAACTCAACTCCATTACTGATGCTTACAAAATGTTGGCTCCAGTTCTGAATAATAATTTTGCACCAATTGCATTTGCTGTTGCACTAATTGCTGCCGGACAGTCCTCTACCGTTACAGGAACCCTGGCAGGGCAGATTGTTATGGAAGGTTATCTGAATATTAAAATCAACCCATTTATTCGTCAGCTAATTACCAGATTACTGGCTATTATTCCATCAATATTGGTAATCATTCTCTATGGAGATGACAAATCGGAATCACTATTGGTTTTCTCCCAGGTAATATTGAGCTTACAACTAAGCTTTGCCATTATACCTCTTATCTTTAGTGTAAGCTCTGAAAAGATTATGAAGAACTTCAGAATCGGCCTACCACTAAGGATTACATCCTGGGGAATAGCGATACTCATATGCGGACTTAATCTGTTTTGGCTGGTATCCTATACTTTCGAAGGCTTCAGCAATCTTTCTTTTGGTATAAAACTATTGCATATTCTCGGAATTGTGGCATTTATCACGCTTCTGTTTTATACATGTTATTATCCTCTTAAAAAGGAAAAATCTGCCTAAATGTCCTAAAATATATTTTGGCGTTATCTTTGCGAAAATGACTTTAAAATATATCAGTAATGGACGAAAATAAGGAAATACAGGCAGAAGAGACTACGCCAAATGAAAATATAGAGAACAACGATACTACATCAGCTGAAAATTTGTCAGCAACTCCGTCAGTTGAAGACCAATTGGCAGAAGAAAAAGATCGTTATATCCGCCTTTATGCTGAGTTCGAAAATTATAAAAAAAGAACCAGCAAAGAGAAGATGGACTTTTTCAAATATGCTAATCAGGATCTTATGGTTTCTATGCTTGCTGTTTTAGACGATTTTGAAAGAGCTATAAAGGAGATTTCTAAAAATGGCAATCCTGAAGACCTTAAAGGTATAGAACTTATTTACCAGAAATTTAAAGGTAAATTAACTGAAAAAGGTCTTATTACTATTGAGGTACAGGCAGGTGATAGCTTTGATGTAGACAAGCACGAAGCTATTACACAAATTCCTGCTCCTTCAGACGATTTAAAAGGCAAAATCGTAGATGTTATAGAGACTGGTTATATGCTTCATGATAAAGTAATTCGTTTCGCGAAAGTAGTAGTAGGAGCATAATTCCAATATAATTCTGAAGTAAGAAAATGGCAAAAAGAGATTACTATGAGGTATTAGGCATTAGCAAATCTGCTTCTGCTGATGAGATCAAGAAGGCTTACCGTAAAATGGCTATAAAATTTCACCCGGATAAAAATCCTGGTGATAAAGAGGCTGAAGAAAACTTTAAGGAGGCTGCTGAAGCCTACGAAGTTCTAAGCGATGATAATAAACGTGCCCGTTATGATCAGTATGGTCATGCTGGTGTTGGCGGAGCGGCTGGCGGCGGCTTTGGCGGTGGAATGAATATGGATGATATTTTCAGTCAGTTTGGAGATATATTCGGTGGACATTTTGGCGGCTTTGGCGGTTTCGGTGGTGGTGGACGTCAGCAGGTAAAAGGAAGCAACCTCAGAGTAAGAATAAAATTAAACCTTGACGAAATGGTAAATGGTACAACCAAGACCATCAAGGTAAAGAAAATGAAATTGGCACCCGGAGTAACTTCCAAAACCTGCCCAACATGTCAGGGAAGCGGTGTACAAATGAAAGTAATGAATACGATGTTCGGACAAATGCAGACACAGACAACCTGTGGAACTTGTAACGGACTAGGGAAAGTTGCAGACAAAATTCCTTCAGGAGCTAACGAGCATGGTCTTATAAAAGATGATGAGGAAATAAGTATAAACATCCCGGCAGGAGCAAGAGATGGTATCCAGCTAAATGTTCGCGGAAAGGGTAATGATGCACCATTTGGTGGTACACCTGGGGATCTTTTGGTTGTTATTGAAGAGGAAGAAGATAATACTATAAAACGTGAAGGTGACAATCTGCACCAGGAATTGTATATATCCTTTGCTGAAGCTGCACTTGGAACTTCAAAAGAAATCCCGACAGTTGGAGGTAAGGTAAAAGTAAAAATCGATGCAGGAACACAATCCGGAAAGATTCTTCGTTTAGCTAACAAAGGACTGCCAAGTATTGACAGTTACGGAAAAGGTGATATGTTTGTTCATATTAATGTGTGGACACCTCAGAAGTTATCTAAGGAACAAAAAGAGTTTTTCGAAGACCAGATGGAATCGGATGAAATGATTCCAAAACCAACAGGAAAGGAAAAAACTTTCTTCGAAAAAGTAAAAGACTTATTTAATTAAGTATACATAAATCAACTTTATAAGAACCTGCTTTTTAGCAGGTTTTTTTGTTGCCTAACCTATCCCTTATAGCATTTAGGTTTCAAATACATCTTAAAAAGAAGTAGCAAGAATAGGCAGTCTGATTTTTCATATTATTGATTATCCTGATTAACAATCTTTTTATAAAGCCTGAAATGTTAAACTTATCTAAATATTAATGCGACATTATTGCATTTAAATATAAAGAACTTATATTCGCAATAAAGTTGCATTTAAGAAAAGTAAATTTAATCTAACACTAAAAACTAATACGTTATGATGCTGCCGCAAGTTCTGAAGAATTCTTCTTACCTCGACTATCGCAACGAAGAGGTTCTCTTTCATTTTTCCTGTATATACAATCTTCCTGAGAGCGAAATAGAAGAGCTTTTTCAGGAAACCAAAAAATATATTGCAATCTGTACCCAGCCGGGAATATATATTAATAATGACATGCTGATTATAGAAGAGATGTGGCGAAGCTTTATTTTGTTCACTTCCGTTTATAGTGAATTTTGTCAACGTTTTTTCTCTCGCTTCATTCATCACACACCAATTCTTAAAAGGAATAAAAGGATTGATCCGGAACCAAATACAGATTTCTCGGATAAAGAGAAAGAATTACTTATTAATACGGTTTATGTGCTGTGTGGTGAGAAAACAGTTTCGAAATGGTTTAAGGAATACCCTGAGAAATACACCAAAGAATATATAAAATCTATACAGAAATAGAACTATAGATATTTTACTTAGGTAAGCAACGCAACCTTTTTCTGGTTTTTACATCTTATTTAAGACAGGGACAGTCCCATGCACGAACTCATTAAATAATTTTGATATGACACCAGATAAACAAAATATTTTAAAAGTACTGGCCTTTTTAATGATCTATAACACGGTGAAAATTTGCCACAAAATTTTCAACCTGCAACCTAAATCATGTGAATAAATTATAACGAATTTCAAGTATTTCTCTATCTCTCTTTAATAATATTTTCATTAATTTAATATATTAAAACCACTGATATTCAAGCCAAAAATTAAAAAGACCTTAAATACTATCAAAAAAGTATAATTTTATTTCAATGATGCATTTTTATTTCAAAAAAAGAAATATATTTGCATCATAATTATCAAGAACTTCAAAAGAAGTAGCAACCTGCAACAACAAGCAAGGTGCTGAAATAGATAAGCCGATATTTCGGAAAAAATGTTGTATTCTATTTTCATTTTGTTGAGTTCTTGTGTTAAATGAAACACATTAATGAAATATCAAAAAAGAAATCTTCGATTAATTATTCCGTTTACCGAGTTAATACTTTTAGGAGCTTTTATAGCACCCTACTATTCTTGTATTTTCTTCACACCAGTTACCTTACTTTTAAGCGCTATTACTATTCTTAGATTAATTAAAGAAAAAGGGATGATGCACAGTATGTGCTGTTGCTATTAAATCCAAAGCTACATATCATCACTACAGGAAACCTATTCTGTTTCTCATGACGGTATCCCCATAAAGCCTGATTTCATATATGCTGGCTTTCATTACAATTAATCATCAATAAAAAAACGGCTCTGAAATACCGGAGAGTTATTAACTATTATCAACTTTATGAAACGACTATTACATAAAACTATTATTACTTCATTAACTTCTGTATCTGCTATTTACTTTGCACAGGATAGTTTACAAAAAGCTAAAACATTAAACGAGGTTGTGCTCCTCGGAACCCGGAGTTCCAGCCGTACAGTTGTAAATTCTCCAGTACCTGTAGATATCATTGAACTATCTAAAACGCTGAAAGAAGTACCACAAAATTCAGTATCCAGTACGCTTAATTTTATTGTCCCTTCATTTACCTCTACCTCTCATACTGTAAATGATGGAACCGATTTCGTAGATCCTGCACAAATTCGTGGATTAGGCCCGGATCAGGTACTTGTTCTTCTTAATGGAAAAAGAAGACATCAGTCGTCTCTGGTCAATGTTACCCTAACCCCCGGAAGAGGATCTGTAGGTACCGACCTGAATGCAATCCCTGCTTTTGCTTTAGAAAGGATTGAAGTACTTAGAGATGGAGCTTCTGCACAATATGGTTCCGATGCAATAGCAGGCGTTATAAACCTCGAACTGAAAAAGCGATTGGGCTTTTCGGGACAAGTATATCTTGGAGGTTATACATCCTCTGTTGCCAATAATCATACTGGTGGTGTGGATGGTGAGAATATAGGCTTAGACCTTAACTATGGTACCAAAATTGGCAAAAAGGGCTTTATCAATTTCACCTCATCTTTACAATACCGTGATCCTTATTCAAGAGCAGGCGAGCAGCAAGCAGACCTTTTTAATGGATACAACGCTATATCCTATCGCGCTGCACAGGACAATATCAACATAGATGGTCTGTACAAAAACATCAACAATACACCGGATACAAACCAGATTATTAATTATATACACCAGTACAGCAATAAGGTCAATTATTTCTCTGCAGGAGAGAAACAAGCGATTCAAAATGCTAACAGTATATCTGCCCTTCAGCAATTGCTATCCAAAGATTACACTACTCAGGAACTCGCTTATCGTGGTCTTGAACGCAGTGACTTTAACATGAGAATCGGACAATCCCGATTAAGAAGTGCTCAGCTTTATTTTAATACAGAAGTCCCAATCAATGATCAATGGAAAATCTTCTCTTTTGGTGGCTACAGTCTGAGGAATGGTAATGCAGGTGGCTTTTATCGCTTTCCTAACAATCCGAGAGCAGTTACAAGCCTTTACCCAAATGGGTTCCTGCCTCAAATAGAATCTACTATTTATGACTATTCTCTTGCAGCAGGAATAAAAGGTAAATGGAATGACTGGAATATTAATCTGAGCAATACTTTTGGTCAAAACAATTTTAAATTTGGCGTTGCTAATACACTTAATGCTTCGCTATTGCAAAACTCCCCAACTTATTTTGAAGCAGGAAGTCTTGGCTTTCTTCAAAATACATTAAATCTGGATTTTCAGAAAAAATTTGATGTGTTAAAAGGATTAAACTTAGCCTTCGGGGGTGAGTATCGACACGAGAAATACAGCATCACTCCGGGAAAAGCAAATTCGTATCAACAATATGATATATTTGGAAACCCGGTTACTGAAAAAACAGCCACAAAAGATATTCCTACAGATTTTTTTGGTAATGCACGTCCCGGCGGCGCACAGGTATTCCCGGGATACCGCCCCGAAAATGAAGTTTCCAAAGGAAGAAACAGTGTAGCGGCTTATCTGGACGCAGAGCTGGAAGCAACAGATTGGCTTTTCCTGGAAGGAGCACTTCGCTATGAAAACTATACAGACTTTGGCTCAACATTCAATTACAAACTCGCTTCCAATATCCGAATTTCTCCAACGGTTAATTGGCGCTTTGCCGGATCTACAGGATTCCGCGCTCCATCTCTGGCACAGTTATATTACAGCTCCACTTCTACTCTTATTAATGGTGGAAAAACGACTCAGGTAGGAACGTTCCGCAATGATTCGGACGCAGCAAGACAATTGGGTATTCCTCAGCTGAAGCAGGAAACTTCTAAATCAGTAAGTACGGGATTCAATTGGAAAATACCTTCTATAAACCTTCTATTTACGGTAGATGCTTATTTTACACGAATTGATAATCGCGTTGTCCTTACGGATTTATTCACGAGACCTCAAGGAAATTTTGCTAACGGAACTCCGGAGAGAAATCTGCAACAGATATTTGATTCCGTAGGAGCAGAAGCTGCAAACTTTTTTGCTAATGCCATCGATACAGAAACCAAAGGAATAGATATAACAGTATCTCAGCGTTCCCGATTTGCCCCCAGAATTTCTTTGGAAAATAATCTGGGGATTAATCTTAATCAAACCAGAAAAGTAGGCGCTATTAAAGCATCCGAGCAACTGCAAAGTCAAATAAACAGCTATTTTTCTGAAGAAAACAGAATATACTTTGAAGAGGCTGTTCCCCGTTTCAAAGCTATTCTTGGTCATAATTTAAAAGTCAACAAATTTAATTTCTATGTACGAAATGCTTACTTTGGCAAGGTTACAGATGCCAATATTGTAGATGCCAATCTGGATGGGATAACAGGGCCTAATGAACACGTAATATTGGGCGGTAAGCTGGTTACAGATCTATCTGCCGGGTATCAATTCAACAAAAATGTTTTGTTAACAGTAGGTGCCAATAATATTTTCAATGTACAGCCTACACAAAATCCCAACATTAATAGTCTTACTGCCGGAAATCAGTTTCTTACTTCCAGACAGGTTTCTCAGTTTGGTATTGGCGGGCGTTATCTGTTTGCCCGCATTAATTTTGATTTTTAGTAAACTCAAAGTTATATCTGGAGTTTAATCTAAACACATATTAATAAAAAAGAGTCTGTCTCCTACATTTGACTTTGCAAACATAAGAGACAGACTCTTTATATATAATATATACTTCTTAGGGTACAGACCTACAGCTTTATAGACCATGTTGCCAAAAAACCGGGCATATATTTCTCAATCAAGAACCTGGGCACTGGCGCAGAAGATTCATGAAAACCTTTAATTAGAAATCCGGATTGTAACTGCCCTTCTATTAACTGGGACAGGCTATGTCCAAAAGTTAAAGCCTCATTCTTTTCTTTCTTAGCTTGCAGAGCCTTTTCATCAATATCCGTAAGGTCTGAGAACGGGATTTTATATCGGGGTTTTATCACTCCTTGCTGCAGATATTCCGGATTACGGTCAGCAACAAACAAAACCGGATTATAAAAACTGCTAAGCAATTTTCCACCAGGCTTTAGCACTCGAAAGCATTCGTTCCACACGGGCTGTACATCCGGAATATACAGATTGGATATTGGATGGAAAATACAATCGAATACTTCATCTTCAAATACACTCAGATTCCGCATATCTCCTTGTATAATTTCCAAATCAAGATGATCACGCTCTGCAACCAAACGATCTTTTTCTAATTGGTTCTCAGAAATATCAAAGACAGTAACTTCAGCACCTGCTGCAGCAAGAACCGATGCCTGCTACCCGCCAGCAGATGCGAGGCACAGAATTTTCATTCCCATTACATTATCCAACCAGCCTTTTGGTAATGGATCATGAGTTAGACGTACCTCCCATTTTCCGGCACGAGCTGCGTTAATAATTACGGAACTTACAGGTCTGAACCATTCGCAGTCCATACTTGATAGCTGATCCCATACTTTTTGATTATGACTTTCATTTAATTTATTGCTATTATTCGCTTTCATTATATAATGTAATTTTAAAATTTGATTTTAATTACTCATAAATGCAAAGCTTAAACAGCAGCGTTATTTTCTGTGAAAACAAGTATATGTAATGGTGAATCCCTGATAAAAAATGTTATACCAAATTCTGAAAAATATTGATTATACTTTCCAATACAGATGCATCAAAAAACATATAACTGAAATAATAAACTACAGGAAAAACAGGACAACGGAAACTAATTTCACAATCACTACATTATTAAGCCATGCTTCTGTTAAACAATAAGATTTAACAGTAGATTCTCTCTAAATTTTAGTTGATTGAAATTAAATTAGCATGTCCTTATGGGTATTTTTAGTATTAAAATTCTTTTCAGGTATATCTCAAGCGGCTGAAAAAGCCTGCTTTATACTACGATTATGCTGCAATATTAAGGATAATTTCCAACATAACCTTTCTGTATCATCATTTTAGGAAGTTTTTATATCCCAATAATAAAAGTTGACAATTTGCTATATATAGTATAAATCCTTTAGAACTACGATTATCAGACAAGTAAAACATCAGAATGTTTTTTTTGTAAAAAAAAATTAACACATTTTCACCCAGAATATGCCACTATAACATCAATAAGCAACACATAAAGTAAAAAACAAATATATTATTCAAAAAAAAATAATTATTAATGAAAAATTAATTATATTCACTTCACAATACAATCAAATACAAACAATATGAAAAAATTGAATTACCCTTTAGCATTATCCATTGTTCTTGTTACATTATCTGCGAATGTAAAGGCTCAGGATAAAAATTTCGACAACCACTCTATTGCAATAACTATTCCTGAAGTTGCTATAGTAGATATAGAACCTGCTGCCAGTAAAAACCTTACACTGGCATTTACTGCCCCCACGGAAGCAGGATTACCACTGAACGCACCAAGTCCCAATAGTACACTTTGGCTCAATTATTCCTCTATAAAATCTCAAACCGACCCTACCCGAAATGTTACCGTAAAACTAAATGCATTGGTTCCGGGGGTAGATATTAAAGTAACTGCGGCGGCGGCTACGGGTTCAGGTGGCGGAACAAGAGGAACACCTTCCGCACAGCTTATATTAAGTGCTGCTGACCAAACCATTATATCAGGAATCGGAAGTGCTTATACAGGTGATGGTGCTAATAATGGACACAATCTTACTTATGCCCTCAACTATGGTAGTACAGTTGGTTCTGTAGCATCCTATAGTGATCTGGAAGCGACAGCAACAGCATCAGCAATTGTAACCTATACTATTTCAGACAACTAACAGCCAGAAGCACAGTTACATTACTAAGAAGAAATTGCCAGAGCCATTTCTTCTAAAATTTTTATGTCGTTAATTTAATATTCAGCGTATGCTAAAGCGCATTCTATATATTGTTGCATTTGTTATGCAACTAGGTTTTTTACATGCAAGCATAGTGGTTCTTAATGGCCTCACTCACAATTACAAAGTAGAGAATGGCCAGATCTATAAGGGAAAAATTGCTATAGAAAATACAGGTATTGCTTCACAAAATGTAAAGATATACTTGCAGGATTTCAGCTATAAATCCGATGGTAGTATGAACTATACTGCTCCTTTGACGAATATAAAAACAAATGCAGACTGGATAAAACTGAACACAAATCTCATCACGTTAAGAGGGAAGGAAAAAACTGAAGTTTATTATGAAATCATTGTTCCTGAAAAAATTACTCAACCGGGCAGTTATTGGAGCGTTCTTATTGTAGAGCCTGTGGATGACATAAAGCCTAGTGACAAAAAAATGGGAATAAATATTACCTCGGTAGTTCGTTATGCAATACAAATAATCACGGATTACAGAACCGAAAATATAAAACCCGATCTTAAATTTGAGAGCATAAAAATGGAACATTTGGAAAATAAGCGACTGTTGAAAATTGCCATTGCCAATATGGGTAATATTTATTGCAAACCTACAGTCTCCGCCGAGTTATACAACAGCAAAAGCGGTCAAAAGATCAGCACCCTTACCGGCATACCAATGGGCTTGTTGCCTACAACTTCCAAATCTTTTTATATAGATATCAGTAAAATACCACCTGACAAATACAATGCAGTGATTATTGCAACTGATGAGAACGAAAATGCCTTCGCTCTCAATACAGAACTAGAAATAAGGAATGATTAAAAACCTTATCTCATATTTTATTTTACTATTTCCGGCACTTATTTATTCACAACTCCAACCACAGCAATCCATTAGTCAAAATGATAGTTTAGTGCCGGGAACAGCAACTTCCGTATCTTTTATTATAGAAAACAATACAACAGAAGACAAAATATATAGTTTGCAGGCCAATACATCAGAGAAACACATTACTCCTATTATAAATCAAAACGAATTAAAGGTTCCGGCACAAAGTAAATCTCTTTATATAGTTCCTATACGTATTGCTACTGAAACCCCGCAGGGTTCTTATACTTTGTCTGTACAGGGAACAGAGAAGAATTCTGAAAACAGATTTACAAGATCAGTAGCCATTACAATTACCAGTATACGCAACATTTCTCTCAGCACTTTAAATACTCCTGAGTTTGTTAGAGCTGGCGAAAATATTACAGCTACTTTTCTTTTAAAAAATAATGGAAATACCACAGAAAATATAAAACTGGAAAGCAGTCATGATTCGTCAATAGAAAAAGATTCTTCTTTTTCTTTAGCATCCGGAGAAAGCCGGGTTGTCTCTATTATAAAAAAAACAGATCCCTCTTTAGGTCGGAATGAATATCAGAATCTAAGTCTATCTGCTATTGTAGCAGGTTATTCTAAAGAAAAATTAACCGCTTATACCAGTACACGGATTATTGCCATAAAACCAATTGAAGAAGATGTATATCATAGATTTCCGATGTCTGCGGCCGTTTCGTTCATAGGTATGCGCAACAGAGGAATTTACGAAAATGGCTTTCAGGGTGAGATTCAAGGAAAAGGAAGTCTGAGTAAAGAAAATAAAGATATGCTTGAATTTCGGGCAGTAAGTCCCAACCCTGTTGAATTCAGTGCATTTACCAGATATGAAGAATATTATATTAATTATAAAAATCAGAATTTCTTTGTTCATTTAGGCGATAAGACATTTTCTTCTTCTTTTCTTACCGAGTTTGCCCGCTATGGACGGGGAGCAGAATTACGCTACGACTTTAAAAAAGTATCTTTAGGCGGCTTTTACAATCATCCGCGATTCTTTCGGGATATTAAGGAAGAATTCAATATATACTCTCAGTTCAGATTTGGTAAACAAACAGAAATTACAGCCGGATACCTGTACAAAATACCGCAAACAGATATCAATAACTATTATTATTCAAATAATACCTATCTCAGCTCTAAAGCCCATCTCCCCTATCTTGTTGCAAAATTCAAACCTTTTAAAAATATAGAAATCCAGGCAGAAACAGCCTATAGCTCTACCAATAAAACAAGCGGAACCGCTTACATACTTCAGGCACAGGCTAATTATGAAAAAATAAGCGGAAACCTGTTATATATGAAAGCAAGTCCACATTTTGCCGGTTATTTTAACAATACTAATTCCCTCAACGGGAATATTCAGTACAGAATTACTAAAAGGCTAAATGTTTCCGCAAGCTATATACAGGACGCCAAAAACTTTCAACGGGATACATTATTACTAGCCTCACCTTATCGGAAATTCTTTCAATACGGCATCAATTTTAGATACCTGAAAAGTGGTAGTATTATGTTTTATAATGGTTTTCAGTCTTATGAAGACCGCCTGAAAGACAAACAGTTTAATTACAATGAGAAGTTCTTTAAGGTAAGTATTAATCAGCAAATAGGTATTTTCAATTTGAATATGGAGGGACAGTTTGGTAGAACGGCCAATTATCTTACAGACTTTACTGGCAATTCTAATTTCTATACGGCTAATATTAGTTTTGAGAAGTTTAAAACGACTTTTAATCTATTTGGAAGCTATGGTACTACCTCTCGTTATCTGGAAAAAGATCAGAAGCAGATTTATTACGGTGCAAGGATTTCCAGCAGGCTTTCACAGTATAACTCGCTGAGTCTTTTTTATCAGAACAACTATATACCGGAGGAATACTACAAAGACCGTAATCTTTTCGAAATACTTTTTCATCAGCAAATTTCCCGTAATCATGGACTTGATATTTCCGGGCGATATGCCTTGCAACGTGGAGAACTGGGTGATAAGGACTTTATTTTCTCACTGCGTTACATCCTTCGGATGAATATTCCGGTGCAAAAAACAGCGGAATACACAATCCTTACAGGAAATATAAGCAACATGGGAGTAAGGAAGACAGGTGGTATCCGTTTACTGCTGGGCAATCATCTTTCTGTGACGGATATCAATGGTAATTTCACTTTTAAAAATATAGTTCCAGGAGATTACTATCTGGAAATAGACCGCTCAACTACCGATATGAATGATATCCCAAACCTTAGCTTTCCGGCTCAGGTATCTCTCGTCAATAAAGAAAATATATTCAATTTCGGCTTAACCCATGCAGCAAACATCAAAGGTCATATCCGGCTAAATGAACAAAGTAATATGAGCCAACAGGAAAATACGCCTCTCGTTTCTTCACAGGAAAAAAAGAAAAAAGAAAGCATCGTAGTAGAAGCGACCAATGGTGATCAGACCTACCGGAAAATATGTAGCATAAATGAAGACTTTGATTTCACCTACCTGCGTCCCGGAGAATGGACCGTAAGACTTTACAGAAATGGTCTGGACAAACGGTACAAAATTGCCACAGAAAATTTAAGATTTACACTGAACAGTGCTGAGAATAAAATAATCAATATTTATATTGTAAAACAACAGACAGAAATAAAATTTCAACAGGAGCCTGTAAAAGTAGAATACAATAGTAGTAAAAAAATAAAATGAAAAAATTAGTATTCCACATATTAGTCATTTTCTTCACACATACTTCCTGCGGTATATTTTCACAGGTTTCAACCAATAAATGGGTATCTGTAAACTTGCCCATAGTAAGCCTTTTGGATATAGAACCGGCCGGAGGTATTGCACTAAGCTTCATAGCACCTACAGAGGCTGGAAGACCCCTAACTAACCCGACAGCCAACACTACAAAATGGATTAACTACACTTCGGCAATAGCAACAGGTGGAGTCTCCAGAAAAGTAACTGCTTCTATTAACGGGCCTGTTGATGGGGTCGATATCAGACTACAGGCAGCTGCAGCAACTGGTCTGGGTGGTGGTACTTTAGGAACCCCGACCGGACAAATTACACTAAGCACAACTCCACAGACTATTATCAGCGGAATTGGAGGAGCATATACCGGAAACGGAACAAACAATGGCCATCAGTTAACCATATCGCTGACAACAAATATTTATGCCAACCTTCAGGCTCAGAGCAATACTACCGTCGTTATTACCTATACCATTACTGAATAAATGAAAGTATCAATCTCCACAAAATATCTATACAGCCTAATTTTAATAACAATAGGATGTTTTTATAATGCGCAAAGTATAATAGCAAACGGTACAGACTGGACCGTTAGTCCAACTATTACTGAAGCCGGAACCAATTATTTAGGAACCTACGAAACATCCCCCGCATCACCTTTTCAGATGTCACTAACCGTAACCGTTCCTGCTTTATTAAGTTCAGCAAGTATATCCGCCCGTTATATACCAGATCCAACATGGAATAATTCGTTAGGTATAGCTGTAAAAAGACTGAATAACGGAACCTCTCTCTGTGTTCTGTGTTCTGTAGCCGGGGGTACAGATTATATTTCGTTAGCCCAGTCAGATGTTCCATTTTTTAGCGTGCACACCCTGTTAGCTCTAACTTCCTTCACAGACATAGGTTTACAGCTTCGGCTTACCGGCATATCGGTTACTGTTCCTGCAGCTGCTTATAAAGCTAAAATACAGTTCACTATAGCAGCTCCGTAAGCAGAACACAAGAATATTAAGCATTTAATTTTAAGTATATTGCAATTGTATTTTTGTTGAACGCATAATCACCTCTCCCATGAAATTCAAGGCTTTTTTTGAAACATTTGCCAATAAGGCAACCAGCTTTACAGGCAGTTCTTCTGCTTTTACAATAGCATTGGCTATTGTTATTATTTGGCTTTTAAGCGGTCCATTTTTTAATTATTCAGAGACCTGGCAGTTGATTATCAATACCGGAACCACAATTATTACCTTTTTAATGGTTTTCCTTATTCAGAAGTCACAAAATAAAGACAGTAAAGCAATCCAGTTAAAACTAAATGAGCTGATTGCAGCAAGTAAGGATGCCAGCAACCGAATGGTAGATATAGAAGATCTTACAGAAAAAGAACTCGACCAGCTACACCAGTATTTCGTAACATTGGCACAAATGACCAAAAATGAGATTAATATCCATCAGTCTCACTCCATAGATGCTGCAAATAAAAACCATATAAAGAAGCAGGATAATTAATTGTCCTAAAACTCTGTCTTCTATAAAAAAGATAATATATCTATTTTTCATTTTTATAAACCATTGTAATCATCGACTAACACGCATGTAGCAATTATTCATCTGTCCTTGGCATTTTATTTGTAAACTAACAGAGGTCTAACCTAAAAAATATTATTATGAAAAATTTATTTAAAGTAGCCGGACTTTTTTTATTAACAGCTTTCACAATCGTATCTTTCTATTCTTGCAGCCGAAGTGATGATCCTGCTGACAACGATTTTTTTGCAGGAACATATAAAGGAAATGTATCTTATAGAAACAATACTAACTCTACCACTATTAACAATACCAACGGAAGCGTATTCGTGACTAAAATTGCTAGTGGAACAAGATATAATTTTACTTTTTCAGATAAAATTCCGGATCTGAATGGTGTTGAATTTGAAAAAAAGGGAGATAATACTTTAGTTAGTATAGGAGCTAACGATACCTCTTACATCAGAATTGACAGCAATAAATTAAGAATTTTCTATACAAAAGACGGACAAACCTGGACCGCAGATTGTAACCGTTAAATTCTAAATAATTATAATGAAAGACCACTTTAGGTGGTCTTTTTTATTCAGGCCTATTACCCTATAATAAATATAATTGCAAAATAAGAAGTCTATAAATTTTCTTATAATCACAAATTTAATATTCCATTAATATACAGTAAGTTAAAACGATGTACCTTTATAATAGAAAGTGAATATAGTATTGTAACCAAATACATTAACACAATGAAAACTATTGTACATTTCTTCCAAAGACTATTCTTCCGTTTGTTTCTAACACAGTTTAGTTCATTTTATTCTCCGTTGAAATTTCATAAAAATTAAACGGCTGAATGAGAGGAATGCAGATGTTGTCATTAAACCACTCCGAATAGATGCTATTGACAAAGGAAGCCTTTGGCAAAGATTTTATCTGGGGAGTATCTACTGCGGCATATCAAATAGAAGGTGCACATAATCAGGATGGCAAAGGCCCTTCTGTATGGGATATATTTGTACAAAAAAGAAATAAAATATTCCGCAATCATACAGGTGATATTGCGTGTGACCATTACAACCGCTATATAGATGACCTGTACCTCATGCACAGCATGAATATACACAATTACAGATTTTCTGTTTCCTGGAGCCGAATTCTGCCAGAAGGTACAGGCCAAATCAATCAGACCGGAATCGATTTTTACAACAAGCTTATCGATCTTTCATTAGAATTGGAAATCATTCCATGGATTACATTATACCACTGGGATTTACCACATAGCCTTGAGGTAAAAGGCGGCTGGACCAACAGAGATGTTAAGGATTGGTTTGGTGACTATGTTGCTATTTGTGTAAAGAGTTTTGGAGATCGCGTAAAAAACTGGATGGTACTAAATGAACCTACAGTATTTACTGCTGCGGGTTACTTCTTTGGTGTACATGCCCCCGGCAGAAAAAGTATTGAAGGTTTTTTAGCAGCCGCACACCATGCTGCTCTGGCGCAAGCCCACGGAGCAAGAGTCATAAAGCACTACAACCTGAAAGTAATGTAGGCACTACTTTTTCCTGCTCACATGTTGAACCCTATACAAATCGGGAAAAAGATATTAAAGCTGCTAAAAAAGCAGACCTTTTGCTTAACCGATTATTTATAGAACCTTTACTGGGTATGGGATATCCGGTGAATGAAATTAAAACTCTGAGAAGAATAGAGAAATACATCAAACAAAATGATGAGCAGGATCTAAAATTCGATATGGATTTTATTGGCATCCAAAATTATACACGTGAGATTATCCGTTATGCCATGTTTGTTCCTTTTCTGCATGCAAAAATTGTAAGTGCCAAGGACAGAAAAGTAGAACTGACAGCTATGGAATGGGAAGTATATCCGGAATCTATTTATCATATTCTGAAGAAGTTTCAGGCTTACGAGAATATTCCACCTTTAATTATTACCGAAAATGGTGCTGCCTTTTCAGATATATTACAAAACAATGTAGTACATGATCCCAAAAGACTGCAGTATATTCAAAATATATTACAGCAGGTACTGCGCGCAAAACAGGAAGGTATAAATGTAAATGGTTATTTTGTATGGACTTTTCTGGATAATTTTGAATGGGCGGAAGGATACCATCCCAGATTCGGTTTGGTACATGTAGACTTCCATACCCAACAGCGCACTGTAAAAGCATCGGGACACTGGTATGCTGATTTTATTAAATAACCCGGAAAGCCCGTAATATATTACACTGAGTTTTTCCAAGAAAAATCATTAGAGAAAGCAATCTTATTCCTTCCTTAATATACCTTTCTCTACACTGTCGTTGATAAGACCTTCCGCATACTCCCATATATTTTCAGCTCCGTCTTTAATGGCAACTTTTTTAGCATATACTTTAGTATAATTCACGCCCGGTGTATTCCAGGTACCTCCATTATTAGAAGTATTTTGCAGCAGAGGTTCCAATCGGTCCATTGCTCTGGCAAATTTTGCTTCGGCTGTTTCACCAGCTTCAAATTCTTCCCATATTGCTATCAGTTCCTTTGCCTGTTCATCGGGTAATATTCCAAATATACGCTGAGCCGCCAATCTTTCTTCATCTGTATTGCTGTGATTCTTTTGTGTGTCGTAGATAAAGGTATCCCCTGCGTCTATTTCTACAACATCATGAATCAGAACCATTTTGATAACTTTCAGTATATCTACCGGTTCATTAGCATGTTCAGCTAATACAACCGCCATCATAGCCAGATGCCAGCTATGTTCCGCATCATTCTCATTGCGGTCGCTATTGAACAGTTTTGTTCTGCGCTGAATGTATTTGAGCTTGTCAATTTCTTTTATAAAGTCTATTTGTTTGAGCAGTGTATCCGGAAGCATGTATAAGCGGGTATTTATATTCTATAACTATACAAAGATAGTGGATCTTATACTACTTATTTAAATTACAAAACCAGATTATGATTTTAAGTAAATAGGGAATCTTGCAATACAAAATTTACATTTTCTCCATTTTATAAAAAATAACATGTATTTTATGAAAATAACGCTTAAACATCAGCCTATTAAATTTTAATAGTACATTTGTTACTAAGAAAATATGATAATATATAATTTTTTAATTTAAACTGAACATTTATATGAGTACTTTGTTTATAAAAAATATGGTTTGTAATCGTTGCATCATTGTTGTTCAGAACGAATTAGAAAAACTCGGACTGGAAGTTAAATATATAAAGCTAGGTGAAGTTACGCTTGCCAATCAATTAACTTCTGATGAAAAAAATGCAGTAGGAAATTCACTGATTTTATTCGGCTTTCAGATCATAGATGATAAAAAAAGCAGAATTATAGAAAAGATAAAAAACACTATTATTGATTTGGTACACCACCAAAACAATAATATAAAAAATAATTTGTCTGATATTCTGAGTGAGATCCTTCATCATGACTATAATTATTTATCTAATCTTTTCTCTGAAGTAGAAGGTACTACTATTGAAAAATATTTTATTGCTCAGAAAATTGAAAAAGTAAAAGAATTACTGGTATATGATGAACTGACTTTAAGTGAGATAGCCCTTCGCCTAAACTATTCGAGCATTTCATATCTAAGCAACCAATTTCGTAAAGTAACCGGACTTACTCCTAGTCATTTCAAAAAAATTCGTGAAGATAAAAGAAAACCACTAGACAAAATATAAGTAAATCTTACAAATCAACGCCTTAATTTCACAATAATCATACTATCGATTCTTGTCAACTTTGCATTGTAAAAACAATCTGGAATGACAACCAATAATAGTAATAAGGGAATAATATATAATCCTTCAGAAGATGTAGAGAGTCAACATTGTGCATTAATTGTAGGAAAAGAACTGGACCAAGTAAAACACACAGAAAGCCAAAAAATAGAGCTAAACAACCAACAAGCTTTTATAACAGTAAATAGTAACGAAGCGATTGAAGATGCCGCCGTAAAGAGTGTTAAGAATCTTGGCTATAATGTTATCACAACTAAAGCTAGCTACCCTGTTTTAGGGATGACATGTGCGTCCTGTGCAAGTAGTGCTGAAAATATTGTAAAAAATGAACCTGGTGTCGTTAATGCTTCTGTAAACTTTGCTACAGGAAATCTGAGTGTAGAATATCTTCCCAATATGACCAACACTATACAGCTTCAAAAAGCAGTATTATCTGGTGGTTACGATTTGTTGATTGAAGATGAATCTACACAACACGAAACTCTGGAGATTATTCATACCCGGAAATTCAGACTATTGAAAAAGAAAACATTGTGGGCTGTACTACTATCAATACCGGTGGTGATTATCGGTATGTTTTTTATGGAAATACCTTACGCAAATCCAATTATGTGGCTATTTTCTACACCAGTTGTATTGTGGTTGGGAAAAGACTTTTTTGTAAATGCATGGAAACAGGTAAAACATAAATCAGCTAATATGGATACGTTGGTGGCACTAAGTACAGGCATTGCTTATATATTCAGCGTATTCAATATGCTATTTGCAGACTTCTGGCACCAAAGAGGTTTACATGCTCATGTTTATTTTGAAGCAGCATCTGTAATTATTGCATTTATTTTATTAGGAAAATTATTAGAAGAAAAGGCCAAAGGTAATACATCTTCAGCTATAAAGAAATTAATGGGATTACAACCCAAAAATGTTATTGTGATACAAGAAGATGGTACAGAGCGACAAATGGCTATAGAAGAGGTAGAAGTTGGTAATATCATTATGGTAAAACCCGGAGAAAAAATTGCAGTCGACGGAATAGTTACTTCAGGAAATTCCTATTTGGATGAAAGCATGCTGAGTGGAGAACCTATTCCGGTGCTAAAAAAGGAAAATGAAAAAGTATTTGCCGGTACCATAAACCAAAAAGGTAGTTTTCAATTTAAAGCTGTAAAAGTAGGTAAAGAAACGATGCTAGCTCAGATTATCAAAATGGTACAGGATGCACAAGGCAGTAAAGCCCCCGTTCAGAAGCTGGTGGATAAGATTGCAGGTATCTTTGTTCCTACAGTAATTAGTATTGCTATACTTACCTTTATTTTATGGCTTGTTTGGGGAGGGCAAAATGCTGTTGTACAAGGATTGCTTGCAGCTATTACTGTACTGGTCATTGCATGTCCTTGTGCATTAGGATTGGCTACTCCTACAGCTATTATGGTTGGTGTGGGAAAAGGTGCTGAAAATGGTATTCTTATAAAAGATGCTGAAAGCCTTGAGCTGGCAAAAAAAATAAATACTGTTGTATTGGACAAAACGGGAACTATTACCGAAGGGAAGCCACAGGTAACTGGTATCAAATGGTATAATAATGACGATACCGCTAAAAATATTTTACTGAGTCTAGAAAAACAGTCCGAGCACCCACTGGCTGAAGCTGTTGTAAAATATCTTAATGATACTGCAACCACTCCTATTTCAATGTTCGTAAGTATTACTGGTAAAGGAGCAAAAGCTGATCATAATAACGAAACTTATTTGGTAGGGAACAAAAAATTTCTGACAGAAAATAATATAATTATTACAAAAGACCTTTTAAAACAAGCTGATGAATGGAGCAATCAATCAAAAACTGTTATATGGTTTGCCAACAGTAAGCTGGCTCTTTCAGTATTGGCTATATCTGATAAAATTAAAGAAACATCGGCTCAAGCTATTAAAGAAATGCAAAATAAAGGTATAGAGATATACATGCTAACGGGTGATAATGAAGCTACCGCCAAGTCTATTGCAAAACAGACTGGTATAAAACATTATAAAGCTGAAGTAATGCCTCAGGATAAAGCAAATTTTGTAAAAGAATTGCAACAACAAGGGAAGGTAGTGGCAATGGTTGGTGACGGAATTAATGATAGTACTGCATTGGCAACAGCAGATGTAAGTATAGCAATGGGTAAAGGAAGCGATATTGCAATGGATGTAGCGAAGATGACTATTATTTCTTCTGATCTGACCAAAATACCTCAGGCTATAAAATTATCCCGACAGACGGTTGCTACCATCAAACAAAATTTGTTCTGGGCATTTATTTATAATCTTATAGGTCTGCCAATAGCAGCAGGTATTCTTTATCCTGTTAATGGTTTTTTACTGAATCCTATGATAGCTGGTGCAGCAATGGCTTTGAGTAGTGTAAGCGTGGTAAGTAACAGTTTACGCCTAAAATGGAAAAGATAAACATTGAGCGTTTTTATTCCTGTTAACCTAATAATCAGTAAATATCATAAACAACTGAGGAAAAAATGTAATAATAAAATACCTGATTGTACTGAACTTTGTATAACAATAAAAGCAATTCAAAATGAAAAAATTAGAATTAAGCATACCTGGTATGCAAAGTGCACATTGCCAAGAAACGGTAAATAATGCTATTAAAACAATTAATGGCATTGAAGTTCAACACATGGAAGCAGGGAAACTATCTGTTTCCATTGATAGTGCGGAAATAAAGGAATTAGTTAATGCAATTGAAAAAGCAGGCTATAAGGTAAGCAATTACGATAGTCCTAATTTTCGGGCTACTGAATCCGACGATTACTCAAGTTAATCTAACTTCGGGAGTACAATGTGCTCCCGAAATTTAAAAAAAATATGAAGTTAGATCATGGTACTATTAATAAAAGGAATGGTATGCTTCAGATGCATCTATGTGTTGGATCACGAGATGTCTAATCTTGGTTATGAAGTACTGAATATACAGTTGGGACGTGTTGTTATCAATAGTGAAAGTACTGCAAAACCTGATTTAATGGTTATTAGGTCCATGCTAAATAAACATGGTTTTGATTTATTATATGATAAAAATGAAAAAATAATTAAAGAAATTAAAATTATCGTTAAAGATGGTATTCAGCAACAGCTTAATACTGGTATACCTGTAAAATTTTCTTTACTCATTAGCAGTATACTTCATAAAGATTATGATTCTCTAAGTTCTTTATTTTCATCTATACAAGGACTTACTCTTGAGAAATATATCATTCACCAAAAAATTGAAAAGGTTAAAGAACTATTGGTTTATACTGATCAGTCTTTGTCTGACATTGCATATTCCATGGGATACAGCAGTCCGTCGCATCTTTCTAATCAGTTAAAAAAACATACAGGTTTTACCTCTTCATACTACAAACAAATAAGACAGGACAAGATGTCTATTTTAGATAATCAGTCACAAAAAAACACTTAATAAGCTTTAGTTAAAATTTTTAAGATCAAAAGTATTTCTTTATCAATTTCCATAAATTCTTTTTGAACCTGTATGCAAATGTATACAGGTTTTTCTCTAGTTCATAAAGTTTATTCTTAAATAAATTTTACAACACATCGCTGTAATTATGCAAAAAAATTGAATACTACCAAGTATATATTTGTCAATAAAATCAATTGTTTGTTGCATAACTTAAAAAAAAGACAATGTTTTACAAATACCACACACCCAAATTAGGAATATTAATTCCGTTACTAGGCGTACTACTCGCAGCTTGTGATAGTAAACCTAAAAAAGAAGCTAAAGCTCCTGCTGCCGGAAAGCTACCAGTAGATATTCTTGTAGCACAGGAGCAGACATTAGACCAGCAAGAAATCTTTGTAGGTACTATAATGCCTCATCGTGAAGTAGCAGTTGTGAGCGAAACTGCACAAAAGATAACCAAAGTAGCCTTCAAAGACGGTGGCTATGTAAGTCAGGGAGCTATACTTTACACCCTCAATGACGCTGACCTTAGGTCACGGCTAAGACAGGTACAGGCAGAGCTTAAACTTGCACGGCTAAATAAAGAACGTATGGCTAACCTACTGAAGACCGAAACCGTGAAACAACAGGAGTATGATGAAGCCTTTATGCGTTTCACTTCCCTCGAAGCACAACAGGATTACCTACAGACAGAGCTGGCAAAAACCGTTATCCGGGCTCCATTTTCAGGGAAGGCAGGTATTACAAAAGTACATCTAGGCGCCTATGTACCCCCTGGAACACCATTAGTAAATCTTCAGGACCAAAGCAGTATAAAAATAAGCTTTACACTTCCTGAAAGGTACTTGCCACTAATAACATCCGGAACACCAATTAAATTCAGTACAGGATTGTCTGAAGAACAGTACAGTGCCAGCATTACAGCTACCGAACCTGGACTGGATGCTAAAGACAGAAGCCTTCAGGTGCAAGCCATTGCGAGTAACAGTGGTGGGAAATTCCGGCCTGGAGAATCTGTTAAAGTATATTTCAGTACCGAAAAGAAAGGCACAAAAGGTGTTATGATACCTACCGAAGCATTGATGCCCGGAGAAAAAGGCTATAATGCATTTGTGATAAAAGGCGGTATAGCTAAACCTACACCGGTAGTCATAAGCAACAGAACCGAAACAGAAGCAATCATTACTTCCGGTATAAAATCAGGCGACAGCATTGTTATTTCCAATATGCTTCGTGTTGGCGATGGTACTCCGGTACAAGCTGTCGTAAAAAAATAACCCATCTCAATTTGCAACATTATGAGTATATCATCTTTAAGCATAAAAAAACCAGTTTTAGCCGGTGTATTTTCCCTCCTTATCGTTATTCTTGGTATCGTGGGATGGAAACAACTCGGTATCCGGGAATTCCCACTCACGGAACCACCTGTAATCTCAGTCGTTACCTTTTACCCCGGAGCAAGCCCAGATGTAATCGCTTCCAAACTGACCCGGCCTATGGAAGAATCCATTGCCGAGGCAAATGGAATAAGGACTATTTCTTCTGAATCCAGAGAACAGGTAAGTGTTATTTCGATAGAATTTAACCGTGATATAGATATAGAAGATGCCCTGAATGATGTGAGAGATAAAGTATCCAAAGCTAGGAAGCAGCTTCCTGCAGATGTGGATCCACCTATCGTACAAAAAGCATCCTCACCAGACAATCTCGTAGCCTTTCTGGAAGTAGAAAGTGATACTAAAGATATTAAAAACGTTAGTCATATTGCCTCAACCATTATCAAAGACCGGGTACAATCCATTCCGGGGATCAACAATGTAGCCATTGTAGGTGAACATAAATACGCCATGCGGCTACGCTTTGATCCGATAAAACTGGCAGCCTATAAACTGACACCGGAAGATATCCGACAGGCATTGTTACGGGAAAATATAGATGTTCCGTCCGGACGTGTGGAAGGAAATAACAGTGAACTGAGTATACGTACACTGGGCAGGCTCACTACTGTATCCGATTTTGAGGAGATGATTGTCAAACAGACTGAAAATACAGTTATCCGTTTGAAAGACATAGGTTCAGCAGAACTAGGAGAAATGAACGAACGTACTGCCATAATCAACGAAACCGGTAATCTCAACCGTGTGGGTGTGGGTGTAGCCATACAGATTCAACGAGGGGCAAACGCTATTCAGGTAGTAGATGAATTTTACAAACGTCTCGAACAATTACGCAAGGATATCCCATCCGAGTATCGTCTTATTGTAGGATTCGACTTCACACAATCCGTACGCGAATCCATAAAAGAAGTAGAAGAAACCCTCTTTATAGCTTTTGGGCTTGTAGTCATTATTATCTTCCTGTTTTTACGCGACTGGCGGTCTACTATCATTCCGGTCATTGCCATTCCGGTATCCATACTGTCAGCATTTTTCATAATGTATATAGCTGGCTTTTCCATCAATGTACTCACATTACTAGGTTTAGTACTCGCTATTGGTTTGGTAGTAGATGATGCTATCGTTGTCCTAGAAAATATTTATAAAAAAATAGAAGAAGGTATGCCTCCGGTACAAGCTGCATTTAAAGGTTCCAAGGAAATCTATTTTGCTGTAATCTCTACCACCATTACGTTGGCAGCCGTATTTTTACCCATTGTCTTTATGGGAGGTATCAGTGGACAACTCTTTAAAGAGTTTGCCATTGTTGTATCCGGATCTGTACTGGTATCAGCATTTGTTGCCCTTACATTAACGCCTATGCTTAGTGCCTATTTTCTGAAAAAGAAAGAAGGACCAGGTTGGTTTCATCGGGTAACAGAACCTTTCTTTATTCGCCTGAACAACGGATATGCGCGTTTATTAACTGCCTTTATGCGTGTCCGGTGGATGGCGTGGGTGTTCCTTGTGGGCACCAGCTTGCTTATCTATTTTGTCGGTAAAAAACTACCCTCCGAGCTTGCTCCGGTAGAAGATCGTTCCAACATGAATCTTATTGCTGTAGCGCCCGAAGGTGTTTCTTTCGATTATATGAAAAAACACATGATGGAAGTGGGCAAATATGTCAACGATTCTACAGATGGATTGTACCAGACTTATTCCATGGTAGCTATTTCTTTTATTCCGGCTCCGGCTCCTGTTAATGTTGCTGTACAGAGTATTTATCTGAAAGACCCTAAAGAAAGAAAAGCCAGCATACAGGATTTGTACAATCAGTACGGAGCGGCATCCGGAAATTTTAGAGGGTTTCTTTTATTCCCTTATCTGCCACCTACAATTGGTACGCGCTATGGTGGGGGCATGCCTGTACAATTTGTATTGCAGGCACAGGACTTGGGCACACTTACGACAGCACTTCCTAAGTTTCTAAATGCTGTACGCCAGAGTAAAAAACTGATGTTTGCTGATGCTGACCTGAAAATAAACAAACCTGAAATCAAAATTAATATTGACAGGCAAAAAGCAGCCCTGATGGGTGTTTCCATAGAAGAAGTGGCTCGCACTTTACAACTATCACTCTCTGGGCTACGTTATGCTTATTTCCTACGCAATGACAGACAATATGAGGTTATCGGACAGATGAAACGTGAATTACGAAATGATATCACAGACCTTAATTCCATCTATGTACGTTCCAATACAGGACAACTGATTCCGTTGAATAATCTTATTACCACCGAAGAGGCAGTAAGTCCGGCAGCTATATACCGCTACGACCAGTTTACCTCTGCCACTGTATCTGCAGCTCCGGCTCCTGGAGTGAGCCTTGCCGAGGGAATAGAGGAAATAGAACGTATAAAAAAGAATGTATTGGGCGAAAATTTCAAAACGTCTTTAGCCGGTCAGTCACGTGATTACAGAGAAAGCCAGGGTAATATCGCTTTCACCCTTATTCTGGCCCTAGTAATTATCTACATGATTCTGGCTGCACAATTTGAGAGTCTGCGTGACCCACTGACCATTATGCTTACCGTACCAATGGCTGTCACAGGAGCCGTTCTCAGTCTCCATTGGTTTGGTCAAAGCCTTAACGTATTCAGTCAGATAGGTATCATCACTCTTGTAGGACTTATCACCAAAAATGGAATTCTGATCGTGGAGTTTGCCAATCACCTGAAAGACACGGGACTATCCAAATACGAAGCAGCTATACAGGCAGCAGAGCAGCGATTCCGTCCTATTTTGATGACCTCACTGGCTATGATATTCGGGGCATTACCTATCGCACTTACTGCTAACAGCCGTCAGTCGCTAGGTATTGTTATCGCAGGTGGACTTGTATTCTCAGGAATACTTACCCTGTTCATTATTCCGGCAGTATACTCCTATCTGTCCAGTAACAAACGCAGAAAAGAAGCTGTAGAATTGGATGAAAACGAGATAACAATTGTTGATGATAACAAATAAAATTGCCAGATTATCCCCTCTCAGTTGATTCGCCATTCGACTGAGCAAGGTGATAAGAATAAAATATGACAAAATAATCGGTGAACCCATTTATGACAATAAACATTTTCACATGAAAAAAGCATCACATATACTTATAATAGCCCTGCTATTGCTCACAAGCAGTACTCCGCTACTTGCTCAAAAAAAGACGCTTTCGCTTCAGGAAGCTTTGACTATGGCAAAACAGGGGAACAAAGCATTGCAGGTACAGATATTGGAAGAAAAGAATGCTACAGAGCAGACACGGGAAAGTAAAGGGCGGCTGTTGCCTGATATTTCGGCAGGAGTAGTGTATTCTTACTATTTTGACCGTCAGAACATTTTCCTCCCCGGATCGTTTGCCGGAACCAATAAAGCGGTACAGGAAGTTGCTGTTGGTGGCAGAAATGCCTTTAACGGATACGTATCTTTATATCAGCCCGTTCTCGATTTTGCCTCACACAGGCTGACACAGGCATCCAAACTTAATGAGAAAATCCAGTCTGAAAAGACGGAAGACCTGAAAAGTCGGGTAGCACTAAGGGTTTCTACTCGTTATCTCGACATATTGATGATGAAGCGCCAACTCAGTCTTTTGGAACAAAGCCATGAGCGTAATGTCCGCGCCCTGAAAGATTCCCGAGCTTTGCTGACTCAGGGCAGAGGGCTAAAATCGGACACTTTACGGAGCTTTATAGCTGTGGAGAACCTGAGATCTTCGGTTTCCTATCTCAGAAATAGCATTGAAGTTTCCGGTATGGAGCTCAAAAGACTTATAGGATTGGAAGATGCAGAGGAACTAGAGCTTACTGACGAACTGGAATTTGATATGAAAGCTAACCAAAGTGCGTTTCTTAATGTGGGTGAAGCATTGGAAATTGCTGAAACCAATCGAAATGACTTAAATGTACAGGAGTTTATAATAGCTATGCAACAGCAAAAACTGTATGCCATCAAAGCTGAATTATTGCCTAAAGTTTCGATAATCGGTCAATATCAGGTACAGGCGCAGGCAGACAATCTGAAATTCAATGACTATGTTTGGCCAAGAACTTCTTTCCTGGGATTACAAGTTAGCGTACCTATATTTAACGGTGGGCAACGCAAATCCAGAATCAGTCAGGCAAGAATAATAACACAACAAGAACAGATAAGGCTGAATGACCTGAAAGATGAAGTAAAGACAACATTGGCAAGCATCATCAGTAAATGGAAAGAAGCGTCCACCCAACTGGAGATCCAAGTAACAACAGTACAATCCGCAGAGCTAAACCATCAAATGACTGAAGACCGTTTCAAAAACGGGTTAGGCTCCCGATTGGAACTGACGGACGCCGAACTGGCGCTCACACAGGCTAAAATCAGCTACCTGCAAGCAGTATATAATCTAAGAATATTATATACAGAGTTACAACATGCTTTGGGAATGTTGGAACTATAGTCTATAGAACAAACAATACTAAAATTCAGATACTAACTAAAAATAAATATGAAAAACATTTCATCAGTTGAACCAACAACACCTTATAGCAAAAGATGGGCGGCTCTTTTCTTATTATGCACCGCCGAGTTCTTGGTAATAATGGACACCTCAATCATTGGAGTAGCATTACCCGCAATAAAAGCAGATTTAGGCTATTCACAAACCGGACTGCAATGGATTTTTAATGCCTACGTTATTCTTTTTGGCGGTTTTTTATTACTAGGTGGGCGTCTGTCAGACCTATTCGGGGCACGCAAAATATTTATGTGGGGGTTTGCCATTCTTACCTCAGCATCTCTTTTGGCAGGTGTCGCATGGTCAGAATCTACTCTTAATATAGGGCGAGCTCTTCAAGGTCTGGGATCTGCATTTATTGCACCGGCAGCACTTACATTAGTTCTATCCAAATTTACCGATCCAAAAGAACTTAACAAAGCGCTTGGATTTTGGGGTGCTTCTGCAGCAGCTGGAGGTTCAGCCGGGGTTTTTCTCGGCGGAGCAATTACCGAATGGCTTTCATGGCATTGGATATTCCTCATTAACATTCCAGTAGGCCTCATTGTACTAATGCGTAGCCGCAGCCTGCTATTCACTGGTGAGACAAGACAAGGAAAAGTAGATATGGTGGGAGCTATTCTGGCAACAGCAGCTCTTATACTAATGGTATATGCTATAGTATCATCTGAAAGCGAGGGTTGGGGTTCGGTACATACCATTGGTCTTCTGTTACTATCATTGATATTGCTGTTTGCCTTCTATATTCTTCAAAAACAGAAAAGCGAACCTTTGATGCCCCTGTCAATTTTCAAAGTACCTAATCTTTCAGCGGGTAACATCGTCATGGCATTACTAGCAGCAGCATGGATACCACTGTGGTTTTTCCTTAATCTGTATTTACAACAAACACTTCATTATTCGGCCTTTAACAGTGGATTAGCGCTATTACCAATGACATTGGCTATTATGTTTCTAATGGTAGGCGTTACGGGAAAACTGGTAGCAAGGTTTGGCTTCAAGTCCAATATTATTATAGGTCTGTTTGTCCTTGCAATATCACTTATTCTATTTAGCAAAGTCCCATCAGACGGAACCTTTGTTGTCCATGTATTACCAGCATCACTATTAGGTGCAATAGGCATGTCACTTACTTATATTCCGGCAACAGTAGCTTCTATGTCTGGGGCAAAACCTGAAGAAACAGGACTAGCATCAGGTTTAGTCAATACTAGTTATCAGGTTGGATCAGCTCTTGGACTGGCAATTATAGTAGCCATCTCTGCCGCTAAAACGAATAGTCTTAAAATGGCTGGAGAAGTGGAATCCACAGCTCTTAATATAGGTTTTCAAACGGCCTTTTTCTCTGCCGGAGTAATTTGTATTGTTGCTGCAATTATTGCAGCAGTACATATACGATCAATGAAATAATAAAATTTACTTTAATATAGTAGTAGTAGTAGTTTAGTTGTGGTGTTTAAAAAGCCCACCACAGGCCTCGCCTCTCAGAGGTGAGGTTTTGTGGTTGGTGATAATAAGAATACATGTGAAAATAATAAAGATTGGTTTTCCGTAACTCTTTTCATGAAACAACCAGTAAATATCACAAATAAAAGATGAAATATTGCAAACAAAACTGCTCTCTATTGAATGAAATTTGTAATAACAATAACGTTAAAAACAAAAGTAAAATGGAAGATAAAAATTTTCAATTCAAAACAAACCTTAATTGCACCAGTTGTGTTGCAAAAGTAGAATCTGAACTTAATAATACCGACGGTATCTCTGAATGGAATGTTGACGTAGCCAACAGCAATAAAACACTTACAGTAAAAGCTGAGGGTATTTCTGAAGAAGAAGTAATAAATATCATTAAAAAGAAAGGTTTTCATGCTGAGCCTCTGCCTATAAAAGCTTAAGCTTTTATTATTCTGAACCATCAAATTATTATGTATGATATTCCATAAAAATTCGTATAAATTTTTCAGAATAAAATAGACAGAGCAAAAGTTAAGGGTTGCAATATAATATTGCAGCCCTTAATGTTTTTGTAAGTGCAAAATCTGTAAAACTCATAAAACAAACAGTAAATACCGTAACATAAAATTGATTTTAGTTTTACAATTTTGTTGTTTAAAATCTAATAAAGATTATGAAAGCAAAAATTAACTGGAGCAATGTATATATATTGTTTTTATCGCAAGCATTATATCAAACCTCTTCCACTCTGGTAATAACATTATCCGGAATAGTAGGTATGCAAATGGCACCCGATAAAAATCTGGCTACATTACCTCTTGCCATGACGACTATTGGTGCAGCAGTCATGATGATACCTGCTTCTATGATCATGAGAAAAATAGGTCAGCGAAAAGCTTTTATGACAGGTACAGTAATCGGCGCTCTATCTGGTATAGTTTCCTGGTACGGTATCATCCATCAATCTTTTTGGATATTCTCAGTGGGTAATATGCTGCTGGGGGCTTATCAGGGTTTCACACAATACTACCGTTTTGTAGCGGCAGATTCTGTTCCTGATCGAGCAAAAAGTAAAGCCATATCCTGGGTAATAGGAGGTGGTATTGTTGCTGCCTTTACAGGGCCTAATCTCGCAAGATTTACACAAGACATAGGCACAATCCCCTATGCATATTCTTATCTTTCCACTATTCTGCTAGGCATATTAGCTTTTGGGGTAGTGTCACTATTAAAACTTCAGCATGTTCCTGTTTTACCAACTCATATTCAAAAACAAAACGGACGCCCTTTAAAAGAAATCATTAAAAATAAAAATACCATTCTGGCTTTATTCTCCTCTGCGACAGCTTTTACAGTAATGGGAATGTCCATGACTGCTACACCTATAGCCATGCATGATTTCGGACATTCGCCCGACAATACAGCAATGGTTATTCAGTGGCATGTATTGGGTATGTTTTTACCCTCTTTCTTTACAGGTACACTTATTCAGAAATTTGGTGTACATCGTATTATTATTGCAGGAATACTTATTCTGTTTATATACTTGTCTATAGCTTTTTCGGGAACTGATTTTATCAATTTTATTGTTGGATTATTTATTGTAGGGTTAGGTTGGAATTTTCTTTTTATAGGAGGAACATCTATTCTTACAAAAGTCTATAAGCCTGAAGAAAAGGAGAAAACACAAGCTTTCCATGATTTCACAGTTTTTACAGTCATCAGTATTTCGAGTTTTTTTGCAGGGGCTTTATTTAATCATTGGGGCTGGACCGGGCTTAATTTAGTATTACTTCCCTTACTTATCATTACACTCATAATAACTATAAGAGTTATGAAACATAATAATCAGTAAATATTACAAATCTAAACGCAAATACCACAATAATTATAGATATATTTTTATGGAAATTTGTATAGTAAGACAATAAATCATCAAATATGAATACACATCAGCACACAAACAAACCAGAAGTTAAGATTGATTCTGAACCAGAAATTGCAGAAGCTGGAAAACCAGCATTCTTTCTTATTTCGGTAACCGAAAATGGTAAAAGTATTCCTTTAGAAGTTGTACATACTATGAAAATGCATCTATTACTGGTAAATGAAGAATTAACATGGTTTGATCATATTCATCCTGAAGAACAGACAGACGGAACTTACCTTGTTTCTGAAACTTTTCCATCAGCAGGAAAATATCTTTTGTTCATTGATTACAAGCCTATTGGAGGCGAAGCAGCCGTTGATAAACATACAATTGAAGTACAAGGTAAACAAATATCCAGCAGTCAGGAACTACAAACAAAATTAGTTGCTACTGTTGATGGATACCTGGTGACTTTAGCTAACCGGAATGATCTAAAAACAAACAGAGCACAAAGCCTGCAGTTTTCTGTAGAGAAAAATGGAACAAGACTTCTGGAAAAGGATATGCAGCCTTATCTTGGAGCAACGGCTCATATCGTAATGATAAACAAAGCCGACAAAGACTTTCTTCATATTCACCCAATGTCGGACCAACGTTTTCCAATTTATGCAGAAACTTATATTGAAAAAGCTGGTTTATACAGAATGTGGGTACAGTTTAAAATAGATGAAAAGGTTCATACTGCAGATTTTACTGTGGTAGTTTCAGAAGGAACAAAAACAGAAACAAGCCTCAATAATCATGGTGCCCATCATTAATCACTATATGTAAAAGGAAGATGCATTTTTATTTACGCTACAGAGTAAATTTGTATTCCATCTGAAAGCTCTGTTTTTATAAAACAGAGCTTTCTCATTTTGCAGTATTTTATTTACAAAGATAGGCTTTGTATATTCAGGTTGTTTACCAAATACCTATTTGGTTTTCCAAATTTCTTTTAGACTCATCTACAGCTAACCAGGTATTTACCTTTTTTCATCTCTTTTGTCATAAGCTGTAAGATAATGGATATGTAATTTCTCGCCTTCATTCAGCTCGGGAACCTTTGTTACAAATCCATTTTGTTTCATTTCGGTTATTGATTTATGAAAGTCTGCATTGTTTTTTAGTCTTGGCGGAAACCAATCATCATTTTCAGCTCTTATAAAAAGAAGTAACGAACTTTAAAAAAGAAAATAATAGATAACCATACAAGTACATTATTTTCCTTTCCTTTAAAATTCAGGCTTTTATTTATATATTGCTCATCTTTTCAGTTAAATGGTTGTCTATTTTATTATTCTCAAATATTCAACCTTTAAGAAGTAAAGAAAACTAATAACCAAAACTTATTTCATGTTAAACACTCACCCCCCTACAGCTGCTTTTGCAGATACCAAGCCACATTACAATATTCTCGATGGTTTGCGTGGAGTAGCAGCTATTACTGTGGTATGTTTCCACATTTTTGAGGCTTTTGCCACAAGCCATTTAGATCAGCGCATTAATCATGGTTATCTGGCTGTTGATTTTTTCTTTATTCTTTCAGGTTTTGTAATGGGCTATGCCTATAGTGACCGTTGGGGAACAATGACGACTAAGGATTTTATTAAACGTAGAATTATACGCTTGCATCCAATGGTCGTAATGGGTGCTATAATTGGTGGAATTTTGTTCTATACACAAGTTTGTGCGGTGTGGGATGTATCAAAAGTATCTGCCATATCATTATTTGGAGCAACGCTTCTCAATGCTCTTTTAATTCCGGCTCCTCCGGGAACCGAAGTCCGTGGCCTTGGTGAGATGTTTCCGCTAAACGGACCTAGCTGGTCTTTATTCTTTGAATATATAGGTAGTATTCTCTATGCACTGATTATCCGCAGATTTTCTACAAAAGCACTTTTAGCTCTGGTTATTGCTGCAGGATTAGGCTTGGGAGCTTTTGCAATATTTGAACCTTATGGTGATATCTGTGCAGGATTCTCATTGACCGGAATCGAATTTACAGCAGGATTTTTGAGATTTATGTTTTCATTTTCTGCCGGACTGCTTCTTTTCCGTGTTTTTAAACCACTGAAAATAAAAGGTGCATTCTGGATATGTGGTATCATTCTCGTTACGTTTCTGGCTATCCCTCGTATAGGCGGAGCAGAGCATCTCTGGATGAATGGATTATATGATACAGTATGTTGTGTTGTTTTTTTCCCGCTTCTGGTATGGTTTGGAGCTTCAGAAAAAAGCACCAGTCAGTTGACAAACCGTATTTGTAAGTTCCTCGGAGACCTTTCCTATCCGTTGTATATGGTGCACTACCCTTTTATTTATCTGTATTATGCATGGGTAAAAAATGGTAATCTTACATTTCAGCAGTCATTTCCAGGTGCTGCAGCAGTAGTTATAGGCAGTATTATTCTGGCCTATATCTGTCTGAAATTTTATGATATACCAGTGAGAAAATACCTGACTGCAAAATTTTTAAAGTCCAAAAGCAGCATAAAAAATTAGTAATTAAAATCTAGGATTATATAAAAACAGCAGACTATTCGGATAGCCTGCTGTTTTTATTATATAGAATATCTTCTATTTCATTCTCTTGTTTGCATTACTGCTTATAAACATTTCGTTCCTTTCTTCCGAGATAATCTCTATAAAACGTTCATAATGCTTCAATACATCGGATATCAATTCGTTTTTAGTAAAGAGCCTTACATCATAACCTTCACGGGCATCACCAAAATAGGATCTCGGAAAATGCGCCTGGTTATCTTCGGCATCCGGTAAATTGTCTTCATTCAGCAGATAGGCAGATACAGTTCTGGACTGGTTTCTTACTCCATATACAAAGTTATTCACCAGGTCATACTGAATCTCTATTTCGATTCGCGTAGGATTTTCATAAGTATTGATCTTTGCTTCTGTTCCATTCTCTGCAAACTCAGCCTGCAACTCTGTAAAAGCTGTTTTGGCTGTTGTTTCTATAAAATGATCTATTGACTGGCGATCGTCCAGCGAGATAATCTGTTTCAGTCGTTCTTTCCAGTATTCTCCTGACCACGGAGCTGTAGATGCGGAGAAGTCACGTTCGTAGTAATTCTTATCAATAATAAGTGCCTTCATCAGGCTTACAATAAATAGCAATATAATAAAGGAGAATGGCAATGCCGTAATCAACGTCATACTCTGTAATGCCTTTAGTCCACCTGCATTTAGTAATAATAATGCCAGTACAGCGAGCAATACTCCCCAGAAGACAGTTTGCCATTTCGGAGAAACTTTAGCATTTTTTGTTGCAATACTATTCATCACAAACATCCCTGAATCCGCAGAGGTAACAAAGAAAATAAGAATGATTAATATTACGAAGAAGCTTACAATTGAGGAGAATGGCATATATTCCAGAAACCTGAACATTAATGCATCCGGATCACCAGCCAGTTGACTAAGTGCTCCGCCAGCTGTATGAAGGTCAATCCAGATTGCACTGTTTCCGAAAACGGACATCCAGATAAAATTAAATAAGGTGGGCAGGATAAGTACTGCTGCAATAAATTCTCTGATGGTTCTCCCTTTCGAAATTTTAGCAATAAATAGTCCTACATACGGAGACCATGAAATCCACCACGCCCAATACAAGATTGTCCAGTTATAAAACCATGGTAAGGTCTCTTCCTCATAGACATGGGTACCGAATGTAAGGTTAAAGAAGTTGTTGATATAGTTACCCAATCCCTCTGTAAAACTACCAATCAAATAGACTGTTGGCCCTAAAGCCAGTACAAATACAAGTAGAACAATTACACTGATTACATTAATATTACTCAGCAATTTTACGCCTTTGTCTACTCCTGTAACAGCAGAAATAATAGAAAGAGTAACTAAAACACTTACAATAATAACCTGATAAATAAAGCTATTCTCGGGTACAATATGCAATGTCTGCAAACCGGAATTGATCTGCACGACTCCGAAACCTAATGTTGTGGTAATACCAAAAAAGGTACTACATAAAGCAAAAACATCGATAGCATTTCCCCATCGTCCGTTTATTTTACCTTTTAGTAATGGATAAAAGCAGCTTCGCAAAGAAAGAGGCAATCTGTAACGGTAAGCAAAATATGATAAAGCCAAACCGACAACTCCATAAATAGCCCATGCATGAATCCCCCAATGGAAGAAGGTATACAACTGTGCATTTTTGGCTCTGTTAATGTGGTTGTTTCCGGTAAATATATCGTTGGAATAATGCTGCATAGGTTCTGCAACACTAAAGTACATTAACCCAATTCCCATACCTGCAGCAAACAGCATGGATATCCATGAGAAAAAAGAATATTTAGGTTTGCTGTCATTTCTGCCCAGCCGGATATTTCCGTACTTGCTAAACATAAGGTAAATAAGAAAAAGAACAAATATGGTCACCGACCATACATAGACCCAGTTCAGTTTAACAAAAATAAATTCTTTTACATTGTTCAGAATTCCTTCTGTAAGTTTTGGAAAAACAGCCGAAAGTACACAGACGGCAATTATAAAAATTAAACTGGGGACTGTAACGCCCTTACTAAATGTAGTTTTAAAATTAGAAAATTTCATCATTATTGTATTAGTTAAAAAGCAGGTACATTCCTTATACCATCGTACGGAATATAGACCTGAACATATAAAAAAATGGAGCCTTTGTTCTGGAATTTCCTGGCGCATACTAGAAAACGGTACAGCAAAATCAGCTGAATACCTGTATGCTAAAAAGGGAAATTAATAGTGATAGAAAAGACTATAATTACGCTGCAAATATAAGGACAAATAATTAAACGGTTTAAAAACGAATACAACCAATTGATTTACAACTAAATAAAAGCGATTCCAAAACTCAAAATCAGGAATACTTTACATGACTGATATTTAAAATTCTCTCCAGAATATTTTTCACAAAAACAACAACACAGGCAATCCCTCCTAATAGCTTTGCACTATCAGTGAAAAATGTGAGTACAAGCAGTAAAATAAACATGCTTGCCAGAAACAGGTTGTCTGAGAAAAATTTACGTTTATAATGCTCCGGAATACTATAAGAAAGCTCTGTATGTGCAACAAAAACATAGTAAGAAAGAGCAAAAATACTAAGTGCTGCCAGTATATTATTGAGAGCAAATAACCGGAATGCCAATGTAAATACTGCAAAATTTTCAACCGAATCCGCATAAAACGTCGTAGTAAAAGGGAAGAAAATAATAGTAAGCATAATTAACATATTCAGCCGGATCACTGGTCCGTTGTAATTATGAATATGCTTGAACAGAAAATGGTGCCTGATCCAGAACATTGTGATTAAGCCAAAGCTAAAAAGCAGTGCCAGAAAATTATACTTCAGTTCCGACAATTCTCCGAGTATCTCAGCATATGTACTTTCTTTGGTCACATGTGGTACTTTGAACTCAATAATAAGAAGGGTAATAGCTATTGCAAAAATAGCATCGCTGAAGAAAGCCAGCCTTTCTACCTGAAATTCCTGTTTCGGATGTTTTACCTCTGTTCCTGAATAACCTTCATTTTCGTGGTTTTTCATATTAAAGTTTTTGTTTTTTGGTGTTAATCAAATTTAAAATAAAAAATGATTATTCTGAATTTATACTCCAAAATATTACAAATACCACCAGTAATTATTCAATATATTTTCATTATAATTAAAACACCACAGAACAAACAATTAAAAATTAATTTTTAATTTTCTGTTGTTAACCGTAATTTTAAAGAATCAATCTAACACCAGATTAAGTTAATTATTATATGAGAGTTTTCAAATATAGGAGTAACTATGGGCGCGATCTTATTACACTAACCTGTAATCAGCTATTCGCATCAAAATATGAGGATCTTAATGATCCGTTTGAAAGTATGCAGTTTATGGATCCAATAAATGATGAGTCATTCATAGAGAGCCTACCCTATTTAACCAATAAAGCCGAACTAAAAGCTGCTTATTCGGAAGTTGTTCGGTTATTAAAAACCCAGGGTGTATATTCACTCTCAAAAGACGTGGATAATGAAATTTTATGGGCTTTATATTCCGATTCTCACAGAGGGTTTGCTATTGAATACGAAACAGATATTCTACTGAAAGACTTTAACTTCAATGCTGATATTCCTTGTGCTTTTATGTTTGACATTGAATACACCAATACCTCCAGGGTTCCAAAGATAATCCAGCAGGCCTTAAACGGACAACTCAATATTCAAAGCATTATCGGCAATAAATCGACTGCCTGGGAAAAGGAAAATGAATTAAGAATAACATTTGAAGATTGGGGACTTCTTACTTACAATCACACCGCTGTTAAGTCTATTATATTCGGAGCAAAGGCACGAAAAGAGGATATAAAAAACACAATGAATTTGCTGAAAGGCAGAGGACTAAAGTACAAGCAAATAGAAATTAGTTCTAAAAAATACCAGCTGAAAGTTAAACCCATTGAAGATTTGTATCCAAACAGTCCTCAATATTATCAGAACAGGGCTTTTTTCGACAGAACATTACTATTAAAACAAAATCTAAAAGAGTATTACAAATACAAAAAACAAATAGAAAGAATTATATTAAAAGTAATAGAGTTACCAAATATCTTGGAAGTTCAGGACATTGTATTAACAGGCGAAACCAATGAACCTACATTGCAAATTTTATGTAAAAATGATTTGAGAAAACTTGCGATTAGAAATTTCAGCTTCAAATATATTAAGCGAAAAGGTTTTATTGAAATAACATAAAAAAGCCCTCTTATTGAGGGCTTTTTGTATCGTAAATAGTTTTTAAATAATCTCCGGCTAAGTTCCTCCCATTACATACATATTCTCCATAGTAGGTACTTCGCTTCCGTTTTCTTTTTCAAGCGTTATCGCAAACGCCTGAGCCTTTGGTATTTTTGAAAGAGCAATCTTACTGTCTTTTTCTTCAGTATACATTCCGGCATTTACTGGTTTTCCGTCTGCAATAGCCCAAAGTTGGTATTGCATACCTTTTGGTGCTTTTGGCAGACTCTCTGCATTCAGATAAACCTCTTTAGTTTTCTGATCCCAGAAAACTGTAGCTTTAGATTCCGGGTGTTTTTCAACTCCTTTCAAAGTAATGATTTGCATATTAGAACCGGACAACATTTGCCATTTCTCATTCATTTTTTGTAATGCTAAATCCTGAGATGTGTTTACGGTTGTAAGTTTTGCAATTTCTTTTTTGGTTTCAGATTGTTGATTTATCCAATACATATTCCCTGCAATACTTACCAAAAACAACACAGATGCTGCAATTGCAAAGTTCTTCCAGTTATTACTCTTTTTAACCTCGGCCGTTTTACCTTTTTCTTCAATTTTTAAATTAATTACAGGCTCAGCAACCTCAGATATTGGTGCTTCTGTTACTTCTTCTTTCTGAATTTTAGCCCAGATCTTAGATTTCAAATCATCTGGCGGCGTCATAGCTTGTACTGTAGCCAGATCTTCTAAAGTTTTTTGCGCTTCCTCAAAAGCAGCCTTAACCTCTGCATTATTCTTCATAACACACTCCAAAATACCTGCCTCCTCGGGAGAAGCAAGACCTAGAATATAAGATTCTATAATTCCGGATGATATGTATTCTTTAGTATTCAATTTATTGATAATCTTTTAATAAATCTTTTAATTTCATTAGTGCATTTCTCATTTTTGTTTTCACTGTGCCCAGCGGTATTTTCAATTGCTCGGATATTTCATTTTGTGTATAACCCTGATAATAAGCCATATTAATGAGCTCCTGTTTATCCGATTCCAAACCTTCCAGAACACTATGAAAGCCAATAAAATCAGATGTATTATTGGATGTAGAAAGCTCTGCACTGTTATATACGAAATCTGGGATAGATTGGTTTTTTAACTCGTTTTGAAAACCTTTTGATTTTAAGTAATCTATTGCCGTATTTCTGGCAATATTGATCATCCAGGTATAAAACCTACCCTTTTGCTGATCATACTGGTGGATAGAGTTCCAGACTTTAACGAAAACATCCTGAATAATTTCTTCAGTATATTCTTTAGATTGTACAATTCGGAATATTACACCATATAATGCACCAGAGTAGTTATCATACAAATGATGAAAACCAGTTTCGTTTTTTTCTTTTAATAAAACGATAAGCTCCTCTTCCGAATAGTTTGTTTTAATTGTGGTATATATTTCTTTTCCAAATGTAACAAAATAAAGAAGATAACAATACAAATCTGTTTAACTTTTTATCTCGTATATGTATTTATGACAATAATACTTAAAATTTATATTCATGAATACAATATTGAAAACAATAGCTATCAGCCTGTCATTAATGATTTCGATCCAGGCCTGTGCTCAGTCTGAAAAATTTAAAATTCAGAATCCATACTATTCCCGTACGGCCACCAACTTATTAAATGTGAGCAATACCGAATGGAAAAAAATTCTGAACACCGAATTGTACCAAGTAGCCAGAGAAGGAGCTACCGAAACAGCTTTTACAGGGAAATATTATGAATTCGATGAGAAAGGAACGTATTACTGCGCAGTTTGTGGTAATCCATTATTCCTTTCTACTTCAAAATTTGCAACCACATGTGGCTGGCCTTCCTTTTACCAACCAATACATAAGAACAGTGTAAAATACAGAAAAGATACTTCTTACAATATGGTAAGAACAGAAGTTTTATGTGGAAGATGTGGTTCTCACCTCGGTCATATTTTCGACGACGGCCCTGAACCTACCGGAAAGCGTTTTTGTATGAATTCTGTCTGTTTAGACTTCACCCCACTAAAAAATAAATAATTCATTTTCAGTTAATTAACAAAATTATTCGACTTTTTTAAATCTAAAATAAAACCAAACTCGTAAATGCCAATAAGAATAAATTCAGATAATGTTTAATAAAAAAATCAAACAAAATGACTACAAAATCAAAAATCACAGCTTTAGGAATGCTTATATTATCATTTGCCTATAGCGGAAATCTTACTGCACAAGTAATGAAAGAAAAAACAGTAATGGTAGGAGGAGCTCCTATGCATCCTTCTAAAAACATTATAGAAAACGCAGTAAACTCCAATGACCACAAAACACTTGTAGCAGCTGTGAAAGCAGCAGGTCTTGTTGAAACGCTACAAGGCGCAGGCCCTTTTACAGTGTTAGCTCCTACCGACGAAGCCTTTAATAAATTACCAAAAGGAACAGTAGAAAATCTCTTGAAACCAGAAAACAAAGAAATGCTGACTAAGATATTGACCTATCATGTTCTTTCCGGAAAGTACAATGCTAAACAAATCTGGGCAGCTGTAAAAGCAGGAAACGGAACAAGCATGATGAAAACTGTAGAAGGAGAAGGTGTTACCTTCTGGACAAAAGGCAAAGATCTTTATATAAAAGATGCTAAAGGCAACAGTGCCAAAGTTACTATTGCTGATGTAAACCAATCCAACGGAGTTATTCATGTTATAGACAAAGTTCTTATGCCTTAGTCATTCGGCTTCTATCCCAAAAACACAAATTTTCACACCAAATATTAACACCTAAAAAATAAAATTATGAAAAAAACAATTCATATTTCAAACCAGGGAGCAACCCTGGATACCAGCAGAAGAAATTTCTTAAAGCTTGGTGGAATTGGTCTTGCGATGGCAGGTCTTACAATGGTGGGTTGCAATGATGGTGATGGATTCAACTTCATGGACGATACGGTATTCGACCTTGGACAAGGTGATGTAGGAGTACTTAATTATGCTTATGCACTAGAGCAGCTGGAAGCCGATTTCTATACCAAGGTGGTGAACAATTTTTATACAGGAATCTCTAGTAACGAAAAAGAGATTTTCACAGATCTTTATCACCACGAGGTTATTCACAGAGATTTTTTCAAAGCAGCAATTAGTGGCGCCACCTCTCATGTTTTACCAAAATTAGAGTTTCAATATCCCAATGTAAATTTTAATGATCGTAGTTCTGTTTTGGCTACAGCCAAAGCTTTGGAAGACACCGGAGTAGCTGCCTACAATGCCGCGGGAAAATATATTACAAATCCGGCATATCTTGTTATCGCCGGAAAGATTGTCTCCGTGGAAGCAAGACACGCATCAGCAATAAGAAATCTTATAAATCCCGGATCGGCTGACTTTTCAGGAGATGATGTTATAGATGCTAACGGACTGGATGTTGCTAAAGAGCCTAAAGACATCGTTATGACTGCAGGTGGATTTATAAAAACCCGCTTTACGTGGAAAGAAAGAGGCATTAGTTAATTATTTCATTTTTAAAACCTATTGTTATGAACATTCTTAAATTATTAGACCAGCTTTCTGATGACAAATTCTTTACTGCGGGTTCATCCAGATCAGAAGCAATTACAAACATATATACTTTCGGAAAAAAAGCAGCGATAGCAGCCGTACCTCTGGGTTTAGGTTCTATGATGACTACAAAAGCTGAAACTGTAAAACAATCATCCATGGCTGTGAGTATGGCTCAAAATGATCTCACAGATGCACTACAACTGGCATTAGTCCTTGAATATCTTGAAAATGAATATTATAATATTGGTCTTTCTGCTCCCGGGCTTATCCCCGCTAAAGACAGAACCGTATTTATGCAAATTTCCAAACATGAATCTGCACACGTAAGCTTTCTTAAAAATACATTAACTTCCCTGGGAACCACTCCTGGTAACAAACCAACCTTCGACTTTACAGCAAAAGGTAAATTTTCTCCATTTACGGATTATAGTCAGTTTCTTATTCTGGCTCAGGCTTTCGAAGATACCGGGGTAAGAGCTTATAAAGGGCAAGCCGGAAATGTGATGTCAAATAAAACTGTTTTACAGGCAGCCCTTCAGATTCATTCAGTAGAAGCCAGACATGCCTCGCAAGTCAGAAGAATGAGAGCTAATAAAGGCTGGATAGAGCTTGCGGACGGCGGAAATATGCCTGCAGCAACCAATCCTGTGTATGCAGGAGAAGATAATACCAATCAGGCAGGATACAACACCAGTACAACATTTGGAGCCGCTGCTGGTTCCGCTTCTTATGATGAGATTCTTACAGGTGATGATGCCAAAGCTATTGCATCTTTATTCATTGTATAAAGGATACATCCACATAACAAATTAACAAAAAGAGCCCTCATACGAGGGCTCTGTAATAATTCGGGATTTTCTAAGGATTGTTTGAAAAATTTGTTTTAACGATAGGCTCTGCCAGTTCTGCACTGATAAAATCTATTGGCAGAATGCCATAAGAGCCCTGTGCACTACTCTGAAAGAAGGTTTTAAGCTTTGGATTTATGGCATTAGAAACTGTAGGAATACTTGGAATCCCGAATATTAGAGGTTTGTAACCGCTTGTGAAATTAATGAACAACTTTCCACTGGTATCGGCTTTAGCCTCATTAAGAACGGTCTGAATCTGAGACCATTTAGTATCATTATTATCTACTTTATAGTTGTCCTGTACTTTTACTTTAACCGGGGAATCATTACTGATCTCAAAAGTGGTATTATCGGCCCAGTTTGTGGCATCCATTCCTTTAGGCTTTGTTTCCGCAGGAAATCTTCTCAATAGTCTTATCTTTCCTCTTATATCTCCCAGTTTAGGAATATTGTTTCCCAGATCCCATTTAGAAGGATTTTTCTGAACATAAGCATCAAAGGTTTTTTCAAAACTTCTGGTTGTATTAGACGCATTATACTCTTCCTTTACCGACATAATCACTGTTTCCGTAGGATGGCTGTCTAAAAATGTATAAACTGCATTCAGTACATCATCAAAGTTCAACATCTGATAAACAGGTCCATGGTGTATGGCAAAAGAATCATCAATGTGTCGGCAGCGGATATCCAGAAAGCGGACACCAATATTAAGCTGTTCAGCGATAGTAAGATTCTGGGTTTTTGCAGTCCCTGAAGGAAATTCTACTGTAGCTCCCGAATCGTGAGTCCCGGGTACTGAGATTTGTGACAAAGAAACATTATCCTGCAAAGCAGACATCCAGTTGCTAATTCCTACTGAAGCTAAAGAAGCTTTGTTAATGGCAGCAGCATTTAATTGGGCTTTAAGACCTTCGGAATCTCTTTCCATGGTGTTCTCTGAACATGAAAAGAATACGCCTGCAATTGCAGCGGTCAGCAAATAGTTAGTTAGTTTTTTCATATGTGATATATTACCAGATATAAAAATACACAGCCCTTGTACAAAGCAGATGAACAGAGTTTTAAACTCTGATTAAGTTATAGTAAACTGCTATGTCAAAAAAAACAAAAGCCCCATTATGGGGCTTTGTTATATAATTTCAATATAGTTATCCAATATTTATATAGCTATACAACGAATTGAGTTTCCTGTATTTTTAGGGTGGATAACAATTGCATTTCTTCCGTTAGCATAAGCATTGCTGGCGTCACTGGCGGTACTGGTCCATACGTGCGGACTTATTCCACGGTTATTTACTCTTCCGCCAGCAGCATTACGAGCACCAATTGCAGGAAACGTAAGCTTAACACTGCTATTTCTGTTACTTGTATATACTTTTGCAGCACTAAAATTTGTTGGTGAATCACTGAAAGTACCTATCTCACTTTTTGTTGTACCATCTAATAAAGATTGTAACTCTGTACGTGTTGGTATACGATAATTTTGTGGGCATGGATCGTTTCCGGTTTTAACAGGCGCAGCTTCAGTTCCACTATTCCATGCATTATCTGCAGCTATAGTGGTATTCCATCCTGCTATCTCAGCAGTCTGGGTAGATCCTGTTGCGACAACTGCGCTACGACCAAACTGATAAAAATTAGACTGGTCAAATAAAGGTCCAGTATCCGGGTCTGCTCTATTATCTCCCAGATTATAACGCATCCATACTTTTCCGTTAATACGTGCTGCTTTTTGTCCATTATAATTGTCCAGATAAATATCTGCAGGGTTCAATGTAAATTTCAGATTGTACATAATGCCCGGTGTAATCTTAAGTCCTGTTAACGCTGCACTCGATACAGTTTGGGTCAGTGGTCCGATGGTAATTGTAGATAAAGTAAATTTACCTGTAGTTGTATTTCCATTCAACATGACAGGATTTGCAACAACAACCTGCGTTCCTAAAGTAGGAAATGTTACAGCTGCAGTTCCGGCAGTTCCGGTCTGAGCGGGTGTACCACTGGACAAAGGCACATTATAAGATGGATAATTGGAATCTATATTGGCAGTAACAGCGGTAATATTATAACCTGTAGCCGATGCATCTATTGTCGTTGTAATAAGACTTAGCTTATGCAGTAGAATAACACTCAGGTAATTAGTCTGATCTCCGGATACCGATGTATCTTTTCGGTAGTACATAAAATCTACTGTATTTGCCAATCCCGAAATACTGGCCGTTGCCAGTATTTTGTTAGAAGTATTGGTATAGGTAACATCCGGTAAATCAGTTTGACTTTTTACAGAATAAACAATGAATGTATAGCTGCTTCCTCCATCCAGATTAAGATCTGCTGTACTACTTTCCTGACCACGAATATAATTTCGCTCTGTTACATATTCCCCTGTAGATCGGAAAACTACTACTTTGTATCTGATCCCATTACCCAAAGGTGTTGGTCCGGTTGCTGCTATAAGATTACCACTTAATGAAGCCTGAGTCTTATTACCTAACGAAGTTTTAACTGGTGATAATTCTGCTACCAACGTAAAATCATTGTTAAAAGGAATTTCCTTTCTCTGTACAAGGGGTGTCGCTTTCGAAATATTTTTACCTAAAGAAGCCTGTCCGCCAAGATCAGCAACATCATCAAAGGCTTCTCCTTCTATATTGATCTTCACATTGGCAGTACCGCCTGCAGTTATTTTGTTGTCTGCATCGCTGCTGCGACAAGAGAATATTGCAAATAAGATCAATAATAGGCTTACACTAATCGTTATTCCAAAACCTGTACGCTTCGGAATAAATTGTGTCTTTCGTTTTTCCATTTTTATTTGTTTGTGTTTTTATCAATATCTAAAGCTTATTTCATAGAACTTTTATTTTGAATTATTACTTATGGAGCATGATTACAGCAGTTATGCTACCTAACAGCACGACAGGAAAATTCAACAGCATTTATCATATACAGATATCTGATCGTTAGTCAATGGTAAACACAGCATCTGCGAAAGCAGTGCATGTTTTTATTCCGTAATTATACGGATGGCTCCATAGTAAGAAGAGCCTATTCTTTCGGGAAAGGGTTGTTGGGTAAAAAGTTCATTTGTTTCATCATTTGTTTGTGTTTTTGTAAAATAAACGACTTCTGCGAATATTTCGAAATAATCTATCAGAAGGAATATTATGCCAGCAAAAATAGAAAATAAAATCAGGAAAACAATGAATATAAGACAATTAACAATTTACCCTGTGATTTTTTTGATGCTATTTTGTGTAGATGCCGATGAATAAAGCATAAAAAAACTAAGTATCTTTGTAAAAGAATTAAAATATAATGGAATCTCTGGAACAGATAATATCATTTAAGTCTTCTCCCAGTCTGGTTGAAAAGCTGTATGAATATGGCATGCAGAAAAACTACGATGCCGGAACTGTTATCCTTCATGAAAACGCCTGTATTCAGGCTATCCCGATTGTAATGAAGGGAACCTTGAAGGTAATCCGTACAGAGGAAGACGGCAGAGAGATTTTATTATATTACATCAAAACCGGAGAAAGTTGTATTATGTCTTTTCTAGGCGGTCTGCATAATGAACCCAGCAAAGTTAAAGCTGAAGTCGAAGAAGAGGCAGAAATACTTTTCCTGCCTATGGCCAAGGTATCCTTATTCATTAAAGAATATCCACAGTGGCTGGATTATATCTTCCGTTTGTATCATAAGCGTTTTGAAGAATTACTGGACGTTATCAATTCAATAGCCTTTAAAAAAGTTGACGAACGTTTGCTATCACTACTATACAAAAAGAAAGAACTTACCGGTAAAGATACTCTAAGCATTACCCACGAACAGCTGGCTAACGAATTGGGAACAGCCAGAGCTGTTGTTTCGCGGCTCTTAAAACAACTTGAAGACAATGGTGTTCTCCAGCTTGGGAGAAACAAAATTACCCTTATGTGACTAAAGTAGCTGTACAGGTTTTTTAGTTGAAGCAATTTTGCAGTATCAAACTTAAAAAACAAATGGATACAGCAGGATATTTAGCTTCAGTTCTTATAGGAATATCATTAGGATTAATCGGCGGCGGTGGCAGCATTCTTACCGTTCCGGTTCTGGTATACCTGTTTCATCTGGATGCTGTCTCTGCAACGGCATATTCTCTCTTTATCGTAGGTGCTACCAGTCTTACAGGTTCCATTTCCTATTTCAGAAAAGGTCTGGTAGATCTTAAAACAGTTTTCGTGTTTGGTATTCCATCCGTTATTTCTGTTTTTTTCACGAGAACCTATATCATTCCTGTTATTCCTCAGAATATCCTTAGCGTAGGAGAATTTACGATCACAAAAAGTATTTTCTTATTGCTGTTATTTGCCATACTCATGATTTTTGCTTCATATGGTATGATTAAAAAGAATAAAGAAACAACCTCATCGGAGAAAATACAGTTCAATTATCCTTTAGTAATTACTGAAGGTATACTTATCGGTGTACTTACCGGCCTTATTGGTGCCGGAGGCGGATTTTTAATTATTCCTGCTTTGGTTAACTTTATGAAACTTCCCATGAAAACGGCAATCGGAACATCTTTGGTAATTATAGCCATCAACTCCCTGGCAGGTTTCTTATTCTCTCTGCCACACATCAGTATTCATTGGAATTTCATCCTGAGCATTACAGGGCTTGCCATTATTGGCATACTTGCTGGCAGCTATATTTCAACTAAAATCGATGGTAAAAAGCTAAAGCCTGCTTTTGGATGGTTTATACTGATAATGGGTATCTACATTATCACTAAAGAAACCCTGCTGAGCTAAGCAATGCTTGTGTGACAAAAGTAGCTGTACAGGGAAATTGGTATTCCGAAATTTGTAGTATTAAAAAAATGAATCATTAACGATCTAAAATAAAATTTATGTTTTTTCAACATGTTTATGACAAAAGTCTAGCACAGGGAAGCTATATCATCGGCTGTCAGGCAACAGGAGAAGCCATTGTAATAGACCCTCAGAGAGATATTGATATTTATCCGGATATTGCCGGACAAAACAATCTCCGCATAACAAAAATTACAGAAACCCACATACATGCAGACTTTCTTTCAGGCTCCAGAGAATTGGCAGAAGTAACAGGTGCAGGATTGTACCTTTCGGATGAAGGTGGCGAAGACTGGCAATACCAGTTTCCACATACAGGATTGAAGGAAGGAGATGTAATCCGTGTCGGAAATCTTTCTCTGGAAGTATTGCATACACCAGGACATACCCCCGAAAGCATCAGTTTTTTGCTTACAGATCATCCGGCTACGGAGAAACCAGTGATGGTGTTTACCGGAGATTTTGTATTCGTGGGAGATATTGGCCGTCCGGATTTATTGGAAAAAGCTGCCGGACTTATGGGCACAAAAGAAGCCGGAGCCCGACAGATGTTTCAGTCTCTGAAAAAATTTGCAGCATTACCAGACTATGTCCAGGTATGGCCGGCCCATGGTGCGGGATCTTCCTGCGGAAAAGCTCTGGGAGCTGTTTCCAGCTCTACTGTAGGCTATGAAAAAATCCGAAACTGGGCATTTCAGTATGGAGAGAACGAAGAGAATTTCACTGAAAATCTTTTAGATGCTCAGCCGGAACCACCGAAGTATTTTGCCATGATGAAGCATCTGAACAAGACAGAACGTCCGTTGCTGACATCTGTTCCCAAACATCCTAAACTAAACAAAGAGGAGTTTAAAAATGCTTATGAAAAAGGTATAAGCATTATAGATGCCCGAAATAAGATGAATTTTGCTCGGGGTTTTATTCCCGGTAGTCTAAACATTCAGGGGAACAATTCTTTTTCCACATGGGCAGGATGGTTACTCAGTTATCAGGAAGAGTTTATTCTGATTTGTGATGATCAGCAAATTGAAGACCTTACCAGAAAGCTTATGCGTGTAGGGCTGGATAATATATACGGATATATTTCTGACATCAATGATTTAGACATTGAACTTCAAGCAGCTGATATCATCTCTTTGGATGAAATGAAAGCATATATACATCAGCCCGATGTACAGATTGTAGATGTACGAAGCGAATCAGAATATAAAGCCGGACATATTGCCGGAGCAGATCATGTTTTTCTGGGAACATTACCAGATAATCTGGACAAAATAAGCAAAGACAAGCAGGTGATTATTCACTGTCAGTCGGGTGACCGTTCTGCAATTGCTTATTCCCTTCTGGTCAAAAATGGTTTTGGAAACATCAAAAATTTCGCAGGCGGAATGAAAAACTGGCTTGCAGATCAGGATAATGTAAATACCGGAATATCCTGTTCCGGGCTGTAGAAGAGTACTACAGTTACTTTTAATATTTAATAAAAAACGATATGAATTTTCAGGAGATCATCAACAGTGACAAACCGGTACTGGTTGATTTTTATGCAGAATGGTGCGGACCATGTCAGATAATGTTCCCTATCTTAGAGGATGTAAAACAACGTGTGGGAGATAGTGCCGGCATTATTAAAATAGATATAGATAAAAACCAACAGCTTGCAGCTGCTTATAAAATAAGAAGCATTCCTACACTTATTGTATTTAAAAATGGTGAGATACGCTGGCGCCAATCAGGAGTATTTCCTGCAAATGAATTAGAGCGATTGATTAACGAAAATACGGAGAATAATGTTAGAACTTATTAAACAACCATGGCCCTGGTACGTGGCCGGACCATTAATCGGATTAACTGTTCCTGCCTTACTTATTTTAGGAAACAAATCTTTTGGTATCAGCGGAACATTACGTAATGTTTGTGCTTCATGTATGCCTGCCAATATTCCGTTTTTTAAATATGACTGGAAAAAAGAAATCTGGAACTGGTTTTTTGTTATCGGTATCTTCTTTGGCGGGGTCATTGCCTCAGTATTTTTAGCCAATCCCCACCCTATCGAAGTCAGCCCTGATCTGGCATCTGAACTCGCAGGTTATGGAATTACCAATTATAATAATCTGGTTCCGGAAGATATCCTGAACTGGCAGTCACTCTTTACCCTAAAAGGTTTTCTGATGATGGTTGTGGGTGGATTTTTAGTTGGTTTCGGATCTCGTTATGCCGGAGGTTGTACAAGTGGCCATGCCGTAATGGGATTATCCAACCTGCAACTGCCTTCACTGATTGCCACAATATGTTTTATGATTGGCGGCTTTATTATGGCTAATCTAATATTACCTATCATCTTATCACTTTAAATACAGATACAATGAAACAAAATACAGACAATAAAGTACAATCGGCGGAGCTGATATGCGCTAATGAAAATACTCCGGCAGATAAATGGTACACCAATATCAGGTACCTGATTGTGGGTATATTATTCGGTATTATATTTATAAAAGCAGAAGTAATCAGTTGGTTTCGCATACAGGAAATGTTCCGCCTGCAATCCTTTTTCATGTATAAAGTAATTGGAAGTGCGGTAATAACCGGTATTATTTCCGTTCAGATTATTAAAAGATTCAACATAAAAACAATCGATGGAAATCCAATTAACATAGCCCCAAAGAAATTCAGCAAAGGACAAATCTACGGTGGTTTGATCTTTGGATTGGGCTGGGCGCTAACAGGAGCTTGTCCGGGATCTTTTTTCGCACAAATCGGAACAGGAGCTACAGTAATTATTGTTACTCTTCTCAGTGCTATTGCCGGAACATGGGTTTACGGATATTTACGGGAAAAACTTCCCCACTAGATGTAATGTAATCTATTCCACTTTATATAATAGAAGAAGGCCGCGCAGATTTTTTAAATCTGTGCGGCTTTTGGTTAATTCCATCCCGAATGTAACATTATAATACCTACTGTTGTCTTTAAGTAAAAACGGTAAAATCTTTTTGGATTAACCAAAATATGCTGTAACCTGATTTAAGTATATTTGATTTGAATAGAGTTCAGATAACACACAAATACAATTTATATGAGAAACAATATTTTCCTGCTCATTCTCTTCACATATTCTTTTATATGTTTTGGGCAGAACAATCAGCAATCCAATGAATATACTAAAGCCAGAGAAATCATCAAAGATCTTGATTCTATTGTTTCTCCAGATGGAATTCAGGAAAGATATAAAGCTGATATTGGTGGTATAAAACAATGGGTATATGTTCGTGGCCAGAATAAAGAAAATCCTGTAATATTATTTGTACACAGAGGCCCGGCATCGCCTGTTTCCCCTATAATGTGGATGTTTCAAAGGCCTATTGAGGAATACTTTACTGTAGTAAATTACGACCAGAGAGCTGCCGGAAAAACTTATAATGCCAATGATACTCTTACTCTGGGAAAAACTATTAATATAAACCAATACACTGATGATGCTATAAAACTTGCTGAGCTTATTATCAAAAAGTATAAGAAGAAAAAAGTTATTCTTGTAGGTCACAGCTGGGGTACTATCGTATCTATGCATGCAGCTCTGAAAAGACCTGATTTGTTCTATGCTTATGTAGGAATAGGTCAGGTAATAAACACCCGGGAAAATGAACGCCTGAGTTATAATTATGCTATAGAACAAGCAACAAAATTAAAGAATGATAAAGCCTTAAAAGAGCTTGCCACAATTGCGCCTTATCCCGGCAACAAGCCTATTACCAGACAACGAATTATTGTTGCCCGAAAATGGCCTCAATATTATGGAGGATTAACTGCTTACAGGAATAATTCTGTTTACTTTTTCCAGGCTCCGTTATTGGCACCTGAATATACGGAACAAGATGCAGATGCTATCGGCAAAGGAAGTCTGTTTACCTTAAGCAAAATACTTCCGGAATTTGTAAATACAGACTTCACTTCTGTTAAAAAATTCCCTATCCCCGTATTTATGTTTATGGGGCGACATGATTACACAACCCCAACCGAACCTACATATAAATGGTTGCAGCAAGTAAAAGCACCTGTAAAAAAAGGAATATGGTTCGAAAACTCAGCACATATGATTATGTTGGAAGAACCTGGAAAGATGCTCGTTACTCTTCTCAATGATGTAAAACCTGTCTGTCAATAATACTTAGTCAGTATTTTCAGCATAAAAAACCTCACAGATTTTCATAATCTGTGAGGTTTTTAAATTAAATGTTTTTTATTCTTAGCCCTTTACACCACTGAAAATACTAAAGAATATAACGCCCAGTACAATAAGGGTAATGATAATATAAAGCTTATCTTTTTCCATGGTAAACCCTATTAATGAGAAAAAGACACGAAATACAGGTGTAGCCACCAGAAAAACAACACCTAATTGAATAAGCTGAGCGGCCTGTAAATGAAATGCTCCGGATACAATCCCGCTTAGCGTTGTATTAGATTTACCTTCTCCGACAAAATGTCTGTAATCCGGTAATGCTTCTCCTCCGTGATTGATAAGGTACATAATCCCTCCTGCTAAAACAGTAATAGAAGCTATTGTAACTCCCATTCTCAGAATCTTGCCAACCAGTAATTGTATATCCTGGTCTGCCCAGTAATGTTCAGAAAAATACTTTTTCATCAGAATTTATGGTTTATACCGTTTATAATCATCTCTATAGCAACTGCTGTTATGGCTACAGCAAAAATAATCCTTAGTAATCTGGGATTTATCTTTGGCAATATCTTTGCTCCTGTCAAAGCTCCCGCCAATACCCCTAAAACAACAGGGAAAGCAATTCCCGGATCCATATATCCACGCTGTAGATAAACAACAGCAGAAGCTGCTGCTGTAACTCCAATCATAAAATTACTCGTGGTAGTACTCACTTTAAACGGAATTTTCATTGTACTGTCCATTGCCAGAACTTTTAAAGATCCCGATCCTATGCCTAAAAGACCTGACAGTACACCCGCAAGTGTCATTAGAGAAAAACCTCCGGCTACATTGGTTAGCTGATAACTTACTTTCTCTCCGTTAACAGGATAAGTACTGTTTAACTTTAGCTTTTCCGACAGTTGACTTCCTTTTGTAAGTTTTGTTTCGTGTTTCTTTCTTACCGTCATCGCTGCAGAAAAAATAAGAACCATTCCGAAGATTACAGCAATTGCATTAGTCGGCATATAAATCGCGATAAAAGCTCCTACTACAGCTCCTATTGTCGTAGCTATCTCCAGAAACATTCCCAAACGGATATTCGTAATTCCTTCCTTTACATAAGCCGATGCTGCTCCCGATGAAGTCGCTATAGAAGCCAGCAATGCGGCGCCAATAGCATAACGTATATCTACATGAAAAACTAATGTAAGCAGTGGAATAATAATTACACCGCCACCAAGGCCCGTTAATGAACCAAGGAAACCTGCCATATAAGCCCCGACAAGAAGTATAAGGGTAAAAACTAGAATGGTCATAATGAAAAGTTGTTATTTAATATATTATCAAGAATTTTAGCTGCCTGCTTTTCTTTTTTATCTCTGATAGCGATATATAACTGCTCGTGCAGGTGGTAACTCATGGCAAAAAAGCTGACGCCTTTCGGCTCTCTTTCGTGGAAAAAATCGGTTATCATTTCCGTGAACCCCTGATACAGCAAGAGCAATACCTGATGATTGGCTGCTTTCGCTACATTCAGGTGAAAAGCTATGTCTGCCTGAATGCAACTGTCTTTATCTTCTGCCAGGATTGCTTTCTTTTTTTCCTGCAGACTTTTATCAATAGCCTCCAATTGTCCTTTGGTTGCTGTTTGACAAGCTCGCTGAATAAGTTCTCCTTCTACCAGGCGTCTCACATCATTTATCTCATCAAACTTGGCTTTCTTCAGAATATCCGAAGGACTTAGCACCTGACTTTTATTCACATAAGTTCCTGATCCTTGCTTTACGATTAGGATTTTAGACATAGATAGCTGCTTTACAGCTTCTCTGATCGTAGAGCGTCCTACCTGATAAATTTCCATCAGCTCTTTTTCTGTAGGAAGCTTCTCCCCTACAGGATATTTCCCTTTCAAAATATCTTCCTGTATATGGGCTGTAGTAAGATCCGATAAGCGTTCTTTTTTTTCCATTATTAAAAATTACAGCACAAAGATATGATGTACCAATTAAAACATCAGATGAATTTAAATTGATTATTTAAATAATTATTGTGGAGTATTATAGATAGTATCATATTATCTACCAGCTAATTGAATTATAGAAAAGCCTGAATCCGATAAGGTTTAGAAATGAAAAGCCCTGTAAAGATTTAGTTTTACAGGGCTTTTATCAAGATTTTTACAAACTATTAGTTCTGCAATGTAGCATTCAGTGTAATCTCGAAGCTGAAAGCTCCACTTACCGGACAGGTTTCTTCTGCTCCTTTGGCAATTTGCTGAAACTGTTCCTCAGATATTCCCGGTACTTTGGCAGTCAGCGTTAGTTCAGATTTTGTAATCTTCCCGTTTTCAAGGCTAACCACAGATTTTGTTTCCAGTGTTTCAGGAGTAAAACCAGCCTGTGTAAGATCAAGGCTAAGTTTCATCGTAAAGCAACCAGCATGAGCAGCTGCCAGCAATTCTTCAGGATTTGTTCCCACTCCGTCTTCAAAACGGCTGCTGAACGAATACTGAGTCTGATTTAGTACCGTGCTCTGTGTTGTAATATTACCTTTTCCTTCTTTGATGGTACCGTTCCATACGGCTGTTGCATGACGTCTCATAAATTTTTGTTTATTTGTTTCTGATGTTTACAGACTAAAGGTAGTCTTATTCGGTAAACTTTCAATATTAAAAATTGTACTTTTTCTGTTTTTGGAATTCATATATTTATTTTAAGATTTTAAAATCTCTAAAATAATTTCTGTTCTGATATGCTGCCTACACAGTTTCTGTTTTACTATCCAAAATCATAAACTCTATTAATTTTTTATAGAATTAGTTCAAAAATTATACTTTTGTGACCTTATTCATTCACTCTGCTGAGTTTGAAAATAAGTCAAACGAATTACGTCGTAATAATCTTTTAACAAATAAATTATGACACAATCGTACGAAGTTATTTTCGAAAACAACAAGAAGTGGGCGGCATCTAAACTTTTAGAGGATCCGAATTTCTTTCAGGAACTTGCTAAAACCCAAAATCCCGAGTTTTTATATATCGGTGGTTCGGACAGCAGAGTTACAGCAGAAGAAATGATGGGAGTAAAACCCGGAGAAGTGTTTATCCACAGAACCATTGCCAATGTAGTCAATACACTGGATATGAATTCTACAGCAGTTATTCAATATGCTGTGGAACATCTTAAAGTAAAGCACATTGTGGTATGCGGACATTACAATTGCGACGGTGTAAAATCAGCAATGACTCCTCAGGATTTTGGACTTCTGAATCCATGGCTCAGAAATATCCGTGATGTGTACCGGTTACACCAGGCGGAACTAAGCGCCATTGAGGATGAAGAAAAACGTTATGACAGACTTGTAGAACTGAATGTTCTGGAACAATGTATTAACGTGACTAAAATGGCCTGCGTACAGGAAAGGTATCTTTTAGAAGAATATCCTATTGTACACGGGTGGGTGTTCGACCTTAGGACGGGTAAAATTATCGATCTGGAAATAGACTTCGAAAAAGTACTGAAAGATATCCAAAAGATCTATAATCTTACGACCTCGGACTGGGTAATGAGAAGAAAAAACAAATAGTTTTTTTTTAAGAATGTGAGATGAAATTCTGGAGTATTGTTACATTAATGTGTTTCCTGAACTTTACAGCTTTGCCTGGCATTGCTGCAGTTATGGACTGGGAAATTCCCAGAACGGATGTAATGGTAAACGAAGAAGAACCGCATTCTAATCCCGCTTCTCTTATTGTCTACGAAAAGATGCTTCCGAAAACTCTGGAGGTCTTTGACTACCTCAGGTTTTTTGAGCCTAATTCAAAGGGCCAGGCTTTTGTGCTGGTAGATGATGCTTTTCATCTGTCACCTTTACTCACCATATTTTCTCCACCTCCGGAAAGTCTGCTCTAAAATCAGAAAAACAAAACCTCCAAATCTTTAAATCCAGAGGTTCTTAATCTCATCAGCTTTCTGCTGAAAATACTTTTCTATTTCAGAGTTATTTTTCTTTTATTAACTGCTCCAATTTATCAATCATTTCTTTTTGCTGTTGCAGCATACGCTCATATAGCTCCACCATTTTATCAATTGGATTGAAAGTAGGACAATGATTATACAATGAAGGATTATGCATTGTTGCATGGTCATTATTATTAATTGTATTGGAAATAATATTTACAGCTTGTTCTTCATCAAAATTCTCAATCGCCTCAGTCGGAACTTTTAGTATTTTAGCAACCTGAGCCAGAATGTTGGTTTCTACTGTTTCTTTTTGCTCCAGTAACGAAACTTTTTTCTGATTCCAATCGTCACCCAATTCAAAAGCAAGAGCCTCCTGCTTTATACCTAACATTTCACGAAAACGCTTAATATTTCTACCTTGGTGTATCTTTTTCTGCGGAGCATCGGAATGTGTCATAATAACAGATTTTAATTGAAAGTTTAAATATAAGCAAAATTAAATTCCTGAATTATTCTGTAAAAAGAATAATATATCTTTTTGCAATTTCTGAAATTCTCGAAAAAAAGATAATTCGTATTTTATATTACAATTCCAATATCCACTTATTCAGGCTGATATCAGAATCCAGTTTCAATTTCTTTTTTAGTCTGTATTTTCTGCTTTCTGCTGTTCTCAGAGCTATAATTTCGTATTGAGCAATTTGTTTTGTACTAAGACCCAGTCGAATATTAGCAGAGAGTTTTAGATCATATTCCGAAAGATCCGGCTCATGTGCCAACAAGCGTTCTATAAAATCCGGATATGTTTCTTTAAACTGTGCCAAAAAAGAAGGACTGTTGATTTCTGCCAGTTGTATCAGCTGATCTGCAGAAGCGTTCAGCTGCTTTTTCAGCTGCATATTTTCCAGTGTCTGTTCTTCCAGAAGGCTTTCTTTTTTTAGCTGCTTCGAGCGCTGCATCCGCAGTATTCCCGACACTACTAAAAGAAGTAATACAATACAGCCTGCAAAGATAAAGTACAATTGCTTTTTCTCCTTTTGCTTGTCTTCTTTTTCTTCCTGTAAAAGTTTGTTCACCGCCATTGTAACTGCCTCTTTTTCTTCATTTTTAATCGTATCATTTACGGCTTTGTACTTTTTCAGATATTCATTGGCCATTTTGGTGTCTTCAAGATAGTGGTAAGTACTGGCAATAGAATCATATACATTGCGAATCTGTGTCCGGTATTTAGTTTTTTGAAAGGCTGATAATGATTGCTGATAAGCATCAAGTGCCCGGTTGTATTCCTTTTTTTCATTGTACAAATTACCGTAGCTAAACTGTACAATCCCCTGTACCGGAAGAATAGCATAATCTGGCGTCTGTACAGCTTTATTCAGATAATAATCTGCTGAATCTAACTGTGCCTTTTTACCAATAAAGCGATCAGCAATTTTACTATAAGTAAGAGCACTCGGCATTATTCTGATCAATTTTTTTTCAATCATCCGCAATGAATCTTCCTGATTCAGAAAATTAAGTCTTTTCCATAGAAAAATATATAATACCGCCACTTCCTGCTGTCTGGCATCTTTAATTTTTCCGGCATATTGTAAGGCTTTATCAAAATAATCATTCGACTGATCCAGTAGTCCCAGTTTGGTATAAATGCGTGCATATTCACCATAAAAACGAGCTTGCGACAGTGGATTATCCTTATTCATTTCTGCTTTGGCATTGTCCAGATACTGCATACTTTCTTTTAGTTTTCCAACCGAAAATAGTAAGGAAGCAATATTAGTATGTGCAGTACTTATTCCTTCTTTATCTTTTAGAGCTTCGTATTTTTTAAGAGCTTCTACATTAAAAGCCATTGCTTTTGCAAATTCGCCTTTGTTATAATATTCGGCGGATGTTTTAATTGGTTCCGGAAAAAAAGAAAAATCCTGAGACCTGTAGCTCTCAGCCAACAAAAAGAATGAAAATAAAAAAAATTTCACTCCGGAAATCTTACGCAACATTCGTTATGATTTTACTACTGTTAAAGATAAACAGAATTTTCGTTTAAAAATTCAGTCAGTTATTCATTTTTCACCATACTGCAAACCTACTGCACCCCTAACCTAAAAATACTGAAAATCAATATATTAAAAAACTGAAGTATAATTACAGTAATGGTTTTCTGCAGAAGCACGGATAGATTTGTACCAGAAAATAAAACCGATTAAATCAATTAGTGTATAATCCAAATAACAAATGCGATGAGAAATGATACCAAATTTATCCTGACCTGTGTAACCTTTATTTTTTTATGGCTATTAGGAATTTCCATGTTATAAAGAAGTCTCTTTTTATAAAACAATTCCGCAATACACCTGTGATATTTCAGACAATTCTTTTGGGAAATATTTACCCGGAATTCAAAGAAAACAAACTTAAAAACATAAACAAATGAAAAATTATGTCCAACTCATACTGGTCGGAATTAGCCTTCTTTTGCTCTCTGTGGTGAATGAATGGCTTGATGAAAATCTTCTGATAGTAGCTTTTCATTATTTAACAAATGATAAAACCTGAATGCCACAATACTATATTTTATTAAAAAAAATGAAAATAAAATAAGGATAGGTAACATTTGTTACAAACAAAACTAAATATCAGTCACATTTTTGCGACCGCTTAGGCAAAAAAACACAATAACAATTTTTTTGAAATAAAGATTGAACAATAAATATGATGAACTAATGAAACCACAAAAAAAGAAGAAAAAAAATGTACTGCCCGAAATAAAATCCCCACACAAATGCTGTAATCATGGAAAGTTTAAGAGAGATTACAGCGTTTAAATATACGCCCGAGATTGTAGAACAGTTACACCAAAACAGTATAAAGAAAGTCTATAAAGCCGGAACCGTTATCCTGAGAGAAAATGCTTATGCCAACGCTATACCTATTGTTACCAAAGGACTGTTGAAGGTGATCCGAAAAGAAGAGGAAGACCGCGAAATACTGCTGTACTACATCAAAAAAGGAGAAACCTGTGTACTGCCCTTCTGGGGAAGTTTGTACAATGTAGCAAGCAAAGTAAAAGTAGAAGTGGAAGAAGAAGCCGAAATTTTTTTTCTGCCGATTCAGAAAGCTAAGCTTTTTATAAGAGAATATCCACAATGGATGGATTATGTCTTGCTGCTGTTTGTGAACCGGTATGAAGATTTGCTGAATGTCATTGATTCTGCTTTTAAGAAAACTGATGAACGTTTACTGAGCTTTCTGAAAAATAAAGCTGAGATCACACAATCAAGATCTATTAATATTACACACCAACAGTTGGCAAAAGAATTACTGACAGCCCGTGTTGTTGTTTCCCGACTGCTAAAACAATTGGAAGAAAAAGGATTGTTACAGTTGAGCAGAAACAAAATTACGCTGACAGATCAGGCTGATTTTTTCAGCTATTGACCTGCCCAATCAAGCAATGCAAAAATTAAATCAAACTATAAAAGAAGTAAAAAACAGGGGTGAAAATTGATGGATTATCATTTTTCAACTCACTTCACCTACACTGCAAGAACCGATGCAATAAACTTAAAATCAAATAATTACAAAATTGAAGTAGACTTGCAGTAGAAGTTTTCCGGCAGAACACAGGTAGATTTGCTTTAGAAAACAAAACAAAAAACACAAACGTATTACAATAAAAAACAACAAAAATGGACACAATGAAAAAGGAGATGAATAGTACCGAAACACTACAAAAAAAGAGAGCTTATATCGCTCCGACTTTAGAGGTAACACTAATCAGAATGGAACAGGGCATTGCCGCCGGATCCGCCAGTGTAAGACCTACTGACCCTCTCAATAATCCAATCAGAGAAGAGTGGAACGAAGAAGATCAATCCGGTGGTATAGACTGGTAATTCAATTATTAAAACAAACAATTACGATTAACTAAAAGAACAGACAAATGAAAAATAATATAAAACTTACAATAACAGGAATATTATTAACCCTATTCTCATTAGCCATCATCTCATGTCGCCAAAGCGATGATCATATCACAGATCCGGGTAATGGTACCGGACAAACGGAGGTCAGAATTAATCTTAAAGGAAGTGATTTCACTGATGAGGGCTCTTTAAGGAGTCAGGCGGTTACAAAAGGAATTAATGAAATAAGCAAAGCTGTAGTGCAAACAGAAGAGATTACTTTTAGCAACAACGATGATTATAAACTAGTTGCAACTCTTACCCCTGAATCATCAATCAACCCACTTGGAAAAGCAAGTATATTAGAAATTAACCCACTTCCAAATGATATTAGATATAATGTAGCTGTTTTTGATGCTAGTGGTAATTACGTGACTGAACAAATTTATTTTACAGGCAGAGAAGCATCAATGCCTGCTATTACTGGATTAAATGGAGGAAGTACCTATACCTTCGTTGTATATTCGGTTGGGACTACAACAGGATTACCTGCCACTAACTTCACAGATCCTAATAACAAGACATTGGCAACTGCTTCAATTAATAATACTTCTGGAAATAATGATCTGATGTATTTTTCTAAAACGATAACATTGACCGGAAATAATACCAATTATCTGGATGTCATATTGCAACATAAATATAGTCAAATTACAACAGTTCTTGACTCTACTCCAACGACTTATAATATTACCAATATTAGCGGAGTAACAATTGCACCACATACAGGTAGTGCCACGATGCAATTATCAAATGGAAGTACAGTTGCTACAGGAACACAAACTCCTCGAAGTGTAGTCTTTCCTACTATGAATTCAAAAATTATACAGGCTACTCCAGTAGTTATTAATGCAAATAATACGAATACTGGAGTGTTAAATATTGGGTCAATTACAATGAGGTCTACTATCGGAAACTCCGGTGCGCAAATGACACAAAAGAATATAAGTTTCAATAACCTGAAAATTTCCAGGGGTGTAAAATATACTTTAAAACTCACGTTTGCACCAAATGATAGACTTATGACCTATAAAGGGTATTCAGCTGCAAAAATTAATGGTATGATTTGGATGCGTCATAATCTTGGAGCTACCTTGTCTGCTGATCCGGATGTTCCCTCTCAAAATATTAATGGTAATTATTACCAATGGGGGCGTAGCGCAATTGTAGCAACATCGACCACCTCTGAGGCTTCAATTCCGGGATGGGATAACACTACAAATCCGCCTGATAATGCATGGAACTCAACTTTTAATGAAGAAGTACCCGGTAAGTCAGGTAGTGATCCATGTCCTTCTGGCTGGAGAGTACCAACAGGAAAAGAGTACAGCGCATTGTTCAACAACACAACTAAGATTGAAATAGGAACAGCATTAGAAAGTGCTACCAACTTTTCCCGTGCATCTGTTTTAACCAGTAAATACAATACAGGTGTAAAGCTTACTTTTCCAGCTTCAGGATATAGAAATGAAACTGACGGTAGATTATTTCAAAGAGGAACTAGTTCTCATTATTGGAATAATGTTCCATCTACAAGCATTAATGCATGGTTTGCTGGAATAAATGCTACAACTTTTTATTCCGGTAGTAGAAATAGAGCAACACCTATTCGTTGTGTAGCTGAATATCCTAATTAAGCCTTATAATGTTGAAAAAACATTTAAAAAATTAAAATTTTCATCATTTGTTTGTTAACAGGCGGGCTACCGGAATTGCCCGGATCAGCTTGCCTGTTTTTAAAATAAAATAGAATTCTCTAACCATCCTAATATAAATACCATGCCTACATCATTCAACACCCATATAAAATCAGCTGTAAAAAGCATTTATTTACCCTTTATTACTGGCAGCCTTAACCTTGCAACAGGAATATTATTGCTATTATCCAATCTGCATTACATGGAATTTTGTGGTGGATTATTTGCGCTTTCCGGATTAAGTATGAGCATCTTTACGCTCCGGAATTACAAAATACTCAATGGCTGGGGCGGATATCTTTTGTTTGCGGTACTTATTCTGACTGCAGGAGGTTATACAAGTCTGTATAAAACATCGTATTTTTTTATGGGCTGGGTTGCCTTACTGCGCTCCGGAGTATTATTTGGTGCTGCATTAGATTTTAAAAGACTGGGACATAAAGGCTGGAGAAACATAAGCATTGCCGGAGGAATAAGTTTATTATTCTCAGTAATACTAATTGCCGATCCGGAAACATTACACCTTCCAACACACTTTGTTTTAGCTGTTATCTTTATGACTACAGGCACCGCTTCACTTCTCATATTTTCTGAGCTAAAAAAAGTAAATGAATTTCATGGTTTACTGAGAAAGCTCATGAAAAATGCATAGTGAGTTCAACTAGCGTTGGGCTTTTAAGTATGCAGAGCTGTCGACGTAAAACGAAAACAATAAGATTCTTAAAAACACACCTTTTTAGTAATAAAAAGCAATCATTTGTAACAAATGTTACAAAAAGAGAGAAAAATTACCCACATATTTGTAAAACAAAACACAATTAACTGCCTGTAAAGGCTTACTACATTTTTCTGTAAGACAATTTAAAATTTCAAAACTATGAAGAAGTTTTTTTTAGCTTGGGCAGCAGCGCTGGCCATGGTCCTAATTTCATGTTCACGTGACAATGATAGCAACACGGAAATACCATTAACGCCAAGCCAGACTCTGGCCTCTACACCATGGAAAACCACAGAAGCAAAGGATAGAAACGGAAACAATGTAGACCTTAATGATCCAAGAGTAAACGGGTTTGTAGGTTGGGCTTACTTCCGAGCAAACGGTAGCTTTGCCATTTATGGACTGAATGATGTTCTGAGATCAGTAGGAACATGGACTGTAGATGCACAAGGAAAAACAAGAAACATCAAAGTATTGAATCCTGACGGAAGAGTTCTTGTAGACCGCGATGTAGAGATCCTTGAGCTAAACAAAGATATTTTCACGTATAGAATTCATAGCGACAGCAGCGATCCTGCAAATTATTATGATATTATCCATACCAGAACTTCTCATGTAGAACCAGCCAACGGACAGGTAACTTTGGCATCTACACCTTGGGAAACTACCGGAGCCAAAGACAATACAGGGAATTCGGTAGCCTTGAATGATCCTAGAGTAGCAGGATTTGTAGGCTATTCTTACTTCAAAGGAAACGGGCAGTTTACAATTTTCGGATTGGATGATGTACTAAGATCCAGCGGAGCATGGACTTTGTCTGCAGACGGAAAGGTTAGAAACCTGAACGGAACAGTTGCTGCTACAGGAGCGCCTTTCAACCGTGATGTAGAAGTTTTGGTACTGACCAATACTGAGTTCACCTACAGAATTGTACCTGATACTAACAACCCATCTGTATTCTACGATATCATCCACACTAAGGTAAACCATATGGAACCAAGAAATTAAAATTTTCTTCTCCCCGTTCCGAACCAATAATCCGCATATATACAGTATATAGTATAACAGCTATATTTTTTCATACTCAATTTATTATCTGTGATAAAACCTTTTCAAAGGAACGGGGATTTATATAGCCTACTGAATACCTGATGTTATTTATAAGGTTAGAAATAAAAATATCATCATTCATTTGTGTTTGTAGTGGTCGGCTGACTTTTAAAGGCCGGTCACTTTTATAAAAATTATGGCTTTCTCTGTTGATATGAATGTGAAACTAATTAGAAGCCGAAGTCCGATTACAGCAATCGGACTTTTTTATTTCGTGATATTCTAAAAAAATTCTGCTTAACTTTAGCTAAAGCTAAATAATTTGAGCCATTTTCACTCACTAGCACATATGAATAAATGTATCATAACTACTTTACTGATTATATCAGCTATGCTTCCTGTAAGCTATGCCCAATATAACCCGTTTATAAAGACGACTTGGAAAATAGAGCATATTGCACCCAATGGCAAAGCTATTCTGATAAAAGCAAAATGGATTAACCTATCACAAGAACGGGCTAAATTTCATTTTATACAATTTGAAGATAATTTCAATTATCAGACTGGTATTTCATGTTACAATGCCTTAGGTCTTTATCGTGTAAGGGAAAATAATATTATCGAACTTACTACAAGTGACGGAGCTATGAGTCCGGATTGTAGAAAACCTAAACATTTATCCGGATCTTATTATTTCAAAGAAAACAATAATATTTTAGAGCTAAGTCCTTTATACGAGGAAACTACATCTGATATTGATGCTATCAGCAATGCAGCAACAGTCCGGACAGATTCGGTAATAGCAGTTGCATCATCAGGGAAAGAAATAAAAAAGAAACCAATACACAAAAAGAGAATAAAGAAATAAAATATGATATTCTACTTAAAAAATATTCTTCCTCCCTATTAAGATAATTTTTCACTTACAAATTCATTAAATTTACCTAGAACCATATCTTCAAATTACAATATAAATTTATTCACCACCATGGATTTAAAATCAAATGAGCCGTTTTGGCTAATTAAAAATGGATTAATTCAATCTTTTCCATCTCTGATAGAGAACAAAACTTGCGATGTATTAATTGTTGGCGGTGGTATTACCGGGAGCCTTATTGCTCATCAATGTATTAAAGATGGCTATAATACAATTCTAATAGATAAAAGAGAAATTGCCAACGGAAGTACTTCCGCAACAACCTCTATGCTACAATATGAAATTGATACACCTTTATACAAACTATCGGAGATGATTGATGATGAAGGAGCTATTGCGAGCTATAAAGCTTGCTCGGACAGCATTGATACAATAGAAGATATAGTAAAACAAATCCAAGCCAAAGCTGGTTATAAAAGGAAAAAGTCTCTTTATTTTGCAGCACGAAAAAAAGATGTAAAATGGTTACAAAAAGAATTTGAAGCCCGTAAAAATGCAGGTTTCAATGTAAAATGGCTGAATGCAGATAATATCTTAAAACAATATGGAATAGAGAAAACTTACGGGGGAATTCTTTCTGCACAGGGGGCAAGTATAGATGCCTTCATGCTGGTTCATAAAATACTGGCATACAATCAGAAGAAAGGACTACAAATATATGACAGAACAGAGCTAAAGAAAGTAAAATACGGTAAAACATTTAATGAAATAACTTTGAATACCGGAGCTATTATTAAAGCAAAAAAAATTATATACTGTACAGGTTACGAAAGTGCCAATATGATTAAAGAAAACTTTGTAAAACTAATCAGTACCTATGCAATAGTTTCTGAAGAAAAGCCTGAACTTTATAAAAAAATCAATAATCTATTGGTATGGAATACAGAAGACCCTTACATATATCTAAGAACAACCGATGACGGAAGAATATTAATAGGTGGTGAAGATGAAGAATTCCGTAATCCCGAAAAGAGAGATAGCCTAATCACTAATAAGGAGCAAAAGCTTTTACAGTCTTTTCAAAAATATTTGCCTATTACAGAGTTTAAATGTGATTTTGCATGGGCCGGAACTTTTGGAACTACTAAAGACGGGCTTCCTTACATTGGAGAACATAAAGATTTTCTAAACTCCTATTTTGTATTAGGTTTTGGAGGTAATGGCATTACATTTTCAGTTGTAGGTATGGAAATGGTTTCTTCCTGGCTAAAAGGAGAAAAACATAAACTTACAGAATGGTTTAAATTTGGGAGATAAAATAAAAAAAGTATTAAAAAATCTCATAGTCTGCTGTACTATTAAAGCAAGCAAACGCTTATTAAAACCCTAAATAAAAAAAGGTCCCGGTTGCCCGGGACCTACCAAATCACAAAAAATTTTATAAAAAAAATTTATTCACTTCAAAAGTACAAATTATTTTAATATACACAACAGTATTAAGAAAAATTTAATATAAAACCCATATCTCCCTGAATAGAGAATTTAAAAATAAACAACAAAAAAGCCCTAAAATAGGGCATAATCGGAATACAGAAAATATTAATTTTTCATTTTTCACTTTTGAGACATTAAGAACTGTTAAGAAAAAAATATTTGAGATACAGCACTGTATATTTGTCCTATACGTTGTTCAGAAATTAATTTGCCTGGCCAATATCCAGTCTTTCAAATTTTCCGGTCGCGTTTTGATGAAACTTAAAAAATACACGAAATGTTCCCCACTGTCCGGCTTTAAAATTTCCATATAAAGTTTTTCCGTCATCCTCTACTCTATCTATGCTCAGAAATTTTTCATGTCCCAGTGCTTTTTCAAAAAAAGATTTAAAGTCTACCTTGTGACCATCATCTGTCATTTCAGGATTATCCGTAAAGTACAAATACCAGTTCTGATCACCGGATTGTAGCGCTTCAATAGCTTTTTTTACTTCTGCATTTGTAATTATTGATAAATTCATCATGTGTGTGTTTGGGTATTGTTGTTTTGTAATCGATTCTGGTTTCTGTTTCTGTGCACAGCCTGTTAAAGAGAGGCACATACTAAAAACAAATAAAGCTTTCATGACTTTAAAATTTTCCGGGTTTTCAATTTTTCAACGGATGTTGCAAATAAATAATTAAAAGGTTAAGCAACAGGAATGGCAATTCTATAATTGCCCCTTTAAAATCTCTCTCTGAAATTTGAAAACAGATAATAAGCAATATACCTGCTCCCATTAGAAAATTCCCCCATATAAAAGTTTTTGGAAAAAGAATTAATACAGCAGACAGTATAGTAACCATTCCGTTTATCATGACTGCGGATTTTCCTATACCCCATTTTCCAAATAATTCTAACATTTCAGGTTTCCCTGTAAGCATCGCCAAACCTTGTTTAAAGCCCATAAAAACGGCAAACAAAATCAGAATTGAATTTATAATTTTTATCAGCATAATTTTCAGGAATTAAAAACAGAGAATTCTTTTTATTAATCCTGAAGAATTCTCTGTTCTGTTTAATTATCTTGTTGTATAACCACCATTGGCAAAAATAGTCTGCCCGGTAATCCACCAACCATCACTTACCAGAAACTCTACCAGTGGAGCAATATCTTTAATATCAGTTAAACCGCCTAAAGCCGAAGCAGATTTGTGATATGCGACAGCATCTGAGCTTTCCTGTCCGTAGAAGAAAGGAGTATCCATAGGTCCTGGCGCTACTGCTGTTACAGAAATACCTCTGTCTCCAAACTCTTTGGAAGCCGCTCTGGTAAAATGTTCTACAGGAGCCTTCATTCCTTCGTAAGTAGAATACAAGCCTGTATAAGCCGCTAAAAGAGAAGTTACAATAGTACAGATCTTTCCGTTGTCGTTTAGTTTTTTACCCGATTCCTGAATAAAGAAATAAGCTACTTTGGAATTGATATCGGACATCTGATCATATTCTGATTCAGTTGTTTCGGTAAATGGCTTTTTCAGTACCATACCTACTGTGTTGATGGCAATGTCTATACCACCAAATTTTGAAACTGTCTCATCGAATAACTTGGTAATATTCTCAACTTTTGTAAGGTCACCCTGGAACAGAAATGCTTCGGCTCCTGCTGCCTGAACATCTGCAAGTGTTTTTTCAGCATCAGCTTTTGTAGCATCACTATTGTAATGAATGGCCAATTTTGCACCTTTAGCAGCGAAATCACGGCTTAGCAAGCCACCAAGATTTTTAGCCCCACCTGCTATTAAAACTACTTTGTTTTTTAAATCATTTTTTGACATCATATGTATATTTGAAATTAGTATTACAAAAGTGCATATTGCACACCTATAATTCATGGTGAACTTTTCGGAACTTATTACATTTCTCTTCAAAAATAAAAATAAATAGAACTCAAAATAAGATTTACAAGAATTAACAAGCTCATTTACAACAGGTGTAGAACATGTGTCGTATATAAAAAGGGAAGTAATTCTACTTCCCTTCTTTTATAATCTTTGGATTTTAAATTACCAGCCCGGATTTTGTTTGAAACTTTTATTCAGTAATAACTGATCTTTAGGCAATGGGTACAGATACATTTTATTGTCCCATGCTCTTGCTGTAATATTAGGATATACACGGACATTCCCCTGTGCATCACGCAATACATTATCTACCTGAGACTTACCATTGGCATCTTTTGGATAAGATACTTTATAAGCATCTGTAAGCTTCATTCCTTGTATTGTTTTAGGATTGTTAATCTGCTCTCCGGCTCTCCATCTTAATAAATCTTTGAAACGATAGCCATCTCCTGCCAATTCAACACGGCGTTCTCTTCTTATTTCCTGAAGTGGCAAACTAATGCCAGGAAAAGGTGTATTGGGGTCGGCTGTAAGATTAGCCAATGACATATCCGGCATACCTACACGTTTTCTTAATTTGTTAATAGACATATCCAGTACATCTTGCGTAAGCTGTCCTAATTCGGCTCTGGCTTCTGCATAGTTTAGCAGAACCTCAGCATAACGGAAAATAAAACGGTCAATATTATCCTGATTTGCATTTTGTAGTTTAACATCTGAGGATCTCCCTTTTATAATCTGATATCCGGTAGAAGTAGCACTGGTTCCGATATTAGGTCTCTCCAATTGGGCAGTTGAGCCATTTTCATTGATCGTAATAACAAAACCTGGTGTCGCAATTGTCTGCGGATAACGTGGATCTCTGTTTTTCACTTCATTTTCCGGTGTATCATCACCTGCATACAATGGTGAAACTGAGATTGGCTTTCCATCTTTGCACAGATAACTTTCAATTAAAGACTTACTGTATCCATTTCCATTGCCTGCTCCTCTGCTATAATTAGTTGTACTGATATTGGTAATGTATATTCTGGACAAAATACTTTCCTTGTTTTTAGACAAATCATCCTGAATAAACAAGCTGTTATAATCAGTGTCCGGCTTACCGGTAGAATAGATGTCATATTTCCCTGAATTTATCACCTGAAGTGAAGCATCTGCCGCTGCCTGCAAAAATACTTCAGCATCTCCCAGACTATGGTATTTTCTAAAAGTTCCTTCCCACAGGGCAATTCTTGATTTCAATGCTAAAGCTGCATATTTATGTACTCTGTTTTCAGCTGTAGCCTCCGGAAGATTGGCAACAGCAAAATCAAGATCCTTTAATACAAAGTCCATTACCTTCTTATGTGGGTCTCTTGGATTATATAATTCCGGAGACGTCTCATTAAGATCAGTTTCATATATCGGAACATCTCCAAACCGAACCACTTTATCCCAATAAAACATTGCTCTGAAAAAACGAATCTCAGCATTGTATCTGTTTTTTATGTCTTGTCCTAATTGTGGATCCACATTTTTTCTTAAAAAATAATTACAGGCTCTGATATTAGACCAATCGCCAGCGGACCATCCGCCGCCGGATCCGGGAACCTGATCTGTTCCTGCCAGAAAACTGTTGATACTATTCGGAACCTGATTGTCCGATTGAGAATCCTGATCAGAAAACTCTACGGGTAAGCTTGTATAAAACTGATTGGCATAGAGCTTTAAATCATTTTCAGTTTTAAAAAGCACATCTTCAGTCAATTTATCCTGTGGAGATCTGTCCAGAAGTTCATCCCTCTTACAGGAAGCCACATTAACCAAAGCCGCAATAGCAGCAGCATAAATGAATTGTTTTTTATATAGTTTCATGATATTAAATTTTTAAAAACGAAGCTGAGCTCCAAATGAAATAGATTTACTAATCGGATAAGTTGCTCCCGAAAGGAGATATTCCGGATCAAAATTTTTGAACATACTGGTAAACGTAAACAGGTTTTGTCCGGTAATATAAAGTCTCAGATACTTTAGCTTTATGCTCTCCAAAACTTCCTGTGGGAGGGTATAGCCAATGGTAATCTGTTTTGCTCTCAGGTAAGCTGCACTCTGAAGATACTTGGTTTGAGTCTGGAAGTTACCACCGCCTCCAAACCTAAGCCTTGGAAAATAGGCATTGGTATTATCTGGCGTCCAGAATTGACCAACATGTGCTTTTGTCGGTACATCCCATTCGCTTGTATATCCCCAGAAAGCATTTCCGCCCGGCATCCAGTCTGCCTTTCCTACTCCTTGTAAGAAGATGGTCATATCGAAGTTCTTATACTGGAAATCCAAATTGATACTGTACTGATATCTCGGTGTAGTGTTACCAATTATCCTGCGGTCTCCCGGATTGGAAAGCGTATTATCTCCCTGGTCTATTTTACCATCCCCGTTCAGATCTTTATATTTAATATCCCCGGCCAGCCACTGACCACCGAAAAGAAATTTCTGATTCCAGCTTTGAGCTTCTGCGTCTGTTTTAAAATATCCGTCTGTTTCATAGCCCCATATTTCACCCAATTTTTGTCCTACATAGTATGTCCCGATATTCCCGTTAGGATTCTGGCCAAACTTGGTAATACGTGCCTGATAATCCGATAAGCCTAATGTTACCGAGTATCGGAAATCTTCACCAACCCGGTCTTTCCAAATAAGACTGGCTTCGAATCCTCTGTTGCGAAGGTCTACTGAATTCTGAAGAGGTACTCCCGTTCCCAATACCGCAGGCACGGCAGCTCCTGCATACAACATATCTTTAGTATCCCGTATATAGTAGTCAAAACTTCCGGACAATTTATTGTTTAAAATAGAGAAATCAACACCTATATTTTGGGAGGTTACTTTTTCCCAAGTGAAGTTAGAGCTTACAAGACCGGGAGCATTAATGTAAGGTTTCTGTTCTGTCCCGAAGATGTAACTACCTAAATTAACACCCATTGTAGCCAGATATGGGTAATTATTATCACCTCTGTTTCTTCCTAATTTCTGACTGGCGGACGTTCCGTAGGATGCTCTTACTTTTAACTCATTTATAACTTTTTTCAAAGGATTGAAGAATCCTTCTTTAGAAATCCGCCATCCCACTGATGCTGAAGGCTGGAAAGAGTAACGATGGTCTCTTGCAAATCTTGAAGTTCCATCATAACGTCCATTTACTTCAAATAAATACTTTTCATCGTATACATAGTTAATTCTGGAAAAGGAGCCTGCAACTGCCCAGTCATTAATTCCTCCTCCAACGATAGGATTCGGATCGTAATTCAGGTTAATAGAAGGAAAGTCCTGATTAACAAGGTTTTTAACACTTGCATTAAAACTCTTAAACTGCTTCAGTTCCTGATTATAACCCACCATAGCTTTTACATAATGTTTAGCACCGAATGTATTTTCATACTGGGCATAGGCATTAATAGCCTGATAACGGTCATTAAAATTCTCCTCGGTAACCCGGGCGGGAGTTGTCCATGGATAAACACCTAATAAGACACCATTAGCTCCATATTCATTAAAAGCTTTTGTATTGGTAGTCCGATTATAGGTATAGTTGTTCCAGGTATAATCCGCAATAATATTTACATGCTTCATCGGCTTCAGATTGATTCCTCCGGTAAGCCAGATATCATTGTCTTTTGTAATATTGCGTCCGTTATATTCCAGAATAGCAAGCGGATTGGTAAATCCTCCCTGCCCGGAATAATGTCCATCCGGATGTTTAATCGGCATAAGCGGTCTCAAATCGTTTTTAATAAGTTCCGCACTTCCATAACTTACACTCGCAGGATCATTATTATCCGTTCTGTTAAAAGTAATTCTGGTATTAACATCCAACCATGGAGCCAGTTCAGAATCTAATTTAAAAGAAACATTATACTTCTGGAATTTTTGTTTAGAAGCCTCTAAAGTTCCGGCCTGATCCAAATATCCTAATGATGCATAATAGGTCGTTTTATCACTACCCCCACTCAATGATAAATTATGCGACATTTGCGGTGCCCAGCTTGGATATAAAGCTTTTACCCAATCTGTATTTCCGGTATACCTGTAAAGCCTTGGATTTCCCGGATCTACATAAACTGCATTTTCAGGGGAAGGATTTTGCATAAAATATTCGGCTCTTCGCAAATCTTCAGCTGTAAAAGGAGAAGATGCAGCTCCTGCTCCGGTTGCGGCTCCTGTAGCACTGGCTTCCATATGACTTTTAATGTAATCAACGGAATTCATAGTACCAAAAATCTTTGTAGGGCGGCTCAAAGTATAATCGTAGTTATAGCTTACAGCCATACGCGCATTTTTCTTACCCGTTTTAGTAGTAATCAGTACTACACCATAAGCTCCCCGTACACCATAAATAGCCGTAGAAGCAGCATCTTTAAGTACAGTTACAGTCGCTACATCTGCAGGATTAATCAGGTTCGGATCCATCTGTACATTGTCTACCAGAATTAACGGATCTCCCCCATTAATAGAAGTTGTTCCCCTGATATTGAAAGTTGATCCCTGCCCTGGTTTCCCTCCCGCCATATTGATATTAAGGTTGGGAATTAAACCCTGAAGTCCCTGCCCTATATTGGTGATAGGACGGCTTTCCAGTTGCTTTGCAGAAACTGAAGCCACAGCGCCGGTAAGATTAACTTTCTTCTGCTTACCGTAACCTACAATAACGACCTCATCAATGTCTTTCGTTTTGTTGGTTGAATCTTTCTTTTTCTGAATTTCTTTTTTAGATGGGGTTTGCTGTCCGCTTAGCATCTGTACTCCGCCAAAGGAGCACAGAAAAAACGCTATAGCAACCCCCGGGCTGTAAAAAGCCCGACAGGTTAGTGTTTTCATATTTTTGTTATTTGAGTTTGGTATTTAGTTTTTAAGACAAGCATATCTGTGCTCCACGATCATGACTGATCAGAGCACTAATACACTTCTTAAATTATCGTTTTATTACTTTCTGAAATGATGCAGCATTAGCTGTGACATCAAATCTGAATATCATAAATAAACATTCGTAAGTCCTTTGGTACTTAAGAATCTGTTTAACATGATTTATACAGAAGAAGATATTGTTCTGTACAATCAGGTTTGGGGTTAAAACAAATCGAGTTCAGCAATCGTCAGCGCCTGTGAATTTCCCGCAATTTCCTGAGCTGTCACCCTTACATAACGGGCTTTAACGGCCTGTTTAAAATAAAGGCTTCTCTTGGAAGGATCATTTACAAGGTTTCCAAATTCAAAAGCCGATACAGGCTCCCATTTCTTTCCGTCCGTACTCACTTCTATGATACCTTTAGACATCATTCCACCACCAAATGCTGTTTGTGGTGTATATGCCATACCGGTTAAAGTATACAAACCTCCGAGATCTATACTCAGATTTTGCGGGAGCGTCTGACTTGTCGATTGCCAAAAACTTTTAGTATTTGCATCAAAAGCTGCTTCAGCAGAATGATTCTTTGTTCCGTCTTTAATTTCGGCAAGTTTCCATTTGTTTTTAGCAATACTAACGGCCTCGGTTTGTACAGCTCCCCGTTCTCCTTTCAGGAAAGCTACAGCCTTTACTGTTCCTTGTTCTTTTTCAAATGGCCCGTTATATTTCAATGAATTAATGCCAGGCTCGGAACCGTCTGTAGTATAATAGATATCAAAATTATCATCAGATTCTTTTGCTTCTTTTTTATCCTGAACTTTCCAATCAAAAGGTTGTTTCTTTTCTTTGATAAAAACCTTTCCTGTTTTGTCCTGTGAAATAGTAAGTTGTGGTGGTCTCATCTGATAATAGTGAGCAGAAACACCGCTAATAGCAACATTACCACGATCCTGCAATATGCGCAGCCTTATTTTTCGGGTTGTAACTTCAGGGAAGCGTAGAATACGTTTATATCCTATATTGGTAGCAGCAGCCAATTCCTTCCATGCTCCGTCTATCCATGCGTCCACAGCATGATTCTCCACACGTTCACTATGTGTAGATACTGCTTCCTGCAATACGAGTCGGTTAATGGTTACAGGGGTTGGAGTTTCTATAATCAGCTGATTATTGTTCAGTAAGGAATAAGTGGTATCATTGTGATCCAGAACTTGTTTAGGACCTTTAGCATTTTTCAAAAGATCTTTACTGTAAGTCTCTCGTATCCTTTTTCCGGTTTCGCTCAGTACTTTTACATCCTGATCCGAAAACTTTCCTTCTCTGTTGGGAGGGACATTGAGTAGCAATGTGGCATTACCACCTACAGAGCGCTCATAAATATCGAATACATCGTCAGCACTTCTCACTTTCTGGTAAACATCATCCCGGTAGAACCAGCCTTCCCGGATAGATGTATCTATTTCTGCCTGTTGATAATGCAGGAAATGACCATTGTATAAACGATCGCGTCTTCCGATATTATCTTCTTCCCAGTCCGTTAATCCGGTGATTTCCGTTAAGTCTTTATTGTTAAATGGCAATACATTCCATTCTGTTTTTCGGGTAACGCCAGCTTCGTTGCCACACCAGCGGACATCTCCCTGACCAAAAATTACAGCTTTAGGTGCTAGCGTATGTATTACTTTTTTCCAGGCTTCGTAGTTGTACTTCTGGCCGCCTTTTGTTTTAGGATGAGCACCATCAAACCATACTTCATGTATCGGACCGTATTCGGTAAGGATTTCGAAGAGCTGATTCAGAAAATATTCATTATAATCATCTACCTCGAATTCAAACTTGGTTTTATTGGAGAAAGGTCTTCCCGGAACTTCTCGGGGGATTGTTCTCTTGGTATATTGGCTAAGATTGCCATAAAGTCCTTTTGGATTTTCGATCTGAAACAAATCGGCAGGAGACAGATATACACCAAGCTTGAGCCCATACTTCTGACAAGATTTAGAAAGTTCTTTTAAAATATCGCCCTGACCGTTTCTGAAGTTGGTAGAGGCAATACCATGATCGGTATAGCGGCTTTGCCACAATACAAATCCATCATGGTGTTTTACAGTAAGGATCACCATTTTCATTCCGGCATCCTTTAGGGATTTACACCATTGGTCAGTATCCAGTTCTTTCAGATCAAATATTTTAGGGTCTTCCATTCCGTTGCCCCACTCCATACGCGTAAAAGTATTGGGACCGAAATGTATAAAAGCAATGAACTCATTGCGCAAGGCATCTAGCTGATTTTTTGTAGGAATTACATGAGCTGCTTTTTCTATAATAAGCTCTTTGCTGTCTGTAGGAGCTATTGCTATAGTATTAGCCGGTATAATCTTGGCATTTTGTGCAGATATACAGACTAGTCCTTCCAGCAAAGCCAGAGAGGTGATACAGGTTTTAAGTTTCATGGTTGGTTTTAGTTTGTGAAGGTTTTTTATTTTTCTATCTCATATTATTATTATTTTATTGTTTCACCACTTTTATTGATTCTTCTATATCAAATTTAGAAAATAATACAGAATACGCAAAAAAAATATTTGATTATTTATCTGTACCTACTATATGTAGCACCCATGTAGTATCTAAACAGCAGTATATTACACAAAATTCATATTAAAACCTGAAATAATATAGCTAATATAGATGCTGGTTAAAAATTTTAAATACAGACGCAACCATTAGAAAAATAAGCATCTTATAAGAGAACATCAAATCACTTATGCTAAATTTCCTGAAAACCGGATTGGTTACAGTATACTTATGTATATGTTTTATAAGTTGCTCGGATATTGAAAAACGGGATAATATTACCTATGGTTATCTTTCTGCTACGCATGTAGAGGCCTCGGACATAAAACCTGTAGGAGAACTTAACAAGTTACAGGTTACTTATAATACCAGCAATACCTGTCAGTCGTTCACTCAGTTCCGTATATTGAAGAATATGAATAATATAACAAATATCGGGGTAATTGGTTCCCAGATTTATGGAAAGCAGTGTACTGACAAAAAAGAAGAGAAGAAGCACGAATTTACTTTTCGTCCGATTAAGGCAGGGGAATATACATGGAAGTTCTGGGCAGGAAGAGATAGTGACCAAAGCAGTAAATATATAGAGGTTACAGTAAATATTCCTGAAAAGAAGTAAATCGTCTGACAAATTTCTGTTTAACAACCTTAAAAATCAGAATCATGGCAGAAAAACAAAATATATTTAAATTAATTATACTCATGGTAGTATACAATATTTTTAAAACGTGTGATCGGTTTCTGGACTTCCTGTTTATGAGAAATACACAGGAATACCACGAATAAAACATCCATAGAATTATATCAAAGGCTACTGCTAAATTTTACACTTAATCTTTCATTTATTTTTTTGATAAGCAGTAGCTTTTTTTCATCTTCCAAACAAACCTAACAGGTTGTCCTGACTACAATCCATTTATCACAAGGAAATATATACACCACTACATCTAAACTTAGAGTGCTTGATCCTTGTTTCTTTCTTTTTGAATTGTGATATTTGCAATATCGGTAACACAATAACCGCAGTCTTATGGCAAATATTTTACTCATAGAAGACGATGACAGACTTTCCAGACTGATTGCAAAGGGCTTACAAGAAGCCGAATTTGAAATCAGTACGGCATACGATGGTATGACAGGGATAAAGCTGGCTACACAAAAAGATTTTGATCTGGTGGTTACTGATATCGTTTTGCCCAAAAAGGATGGATTGGATTTTTGCAAAGAAATAAAAGCATTGAAGCCTAACCTGCCTGTGGTGATGCTTACTGCATTGGGGACTACCGACGATAAGCTGGAAGGTTTTGATGCCGGAGCAGATGATTATTTGACCAAACCTTTCGAAATGCGTGAACTTATAGCCCGAATAAAAGTACTGCTAAAACGCTTTTCACAACAGCAACAGCAAAAAGTATTTGTCTTGCGGTATGAGGGCATTGAAATGAACCTTGAACAGAAAATTGTAAGCAGGGATAAAATTTCGATCAAACTAACACCTAAAGAATTTAACCTTCTGAAGTTTATGCTTGAAAACTCAGAACGCGTGCTTTCCCGAAGTGAGATTGCCGAGAAAGTATGGGAAACCCACTTCGATACCGGAACCAATTTTATCGATGTATATATCAACTATCTCCGTAAAAAAATAGACAAGGATTTTGCCGTAAAACTTATTCATACAAAGGCTGGGATGGGCTTTATTCTGAAAAAAGATTACGAATCGGATATTTCATAAAACATTGTAAAATGAAAATACGGACCCGGCTTACTTTACTTTTCACACTGGTCACGGCAATGCTTCTGGGTGTTTACAGTATTACCGTATACTATTCTTCCAAAGAAGCCCGGGAGAAATCATTCTATGGGGAATTGCAAAATGAAGCTATAGCCAAAGCTGATTTGTATTTTAAAAGCTCACTTTCCGAACAGGAAATGCACAAATTATACAGAAACAATAACAGAACCCTAAACGAAGTTCAGGTTGCTATCTACGATTCTGGTTATGATCTTATTTATCATGATGATGCAAAAGTAGACTATGTAAAAGAGACTAGGGAAATGCTTTCCGGTATTTTTAAAAAGAAGAAGACCAGGTTTTTTCTGGACAATCTTCAGGTTATCGGGATTACGTACAATTATGCCGGGAAAACTTATGCTGTTACTGCTGCTTCCTATGACAAATACGGCCACGCCTATGTTACAAGCCTCCTGACAGTTAGTATTATTGCATTTTTTATTATCCTTATTCTCGTTTATCTCGCAGGAATATTCTTTGCAAGTAAGGCGCTGAATCCCGTAAGTGAAATGGTGAATCAGGTAAAAAACATTACCGCAGGAAAACTCCAGCTAAGACTAAAAACAACCAAAGAAAAGGACGAATTAAACGAACTTGCGCAAAGCTTCAACAGAATGCTGGAACGGTTGGAAAATTCTTTCGATGCCCAAAAGTATTTCGTATCCAATATATCACATGAGCTTCGGACACCTCTTGCAGCTATTATAGCAGAGCTGGAGCTGGCTTCTGAAAAGAAACTTAGCGAGGAGGAATATCAACAGACAATAAAGCTTGCTTTGGAAGATGCCCGTAATATGACACGTCTATCTGATAGTCTGATGGATCTCGCCAAAGCCAGCTATGATCCAAATGAGATCAGTTTTTCTGAAGTACGCCTCGATGAAGTTCTTTTGGAGTCATATTCGAGAACAATAAAGGAAAATCCAAAATACAAAGTAGCACTTCATATTGACGACGCTGTTGAGGAACAACAACTAACTGTACAGGGAAATGAATATCTTTTGCGTGTAGCATTTAATAACCTTATCGATAACGCCTGCAAATATTCTCCGGAACACTCCTGTGCTCTTACTGTTACTGTAAATTCCGGTGACCTGCACATTGACTTCTCCAATACAGGTGTTACCATAGAAAAGGAAGATCTGCAACATATTTTCGAACCTTTTTACAGAAGCGAAAATTCCAGAACCGAAAAAGGTCATGGAATAGGATTATTCCTCACTGAAAAAGTTATCCTTCTCCATCATGCAGAAATACTGGTCACATCGGAACATCACAAAACCTCTTTTACAGTTGTTTTCCGCACACCAGGAATAGAGAAAACATAAAATAAAATCTCTTTAAAGTCTGACTCTAAAGAGATTTAAATTATATTGTTTTAGCAAAATTACACAGCTCTTGTCATTTCATATTGCTCGATGAAGACTTTTAAACCTGATTTTTGTAAAAACTTGTTGGCAGCAGCTGAGTTCTCATCTACATTGATAATAGAGACACTGGCACCAATTTCTTCTTTTAATGCAGCAAGCAATTGTGTACCAATTCCTTTCCGTCTGTGTTCAGGAGCAACTGCAAGCTGATATATCTTTTTAGCCTCCGGATTATAGACAAGATAACCTACCAGTTGTCTCCCTACAAAGGCTCCCTGTATTTTACAATGTTCTTTTATTTCTTCCAGTACATTGACAGAGTTTTGCCATGTCGGCTGAATATCCCAGAAGGTCTTCATTTTCTTCCAGCCAAAATCTACAACTTCAAGGATTTCAGCCTCCTGCTTTACAGCCTCAGAAGTAATCTCCCCACGGTAGCATTTAAGTTTACGGTTAATGGTATAACCAAATTTTTGATAAGACTTGATAGCCGGTGCATTATCGGTAATAACTTCCAATACTAATGTTTTCGCTCCCTTCTCTTTCAATACAGGAAGAATAAGATCGTACATCTCTCTTACCCATCCGGATTTTCTTCTTTCCGGGATAACACCAGTACCACCATTATAAACGACTAGTTTTCCGTCTATCATTTGTTTGCCATGCAGGATAAAAGCAACGGGCTTTTCTCCGTCTTTCACCATTACCGACATACTTTTATCGGTTTTGTCGGATCGCATTTTAAACTCCAGCTGTTCTTCGGTAAGTTTCATTGGCACTATATAATCGGCAAATGAATCATTAAATACCTGGAGGATCTGCGATGTATCTATTGTTTCTATAGTCTGAATTTCCATTTTTTAATTTTTATTAGTGATTAGAAGCTTTACTAAAAATTGTAGTTCCGATACTGGCTATTATTACACAGGCTATGGAAACCCATTGCAAAAAGCTTAAACTTTCTGATAAAAACACAAGTCCTGAAAGGGCAGCAAAGGCAGGTTCCAGACTCATTAAAATACTAAAGGTTTTCGCCGGCAGTTTCTTTAGAGCTACCATCTCCAGAGAAAATGGTAATGCACTGGATAAAATAGCAACACCCAAACCTTTCAGAAAGATCATCGGAGTAATATTGAAAACAGCACCATCCCATACTGTAAAAGGAATAATAACCAAACTGGCAAACAGCATACCTGTAGTTACAGCATCTTTACCATCCATTATTTTGGCCACTTTTCCTCCCATCACAATATACAATGCCCAGAAAATACCAGCCAGAAAGGCTAAACCTAATCCTAGTAAATCAACATGATCATTATTCCATGGAACAATCAGTAATATCCCGACACATGCCAATAAAGCCCAGATAACATCTAATAATTTCCGTGATAGCGCCAGTGCCAGAAATAAAGGTCCCGCAAATTCTACTGTAACTGCTAAGCCCAATGGTATTCGCTGTATAGCCATGTAGAAAATAAGATTCATCACGGCAAGCCCCGTTCCGTAAAAACCACAATAAATCCACATTTGTCTGGTAAATTGTGAAAATTTAGGTCGGTTAACCAGCGTTAAAATTATAGCAGAAAGTACTATTCTTAAAGTAACAGTCCCTATGGCCCCGATAGCCGGAAAAAGTTGTTTTGCAATGGAAGCCCCACCCTGTACACATATAATAGCTAATAATGTGGCGGATATGGCAATATTTGTATTTGTTTTTTTCATTCTTATAGTTTAATAATTTCACAAAAAGATAACCCTGAGAAAAAATTTCAAGGTTTCGAAAAAGTGCACTAGCACTTTATTTTTTCATTCATTAAAAAACTACTACTGAATTCATTGTGTAAAGGTTTATCTTCAAATATACTAATTTTTATCTTTAATAAGCTTATATCCTATTGATTATTTGCGACTTTCAGGACTCTAATCGATTTTTTTTTGCCATAGCTGGCTATCTCGTTCACCAAGTTTTCTGTCGCGGGATTTTTATTTTTTTGTATCAAGAATCATTTCCAATATCGGATAAGCTTTTCCAAAATCATCTGTTGCCCGTCTGCCCGTTTGCACAAATCCGGTTTTCAGATAAAAATCTACAGCTTGTTGATTCTGCTCGTTGACATCCACTCTTGATATCTGAAATAATGATTGTGCATATTGAAACAGTTTGCTTCCAATTCCTTTTCTCCTGTAGTCAGGATCAACAAACAACATATCCAGCGTATTTTCTGAAATCCCCATAAAACCTGCTACCTGTCCTTCGATCTCATAAATAAAAAGTTTTACCTGCGGCAATGCTTCAGGTATAATACTCTTATAAAATGTTATATCGGCAGGATCTAAAAAGTGATGAGTTGCCCTTACTGAAGCTTCCCATACCCTCATCACTTCTCCATAATCTTCCAAATTAGCTTCCCTTATTAATTCACTCATATCTTCAAGTTTACATGATTAAACAATATCAATACAACAACCTGAATTAAGATAGTCTATATCAAAACAATCAATGCTTCCGGGAATTTATAATCCAGAAATTGTCATGTAATCTTTCGGTTGAATATAATTGATTTAATAGCATTGCCGTACTTTTCATAACCTATTTAAGTTAACATATTCCGACTCACTGCTGAAAGTAATCAAAGATACGAAATCCTATGGATTTTAAGTCAGGAAACATCTGCTTTTTAAGGCTTTGACTGTTATTTTCTCATTTTATCAAAATACTAATCAGTAAAGCAGAAACATATAAACCTATACCGTATATAAAGTGTATCCACAAGCTTCTTATTCTTGCAATACGCGGATCAGGCATTTTGGATGCCGCGATACCAAATCCAAAGGCTGGTTGCATCATAAAAAAAGGAGCTAATGTTGTACTAATACCAATAAGTATAGCCGGGAAAAGCGAAGGATGCTCTAACCAATTTACACCCCAGATAAGTAACAAAACAAATGCAAATCCTATCCCTATTCCATAATGCGCCATCCAGCCAATGAGTTTTTCATGTGGTATCGGTTTTGTCTGCATAATATTCTGGTGTGAGAATATTCCGTTTTTAAAGTTCCCAATCCATCTGCCTACCAGACGATAGTCCAAAGAAGGTATATTAAACAATTTCTTAACAATAACGGCATATACGTCCATAAAAATGGTTGCTCCTGCTCCTACTAAAATAGCATAAAATATCAATTGCATAGTTTCTTAATTAAATAGACGAATCTCAAATTGCTTTTTAGCGTAATGCTATTAGCTGCTCTTCTAATTGTTCTTCTGAAAGCACTCCGGAGCTACGCCATAGCTCCTGATTATTTTTCAGTACGACAAACGTTGGTACTGCACGAACTCTGTACTGTATTGCCATATCCTGAGCCTCGTCCACATCTACCTGATGTACATTTAACCAATCTTCCAATTTATCTTTCAGCGTATTAACAACCGGCATCATCATTTTGCATGGATAACACCATTCCGCATAGAACTGTAATAAAGTCAGTGAATCAATTTCCTGAATTTTGTTGTCTGTATTGTTCATTGTTTTAAAATTTAGTCCTACAAAATTAGGTTGGACCTAAGGCACAATCCTGTTACAAATCGGAGGAGAAATGGTACAAATCACAGATTACACTAGCTGAATACAAAAGCACCGATTATTATATTATCAACAAGCTTTTAAGACACAGGAAAATATAAAATTGTATATTTGGTCTTTACTTCGATAAGCTATTCGCTTCTTTCTTCCCGGCATATTAGGTATTTCTTTTATCTCTGTCCGGACAATCTTCCTTTACAATCATTAATTACATATTAAAAAACAATTTAAATTCATCAGCAATGAATAATTTTCATGTGATTACCGGTGGCCCTGGCTCCGGTAAAACGTCCCTTATCAATGAGTTAAACAACAGCGGATATCTTACTGTTCCGGAAGAAGGCCGTAGAATTATAAAAGAACAGATTGAATCTGCAGGTGAAGGTCTCCCCTGGAAAGATAAATCTATTTTCGCAACATTAATGCTGGAAGCTTCATTAGAAACTTACTATAAAATGCTTCAAGAATCAGCAGGCTCCTTAGTATTTTTTGACAGAGGAATACCAGATACTATTGGCTATATGGAATTGGAAAACATTCCGGTTACTTCGGAAGCGGAGCTAATTATACGTGCTAATCCTTATCATACAAATGTATTCTTGCTTCCACCATGGAAAGACATCTACGAAACGGATACCGAACGCAAACAAAGCTGGCAGGAGGCTGTAGACACTTACGAAATAATGAAAGACGTCTACACCCGATATGGATACAACATCATCAATGTTCCTTTTGATACTGTGATAAACAGAAAGAAATTTATCCTTAATAATCTTTAAACAATATCCAGTTGTTGAAGCTCTTTTATATCACACCATAATAAGCTTTCTGAATATCTTTTTTCTTGAGCTGTTCTTTATATACTTGTATACAATCGTTTAATATTTTCATTTTTCTTGTATTAGATAATACAATCTGAAGCGATAAGATCCCATTTTCCATATAATGTAAGCCCTGATGCAGCTGCGAGTGCTACAGAAGCATGATTATCTATCTGACAACGATACTGAGGTTCATAACCTTGTCGAAGTGTATATTTACAAATCGTGTGCACCAGGTTTCTGGCATGTCCTTTTCCTCTGTAATCAGGCAGTGTAAGTACTCCCAGATCTGCAATTTTCACATCATCTCCCCACGGATACATACTGGCAGCGCTTACCAATTTTCCATCTTCGAAAGAGCCAAATACAACCCAATGATCCAGTTCCACATAAGCATCATCAAGATCTTGTTCTGAGGCTAACGAAACAAAATATTCAAAAGCCTCGGCATCCGAAGCATTTAGCAGACGAATGGTCTCAATACTTGCTGTTTCTAATAGTTTCTTTTTATTTTCTTCCTGATAATAGTAGATGTAATCGGCTCCGTGCAGAGATATTCCCGCATCTTTTAGCAGCTGAAGGAATACAGATTCGGATAAGGAATCGTTTACCATCAGGCCTATACGTTTCATGATAGCAGATGTTATAACAGCATTTACACGCTGCTTGTCTGCACTTTCCAGCAACATAATCTGGCCGTCTTCTTCCAGATCTTCATTAATCATAAGTGTAAAACTATCGTCTTCATACCAAAGATCTCCGTTCATTTCCTCATTCCAGAAGTCAGTAACCTGCTTTGAAAAATTATTCATTCTTTGTTTTTTAGATATTTAGTGTTTGTGTCTTTTTCTGTACTGTAACGGAGTAAGTCCGGTTTGTTTCTTAAAAAATCGTCCGAAATAAGAATCATCTGCAAACTGAAGTTCCGTTGCAATCATGGATACTGTATCACTGGTTTGCACCAGACGTGATTTGGCCTCCTGAATAAGCTGTTTCTGTATAAAATAACTTGCCGGAAAGCCTGTAATTTCCTTTACCACATCATTAAGATAGTTGGGGTGGACATGCAATAGCTCTGCATATTCATTTACTTGTTTTTTATCCAGAAAATACTGATTTACAAATAACTGAAACTGAGCTACCAGTTGCTCCTGTCTGGAAAGACTAAAAGTCTCCTCGGCAGATGTTTTACGGTGTATCCTTTCTGCTTCCAATAAAATAACATTCAGAAACATCCTTACCAGAAGGTCATCGTTGAATGTAGATTTCTGGCACATCTCACTATTCAGTTTCCAGAAAAGATGTTCCATCATCAGGGTCTCGCGCTCCGAAAGCTTAATAAACGGCTTCTGATCTGTCTGAAAAAAAGGAAACTGATTTAACTTGATCTGATGCTTAATACATAACAGAAAATAATCTACATCGAACATACACAGTATACCTTTTATATTTTCATCCCATTTTTCTGTAGAATAAAGTTGGTTTTCAGAAATAAAGTACATAGATCCCGGTCCAAAATGGTATTTTTTGTGCCCGATTGTTTCTTCCGTCTCTCCTTCTGTAAGCAGTATAATACTATAGAACTTTCTTCTTGTCCGGTCTCCGAATGTCTTCTTCTGTATCTTCTTCAGTTCTTCCAGTGCTATGACTTCCAAAAAACCATTCCCATATATATACTCTATTGTAATACACTCCTCGCAGAATGAATGATGAGCATCGTTCAAATAAAATTCTTTGAATTCCTGTGGATTACTAATTTCTTTAATATCGGAAGATCTAGACATTTTTATATTTTTAGGAGATGATTTTTACAAACTTGCGGTAGAACTCTTTTGGGTCCAGGTTATGATAAATACTAAGAAAATCTTTTTCCATATCTATGCTCTCTACGCCAGCCTCAATGGGCATGTACAAAAGGCGGAAATCTACTCCTACTACTTCTGCTGTCACAGCTGTCATTTCCACGCCGTTCCTTTCATAAAAAGCAATTCTTTTTTCTCTTATCAACCGCTCTTCTTCATTTATTGCTTTTTCCGGCGCCTCACATTCTATAATAAAACCTTTAGCCTTTATACTTTGAGCCAATTTCTGAAGGAATATAGAGCCAATCCCGCCTCCACGACCAGCTTCCTGCGTTACTGCAAAATAATCCAATAACAGCAAATCTTTCTCCTTCCACATAAAAGAGGCATAGGCTTTCACTTTAGAATCTTCTTCCAGTGCGTAAGCAGTATATTTATTAGCAGCAAATGCGTTTTCTATTACATACAGTGGTTTTATCTCATCTTCAGGAAAATCCTCCACAAGATATCGGTTGTATATATCACTAAATTCTGTAAAGCTAATTTCTCTGGTTACCTGCATTTTTCTTTTCATTTATCTCTATTAATCTTCTGGTAGTCACTACCATTCTCTTTCTAAATCTTCTTTCCAGTCATACGGCAGTATTTCGCCAAGACTTTTATATATTCCGTTTTTTACTTCTACAACAGCTTCAAGGTTTTGTTTAGAGAGCTGGCTCATCAGTTCTCTGCATCGTCCACATGGTGGAACTGCATTTCCATCGTTATCCACAGCTACTACAGCCTGAATAACAGATTCTCCGTTTTTCAGCATTTCTGCAACAGCACTATGTTCTGCACAAAATCCCATAGAGCATGCTGTATCTATACTAATACCGGTATAAACATTTCCGGCAACTGTTTTTATAGCTGCAGCAACTCCGCCGTATTCTATAAAATCATTCAGAACTCTGGATTTGGCATATTGATGTGCTATTTTTTTTAAATCCATAATGTTATTATTTTATACAGTTAAAAATTACAATTGGCGGACGTTCCACATGTAGTCTGAAATCAGGTCTTGATATAAGAAGTGCTTCGTCAGGAGTTGGTTCCTCTATATTTTTGATACAGAATCCTGCTTTTGATAATTCATGTACAAGTGTACTTAGTTTTCTGTGGTATTTAATAACTCCATCTACAAACCAATTCTGCTTTCTTATTCCCTCTTTACCATATTGGTTCAGAAGCCACGACGGACTGCCATTAACCTCTTTCCAACCATTTTGTGAAGCTGTGCAAACCGGATGTTCTACCGAAAAAAGGAACTGTCCTTTATTATTCAGTCCTTCATAAATTTTATGAAGTAATGGTTTTATATCTTCAATATAATGCAATGCCATAGAACTGATGACAATATCAAAATTTTTAGGTTCTATTGTATAATCTTCAATCGCAGTACATTGTAAAGATACTCTGGAATCATTCAGCCTTCTTTTGGCTTCAGCTATCATTTTTTCAGAAATATCAATACCGGTAATAGCAATCGGATTCTGCTCCAGTACAGCCTGAATCTGATGTCCGAATCCACACCCAATATCCAAAATACTTTTCCCGTTTGCATTATACATAAGCCTCTTCATAACGGGTTGCTCCAACAATTCGTTCAAACCTTTATCCTTATCCCTAAGGTCTTTATAGGCCTCAAAAAACTCAGGGTTATCATAAATATTTTGCTTCATCTTCTCTTACTTCTTAAATTCTGTATTCCGTTTAGTCTGTCATTTATTTCCGAAACTATGTATGTGATAAAAAAGGAACAACTAGTTTTTGTTCTTCGAACATACGATATAACTCTTCAGACACATACAACACCGTATCTTCCTCTGTCAGCAACTCATACTCAAAACCTTCCTCTAATGGTGTAAAACCCAATCGTACAGAAGTAAACTCCTCATGGATAAAGGCAGCAACAATCTGCTGTAGATCGACCATATTTTTGCTAAAAACTTCTGTAATTTCCAAAGCTTTTTCCTTCACATTAGCCACTACAATAGCTTCTAATTCTTCAATGTAGCATATAGTATCTTTATGCCCAAAGTCGGGGTAAGCATAACAATAAAACATTGATATGCCTTTACTTTGGACTGGTAAAGCCGTATTAGCCAGATTACTTTCTACCAAATTTGTGAATAAATCCAGATCCTCTCGATTGTCCAGGTTTAGTTTTCGTATCCCGACAGACGTAGAAAAATCTTTATTTGTTATATTTTTAAAAGCCTGATATTCTGCTACCGGTCTGAATCCGAATTTCGGATAAAAGTCCAATACACTGTCATTGGCAAACAGCAGCATCCCATCCGTTTTTTGTTTAAAATCTGCCAGAACCCGTTCCATCAGAAAACGACTTAGTCCTTTATTCTGATATTCAGGATCTGTCATTACGGTCCCAAACTGCAATAATTTCTTTTTCTCACCCTCAATCTCAGTATCAAAAAGACTTGCCGTAACATGAGATACTATTCTCTCTCCTTCGAACAGGGAATACACAATACAGTTATCATCCCAAAAACCACTCTGATAAAAGTTCTCAAAGGTGAATTCCCAAACCTGCTGTGTAAGCCTGTTCAGCTCTTCTCTTAATTTCTCATCATTTTGATAAGCAATAGCGAGGGTATAACTATGTTCGTGTATATTTACTTTTTCTAAATGCATTTTTTACGTTTTAAAGCCTCATCAAGGTTTAAATTCTGCTCTTATTGTCTTTATACCAGCGAATTGCTTTTTGTTCTTCATCTTGTATAAAATCATTTTTAGCGTCATTATATTCATTCCCATCCTTCCACTTTTTTTTCCCAATTTCCTCTTTTAGCTTCTGATATTCGGTCAGTACAACAGGATGTGTCCGAAGGTAATCCCGAAAAGCGATATGACGCAGCCAATGTTCCGAACCCACAGGTATTACATGTATATGGGCCATTCTTAAATCATGATCGTGAAGCTTCTCCGGAATTTCATCTCCTTTATTAATCTGTTCAGGAAAAGACCATTCGGAAGGTTTGGCTTTTAGCTTTACAAAAAATCTTCGGTAAGGCATATCTTCATTGTATTTTTCATAATACACATACTGATTCCCGGCTAATAAAATCGGAATTTTATCTAAATCATCTTCAGAATTAACACCTATCATAATATCGATAACAGGCTTTGCAGAAAGTCCCTCTACGGATGTACTTCCTATATGCTGAATATCTGTATGTAATGTAGATGTTAATTCTTCTAGTTCCTGTCTCAGTTCTTCAAACTGTTTTTTCCAGTCAGGATTATATTTTTCTATGGTGAGCTGCATGATTGGAAAGTAGTATTTATGAATATAATGTTCGGGGTCTTTTTCTGCCGAAAACAGCATCTTCTAACTTCTGAAGTATTTCCTTTTCGATATCTTCGGTATCAGGCTTATTACAGAGCAGAATGACGGATATTCCGCTATTCAAATATAAAGAATTATAGGTAAAATACCCAGGCCAGCCACCTGTATGGTATACCTGCTTTTCATCATTCTTTTTTTCATCAAGCTCCCACCCTAATCCATATGAAAATACTTGTTCATCATTATTTACTGTAGGTTCAAACATCAGATCCAGATATTTCTCATCTACTAAATACTGTTCCAGTATCGCATTATTCCATATCAACAGATCATCCAATGTAGAGTTAACTGTTCCATCACCCTGTATACCGTCCAGATAATAAACATACTCTTCTCCTTTTATTTCATCCGGCAACTTTAATTTTCCAGTCTCCGGATCACTTAAAACACCAAACGCATAATCAGGAATTAACTGCGGATTTTTCCGTCTGTTATATACCATGGTATTGTTCATGTCCAATGGTCTGAAAATATATTTCTGAAGTACTTCGGAGAAAGTAAAGCCTGTTATTTTTTCCAGAATTACAGCCAGTATTACATAACCCGTATTACAATAATCCCATTGTTCACCAGGATTAAAATAAACTTTAGGGCGAAGAGCTGTTAATAGCCCTACTACGTCACTATTATCTGCAATAATCGTTTTATCCCAAAACTCTTCAAACAATTCTATATAATCAGGCAATCCTGAAGTATGATTGAGTAATTGAAAAACGGAAATTCCTTCATAGGGAAAATCCGGAAGAAAATACTTTACGTCGGTATGCAGAGACAGATGATATATATCCAAAACCTTTAACATGGCAAAAGCTGTAAATGGTTTGGAAACAGACGCAAGCTCAAAAACTGAGGCTCTGCTCAGTTCTCGTTTTTCTTCCGGATGATAAGTATTGCCGAACGACCCTGTATATAGTACCTTACGTCGTTCGGCAATCATTATATTTCCATTAAATTTTATTTTTTTTATATAATTTTCAAGTATATCAAATACGTTCTTCATTAATTTTTTAGTTTGAAATTTTTCGCATCAACATTTCCAAAGGCCCCTGTTTAAACTTCTTGCTCCAAAAGATGCTGAAATAAATACTAATAATAAAGTAACCTACAGAGAATAATAAAATATAAACGGGCTGTAAAGGCGGCTGTCCTCCTAATTCTCCCGAATAATAATCGCCTCGTAAAAGTGCCAGTATCACAAGACCAATCGTAAGATGAGATACATAATGTGTAAGTGTCATCTGCCCTGTTTTAGCCAGATCTATCGCCCACTGTTTATCCGAAATATACAGGCTTACATACATGAAAGCTGCAATAAGCATCATTCCAAAGCTTAGAGTATTGATTACAAAAGGTAAAAACGGTGGAATATAATCTGAATGGATAAATTCCATAACCTTTGGACTAAGATTAAGATAAGGGCTTGCAAAACGAATCATCTCAATAAAAATGAATAACACAAGTCCTATTAAAAACATTTTACGTTGGGTCTGTTTTTGCGTCCAGTCCTGTCTTCCTAAATATAAACCTACAGCGAAATACGCAAACCATGGAAATATAGGATTCCATCCATTGTAGAATGTATTCCGGAGAAAACCTTCTACTGTCCAGAAATCCAGATATTGTAAATTCTGAAAATCCCACCCTGTCTCATAAGGGATAAATAGTAACAGAATATGAAAGACCGCCACAGTAATACCAGCAGCTATTAGGTAGTACTTTTTATCCATGAACACCAGCAAAGCACCTATACTCATATACCCACCATACAAATGCAGGATATCTGCAGGCCACCACAGATAAAAAAGTACTCCAAAAACAAATAGGAATGCTGCACGCTTCAGAATTGTTGTTCTTAATCTTTTTCTGTCTTCTTCGGTGTATTCTGAAATCCGGTTTGTCATCAGTGCCACACCCATACCCGCCAACATAACGAAGACTGTACTGGAATGTCCGCTAAACAGGGTCAGGAACTTACTCATGAAACTATTATCTTCTTTCCCAAAGACAATATTAAAGTTTACAATAAACATCCCAAAAATAGCATAAGCCCTGGCCAGATCAAATCCGATAATCCTTTTCTTCATGTTGCATATATTCCGCAGCAAAAATCACGATTACCATCCAACCAGCCTTTGACAAATGTCAAAAAATCCAGGAATTATAAGATTTAATTTATAACCACAAAAGAAACTTTTTTTAACACATAGAGACATAACCTGCTAATCTATGATGAAGGTATCTTCGATACTAACATAGAATACATAGCTGATGTGTGAAAATTTATTTTCCTATGTATCAACTCTTTTATAGAATTAATCCTATGTTTCTATGTGGTTTTGTATGCAGTATTGATAACCACAAAAGAAACCTTTTTTACCACATAGAGACATAGCTTTAGAAGCTTCGATATATGCGGCTATAATTCATAACCACAAAAAAAACAAAAGAATAACATATCGGATCCGGTAAAAGTTCAAAAAACAATCTTTTTTAACCACATAGAGACATAGCTTTAGAAGTTCTAATAAGGTATATCCCTATGTTTCTATGTGGTTTTACATACCGTATTTATAGCCCAAAAGAAATATTTTTTCAACTACATATATACATAGCTTTATAACCTCTAATAAGGTATTTCCCTATGTTTCTATGTGGTTTTATATACAGTATTGATAACCGCAGAAGAAACTTTTTTTACCACATAGAGACATAGCTTTAGAAGCTCTAATAAGGTATATCCCTATGTTTCTATGTGGTTTTATATACCGTATTTGTAGCCTAAAAGAAATATTTTTTCAACTACATAGAGACATAGCTTTATAACCTCTAATAAGGTATATCCTTATGTTTCTATGTGGTTTTATATGCAGTATTGATAACCGCAGAAGCTATGATAGTAACACTAGAGTTTGGGTCTAGTGCTGCTATTATTTTTGATTATATTTTCGCTCTGATTCGGCTAAGGGTTTCCAGAGAAATACCCAAATAAGATGATATATGGGTGAGTTTGATATGGTGAATATATTCCGGGGATTTCTTCAACAGATTGAGATAGCGGTCTGTTGCACTGCGTGCATGAAAATCGAAAATACGGTCTTCCAGCCAGATAGCATATAATTCGGTGACGAGAATTACATATTCCATCAGCTGTGGGTATTGTCCCCTGATCTGATAAAAAGCATTATAATCAACTGCCTCAACAGTAACGTCTGTCAGGCATTCTATAACTTCTTTGCTTGGTTTCTGATTCACAAGGCTCTCAAATGATACAGCAATATCTTCTTCAAAAAAGAATTCCGTTGTAACTTCTTTATTGTCCAGAATAAAAAACTTTCGGGCAATTCCGTTTACCATAAAGTAACTTTTCCGACAAATTTCATTTTCCTGCAGCAAAAGCTCACCTTTCTTCAGGTGTTTAATTGTCGTTAACTGATCCATTACATTCGTTGTTTCTTCATCAAAACTTTCAACGAGTGTCTGAATCCTTTCGATATGTTCAGTCATTTATGGCTGTGGTTTATTTTGATTCGCTTTTTTTGCAATAATATCGTCCAGATATTTTTTCAATACCAGAGGATGGCAGTGTTTTTCATCTTTTGCAGCATACACCAGGGTTATTACTTCTTCTTTTTCTAACCTTTTCAGAAATGTAAGGCCAGGGTTTTTATCCAGTAATTCGGCTTTATATTTTGCAGAAAACTCAGCCCAAAGCGTAGGATCATGATGAAACCATTTTCTAAGCTCTGTAGATGGAGCTAAATCCTTGTCCCATTCGGCAATATCAACTTCTGGTTTAGAAATTCCACGCGGCCATAACCTGTCCACCAGAACTCTGTAACCATCTTCCGGAGAAGGCTTCTCATAAACTCTTTTAAGGTGTATTGTCTGCATAACTGTAAAAGCAATGACTAAATTTATGAAAAATTATGCATTCTTTAGTAATACCAGTATTTAAGCAATATGAGCTGCTTAGCTCAGTTCTTTTAAGACTTTTATAGCATTTTCATTCTTAGGATTTAATTTCAGAGATTTTTGATAACTCTTTTTAGCTTCTTCTTTTTTTCCCATCTTCAAAAGCAGTTCTCCATAGCTATCATAGGTATTCCATCCTTTAGGGTATAATTGAGTATTTAGCTTAAATATTTCCAAGGCTTCATTCTCTTTATTCTCTTTCAATAGTTTATAACCAAAACTATTGATCTCATCTTCATTGACATTATATTCAGTGTTTTTTCCTTTCTTAAACTCTTCTTTAATCAGTAATATAAGTTTATCTACAGAAGGATTTTCTTTTGTATAATACTGGTCAACGGATTTCAGGTTCATCAGCCTTTCTTTCTCTTCCTGCTCTTTAATTGTTTCAACCTTATAATATTTTCTTTGTTCATCGGTTACCTTAGAAGGATCTAGATTGTACCTCTTCCATTTACCGTTTGTTGTGTTGTTTCTTATAAACTGAGTACCATAAATCTGAGGTTTTCCCCGACGCATCAAATCTCTGTCAACTGCCGCTGCATACCACCATTTATTAAGGCTTGGATCCAATTTTATGGCTTTATCAAAACTCTGAACTGCCATCCTTGAGGCTATTGTATCATTCCCATGTTGAAACACAATTCCTACATTTAGATAATCTTTTGCTGTTTGTACTTTATTTTCCTTTATAAGTTGGAAAATCCTCTCCCTTCTCATACTATCTTCTTTATTCAGAATTTTCCAGTTTATCTCTCCGGACATTCTGGATTTCTGATCAGCATCTGCCATTTTCTGAAGTTCAGTATTGTCCTGAGCATCAATATGACTAACAAATAATATAGTGAAAAGCAATGAAAATATCACATATGTTCTGTTCATAATCTTGTTACTTAAGTTCAGATAAAAATATACATTTTTCACCAAGTTTTGAAAAATCATAATTCTTTATTTTCTAATGGATTTCTAATTACATTCTAAGACCTTTCTAACGGCCTTTCCAAATACACCAGCCTACCTTTGCAGCAAAGAAAACAGATATGGATACCGATCCGCATTATTACAACAACTAAGCATTCTGCCGCTTCACTTTTCTGTAAGCCGGCCGGATGCTAAAACAGAAAGGTTATGAACACATTAGAATTTACACTTCGTCTTTTTATTGCATTTGCTTTGGGAGCCAGCATTGGTTTCGAAAGACAATGGCGCCAGAAAAGTGCAGGACTCCGCACCAATACATTAGTATGTCTTGGATCGGCAGCATTTGTACTGCTTTCTATAAGAATAGGTGGTGATGCTACCGGCAGAATAGCATCTTATATCGTTAGCGGCATTGGTTTTTTAGGTGGTGGAGTCATTATGAAAGACGGACTTACCGTAAGAGGACTTAATACTGCTGCTACCATCTGGTGCTCAGCTTCCGTTGGAGCTTTATGCGCAATGGGACTTCCGTTTGAGGCAGCTATTACCAGCGGATTTATTATCCTCACTCATTTAATTCTACGTCCACTAGGAATAACACTTAGTAAAAACATCAGCAGCAGAAGCCATTATACTGAATACCTGCTTAGTATTAAATGTAAAACGGAGGTTGAAAACCATATACGAGTGCTTCTTATGCAGTCCTTAGGCGGCAATGATAAGGTTCTGCTGAAATCCCTTACCAGCGATGATAATGGAACACCTGAAAATGCAATTATCACAGCCGAAGTTCATGCTTCTGTACCACAGGACAGCTTTATGGAAAAAACAGCCAGCAGACTTACTATAGAAGACAAAGTAATTAAGGTAAGCTGGGAAATTATAGGTACCGAAAACGATTTGTAACATTAAAAAACAGCATTGAGACAATGTTAAAAAGATCCACAAACAAAAATCTTAATTCAGCAGCACTTGTAAAGCTTAAAGAAGCAGCTGTACTGAATGAAAAGATGGTGTATGCTATGCTGGAAACTTCAGAAGAAGGGCTAAGCGACAATACGGTAAAAGACCGTGTTAAAATCTATGGTAAAAATGAAATTGCAACACAGAAAGCACCTTCGTGGTTAAAGCAATTTGCCCATTCCTTTTTCAATCCATTCAATTATATATTGGCCTGTATTGCTATCATTTCGTTATTCATCGATGCTATACTAGTCCCTTCCGAAGAGAAAGACTTTAGTACCTGCATTATTATTGCTATTATGCTGCTGTTCAGCACAATTCTTAGATTTATTCAGGAATTCCGCAGTAACAAAGCCGCAGAGGCATTAAAGAAAATGGTAAAAACAAGCTGTCTTACCAAACGAAAATTTAAAGATAGCGAGGAGATAGAGATTGCTGATATTGTTCCGGGGGACATTGTTTTGCTTTCTGCCGGTGATATGGTACCTGCTGACTGCAGGATACTGAAAAGCAAAGATCTTTTCATTAGTGAATCTATCCTCACGGGTGAGGCTCTTCCTGTAGAAAAAAATGCCTTCGCTATACGGGATGCTAAAGAGCAAAACCCACTGAATCTTCAGAATATATGTTTTATGGGGACCAATGTGGTAAGTGGCTCCGCTACTGTGGTGGTTGCGAATACTGGTATCTTCACTTACTTCGGAAGTATCAGCCGGAATCTTGTTTCAAAACGACCTGAAACATCTTTCGATATAGGCGTAAACAAAGTAAGCTTCCTTCTTATCCGGTTTATGCTGATTATGACTCCGGTTATATTCCTGATTAACGGGTTTGTAAAAGATGACTGGATGCAGGCTTTGTTATTTGCCATTGCGGTTGCAGTTGGATTGACTCCGGAAATGCTGCCTATGATTGTTACGGCTAACCTTGCAAAAGGTGCTGTAAACATGAGCAAAAAGAAAGTTATTGTAAAAAGGCTGAATGCCATTCAGAATATAGGTGCAATGGATATCCTATGTACGGATAAAACCGGAACACTTACACTGGATAAAATCGTGCTGGAAACTCACCTCAACGTTCGGGGAATGGACGATGATGAAGTACTAAAATGGGCTTACCTCAACAGTTTCCATCAAACAGGTCTAAAAAATCTTTTGGATCAGGCAGTTCTGGATCATGCCGAAGTACATAATCTAATGAAAGCCGATGAATTATACATGAAAGTGGACGAAATTCCTTTTGATTTTGAAAGAAGAAGAATGTCCGTAGTTCTGAATACTTCTAAAGGCAAGCACCTTATGATTTCTAAGGGCGCTGTAGAGGAAATGCTTTCTCTATGTAAGTATGCCTTAGATCCCGGAGACGACCACAGCCTTCATATTGAGAATGATAATATTGTTCCACTGGATGAAGCTATGAAGCAAAAAATTCTCAAAATGTCTGAGAAATTAAATGCTGAAGGACTTCGTGTATTGCTCGTTGCCATTCGGGAATTTGAAGGAAATCACCCGCTAAACTACTCCGTTGCTGATGAAAACAATCTTATCCTTACCGGATTTATAGGATTCCTGGATCCTGCAAAACCTTCTGCAGAACCTAGTATTAAAGCATTGCATAAATTGGGTGTAGAGGTAAAGGTAATTACCGGAGACAATGATATTGTGGCGAAAAAAATATGCCACGATGTAGGAATTCCTATCAACAATATAATGCTGGGAGAAGAACTGGATCATATCTCGGATGAGGAACTAAGCAAGAATATGGATCTTTATTCAATTTTTGCAAAAGTAAGCCCGTTGCAAAAACAACGTATTGTAAAAGTATTGAAATCGAAAGGGCATACCGTAGGCTTTATGGGAGACGGCATTAATGATGCCGCAGCCATTAAGGAAGCTGATGTAGGTATTTCTGTAGATACCGGGGCCGATATCGCTAAAGAAAGTGCCGATATTATATTATTGGAAAAGGATCTGATGGTCTTGCGTAGCGGTGTTATCTATGGCAGAAGAACTTTTGGAAATATCATCAAATACATAAAGATGACGGCCAGTAGTAATTTTGGTAATATGTTTAGTATGATCGGTGCAAGTGCTTTTTTACCTTTCTTACCTATGCTTCCGTTACAAATACTTACCCAAAATTTGCTCTATGATATCTCTCAGTCATCTATTCCATGGGATACAATGGATAAGGATTTCCTGGAAAAACCTAAAAAATGGGATGCCGGCAGTATCAAGAAATTTATGCTGTATATAGGTCCTTTAAGTTCTATTTTCGACTATATAACTTTTGCTGTCATGTTCTTTATCTTCAAAGCCAATACTCCGGAACATCAAAGTCTTTTTCAGACCGGATGGTTTGTAGAAGGTCTACTATCACAAACACTGATTGTACATATTATCAGAACTAAAAAAATACCTTTTATTCAGAGTTGGGCAGCAGCTCCTGTAGTTGCACTTACAAGTCTGATTATGCTTATTGGGATTTCCATTCCGTTTACTCCTATAGCAGGATATCTAAAAATGCAGCCGCTACCATTATCCTATTTCCCTTACCTTCTGGGGATTCTTACCGGATACTGTATCCTGACTCAGTTTGTGAAACAATGGTTTATCCGGAAATTCCAGCAATGGTTATAAAATAACAGGTACATAGAGCTTTTGAAATTCAGACAGATGTATCTTAATGAGCTATTCTATGTGTCTATGTGGTTTGATAAAAATATCAAAACCTGAGTATATAATTAAATTAACTAAAATTATTTATTTACTTTCCATATTAAGACAGTCCCCTGCAGTTTTCACTACAGGGGATTGTTTTTTTGCTTTTATATCATCTTACCACTAGCCTTATTTCTTTTAACACCAATATGATTTTACTTGGTAAAACCATAAAAACCAAATACATAATAAACATAACAACAAAGACAATGAATAGACTTCATTACCCGTAAGATGAATTCCTATACATAAAACCACTTGTTTCACCTGGAAATATGACCTTTTTCTAATAGTTTTCTAATAGTATTCTAAAGATTCTCTAACGGGGTATTCTAAGTGATGAAAATACCTTTGCAACAGCGAAAAAAACACTATCTTAGTTACATCTGAAGGGATAGTGCTGAAGCTAAAAAAACAAAAAAATTTATCTATTGTTACAAATAACTACTAAATATGAGAAGAACAGTACTAACAATGGCACTTTTAGCGTTCGTTATCTCTTGCAAAGACTCTAAAAGTGAAACTCCTCAGGATCAGGACCTTATCGTTAAAGGCGATAATGTTATCGTTCCGGAAAGCAATCCTGTCTTCAGAAAGATTAAAACCGAAACAGTTTCCGAACAGGAACATAGTGACGGTGTTGTTTCTGCCGGTACAATTCAGGCTATTCCCAATCATTATGCAGAAATTGCAAGTCCTTTTTCGGGAAGGATAACCAAATCTTTTGTCCGTCTTGGCCAAAATGTTTCTGCGGGCAGCCCAATTTTCGAAATTCTTTCATCTGACTATTTCTCGGTTCAGAAAGATTATACAGATGCTGTAAATGATGTACAGCTTGCGGAAAAAAACTACCGGAGACAGCAGGATCTTGTAAAACATGGCGTAGGAATCCAAAAAGAACTTGATGAAGCTGAAACGGACTTCAAAAACAAAAAGACCTCTCTCTCCAATGCTTCTTCTGCACTAAAGGTATACAACAGTAAAGGTGGTGGTCTGGGCAGTCCCCTTATCGTAAGATCTCCTATCAATGGTGAGATTATTTCTAATCAGATCGTTAATGGTCAGTTCCTGAAGGGTGATGCAGATCCTGTCGTTATTATTGCCGAATTATCCAAAGTATGGATTACCGGAGAAGTAAAAGAAAAGGATATCCGCTTTGTGAACACCGGAGATCATGTTTCCGTAAAGGTAGGCGCCTATCCGGACAGAAACATTACCGGAAAAGTGTACCACATTAACGAAATTGTAGACGAGACTACCCGAAGTGTAAAAGTGCTTATTGAATGCGACAATCCGGACAGGAAACTAAAACCGGGAATGTATGCTACTGTCAACTTTTCTACCACACCGGTTAATTCTATTATGATTCCGGTTACGGCACTTATGCAAAAAGACAGTTCCCAGTATGTATGGATAAAAACCGGCAAAAATCAGTTTGCTAAACGTTCGGTTGTCGCAGGAGAAACAGACCAGAAAGTGGTAAGAATTACTTCCGGTTTAAAGCCTGGCGATGTTATTATGACCGAAGGCGGAATCTATATGCTGGACGCAAAATAATCTATAACATCTTTATCATGAGACTATTTTCAGCTTTCACAATTTACTTGTGAATATGTGAATGGTGAATAGTCAAATTCAGATCCTGCAGGATCAGGTTCAAAAATTAAAAACATGAAACAATTACTTACACTCTCTATACAGAAGAGATGGCTGATGCTGGCGCTCTTCCTTTTACTGGGATTCTTCGGATATTACTCCTGGACCAAACTATCTGTAGAAGCCTACCCCGATATTGCTGATGTTACCTCACAGGTTGTAACACAGGTTCCGGGGCTGGCAGCTGAAGAAGTAGAACAACAAATCACAATTCCGTTGGAAAGATCTTTGAATGGGCTTCCGGGAATGCACGTTATGCGTAGCAAGAGTACTTTCGGATTATCCATTATCACAATGGTTTTTGAAGATGGTGTAGACGATTACTGGGCAAGACAACGAATCCAGGAAAGACTGGCCGAAGTCAATCTTCCTTACGGAGCACAACCCGGGTTAGACCCACTCACCTCTCCTATCGGTGAAGTTTACCGCTATATTATCGAAAGTAATAACCACAGTCTGCGTGAACTTACAGACCTGCAAAACTTTGTTATTATTCCACGGATTAAGCAGGTTTCAGGAATTGCCGATGTGACTAACTTTGGAGGGATTACAACTCAGTTTCAGATAGAGCTGGATCCACATAAGCTGGAACAATACGGATTATCTCTTTCCGAAGTTACCGAAACGATTTCCAAAAACAACATAAGTGCCGGCGGAAGTATGCTTCCGCGTGGTGATCTTTCCTATGTCATCCGAGGCATTGGTCTCGTAAAAGATCTGAATGACCTTGGAAAAATTGTTGTAAAAACAGAAAATGGTGTTCCCGTTTTCCTGAACGATGTAGGAACTCTAAAATATGGTAACCTTGAAAGAAAAGGGATACTTGGCTATAGCGACAAAAAACGTAACTATTCCGAAAGTGTAGAAGGTATTGTTCTTTTATTAAGAGGGCAAAATCCTTCTCAGGTACTGGAAGGCGTACATGAGGCCGTTGATGAACTGAATAATGAAACTCTTCCGCCGGGGGTAAGAATACATCCTTTCCTAGACAGAACGGATCTTGTAAAAACTACTCTTAATACTGTATCTCATACTTTAACTGAAGGGATTGTACTCGTTATTATAGTTCTTATTCTATTTCTTGGAAGCTGGAGAGGCGCTTTACTAGTTGCTATCACAATTCCACTCTCGTTATTATTCGCATTTATCTTAATGCACTTTACCAATATCCCGGCTAACCTTCTTTCTCTGGGGGCAATAGATTTCGGTATTATTGTAGACGGAGCCATTGTAATGCTGGAAACAATTCTGAAGAAAAGAGAAGATGATCCGGAAGAAGAACTGGAAGAAAAAAGTATTACCAAAAGAGTAATAGAAGTAGCTAAACCTATTTTCTTTTCTACTATCATTATTATCACTGCTTATCTCCCGTTATTTGCATTTGAGAGAGTCGAGAAAAAGCTCTTCACACCTATGGCCTTTACAGTTGGTTATGCTTTATTCGGGGCACTGGCTGTAGCTCTTCTTCTTATTCCGGGACTGGCATATGTAATTTACAGAAAACCTCAGAAGCTTTATCATAACAAATGGTTGGAGAAAATAAGTACTGCCTACGGAAAGAGAATTGAAAAAATTATGCAGGCGCCTAAAAAGGTTATCTTACCTGTCAGCCTTGTTCTGGCAACTGCAGGTGTATTATCCTATACTGTAGGGAAAGATTTCCTTCCAGAGCTGGACGAAGGTTCCATCTGGCTACAGGTACAATTGCCACCGGGAATTTCCCTGGCAAAAGCAAAAGAAATGAGCGATACCCTACGCGCCAGAACACTGAAACATTCTGAAATCACTTACATGATGGTTCAGGCAGGGCGTAATGATGACGGAACTGACCCGTGGACAGCCTCTCACTTTGAAGTTTCTGTAGGAATAAAACCTTACAAAGAATGGCCTAAAGGAAAAACCAAAGCCGATCTTATTCAGGAGCTGGCGAAAGATTATAAAGATATGCCCGGTTTTACTGTTGGATTCTCCCAACCGATGATTGACGGTGTAATGGATAAAATATCCGGTGCACATAGTGAGCTTGTAGTGAAAGTTTATGGTGATGACTTTAAGGAAACCAGAAGAATTGCTGAAAATGTATTATCAACTCTGGATAAAACTCCTGGTTCTGCTGATTTAGCTATTGATCAGGAACCGCCATTACCACAGCTTCAAATTATTGCTGACCGGGACAAAATTGCTCAGTATGGGCTAAACGTATCGGATGTGGCAGACCTTATCGAAGTGGCACTGGGAGGAAAAGCCATATCACAAATCTTCATTGGCAACAAAGTCTATGATATTTCCTGCCGTTACACGGAAGAAAGCAGAAATACACCTGATAAAATAGGTAACCTGATGCTAACCTCTGCTTCCGGAGCTAAGATTCCGCTATCACAGGTAGCAGAAGTAAAACTGAGTACAGGTGAAAGTACCATTACACGTGAAATGAACAAACGGCATCTAACCGTAAAACTAAATCTAAGGGGCCGTGACCTTTCTTCTTTCCTGAACGAAGCTCAGGCCAAAATAGAAAAAGATATTAAATACGACCACGAAAAATACCACATTAAATGGGGCGGTCAATTTGAAAATCAAAACAGAGCTTACTCCAGATTGGCCTTTATTGTACCATTGGCCCTGGCAATTATGTTCCTGTTATTGTATGGTGCATTCGGCGACTTCAAGCAGGCACTGGTACTGATGTCTATTGTACCACTGGCTTTATTTGGCGGAATGCTCGCTCTTAACATACGCGGAATGTCACTCAATGTATCATCTGCGGTAGGTTTCATTGCCTTGTTTGGTGTTGCCATTCAGAACGGTGTTATTATGATTTCGCATATTAATGATCTCCGAAAGAAAGACCATGAACTGAAAGAATCTGTGATTAAAGGGGCTAGAGATCGTTTCAGACCTGTATTAATGACAGCTACTGTTGCCGTAATAGGTCTATTTCCTGCATCTATGGCTACAGGAATAGGCTCCGATGTACAACGTCCTCTGGCGACGGTAATTGTGTACGGACTAATGTTTTCTACGATTCTTACCCTATTTGTACTACCGGCAATTTACTACATGGCTGAACGTCGATTTGGAAAAAAACAAAATTTGAAAAAAGAGACAGATGAAATGCATGAATAAAAACCTGACGAACTTGGTTATGATAGGCTTTAGCATTCTATCTGACCTATACAACCAGCCGAGAAGCGGCGTATTAAAAAAGAGACAGATGAAATTTAATATTCGTTTTACTATAGTTACGGCAACATTACTCAGCATGGTGAGTATTGTAAAAGCACAGGAAAAAGAGCTTTTAAGCTTTAGTGAATACCTGAATCTTGTCGGAAAGAAAAACCTGAATTATGCTGCGCAGAAATATAATGTAAGCATGGCAGAAGCTTCAATTCAGACAGCCAATATGTTTCCGGATCCACAATTTGATATGGAAGGTTCCAACAACGGAGTTTCCAAAAAGATGGGGTATACCTTTGGCGGATCTTTTGGCTGGACTTTAGAACTAGGTGGAAAAAGAAAAGCCCGCGTAGACCTTGCCAGAAATCAGTCTGAGCTGAGTAAGATATTATTATCAGATTTTTTCAGAAACCTTCGCGCAGATGCCAGCTTAGGTTATATTGAAGCTCTAAGAACCAAAGCTCTCCTGGATGTACAACAGGATTCTTATAAAAACATGCTAAAACTGTCAAAATCCGACAGCATCAGATACCGCCTGGGGACTATATCTTTGGTATCCTCCAAGCAAAGTAAACTGGAAGCCGCTTCTCTTCTCAATGATGTCTATCAGGCCGAAAGTGCAGAGCAACAAGCGATAACAGGACTATCTGTATATCTAAGTGATAACAATCTGACGGGTAGAGATGTTGACGGTGATTTCAATGCCTTCAACAGAGATTTCGTCGTCGAGGACCTTATCACACAGGCACTGAATGACAGAGCAGATTTATTAGCTGCCCGCCAGAATACACAGGTTGCAAAAAGCCAGATTAATCTGGAAAGAGCCAATCGTAAAATAGACCTGGGTCTTTCTGCCGGAGTATCTCATAATACAACAGCAACAAATGAAATAGCCCCCTCTCCTGCTGTAAATGCTGTGAAACTTGGTGTAAGTATTCCGCTAAAGTTCTCCAATAACCGAAATGCAGGACTAAAGATTGCTGAAATGGCACATTCCCAGTCTCAATTGGAATATCAACAGATAGAACAAAGTATTCGTGCAGAAGTAATGCAGGCTTATCAGCAGTATATGGCGACCCAGAAGCAGGTAAAGCAATTCCACAACGGAATGCTTACAGAGGCTAAAAGTATTCTGGAAGGTATTATCTACAGTTACAAAAGAGGCGAAAGCTCTATTCTAGAAGTTCTGAATGCACAAAGAACTTACAATGATGTAAGAAAGGATTACTATCAGGCTCTTGCAGATAATGCTGCAGCCTTAATAGAACTTGAGCGTAAAACCGGTATCTGGGATATCTCTTTTTAAATCATTTTTACTTAATTCTATAGAAATGCTCCTGTTGTTTATTCACAGGAGCATTTTGCTTAAACAACCTTGTCAAGGTTTACAATCAATTATTGTATCAGCACTTAAAATCCAATCTTTAAAAAATTCCAGTTCAGGGTATCTACAATGGTTAGTTGATTGGTTGTTACCGGGAGATCTGCAATAATCTTTAGCGTCTGCATCGCCATCATGGTTCCTACAATTCCGGGTAAAGGTCCCAGAACTCCGTTTTTATCACAATTGGGGACCTCATCCGGATTTGGTGGCTCAGGAAAGAGATTCCGTAGATTTTTACTGCCTTTATAATTGAACACCGCTATCTGTCCTTCGAATCCAAAAATACTCCCGTAAACCAAAGTTTTATCGAGTGCTATGCAGGTATCATTTACCAGATATCGGGTAGTAAAATTATCTGAGCCATCTACAATCAGATCATAATCCTGAAAGATTGACTGTATATTTTCAGGTTCTATTTTTTCATTTATAGTAATAAAGTTAACCGAAGAATTAAAAGCTGAAACAAAAGCCTCTGCACTTTCTGTCTTTAATTTTCCTACATTAGATTCTGTATGAATTACCTGACGGTTCAGATTATGCAGCTCCACGACATCGAAATCTGCAACACCAATAGTACCTACTCCTGCCGCAGCAAGATACTGAATAACCGGACTTCCTAAACCTCCTGCTCCTACAATCAGCACTTTGGCATTTTTTATTTTTCGCTGTCCCGTCACTCCTATCTCTTCAATAAAAATTTGGCGGCTATAACGGTTAAATTCTTCATTGGTTATAGAATCTTCTTTCATATAATAATTGTAATAAATAAAACCACATAGAAACATAGGATTAATTCTATAAAAGAGCTGATGCATAGGAAAATAAATTTTCACACATAAGCTATGTACTCTATGTTAGTATCAAAGATGCCTTTATCAGAGATTAGCAGGCTATATCTCTATGTGGTTAAAAAATCTTTCTTTTGACCTAAAATAAGGTATATAAAACCACATAGAAACATAGGATTAATTCTATGAAAGAGCTGATGCATAGGAAAATAAATTTTCACATATAAGCTATGTACTCTATGTTAGTATCAAAGATACCTTTATCAGAGATTAGCAGGCTATATCTCTATGTGGTTAAAAAATCTTTCTTTTGACCTAAAATAAGGTATATAAAACCACATAGAAACATAGGATTAATTCTATAAAAGAGCTGATGCATAGGAAAATAAATTTTCACACATAAGCTATGAACTCTATGTTAGTATCGAAGATGCCTTTATCAGAGATTGGCAGGCTATATCTCTATGTGGTTAATAAATCTTTTTTGAACTTTTACCGGATCCAATATATTATTCTTTTGTTGCTTTTGTGGTTACGAATTATAGCCACATATATCGAAGATTATAAAACTATGTATCTATGTGGTTAAAAAATTAGAACGCAAATTCACGATTCAACATAAACTTCGCTCTTTTGTTACTTTTGCGGTTTAATTTATTTATGATGCAAATATTTCGTACTTCTAAATTCTAACTTCGTATTTTAAAAAACTTTATCCCAATCCTTCATTACAGGATCATAACCCGCATTACTGATAATTCTTTTCACTTCATCCATACTTCTTTCATCGCTTGTTTCAAACTGCTCCAGAGATTGTGGATCTACAGCATAACCACCCGGATTAGTCTTAGAAGCAGCACTCATAGTGGTAACTCCCAATGAGATTACATTATTTCTGAAGTTTTCATTTTCTCTTGTAGAAACTGAAATTTCTAAATCTTCGTTCCATATCCGGTAAGCACAGATTAGCTGTAACAAATCCCTGTCACTCATAATAAAATTAGGCTCTATAATTCCTTCAGCAGGCCTCAATCTGGGAAAAGAAACCGAAAATCGTGTCTGCCAGTATTGCTTCTGTAGATAGTCTATATGCAAAGCATTAAAGAAACTATCTACCCGCCAGTCTTCCAGCCCTAGTAAAACACCCAGTCCTATTTTATGTAACTCGGCCTGCCCTATCCTGTCAGGTGTATCCAACCTGAAATCAAAATTGGATTTCTTTCCTTTAGGATGATATTCTTTATAAACAACCTCATGATAAGTTTCCTGATATACGAGTACAGAATTTACACCAGCATCGTGTAATGCCTGATATTCTTCCAGTGATAATGGCTGAACTTCGATGGAGATATTTGCAAAATACGGACGGAGTAGCTTTATAGCATTTAGAAAATACTCTATTCCTACCGTTTTATTGGCTTCACCACTTACCAATAAAACATGGTTTACCCCCATTGTTTTCAGTGCCATAGCCTCTATTATAATTTCTGTATTGGATAATGTTTTACGCTTAATTTTATTATCCAGGCTAAAACCACAATAGGTACAGATATTCTGACATTCATTACTCAGGTAAAGTGGGGCATACATTTGTATGACTTTACCAAATCTCTTTTGGGTAAGATTTTTTGTTATTTGTGCCATTTTCTCCAAATAAGGTGCGGCCGCAGGAGAAAGCAATACCAGAAAATCTTCAATCGTTCTTTTTCTCTTATTCAATACACTTTCTACCTGCTGCTCCGTAGTTGTATAAATTTTGTCTTTTATCCAATCCCAGTCATATTGCAGAAAAGTTTTTTTAAATGTTTTCATGTATTCGTTTTTTATAATTCAGTTAATAACTACAACAGTACAATTTTATAAAACCACATAGGCACATAGAAAGAGGCATCTAAAATGAAGTTTAATATAGGAAAGTAAACTTTCACACATACACTATGTTAGTATCAGAGATACCTCTATCCGCGTCTTAAAAACTATGTCTCTATGTGGTAAAAAATTGTTTTCTAAACCCTTTGTCGTTTTTCACGCCGTAGAATTCTGATTTATCATATAATAAGTCAAAAGCCATTCCTATAAAAATGAGGTTAGCGGACTGGATGCTACTGCTCCGGAGTGTATATCTCCCAGTTGAGCTTCGAAACCTCTTCTACCAGCTATAACAGCTTCTTTGAATGCTATTGCCATTTCTACGGGATCGCCGGCAACAGCAATTGCTGTGTTTACCAAAACAGCATCTGCTCCCATTTCCATTGCTTTTGCAGCATCCGAAGGTGCTCCTATACCAGCATCCACTACTACAGGCACTTTACTTTGTTCGATAATGATTTCCAGAAAATCCAACGTTCGCAAGCCTTTATTACTACCTATTGGTGCACCTAAGGGCATTACTACAGCTGTTCCTGCATCTTCCAGCCTTTTACATAATACCGGATCAGCGTGTATATAAGGCATTATGATAAAACCTAATTTAGCAAGCTGTTCTGTAGCTTTCAGTGTTTCTATAGGATCAGGCAACAGATATCGGGGATCGGGATGTATCTCCAGCTTCAGCCAGTTTGTTTCCAGCGCTTCTCTTGCCAGTTGTGCTGCCAATACAGCTTCCTGTGCATTTCTGGCTCCGGAAGTATTGGGTAAAAGATGAACATTTGGCAATTGTAAAGCAGTTAATAAATCATCGGAATCCGACTGATGATCTATACGCTTTAGTGCCATCGTTACCAATTCGGATCCGGAAGCCTTTACAGCTTCTGTCATTTGGGACATACTCCCAAACTTTCCTGTTCCCAGAAATAATCTGGAAGTATAAATTCTGTCTGCTATTTGTAAGTTACTCATTGAATATTGCTTTAATGGTTGAAATTAGTTCAGGGTTCTTAGCAATCAGTCCGGATACAGCTACGCCATACAAACCTATATCCTGCAATAGCTTAATGTCTTCCAGCTGAATACCGCCAATAGCAAATACTGGCGGCAATGCGATTTGTTGATCCTGAAAATGCTTAAAAATATTTTTATAGCCTTCAGCTCCCAAAACCGGACTAAGCTTCTCTTTTGTAGAAGTGAAACGAAAAGGACCTAAACCAATATAATCGCATTTCTCATCGATACGCTGTTGTAAATCCTGAATTGTATTGGCAGTCCCGCCAATGATTTTATTATTTCCTAGAATGCTTCTGGCCTCTGCTACCGGAGTATCAGTCAGACCGAGATGTACACCATCTGCATCGGTTTCTTTAGCTAATGTAACATGATCGTTTAGAATATATTTAGCTCCAAAATCACTACAGTAGTTCCTTATTTTAATACATAGCTTTTCTAAAGATCTATCATCAGTATCTTTCCAGCGTACCTGAATCCAGTCAGCTCCGTTTAGTAAAGCTTTCAGAATATTCTTCTCCTGGTCTTCTGCATTAGCTCCCTGTGATATATATTGCAGTCTGCTCAGCATAAATTCTATATTTGAATTAAAGATTGTTTTTACATTTTAAAAAACTTTGAACCGGGTGTAGACTTTGCCAGATATTCCCTAGCATAGCCACACCATCTGCTCCTGATTTTAATACTATCTCTATATTATCTTCATCTATTCCTCCCAGTCCTATTAGCTGAACATTTTTATTAGTTCTTTGTTTCAGATTATCCAGAATATTGTCCTCTGCTCCATAGCCTTGCTTGGAGATACTTGGAAATACAGGTGATAAGAAAGCATAGGTCCATTCCGTACCCAATGCATTAAATTCTTCAATAGAATGAGTGGAAGTAGACAAAATATATTTGCTCTGAAAGTTTGAATACTCTCTGTTTAATCTGCTTTCTTCCCTGAAATGTAACCTTAAAAGACCAAATTCTTCCGCCAGATTGTAATGGGAATGCAAAACCAGTCGATGTCTGTAATCTTCATCAACCTGGCTAATGTAATCGCGCATGGCAACATCAGACAGCCAATACTTCCGGATATGGAAATAACTTAGTCCATTGGCAAAAAGTTCATTGATCCAGTAGGCTTCCTTTTCTGCCTCTTGTTCCGGAGAGAAAACAATGATCATAAATAGATTTCTTTACCTGATTCGATAAATTCTTTCGACTTTTCATTCATCCCCTGCTCAGCAGCATCCCGAATCTCCTGAGTAATTTTCATTGAACAGAATTTAGGGCCGCACATCGAGCAGAAATGGGCTACTTTCGCACCATCTGCAGGTAAAGTTTCATCGTGGAATTCTCTTGCAGTGTCCGGATCCAGAGACAGGTTGAACTGATCTTCCCAACGGAATTCGAATCTGGCTTTACTCAGTGCATTATCCCGATATTGTGCTCCCGGATGTCCTTTTGCAAGATCTGCAGCATGAGCCGCAAGTTTGTAGGTAATCACACCGTCTTTTACATCTTTCTTGTTTGGTAAACCTAAATGCTCCTTTGGTGTAACATAACACAACATTGCACAGCCATACCAGCCAATCATGGCAGCACCTATCGCAGAAGTAATATGATCATAACCCGGTGCTATATCTGTTGTTAATGGTCCTAGTGTATAGAAAGGCGCTTCATCACATTCTTCAAGCTGCTTCTCCATATTTTCTTTAATCATATGCATTGGTACATGCCCAGGTCCCTCTATCATTACCTGTACATTGTGTTTCCAGGCAATCTTGGTAAGCTCACCCAAAGTTTCCAACTCCGCAAATTGTGCTGTATCATTGGCATCGGCAATAGAACCCGGTCGCAATCCGTCGCCCAAAGAAAAAGCAACATCATAACGCTTCATAATTTCGCAAATCTCTTCGAAATGCGTGTATAGAAAATTTTCCTGATGATGGAACAGACACCATTTAGCCATAATAGATCCGCCACGGGAAACAATTCCCGTAACACGACTGGCTGTAAGATGGATATAACGCAACAATACACCTGCATGAATTGTAAAATATGAGACACCCTGCTCTGCTTGTTCTATAAGCGTATCTCTGAAAATTTCCCATGTAAGATTTTCTGCAACACCTTTTACTTTTTCCAGTGCCTGATAAATAGGAACGGTACCAATAGGAACCGGAGAATTTCGGATAATCCATTCCCGTGTTTCGTGGATATTTTTTCCGGTAGATAAATCCATAATCGTATCTGCTCCCCAGCGGCAAGCCCATACTGCTTTTTCTACTTCCTCTTCAATATTAGAAGTAACAGCACTGTTACCGATATTGGCATTTATTTTTACCAGGAAATTACGCCCAATAATCATAGGCTCGCTTTCAGGATGGTTTATATTATTCGGGATAATTGCTCTTCCGGCAGCAATCTCGCTGCGTACAAATTCCGGCGTAATTTTTCCTTTGGGAGTATTGGCACCAAAGCTGTCACCACGATGCTGTGCAGCCATTCCTTTGGTAGAGGTTTCTAACTGCTCAATTTTCTGATTTTCGCGTATAGCTACATATTCCATTTCAGGGGTGATAATGCCTTTCTTTGCATAGTACAACTGACTTACATTCATTCCTTCTTTGGCTACCATTGGCTTGTGACTGTACTCAAATCTCAAATCATCCAACTTAGTATCTGCAAGTCTTTTCTTTCCATATTCAGACGTTATACCCTCCAGTACTTTTACATCCTCTCTGTCCAAAATCCATTGTTCACGGATTCTGGGTAATCCTTTACGAACATCTATAACTGCCTGATCATCGGTATAAGGTCCTGAAGTATCATATACCGTAACCGGCGGGTTGACTTCTATACCTCCCGAACTAAGTTTGGTCGGGCTTAGTGAAATTTCACGCATTGCCACTTTAATCGGGAAAAGTTGACCATCAATGTATACTTTTTTAGAATTAGGCAACGATGCCTGTGTGATTGTCTTCATTTTTCTGTCTTTTATTATTTACTTAGTATTAACCTCCTTGCGTTGCGGTGATAATAAGAACAGAATCTTTATCCCGAAGAATAGTATTCTCCCAGTCGGTTTTGGGAATAACCTGATTGTTTACAGCTACAGCAATACCTTTGGACTTGCCGCGGGCTTCCAAATGTATTAGCGCTTCCAATGTGGAAGGTAGATGCTCGTAATTTCTTTTCTCGTGATTAATTGTTAGTTCCATTCCTGATAATTTTTAGATATAAAACTTCAGGAATGGCCACAAAAGTGCAGAAAGCACCAATGAAGACATTTCACTTTTCCCTACGCCAGTATAACCCGGATCAGGTTCAAAGGGTAAAATCTCAGCCCGCATACTTGCAGACACCCCTAAAGTCGTTTACAAAGATAGAAAAAAACCGACAGGTTGTTTATGATCTCTGAAATTCTTTATTCAGATAGTCATTAATTACTCCCCACTATTATTTTAGAAATAGAAAATTTCATGTAAATTTGGAGTTATTTATTACATAATGAAGAAGTTTATATTTCCTTTATTAGTTTTCGGGACACTAACATTTGCCCAGAAAAAGTATGTGATGGTGATCCACGGAGGTGCCGGAACAATAACCAAAGCCAACCTTTCTCCTGAAAAAGAAAAAGAATACCGCGAAAAACTTACAGAAGCCTTACAAAAGGGATATGCCGAAATCAAAAACGGTAAATCTTCTTTAGATGCAGTATCTGCTGCTATTATGGTTATGGAGGATTCTCCTTTGTTTAATGCCGGGAAAGGTGCTGTCTTTACTAATGAAGGAAGAAATGAACTCGATGCATCCATTATGAATGGGAAAGATCAGAAAGCTGGTGCTGTTGCTGGTGTTACCACTATAAAAAATCCAATTCTGGCAGCAAGAGCTGTTATGGATAAATCGGAGCATGTCATGATGGCTGGCCCCGGAGCAGAGAAATTTGCAAAAGAACAGAAACTGGAAATTGTAGATCCTAAATATTTCTGGACTGAAAAAGCATGGAACAGCCTGCAAAAAGCGAAAGCCATGGAATCTTCTAAAAAGACCAGCCAGAATAATAAAGAAAACTATCCTGACTATTTCATCATCGATCATAAATTTGGTACTGTTGGTGCCGTAGCACTGGATAAAAACGGAAATATTGCTGCTGGGACATCTACAGGTGGTATGACCAATAAAAAGTATGGCCGAATTGGTGACTCGCCTATTATTGGTGCAGGTACTTATGCCAATGAGCAGGTCGGAATTTCCGGAACAGGATGGGGAGAATTCTTTATCCGTACAGTAGCTTCAAAAACAGCTGCAGACCGTATGAAATATCTCCATAAACCTGTTACTGAAGCAACACAGGAAAGTATTGATGAAATTGGTAAACTGGGCGGAAACGGAGGTCTTATTGCACTGGATAAAGAAGGAAATGTAGCAATGCCATTCAATACCGAAGGGATGTACCGCGGAACAGTTACCGATAAAGGCGAAGTAGAGGTATATATCTACAAGTAGAAAGCCATATAGAAAAATAAAAATAATTAAATATAAGGTTACATAGGAAAAACAAATTTTTCACACAGAGGCAAATATTATAACTTTTAATAGCGATGTTCTGTCCAGGCAGACTATACAATACTTTTCAAAGTTAAACCTATGTATCTATGTGGCTAAAAATGAGATCTGATCTCTGAAACAAGTTCTGAAAAGAAAACTAACAAGAAAAAATTAAAATGCTAAAAGCTATAAATGTTACCAAAACCTATAATGCAGGAAAAAAGGTAGCACTCAACAACTTCAGTATCGAGGTTCCAACAGGAAGTATTTACGGTCTTCTGGGGCCTAACGGTGCCGGAAAAACATCATTTATCCGTATTATTAACCAAATCACGCAACCGGATAGCGGAGAAATTTTTATAGATGGGCAAAAATTAAGTCCTGAACATATTCAAAAGATTGGTTACATGCCGGAAGAGCGAGGGTTATACAAAAACATGACCATTGGCGATCAGCTTACTTATTTCGGGGAACTGAAAGGCATGTCCAAGCACGATGCCATTACACAAGCTAAATACTGGTTCGAGCAACTGAACATAGACCAGTGGTGGAAGAAAAAGTTGTCTGAGCTTTCAAAAGGAATGGCACAGAAAATACAATTTGTTGTAACTGTGCTGCACCAACCTAAACTGTTAATTCTGGATGAACCTTTTTCTGGATTTGACCCTGTAAATGCAAACCTGATTAAAGATAAAATTTTGCAATTGAAAGAGCAGGGAACAACAATTATTTTGTCTACACACCGTATGGAATCTGTAGAGGAAATGTGTGATTATGTTGCCCTGATTAACCAGTCGAACAAAATACTGGACGGAAAGGTATTTGATGTCCGCGAGCAGTTTAAACAAAACCTGTTCAATGTAGTGCTTACCGATATAGAGTCTGAAAATTTTGAAGGTTTTAAAGCAAGATATACACCGGATAATATTATTCAGGAAAACGGACTGATAAGCTTCCAGATTCGTAATGAAAGTAATACTAATGCGCTGCTTGAAGAGCTATTGAAAACGGGTAAAGTAAGAGTTTTTGAAGAGAAAATCCCTAGTATGAATGAGGTATTCATTAATGCTGTAAAGTAAATTTCTAATCTTAAACCCAACAAAGTGGTTTCGCAGAACCAAATTTCATCCCAACAACTGAACTTATGAAAAATATTATACTTATTACCAAAAGAGAATATCTTACACAGGTAAAGAAAAAATCTTTTGTTGTACTTACCCTTATGGCTCCTCTCCTGCTTTTATTGTTCGGTGCTGTAATTACTTATATGTTCAAAGCGAACAAAACTCATTACAACATTGCAGTAGCTGATAACAGCCAGAGTTTTTCTAAAATGAAAAATACTGGTGATATTACTTTTCAGTATGTATCTGAAAAAAGCGCTGAAACTATAAAAAAAACTTTAACGGAAACAGAAGCTATAGACGGACTTTTAGTAATTCCGAAGCTGGAAGACAATGATTACAGCAAACTGGAAACGCAAACCAGGCTGTATACAAATAAACAGATAGGATTCGATTCCCGTAAAGAAATTTCTTCATCTATTTCCGATGAAATCAGAAAGCTTAAAATACAACAACTGGGTATAAAGGAATCGCAAATCCTGAATCTGAATCAGAATTTCACACTGAATACAGAGAACCTAAAGGAGAAAAAGCAAGATGACGATGCTTTTCTTTTCGGGGTAAAGTCTGCATTAGCGGGTATCCTGATGTATGCTACATTTATGTTCATCATTATGTATGGTGTACGGGTAATGCGTAGTGTACTGGAAGAAAAAAATAACCGTGTTGTAGAAATTATTATTTCATCTGTAAAGCCTTTTGAACTGATGATGGGTAAAATTCTGGGGGTAACCCTGGTAGCCCTTACACAGTTTATTATATGGATCGCTATGACGGTAAGTGCTGCCGTATTTTTCAATCAAAAGTACTCGGTTGCAGCAGCCGGCCCAATGGATAAGCTAGGAAATATCCAGGAGATCTTTACTATGGTATCACACAGCCTGCTAGGTATGGATTATATAACTATTATTGGTGTATTTATTTTCTATTTCCTTTTAGGATACATCTTCTACAGCTCTATTTATGCTGCTGTAGGTTCTGCAGTAGACAATGAAACAGAAACCCAGCAATTCACATTATTTGCGATTTTACCGCTAATGCTGAGCCTTTATGGTAGCTTTAGCATCATGAATAACCCTGAAGGTCCTTTGGCTTTCTGGCTGTCTATAATTCCATTGACATCACCAGTTGCTATGATTGCCAGAATACCATTTGGTGTACCTATGTGGCAATTATTACTTTCCATGGCATTACTTGCCGCATCAGCTCTATTTATGATCTTTGTAGCAGGGAAAATCTACCGTGTTGGTATTCTGATGTATGGCAACAAAGCTTCGGTAAAAGAGCTTTGGAAATGGATCAGAAGCTAGTCTAATTACGAAATTAGAAGTACGGAGCTAGAAATATTGAAATTCAACAGATAAATCTGTAAAATAAAAAATCCCGGTAACCCGGGATTTTTTTTATGTCTTAATGTTATTTGTCTTATTTGAAGATATAGCTCACTCCAACGCTAGCTACTTGTTCAGATTTGCTCTTAGAGCTTAGTTCATTTACTAAACCTTTGTAAGTATTTGTAAGTCCTAAATCATACTTAATTGTGAATTCCCACTCTCTTTTAAGGCTATAACCTAATCCTAATCCGATTCCAAAGTTAAAGCTTGCCGCTTTACCATTAAAGTTGCTAGCCCCACTATAATCAGGATCATAGTAAGGTTTGTCAGATGGAACATTTTTAACATTCTGGTTTACCAGAAAGTTAAATCTTGGACCCGCCATTGCAAAAAACTCAGATGGTGCTTCAGAGAAATAAGCTTTGAAGTATACCGGAACACTGATATAGTTATTTGCATATACTGCATTGTAACCATTAGCATTACGATCTCCGTTCTTAAAATCGCTATCCTTGCCTGTTTCACCGGCACCATAGAATAACACCTCTGGCTGTAAGAAAAACTGATTAGCAGTTCCTATCGGGATTAAAGCTAATCCACCTGCCTGGAAAGTATATCTTGCTCCTGATGGCCTGTGTGCATTGCTCACTCCTGAACGGTTAAGTCCAGCGGTAACCCCAAATCTTGTATTATTGAAGTCAATCTGAGCAAACGAAAGTGTAGATATTGCTAATGCAGAAGTAAAAAGTAATTTTTTCATAAAATTCTGTTTTTTTAATTTTATGAGGCAAATATAATGAAAACTTTCACTACATAAGCTTTTTGACTGTCACATTTGTACTACACTACCTATAGGGCATAAAAAAATCCCGAAAATTCGGGATTTTATTTATGTTTTTAGCAAACAATTATTTGTTTAAAACTTTTGCTACGGTAATACCGATATCAGCAGGAGAAGCTACTACGTTGATTCCACATTCTGCCATAATCTTCATTTTAGCCTGAGCCGTATCATCATCACCACCTACGATAGCACCTGCGTGCCCCATAGTTCTTCCTTTAGGAGCTGTCTGACCTGCGATGAAACCTACAACTGGCTTAGTAGAACCAGAAGCTTTGTACCATTTAGCAGCATCACCTTCTAACTGACCACCGATCTCACCGATCATAACTACAGCATCGGTTTCAGGGTCATTTATGAATAATTCTAAAGCTTCTTTAGTAGTAGTACCAATGATTGGGTCACCACCAATACCGATAGCTGTAGAAACTCCGAATCCAGCTCTTACAACCTGATCAGCTGCTTCATATGTTAAAGTACCTGACTTAGATACGATACCTACTCTACCTTTCTTGAAAACGAAACCTGGCATAATACCAATTTTAGCCTCGTCAGAAGTAATGATACCAGGGCAGTTTGGACCGATTAAACGACAATCTTTATCCTGGATATAGTCCTTAACTTTTACCATGTCAGCTACAGGAATACCTTCAGTAATACAAACGATTACTTTGATACCTGCATCGGCAGCTTCCATTACTGCATCAGCAGCAAATGCCGGTGGTACGAAGATAATACTTACGTTAGCTCCTGCTTTTTCTACAGCTTCTGCAACAGTGTTGAATACAGGCTTCCCTAAGTGCTCAGAACCACCTTTTCCCGGAGTTACACCACCTACTACATTTGTTCCGTATTCTATCATTTGACCTGCATGGAAAGTACCTTCATTACCGGTAAATCCTTGTACGATTACTTTCGAATCTTTGTTTACTAATACTGACATTGTTGATTTTTTGTAAAATTAATATTTTTTATTAGATTTTTGAAATTTAATTAAAGCCTGCTCAGCTTCACCGCTTTTTTATAGAACTCTTTTGCCGGCTCAGCAGGAGCACCGAAATATGTACCAGTTTTCAGGTCTTTAGAAACACCTGAAGTTGCCAGAACAACTGTTTTATCTTCAATCGTTACAGAAGATGCAACACCTACCTGTCCCCATAATGTAACCTCGTTCCCGATATTGCAACATCCGGCAATACCTACCTGTGATGCAATAAGACAACGTTCACCAATAATGGTATCGTGTCCTATCTGTACCTGATTATCTATTTTAGTAGATTTTCTGATTAGTGTAACATCTGTAACACCTCTGTCTAAAGTACAGTTAACGCCAATCTCTACATCGTCCTCCAAAACAACATGTCCAACGGACTGAAGTTTTTCGAAACCATTGGCTGTTTTACGGTAATAAAAAGCATCACCTCCCAGAACAGTTCCGGACTGAATAATCACATTATTACCAATAACTGTTCTGTCTCCAATAACCACATTAGGATGGACCATACAATTATCTCCTATTTTCACATCGTTTCCGATTACTACAGAAGAATGAATGATAGTAGCATCTCCAACTTCAAGATTATGTCTTTCTTCCTTGAAGTCCTGAGTTCTGGTAAAGTGAGTATTGATTAAGTTGAAATCGCGGAACGGATCCTCAGAAATAAGAAGTGCTTTTCCTTCCGGGCATTCTACTTCCTGATCTATAAGAACAATAGTAGCAGCTGAATTTAAAGCTTTGTCATAATATTTTGGATGATTGACAAAGACAATATCTCCGGCTGTAACACGATGTATTTCATTTGTGCCTAAAACCTGAAATTCTGCATCACCCACATAGCGTGCTCCGATAAGATCGGCAATTGTTTTCAGATTCTGAGCTTTTTTAAATTTCATCTGTTTATCTTTTATTTTTTGTTGCCGGACGGAACGGAACCTATAATGATATTACCAGCCTGGAAAACTCATTATAAGTTTCGTTTCATTCGTATATTTTTCTTAAGATTTGATAAAATATAGTTGTTAAGTTGGAATCAACAAATACATTCTATCAAAGTGTCATCTTATTTAATTCTTTCGATATAGCTACCGTCTTCAGTATTGATTCTGATTTTTTCGCCCGGTTCTATAAATAAAGGAACCAGTACTCTTGCACCTGTCTCAACGATTGCATTTTTCAATGCATTAGTCGCTGTATTTCCTTTTACACCTGGATCAGCTTCAATAACTTCTAAAGTTACAGTTGGTGGAATTTCCGCTGATAACGGAGCCTCATCTGCTTCTTTTAAAACGATTGTAACCTCTTCACCTGCTTTCATAAACTGAGCATTTTCGATCATTTCTTTGTTGATATAGATCTGAGTGAAGTCATCATTATTCATGAAATGGAAGCCATTTTCATCGTCATAAAGGTACTGAAATTTTCTGGTAATTACTTTAACCTCTTCGATCTTGTGTCCTGCAGAAAATGTATTATCTAACACTTTTCCGTTGGTTACACTTTTCAGCTTTGTTCTTACGAAAGCAGGACCTTTTCCTGGTTTTACGTGAAGGAATTCAATTACCTTATAGATATCATTGCTAAATTCAATACAAAGACCTTTTTTAATGTCTGCAGTTGTTGCCATTGAGTATTTTTATATTTTTTTGTTTCTTAAATTTTTAATCTTTTGAAGAATTACCATATCCTTTTACAATACCTCTTGGTGAGTTTTGGATAAAGGTAATAATCTCATCTCTTTCCGCTGTAGGAAGAAGTTCTTTTTCAATATATTCTATTGCCTGAGTAGCATTCTTCTTCATCTGGAAAATCGCACGGTAAATAGACTGAATTTCAAAAATTTTTTCGTTGGTAAAACCTCTTCTTCTTAAGCCAATAGAATTAATACCTGCATAGGAAATAGGTTCTCTTGCTACTTTGATATAAGGCGGAATATCTTTTCTTACCAAGGTACCTCCGGAAACCATTACATGTTTTCCGATTCTGGAGAACTGATGCACCGCACTAAGCCCACCAATTACAGCAAAATCTCCAATTTCAACATGTCCGGCAATTCCACAACCATTTACAATTACTACATGATCACCAATTGTGCAATCGTGTGCAATGTGTGATGTAGCCATAATGAGACAGTCATTCCCAACTTTGGTATATCCAAGAGCTTTAGTTCCTCTGTTAATTGTAACACACTCCCTAATTACCGTATTATCACCAATAATTACCTGGCTATCTTCTCCTTCAAATTTAAGGTCTTGGGGAACCGCTGCGATTACCGTTCCCGGGAAAATTTTACAATTCTTCCCGATACGTGCACCATCCATAATGGTTACATTTGGCCCTATCCACGTTCCTGATCCTATCTCCACATCTCCGGCAATGGTTGTAAAAGGTTCTACAATAACCTGATTACCAATTTTTGCTCTCTTATCTACTACGGCTAATTGATGTATCATCCTTTATTTATTCGGTTTTATTTTTTGCTACCTGTGCCATTAGTTCTGCTTCAATAGCCACAGTATCTCCAACATAGCCGTATCCCTGCATATGAACAATTCCTCTTCTGATAGGTTCCATTAATTCAATCTTGAAAATAACGGTATCACCCGGAACAATCTTTCTTTTGAACTTTACATTATCCATTTTAATGAAATATGTAGAGTAATTTTCCGGATCCGGTACGTTCGCCAATACTAAAATACCTCCTACCTGTGCTAGAGCTTCTACCTGTAATACACCTGGCATTACTGGTTCTTTAGGAAAATGTCCCACAAAGAAAGGTTCGTTCATGGTAACATTCTTCAACCCTACCACGTGGCTGTCAGATAATTCTAAGATTTTATCTACTAATAAGAATGGCGGACGGTGAGGAAGAAGTCTCATAATTCCGTTTATATCATAAACAGGATCTGCCTTCAAATCAAAATCCGGCACATTTTTCTTTTTCTGCAATTTATACTGTCTGTTTAATTTTTTAGCAAATTGTGTATTTACAAAGTGCCCTGGTTTGTTAGCGATAACTTTACCTTTTATCTTAACACCTACCAAAGCAAGGTCACCAATAACATCCAGTAATTTGTGACGTGCAGCTTCGTTGGGATATTTAAGGGTAACATTATCTAATATACCGTTTGGCCTGATAGAAACATCTTCTTTACCAAAAGCAAATTTTAATTTTTCTATAGTTTCAGGTGTTAATTCTTTATCAACATATACGATAGCATTGCTGATGTCTCCCCCTTTAATTAATCCGTGATCTAAAAGCATTTCCAATTCGTGCAGGAAACTGAATGTTCTTGCGCTGGATATCTCTTCTTTAAATTCAGAAATATGTTTAAGACTTGCATTCTGAGTTCCCAAAACTTTAGTCCCGAAATCTACCATGCAGGTAATTTCGTAATTATCCGCAGGGATTATTGTAATCTCTGAACCGGAAGCTGGATCTACATAATTCAATACCTCTTTAATTACAAGGTAATCTCTCTGTAGTTCCTGTTCTTCTACGCCAACAGATTCAATGGCTTCTATAAAGTATTTGGATGATCCATCTAAAATAGGAGGTTCTGAACTATCCAGTTCGATAATAACATTATCAAGATCCATACCTACTAAAGCGGCTAAAACGTGCTCCGAAGTATGAATGCTTACTCCTTTCTTTTCAAGAGAAGTACCTCTTTCTGTACTGGTAACATAATTAACATCTGCTTCTACTGTCGGATGTCCTTCAAGATCAGTACGTACAAACACAAAACCTGTATTTTCTTTTGCAGGTTTTAGTGTCATGATTACATTCTTACCAGTATGAAGCCCAATTCCCGAAAGGGTTACTTCTTCTTTTAAAGTCTTTTGCTTATCACTCATTAGTGCTATCTTTTGAGTTTATGTTTTCTAAATTATTAATTCTTTGTACGATATCCGGGAAATTACGGAAATGCACATAACTTCTTCTGAAGTCAGTTGCCGAAATTGCAGGTGATCCATAAAGTACTTCGTGATCGCTAACACTGCTGTTAACTCCGCTTTGTGCCTGGATTTTCACCTGGTTCCCGATATTAATATGCCCAACAATACCTGTCTGGCCACCAATCATATTCCAGTGTCCGATAGTTGTTGAGCCTGCAATTCCTGCCTGAGCCGCAATTACATTGTTCTCACCTAATTTTACGTTATGGGCAATCTGAATAAGATTATCCAGCTTAGTTCCTTTACCTATAATTGTTGAACCAATTGTAGCTCTGTCTATAGTACAGCCAGCGCCTATTTCTACATTGTCTTCAATAATTACATTTCCTAATTGCGGGATTTTTTTGAAACCATCTGCTGTAGGCTGGAAACCGAACCCATCTCCACCGATTACAGTATTGGAATGGATCACACAATTATCTCCGATTACACAGTCATCATAAATTCTGGCACCACTATCAATCTGACAGTTTTTACCAATTTTTACATTTTTACCAATGTAAACTTGCGGATATATTTGTGAACCTTCACCAATAACAGATTTATGAGAAATATAGGTAAATGCTCCGATATAAACGTCATCCATTATTTTAGCAGATTCACTGATAAAAGCAGGTTGTTCTATTCCTGTCTTTTTTGACTGTAAATCCTGATACAGATTCATCAATACCTGAAAAGCTAAATATCCATCTTCCACAGCAATCAGGGCAGACGGATATTTTTTATCTTTATCTATTAGATTTTCCGAAATAATAACGACCGAGGCCTCAGTATTATCCATCAGGGGTAAATACTTAGCATTCGCAAGGAAAGAAAGATTACCTTTCCTACCCTCCTCGATCTGAGAAAATCCGGACACTTTTGTCTCAGGATCCCCTATAACTTTACCTTTAACTAGGTTTGCAATTTGCTCTGCAGTAAATTCCATAGTTTGCAAAGATACTAAAAAAGTGAATAATTTTATCTTTTCAGATCCTGAATTACAACAGGTAAAACTTCTCTTGGAAAAGATAAGATATATTTAGTGCTGAACGTCTTTAAATGCTGGGTTAATATCTGATTTTCGGACTTATCTAATGCAAAAACATCTTCAGATTTACTTTTCAGAAAAATAGGTTGCTTGTTTGTATCGTATGGCAGCAAAGTTCTTTCGATTTGATCCACCAGCCATTCTGCATTATCTATCCCATAGAACTCATTAGTCTTTTGGATGATTTTATCCACAGTCTGTTTGTCAAAAGCTTTTTCCGAAATAATATTTTTAGGAAAATGTCTTTGAGTAATAGATTTACATAAATGACTAAGTACAAAATCCGAATGATTCTGCCAATTTTTAAGACCGAACATAATGTCTGAATCGTCCATCTCGGTAAAGCGTCTGAGGTCTTCCTCAGTCATTTTATCAAATTTATTTTTCTTCAGGAAATAACTCAGGTTTTCTGTAGCAACAAGATCTTCGCCCTGTGCAGCCAATTCTTTTGCTCTTTTCAATACCTTTATAAGTAGGTGTTCTGCAACTGCAGATGTCTTATGAAAATAAACCTGCCAGTACATAAACATTCTGGCCGTTAAGAAATTCTCAATAGAATAAATCCCTTTTGCATCAATAACCAATTCATCTTTATGGACATTCATCATAGAAATAATTCTCTGGGTATTTACGTTCCCTTCTGTAACACCCGTATAAAAACTATCCCGTTTCAGATAATCCAGACGATCCACATCCAATTGGGAAGAAACTAGTTGATTGAAAAATTTACGATGGTATTTTCCCTGAAACATCTGTATTGCCAAATCAAGCTGCCCATTAAAATGCTCATTAAGTTTCTCCATTAAAAGGATGGATAAACGCTCGTGGTGGCAATCATTCATCAGTACAGATTCCAACGCATGAGAATAAGGACCATGTCCTACATCGTGCAAAAGTATAGCCAGTAGAGCCGCTTTTTCTTCTTCCTGAGAAATCTCTGTTCCTTTCATCTTCAAAGTTTCCAGAGCTGTAAACATGACATGTGTTGCTCCCAGTGCATGGTGAAATCTGGTATGCATAGCACCCGGATAAACTAATGAAAGTAATCCTGTCTGCGAAATTCTGCGTAACCTCTGAAAATATGGATGTTCTATAACATCAAAAAGGATTTCATAAGGGATTTTTATAAATCCGTGTACCGGATCATTAACGATTTTCAGTTTATTAACCATTCAGAAATTTTTAGCATCAAAAAGCTATACAAATGTAGTCAATTCCATACAGAGTTAACGGTTTTTAACGCAATCAATTGTCATTTTAGCTATTAATTAAGAACTTTTGGTCGTATTTTTGAAGAGCATAAAAAAGTTATGATGATTGAGACATTACAAATACTTTTCAAAAGAGATCTTCTGAAGCTGAAAACTGAGATCGAATCTTATCAGTCAGAAGAAAATATCTGGAAAATATCAAAGCATATCAGCAACTCTGCAGGTAATTTGTGCCTTCACCTTATAGGAAATCTCAACCATTTTATCGGTGCTATTACGGGTAAAACGGGTTATATAAGAAACAGAGAAGCTGAATTTTCTCTGAAGGATGTACCAAGACCTCAACTCATAGAAATGATAGAGAATACCATTCTGGTGATAGAGAATACGCTGAATAATCTTAGTGAAGATGATCTGAAAAAAGAATATCCGCTTATTGTTTTCGAAGACAAAATGAGTACAGAGTTTTTCTTTACTCATCTTACAGCACATCTCAGTTACCATCTTGGGCAGATTAACTATCACAGAAGATTATTAGAATAAAAAAGAAATAAAAAGAAATTATGTCAGGAAAGATATTATGGGTAGATGATGAAATCGATTTACTAAAACCTCACATGGTATTTCTGGAGGCTAAAGGCTATGTGCTGACTCCGGTAAACAATGTAAATGAGGCGCTGGAAATTCTGGAAAAAGAAAAATATCAGCTGGTACTTATCGATGAGAATATGCCGGGAATTTCGGGATTGGAAGCAATCCCGATGATTAAAAATATAGACTCCACTATCAAAATTGTAATGGTTACCAAAAGCGAGGAAGAACACCTGATGGAGCAGGCTATTGGTTCTCAGATTTCGGACTATATCCTAAAACCGGTAAATCCCAATCAGATTTTGCTGTCATTAAAAAAGAATCTTCAGAGCGAAGATCTTGTAGAACAGAAGACCATATTGGAATACCAGCAGGAATTCAGAAACCTTAGTATGGAACTTTCTTACCTGAACAGTTTTCAGGATTGGGCAGAATATTACAAGAAAATTCTGAACTGGGAGATAAAATTCGATAAAGTCCTGAACAATGAGTTTTCAGACCTTTTACTTAGTCAAAAGGAGGAAGCAAATATTCAGTTCGCTAAATTTATTGAGAACAACTATGCAGACTGGTTAAACTCTAACGAAAAGCCATTAATGTCGCATACTCTGTTTAAAGAGAAAGTAAAACCTGAGGTTGAGAAAGACAAAGTTCTTCTTCTGATGATAGATAACCTACGTTACGATCAGTGGAAAGTTATAGAGCCATTATTTACTCGTTTTTATAATAAGACATCGGAAGATTATTATTTCAGTATCCTACCGACTGCAACACAATATGCAAGAAATTCATTCTTTGCAGGTCTGCTTCCTTCAGAAATAGAAAAAAGATTCCCTGAATATTGGTTTAATGATAATGAGGAAGGAAATAAAAATGAACATGAGAGAGACTTTCTGGAAGATCAGATGAAGCGTTTAGGACTATCCGGTAAACACCTGAAGTATCTGAAAATATTGAATGCTGACTTTGAGAGAAAAATTTACGAGGACTTTAATCAGCATAAAAACAATGACCTTTTAGTTATTGTTTACAACTTCATCGATATTCTTTCTCATGCTAAAACTGACAATGTGATCGTTGACCAGCTTATTCGTGATGATAAGACTTTCCGTTCGCTAACTGAGCACTGGTTCGAGAATTCTTCTCTGATGAAGATTATCCGGCTTGCTGCGGAGAACAAGTTCAAACTGGTTATCACAACGGACCATGGTACTATTTATGTAAAAAAGCCAAGTAAAGTAATTGGTGATCGTGAGACATCCACCAACATCCGTTACAAAACCGGAAAAAGCTTAACATACGAGGACAAAGATGTATGGGCAATAGATTTTCCTGAAAAACTATTCTTACCAAAAGGAAATCTTAGCTCCAAATATATTTTTGCCAAGAACAATACTTTCTTAGCTTATCCTAAGAATTATAACCATTTTGTTAACTATTACAGAGACACCTATCAGCATGGTGGAATTTCTCTGGAAGAAGTAATTATTCCTATTGCTATTTTGGAACCGAAATAAACAAGATAAAATTTAAAATACCGAAACTTACTGTAAACAAACACCTTTACAGCCAAAATGATAAAAGCCGGATAAATAATTTACCCGGCTTTTTTGTTTTGTAACATTAAAAAATACAAATTTGCAGGATTAAAGAATAAAAAATGCTGGAAATTGAAATTTCTTCCATAGAACAATGGCAGGAAGTTGCTGAGAAAATCAAGCAGCATCTGAAGCATAATATCCTGTTCCTAAAAGGTAATCTTGGAGCAGGAAAGACAACCTTTACACAACAGCTTGTAAAATCTCTGGGAAGTAACGATGAAGTTACCTCACCCACTTATTCTATTGTAAATGAATATGAGAGTCCAAAAGGTAAAATTTTTCATTTTGACCTGTACAGGCTACGCAACTTAGAAGAAGTATACGATATTGGCATCGAAGATTATTTGGACAATGCCTTCCTTAGTATCATTGAATGGCCTGAGATATTTCAGGATGAAATTTCTGATCTGCCACACCACGAAATGCAAATCACAAATTCTGATAACACAAGAACAATAAAATTTAAATAGTCCTATCTTTGTTATAAGGATTGATATAAAAGTTAGAAAATGGGTACAACAATTTTTACACCTTTCACAGAAAAAGAACTCATTCCCAAGGAAGAGAAATTAGAAATTGTACGAAAGGAAAAAAAGTTCAGCATCGGAATTCCGAAAGAAACTTGTCTTGACGAAAAAAGATTATGTCTTACTCCCGATGCAGTACAGGTATTAGTACAGGCTGGCCACCGCATTATTATGGAAAATGGTGCAGGAGAAGGTTCTTTTTTTACCGATTTGCAATACGCCGAGGCTGGTGCAGAAATGACAACAGATACTCAGGAAGTATTTAGTCAAAACATTATTCTGAAAATCAATCCGCCGACACTGGACGAGATAGAATTCCTGAAGCCTTGTTCTTACATTATCTCTGCATTACAAATCAACCTGAGCTCCAAAGAATACTTCAAGAAATTATCCGAAAAAAAAATCAATGCAATTGCGTTCGAATATATTATGGATGAGTACAAGCAGTATTCTCTTGTGCGTCTTATCGGAGAGATTGCCGGTACGGTTTCTATTCTTTACTCTTCCGAACTTCTTGCACAAACCAACGGGCAAATGCTTGGCGGGATTACAGGAGTAAGACCTACAGAAGTTGTAATTGTGGGTGCCGGAATTGTAGGTGAATATGCGACAAAAGCAGCTATTGGATTAGGTGCCAGTGTAAAAGTATTCGATAATTCTTTATCCAAACTAAGAAGACTAAATGTGATGGTAGACAGCAGAGTACCTACTTCTATTATCGATCCAAAAGAATTAAAAAAGAGCCTGAGACGTGCAGATGTTGTAATCGGCGCGTTACCAAGGCTTAATATGTTCCCTATCGTCACCGAAGATATGGTAATGCATATGAAAAAGGGCAGTGTAATTATAGACGTTACTGTAGACAATGGTAAAAGTGTCGAAACATCAGAACTTACTACTCTTTCCAAGCCTACCTTTATAAAACATGGTGTTATCCATTGCGGATTACCTAACCTTACCTCCCGCATGTCCAGAACAACTACAAAAGCTATAAGCAATTTCTTTTTAAGCTACTTACTGGATTTTGATCAGGAAGGTGGTTTCGAAAATGTTCTGGTAAAAAATAGTGAAATGAAGCAGAGTCTTTATATGTACAAAGGCAGACTTACGAAGCAGGCTATTGCAAACAAATTTGGAATGCAGTACCACGATATCAACCTTTTAATTTTCTAAATGCGGAGATTCAGATTTTATTTAATAGGCCTTATTCCGGGCATCATCATTGTATTCTTTATTCTAAACCAAAAAGGAACCAGTTGTTCTTATTTTCCAAATGACCGTGTAGTTGCTGAAACCCTTACAAAAGACTTTGTTCTTACTCCGGATTTCCAGCAAGAACTAAAGGCATTGAACCTGAATGAAAAATTCCTGAAGGACAGTATTGTGAGCAAGGGAAAAATAGACTTTGACAGAAGTGAAGCTCAAAAGCAGCCTTGCCCGAAGTATTTACTTTTCTACCCTTCCAAAAAACCTGTATACGAAGTACAGTATGAAAAATGCAAAGAAAATGCTCAGTTTATCAATATCAAAAAAATAAATTAATCATAAACAAATGACCGGAATTTCTTCCGGTCATTTTTATTTATAATCACCCGCTTTGGCGAGGTTAAGATAACGTTCCTCCGGAACGCTTTGAGTTTTCTCAATTATATTCTCTATAAATATAAAGTTCTTAAAGGAACTTTTATGATGAAGCATATTTTCTATATAAAGTTTCATGATAAGAGAAATCGGAAGGAATTAGAATAAAGCTCCAGAGGAGCCTGATCTGTGTAAAAATAAATGCATTCAAAAATAAGTATTCTGGAGGAATATTATCTCGAAACATGAATAGTCAAAAGAATATTTTTCCTCTATATTCCTACTCTGGATTTGTATTTGATTGATATTATATTAGCCTTATAAAATTCCCCAATTCAATAACCTAATATAAAATCAAAGTATTCATACTTAATTCTGCTATCAATTACAAAAGACCATCCGGGCTTTCTTGGATTAAAAATTTGATTTACTTCAGGTAATCCTTACCTTTAGGTTATGAAAATCCTAAACTCTGGTCAGATTAAGCTTCTGGATCAGGAAACTATTGCAATTCAGAATATATCCTCGTGGCAGCTAATGGAACGTGCTTCCGAAGCAGTCACCAATGCTATTCTGGATAAAATAAAAGGCCAGCAACCAGCTTTCAGTATATTTTGCGGAAAAGGAAATAATGGTGGTGATGGTCTGGCAATAGCCAGAATTTTATTTAGAAAAAATTTCGAAGTCCATATCTTTCTGCTTCAGGCCGAACAATATTCCAAAGAAAATCTGGAGAACCAGAAAAGGTTAAAGAATATGAGTATCAACGTTACAGTTTTCAATGAAAACACTACCGTTGATATTCATGAAAATACAATAGTGATAGATGCACTTTTCGGGAATGGCTTACATACTCCTTTAGATAAGAAATGGAAGGATTTTTTTCAACAGATTTCAGATTCTTTACCTCTTAGTATTTTTGCAGTTGATTTGCCATCAGGCTTTATTGCTGACCGTGCAATGGATGAAGATTATCCCTGCCTGAAAGCTGATCATGTGTTTACTTTTGAAATACCTAAAACGGGTCTTCTGTTCCCTGCATCACAAAAATGGTTGGCCGATTTCTCTATCGTTAAAATAGACCTAGATAAAAATATCCGGGAAAGCTTTGATTCTTTCTATTATTTCGTCGAGAAAAAGATGATAAAAAAGTTTTTAAAGCCAGCTTCAAAGTTTTCACATAAAGGAACTTTTGGCCATGTATTAATTATGGGTGGCAGCTACGGAAAAATTGGAGCTACAGTTCTAAGTAGTCTGGCAGCACTAAAAACAGGTAGTGGTCTTGTTACTACTTATTTACCCAAATGTGGTTACAATATTATGCAAAACAGCATAACAGAAGCCATGTGTATCACAGATCCTGGTGAAGAGTATTTATCCAAAGCTCCGGATTTAAATACATATCAGGCAGTAGCTATTGGTATGGGTGTGGGTCAGCACAAAGAAACGGAAAAACTAATGCTAAAATGCCTGAAAGATAATCCTAACCAATACTTTGTTATCGATGCTGATGCATTAAATATTCTGTCAAAGCAGAAAAAGCCCTTTCAGTATGTTCCTAAAAACGCAATCCTTACACCTCACCCAAAAGAACTACAGCGACTGATTGGTGATTGGAAGGATGACTTTGAAAAAATTGAAAAGGTAAGAGCTATCGCCTTAAAATATGAAATCAATATATTAATAAAAGGAGCTTACACCGCCAGTATATTATCCGATGGCAATTGCTATTTCAACTCCACAGGTAATTGGGGAATGGCGACTGCTGGTTCCGGAGATACACTTTCAGGAATACTTGTTTCACTTTTAGGGCAAGGTTATTCATCCTACGAAGCTTGCCTTCTAGGCACCTATTTACATGGATTAGCCGGAGATCTCGCAACAGAAAAAATACATCCACATTCTCTGGTTGCTTCTGATATTTCAAATTTTATAAGTGCTGCTTATTTCGACCTTACCAAATAGAATTGACTCCACACAAATTTTAAAAGGAACTAATATTTTTTGAATAAAAAATTTTGTCACCTCATCCTTAATTTCTAATTTAGCCTCGTGAAAATGAACAACGCATATTATTATTCTAATCTTAACGACCGTTAGGACAAGAATGATATGTCAAAATATTAGTGAACCCTGTCCTTATAAGACAGGGTTTCTTTTTTAGTATAGTAAAGAAAACAGAATCATGAATATCAGTATTATTGGAACTGGGCTTATCGGCGGATCGATGGCCCTGAAATTAAAACAAAAAGGGCTTGCCTCTAAAATTATTGGAATTGACAAAAATGAAAAACATTTAAATGAAGCTAAGTCTCTAGGCATTATAGATGAGTATCTTCCTTTTGATGAAGGTGTAAAAAGTGCTGACCTGATTATTGTTGCTATCCCCGTAGATGCAGCCCGAATAATCCTTCCTAATATACTGGATCTGCTAAATGATAAGCAGACAATAATGGATGTAGGTTCTACTAAAGATGGAATTGTAAAGGCTATTAAAAATCATCCGAATCGTCCCAGATATGTAGCAACTCACCCAATGTGGGGAACCGAAAATAGTGGTCCTGCTGCTGCAATGGCAGATGCTTTTACCGGAAGAGCTGCCGTGATTTGTAATCAGGAAGAATCTGCAGAGGATGCCGTAAAACTTGTGCAAAAAGTTTATAATGCACTTGAAATGAATCTTTTGTACATGGATTCCGAAGATCATGATATCCATACTGCTTATATCAGCCATATATCACACATTACTTCGTATGCACTTGCCAATACCGTTTTGGAAAAAGAAAAAGAGGAAGATACTATTTTTCAGTTGGCAAGTACCGGTTTCTCAAGTACAGTACGTCTGGCAAAATCCCATCCGGAAATGTGGGTACCTATCTTCAGACAAAATAAAGAGAATGTACTGGATGTTCTCAACGAGCATATCTCTCAACTAAGAAAATTCAAATCGGCGCTCGAAAAGGAGAACTATGAATATCTGGAGGAATTAATTCTTAAGGCCAATAAAATAAGAGGAATCTTGAAATAGGATTCAAAAACTTTCAAAAGACGACTAAATAAGCAAGAATCGGGTTGTAAAACATTCTGTTTTGGACAAAATTTGTCAGAAAAAAGAATGAATACAAATTTTAAAATCCAGGGACTAAATCGCGAGATGTTTTCATCATTATTTGCTCTGTCAGACGAAGAATTAGCAAAACGTAATATCACCAGGAAAACAGTTGATAAAGCCAATGCTTTTCCCTGTCGTGTTAGTCTGGAAGATGCTGAGATTGGAGAAAGTGTTTTGTTATTATCATTTGAGCATTTAAAAACCAATTCTCCCTATAATTCAGCAGGAGCAATTTTCATTCGTGAGAATGCCCGGACGAGAGAAATAGCGGAAAATAAAATCCCGGATATACTTACAAGAAGGCTTTTGTCCCTTCGCGCTTATAATAAAAATGAAGCCATGATACAAGCTGATGTTATAAACGGTACAGAACTTAAAAATGTTTTGCATCAATGGCTCGAAAACACGGATATTGACTATATCCATATTCACAATGCCAAACCAGGCTGCTATAGTTGTCTGGTTAAGCGTTCAGTTTAAATTAGGGAAAAAGGCTTCATTAATTTGAAGCCTTTTGTTTTTGTTGATATTCACTGATTAAATCCAGTGTATGTTGTATTGATGTTTGATCTTTCCAGTCGTCATGACCTGCAACGACATACTGAGCATCGGGAAATTTCTGCTGAATATTGTGTATGGACTGTGTCCAGTCGTTTACATAAGCTTCTCCAATAAACCCAAGGTCTTTCGAATCACCACTTTTTACAATGCAGCCTCCTACTAATACTTTGTCTTTAGGGAACCATACAACCACATTATCTGCTGTATGACCTTTTCCCGGATAATAGACCTGAAACTCAGTTTTTCCTACTTTAAAAGATTTATTATTATCAAAAGTGTACTTTGCTCTTGGCTTATTCTCTTTTGCTAAAATAGAATCTGTCATTTTAGTAGAATAAGTTTTTGCACCTAGTTTACCAAAATATTCAAGACCTCCGGCTCTATCATCATGAGAGTGGGTCGCAATGTTCATGATAACTTTCTTTCCGTGTTTTTTATAAATCTCGTCTGTAAAACTTTTAAATTTATCTTCTCCCCACGGGGAGTCTATAACCACTACTCCTTTATCGGTTACCATATATACAGCATTAGCTGCATATTTAGTCCCTTTGAAGGTATTATAGGTTGTATAGACGTATAAATTATCTTTTAATTTTTCAATTTTAATATCAGGGTTCTGTTGCCCAAAAACCTGTAGTCCTGTAAAGCCTAAAGCCAGAACCAATAGCCCTTTTAATCCTTTCATTATTATCTTCTTCTTTGTATTATTAACACTCTGCTACGTTTACTGCTACAGCAAGGCCGCCTTCCGATGTTTCTTTGTATTTGGTATTCATATCCAAAGCTGTTTCCCACATCGATTTAATGACCTGATCCAATGAAACTCTCGCATTATCCGGATTAGATTCCAATGCAATATTAGAAGCCGTTATAGCCTTTATAGCTCCCATTGAGTTTCTTTCTATACATGGAATCTGAACAAGTCCGCCGATAGGGTCACACGTTAATCCTAAATGGTGTTCCATTGCAATTTCTGCTGCCTGTAATACTTGTTTTGGAGAGCCTCCCATAATTTCGGTTAATCCGGCTGCTGCCATTGCTGAAGATACCCCGATCTCTGCCTGACAACCTCCCATTGCTGCCGAGATTGTTGCATTCTTTTTAAATAGTGTTCCTATTTCCCCCGCAACAATTAAAAACCTTACAATATCGTCGTCCGAAATATGCTCAGTAAAGCACTGCGAATACATTAATACTGCAGGAATTACTCCGCTTGCACCATTTGTAGGCGCTGTGATAATTCTTCCGAAAGAAGCATTTTCTTCATTTACTGCCAGTGCAAAGCAGCTTACCCATTTATTAATTGTACTGAAGGTTTCTTCGGCATCTACAACCAGCTGGAACCATTCATTTATATTTTTATAAACTTTATCACCTAAAAGCTTTCTGTTGATACCCGCTGCACGGCGCGTCACATTCAATCCCCCCGGAAGGATACCTTCACGGTTTACCCCTTTGTAAATACATTCTTTAATCTGTTGCCAGATATATAATGCCTGTTTGCGGGTTTCTTCTTCTGATCTCCATGACTCTTCATTTAAAAGAATAAGGTCCGAAATCCTGTTAAGGTTTAGTTTGTCGATATACTTTTTAATATCTTCGGCATGATGGCACGGATAAAGTGTACGAACACAATTATTTTCAATTGAGTTTTCTTCTTGTGTCGCTACAAATCCACCACCCACGGAATAATAATCTTTGGATATTTCCTCACCATTATTGAAAACAGCGCGGAAAATCATTCCGTTAGGGTGAAAATCCAGAGCTCTTTCCATATTCAGGATTAAGTGATGTCCATATACAAAAGGAATCACATGCTCTCCACCAAGATTTAACTTCTGAGACTCTTTTATCTCAGCTACTTTATCATCTATTTTAGAAGTATCTATTAACTTAAAATCTTCGCCACTCAACCCCATCATTCCGGCAATATCGGTACCATGTCCGATTCCCGTTTTGGCCAGTGAACCAAAGAATTCTACAAAAACTTCTTTTACATCTGCTATTTTATATTCACGACGGATATGATCCAGAAACATTTCTGCCGCATTCCATGGCCCCATAGTATGAGAACTGGAAGGACCTATACCCACTTTTATAATTTCAAAAACACTAATCGATTGCATAATCTGAATTTATACAAATTTAGTATTTTATCTACAGGTAGTCAATGATAAATACGTCTTATAGCGGGTGAATTTAAAAATTTGGAAATAAGCTAAATTATAAAGACGTTCTCGATACGTTGCACTCCATTTCCCACTCGAACTGACGAGATTTTAGAATAAATATTATAAACCTATTTAAATTTTATTATCAGTATTCTTCAATAGTTCCTCAAGCTCACTACGAACTTCACTCAGAGTGACATTTATTGTTCAAAACATCTTTCTTTCAGGAGTGTCAGGCTGAGCATGTCGAAGCCATATTTAGAAATAATATTTCTATAACATGTGATGCCACGTCACTTCAAGTGAAATTCTGAAAGAATTTTGTATCGAGAAGTTATTTCTTAAAAGTTCTATCCGACTGTTTGAAATTATATCAACTCAAAACTTTCTGTAAAATATCCGATACTTCCTTTGCTCTGGTTACGGGGAATAAATGAGAAGCTCCTTTAATAATATAATCCGGAGCAGAATTTTTCACAGGGAACACCACGTCTTTATCAGCCAGAATCTGAACAACTTCTTTTTGCTCTTCTCCTTTCCAGTTTAAGATCTGATGAATACACCATTTCAGATAATAAGGCTGTCTGACTGTAAAATATTCATACAGCTTATCTATTCTTTTGTCGTTGGCTTTACGAAAAAAGGCATAGGAAATGGCTTTCTTATTGGAGAAAAAGCTCATCGGAACTACTTTGTATAGCCGCAATAGCTGATTCCAATTAAAAAACCTGGATTTCTCATGACAGGATTTAATACTTCCAAGAATAACAATTTTTTTAGCGGGTTTCAGCTTATGAATTTCCTGTACCAAAATCCCACCAAAAGAATAACCTAATAAATAAAACACTTTGGTATCATCTATTTTTTCTGTCATTCTGGAAATATAATGATCAAAATCTTCATCTCTCTCCGGCATAAGCCAATCGATAAAAACAGGTTCAATATCTTCGTTAAAAGTTATTTTGTCAAATACACGTGCATTGGCTCCCAGCCCGCTGATGATATAGAGTTTTATTTTAGAATCCTGAGGTTGCATTTAAATATAAATATAATATAAACTGGAAGCTTCTCCTTTATAAGGTTACACCACTTTCCAAAATACTAAATGTTTTTCTTTCATTATCTATTTCCGCCATTACACCGTAAGGAATTGTAAATACGGGGCAAGTATGTCCAAAATTCATTTCAGTTACAATAGTCAGATCATCCCGGCCTTCTTCATCTCTTATAACCTGCAATAGTATTTTGTTATACTCCTGAACATATTTATTATCATAAGGCCTTCCTAAAATAAGCCCACTAATTTTCTTAAAAACACCCTGTGCAGCATAATTTCTTAATGCCCAGCAGAACTGAAGCGGAGACATCATTTCTTCCGAAGTTTCCAGGAATAAAATCTTTCCATCCCAGTCAGATTCCGAAAACCAGAAATCCGTTCCTTTCAGGAATTCCAAAACATCTACACAACCACCAATCAGCTCACCTTTAACCTTTCCTGTGCCTTGCAGAAAATTCCATTGGCTGTCTTTTACAAGGCTACGCTTAGTATTCTGCAATTCCGGCTCTCCCCATTCTAAACGCTCTGTTGTCCATCCGTCATGATTAGGTAAAACCTGACCTACAGGTTCTGCAGAGAAAAGAGTTCTTTTAATATCCTCTATTTGGTATTGATGCATGCCTCCATTTTCGGCAAAACCAACCAATACAGATGTTCCGTAAAAAGAAGTTAATCCTGCTTTGTAACAAGCCATGTGAGTAACCGTAGTATCTGAAAATCCCAGAAATATTTTAGGGTTATTACGGATTACTGAAAGATCAGTAAAAGGCAGCGTTCTGATACTATCATCTCCACCAATATTGGAAATAATGGCTTTTACAGATGAATCCGAGAAAGCTTCCATTAAATCTTCTGCCCTTGCCTGAGGATTTTTATAAATGTAATCAGCAGATTTCAGGGCATTTTTTGTTTCCATAACATGGAGTCCGAAAACATCTTCCAGCTGTTTTTTTCCGGCTTCATATCTGTGCGGAAAAGTTCCAGCCCCACCCCATGAAAGAGAAAGGGTAGCAACAGTATCTCCGGGTTTCAATAGTTGTGGTCTGGTAAGTATCATGTTTACAAAAATATAACAAAAAAACGGGAAGTAGCCTCTACTTCCCGTTTCATTAAAAATACTAACTATATTTTATTTATTTCGCAGTCACTTTTACAAGCATATCGATATCGTCTTTGATAACAACATCCTTCATACCAGCTTTATAATTTACTCCAAACTTCTGTCTGTCGAAAGAGAATTTGTTAGACACGATGCTTACCTGTCCTTTGCTATTATTAATTTTTGCAGGGAAAGAGATAGCTTCAGTTTTACCTTTTACAGTAAGGTTTCCGTTTACTACATAGTTGTAAACTTTATCATTATTAGCTTTTACAGAAGTAATCGTAAAACTTGCAGTCGGGAATTTTTCAACCTCAAAGAAGTCACCATTTTTAAGGTGTCCGTTTAGTTTTTGCTGATCTTCACCAGCAACATCAGTAGCGTTGATACTTGTCATATCTAATACGAAAGTACCTCCTGCAACCTGATTGTTTTTCAAAACGATATTACCGCTTTTCAGATTTACTTTACCATAATGTGAAGAAGCATCAGACTTCATCACTTTATAGCCCCACCACTGGATATCAGAACCAACTACCTTTTTGGTTTGTCCAAATGCCAAACCTGCTGTCATTAATAATAGAAAACCTAACTTTTTCATGTGTTGAATTTATGTTAATGCAAAAGTATACCTTTTTTATAGACGATTACCTTATCCTATGATAAGTTTTCAACAATCACTACAAAAACTGCATTTTCATTTTCTATGCTCTTCCATAAGCGCCATAGTAAGCAGCTCCCATTAAAGCTGTTTTACTATTCAGGATTAAGTAGATCGGAATATCTTTTAGTATATGTTCCATTTTATCACTTACGATAAAATTCTGGTGGAATTTATCTTTGTTCAGCAAATTAAAAATCTTCGGAGGAATACCTCCGCCTAATAATAATCCGCCTGTTGCTTTTAGTTTTAGTACAAGGTTTGTTGCCTCACGTGCCATAAAGTCCACAAACATCTCCATTGCAAGAGAACATGTAGGATCCAGTTCACGCATAGCTGTATGGCTAATAATCGCTGAAGGGTCTCCTTCTTCCTCAAATTTCTGCGTAAGCCATGCTGGTTCAGGATGTTTTTTTACATCGCGCAGGAATCTGTAAATATTAAATATTCCAGGGCCTGAGATTACTGTTTCCCAGCTTACGATGCCATAAATAGAGTTCAGGTATTCGTAAAACTCAACCTCTGTTTTATTTCTTGGAGAAAATTCGGAATGTCCGCCTTCTGTTGCAAATGGTCTTAAAGCTTTACCATCCCAGAATAACCCAGCCTCACCAAGACCTGTTCCGGGAGCAAGAATAGCAACATTTCCGTCAATATTAGGATTTCCTTTATGAATTGTAGCCAGATAACCATCGTTTACCTCAGCTAATCCATAAGCTGTAGCCTCCAGGTCATTGATCATTTCCACACGGTTAATACGAAGTTCGTTTTTCAATAACGATACATCCAGAGACCATGGAAGATTTGTAGTAATACACTTACCATCCACAACTGGTCCTGCAACACCGATTGACAAAACATCCGGAAGTTCCAGTTTATAATTTTTGATAAAGTCTTTGATAATATCACTAAAGGAGCTATAATCTCTTGATGGATAGGTAGCTTCTTCTTTTAATACCATTTTATGATTCTCAGAAACAAACCATCCTAAGTTTGTTTTGGTACCTCCAATATCTGTTGCAATTACCGAAAGTCCGTCATTATCAACATTTTTCCAACCAGGAAGGTGCAATGGAAACCTCATTAACTCCATATTAAATAATTATTTTTCCAAAAATATAAAAAAAGCACTTAACATTTTGTTCATATAATATAAAAAAACACCATACCTTAAAAAAACAAACAAATTACTGATTATAAACAAATTACAACATACTCTAAAGTCAATTTCAAGCTACAGTTATTCTTATATAACAAAAAAGCTCTCCCAAAAAGGAAGAGCTCTTACTATTAAATATTAAAAAACTATTTACCTAGTGGAATGTTGTATGCTACACCAGCGCCAATTGTTCCGGCGTTGAATTTAACATCACCAATCTGTCCTTTGTCACCTGTAAATACTTTAGTATAGTGAACAAAGAAGTTCCAGTTTTGGTTGTGGTAGCCAATTTCCGGCTTTAAGTAGAAACCTCCATTTGGCATTTCAGCGTTGTATGGAGAACCATCTTTTGCTACATTGTTTTTACCTACTATAAAACCGTAACCTAAGTCAGCTCCACCATAGAAACCTGTACGAGCAGGGTAATATCTTAGCAATGCAGCAACCGGAATTACTCCAAAGTCATTGTATTTAACATCTCCAGCAGAGAAAGATTTAGTTTTCCCGAAAAACTGGTTGTATCCCGTTGCAATACCTAATCCGAAACCAGGAGTTACAATATTTTGGTAAGATAAATCGAACCCAACATTTGCAGAAGTGTTACCTCCGGTAGAAACACCACCGTTCACCCCTACTTTAAGCATATTATTCATATCAGCACTCTGGGCACTTACTAACCCTGCTGCGAAAATACCAGCTACTAAAGCTGCTTGCTTAATCATTTTCATAACATCTATTTTTTTAAATTTTACTACTATACACCTGTAAAAAGCGTGCCAAAATTAACAAAACATTAACAAAACCTTTATCCATCAGGTTTTAACTCATATTTAAGTATTATAAAAAAAGACCTGTTTTTTATATATTTTTATAAAAACTTAAAGCAATTTAATCTTTAACCTTAACGTTTAATATTAATCATACCAAAAAGAATAAAGCAATATGCTCACAAATTTTGTAAAAAATAAGCATCTGTTGTGGCGGGCAGGCTTTGGTCCCAAAAGCGACAGTCTTAATTTGCTCAGTTTTGACACACTGAAACTATGGAAACAAATTCTGGCAGATTCTACAGAAGCCGATGTCCCTGCAATAAAAGTAGTGGACGAGAGCAATCTGCTTGTGGATGGTAATATTAAAAATGATCCGGAAGCAAGAAAACTCAGAAACCAACAGTTGAATATGCAAACCAATCAGATTGCTTTGGATTGGATAGACAAAATGGCATATTCTCCACAACAACTTCGTGAAAAAGTTGCTTTTTTCTGGATGGGTCATTTTGCTTCGCGTATACAGAACAGTAATTTCAATCAGGATTTGCTAAACATTGTACGACAGAAAGCTTTAGGGAATTTTGGTGATCTGCTAAGGGCCGTCAGTCAATCAGCATCTATGCTAAGCTTTCTGAATAATCAGCAAAACAGAAAAGGTCACCCTAATGAGAACTTTGCGCGCGAGGTAATGGAACTGTTTACAATGGGCAGAGGTCATTATACAGAAAAAGATATAAAAGAAGCTGCAAGAGCTTTTACGGGATGGGGTTATGATAAAACAGGAATTTTTCAGGAAAGACCAAAGCTCCATGATGATGCTGAGAAAACTTTTCTGGGACAAACCGGAAATTTTAACGGAAGTGATATCCTGAATATTATTCTGCAACAAAAAGCAACCTCCAAATTTATAGCGACTAAAATCTATCGTTTTTTTGTGAATGAAACAGTCAACGATCAGATTGTAGACGAAATGGCCACTGTCTTTTACAAAAGCAATTATAATATTGCTAAATTACTTGACCATATTTTCACATCAAAATGGTTCTATAATGAGGCAAATATCGGCACCAGAATAAAATCGCCTATAGAATTATTTGTAGGCATACAACGTACTTTGCCATTAAGCTTTGAAAAACCGGAAGTTATTATTAACTACGGCAATTTGCTCGGGCAGGTTATCTTCCGTCCGCCAAATGTTGCCGGGTGGCCAAGTGGTACCAACTGGATAGACAGCAGTACTCTACTGCTAAGAATGCAGATACCGCAAATATGGAGCGGCATTATCCCTATGGTATATAAACCCAAAGAGGACGATGATACCTATATGGGACAGAAGCAACATTTTAATCCTAAAAACGCAAAAGCAAATATCAACTGGGCGCAGGCAGAGACTATACTGAAAGATCAGAATCTTGCAGATCTGCTTCTCCAGAAAAAAGTAGCTTCTTCTTTAAATGTTATTAAAGAATACTCCGGAAAATCATTTGAGGCAGATGTTATCAACCTTATGTCCGTTCCTGAATACCAACTATGCTAAATTCCTGACAATATGCTGATCAATCGTAGAAATTTTCTTAAAATAAGCTCATTAGCCAGCGCATCTCTTATGATGCCTAAATTTCTGAAAGCAATGGAATTGCCTCAGGCACTCCCGACACAAAACAAGATTCTTGTTGTTCTCCAGCTTAGCGGAGGTAATGACGGACTGAATACGATCATACCGGTAAGGAATGACCTTTACTATAAAAACCGAAATGGCATATCTATAAGCAAGGAAGATTCACTTTCTTTAACTGACGAAGCTTCTATACATCCGTCTCTGACATTCTTTAAAGAATTATATGATAACGGGGAACTTGCAGCACTGAACAATGTAGGTTATCCCGATCCTGACAAATCGCACTTCAGAAGTATGGATATCTGGCAGTCCGCCAGCAGTTCAAAAGATTTTTGGGAAACCGGATGGTTGGGCCGTTATCTGGATGAAGCCTGTCATACCTGCACACATCCAACACAAGCTCTGGAAATAGACGATATGCTGAGTCTTGCACTGAAAGGTTCACAGAATAAAGCAATAGCGGTTACGGACCCTAAAAGACTGTTTAATTCGAGTAATGAGGCTTTCTATAAAAAGTTAAACGATTCTCATTCTCATGATGAACAGGTTGTGGATTATCTTTATCAGACTTTGGGAAATACCATTAGCAATGCATCTTATATTCTTGAGAATACAAAGGTAAAGCCTGCTTCATCTACCTATCCTGCTACAGGACTGGGCAAAGATTTTAAAACCATCGCTTCTCTTATAAATTCAGATATCAACACACAAGTATACTATCTGTCTGTAGGAAGTTTTGATACTCATGTTAACCAGCTTCAGACGCAAAAAAATCTGTTTACTCAGATCAACGATGCTGTTAAAGCATTTATCAATGACCTAAAAACTAATGGCAGATTTCAGGATGTATTATTAGTTACTTTTTCTGAATTTGGCAGACGTGTAGCTCAGAATGCCAGCGGAGGAACAGACCATGGTACAGCGAATCAGATGTTCCTTATTAGTGGCGGGCTGAAGAAAAAAGGCCTTCTAAATCCATTATCTAATCTGGAAAGACTAAATGACGGAGATCTTATCTACACCGAAGATTTCCGGAATGTATACGCTACTATTCTCAAAAAATGGCTAAATGCAGATGATCAAAAGATCCTGTCACGGCAGAATACATTTTATGATTTTATTTAAAATAAAAAATAACTCCCGAAAATTTTCGGGAGTTATTCTTATTTTATGAATTACGCGTTGGGTAAAGTTTCAGGGGATTGATCCCTTTTACCTTTACGCTTTTCAGTAATCTTTTTTATAACAAACTCAATTGCAATTGGGACTAAAAAGGCTAAAGCCGCTCTTACTATTCTTTTCATAATATTTTGTTTTTCAGCAATAAGGTACAACTTTCACGCCAAATAAAAAATAAAAGCATATTAAGGTTTTATAAAACCACATAGCTACATAGAATAGTCAATATAAAAAGTTCAACATAGGAAAATAAATTTTTACACTTTCGCTATGATTATTCTACGCTAATATAAATATAGAGGATACCTCTATCTATGATCTAATACTAAAAGATATATTTCTATGTGGTTTAATTGATCACAAAAAAAGGCTGAAATAAATTTCAGCCTTTTCTACATTTATAATGTAATTTCTATTTTTATGCTTGCTCTGCAGGTTTGTCACCTTCAGTTTTAGCTTCTGTCGCTTCATTTTTTGGTTTTCCTTCCGGCTTTGGAGGTCTTGGAAGAAGTACTTTTCTTGAAAGCTTCATTTTCTTACGATCATCGTAACCCATGAATTTCACTTCTACTTCATCACCTTCTTTGTACGGAACTGTATCCAATCTCTTCCATTCGATCTCAGAGATATGAAGAAGACCTTCAGTACCTTTTTTAAGCTGAACGAAAGCTCCGAAATCCATTACCTTAACAACTTTACCTTTGTAAACTTCTCCTACAACAGGAACGAAGGTAATATCGTTAATCCTTGCAATCGCTTCGTTGATCTTCTCACGGTTAGTACCTGCGATTTCAACTCTACCGATCTCTCCGATTTCTTCAATAGAGATAACAGTATCTGTATCTTTTTGTAACTGCTGGATATTTTTACCTCCAGGCCCGATAATAGCACCGATGAAGTCTTTAGAAACTTCCAGCATTTCCATTTTCGGAGCATGTGGTTTAACATCTGCTCTAGGTGCATCAATTGTTTCAAGAATTTTACCAAGAATATGAAGACGTCCTTCTTTAGCCTGCATTAAAGCGTTTTCCATGATATCCATAGATAGCCCCTGGATTTTGATATCCATCTGACAAGCAGTGATTCCGTTTTCTGAACCTGTTACTTTAAAGTCCATATCACCTAAGTGATCTTCATCTCCTAAGATATCAGAAAGAACTGTCCACTTACCAGACTTAGGATCCGTAATCAATCCCATTGCAATACCTGAAACTGGTTGTGAAATCTGGATACCTGCATCCATTAATGCTAGTGTACCAGCACAAACAGTTGCCATAGAAGAAGAACCGTTAGATTCTAAAATATCGGAAACGATACGGATTGTATAAGGAACTTCTGCCGGGATAACGTTAGCCAAAGCTCTCTGAGCAAGGTTACCGTGACCAACTTCTCTTCTGGAAGTACCTCTTAAAGGTCTTGCTTCACCTGTAGAGAATGGCGGGAAGTTATAATGTAAAAAGAATTTTTCGTCGTGTTGCGTAATTACGCTGTCAACCATATTAGCATCTTTAGAAGAACCTAAAGTTACTGCTGTTAGAGACTGAGTTTCTCCTCTTGTAAATACTGCTGAACCGTGAGCTCCCGGAAGGTAATCTACCTCAGACCAGATCGGACGGATAGTTTTAGGATCACGACCATCCAAACGGATGTTTTCATTAAGAATCATCTGACGCATTGCCTCTTTTTCTACATCGTGGTAGTATACTTTAACAAAAGGTGTTACACGTGCTAATTCTTCTTCGTCTGTATATTGAGCTAAAAATTCTTCTAAAACTGCTTTGAATTTTTCGCCTCTTTCTTCTTTGTTCGATGGAGATTTAGCTACTTCATATACTTTGTCGTAGCACTCTTTCCAAACTTTCTCACGAATTTCTTCATCGTGATCTTCGTGGCTGTATTCTCTTTTAGGGAAAGCTTTTCCAACTTTAGCTGCTAATCTTTCCTGAGCTTCGATCTGAATTTTGATCTCTTCGTGTGCAAATTTAATTGCTTCTAGCATTTCCTGTTCAGAAATTTCCTTCATCTCTCCTTCTACCATTACGATAGAGTCTTTTGTAGCTCCTACCATGATGTCTATATCAGCTGTAGAAAGCTGCTCGTAGCTTGGGTTAACTGAAAGTTTCCCGTCGATTCTTACTACTCTAACTTCAGACATTGGTCCGTTGAAAGGAATATCTGTAATAGCAATAGCTGCAGATGCTGCAAGACCTGCTAAGTCATCCGGAATAGATTGCCCATCATAAGAAATAAGGGAAATCATTACCTGAACTTCAGCATGGAAATCTTCAGGGAAAAGCGGACGTAAAACTCTGTCTACTAAACGCATTGTTAGGATTTCCTGATCCGAAGGTCTTGCTTCTCTTCTGAAGAAGTTCCCCGGAATCTTTCCACCAGCATAAAATTTCTCTCTGTAATCTACTGTAAGAGGAAGAAAATCCACTCCCGGATTAGCTTCTTTGTTTGCTACTACTGTAGCCATTAGCATAGTGTCGCCCATTCTAACGACAACTGAACCGTCTGCCTGCTTTGCAAGTTTTCCGGTTTCGATGGTAATCTCGCGACCATCTCTTAGTACAATTTTTTCTGTAATTGCCTGAGGTATACTCATAAAAAAACATCTTTATACTCCGTATTGAGTATGTTATTATTTAAACTCTTTAAATTTTCGTTCGCAAAGGTAATGAATTTGTTTTGTTTTAGCTGAAAAAGCTGGCGCAATATAACAACAACTTAACATAAGTACTATTGAGCATTTTTTTTCCCTATCAGACTACTTTTCTAGCTGTCTCAGACAATTCATTAAACAAATATTACCGGATCCTGAGAGTACCAAATATACACTATTCCCTCTGTTCTTTTTTCAGGTTTTCAATAAGACTTTCTAATTCGGCTATTTTATCTTTCAGAATTTTGATATCGGATTTGTTACTGGAGACCTTACTTTTCAGCATTACTGCCCTTGCTCTTCCATTATGATCCTCGTCGTCGTCATCTTCACTAATCTCCTCTACATCCTCCTGGATTTCTTCAACATCCTCCTGGATTTCATCGATATCTTCCTGGATTTCTTCAATATCTTCCTGAATCTCGTCGATGTCTTCCTGAATAATTTCAACATCTTCTTTTAAATCTTCAATATTTTCTGAACTTCTGTTAACAGACATCTGAATGAAGATAGCAAGATAGATAGCTTCCAGGGAAACAACAGTAGTGAGCACCAGAAGCATTTTATCAAAATCTACAATACCCAGAATTGGTAATGCAAAACTTACTATAAAGAAAATAGTATGTACAATAAGAGAGGGTATAGAACCTATCCACCACATTGCACCGTTGGCTATTTTCTCTAAAGCACTAAGTTTTTCTATATTGTTTTTGGTTAGATTCATAAATGTGTTTTTTGTTACAAAATTAAAAAAGCAACCCTTTCGAGTTGCTTTAACAGAATTTCTTGTATCTTATTTTCTGATACCTAATTCAGCGATGATAGCTCTGTAACGCTCAATTTCAGTATTTTTAAGATAATCTAACAATCTTTTTCTTTTACCTACTAATTTCACCAATGACTTCTCAGTAGCGAAATCTTTATGGTTCTTTTTAAGGTGTTGAGAAAGGTGGTTGATTCTGAAAGTGAACAAAGCGATTTGTCCTTCAGAGCTACCAGTGTCTGTTGCGGATTGTCCGTGTTTTGCGAAGATCTCAGCCTTCTTTTCTTTAGTTAAATACATTCCAATATTATTTAAATGATTATTATGTAATTCGGGTGCAAATATACGACTAATTTCTTCATTCACAATACTGATTCTGTTTTAAAATTAAAATTCAAATAATTCAAAAAACTTTACACTTTTTTATCAAAAACTCAGTAATTGGCTGTATTTTTGTACTCTGTAAAAGAGATGAAAAAAGTACTACTTTTTGGGACATTAGCGATTATTACAACAGGACTGCTGGTTAGCTGTGCTAACTTTGGTGATAGCCTGCGTTATGTAAACAATGATATCAAGTTGGGTAAGATTGGTAAAGTAGTCTACCTGAATCCTGAGATCTATCCGGAATTTGAAGGTATAGAAGAGCCTACTTATCAGGCATTTTTCAGTGCTGTAACAGATAAAATGTACAGCATGGGTAATATAAAGGTAAACAGGATCGATACTCCGATGCCTTATGACACTATAGATGTGCCCACTTTAAAAACACTCTGCAATAACAATATGGCCGATCTTATTGTGGTTCCTAAGGTAAAATATTTCAAAGTTGGTTTAGGAAAGTATGTACTTTCCAATCAGGTTGTTGTAAGTATGAAAGCTTATAATAAGATGGGAGACTTTGTAATGGAAGTTGCCTACGACACTTATAGCGGAAACGGACGCCTTGTTGGTTCTGCTGAAAACTCTGTGAAAATCGGAACTACCGGAGCTATCCAGAAAATGTTCAAAGAATTTCGCAAGAGAAAGATGCTTGGAGTGTACATTTCCTAAGGTTACAGAAAAATAATATTCCATTATAGTAATTTTTTGACAAATTCACGTTACTTTTGCAGCGAAAAATTTTGCTGTGATGGAAACAATTCTAAATCCAGCTGATGTAGCTGAAAAACTAAGCGAACTTCATGCAGATGAAAGATTGTTGGAGTTCTTAAAAGTTCCGAAAGAATATAAAGCTGACGTTTTTGCGCATCTGGACCCCAGTTTTCAGGAAGAGACCATACGCAGTATCGGCAGCAATGATGTTGCCGACATTCTTAATGCCATGACGCCGGATGACAGAACTCAGCTATTAGAGGACTTTCCCGACGAACTCATTAAATACTCTATCAATCTTCTTAATCCTTCTGAGCGTTCGGTAGCATTAAAACTTTTAGGCTATAAATCGAATTCAATTGCCCGTCTGATGACACCTTATTACATTCAGGTAAAAAAGGAATGGACGGTAAAGCACTGCTTTCAACATATAAAGAAGGTGGGTCAGAAAGCCGAGACCATGAACTTCGTATATGTTGTGGACGACCACAACAGACTAATCGATGATATGATTATTGGCACGTTGCTTCTTGCTGATGAAGATCAGAAAGTTTCTGAACTTATCGATAATCATTTTGTTGCTATTACAACTACAACCACCAAGGAAGATGCTATTCATTATTTTGAAAAGTATGACCGCGCTGCTTTACCTATTATTACCGAAGCAGGTGTCCTTGTAGGCATTGTAACCATAGATGACATCATCGACGAAATAGAACAACAGACCACCGAAGACATTCAGAAATTCGGGGGATTGGAAGCCTTAGATCTTCCCTATACTCAAACCAGCTGGACAGAAATGATTAAGAAAAGAGCTACCTGGCTTATTATTCTTTTTATTTCGGAAATGCTTACAGCTTCTGCTATGGGTTATTTTGACCATGAAATTCAGAAAGCCGTTGTATTAGCTTTATTTGTACCACTTATTATCTCCAGTGGTGGTAATTCCGGTTCTCAGGCTGCAACACTTATCATCAGAGCTATGGCTCTTCAGGAAATTACCCTGAAAGACTGGTGGTATGTAATGCGTAAAGAAATTATTTCCGGATTGTGCCTGGGTACAATTTTGGGTATAATAGGATTTATCAGAATTTACACATGGCAACATTTAGGATTATTCGATTATGGAGTACACTGGCTCTATGTAGCACTTAGTGTTTCTTTATCCTTAGTTCTTATTGTACTATGGGGAACTCTTTCCGGATCGATGATTCCGTTTGTACTAAAGAGATTAAAGCTGGACCCTGCAACTTCTTCTGCTCCCTTTGTAGCAACACTTGTAGACGTTACCGGGCTGATTATTTACTTCACTGTTGCCGGACTCTTACTAACCGGAAAACTTTTGTAAATTTGGGATAAAACCCAATCATGCGCATTATTTCTCTGGTACCTTCTCTTACCGAAAGTCTTTTAGACTTTGGGATTCCGAATATTGTAGGACGGACAAAGTTTTGTATCCATCCTCATGATCAGGTAAAAGATATAGAAGCTATCGGCGGAACCAAGAATATTCATCTCGAAAAAATCAGGGCTTTAAAACCCGATCTTATTCTCGCCAACAAAGAAGAGAATACGAAAGAGCAGGTTGAAGCTCTTATGCCTGATTTTAAAGTATGGGTTACCAATATTGAGACCATAGAGGACAATTATTATTTTCTGAAAAACCTTGGAAACATGTTTAATCAGAAAGAAAAGGCTCAGGCATTCAATCTGAAGATCTACGATATTTTCAACCAGTACAAACTCGACAAAAGGATAAAAGTCGCTTATTTAATCTGGAAAAAGCCTTATATGACGATTGGAAGTGATACTTTCATTCATCATTTGCTTCAGCAGCTGGGTTTTGATAATATTTTCTCCGACCAGAAGCGTTATCCTGTTATAGAAATGCAGGATCTGGATAAAGCTGAAATCATTATGCTGTCTTCGGAGCCCTACCCTTTTCAGGAAAAACATTTGGAAGAATTCAGAGCCATATATCCGAATAAAAAGATTATGATTGTGGACGGAGAAGCTTTTTCCTGGTACGGAACTCATATTGCGAAATGCGAAGCTTACTATAAAGAACTTGTCACTACAATATAGAAGCTCATTAAAGGTAAAACCTTATAAGATTCAGAATAAAATATCCCCATACCTGCTAAAAGCTATGGGGATTATATTTAATAAGAATATTGTAACCTACAGAATACAGAAATAGAACTAACATTGATATTCCTGTTATCTTTCTGAAGGTTTTATATCTCTGTATTTTTCTAAAATAACTTTAAATTTCTCCGGATCAGCGGGTTTAAAAATAACTTTTTCACTGACCGGATATTTTTCTAAAAAACTCCGTGGGCGTACAGGTCTTCTCTCAAATCCGCCACCACAATTAGGACATACATTTTCCAGAACTTGTTCAACACAGTCTTTACAAAAGGTACATTCGAAAGTGCAAATCATGGCCTCCTCAGAATCTGGCGGAAGTTTTTTGCCACAATTCTCACAAATTGTACGGAGCTCCAACATTACTATTCTACAAGACTTTAGCTACTTCTCCACAAAGCCATTCCAAAAGCTCAGTATCTTCATCTGTAAACGGATCAACAGTATGACTATCGATATCGATTTGTCCTATGTTTTTACCATCCTTAAAAATTGGTACTACAATTTCGGATTTGGTATCAATAGAGCAAGACAGATAGTTATCCTGACTGTATACATCCGGAACGACAAAAGTTTCTCCGGAAACAGCTACCTGTCCACATATACCTTTACCAAAAGGAATTACAGTGTGATCTGTTTCAGCTCCAACATAAGGACCTAATACAAGTTCTTCTTTGTCTCCGTTTCGGAAATAAAATCCGGTCCAGTTATAGTAAGCTACTTCCTGATCCAGTAATACACATACTTTTTTCAGTCTGTTTTCTACACTTTCATCTGCTGCAAGCAAATAGGAAAGTCTTTGTTTCAAGTTTTTCATTATTCTTCGAAAGCTAATTCTTTGTAACCAAACATTCCGCGTTCTTTGATGATTTCTACAACACCATCTGGTAATTGCTCTTCCCAACCATGTTCACAATGGGCAATTTTCTTCAGGATTTCTCTTGAATAAATTTCCAGATATTCTGGTTTGAAGCTATTGATATCTACAATACGCTTGTTTAATTTGAAATATTTATATAATTCTTTAAGATTCGGGTGTACTTTAAGGTTTTCAGAGTTTAGTAAATCTCCTGTTGTTGTATCCTTGTATGGGTAAAGGTATACACGCATTCCTTTTTTGAAGAATTTACCAAAGGCTTCCAAGATTCCTCCCGGAAGTAGTTCGTAGAACTCTTCATCGAAAACATCCAGCAGATTGTTTACTCCCATTGCAACACCAATTTTTCCGTTGGAATAGTTACTGAAGTAATCTACCATTCTGTAGTATTCGGAGAAGTTGGAAATCATTACATTGTAGCCCAGTTTTGCCAGTACGTCTACTCTGTCCAGAAAGTCCCGTTCGTCGATATCTCCCGCTGCACGTAAGTTGGCAATAGTAATTTCGAATAAAACCTCTGTATCTTCAATAGTTGTATTATTATCTTTAAGGAACATTTTCAGTCCATTCTCAAACATATCTACATTCACCAGTGTTACCGGACGGAAACTTCCTCTTACCGCAAAAATATTCTGCTTGTACAGGATATCTGCCGGAAGCATATTGTTGCCTTCGGAATTGAAAATCACAGCATCTGTCATTCCCATTTTTACTAACTGAAGGGACATTAGGCGGTTATCTACGTATTCAAACGCAGGACCGCTGAAGTCTATCATATCTAATTCTAATTTGTCTATCGAGATATCGTCATATAAAGATTCTATTAATCTTCTCGGGTTATCAGAATATCTAAAAGCTCCATAGATAAGGTTTACACCAAGATTACCTAATGTCTCCTGCTGTAATGTGGCATCGTTTTCTCTGAATTTTACATGAATAACGATCTCATTATAAGCTTCACTATCGTGTAACTGAAAACGTATACCTACCCAACCATGTCCTTTTTGGGTTTTATCGTAGTTGATGGTTGTTACCGTATTGGCATAGGAGAAGAATTTTCTTCCCGGATTTTTTTCTCTGTCCAGACGTTCTTCAATCAAAGAAACTTCATAACGAAGCATTTTTCTAAGACGGTTCTGGGTAACATACCTGTTTTTTGTTTCTTTTCCGTAAATCGCGTCACTGAAATCTTTATCGTAAGCAGACATGGCCTTTGCAATCGTATTAGACGCACCACCTGCCCTAAAAAAGTGCCGAACAGTTTCCTGCCCAGCACCAATTTCCGCGAAAGTTCCGTACACCGACGGATCTAAGTTTATGTTTAAAGCTTTTTGCTTTGGGGTAAGAATTTGCTTTATTAGGGACATTTTTATTTTTTTGTAAATTTATCAAAATAAATACCATCTTCAAAAAATGCGTCTTAAATTTTTAGGAACAGGAACTTCTCAGGGAGTTCCGACTATTGGATGTACCGATCCTGTTTGCCTGTCGGAGAATCCTAAAGACAAAAGATTACGGTCTTCAGTCTTGGTAACAACAGATGATAACAGAAAAATATTAATAGATTGCGGCCCGGATTTCAGGCAGCAGATGCTTACTCAGCAGGAGCATAATGTGGACGCTATACTTCTCACCCATGAGCATAATGATCACGTAATTGGTCTGGACGACATGCGCCCTATTATCTTTCGGAGTAAAAAGGATATGCCTATTTACTGCAGGCAACGCACAGGAGACGAAGTAAAAAAACGATTTCCGTATGCTTTCTCTGATGAAAAATACCCGGGAGCTCCTTCTTTTGAGATGCATTTTGTGGACAATAGGCCTTTTACACTTTTAGATACTGAAATCGTTCCTATAGAAGTTTCACATTATAAAATTGATATTTTCGGCTATAAATTCAAAAATATAGCATATATTACAGATGCCAGTGCGATATCCAATGTGGAGAAAGACAAGCTAAAAAATCTCGATTATTTTATCATCAACTGTCTCCGAAAGGATAATCCACATCCTGCACATTTTATTTTACCTCAGATTTTGGAACTTGTAGAGGAACTTCAGCCGAAGCAAACTTACCTCACTCATTTGAGCCATCATATTGGTTTTCACGATGAAATGAATCAAGAGCTGCCTTCTCACATCCAGCTGGCTTTTGACGGGCAAGAAATTGTTTTTTAATTTTTGAAAAAAACTCTTTTCAGAAACAAAAATATGTCTATATTTGCACTCACAATTTCGAGTGGCCCAGTTGGCGGAATTGGTAGACGCGCTAGACTCAAACTCTAGTGCCGCAAGGCGTGCCGGTTCGATTCCGGCACTGGGTACAAAACAGGAAAAGCAACTTATTTGTTCGCTTTTCCTTTTTTTATTTTTATCTAAATCACTCTTAATCTGAAAGATATGACGAGCTAAGATATCCATTTTAGTGGTTCGATAATTCTTTCCGTCGAACACTAATTTTTCAGGAAATATCGAACCAATAATTTCACGTTTAGTTTCAATATCCCCGCTATCATAGAGAAAACCGATATTTATCAGTCCATGAAATGCTTTTTCAAGAAGTTTATCTTTACTTATATTTTTTAAATCTGTTTGCTCATAATCTTTACTTAATTTATCTTCAAGTTTTTCAATTTGTTCTCTACAATCTTTTTTAATCTCAAGGTATTCATCATCATCAATAATCTCCGAAAATAATTTATCTCTGGCAATAGAAATCTTATTATTTAATGTGTCGATCTCTTTACTTATCCTTTTCTTTTCTGATACTGGATTTACTAAAGAAGCCTTATAATTCTCTAAGAACTTCTTTTTGACATATTCTCTTAATGATTCTTTAATCTCCAGATCTTTTAATCCGTTTAAAAATATTAGATTAGCTGCATCAGCCCTATGCCTAAATCTGCAGGGTGGCTGGCAATGATAATAGTAATATCTTTCACGCCTTCCTTTTGAAGCACTACCTGTTATATTTCCACCGCAATTTGGACAAATCAAAAAACCTCTCAAAGGCAGATTTTCATCAGAAATAAATTTTGTATTAGTAATCTTCTTTTCCTTTTTTCCATCCAGTATAAACTGAACCTGATCAAATACTGTTGTGGTTATTAAGGCTTCATGTTGCCCCTGTACGAAATAAGCTTCTTCTTCTTTATTCTTTTCAATGAAAATCCTGCCACAGTACATGGGATTTCTAAGAGCCATATAAAATGCTGTTTTCTCAAGTCTTTTTCCTCCTCTTTCATTCATTTTTTCCCGAATCTGACTTATAGCCATTACACCTTTAGCTATTTCATTAAAGGCCCATGTCATATTAGACGCCTCAGGTTCTTTTAAAGCTATATACTTACTTCCATCTTCTCTACTTTTGTTAAGATAGCCATATGGCGCTTTTCCCATCAATCGACCTTCTTTCTTTGCCCGCCTCATTCCATTGTAAGTATTTAAAGCTCTCCGGTCATTTTCTATCTCTGGTGTTGCTAAATAAATGGCAAGCATCATTTTATTTTCAGGCACCGATAAATCAAGAGGCTGTTCAATAGCCTGAGGTTCTACTCCAAGCTTAGCTAATAATCCAATCATTTGATAAGCATCCCCTGCATTTCTACTGAAGCGGTCCCATTTTGTAAATAATACAATATTTGTTGTTAGTACTTCTCTTTTTTAGATAATTTAAATACTTGATCCATTCAGGCCTTTCGAAATTCTTAGCAGAATGATCTTCATAAATAACCTAGCCAACGGTAAAGTTGTTTAATTCACAATACTTTCTTAGTCTTTCATTCTGATCTCTCTGGGAATAACCTTTATCTGCCTGATCATCAGTTGAAACTCTTATATATAGATCAACAATCATAATTTATTGGTTTACTGATTAATTTTTAAATATACATCTTTAAGTATTGCTGACTCAACGGATTAAAAATTCCTTCATTGCCAAACGAATAATAGTATTAAGAATAGTAATAATACCTCTTATTTCATCCTCAGTAATATCATTTTCTGAATCAGAAATTAACTTCCTTATTTCTTCCAAATCGTTTTCTCTGATAAATACACGGGATTCTCCCAAAACTGTTTGGTTTAATCTCTCAAAACTTCTATAACTTTTTTTCATCATCTGTTTAAACTCCTTTTGTAGAGTTATAATCAAGTTAGGATTAACACCAGTTAAAATTTAATTAAGAAATTAGAAGGAAGTATTTGGCCAGAATTCACTCTCCGGCAATCATTACCAATAGTTATTTAATATATACAGTATATAACAATTTATTTTATTAAGAGGGATGATTAATTTTAATAGTCTTATACTTATTTCGAAATTTAGTAAAATGTAATTTCAACTTTTGTACAGTTGATCTCTTCATATTAGGGCTTTTCTTCGCTGTTGATAAATTAGTATAAGAAACATCATATGTACAAATTGAAACATTACCATCATCCCAAAAGTCTAAACCAAAGGAATTGATTCCTATAAAAGTTTCTAATCCCTGCGCCCGTAATCGTTTTAATTGATTCTCTGAAGACCACATTGAAAAATGATCCACTTTAACATCTATTGCTTCATCTATGAAATTTTTAGCTTCTCCGTCTTCACTCTCTCTGTCTAGAAATGGCAAATATTTTATAATTGCTTTCTCGGCTTCGGTCAAAGGTTCGGTCATACAAACATGAATAAGAGAAATAATAGGAAAACCATCATCAACTAAGCCTCTAACCTGTGTTACGCCTAATGAATTAGCATTTCTATAAGGTTTTACTCTAGTAGGCTTTAGCACTTTAATCTCATAAACACTACAATGTTCAAAAAATATTTGTTGACTATTAAAAGGAACCATTGATTTTTATATGTGCCTGACAACATTTCACAGTCAGTTTCGCGCGGTAGGAGTCAATTATAATCAAATAGTTAAGCTTCTCTACAGACATTTTTCAGAGAAAAAAGCAGGAGCATTTCTTTTTAAATTGGAAAAACAAACGATTGAGATGGTCGCTTTATGTCAAAAGATTATTCAGCTAATTGATGAATTTGAGAAAAAGCATATCATAAAACAACCCTAAAAATGATTGCAAAAATTGGCAGAAGCACAAACTTATATGGCGCTTTAGCTTACAATCAACTTAAAGTAGAAGAAAAAAACGCCAAGATCATCTTAACTCATAAGATGATTGAAACTCATGATGGTCATTATTCTGTGAGCCAACTGGCCAGATCTTTTCAGCCCTATATAATGGCCAATCGCAATACAGAAAAACTCGCGGTTCATATCTCCCTTAACCCGGATCCTAAAGATCATGTAAGTGAGGAGATGTTTAAAAACATAGCCAAGGACTATATGCAGGAAATGGGTTATGGAAATCAGCCCTTTGTTGTATTTAAACATTCAGATATTGAACGTTCTCATATCCATATTGTATCGGTTGGCGTGGATGAAGAGGGGCATAAAATTTCAGATAGATTTGAAAAAAGACGTTCCATGAATATATGCCGCGAAATTGAACAAAAGTATAATCTGACCACAGCTATAGATAAAAAGCAAAACCTTACTCATAAAGTATTCTCTCCCGTTAAATACGATATGGGGCAAATGAAAAGCCAAATGGCAGGAGTCATCAGGCATATTTCGAAATATTACAAATTTCAGAGTCTGGGTGAATACAACGCATTACTTTCTCTCTTTAACATAACAACTGAAAGAATACTAACGGAAAGTTGGAAGAGGGATTATTATACTTTGCTTTAAATGAACTGGGTAATAAGGCAGGGCCACCGTTTAAAGCATCATTATTTGGAAAAAATGGAGGACTTTCTGCACTGGAAGAACATTTCTTAAAATCTAAAGATATTCTTACCAATCATCCTGATAAAAAAGCTTTACAATCTCTGATAAGAGAGATACTAAAATCTGTACATACAGAAGTTGAATTTAGAAAACAGCTTACTGAAAAAGGAATTGATCTAATGATACGAAGAAATGATGCAGGACATCCCTATGGAATAACTTTTATAGATCACCATTCTAAAACGGTGTGGAATGGCTCACGACTTGGAAAAGAATTTTCTGCGAATACTTTTAATGACTACTGGAATAATAAAACTTTGCCAAAGCTTAATAAACCTTTCGTTGAACAACCTAAGTTATTTAAGTTAATTGATACGCATATACAGCCGGAAAAACCACATCAATTATTTGACTTCTTAAGCACACACCCGCACGAAGAAAGTTTAATAGGTTCATTGGGAAATTTAATTCCGGAAACTCACATCGAAGATTATGAGGAGATTGATTTTGCCAACAGAATGAAGAAGAAAAAATATAAGCGCAGGAAAAACAGATAATACGGCAAACAGCTTCTTTTATAATAGCCTCTGCTTTTCAAAATCATAAACACTTAATTAATAGACAGATGAATTAATTTAATTAGTACCTTAACAGATAAAATTATAGTGTGATGTACTTAAAAAAAACAGCTGTAAATTTTGATCTATTAGACCGCCCGGTCATCAAATCACTGCTTTATAAAATAAGTGTTATTTGTTATTTATTGATTTGCAATACACCACTCCCCGCACAAAACTTATCTCAAAAGGTCGATAACTTCCTGAAAGCCCGTATGAAATATTATAAAATTCCGGGAATGCAGATTGCCATTATTAAAGATGGAAGAATTATAAAAAACTCCGCATACGGAACAGCCAATATTCCATTTAATATTCCTATGACTCCCAATACTATTTTCCCCATTAATTCAATGACAAAATGTTTTACGGGTGTTGCTTTTATGAAGCTCGTAGAAAACAGGCAGGTCAAGCTTGATGATACTGTTGCAGATTATCTGACAAACCTTCCCCAGGTGTGGCGCAAAATTACGATCAAACAATTGCTTACCCATACCTCCGGTCTTCCCGACATTGTTGACGGAGATACCGGCAAAATGATTGCGCAGGGAGAAGACAGTATTGCTCTGGCAAAAGTAAAAAGTCTTCCGATGCGCTTTACTCCGGGAGAAAGGTCGCAATACAATCAAACCAATTATGTACTACTTGGTCAGATTATTGAAAAACTTTCAAAAAAGCCTTTTACCACATATGTAACAGAACACGAATTTATACCAGCCCAAATGCTGCAAACCAATTTCGGAGATTCTTTTGATGTCATAAAAAATATGACAGAAACTTACTCTTATAAATTTAACAGAAATGATCTTTGGAAGCCCACTGACTTGCCAACCAGAGTTTTTGAAGAATTTGCAATCCTTACCCGACCAGCTTCAGGTATTAACAGTACTGCCGGAGATTTAGCCAAATGGCTGATTGATCTCACAAATGGAAAGCTTATCACCCCTAAATCTTTGGAAACAATGTGGACACCAGCTTTACATAATGATGGTACGACAGCTCCAAGAGGACTGGGATGGTCGGTAAAACAAAATAAACAGCACCCTTTGGTTTATGGTACGGGGGGAATGCGTTCCGCAATGTATTATTATCCGGAAGATAAAATTGGGATTATTATTTTAACCAATTTAAGAGGAGCTAATCCGGAAAGAATTATTGAACAGTTAGCAGGATTTTACATTCCGGATTTAAATCCCTATTTGGGAGCAGGTTTATCTCCTGAGCAGAAGCTTCTGCATTCTGACCTCTTAAAAAATAACTATACAAAGACCCTGGAAACGTATCAGGAACTTCAGCTAAAGGATAAAGCATTTAAAATATCAGAACCTGCTATGAATGACTGGGGATATACCCTATTACATATCGGACGAAAAAAAGAAGCAATTGAAATCTTTAGCTTAAATACAAAGCTTTACCCAAATTCAGGTAATACTTATGACAGTCTTGGTGAAGACTATTCCAACTTAGGTAATAAATCAATGGCTCTTAAAAATTATCGCTTATCATTAAAATACGCACCTGAAAATACCAATGCTAAACAGCAGATCAAGATTCTGGAAAAACATATTAATACTCCGTAAATACAAAAGATTTTAATTTCTATTTATTAATCATCTTGCCCTTTCTAAATATTTATAGCAGTGCTAGAGCCCTAAGCATAAACAGATAATAAAATTAACTAAAACTATTTCAAGATCTAATCTGTTTTAATTATAATGAAACTGCTTATGTTATAAATTCTACAAAAGAAGTTTAAGCTTTATTTAAAATATATAAAAGCTGAATCTTTAATTTAAAGTTCACCTTTTATACATTATTTTATACATTACATCTGATAATAATTTCTATCTGTAAAGTACCGCATAATGAGGTAGCAGATTAGATAATGTTGTCTGCCTAAAAATAATATTCCCATCATCTACACTCAAAGCCCCATCTGCTACTGTAGCACCTTTTTGATCTCTAAATCTGATGTATGCCATTCCTTCTTTTATATAACCATTGACGGATAAGATTCCTGTATTCAATTGTTGATCAAATGTTTTGTAATTTGCAATACCTTCAAGCTTAGTTCCGGATTGCGATATTTCAAAGGAAATAATTCCATTAGCTGTTGTATCACCTTCATTAGAATATTTACCAGAATAATTAGTAACCGATTGACTACGCATATCATCATTAGTGGATACCCTATAAAGGTAGGATAAAGCGGGAAGTGTAGATGATCTTGTAGTCTGTTTAAAATAAATCGTACTACCATCCTGATAAACGATACTACCATCCCCAACTGTATTTCCCCTTTGGTCTCTAAATCGTATATAACCAACATTATCCTTTGTATAACCATTTACAGAGAGCATTCCTGTACTTAACATGCCATCATTTGTTTTATAATCAGACACTCCTTCTATTTTCGCACCCGACTGGGTTAGTTCCATAGTCATAATTCCTTTTGCAGTCACATCTCCTTCACTTGAAAAGTTTCCGGAGAATATTCTTTTTGACTGAGCTTGTAGTTGCGAGATACAACTAAATGTCATAATCACAGTAATAATAAAAAAATTGTTTTTCATATCATATATTTATAAAGTTAATAATACAAATTCATGATTAATCATCATTTAAAATTACAAATTAATAATGATAAAATTGTATTTGTTTGAATTACTTAAAATTTTCGTTAAAGCATTCTAAAATCCATTATTATTTTATCTTAAATAAGAATATTATTCTGCAATACAACGAATACTTGCGCCAGTAGTCATATAATCCTCCAAACTTCGCCCTTCAACATTGAATTCATTAAAAAAATAAGTCGCTTTGCCCAATGGATCTGAACCAATAGTATCCGGATAACCATAATTATAATTAGAGCTTGTCCAATATTTAGCTCTAGCACCACGATACATCAATACTCCGTCCAACCCGCCACGATATCCAGCAATAGGTATCATCAGAGTACGTGGAGATTTAGCTGTTCCATAATAAATAGCAGCGCCATAATTATTTACACCATTTTCCCATGTTCCTACTCGCTCCTTATTTGGATTATTACTACTTACTCCCTCCCAATCAAGGATTGTTGGCACTCTGAATCCAGATGGACAGGGATCATTGGAAGTCTTCTTTGTGTCGAGCCAAGAATCATCAGCTTTATCACTAGTCGTAATATAGCCATCAGGTCTAAATCCGGGATTAAATTGGTCTGTGGATTGAGAGATATATCTCCCGTATTCCTCAGCACCTGCACCCCACTGATATTTTGCCCCATGAATAGCTGAACTTGGCACAAAGGGATCAGCCGATGTATCTGCTCCTAGATTATGACACATAAATTCTTTTAAAACACCAGGAGCTATATAAGCACTGCATGTTTTCATATTAACTACTAAATTAGCATTAGTACTAGATGGGATTTTAAAACCACTTAAGCTTACTGATTTTGTATAGCCTAATAAAGTTACATCTGCTGAAAAAGTATTTGCCGTATTTTCATTATTGATAAGTACAGGATTTGCAATTTGTTCTGAGCTGGGAAATGGCCCCGCAAAACGTGGCACTGTGTAACTTACATAATCTGCTTTAATTCTTCCGTCAGATAATGATATCTTTCCACCACCGAAATGAGGTTCTAGAGAGGCGTTTCGAATTTCTGAAATATCTCCAAAAGAAGATTTTACTATAACAGTAATTTTTGACAATTTATGTCTTAATGTAAAATTCAGTGTGTTATTGGAATTATTTCCATTTGGAGTATAATTAATTTTTTGATACATAAAATCTTTCCCTATGTATTCATTATCATAAAGATTATCAATTTTTGCAACATTAATATTTCTCATTTCACTTTCGTTGATATCCGGTAACTTATCAGTACCAAAAGAGTAAATTATAATATCATAACCTTCTCCTCCATTTAACATTAAAGGGGTTGCGTGACTACCAATAGTATAGTCTCCATGTGTAAAATATATGCCATCTTTGTTGTAAGCAATAACCCGGAACTTTAATCCGGACTCTAATTTATCTCCCGATACACTACTAGTTGTATTAATTCCTTTGTCTTGAGTTGCAAGGGTTTTCAATGATGAAGTATCAGAATTCAATTCTGCTACTAATACAGTACTTGGTGTTATTAATGATACTCTTTTCATATCGGAAGAAAATGCTTCTTTATTTAGTGATGCAACAGGATTGGAAACATTAGAATTAGCATATTCAGATCCTAATAAATTAATTTTCACTGATGATAATCCTGCAGTAAAAGAGTTGTCTATTTCTGTACTACGACAAGAGCTCACACTAATTAAACCGCACAGTACTAAACCATTAAAAACCGTATTTTTTTTCATTATATTTAAATTATTATTGATTATTCAACTATATATCTAAGACTTAATTTTTTTATGCAAACTATTTATTCATGATAATCTTGTTATGATTTGGAAATATTCTATTAATATTAAGTATCATTGTCATGGTCCTCTATTGGCAAATAAACTCACCATTATATAAATCACGAATGAGTCAAACATCTTTTTACTACTAGTATTAATATTCAAATAGATATCAGAATAATTCATTTACATAACTAAAACCAATAAAAAAACTATCTATTCAGTAGCATAATAATTTCTTAACCAAGTTTGTAAATTTTCACCTGGCAATAATTTTAGTTTATTTTCTACTACAAATAGATTATGCTTAACTGATGTCATAGGCATATTAGTATATTCTGCAATTTCACAGGATTTATACCTCTGATAGATATAAGCACAAAGTTTAAGTTCAGAGATACCTAAACTTGGATTTTCCTCCAATAATCCTGCACAGAAATCAGGATAGACCTTTTGAAAACAATACCAGAAATAAGGAGAGTTCCTTTCTATTAAATGATTGATATCTAAACAATATCCATACATTAATAGCTCTTTACAACTTACCTCTTCTTCAATATAATACTCTTCCCCATAATATTTATACCATATAAACACTGATACAGGAAATACCAGAAAAATTACTATATCAATAATTATTGACATATCAATGTATCTCTCAATCATTGCTTAATAGAATTTATTCTGCAACACAACGAACAGAAAAACCGCCCGTACGATTGCCATAGCTCGCATTTACACTACTGCTACTAAAGTACAGGCTGAACGCATAAGAAGTAGCTCCACTAGAACTCCAATAGAAACCGAAGTTACCTCTAAGGTATAGCGTTCCGTCTGTGAAGTCACGATAACCAACAGCAGGAAGCATTAGAGTACGAATATTTGAAGAATTTCTAATGTATAAAGCTGAAGTATAATTTCCATCATTAGCCCAAGAACCAACTCTTTCTACATTTGGATTATTAGCTATAACAGCCTGCCATTGAGCACTGGTTGGTACACGATAGCCTGAAGGACATGGGTCGTTTGCTGTTTTACTCGTATCACTCCAAGATCCATCAGGCTTTGGTGTGGAATCCCATCCTGATATTGTTCCAGAATTATTTTGATCATCAGCTTGAGAAATATATCTTCCTGCTTCTCCAGTCTGAGCTCCCCATTGATACTTTGCTCCATGATTACCAGCTTCTGGACTAAAGGGATTAATTCCTTCTGTTGCACCTAAATTTTGACACATAAATTCTTTCCATTGTGTATTATTTGGCCCCAAATAAGCACCACATTTTTTTAAATTTATAGTAAGAGTACTTTTGTTTTCAGGTGCTATTTTGAAAGAATTAGGCAAATCAATTGTTTTACCTACATGGTTTACAGTTAAACTTGCACTAAATAATCCCGTAAGACTTCCATTAGTATCTGCATTGATTAATACTGGATCAGCTGTTGCAGTAGTTGTTGGAAATGAGCCTGAAAAATTTAAACGCTCTGTACTCTCATAAGTTCTTGATATAGTCCCATTAGATAATGATAAAACACCCTGAGGATGGTGAGGTCTTAGATATGCCCAACTGATTTCACTTATATCACCTATATAAGAGTTTATTACAGTAGTAATTTGACTTAGTTTATGTCTTAGCTTTATATCAACTTTATTATTCGGATTATTTCCATCAGGGATAAAACCTTCTGTTTTCTGATACATCAAATCTTTGTTGTTATCATCATAACCAATCTGTGCTTGACTAAGATTTGTCATTTCTCCCGTGCTTATTTGTGGCAATGCTGAAGTACTACCATAAGAATAAGCAATAATTGTATAAGTCTTTCCGCTATCTAACATTAATGGCTGAGCCTGTTCTCCAACAGTGTAGTCCTGATGTGCCTGATAGCTATTATCATCCTGTCTGTAGGCTATAATCCGAAACTTCATTCCTGCTCCTATCTGATCTCCAGCTACTAAAGCAGAGGATTCAGCTGATGCATTACCAGATTTTTTAGCATTATTGTTTGAAGGAGCTAATTCTACTTCAAAAAAAAGACTTGGCGTAATCATTTTACTTTGACGCTGGACATTACCTTTTACTGGTAAAGTCGTTTCTTTTAAATTAGCCTGAGTTGAAGATTTACCTGAAGCATAATCAGAACCCAATAGATTAATCTTTACAGCTGCTATTCCTCCTCCTGCAATAATATTATCATGTTCCGCACTACGACAGGAGCTAATATAGAAGAGGTTTGATAGTATAGCAATATTAAAGCTTATATGTTTTATGCTTTTGTTAATATTTATGTTTTTTTTCATAATAGCTGAATTACAATGTTTTTACCTTAACGTTTGAATATTACCAAATTTTAGAAAAAAGTAGGCGGCACCCCGCCTACTTAGCTATACAATATATAGCTTCACACCACACATTCGATGAAAAATGTATTATTAAGATCAACTAGTTAATCTTTAATTCTTTAAGATAGTCCTGCTTATTGTCAGTTGTAAGGTTCTGTTTAATCCTCTCTGAAAAGTCATAATGGAGCTTCTCAGACTTTAGTTTTAATTCAATTACCTTGTAGTCTTTAGCAAACCTTTTGGTATCTTTAATCACTCTGGTATGAATACTTATCCAAGAGTCAATAATTGTATTCCAATGTCCAGAAGTATACAAATATTCCCAGTTAAGTTTATGAATGATATAGCTATTAATACTCTCTGCTTTATCATCTTGACTTTCTTTAAGCTCTGTCCCTATTCCTCTAGTAATATTAACAATCTGCAAAAACTGACTTATATAATCAAACCTGCAATCAAGATTTTTTTGAAAATCACGATAAGCATTCTTTTGCTTTTGAAATTCTGTTTTAAAAACACGATAGTTTTTATCTTTATCAGAAAATACCCGCAATGCCTGATTCATGACTTCATACCGACTAAGAATACTTTCCTGTTTCTTATGTAGATTATTAAGTTCTTTATTATAATCATTATTTGCATATATAATATTACTGTTATTAGGAGTAGCTTCATTACAGCTTACAGAAAAATCTCTTCCAGGAATAAACATATCTAGTCCACCTCCTTCTTTAGTTCCTGTTATAAGCCAACGGCTCATTCCTTTATAAGGTTTGTTTTCTTCTGGAATGCTCAGTGTGAATTTACCATCCTCTGGTATAGTTCCTTGATAAACTATTCGTTGTTGCCCTCCCTGGAAAATAATGAAATCATAAGTCTTTCCTGCAAAATGAGGAAAATACATGTTAATATTTTGAGCTTTAATGCTTATATAAAATAGCATTAAAATGAGTGGTATTATTGAGGTTCTTTGCATCGTTTGTTTAGAATTTTAGATAATTGAATAAATGAGAACATAGGACATTAAGAAAGCAATTTCAATGAAAGAGTTAAATACGATCTATTCCTTAATACACCGAACAGAATAACCTTCCGTACGACCATCATTGTACACACTCACGCTACCGCTACTAAAACTGAGGTAGCTAGCATAAGATTCACTACCACTAGAACTCCAGTAGAATCCGTACATACCTCTATAACTCAGTCCACCACCAGCACTATTACGATCCCCGGCAACAGGGAGCATTAGTGTACGTATATTAGATGGACTTCTGAAGTAAAGCGCTGTAGTATAATTATTTTTGTCATTAGCCCAAGTACCTCCAACTCTTTCTACATTATTATTACTAATAACTCCTTGCCATTGTGCTACGGTAGGCATCCTATATCCAGAAGGACATGGGTCATTTTCCGTTTTACTGTTATCACTCCAGGATCCAGCAGGTTTTTTATAGTTTTCCCAACCAGAAATATCTCCATCCTTACTTTGATCGTCAGCTTGTGAAACATAACGTCCCACTTCTCCAGTCTTTGCTCCCCATTGATACTTTGCTCCATGATTACCAGCTTCAGGACTAAATGGATCTACACCTTCTGTTGCACCTAAGTTTTGACACATAAATTCTTTATAATTTGCGGGATTTGTATTGGAACCGATATAAGCGCCACACGTTTTTAAATTTATAGTCAAATTACTTTTATACTCAGGTATAATTTTAAAGGCATCCACCAAATCAATTGTTTTTGTAATTCCCGCAACAGTAATATCTGCTGAAAATAAACCTTTATTTGTATCATTATTTACAAATACTGGTGAAGAAACTAAAGAATTTGAAGAACCGGAAGGAAAGTTTACATTCACTTTGTTAGAACTACCCCAATCTGTCATCCCTCCGGACTGAAGAGATAATTTTGCATTAGCATAATTATTACCTATTAATGCATTTGAGACTGAACTAATAATTGAGTTAGATTTTAATGTAATAGTTAAATTAGGTATCTTATGTTTTAATTTAATGTTCAAAGAATTATTAGCACTATTTCCATTAGGTATAAAACTGCTTATTCTCTGGTACATTAAATCACGATTATCGCTATCATAATTAATCTTAGCGTTACCAATATTTGTTTGTTCATTGGTACTTATATTTGGTAAAGTATTTGCTCCATAAGAATAAACAATAATATCATATGTTACTCCGTCATCTAACATTAACGGAACTGCTTGTTGTCCAACAGTATAATCATGATGAATTTGATAAGAACCATTATTTTGTTTATATGCAATAACTCTGAACTTTATTCCTTCCCCTATCGGATTTCCCAAAACAGCAGCTTTGGTATTAAGATTCTTTGAAGTAGAAGTTACCGTATTTAAAATTCTAACTGGTTCCAGTTCAGCATTAATAAGTGAACTAGGTGATAGCAAAACATTATAACGTTGAATACGATTAGCTTCCATAATTTTTTTTTGATTTATGGAAGCAATCTTCGTTGGTTCATCAGAATTAGCATATTCTGTTCCTAATAAATTAATTTTTACAGCAGCTATTCTCCCTCCTGCAGTAATATTTTCATGATCAGTAGTACGACATGATGATAACGACAATAACGATATAAAGAACACCATAAAAACGATCATAAAGATCATTCTCGATATTAATGATTTTTGTTTTTCGTTTAACATTTTTTTTCGTGTTTATTGTGTGTATGTGAATCGTGTTTTTATCAACTTAAAAAGGAGTATCTATTACAGTATCATCAGTACCTCCCCAATCTGTATCTATTGAAGCTGCATTTCCATTTGCATCTACACCAACATTTGTTGATGCAGAACCAGCTGCAATTCCTTGTTCCATTTCGATTAAAACAACTTCTAATACAGGAGCTGTATATTCCTTTTTCTCATGTGATTTGGTTTCTTCTTTTAGAATTTTCATTTTCTTTTGTGTATTGTATTATTATGTAATCCTTGATTTAGAAATGCTAGTTAAGCTGTTAATAATTTCATAACCAGAGGCTAAAAATCTGCTGCAAATTTGAGGGCAAAATGAAACAAAATCCAAGGACAACAATTAATGATTTCGGAATAATAAACCATTAAACAACAAACTAAACAACTAAATACCAACACGTTAAACACATTAAAAACATGTTCAAACATTCTAGAATTTTGACTTAGAAAAGAATAAGTTTGAGCAAAAAAATTGCTGTTAAAATTTAAATATTTAAACAGAAAAATGAATCAAGATCTTTCTATTCTGAAAATCAAATTACAGATAATGCAACAAGAAAGAAATAGTAAAAAATGATTTTAGTTTTAAAATATGTCGACTTACTTAAGAGAAGAATAGAAATATTTATTTTCATCCTAACTAAAAGCATTCTATACCTCCTTATATTAATCTAATGCTATTCTCAAAGTTAAATAAGACTTTACTTTACTCACTAAATAATAGTTTTTGAGGCACTGAGATCCATGAATTATAAAGATTTTCATCATTGACTTGATTGACTTCAATTAATAGACAGTTAAGTCAACATTAAAAAATGTTAAAAATTTGAATTAAGAGTTTACTCTGCTTTATTCTTCAACTCATTAATAAAATAAGAAGGAGTCATTCCTGTTTCTTTTCTAAATGCATTGATGAAAACTTGTGAAGAGGCATAACCACACTCCTCGGCAAGATAACTGATTTTATATTCCCTATACAGTGGTATATTATATAGCTTATTGGAAATATAGTTTATTCTCAATTGATTAATATAACCATTAAAATTCTGATTTTTACTTTCTCGGATTATCTGAGAAAGATATTTTGGATTTGTATTAAATAGATTTGACATGTAAGAAAGAGTTAAATTCTTTCTTAGAAATTTTTCTGAAGTTTCAAATGCTTCTATCTTTTTTAAGATCGATTTCTCTTTATCAGAAGAAATATTGATTTTAACAACTTCATTATCTTCAATTTGTTCATCATTAATTAAAGGAGCACTGGCAATATCATTATTACTATCTAGTTTATCTATCAACAAAAAATATTTTTTTCTGAGTATTTTATTTCTTTCATAAAAATAAATTCCTGTTATCAATAGAACAATTCCAGCAATAACTATAGATAAGAACAAATATTTCTTCAGAATAGAAATTTCTCCTTCTGACCTTGTCGACTGATCTTCAGAATGATAAATCACTGAACCTTTCTTGACATTTGACAGGCTATCAGATAGCTGAACATATAATTTCAAATATTTATTTTGGTGAGGCAAATCATCCAGAGCATCATAAGAATCTTTTAAATTCTCATATGCATAGAGTCTTATTTCAGGATTTTTTCTATATTTTTCTACTTCAAGAAGTTTTCCTGAATATAAAATACATTTCGGATAATCTTTTTTCAAAAAATAAAAATAAGCTACCGAATAGTAAACATTCATTTCTGCTGTTCTAAATTCATTTGGATGACTTTTAGCAAAACTTAAAGTTTTAAGAAAATAATGCTCAGCCCTGTCCATTTGCGGAGGATTATGATAGAAACTATATGAATTTCCCATATTCATATTATGAAAAATAAGTAGATAAAAGTATCGTGTCTTTTGTAGTTCTGTAAGGTTATTTGTAGGTATAGCCTCTACAACATCTAGAGCTTTTTGGTAGAATGTTATAACCAAATTCTTTTCTTTTTTATTAGCATACAATGCTCCTAATACAGTATATATAGAAGACAAAAGCATTTTTCTATCTACATCATCCTGTATCTTATCATTATATTTTAAAGATATATCTAAATAATCCTTTGCCTCCCTATTCATTCCAAGCTTTGTAAATGCATCACCTTTATACATATAGGTTGCAGTAAGTATAGAATAATTTTTTAATTTTAATGCCAGCTCTTCTGCCTGATGACCATAATTTAAAGATAGGATATAATTAGACTCTAATAAGTAATGCCTTTGTAATGCAACTAGTCCTCTCAATATTCCTGATTTGTATCTTTTATTTTTAGAATATTCATATAGCTGTTTTACTTCTCCAATATTAGTTTTAAATCTTAAATCTTTCACCTCAATTTTATCAAATCTAAGAGCTACTTCAGATTCTGATAAATTTAAGGTCTGTGAATAAGAGACCTCTATTAATAAAAAACAAATAAAAAAAATTATATTTTTACAAATCATATTAACATTAAATTACCAATTTTTCACATAAAGATATTCATTAGAAACATCATTTATAAAATTAAGTTGTTATTATTTCCGTTATTATTAAATATAAAATACAACTCAATCAATTGTATAACAAATACTTTAATTTGTAAACTATAATATTTTATTTATTAAAATAGCGATTATACAATTATAAAACTATAGCTTGTTTTTTTAGTTCCTTAATAAAGTATGATGGAGTCATTCCAGTTTCTTTTCTAAACGCATTAATAAAAACTTGTGGTGAGGCATAACCACATTCCTCTGCAAGATAACTTACCTTATATTCTCTATATATTATAACATTATATAACCTATCTGAAATATAATTAATCCTCAATCGATTGATATAGTTGTTAAAATTCTGACCTTTATGATCATGGATTATCTGGGACAGGTATCGTGGATTGGTATTAAAGAGATCCGACATGTAGGAAAGTGTTAAATTTTTTCTCAAAAACTTTTGAGACGTTTCAAATGCCTCAATTTTTTTTAATAAATCTCTTTCTTTATCTGAAGAGATATTAATCTTCGGATTCTCTCGCTCTTCAACATTAACAACCACAGGTTTCGAATTCGTCTCATAATTCCTGTCTAATTTGTCTATCAATGCTAAATATTTCTCTTTAAGCATCCTATTCCTGCCATAAAGCCCCATTCCAGTTATTACTATAATTAGTCCGGAAATAACTATGCATAATGATAAATACTTTTTAAGATCAGAAATCCTTCCCATTGAATCATTTTTTTTTCTTTCAGAATACAGAACAATCGTATTGTTCTGTATTTGTGAGAGACTATCAGAAAGACTACTATATAATCTTAAATATTTATTTTGTTGAGGAAAATCATTAAGAGCACCATAAGAATCTTTTAAAATTTCATAAGTTGACAACCTTTGTTCAGGATCTTTTTCTTTTTTTTCTATTTCAAGAAGTTTTTCTGAAAATTCAATGCTTTTTGAATAATCTTTTTTCTTATAATAAAAATAAGCAACAGAATAATAAGCATCCATAGCCATTGGCTCAAAATATTGGGGAGCACTTTTTGAATAACTTAAAGTTTTTTCAAAATATGGTTCAGCTTTTTCCAATTGGGGAGGGGAAAAAAAATAGGTATAAGAATTCCCCATATTCATAGTATTTATAATAAGTAAATAATAATATTTTGTCTTCTGAACTTGATTTAGGTTTCCAACAGGTATATTTTCTATTATCTGAAGTGCTTTCTTATGGTAATAAATAACAGAATCATACTTTTTCCTTCCCTCATAAAGCCCAGCATCTGTTGCGTATATATAAGAAAAAATAATACCCCGATCCGACTTGTCAACAATTTTCTCACAGTATTTACTGGCTAAATCGAGATTTTTCTTACCCTGACGAGACATTCCTAACCTTATGTAGATATTACCTTTCTGCATATATATAATGCTGAGCATCTTAGCATTATTAAGATGCTTTGCCATAATTTCTGCTTTATTACCATAATCTAATGATGCATCATAGTCACCCTTAGTCAGAAAGTGTCTTTGAAATGCAACTAAACCTCTAAGAATTCCGGGCTTATAATTTTTACTATTATAAAAAGCATACAATCTTTTAATTTGATCAATCTCTTTAAACTTAAAATCCTTAGCTTCTATCTCATCATACTGAGAATTCATTTCAGTTGTAGATAACTTATTAGTCTGTGATCTGCAGCAAATCACTATCAACAAGCTCACAAAAACAAATAACTTATTTACAAGCATAAACACTTTATACAATTACATTCATAAATAAATATAATAATAAGTTAATTGAACACAAAATAAATGATCAAATTTTAATATTAAAACATTTTAAATAATTAAAGAAAATAACCCGATCTTAAACCTAAGCCTACAGGTCATATTTACAATACTTATTGCAGATTATACTATACATTTATTCCGAAATCATTAAATCTAATAATTATTAAATCTGAAATATTTCACTAATCTTGTCGAGTAAATATTCTAAAAGCTGTTAAAATTTTTAGCAAGGATAATTATGGCTTTCGTAAAAAATGCTTTTTTGGATTAATGCTTTCGTTTGCCCTACAAACGAGTAAAACTATTGAAATTCATAGTGGGTTTTAAAACATTTTACAAAATTTAAATGCGTTGAAATAACTATTATCATCCAGTTAACCAGATAGATAATTTTTGAAAATCGAAGATACTTATTAGATAGAAAGACTTTTATTTTAAAATAAAACTTTTCAACACTCTTTATCAGAAGATAATTTCTTTCTGGAAAATTAAATTATTAGAGAATTAAAATAAATAAAAAACTATGAAATTCATTAAGGAATTTAAAGAATTTGCAATCAAAGGTAACGCATTTGATCTTGCAGTAGGTGTAATTATCGGTGCTGCTTTTGGCAAAATAGTAACAAGTATAATTGATGATTTAATTATGCCGATTGTTGCTGCTATTGTAAGTAAGCCAGATTTCAGTAATGTTTTTTTTGCTGTAGGAAAAGGTTCTGAGCTAATACCTAAAGAAGCATCCTTAACCAAAGCAAAAGAGATAGCCCCTGATGCTGCAATATTTGCTTACGGTAACTTTATTACAGTTGCTATTAATTTTTCATTATTAGCCTTTGTTGTCTTTATAATGGTTAAGAGTATTAATCAGTTAAAAAATAAGCAAGCAGAAGACTCAAAGCCAATTGTTTCCACTTCAGAAACTTTATTAGCAGAAATTCGCGATGAACTAAGAAAGAAGTAAAACCTTAATAACAACTGCCCGATACTTTTACACAAACACCTAATTATCAAATAAATACATTAAAATGAATTAGTATTATTTTCCGTAATTATTAAATATAAGCTTTGTGATTTAATACTATTTCTAAGAATATTGCAATAAAAAAAGCCATTGAGAATATATAAGTTCAGATTACTTGCCTCAATGGATAATCTAAATTTTTAAATAAGATGAAAAAAAACAATAACGATTCTGAACATAACTTTCTTATAGGCATGACCAAAAGAGATATTATTGAAACATTGGGTGAAGGTTTTAATTACTATCCTGACGATGTATGGATTTACGAGGTAAAAAAAACATGGTGGGGAAAGAAAACGGTTCTCTTAGTATGTTTCAATAAAGAGCATATTGTAGAAGAAACACATACAAAATCCTACTTTTTTGAGTTAAAAGTCTGAATTATCTATTGTAACAATTGGTGGACAAGAAACTGTTTAATGATTAATAAAAACATTTACAGTTTCAGTGGGTAGCGAATCCCAAATCAGCTACCCACTTCTCTAATTTTTTTAAACAATCACAAAACCTAAAACAATTAATATGAAACTAAATTTTTATCTACTTTTAATTACAGCGTTCTGCTCTTTACAGTGTGAAGACAAACCTACTGGACAAGATTTAAAAAATCAGATTATTCAAAATTATAAGAATCAAAAAAATCAAATTCAAATAAAAGGAGACAGTGTAATAATTCCTGATATAAGATTAATTGTTTACCTCTCTGAAGATGCTGTACAAAAACTTCAGCAAAACAAAGAAACTGTTATTGCTTCATTGTTACTCTATGCAAGTATTGATGACGAAGATATCTTCCCAGAAGAAATAAGAAAAGAGATTGGTCCAGATGGATTAAAATTAGGCAACTTTGAAATCAGAGAAGAAAAAATTTCTAATGCCATAAATTTTAATTTTAAAAAAATAATGATATCAAAAAAATTATACAATATACTTTCAAATAAAGATATTTCAGTTAATATTAATGTATTTAGCGGTAGAAAACACTTCAAAGACAACATTCTTAACGTGGAGTCCTATGACTCTAAGCTTAGCAAGACTATTCTTAATGATAACATAATAAAGCTAAATGGTCATCTTATTGTTGATAGCATTGAAACAAAACAATACTAAACTATCTATACTTAATAAAATTGTTAACGATTTAGTGAAAATAAAATCTTCTTCTAACTTTTTTTCATAATAATACGTGATTTAGTCGATTAACAATTTTTCGGGTAGTTTCTTTTTATTTAACCATAATATTGAGCTACCCGTTTTTCGACAAAAAATTGAATTTTTATTTTAGAAATACAATAGCTGCAATTAAAGACTTCTCTAAATACCTCTAACATTCTGAAGATAAATAAAGCCGATTGTAAGTACCCCATATTTCAGACAGCTATTAATTGAGTCTTTTT
>NZ_MAHX01000019.1 GCF_002023715.1 Elizabethkingia occulta
ATCCAAAATAACTCAACTCAACTCAAATCTAACTATTAACCAACCAGAAGGTTATAATGGTTATGTAAGTTATGCAGGTTATAAGAGTTATAAGATTCACGGATGTTATAGAGGTTATAATACGGTTACAAAAGTTATGAGGCTTAAGGTCATAAAACTCTAATAATCTTAAACCTATAGACCTTAAAGGCTTATAACTTTTTGATTATAAGTAATATATAACTGAGAATAAGTAATGTAATTCTAATCCGTGAGAATCGAGTATGCTGATATAGGATAAGAAAACTTATTTTTATAGGATTCTCAGAGATTAATTATACAGCTAAATATTATTACTTGTTTATGGTTATCCTCAAAATAATAGAATAATGTTGCCATACTTTTGATTGTACAACAAATTCAATTTTAAAGTTATGACTACAAAATTTATTAAACCCGGACCTAAGCCTAATAAGCCAGACGGAACTCCGGATAGAAGAAGGAGGGTAACACCAGAAGTAAAATCCAAGCATCCAGAATTAAAACCACATAAACATAAAACCTGGAGCATAAATAAAAATCCCCGATAATCTTATCGGGGATTTTTTATAATGTATTGTGTTGATTTTAAACTTCTGTATTCAGATCCCAATTTTGAAGATAGTCATGAACATGCTTTAGGAACATCCCACCTAAAGAACCATCTACTACACGGTGATCGTAAGAGTGACTCATGAACATAAGATTTCTGATTGCGATAACATCTCCATCCGGAGTTTCCAATACAGCAGGTTTTTTAACAATAGCACCAACAGCTAAAATTGCAACCTGTGGCTGAGGAATAATAGGAGTACCCATTAAATTTCCAAAGCTTCCTACATTAGAGATAGTATAAGTTGCACCTTGTGTATCTTCAGGTCTCAATTTTTTATTTCTTGCTCGGTAAGCCAGGTCATTAATTGCCTTTGCTAAACCAGAAAGAGAAAGCTGATCTGCATTTTTAATTACCGGAACAATAAGATTACCATCAGGAAGGGCAGTAGCCATACCAATATTGATGTTTTTCTTTTTAATGATTTTATCACCATCAACAGAAACGTTGATTAACGGGAAATCCTGAATAGCTTTAACAACAGCTTTTATGAAAATTGGCATGAAAGTTAGTTTTTCACCTTCACGTTTTTCGAAAGCAGCTTTATGTTTGTTTCTCCATTTTACAACATTGGTAACATCAGTTTCAATAAATGAAGTTACGTGTGGAGCGATCTGCTTAGCTTTCACCATGTTTTCTGCGATAATTTTTCGCATTCTGTCCATTGGAACAATCTCATCTCCTGCAGCAACAGGGACTGTAGATGTCGGAGCAGATACCGGAGTGCTTTTCGCAGTTGGAGCAGCTGGTGTACTTGTTGTAGTATTTGCTGCATTACCTCTGTTTGGAAGGTATGCTAAGATATCTTCTTTTGTAATTCTGCCTTCAAGGCCGGAACCTTTGATAGACTTAAGTTCATCTTCAGTAATATTTTCCTGTTGTGCAATAGATTTCACAAGAGGAGAAAGATATAAATCTGTACCAGATAATGAATCTGTAGCTACAGTTTGTGCAGCAATAGGTTGCATTAGTTCTTTCTCTACTTCTGGCTCAATAACAGTTGCAGTTGCAGCAACCGAAGCTTCTGCAGTAATATCAGCATTTCCTTCCCCGGCAATTTCCAAAATAGCGATAGCCTCACCAACTTTTGCTACTTCGTCTTTTTGTTTTAAAATCTTTACAATTTTACCGGAAACAGGAGTCGGAACATCAGAATCAACTTTATCGGTTGCAATTTCTACAACGGAGTCGTCTTCACTTACAGTGTCGCCTTCGTTATACAACCATGTGATAATTGTCGCTTCCATCACGCCTTCTCCCATTGAAGGAAGTAATAATTTATATTCTGCCATAATTACTTTTTCTATATTTTACAAATATAATCAAAAAAACAGTTGTTGCAAATAATTTAATTTAGAGAGCTTTTTTTTGAAAAAAATATAATTAAAAATTCTAAATAAATAGTTCAAGTATTTGCAAAATAATTATTAATCAGGGGAGTATAAAACTATAATCTAAAAAGAATAAAAGAATTAGAAATGAAATAAATAATGGTATTTAATATTATTATATCTTCATTAAATAGTAAATCTATAGCTTTCAAAATTACAGTTTATAGCAGATGTCCTTTTTTATATTTACTGGTATTATGGGGTTTAACCTCTTTTTTTACTAAATGAATGTATAAGGATAAATGTTATTTTCTGATGATTCTTGAAACTGAATATTCTTAGATCAATATATTCCCCAAAAATTACGCTTACATTTACAATTAGGTCTAAAATTCCAAAAGTCATAATTTTCAGAAACAGGAATTCCTACATTTATATAGAGATTAAATCCATTCAGTTTGGAAGACTTCCTGAAAATGTTTTTTGATTTTTAATTTTACTTCTTCAATATCTACCTCCCTTTCAAGTTCTCTCTTAAGAGATGTTACTTGTTTGTCTTTTATACCACAAGGAATAATATATTCGAAATAACGAAGATCTGTATTTACATTTAATGCAAAGCCATGGATTGTAACCCAACGACTGGCTTTCACACCCATTGCACAAATCTTTCTGGCATATGGTTTACCAACATCCAGCCAAACACCTGTTTCTCCTGGAGAACGTTCTCCTTTTAGCCCATATTCGGCAATAGTCCGGATGATAATTTCTTCCAGCTCCCTCATATAACGGTGAATATCTGTATAGAAATTTTCAAGATCCAAAACAGGGTAGCCTACAATCTGGCCATAGCCATGATAAGTAATGTCTCCGCCACGGTTTGTTTTTACATAAGTTGCATCAATTTCTTTCAGCATATCATTATTAGCAAGCATATTTTCTTCGTGCCCGCTTTTCCCCAATGTATAAACGTGCGGATGTTCAACAAAAAGCAGATGGTTTTCTGTTTCTGTTGTGTCTTCCGGCTGAAGTTGTCTGTTATTTATTTTTATATCTATATTACTCTTCAGAAGCTTTTCCTGGTAGTCCCATGCAGACTGGTAATCTAATACACCAAGTTCCTGAAAAATAACATTATGATTAATTTTAGAATTCATTTTTCGTAAAAATTTCTATACAAATTTAAAGGTTTTGTAAAGGGAAAGCAAGTATATTCATTGGGAAAAACTATCTCTGTATTCGATAGCTTATTTTGTATAATTTTACAAAATAGGAATAGTAACAATGTTATTTTATAAATTTGTAAAAAAGACTTTCAATGCGAGTATTACTTTTGGAGGATGATTTAGTATTATCATCAGAGATTTCAACTTTCTTAGCGTCTAATGATATTCTGTGTGAGACATCATCTGATGGAGAGGAATTTCTGACGAAAACTACCGGGGCAGCTTATGATATCTATCTTCTGGATATTAATGTACCTAAGATAAACGGATTGGAGGCTACACAAATTGTAAGAGATACAGATCCTAATACTCCGATTATTATTATTTCTGCATATGATGATATTTCAGATAAAAAGGAAGCTTTTTTACGTAAAGCAGATGATTATCTTGTAAAACCTTTTTTACTTGAAGAACTCCTGTTGAGGATAAATTCTTTGCTAAGAAGAAGAGAGGTGCCTAAAAAAGAAGATGAAAAGATTATAATTGATGATCTTGAAATACTTCCTGCTGATGGAAAAGTTTACAGAGCAGGGAATGAAATTAACCTTACAGTAAGAGAATTCCAACTATTAAAGCTTTTGGCTGATGCCAATGGAAGAACTTTGTCCAAGCAACATATATCTGATCAGGTATGGCAGAATCATTTCCAGACAACCAATAATACTATTGAGGTTTACATTAATTTTCTAAGAAAGAAAATAGATAAAGATTTTAAGCATAAGCTAATTCATACCCGCCCAGGTTTCGGATATTATCTTGCCAGTCTGAAATGACTTTAAAGCGTAAAATAGCATTTAACTTTAGTATTGCATATTCTCTGATTTTTGCAATAGTAATGGTTATTATTTATTATACCAGTTATGATTTCAGGAAAGAAAAGTTTCTGGAAAGGATGCATAATAAACTGGAATTTACAATACAGCTTATTTTAAAAAATGAAAATGTTGATGTTAAGGGAGCTAATTTCGAAGTCGATGAAATTGAAGATGAACTGTTTCATGATGAAACACTAATTTTTAACAGCAACAAGAAACTTATATACAGCACTGTCAAAGACGAAAATATTACGTGGGATGAAGGTTTGCTGTATCAATTAGACCAGACGAGTGAAGTCCACACTCAGAATAAAGACCAGGAGTTACTGGGGACTCATGTAAAAATAAGGGATAAAGTCTATTATATTCTGGTAACTGCACGTGACCGCACAGGGCAACTTAAATTGGATTTCTTAAAATATGTATTGGTTATAACATATCTTATTACGACTGTATTTGTCTGGATTTTCAGTTATAATTTTGTAAAAAAACTTTTAACCCCCTTAGACAAATTTACTCAGCAAATTACAGAAATTACAGCTCACAAACTTACTACTAAACTGGAAGAAAATAAATCTGAAGACGAGATTAGTGTTCTTGCAAGAGCTTTTAATACAATGATGATTCGTATTAACGATGTTTTTCAGGCACAGAAAGAGTTTACAGCAAGTGCATCACATGAAATCCGGACACCATTAACGAGAATTACATTTCAATTAGAAAATCTGAGTAATAAAAGCGATATTCAGCCTGAGACTAAAACTACATTACAGAACGTTACAAAAGATATTCATCAGTTATCTGATTTGACAAGCTCACTTATTCTGCTTACAAAATTTGACAGAGAAAATATTCAGCAAATTTTTAAAGAAGAGCGTATTGATGAAATAATTTTTGATGCCTATGAAGTTGTTCTAAAGACTTATCCTCAGCTATATCTTGATTTTAAAATTAATGAAAATGAGGAGCTGACTTTAGCTGTCAGAGGAATAAGATCACTGCTTGAAATAGTCTTTATCAACCTGTTCAAAAATGCTGTTTTATACAGTGATAACGCAGAAGTATCTGTTTCTATACATGAAAACGATAATGAGCTCCGCGTTATTATGGAAAATAGTGGGCCTGTTATTTCTGATGAAGACCGTAATAAATTGTTTGAGGCTTTTATAAGAGGTAAAAATTCACAGAATATCAATGGTTCGGGTCTGGGATTAAAAATAGTACAACGTATATTAGAATATCACCAGGCAAATATTTATTATTCTGTGGATTCAAATAAGAATATTTTTACTTTAATATTTCCTACACGTTCGATAAATAAGTAATTTTAAGCATATTTTAAGGTGAAATTAAGATTGTTTTAAAATTGTAATGACACTTTTGTAATGTTTAAAAAGTATAACATGAAAAAATGTATTCCGTTTTTTCTAATGACATCCGTTTTTGTATACAGTCAGCAGCGGATGACATTGGAAGAATGCGAAGAGTCCTTTCAGAAGAATAATCTGCAATTACTTGCCGCTCAATATAATATTAGCGAAGCAGAAGCAGATATTATTCAGGCAAAAATATGGGATCTCCCTAATTTGTCCGTCGAACTTAACGCAATAGATCCTGAAAATAAAAAGATTTTCCATATCGGCAGCACCGGAGCTAAAGAAGTGGGAATAGAACAACTTTTTGTATTAGGAAGAAAAAGAAAAAATGAAGTCGCTTTTGCCAGATCGAATAAAGAAATTGCAGAAATGCAATTTCAGGGATTGCTTGTAGATCTTCGTTCCCAACTTAGAAGTACCTTTTATAATATTCTTTTTGAACAAAAAAAAGAAGAAAGTCTGGATGTTCAGTTGAAGTATTTTACAGATTTGTTGAATGCTTATAAAGTTCAGACACAAAAAGGAAATGTATCTCTGAAAGATATGGTAAGGCTTCAGGCATTGGTTATCAATGTACAGAACGATAAAATAGAGGTTAGTAATAATATTATTCAGCAAAAGCAGACCCTGAAATTATTAACAGGTAGCGATACAGAAGTTCTCCCGGAACTTTCTGATGAGAATATGAATCAGCAGCTGGAGAAGCAGCCGCTGATAAGTATTTCCGAATTGCAGCAAAAAGCATTGGAAAATAACGCCGATTATCTGACTGCTAAAAAAATCACACAGAGTAGTGAACTCAATTTAAAATGGCAGAAATCACTTAGTGTACCGGACCTTACTATAGGTACCCGTTGGACACAAAGAGGGGCTGCTTTCGATAATCAGTTAGCACTTAGCTTTGGTATTCCAATTCCTTTGTGGAATAAGAATAAAGGAAATCAGATGAAAGCAGAATATCAGATTCAGGAAAACAAAAAGACTGAAGAAAGGCTGAGACAGGAACTTGTCTCACAAGTAGATACTGCATATCAGACATGGAAGAATCAATATCAGCAATATTTTTCCTTGAAACCTCAGGACTTGCAGGATATGGAAACTGTATATAATGGAATTCTTAAGAATTTCAGAAAAGGGAATATAAGTCTTATAGAGTTCACAGATTTTATGGAGAGCTACAAGCAAAGTATTTTGCAGATCTATGAAATCCAGAAACATATTATAACATCCGCTGAAGAAATCAATCGTTTAACACAATCCAAAATCTTTTACTAAAATATGAAGCAGATAATTACAGGCTTATTGGCAATCTCAATACTTGCTGCATGCAGCAAGGAAGAGCCTCAGAAAAAAGAGAGTATTGTAAAAGGCTTTGAAATAAGCAAGGAAATGATGCAGACTACGACCCTGGCTGAAGCCCGGAAAGAGCAGATTAAAGAACAAATGAGCTTCTTTGGTAAAATCTCCGCAGACAGAAACAGCTATATCGATATTTATCCTTTGGTAGGAGGTAATGTACTGACGGTAAATGCCGAATTGGGAGATTATGTACATAAAGGCCAGGTACTGGCTACAATAAGAAGTACAGAAGTGGCAGGTTTTCAGAAAGACCTTAGTGATGCTAAAACAGATTTGGCAGAGGCAAAAAATAAGCTAAGAGTGGCACAAGAACTTTATGAAGGAAAATTGAATACCAAAAATGAAGTTTTAACAGCCAAAAGCGAACTTACAAAGGCGCAGGACCAGCTAAAACGTGCAGAAGCTGTTAGTACAATTTATAACGTAAAGAATGGTAATATTTACTCTGTAGTATCACCAATCAATGGTTACATCGTACAGAAGAACATCAATAAAGATATGCAGCTTAGAAGTGACCGTTCGGACAATATTTTCGACGTTGCCAATACAAAAGATGTTTGGGCATTAGTTAACATCAATGAAACCGATATTGACAGGATAGATCTTGGGATGAAGGCAGAGATTACGACACTAAGTTATCCTGATAAAGTTTTCCACGGCAGAATTGACAAGATATTTAAAATTATAGATCCGCAAACCAATGCTATGCAGGCGAGAGTGGTTTTGGACAATTCGGAAGGACTTCTGGTGCCGGATAGTAAAGCAACTATTAAAGTAAATAATACGCTGAATGAAACTGCAGTAGCGATACCTACTTCTGCGGTAATCTTCGACGATAACAGATACTTTGTTGTGTTATTTGCCTCCCAGAGTAATATAAAAGTTCGTGAAATAAAAATACTGAGACAGACCGGAGATACAACTTATGTAGCTGAAGGGGTGAATGAAGGAGATAAGGTTATAACCAATAATCAGTTACTTATTTACAGATCATTAAAAGAGTAAATAAGAAATATTAAATCTGAATTGAATGAATAAGTTCATTAAAAATATAATAGCATTCTCTATCAAGAACAAGGCTTTCACTTTTATCTGGGTAGGGATTTTGGCTATCGCCGGTATTGTAAGTTTCAGGAATATGCCAATTGAAGCTTTTCCTGATGTTACCAATACCCAGATAACGATCATTACACAATGGAATGGCAGAAGTGCCGAAGAAGTGGAGCGTTTTGTAACAACACCTATAGAGCTTGCAATGAGTCCGGTGCAGAAGAAAACCAGTGTACGAAGTACCACCATGTTTGGATTGTCCATTGTCAAAATTATTTTCGATGACGGTGTAGATGATACCTTCGCCAGAAATCAGGTCAACAACCAGTTAAGAACATTAAGTTTTCCGGATGATGTCGCACCCGAAGTACAACCACCTTACGGGCCGACAGGAGAAATATTCCGTTATACATTGGAAAGTTCGAAAAGAGATTCCCGGGAATTACTTACCTTACAGACCTGGGTTGTAGACCGTGCATTGCGTGGCGTTCCGGGGGTAGCGGATATCAATGTATTTGGGGGACAGGATAAAGTTTACGAACTGAGTATTGATCCGGTAAAACTGGAAAAATACAGTCTTACTCCTTTACAGGTTTATGATGCTGTAACCAAGAGTAATCTGAACGTAGGAGGAGATGTTATAGAAAAAAGCGGCCAATCTTACGTAGTACGAGGAATAGGCCTTGTAAAAACAATAGAAGATATAGGCAATATTACGATTGAAACTAATAACGGAAACCCTGTATTGGTAAAGAATATTGCTGAAGTAAAAGAGAGCTCTATGCCACGTGTAGGACAGGCCGGACTAAACAAAAAAGACGATGTGGTAGCTGGTACTGTGGTTATGAGAAAAGGAGAAAATCCACGTGAAGTTCTTGTAGCATTGAAAGCGAAAATTGCTGAACTGAATAACAAAACCTTGCCGAAAGATGTAAAGTTAGTCACCTTTTATGATCGTGATAATCTGATGGACTTTACGACCCGTACAGTAATGCACAACCTTATTGAAGGAATTATACTGGTTACGGTAATGGTATTGATCTTTATGGCAGATTGGCGTACAACTGTTATCGTATCTATTATTATTCCGTTATCATTGCTGTTCGCATTCCTATGTCTTAAAATAGCAGGAATGAGTGCAAACCTTCTTTCATTGGGAGCTGTAGACTTTGGTATTATTATCGATGGTGCTGTCGTCATGGTGGAAGGTGTTTTTGTAATGTTAGATCACAAAGCCAAAAGATATGGAATGGAGCGCTTTAATAAGTTGGCAAAAGGAGGTTGGATCAAGCAAACCGGAACAGGTTTGGGGAAAGCAATTTTCTTCTCGAAGCTTATTATTATCACCTCGCTAATTCCTATTTTCTCCTTCCAGAAGGTAGAAGGCAAAATGTTCTCTCCATTGGCTTACACTCTTGGGTTTGCATTATTGGGAGCACTGTTATTTACATTGACATTGGTTCCGGTACTTATGCATATTTTATTGAATAAGAATGTGCGTGAAAAGCATAATCCGTTTGTATCTTTCTGGGACAAGATTGTAGAAAAAGGATTTACATTTGCATTTAGAAATAAAAAAATAAGCCTTATTGCAGCGATTTCCTTAATGGTGGTAACTATTTTCTCAGGAAAATTCCTAGGAACAGAATTCCTGCCAACCCTTAATGAAGGATCACTATGGGTAACAGCAGAGTTACCGATGAGTACATCACTGAAAGAGTCGATGAAAAAGACTAATGAACTGAAAAAAGTTATTGCTTCATTTCCTGAAGTTACAGGAGTTCTTTCCCAGACAGGACGAAGTAATGATGGTACAGATCCTAATGGTTTTGGTTTCGTACAATTTGCTGTTGCATTACAGCCTCGTGAAGAATGGAAACGTAAGATTACTTACGATGAGCTCATCAATGAGATGAATACTAAACTAAAGAAATTCCAGGGAATTACATATAACTATTCGCAGCCTATTTCAGATAATGTTGCAGAAGCAGTAGCAGGTTTCAAAGCCGAAAACGGGATTAAGATTTATGGTGATAATCTGGAAACCTTAGATCGTTTGGCCAAAGAAGTTTATAAAGAGATCCGTAAAGTGAATGGTGTAAGAGAACCGGGAATTATCAAAAATATAGGGCAGCCAGAAGTAAGCGTTGTATTGGACAGACATAAGATGGCAGAATATGGTGTAATGCCGGCTGACGCACAATCTGTTTTAGAAATGGCTTTTGGAGGTAAAACAGCTTCACAAATTTATGAAGGAGAGCGTAAATTTGACATCAGACTTCGTTACGCTTCGGAATACCGTAAGTCGGAAGAAGATATTGCCAAACTGATGGTACCTTGTCAGGATGGGACGCTTATTCCTATGAAGGCTATTAGTGATATTATTAAAGATAACGGAGCTGCCTTTATTTACAGGGATAATATCAAACGTTATATTGGAATCAAATTTTCGATTAGAGATCGTGATTTAGGAAGCACAATAGCTGATGCACAGAAAAAAGTAGCTTCTATAAAACTTCCGGATGGCTATTCTATCGGCTGGACCGGACAATTCGAAAACCAACAACGTGCATCTAAACGTTTAGGACAAGTTGTGCCGATTAGTATTGTGATGATTTTCTTCCTTTTATTTATCCTTTTTGGAAATATGAAGGATTCATTACTTGTACTGGCTAACGTACCATTTGCCCTTATAGGAGGTATCATCGCACTTCATGTAACAGGTATGAATTTCGGTATTTCTGCAGGGGTAGGAATGATAGCACTTTTTGGAATTTGTATTCAGAATGGTGTAATTCTTATTTCCGAATTCCATAGTAATGTGAAGAAAGGTTTCCATATAGATAAGGCTATTCTGGAAGGGGTGAAGGTAAGAACCCGTCCTGTAGTTATGACAGCTCTAATGGCTTCTATAGGACTAATGCCGGCAGCAATGTCTACAGGTATTGGTTCTGAATCTCAGAAGCCACTGGCGATTGTAATTATCGGAGGTTTGGTTTCTGCAACTGTACTTACATTGCTTATTTTCCCAATTATTTTTTGGATCTTTAACAGAACCAAAAAAAGAGAAATTAATTAAACTCGTTTAATATTAAATATAAGCCCTGTCAGAAACTACTGACAGGGCTTTTTATATAATATGACTTTTTACCAGCGTGATAAATACACTTTAAACTATAAATTTTCTTTCTCTTTTATAGTAACATCATAAAGATCTAATCTTCTGTCTTTTAGTATTTGTACAGCGCCATTATGGTGAAGCTCTTTTAACAGATTAAGATCTACATCAACGATTAATGTCATTTCGGTATTCGGAGTGGCTTCTCCTTTTACAGCATTGGAAGGAAAGGCAAAATCTGAAGGCGTAAATACTGCAGCCTGTCCGAATTGTATATCCATATTACTTACACCAGGAAGGTTTCCTACACAACCTGCAATGGCAACATAGCATTCATTTTCTATTGCTCTGGCAGCAGCACAGGCTCTTACACGTGTGTAAGCATTTTGAGTATCGGTAAGATAAGGAACGAATAATATCTTCATACCCTGATCTGCAAGGATTCTGGAGAGTTCCGGAAATTCTACATCATAGCATACCATTATTCCAATTTTACCACAATCGGTATCGAAGGCTTTTACTTCATTCCCGCCCAGCATACCGTAGTATTTTCGTTCATTAGGAGTAATGTGTATTTTTCGGTATTCGTCGCGCTTTCCGTCACGATGGAGAAGATAACTAGTGTTATAGAGATTACCATTTTCAAGTATTGGCATACTGCCTGATATGATATTGACGTTATAGCTTACGGCAAGTTCCGCAATTTTATCTACAATCTCTGCCGTCAGCTTTGAAAGTTCTTCCATGGATTCCCTTTCATTCAGGTGATTATATGCCGCCAGAAGGGGAGTGTTGAACAACTCCGGGAAAACGCAAAAGTCGGATTCATAATTGCTGATTACATCCACAAAGAATTCTACCTGCTGATAAAATGCCTCAATATCTCTGAATTGTCGCATTTGCCATTGCACGAGACCAATACGGATGACGCTATCCAGCATTGTATTTTGCTTCTGCGTGTAATAGATATTATTCCATTGTAGCAAAACAGCATATTCTTCGGATTCAGTATCACCTTTCAGATAACCTTTCAGTATTTTAATAGGAGAGAAGTTATTGGAAAGCTGGAAAGACAAAACCGGATCATAAATTTCCTTTTTACGGACTTTATTAATGTACTGACGTGGTGTTAGCTCCTTACTGTGCGTGTGATAATTTGGAATCCTGCCGCCAATAATAATTGATTTCAGGTTTTTAATCTCACACAATTCTTTTCTGGCGTCATACAATCTGCGTCCTAATCGCAGAGATCGAAACTCAGGATGGACAAATACCTCTATACCATAAAGAACATTACCATTGTTGCTATGGGTATTGAAGGTTCCGTTTCCTGTAATCTCATCGTAAGTATGCTGATCTCCGAATAATTCGTATTGCACCATTATAGATAATGCAGCAGCAGCTAATTTGCCATCTACGGTAATACACAATTGCCCCTCAGGGAATATAGAAGTTAATTTTTGGATATTTCTTTTCGCCCAGGTATTATCCTCTATATCGGGATAAGCCTCTTGCATGGACTCTACAAGTTCATCATAATCATCTAAGCTTAATTTTCGGATATCTACTTGCATAATGCTGTATTTTGTTTGAATATAACCATCCGAAAATCTTTGTATGTTTTATACTAAAGCTTCGGACAGTGTCTTAACGAAGTTAACTAATTTACCTTTATTACACTCATAAATAAAATCTTTCAGGCTCTTGCTTTCATAGCTGAAACTGCCAATAATAGCAAGTCTCATTTTATAATTGGAAAACTTCTGAAGAATATCTCCTGCCATTTTGTTTTTTAAATCAAAAAAATCGGGTGTAATATTCTGTTCACTGATAATAATTTTATCGAAGCCCTGATAATAAAGATCTGCCAACAAATCCAATCCATCCTGCATTTGCTGAATTAGCACTTTGTCGGAGTTCAGTTCTGCAACTTTTATTCCATTAACGGTATGTTCCTGTAGAGTATACATTTTGATTTATTTATTAACTGGTTCAGCATAAACTTTATAATCAACATTTGATGAAAATGTTGTGTACTCCATCAATGCGACATTAGAAGTAGGGGTTATCCATATTGCTAATGGTTTTTCTCCATTTAGCTTTGCTGAAAAATGATCACCGAATCTTTTATCTAAAGAACCATCTGCTTCAATAGTATATATAGGTTTTGAATATAGTTTGGTAATATAATTCTTTAAAATGTTTTTATTTTGCTTTGTATAAAGCGGATTATCCGAACTATTCGGAATATCCCAGCGATTATAAAGTATGATGGACGGAGTATTATCCGTTTTTTGTTTACGGATAGAAAATGAGTGGGGTTTGGTTATATTGGAATATCCTGTATTTATTGCTTCCGGATTAAAGTCTTTCCAGTTTGTATTCAGGAAGTTTTTGCTATTCTTTATAGCTACCTTTACAGAATCTTTTAAAACAATTTTATTGCCTTTATAGCCATACAAATATGTAGTACTGGTTTCAGGAAGGTAATAATAATTGGACCATGTTAGTATCATTTTCAAAGAGTTCTCCTTGGCATTCAGAACAACAACTCCTTTATTTTCACCTTTTGTTTTTACAACTATTGAATCATAAGACATTCTCAGGTCATATATAGACACATTCTGATCTTTTACGGTTGGTTCAAGATAGAAGTTAACAACGTCAAAAATATTAGCTTCTGATTCCTTTGTCTTTAGACTAAGTTTAGCAAAGGGAGGTTTTGATTCTTCTTTGTTTTCAGATATTCCTTCTGTTGTTCTGTCAGAACAAGCGATAATAGAAATAAGAAAGGAAATAGATAATATATTTTTCTTCATTTTATAATACATAGGGTTTGTTACAAATATACTGCATTCATCGTGGTAACAAGCAATTTTTTAATTTAATTCCCTAACTGTAGACTTTTTAATAAAATTATCTAATCGTATTTGTAAAAATTGGATGTAATGTCATATAAATAAATAAGGCTGCCTAAACAGGCAACCTTATGAAAATCTATATATTGTAGCAATATTTATTTTGCAGCTAGTATTTTTCTGTTCGTTAATCTAAGGAATCTGGCAACCAGGAATAGGGCAGATATAGTAAGTCCTAAGCCTAGTGCAATCCACATTCCGAATGCTCCCATTTTAAGGGTATAACACAAGAAATATCCTAACGGAATTGTAATGATCCAATATGCAACAAAAGTAATAGCACTTGGAACTTTTACATCCTGAATACCTCTAAGACAGCCTAAACATGTTACCTGGATACCATCCGAAAGCTGGAAAAGAGCAGCAATAATAAGAAGCTTGGAAGCCAATGTCATTACATTGATATCATCGTTCTGTACGAAGAAATGCGGAAGTATATTTCTGCCCAGGATAAAGGCTAGTCCGCAAACAATCATAAACAAGAATGAAATTTTTATATTATTGATTCCTACATTTCGAAGGCCTACAAAGTCTCTTTCTCCCAATTTTCTTCCTACCATTACTGTAGAGGCAACACTAAATCCAACACACAGGTTGAAGGTAAAAGATGCCATTGATAATGCAATCTGATGAGCAGCAATATCAGTTGAACTAACTAGCCCACAAACAAAAGCCGCACCTGCAAAAGCACTTACTTCAAAGAATAACTGTAAAGCTGTCGGGAAACCTATTTTCAGCATTGTGCTGAATACACTTTTAGAAAATCCTGCAATTTTAAGATGGAAAGCTTTGATGTACTGAGAAGTTCTTGGATCTCTGTATAATACAATGTATAAGAATACCACCATGAATATTCTGGCAATAAGTGTTGCCAGAGCTGACCCTCTTACTCCCATTGCAGGTAAGCCAAGTTTCCCCTCAATCAGGATATAATTCAGAACAATATTCAGGATATTGGCAATAATTGTTGCCTTGGTTACTCCTAAAGTAAAAGATAAACCTTCTGAAACTTCTCTGAATGTCTGGAATACCATGAATGGAATCATACTAAACGCCATAATCGTTAAGAAATGTATGGTATCCGGAATAATTTCTGCTGGCTGGTCCATATGATAGAGCAATGGCATACCAAACAGAATAACAAGCATCATAAGAAGTCCTACAGCCAGGTTAATGATAAAACCATGACGAAATACACTATTGATTTTATCGTGGTCTAGTCTGGAGTGTGCTTCGGATACCAATGGAGGTATTGCATAAGAGAATCCCATCGCAAATACGAAGAACGAAAAAAAGGTGGCATTACCCAAAGATACAGAGGCTAACGCCTGTGCACCAAGGAGTTTACCTACAATCATATTGTCGAACAAGTTCACCGAAACTTGTCCGAGCTGTGTGATCATAACAGGTAACGCGAGCTTCAGAGAATCCCGCGTATATTTTTGATTTAAAAATTTCATAAATTATTTTTTTACAAATTTGGAGACGTCGTCTGCCGTAACGGGGCTTTGGCCTAAGATTATTAATCTTTCAACAACGTTCCTTAACTCACGGATATTTCCGGTCCAGCTAAAGTTTTGTAATGCTTTAATAGACTCATCACTGAAATTCTTTTTAGCAGTGCCTTGTTCGTCTGCAATGATCTTGGAAAAATGTTCCACCAAAAGAGGAATGTCATCTTTACGGTCATCAAGCTTAGGAACACGAATTTCAATTACAGAAAGTCTGTGATAAAGATCCTCACGGAATTTTCCTTTTTCTATTTCTTCCTGAAGATTCTTATTGGTAGCTGCAATTACACGTACATCTACTTTTATTTCTTTATCACTTCCGACAGGGGAGATTTTACTTTCCTGCAATGCACGAAGAACCTTAGCTTGTGCAACAAGGCTCATATCACCAATCTCATCAAGGAATATAGTCCCGGTATTAGCCAGTTCGAATTTACCTTGCTTGTCTTTTATAGCTCCGGTAAAAGATCCTTTTACGTGCCCGAAAAGTTCAGATTCAATAAGTTCAGACGGAATAGCAGCACAGTTAACCTCAATCATAGGACCTTTTGCACGCTCAGAAAGATCGTGAACTGCATGTGCTACTAATTCTTTTCCGGCTCCGTTTGGTCCGGTAATCAGTACACGTGCATCGGAAGGTGCTACTTTTTCAATCATTTCCTGAATGTGCTTCAAAGCTTCAGAGTCACCAATCATCTGATATTTCTTGGTAATTCTTCTTTTAAGCTGTTTGTTTTCAGTAAGCAAAACATTCTTCTGGTGTTGAAGTACTTTTCTGTCCAGGGCATTTCTTACACTGGTAATCAGTCTGTTGATGTCAATAGGTTTGGAGATAAAATCATAAGCCCCATCTTTCAAACATTTTACAGCAGTATCGATGTCTGCGTGGCCGGATATCATAACAAATGTAGTGTCAGGCTTTATTTCCAAAGCTTTCACTAATAGTTCATTACCCGCCATTTTCGGCATTTTAATATCCGAAATAACTAAGGCAAAATCGTCCTTCTCGATTAGTTTGAATCCCTCCAAACCATCTTCAGCAACTACGATATCATAACCTTTGCATTCATCTTCAAGAATGCTGGATAAAACGCCAGAAATAGCCTTTTCATCCTCAACAATAAGAATTTTTTGCATAGTAGCAAAGATACGGAATGCTTTTGAGTTGGGAAAGTAGGGCTATTAAATAATTTTGTATCTGATTATTACATTTTACCCTCCTAATTTTAGGTATTTTTAGTCTCATATGTTTTTGAGAAATTTGAATAACGACAATTTTTATGAAAATCATAAAATATAAATGGAATAGTATAGTAGAAAGGGGCATAATCTTTATCCTTTTCACTTTCTTGCAGACAAATATCTCCGGACAATATTATAAAAAAGCAGATAGTTTACTACGGGTTCTGAAAGTTGCTAAAAGTGATACCTCCAGAATTGTTCTTATGGGAAAACTGTCCAAAGGATATTTTTTGCAGAATGATTCTGCAAAAGCTTTTGAATATGCTTATAAAGCACGTGCATTAGCCCACCGAAGCTCTTTTATACTTTATAAAGCTTATGCTGACCAAACTATTAATTATTTGCATACAGGGCTTATGCATAAAGACAGTACATTTTTTTACAGCAATAAAGTGCTTGCACAACTAAAAGGTAATAATTCTTCACAGGCTATAAAGCTTATTGTTCCGGCAACCAATAGTTTGGCAGTTATGTATTCTGCCAGTGGGGCTATAAAGAAGTCTACGGAATTACTCATCTCTAATTTACCCAGATTAGAAAAAATAAAAGATTATAAACTACTAAGTACTATGCTACATAATATTGCCCATAGTTTTCTGGACATGGGAGAATATGAAAAAGCATATTATTATTTACAAAGAAGTCTCAATTTACTTGAAAAATATAACGGAGAACCAGGCTTAAAAGCACATTTTTATTTAACCGGAGCTACTGTATTGTACAATATGGATAGCATTAACAGAATGGGAGAATATCTTGATAAGGCAAAAGTAAATATGGATAAGATAGATATCCCAATGATTAGTTTTGGAAGATATTATGCTTACAGAGCTAAATATTATGCTAAAAAAAATCGAATTAAAGAAGCAGAGTTAATGTTGAATAAAGCCTTTATAGAATATCGTAAATTCAATACAAAGTATCATTATTACGATGTATACTGGGCTAAGGAGGAAATAGCAGTTGCAAAAGGAGATTATGTACAAGCCAGAGAAATTGCAAAAGATATTCATCAAAAAGCTATTGCGGAGAAATATGATGAATCGGCTTTAGCTGCTGCTAAGAAGGTTTCCGAATATTCAAGACGTTTGGGAGATTATAAAACAGCCTATCAGTATCTGAAAAAATATACGGTATATGAAGACAGTATCAAGCGTGAGAAGACTATAGTTGAAGTACACGATTTGGAAACTAAATACAAAACTTCTGAAAAAGAAAAACAGATAGCAATGCTTCAGTCGGAAAAAAAACAGACTCTTTTACAGAATAAGAATCAACAATTATTGAATTGGCTCTTAGGTATAGGATCTGTTATATTTCTTCTCATCATTGTATTCTTAATTTATTTAGTTAAAAATAATAAAAAGAATAATGCACAAAAGCTGAAGGAAGTGGAAAATCAACAACAGCTTAAAATGGCTCAGGCAATGTTGGAAGGCGAGGAACGCGAACGGGAGCGGGTAGCTCGTGATCTGCATGATGGATTAGGAGGCGCTTTATCCGGAATTAAACTGAAGTTATCCGGACAGCAAAAAAAGGAAAGCATACCAGTAATAGACCATGTTATACTGCAGTTGGAAGACTCTATAAACGAACTTAGAAATATCTCGCGGAACCTGATGCCGGAAGCATTACTAAGATCGGGACTGGAAGTTGCATTACACGATTTATGTATTTCTATGACAAGAGAAGATATGTTGATAGAGTTTCAGTCAGCCGGTATTCAAAAAATAAATCCGCTTAGCAGTCAAGTTAATATTTATCGTATTATTCAGGAACTCTTATCCAATGCCATCCGACATAGTGGGGCAAATAAGATTATTTTACAATGCATTCAGGAAGACAAACGCTTTTATATCACAATAGAGGATAATGGTTGTGGATTCGATTCCGGTAATATCCAAAATGCAAAAGGTTTAGGGTGGAGCAATATCCAAAACCGGGTAAACTATATGAAAGGAAAGATGGATGTAGATTCTATTATTCATCAGGGAACCACAATTAACATAGAACTTAATATTTGATATGAAAAGTATTATAGCAGTTGTAGACGATCATCCTATTGTTACAGAAGGAGTAAGATCGCTTTTGGAGGAAAATAAAGCTGGTAAACATATTATAAGTTTTACAAAAGGAAGGGATTTGCTTGTTTATCTACAACAAAATACCATAGATATTATATTACTGGACATCATATTACCCGATCTGGATGGAATGGATCTCTGCAAAGTAATAAAAGAAATCGCTCCACAGACAATTGTTGTGGGATTTAGTAACCAGGCTGAAAGAAGTATTATTTTACAACTCTTACAAAACGGAGCTTCGGGCTATTTGTTAAAAAGTGCTTCTGCTGATGAATTGCTGAATGGAATAAAGCAGGTGCAGCAAGGTGAAATTGTACTGTGCAATGAAGCTAAAAAAGTAATGGCAGCGGCACAATTTCCGGAACATAAAAGAAAGGTACTGCCTTCTATCACCCGTCGGGAGAAACAGCTTCTTCAGTTATTGGCAGAAGGAAAGACTACTGTAACTATAGCTGATGAATTATTTCTTAGCCGCTTTACAGTAGATACCTACCGTAAAAATCTCTTGCAAAAATTCGAGGTGAAAAATACCACAGAGCTTTTAATGCTGCTGGTACAGGAAAAACTCATTTGATTTCTCAATACCCCCCCCCCTAATGTTAGGAGGTGTAAAAAGCCGATAAATAGGTATTGTATCCCCACTTATGGGGATATAATTTTGTTATGACCAATCGTAAGAACCCGGGAACTAAATAACAAAATTATCGAGATGAAAAAAACACTTTTTTTGAGTATCGCTCTTACTATAATAGGCGTCTCTATAACACAGGCACAAAGTCTGTTAGATAAAATAGACAATATAGCCAATCAGGTGAATCGTGCTGCAAATACTACTGAAGGTGCTGCCAAAACCGGAGGGGGAATCCTTTCCTTATTTGGTAAAAAAGGTAAAAGTAAAACGGCAGGTAATCAAACCAATATTCTGATTACAGGAGGAAACCTTGCTTATGTCAAAAAGCTAAATACTCTTATACAGGGTATAGATGGAGTAACTGAAAGTCAAATGAAATTTAATGCTGAACAATCTGCTATAGCATTATTGTATAGTGGTTCAACAGAAGACTTGCTGGCTAAAATTCAAGAAAAAAGCAAGGACATAGTTAAAGATGAATATGTGACAGGAATAGAACAGGGCACATTAAATATTAAACTAAAATAAAAATAAAATTTACAATTATGAAAAAAAATGGAATGAAGAAACTAATGCTTGGGGCAGTATTAGTATTGAGCACAGGAATGTTCTTTATCGGCTGTAAAAGCAGTAATGATTCGGATAATAATCCCTCTGGTAGTATAGATCCTGTTGTCGGAACTTTTAAAGGAACTATTGAAGATGGTGAAAATCCTGACATAAAATATTATAATGCTTTTATTATAGTTAGTAAGGTAGATGATTCCCGTGTAAAGGTAACACCAAAATCAGGTGAAGCTTATTCCGGTTATACAGCAAAAACCATAAAAGTTACTAACCCTGTAGGGGCAAGTGTTGTAGGTTTAGACGAGCAAGGGAGTGTATCATATCTTATTGATACAAAATCTCTTAATGTAGGTACTGAGAAAAACTCAGCACAGGATAAAATTTACATTTTTAATGGTTCAAAGCAATAAAATTTAAGATCATATCATAAATTGAATTACATAACAAAACAAACGATGGATCAGATTCTTGTATGATGAAAAAGATTTGTTCATCAGAGAGACTTTGAAAAGTTTCTGAAAGTATCCCCGGCTTAGTACCGGGGATTTTTATCGATAATATCATTAATCATTTTTGCAATTCGGTCTGCTTTAGTCTGCTCAGATTTCGCAGCATATATCCATTCTGTGATTGTTTTCTTTTCACCATCAGTATAAGCCCTAAATTGGTCATACACATAAGGTTCCTCGAGAAGGCAAAGCTTTAGTTCCTCGGGGATTTCAAAAGGATTATGATCTTCATACAATACAATATGTACATAGTCTCCTTCCTGTTTTTTTATTCTTTTTCTGATTTCAGCTTTTATTGGAAGGAACAAACGGCCGTTTCCCATTGGTTGCAGATTATAATTTTTAATCTCATAGTCGTCAATTGTTCCATATACTTTTACCCAACCAAACGGCGTATTCTGACCTGGTGGTATTTCAGGGAGTCTTACAAAAGTCCATCCACCTTTTCCGCTGAATTTTTCCAGAAGATATATTTTATCTGTTAGAGGAATCATACTTAGTTTTATGTCTGCAAAAATAATGTAGCAAAAAGACAACAGTATGTCAGGAATTACCAGATTAACTGTGATCCTGTAAAAATATATTCTGATGCACCCATAGCGCTTCGTCTTCCGGAGTTACTTTGTCTGTTGTACTGTCTGTTCTGCTAAAAGTTGCAACAGGATAGTCGTATGGTAAACTTTCGTTGTAATAAGGTCCTACCACACCAAGCATCCAGCCATTTTCAGCAGCCCAGTGAGGTTCATTTATTCTGTATCTGAAAACTTCATAATGAAAAGCATCATCGTCCTCATCCGAATCGATACTTACCCGTTGCAGGTGTTCCAATTCGTCAGGAAATGCATTAAGTTCGGTAGGATAGACCAGCCAATTTACCAGATTAGATTCGGCTGCTTTTTCAATGGTGTAAAACTCCTTTGGAAACAAATCTGTCTTATTGTATTCATCCAGAAGCTGATAGGTAAGCTCTCGGGTAGAAGGTTTAACGGCAAAAGGGTACACGTCCTGTTCGGTAATCGTTTTATCACTATCCAAAAAATTCTGAAGATCCTGTATTGGTTTGTAGGTTCCCCAGGATTTCATCCACTGATAAAATTCTGCTTTATAATGATTATCGTTTAATCGTGAAATCAGATTTCTGATGTATTTGCTGTTAATCTCATAATCAGAAATTGTAAATGTTAGGAATACTTCTTTCCCGGTAATCTGAGTGAAGAAGCTTTCCTGTTTTAATTTTTCCAATACTTCAATACAGGTTTCATAAAGCTTGTCCTGAAAATCTAAAAACCAATCGTCGTCGTCACTATGTTTGTCCAGTTCTTCTCTCAATAAGTTACTTATTTCGTTAAACTCTTGATCTGCACCCTGCATTTCATATTTCCATTCTGCTGGTTCAAATTTGTAGTAGGTGATATCGTTTGTAGGAGTCTTTTCCAGATGTTTTAGGGTATTGGAAGAGGGACAAACGGTCATAGCACCTTCATCGCTATATAGAGCAAAGGCATAAAGACCTTCCGATCCAGCTTTTTCATATATTTCTAAGAATGCTTTTTTAGTTGCAGTTTCTATTTTATGTTTTAATGTTTCAAAATTCATATTGATGTTTTGTAGGTAACTAAAATACAAAAAATTCAATGTGATAAAGGCAGACAAAGGATTAATAAATAAAAGCCCTGCCAAAGATTTAAAACTCTGACAAGGCTATATACCAATACCAAAGCATTGGTGTAACATAAATTGAACTTTTGATTATATTTCCGAATGAAGACCTATTTTATTTCCTTCAGAATCAAGTATAAATGCGATAAGCCCGGCTTTAATATTTATAACAGGGGAGATTAATTCTCCGCCTGCAGGCTGGACTTTATCCAGAACAGATTGAAGATTGGGACTTGCATTAATGTATACTACTGTTCCGTTGGCAGACGGCGAGCTGTTTTCAGATTCTGTCAGCACTCCCGTTACTCTTCCCGATGTAGCTTGTATTACCTCCGGATCATAAGGGAAGAAGGTAAGGGTTTCTTTAGTTTCTTCAATAAATTGAGAGGTCATCTCAATGTCCAGAATTGTTTCGTAAAATTTTTTCGCGCGTTGTGTATTATTTACAGGGATTTCGAACCAAGTGATGATATTCGTTTCAGAACTGATCTTTTGTAATCTTTGCATAATGTCTTTTTGTAGAGACAAATGTCAAAAATATTGAGAAGTATAACCTGTGACAATTGTCACAAAATTAGCCGGTGGTTCTCCGTTTGCGTATTCTGCTGAGGGTTTCTCTTGCAACGCCTAAAAAAGATGCGAGTTGGAAGAGTGAAATTCTCTGCATCATTTCAGGATGCTTTTGTTCAATATATTCCAGGCGCTCCTGTGCAGAATACAGCTTGAATAGGGTAGCAAATTTTTCCTGCTTGGTAGCAATTAGCCGGACGCAATGTCTTCCCAGATTTTCTATTTCCCGACATTCCTGTGCTGCCTGATAAAGTTTGGCTTTATCAAAGACAATAACCGTTAGCGACTCTCCTGCAATAATATTATATGCTGATATCTGACCATTGCCAAAACTGTCAATATTGGTTGCAATCTCGTTTTCAAAGAAAAATTCGGTGTTTTTGTCTACACCGTTGATGTCATAAAAACTTCTGCAATAGCCTTTCTCAATATAGAATAATGAAGTACAGGTTTGTCCTTCCTGTAATAATAATTCGTTTTTATGGAATTTTTTTGCCGTTAGTGCTGGTTGGAGTATCTTCCAGCTTTCATCTGAAAATTCGGTAAGGGAGCGGATAAATTCCAAAAGACTATTCATGTTTCAGACTTTTCTTAGTACAAGGCTTATATTTCACTCTTATCTTTTAGTGTATTTTCTCATAAAATATTTTTTATGAGAAAATACACTTTATATATTAAGAGTCTGTTTAAGTTTTATAATTGATATTCTTCAATAGTTAGCAAGGCTGAGCTTAGTTTATTAGTTTATAGGAAAGCATGACGAATTATCGAAGCAGGTCCTAAATATTATAATCTCTTGCTCCGAAAATAGAAGAACCTATTCTTACAGAAGTAGAGCCACATTCAATAGCCAACTGATAATCACCACTCATTCCCATAGAAAGAGTTTCCAGTTTTTTCTGAATAGAAAGCTGGTCGAAAAGTCTTTTCAGAAATAGAAATTCTCTTTTAGTTTGTTCTGTATCATCTGTAAAAGTCCCGATTCCCATAAGGCCAGTGATTTCTATATTTTCAAAATGCCCTTGGATATATTTCAGAAAAAGCTCTTTCGTTTCCGAAACTTCCATTCCGGTTTTAGAGTCTTCTTCTGCTATTTTCACCTGAAGAAGAACTTTGATTTTACGATTGTGCTTTGCTGCCTGCTTATTAATTTCTTCCAAAAGTTTTTCAGAATCTACACTTTCAATAGTATCTACGAACTCTGCAACGTACTTTACTTTATTGCTTTGCAAATGTCCGATCAGGTGCCATTGGATATCATTAGGAAGTACAGGTTGTTTAGCGACCATTTCCTGAACTTTGTTTTCTCCGAAAACCCTTTGTCCAAGATTATAAACCTCCTGAATAGCTTCAGCAGGATGGGTTTTGGATACTGCAACCAGTTTCACATTTGCGGGTAAAGATTGTATAATTTCTTCGTAGTTTTTCTGTATAGACATGTTGGGTATTTATAATGAAAATTCTTCTCTTTTTTTCTTAGGTAAACCTTTTACTACCTGGTCGTAGGAATGCTGAATAAGTTCTTTTAGAAATTTTTCAGGAAGTTTTCCTTCAAAATTCACAGTATTCCAATGGTTTTTATTCATGTGATAACCAGGCTGGATATCATCATACTCTTCCCGAAGATCGATGATAAGTTCCGAGTCATATTTAAGATTAACAGTGAAATTGGGACGGTCTAATCCACATAAAGCAAATACCTTATCAGCTACCTTAAATACAAGCGTTTCCGGGCCGAAAGGAAAGTCTTCAGTCACTGCTTTCATCTGCAGACAATATTCTCTAAAAGTTTCTATATCCATGCGAAAGAGATTTGATAATCAAAATTACCGAAATATAAAGGTATAAAGCAAATTGAATCTGAATACTCTTAAAATCTTAATGCTAAAAAAATAGACCATTAAGAGCATATTTAAATCTTATAATCAATGCTCTTCGATAGTTCGTCAAGCTCTCTATACACTTAGCTCAGAGTGATATTTCTCATCCAAAATACTTTCCTTTATAGGTGTCAGACTGAGCTTGCCGAAGTCTAATATTATTTTAATTAAAGTTTAAACAAGCTCTCAGGGATTTAGTTTCTTAAGAAGAAATATAAAAGCGTTGCTGTATTTTATTTATCTTCGGTATATAGCTTCCCGGAATAATTTCATGCCCTCTGTAGCTGAGGTTTTAAAGAAATTTTTCTCATTAGTAACATTCTGACTAAGGTGAGGATCAATTACAAATATTTCACAGCCTGTCGGGACATAGTGGAGTAGTGATGCTGCAGGATATACCTGTAAGCTTGTACCTATTACCAGTAGAATATCGGCCGTAGAAGCTATGCTTGCTGCATTTTCCATTTCCGGAACCATCTCACCAAACCATACAATATGTGGACGAAGCTGAATTCCGTTTTCATCCAGGTCGCCAAGGTTCAGATCATTTTCCCACGGAATAATACTTTCCTCATCATTTACAGGTCTTGCTTTCTTTAGTTCTCCATGTAGATGAATAATGTTTTTGGATCCGGCTCTTTCGTGCAGGTCATCTACATTCTGCGTGATAATATGTACATCAAAATCCTGTTGGAGTTCAGCCAGGATATTATGAGCCTCGTTTGGCTGAACTTCATTAAGCTGGCGCCTGCGCAAATTGTAGAACTCCAATACCAGTTCCGGATTTCGGACAAAACCTTCCGGGCTTGCTACATCTTCAATTTTATGATTTTCCCAAAGCCCGTTAGAATCTCTGAAAGTTTTGATACCACTTTCAGCGCTAATGCCGGCACCGGAGAGAATAACTATTTTTTTCATTGGAAATTTTAAAAGTCTGTGAAATTTAGTTATAATTATTTGATTTTTTTAACCGTGATATCATCTAGGAATACAGCTGAATTACCTGTATTTTTTACAGAAATACGTATTGTTTTCATATTATAGGCCTGGTCCTTTCCTGTAATGAATTTCAGATGTTTTTTAGAATAACTGTTTTGTCCCGTAAACTCCAGAGTTTTAATAGGGGACAATGCTCCAGTAACAGGTGCTACATCCTCTACACTAATGATCCCTTTATTTTTTGAGGAGAACTCTAATCGATAAGTAGTTTCTGGCGTTAAATAAACATATTGTTCAATATTTTCTCCAGGATTTAGTAAAGCTGCCGTACTGTTTTTAATACCTTTTTGTGGAGCCAAAGTAGCATTACCTTCCCATGGGAGAAGACTTCCGCTATCTTCAAAACCAGGATTCGGGAGTTCATTACCTTTTTCCAATGGCCAGTTGTATGCCCGGATATAGTCAATATCCATATTTACATTTCCTTTGGAGCCGTAACTTCCCAGAAACACATTCATAAAATGGTTAGGTGAGTAGACCTGATGTTTGTCTGTGTATGCTTTAATAAGCTTGCCGTTAATATAATGTTTAATACTTGTAGGTGTCCATAGGATGCCATGTGTTACCCATTTATTTATATGATCAATTCCTTCTGCGATATGAGTAGCCAGATTGCGCTGAAAAACTCCTTTTTGGTCTACATGACCGTGTAAAACAAACTGAGCATTAAGATACTCGAATACATCTATCTCGAATAATTGCCCTTTAGGCCTTATACCTTTTGTACCGTTCAGATTAGTTCCCTCCTCCAGATAGTATCGTAAATCCGGACCCGGAGAGTCGAACCAGAATGCCGTATTAATTCCTTCCGGATTTCCACTACTGTTTCGCCTTACTTTTACTTCAAAGTAACCACCGCGGCTATTATCCAGAAGGTTTTCATTTTTTTTCCAATCGTAGGTTTGTATCGAAGAAATCTTTTGGCCCCCGTTTGGGCTATAAGACCGCTTTGGAAGAGAATCGCTGACATATAAATTGATAAACTTGCCATTGAGAGTATATGCAGGCTGTTGAAGCCGATCGGCCAGCATTTCCTGTTTAGAAGCTTCGGAAGTATAATTGAGAGACGAAAAGTAATTTGTAGTCCATTTATTTTTATTCAATAACTTATCGTTGAATTCATCCTGCCAGAAAATTTTCATGCCCTGGGGAACTGCTTCGGAACTAGGGTTGCTCTTTAATTCATTCAACTCCGAATTATCCAATGCCCATTGTCGTGAAGTTTTTACAATTTGCTTTTGCAATCCCTGTGACGTTTCTGCCCATACATAATAGGTAGTTTCTGGTTTTACATTTTGGATATAGAAAACTTCGCTGTTATTGATTGTAGCGTTGGGTGAGGTTGGTTTTGTATTCTCTGTTGACCAGAAAAGTCTATAGCTCGTATACTGCTGCATCGGGAGGTTTACCCGTATCCAACTTCTTGTTCCGAGTAACTGCAAAGTATTTCCCGATTTTGCAGACTGAGCAAATATGCTTCCGGTTGAGAAGCAGAATAATAAGATCGTTTTTTTCATGGTATAGTTTTGATAAAATAAAAGCCGAAAAATTTTTCGGCTTTTATTTTGTTTATTTAATGCTCATAGATTTTGTTATATAAATCTATGAACTTTTCTTTAATTATTTTACGTTTCAGTTTTAGAGTTGGCGTTAGCAGGCCTTCATCTATACTCCATACAATTGGAGTGAGTTCAAATTTCTTAATCTGTTCCCATTTTCCAAGATGTTTGTTTAGAGCCTCTATTTCCTGTCCGATGCGCTGTTTCACTTCTTCATTAGCTGCAATTTCTTCATTAGTAGAACCTATGTTCAGTCCTTTTCTCTCAGCCCATGCTTTTACGAACTGAAAATCTGGCTGAATAAAGGCTGCCGGCATTTTTTCACCATCGCCAATAACCATAATCTGTTCGATAAATTTAGATGCTTTCGCACTGTTCTCTATAACCTGAGGTGCAATATATTTACCACCCGAAGTTTTGAACATTTCTTTTTTACGGTCGGTAATTTTTAGAAATCCTTCATCGTCAATAAATCCGATATCACCAGTTTTAAAGTATCCGTCCTCGGTAAAAGCTTCCTTAGTTTTTTCTTCATCCATGTAATAACCTTTGAATACAGAGGTTCCTTTTACCAGGATTTCTCCATCCTCAGCAATTTTTACCTCGGCATTTTCAATAGGCCAGCCTACAGTACCAAATTTTCTGTGTTTGAAACTGTTTACTGCAATTACAGGTGATGTTTCTGTTAATCCGTAACCCTCCAGAATCGGAATACCCGCACCGTGGAAAATTCGGTTTAATCTAGGTGACAAAGCTGCAGAACCAGAAACCAGGGCTACGATGTTACCACCAAGACCTTCTCTCCATTTTGAGAAAACAAGTTTGTCTGCAATCCATCCCTTTATACCAAGGTTTTTTCCAAGATCATAATCTTCAACAAGTGATAAAGCCCAAAGAAAGATTTTGGTTTTCATACCACCGGCAGAGGCACCAGTATTGTAGATTTTATCATATACTTTTTCTACCAAACGCGGAACAACCGTCATAAACTGAGGTTTTACCTCCTTTAGGTTATCACCGACTTTATCAATGCTTTCGGCAAAGTAAATAGAGTAGCCGTTATGCTGATAAAGGTATAATAGCATTCTTTCGAAAACGTGGCATAATGGTAAGAAGCTAAGACAACGCATTTCTTTGTAATCGATTTTAACTTCAGGAATACGAGGGTTAGAATTTATTACATTAGATACAATATTTTCATGAGTAAGTGCTACGCCTTTCGGACGGCCTGTAGTACCGGATGTATAGATCAATGTAGCAATATCATCTGCTTTAATGGTATTGGCTATATCTTCAATTTCAGATTGTGTACTGTCGTCTTCACCCAGATCCAGAATTTCCTTCCAGTTTGGTGCCCCCTTTACATCATCAAATGCAAATACCCCCATCAGACTGGATATTTTTGGCTGCACAGAAATCAGTTTATTATATAACTCTTTATCGGAAACAAAACAGTATTTTATTTCAGCATTATTAAAGATATATTCATAATCATCTTCACTGATAGTAGGGTATACAGGTACACTGATTACACCTATCTGGGACATTCCGATGTCCATTACAGCCCACTCTGTACGGTTATTGTGAGAAATAAGTCCAATCTTGTCTCCGGGTTTAATACCCAGTTTAATTAGACCTCTTGATATTTTGTTTGCCTGAGTGATATATTGTAATGTAGAGGTTTTTACCCATTCGCCATTTTTTTTAGTGGCAAAGGCATCCTCTTTTGGATATTTTTCTAATGCTTTATGGGCAAAATCGAAAATTCTTTTTGCGGACATATGAAATTACTTTAAGGTGAGTTTCGTAAAGATAAAATATTTATTCTTTCTATCAAAAATAAAAATCTTTTTCGGATTTTTAAAAAATTGTATTTTTACGAAAAATAACTCAATAATAATATGGACTTTAATTTATCAGAAGAGCAACTGATGATTCAGCAGGCAGCAAGGGATTTTGCACAGAACGAACTTTTACCAGGAGTAATCGAGAGAGATGATCAGCAAAAGTTTCCGGCCGAGCAAGTGAAGAAAATGGGGGAAATGGGTTTCCTGGGTATGATGGTAGACCCTAAGTACGGTGGCGCCGGAATGGATAGTGTTTCTTATGTATTGGCAATGGAGGAGATCTCTAAGGTCGATGCTTCTGCAGCTGTTGTAATGTCGGTAAACAACTCTTTGGTATGCGCAGGATTAGAGCGTTTTGCAAGTGAAGAACAAAAAGTAAAATACCTTACACCTTTAGCAAAAGGAGAGGTTATTGGTGCTTTTGCTTTATCTGAGCCTGAAGCGGGATCTGACGCTACATCACAAAGTACAACCGCAGAAGATAAAGGGGACTACTACTTACTGAATGGTACTAAAAACTGGATTACCAATGGTAATAATGCTACTTATTACATTGTAATAGCACAAACTCATCCGGAAAAAGGACATAAAGGTATTAATGCTTTTATCGTAGAAAAAGGATGGGAAGGTTTTATCGTAGGTAAAAAAGAAGATAAATTAGGAATTAGAGGAAGTGATACGCATTCTTTGATGTTTACCGATGTAAAGGTACCTAAAGAAAACAGAATTGGTGAAGACGGATTCGGTTTCAAATTCGCAATGGCAGTACTGAATGGCGGTAGAATTGGTATTGCTTCTCAGGCTTTAGGTATTGCTTCCGGAGCTTACGAACTGGCTTTGAAGTATGCTAAAGAAAGAAAAGCTTTTGGAACTGAAATTATCAATCACCAGGCGGTTGCTTTCAAATTGGCAGATATGCATGTGAATATTACTGCTGCAAGAATGTTATGCTTTAAGGCTGCAGTTGAAAAAGACGCTGGAAAAGATATTTCTGAAAGTGGTGCTATGGCAAAGTTGTTTGCGTCTAAAACAGCAATGGATACTACAATTGAAGCAGTACAGATTCATGGTGGATACGGATACGTAAAAGAATACCACGTAGAACGTATGATGCGTGATGCTAAAATCACCCAGATCTATGAAGGAACTTCCGAAATTCAGAAAATCGTAATTTCCAGAGCGATTGCTAAATAATTAAATAAAACACTAAATTCTACTATTATGTCTGAAACAATCTATGAAAAAAAGAAAAGCGGCTTCGGAAAAATTATTTTCTGGGTTGTCCTGGTTTTACTTTTGGTTTTCGGAGGCTGGTTTTACTACAAATACTATTTTGTTTTTGGAGAAGGAGTAAAATCCGGAACTCTTAACTATGTGGTTAGGAAAGGGAATGTCTTTAAAACCTATGAAGGAAAAATTATTCAGGATGGTTTCGGACGGGCAAAAACCGGAAACGGAATCAGTAGTTATGAATTTGAATTTTCAATAGAAGATGAAGCTATATTCAAACAATTGGAAACCAATAGTGGAAAATACTTTGACCTGCATTATAAAGAATATCACGGTGTTCTTCCCTGGAGAGGAAATACGGTGTATATAGTTGATAAAGTTGTTAGTATGAAGTAAGTAAGAAGCTCCCGAAATTTCGGGAGCTTTTTGTTTATAATTCTATTCATTAAGGTTTATTACATTGCGAATAATCTACATCGAAGGTGTAATTTTTGTCACTTAATTTTTTAATATTAGGATTATTATTATGATCAGGCTTATAAGAGGCACCAGTACCAAGATCCACACCAATACCTATGATTCCCCATCCGAGAACAGTTAATATAAAGTTTCCTGTTCTGAATGCTTTGTCAAATGTCTGGGTTTTAGGTTCACAATCATTTTGCTTTACTTCCACTACTAATGGTTTGTTTCGGGGGAATAATTTTGTTGCCTGACCGGTGCCCAGTTTATTACCGCTCACATAAATATCAGCATTTGGATGATCTTTTACATTGATTGTACCAGAGTACTTACTACCGCCAAAGATAACGCCGCAACTGTTTAAGGAAAATACTGTTATTACAGTAATTGCTAAAAAAATAATTTTCTTCATTTTAGTTTAGTTTAAAAATTTCGTAATAAATATATAAAATATATTAATATTTGTATTATTAATTTTATTTTAAAGTAAATAATGTATAATTATATATGTTTTAGGTGTAATTTATAATTTTTAATAAAAAAAGTATAAAATCATTATTGATATTAAAAGAACATATGTATTCTGAAATTTTTCAGAAAGTTTTTATTTTTATTTAATATCTTTGGTTAGATAATAATTCGATTTCTAAAAAATAATCATCAAACTTTAAAAATATTTCCGCTATGAAAAGAGTAATACTTGCGTCCTGTTTTTTATTGTCTCAATTTGGGACATCTCAGTTACTAAAGATTGAAGGCCAGAAAATAGTAAATGATAAAGGAGAGAACGTTTTACTAAGAGGTTTAGGTTTAGGAGGATGGATGTTACAGGAAGGCTATATGCTGAAGACAGCAGATTTTGCAGGTCCACAGTACCAGATTAAGAATAAAATAGCAGAGCTTACAGGAGAGGAAGGCATGCATGCTTTTTATAAAAAGTATCTGGAAAACGGAATTACTAAAAAAGATATAGATGCACTGAAATCCTGGGGATTCAATTCTGTAAGATTGCCAATGCATTACAATCTTTATACTTTGCCTATTGAGAAAGAAAAGGTGAAAGGACAGGACACTTGGTTGGAAGAAGGTTTTCGTATGACCGATGATCTGTTGAAGTGGTGTACAGAAAACAAGATGTATCTTTTTCTGGATATGCATGCTTTACCTGGAGGGCAGGGAAATGATGTAAATATATCGGATAATGACAAGGCGAAACCTTCTCTATGGGAAAGTGAAGAAAACAGAAGAAAGTCTGTTGCACTATGGAAGAAACTTGCAGAACGTTACAAGGACAGTCCGTGGATTGGTGGATATGATATTATCAATGAACCTAACTATGGATTTACAGGAAAGAATCTTAATGGATGCGACGAAGAGTCTAATGCACCACTAAGAAAATTTATGGTAGATGTAACCAAAGCTATCCGTGAAGTGGATCAGAAACACGTGATTATAATAGAGGGTAACTGTTGGGGAAATAACTACAAAGGAATCTTCCCGCTATGGGACAACAATATGGTACTGAGCTTTCATAAATACTGGAATAAAAATGACCAGAACTCTATTAAGCAAATGCTGGATTACCGTAATCAGTACAATGTACCTATTTGGTTAGGAGAGAGTGGTGAAAATTCCAATGTATGGTTTACGGAAGCCATAAGCCTTATGGAAAATAATAATATAGGATGGGCTTTCTGGCCAATGAAAAAAATCGATAATATTGCCGGAGTAGCCAATGTTAAAATAACACCGGAGTATGAAAAATTATTACAATACTGGAAAAATGGTGGTGAGAAACCTTCTAAGGAATTTGCATCTAAAGCATTGATGAAGATAGCAGACAATTACAAATTCGAAAATACAGAAGTTAAAAAAGATGTAATAGATGCGATGTTCCGACAGGTAAATAGCAATGAGGTGCTTCCGTTTGCAGTGCATAAAATACCGGGAAGAATCTTTGCTACCGAATATGATCTGGGAAGAATTGGTGCTGCTTATTATGACAAAGACGCCATTAATTATCGTATAGATACCGGTGAGCAGATCAACTGGAACTCCGGAGATAAGATGAGAAATGATGGTGTAGATATATATAGCAATAAAGATAAAATTTCTAATGGCTATTATGTAGGAAAGATTGAAGATGGAGAATGGTTAGGCTTTACTTTACAAAGTGCGAAAGCAGGTATCTATAATCTGGAAATACGTTATGCCAATGCCGGTACAACAGGTATAATATCCATAATTGATGCTAAAGGACAAAAAATAACAGAAGCACAATTACCGGGAACAGGAGGAGACCAGGTTTGGAAAACTGCAATTATAAAAAATGTAAAAATTTCTAAAGGAACCGACAGAATAAAACTTCAGTTTGATAAAGGCGGGTTTAATCTGAATTATATAGATTTTAAATAGAAATACAGACCACTATCTATATCCATTTATACCGACCACAAGAGAATTATTTCTTTTGTGGTTATTTTTTATTTATAAAAAATAGCGGATCATAATTTCTTATTTTTGCTAAAAACAAGATAATGGAATTTAATGCCTTAAAGATCTTCACAGAACAGAATCTTCATGACAGTCTGACGATGGGGCATCCATACCATCCCAATAACCCATTGTTTTTGTTTTTGAAGAAAGGTAAAATGGTAATCAAAGAACAGATTAATGTATTTGAAATTATTGAAAATACCATTATTCTTATAGATTCCCGTTCAGTATATGAGATTATGGAAGTAAGTGAAGAGCTTGAAGTGAAAGTTCTTACTTATCAGCGTTCATTTATCAGTAAAATAGGATTGAAATTCAACAGACTGAATATATATCACAATATAAGAATGGAGCTCAGGAGAGGCTATACATTTACCGACAGAGAATTTGAGGTTTTCTGGGATATATTAAAAGGTATTGACTATTTTCTGGATGAAATAGATGATCTTGAATATGCTGTTGAAAGTATTGAAAGTCTTTTTAGTGCATTTATTTATAATGTGTCCAGTTTTGTTATGCGTAATCGGAAGAATACCAAAGGTATGATGACGCGTAATCAGGAAATTGTTCTGGATTTTATAGGTTTGGTAGGTGAGAATTATCTTAGCCAGAAAAGCGTAGAGTTCTATGCACAGACTATGATGCTTTCTACACGCCATCTATCTTCAGTTATTAAAGCAGAAACTGGTAAAACAGCCGGGCAAATGATTAATGAATTCATAATAAATGAAGCAAAAGCTTTATTAGCCTCTACTTTAAAGCCTGTTAATGAGATTGCTAACCGACTAAATTTTAGCGATCAATATTCTTTCAGTCATTTCTTTAAAAAGCATCAGGGGGTAAGTCCTACTGAGTATCGAAACCAGTTTTAGATAGGTAATCTTACTTTTGAACATCTTTATCTTTTCTTTAAGCATTACCTTGGGCATAATTTCAGCGTAAATTTGCATTGTAAATCTGATTTCTGAGATTTACGAAAAGCAAGGAAAATGAAAAACAAAGTTATAAACTATGCAATGGCAGCAATGCTTTTGTGCGGAAGCCTTATTGCCGCACAAGAAGTAAGAAGCATGACTGCAGATGAGGTGATGGCTCTGGCATTACAGAATCATCAACAACTTAGATTATCCGAAAAAAACATTGATATCTCAAAACAACAGACTGAGGTTAGCAAATTACAGAAGTTACCTACAATTACAGCATCTACAAGTCAGTTTTATTTAGGAAATGCCCTTATTATAGACAAGGATTTTTCTAATTCTACTAATGTTGCTATGCCGCATTATGGCAGTTCTTATGGCGTACAGGCTAGTCAGCTTATCTTTAAAGGTGGACTTGTAAAGAAGTCTATTGAAATGGCAGGTTTGCGTGAGCAGCTCGCAGCGCTGGATCTGGAAAAGAATCAACAGGATGTGAAATTTCTGGTTTTATCAAATTATCTGGATGTTTACAAATTAAAAAATCAGGAACAGATTTTTCAGAATAATAAAAAACTTGCTCAGGAGAGATTAAAGAATATTCAGAAGTTCAACCAGCAGGGAATGGTAACCAGAAATGAGGTGATCCGTGGTGAACTGGCAATAAAAAGTTTGGATCAGGGGATTCTTACGCTGACCAATAATAAAAAGATACTTAATTATAATCTGGATATTGCATTGGGACTCCCACAGGAAACAGAGATCAATCCAACTGAAAGCCTTGATGGTAAAGAGTTGGCACGTGGAGCAGACTATTATATAGAAATGGCATATCAGAACAATCCTCAATTAAAATCTGCCAATACCAATATTGCTGTGGCACAAAAGAATATTGAGATTATCAGTACCGATAAGATGCCTACACTGTCAGGATTTGGGGGCTATAATATGCAGAGACCTATTACAACAAGAACACCAGTTCTGGACATGTATTCCAATACTTGGCAGGCGGGAATTTCATTAAGCTATAACATCGATAATCTTTATAAAACCAAGGAGCGCCTGAAAGTTGGTGAATTACAAAAAGCACAGGCACAGGACGCACTAACGCTTACCAGACAGAGCATAGATATGATGGTAAATGCCGCTTATGTAAAGTACCAGGAATCTATAGATCAGGCAAAGCTAATGGATGATGCACAAAAGTTAGCTGAGGAAAACTATAAAATTACAGAAGCTAAATATCTTAATCAGTTGGCAGTACAGGCAGAAATGATAGATGCGCAAAATCAGAAACTACAGGCAGAACTAGATTTTGTAACGGCAGAGATCAACGTATTGTACCAATACTACAATCTTCTGAAATCTACAGGAAGTTTATAACTGAACTTTTTCTCAATCAATAACTAATAAAGAATAACACAAGGATACATATATGGAAAGCAAGAATAATGTACAACAAGAACAACCTACTCAGGTGACAGGGGCAAAAGTGCAAATGTCAACAAGGGTAGAGGAGAAAAAAAAAGCTAATAAAAAAAATAAAATAAGAAGCATTATTGCAAACTCAATTGTATTTATAATTCTTATTGCTGGTTTTTATTGGCTGGTTAGAGAATATTTTCATATCGGCGACAAAGATTATACTGAAGCTGCTCAGGTTGAAGAATTCATTAACCCTGTAAATACACGTGTTGCGGGATATATTAAAGAAATTAAATTCATAGAGCACCAACAGGTAAAAAAAGGTGATACGCTACTCATCCTCGATGACAGAGAAATACAGACACAATTGGGACAAGCTGAAGCAGCATATCAGAATGCTTTAGCGCAAAGAAACGCCACAAGCTCTTCGGTAAATACAGTTTCTAATAATGTAAATGTAATGGAGTCTAATATTGCAGGAGCAAAAGCACGACTATGGAATGCTGAACAAAACCTGAACAGATACAAAAATTTGCTGGCTGCAGAAGCTGTAACCAGACAACAGTATGATCAGGTAAAAACTGAATATGATGCACAAAAAGCAGCATACGAAACCTTGGTAAACCAGAAGCAGTCTGCAAATCTTTCTACAACAGAAGTGAAATCCAAATTAGGGATCAACGATGCAGAGATTAAAAGAACAAAGTCTGCTCTGGATATGGCTAAACTAAATCTTAGTTATACAGTGATTACAGCACCTTATGACGGTGTTATGGGGAGAAGAGTAATCTCAGACGGACAATTGGTACAGGCTGGCCAACAGATTGCAACAATTGTGTTGAATGGTCAGAAATGGGTAACTGCAAACTTTCTGGAAAGTCAAATGCCTAAAATTGCTGTAGGAAAGAAAATAATGATGTCGGCAGATGCACTGAGGGGGCAACAATTTGAGGGAGAGGTTACAGCCATCTCGGCAGCTACAGGTTCCAGATATTCCAGTGTACCTACAGATAACTCTACGGGTAACTTTATCAAAGTTCAGCAGAGAATACCAGTAAGAATAGAATTTACTTCGGGCAATGATAAGCAAAAGCTTAGTCAGCTCCGTGCCGGGATGAACATGATTATTAAACTGAAAGATTAATCTTATTACAAAGGTGAAATGCGAGGTGTAGAGTCTGATATGAAAACTACTTATTCCCTGCATTCACGATTTATATAAAATGTATAACAAAGGACTATTTGCCAATTGGGTTCCAAAACCGCTACAGTTACTTCTTATAGCGATATTTTCTACATTCACGATGTCGTTGTCGGGAGTGAACACAGGGAATATTACCTACATGTACAGTAGCATGGGGAGTATGTCGGAATACTTCTCCATGGCCAATTATGCAACAACAATCGGAATGGGAGCTGTAATGCCGCTGGTTATGCGGTTTAAATTCCGTTTTAAGATTAGAGATAAATTAACATTTGCATTTGTTTTTATTGCTGCGTTAAGCCTGCTGAGCGCAACAACCAATCAGCCGGAACTTATCGTATTTACAGCTTTTCTCGTGGGATTTATGAAAATGTTTATCATGATAGAATTTTTTCTGCCACTAATGATGATTCTGAGTCCGGACGGTAACAGAGGGAAATTCTATTCTGTTTTCTATCCGTTTGCTATTATTGTCAGTCAGGTTATCAACTATATTTCCGTAGATATTTCTGTACGCTATAATTGGGAACATTTTTATATACTGACAGCTATAGGGGCTTTGCTTATGGCATTATTATGCTGGATATTCATGCACAACCAGTATTTTTCTGTAAAGATGCCATTGTATTATATCGACTGGTTGAGTGTATTATTGTTCGCAGCAACTTTTCTGTTTTCCGCTTATGTATTTACATTTGGGAAACAGCAGGACTGGCTAAATTCACCGAAAATAATAGATGCCAGCATTGCTGCATTCGTATGTTTTGTAATGCTGGCCTTCAGACAGACAAGATTGAAAAGACCCTATATATCTTTTAAAATTTTTAAAAGAAAAAATGTTTACAGCGGATTATTGATGTTATTAATGCTCGGTATGTTCCTGGCTACCGGAACAGTACAGAATATATTTGCTGTAAGTATACTGGGATATGACCTTGTAACGAATGCGGAACTGAATCTGTGGATGATTCCCGGAATGGTAGCTTCAGGTGTAATGGGTATGATGTGGTTCCGACAGAATATAAATATTAAATTCTTTGTATTATCAGGCTTTGCAGCATTAATAGCTTATAGTATCATCATGTATTTCTCAATGGTTCCGGAGATGAACTTTGAAAGATGGTACCTGCCAATGATTTTAAAAGGTTATGGTATGTGCAGCCTGTATATTACGGTCTGGTTTTACATGATGGATAAACTGGACATTAATGATATGATGGCGGCTATCGGATTGGCACTTGTATGGCGGTCCTTTATCGCAGTAGCTGTTTTTAGTGCTTTGTTCTATTGGTTTCAGTACGATTTTCAGGTAACAAGCCTTGGAGATATGGCAGTATATCTGGATGGTATTAATCTGAGCCAGCCTGCAGCCATGCAAAACCTGAAAGTATTTCAAATCAATGCTATTTTAGCCGCTAATAAAAAGCTTTTTGGATATATTATTATCGCCGGAATAGGAATTATGATCTATGTATTGCAACATGGTTTTGGCAAAGAAAGATTTACTTCATACAACCGTTATGTACGCCTGATTAAAGGAAGAGGACTCATAGCACAACGAAGAAGAAGAGAACAGCTTATTCTGGAAAGAAGTGCTGAAGGTATAAAAGATGCAGCCGGATCTGCATTTTAGAAAAAAATTCCTTGTTTTTCATGTGAATCCCCAATGCTTCATTGCTGCGGGGATTCTTTTTTTGTAGTTTTGAAGTCTGAACTGATATTAGCTTAAAAGCATGAAAGATTTGATGGGAAAGGCAATCTGGGATTATTTTCATAATCAGAATCCTGAAGATTTGCAGACAGAAACCTCTATTTCCGAATTAGATGACTTACCAGTTGCTTATTTGTTTCGTGATTTTGATGAAATGAATGATCTGGAGCAGGCAGCTCTGGAACTTGCAACAGGAAAAATACTGGATGTAGGAGCCGGAGCCGGCTCACATAGTTTATATCTTCAGGACGAAAAGAGAATGAATGTGACAGCACTGGATATTTCACCAAAATCTGTTGAGATTTGCAAAGAAAGAGGTATCAGTAAAGCTGTATGCAAATCTGTTCTGGATTTCTCAGATGAAAAATTTGATACCATCTTATTGCTGATGAATGGTACCGGAATTTTTGAAAGTCTTACAAAGATTGATATCTATCTTCAAAAGCTGAAAACTTTGCTTAATGATGGCGGGCAAATCCTAATTGACAGTACCGACATTTTGTATATGTTCGACAGAGATGAAGATGGCGGTGTTTACATTCCGGCTGGAGGTTATTATGGAGAATTAGGTTATACGGTTCATTATAAAGGAGAGTCCGAAGAGCCTATTACATGGCTATATTTGGATTTCAATACCCTTAAAAATGCTGCAGAGCACAATGGCTTTTCTATAGAAAAAGTTTTGCAAGATGAAGATTCTTTCCTGGCAAGATTGACATTATAAATTACGAAGTAATATTATGTTAAGATGCTATTATCTTAGATAACAGATAATGCGAAAATAAGTTTTGCGGATTCATATAGATAAGTAATGCCATTGCAAATGCCAATAAGGCTGGTAATAGTAATGATTCGGCTCTGTAAGGAAGCTTTTTAGGCATTACTAATGCAGAAATTATATATAAACTTAAGCCTCCTGATGTCATGATAAATGTTTCAGGGCTATAGCGTGAATACATTTTATTCTCATTAAGTGTTGAAATTGCACCCAGTAAATAATCTTGAACAAAAGGATAAATAAACCCAAATAACAGAACAAAGATTACCGGAGTATATTTCTTTACTTTAATAAAATTTAAAGCTAATAATATAGCTCCCGGAATAGTACCAAATAATATACTTAATACAACAATATAAGTTAATGGGTAAAGCTTGACAGCATTGGGATCATCCGTGATATGGTCTTCCCAAATTTCATTTTCTTCAGTAGCTTCAGCTATTTCCGCTTCTTTTTTGTCCTGAACAATTTTCTGAACTAAAGTTTCTTGCTGATTAGAAAATTGATGTCCTCTTTCCTTAAGAATTTCAAGAGCCATTTGCACAGCTTCTGGAGTGAAGCGACTTTCTGGTGCTATATATATTTTCAGTTCTTGATCCGAAAGCTTTTCTAAAGTACTTTTCTTAACCATACTCATAAAAAATGGGCACCTAGTGCCCATTATATATAATTGTAATCAGAAATTATTTAATCTCAATTCCGTTTTCTACAGGTTCATCCGGAGTTACAAAAGATAATTTTCCGTCTGGTTTTGTTGTCAGAAGGAACATCCCCTGAGATTCAATACCACGGATTTTTCTTGGTGCAAGATTCAAAAGAATCATTACCTGCTTCCCGATTAATTCTTCAGGATTAAAGCTTTCAGCTACACCCGAAACTACAGTTCTGATATCTACACCTGTATCCACTTTGAATTTTAAAAGCTTGTCTGCTTTTTCTACTTTCTCAGCTTCAAGGATTGTTGCTGTTCTTAAATCGATTTTTCCAAAGTCATCAAAAGTGATTTCTTCTTTCATAGGATTAGCGTTAGGGTTGGTCTTTTTATTATCTTGTTTTGTCTGTTCCAGTTTTTGGATTTGTGCTTCAATCACATCATCTTCAATTTTTGAGAAAAGAAGAGATGCTTCATTGATCTGGTGTCCGCTGGCAATAAGAACATTATTATTTTCTAAATCTGCCCAGTCTGTTTTAGTAACGTTGAACATATTCAACAACTTCTCAGAACTGAATGGCATAAACGGTTCAGATAGCTGTGCTAAAGCAACCGCTAATTGAGCACCTACAAAAAGAGAATGTGCTGCTTTTTCCGGATTATCTTTAATGGTCTTCCAAGGTTCTTCTGTTTGCAGGTATTGGTTACCAAAACGAGCAAGATTCATCAATGCCGATAAAGCATTTCTAAATTCAAATTTATCTAAGAACTCAGCAATTTCTTTTGCAGCCTTGTTTATTTCAGCTAGTTCAGGTGCATTAACATCTCCCTGAGGAATAACACCATCATAGTATTTATGAATTAATACCGCAACTCTGTTGATGAAGTTTCCGAAAATACCCACTAACTCTGAATTGTTCTTTGTCTGGAAGTCTTTCCATGTAAAATTGTTATCCTTAGTTTCTGGTGCAGAAGATAGCAGAGCATAACGCAATACATCCTGTTGTCCCGGGAATTCTTCTACATATTCATGTGCCCATACCGCCCAGTTTCTGGAAGTAGAAATTTTATCATTTTCCAGATTCAGGAATTCGAATGCAGGTACATTTTTAGGCATAATATAATCACCATGAGCCTTCATCATAGCAGGGAAAATAATACAATGGAATACAATATTATCTTTTCCGATGAAATGGATCAGATTGCTGTCTTCATTTTGCCAGTAATCTTTCCAGTCCTTACCATTTTTCTCAGCCCATTCTTTGGTAAAAGAAATATAACCGATAGGAGCGTCAAACCATACATACAATACTTTTCCTTCAGCACCCGGTAACGGAACCGGAACTCCCCAGTTCAGGTCTCTCGTCATTGCACGAGGTTTCAACCCGTCATTTAGCCATGATTTTACCTGTCCGTATACATTTGGTTTCCAGTCATCCTTATGACCTTCAATAATCCATTCGTTCAGGAAATTTTCATAATCGTTTAATGGAAGATACCAGTTCTTTGTTTCCTTTAGAACCGGAACATTTCCACTTAACATAGATTTAGGATTGATAAGCTCGGAAGGAGAAAGGGTAGAGCCACATTTCTCACACTGGTCACCATAAGCATTTTCGTTGCCACAATTAGGGCATGTTCCAACGATATAACGGTCAGCAAGAAATTCTCCTGCCTGCTCGTCAAAGTATTGTTCAGAAACTTCTTCAGTGAACTTTTCTTTATCGTAAAGTGTTTTAAAGAAATCTTGTGAAGTTTCATAATGTTTTTTAGAAGTCGTTCTGGAATACTCATCAAATGAGATTCCAAGATCTGCAAAAGACTTCTTAATAATCTCGTGATATTTGTCTACTATATCCTGAGGTGTTACACCTTCTTTTTTAGCACGTATAGTAATTGGGATTCCGTGTTCGTCGGAACCACAGATAAAAGCAACATCTTTTCCTAATCTTCTCTGAAATCTCGCATAGACATCTGCAGGAATATAAACACCTGCTAAATGCCCAATATGAACCGGTCCGTTTGCATAAGGCAAAGCTGCCGTAATCATCTTTCTTGTAGACATTATTTTCTAGTTTTTTGCAAATATACGGATAATGCTAAAGAAAAAGGCCAAGCATTATACCTGACCTTTACTGTATTTAAATAATAAGTGATTAGAATGCTAAACCTAAGCCTACCTGGAATACATTATTTTTCGATTTGCTATAACTGTATCCGATAGGATTGTCCGTTTTACCAATATTCGTTAAACCTGCTACATAACGGGCATTGATTCCTAGATTTGGTGTAATATTGAAACCAAGACCTACTCCTAAACCAAAGTTGAATGTATTCAAATTATCTGTAGCTGTTTTTGTCCAGTCATCTACAGAAACATTACCGTTCCCGTCTTTTAGTTTATTTTTAGCACTTACCAGAAAACTGAATTCCGGACCTGCTTCTAAATAAAATTGCTGAGTGGCATTGAACTGAAACATAACCGGTACAGAGATATAACCTAAATTGGTGCTGTAAGAATTCTGATTGTCTCTTCCGAAAGTAACCTTAGAGCCTAAATCGTTGTAAATAACCTCCGGTTGAATGCTGAAATTAGAAGAAAGGGGAGCGTTTAAGAAAACACCGGCGTTGAAGCCTATCTTAGACTTTGTGTCGCTAAGGCCTCCGTTTTCAGAAATTGAAGAAACGTTCATACCCGCCTTAATACCGAATTTCGGACCTACTTGTGAAAAGGCAAAAGTTCCTGCCAGTAATCCCAGTCCTAAAAATAGTTTTTTCATAAATCAAATTTTACTTCCCGAAAACCTACAAACCAAATGCCAAAAAATAAGTCCATGTTTCTGGAAATAAAGAAAGCCCGATTTAATCGGGCTTTTCTTATTGAAATCAATAATTGATGTTTTTTCTTTTCTGATTAGAAAGTGTAGCTTAATCCTAACTGGATGTTTTCATTTCTAGAATCGTTGAAGTACTGACCTCTAGGAGTATCATTCTTACCGATTTTAGTGAATCCTGTAGTATATCTAGCGTTAATACCCCAGTTATCAGTAATTCTGTAACCTAAACCGATAGCACCTGCAGCGTTAAATCTTTTAAGATCATCTAAAGCTTTGCTATCCCAGCTGTTAGTTACAGTTTGGCTACCGCTTTTTAATTTGTTGTTAGCATTTACTAAATAACTGAATTCAGGACCAGCTTCTACATAGAATTTAGGAGTTACATTGAACTGAACCATTAATGGAACAGAGATGTATCCCAGGTTAGTTTCGCTCTTTATTTTTTCACCATTTACATCTGCTGTAGATTTTGAACCCATGTAGTTGTAAATAACCTCTGGCTGGAAGTTAAATTTGTCAGACATTGGTACATTCATAAATACACCTCCGTTAAAACCAAATTTATGCTCAGTATCGCTGAAGTTTCCTTCTGTAATTCTAGAAAGGTTACCACCACCTTTGATACCAAATCTGATTCCACCATTATTCGTAGTTTGGGCAAAAGCCATCGTACCTAGAACAATACCTAGGCCTAAAAATACCTTTTTCATAATTTTAAATTTTACTTTACTTTGAGGTGATAACAATAACAAACAAAGTGCCAAAGAGGGTTTTTATGGTATATAAAAGACCCTAAATATGACGAAAGTCATGTTTTTAGACATTTTAAATTATAGATTCAATATCTTTTTAAGAGAAATTATAATATTATGATAAATAGCCCTAGCAAATTGATACAGAGCAGAAAAAATAAATATCACAGAATAAAATCTAGGCTATCTGAAAGAGAAAAATAACCCAATCAGAGTTTTTTGAATTATACTTTCAATTTATATTGGAAAAGATAAAATATCTCAGGCTTCAAAATTAATAACAAACTATAGATTAAAAAGATTACCGAATAGTGGAAAAAAAGGACTGTCAACTGACAGTCCTTTTATAATAATTGATGTTGTTTTTTCTTAGAAAGTATAACCTAATCCTAATTGGAAGTTATTGTTCTTAACAGAATCTCCGTCGTTATTTTTGATTGTATTAGTGAATCCTGCTGTATAACGAGCATTGATGCTTAAGTTTGGTGTAAATCTGTAACCAGCACCTAGACCCATACCAAAGTTGAAAGTATTGTAACCGTCAGTACCACTAGTGTTCATACTTACTCCACTTACTGTTCTTTTATTTTGTGCATCCACTAAGAATCCAAATTCAGGACCAGCTTCAAGATAGAAATCCGGAGTTGCATTATACTGAACCATTACTGGTACGTTAATATATCCTAGATTTAGTTTTCTGTCTGTTACATTACCCATATCTTTGAATTTAGCACCTTGCTGGCTGTATACAACCTCTGGCTGAATGCTGAATTCAGATGAAATAGGAGCGTTCATAAATACACCTGCGTAGAATCCTATCTTAGATTTTTCACCTATTGAATTCAAGTTAGTTAAGTCTGAAAGGTTACCACCAGCTTTAATACCGAATCTTGGACCAGCTGTAGATTGTGCGAATGCCATTGTACCTAATACAATACCTAATCCTAAAAATACCTTTTTCATAATTTTAAATTTTACTTTTTTTAATAATTTTAAACTTAATCTCTTTTTTGATGCTAGCATTATTTCAAATGGAATGCCAAACTTTATTTCTTTTGACAAAAATGTCAAATTACTTTTATAGTTAACATTTAAAACATTGGTAATTACAATGTTTATGTTTTAATTTGGAATAAGTTTAAATAATTGTATAAAGCTTAAATTATGCCTTATAGGCTTCTCGGTAGTACTGAATGGCAGTCTCAGTCTGACTTTTTGTAACCTCATAATCGTACAGACAATGACCTATCTTATCTATAATTGAGAACTTTATAATACCATTGCTGTTCTTTTTGTCATTCAGCATCAGATTGTAAATGTCCTCGTGGCTAAAGTCATCAATAGAAAGGTATGGATATATTGCAATAATGGCGTTAGTAATTTCTGCAAGAGTGGCTTCATCTATCAATTGGTTAGAGTAGGACAGATGTGCTTCCATAATCATTCCTGCTGCTACAGCCTCACCGTGTGGAACGGGAGCTTCCTGCTGAAGGAAAAGGCTTTCTATAGCATGTCCTATTGTATGTCCGAAGTTAAGAGTCTTACGAATATTCTGTTCTTTGAAGTCCTGTTCTACTACATATTGCTTAATATTCATAGAATCTACCACAAATGGTTCTACGTTCTCTGGTGTTAATTCCAGTTGCTTTAGATTGTTCCAGTGTTGGTCGGAAGCGATCAGTCCGTGTTTCAGCATTTCTGCGAAACCACTTCTTAGTTCAGTAAATGGTAAGGTCTGAAGAAATTTAGGATAAGCAAAAATTTTCTCAGGTAAAGCAAATGTACCAATGATATTTTTATAATATTGATGATCTATTCCCGTTTTACCTCCAATGGAAGCATCTACCATAGACAGCAGAGTTGTTGGGATATTGATGAATTTAATACCTCTTTTATATGTAGAAGCAACAAAGCCACCCATATCAGTAATAACACCACCACCAATATTAATCATTAAGGCATTTCTGTCCGTACCGAATTCCGAAAGGATTTCCCATAGCTGAGCAGCAGTTCCTATATTTTTTCCTTCTTCTCCGGCCTCAATTTCAATAATCTCAAACGGAATAGTGGTTTCCAGATTTGCCAATACTGCTGGAAGGCAATATTCATGAGTGTTTTCGTCTACCAGTAATAATAGCAGACTTGGGTTGGTTCTATCAATATATTCGTTAAGCTGGCTGAAGCTGTCGTCTAAAAAGCTGATCATTCTGATTACTAATTTTTATATCATGCAAAAATACCGTTTTTGAATTGAAAAAAGTACTTAAAAGATAGTGTATTATTTAGTCTACTATGAATTTATATGGATCTTCATAGCAATATTATATGCTCTTTAGTGATCTGTAGCAATATGGTAATTTATATTCCAAAGCATTATGTTAAATGACCTGATAACATCTGATAAAAATTAGATATAAGAGTATGTTTACTTATAAGGTGTTATTTTTTTCAATATTTTGAAGTTTAGAAAGGTACTTTATACTAAATTTGCGAATCATAAATTTAATAGAAATAGAGATGAGTATTTTTGATAATACACAGATTGCATTTGCAGATAAAACAACAGACCAGTTGAGAAAAGCATACTGGATGTTCAAAGGTATTGAAAACCCTACACTAACGAATATGGGCGTTTCTATGCTGAACTTTACCGTAAAGAACAACTTTCCTTTCGTAGATGGAATTGTAAAGAAAACTTTATTCGAACAATTCTGTGGTGGTGAAACCCGTGAAGAAAGTATACAAGCGGTGAACAAACTATGGAAAAGAGGAGTAGGAAGTATTTTCGATTATTCTGTAGAAGGTAAAGAAGACGAAGAAAGCTTTGACAAAATCTGTAATGAAATTAAAGATATTATCAAATTCTCTAAAGGTAATCCGGCTATTCCTTTTGTAGTATTCAAGCCAACAGCTTTCGGAAGAATAGACCTTTACGAGGAAGTAGGCAAGGGAAGAGAGCTTACAACAAGCGAAAAGGAAGAGTGGGAGCGTGTAAGAACCCGTTTCGATGAAGTTTGTAAACTGTGCCATGAAAATAACATTAAAGTAATGGTAGATGCTGAAGAATCCTGGATGCAGGATGCAGCTGATCACCTTACTGAAGAAATGATGGAAAAATACAACAAGGAAACTCCTATTGTATGGAATACCATCCAGATGTACAGAACTTTCAGATTGGAATATATGGAAGGTCACTTGCAAAGAGCTCGTGAAAAAGGTTATTTCATTGGTTATAAAATTGTTCGTGGTGCCTATATGGAAAAAGAGCGCGACAGAGCCATAAGAATGGGATACCCTTCACCAATTCAGCCTACTAAGCAAGCTACAGATGATAACTATAATGCAGGCATCGACTTTATTATGGGACATCAGGATATTGTTTCAGCATTCTTCGGAACTCACAACGAGAAGAGTACCGAGCTGATAATGGATAAAATGAAAGCTGCAGGATTGGCAAACGATTCATCTCATGTATATTTCGGACAGTTGTACGGAATGTCCGATAATATTACATTCTACCTTTCCAGCTTACATTATAATGTAGCTAAATATTTGCCTTATGGTCCGGTGAAAGACGTAGTGCCATATCTAACACGTCGTGCGCAGGAAAATACTTCTGTGGCGGGACAGACAGGAAGAGAACTTTCTTTGATTCAGAAAGAAATCAAGAGAAGAAAGAAAAAATAAATAATCTGAAAATCTGAGATTGAGAAAATTTCCTGCTATAGAATTATAGAAGAAATACTCACTCTCAGATTTTTTATATTTTTAAATAAAAATGATGTTTGCTCAGATCATTTTACCATTAAATATTAAAGGAACTTATACCTATAAAGTTCCTGTTTTTTTATATGGTAAACTGGCGATCGGAATGCGTGTTGTAGTTCCTTTTGGCGGAAAAAAACTTTATACGGGGATTGTTGCTGAAATTCATGACAGAGAACCGGAAGCATTTTTACCAAAAGAAATTATTTCCGCTCTGGATAATGAAGCTATCCTACCGGAGGAGCAACTGAAATTCTGGCAATGGGTTTCGGATTACTATTTGTGTAATGTAGGCGAAGTATACCGTTTTGCATTTCCTTCCTCTTTAAAACTGGAGAGTGAGACTTATGTAAAGAGGAATCCGGATGTAGAAGTTAATTATGAGGTGCTGGATGTCCACGAGATACATCTGATGCAGGCACTGGAGGTAAAATCCGTGATTAATCTGCAGGAGCTTGAAGCATTTATTCCCAGAAAAGAGGTAATGAAGACGCTTAACAGTCTGATCAACGAGCGTCTGATTGTGATTGATGAAAAAATTAGCGAAAAGTATAAAGCTAAAGAAGTTTCTTATATCAGGCTAAAAGAAGGATTACTGGAAAGCGTAGCGCTTCATGAAATCCTTTCAATACTGAATAAAGCACCGAAACAGAAAGATCTTTTTCTGGCAATTCTGGATAAGGCAACCTCCGAAGATCCGTTTGTAAAAAAATCAGAACTTTTTGAAGATAAATTTTTCAGCAGTCAGCAGCTAAAAGCACTTGTTGACAAAGGCTATGTAGAAGAATTTTATTTACAAAAAGATCGTATAGATTCTTATGACGGGGATTTGGAACAAATAGAGCAGCTTACAGATCTTCAGCAAAAAGCTTTGTGGGAAATTGTAAAGCAGTACGAAGAGAAAGATGTCGTATTGCTACATGGTGTTACAGGATCTGGCAAAACACACCTGTATATTTCCAAAATAGAAGAAACAGTAGCTTCCGGAAAGAATGTATTAATGCTTTTCCCTGAAGTAGCATTGACCAAACAGATTACCCAAAGATTAGAGAAAAAATACGGACAATTACTTGGCTTTTATCATTCCAAATTAACCGATTTCGAGAAGGTCGAAATTTGGAGAAAAGTAAAGAATAACCAGCTGAAAATTGTTCTGGGAACCCGGAATGCACTTTTTTTACCGTTTCAGAATCTGGGAATGGTAATCGTAGATGAGGAACATGATTCCCAATATAAAACGACAACTGTTCAGCCCTTTTTCAATGCAAAAGATGCAGCAATTGTTTTAGGAAAGTTTTACGATGCTAAAGTTCTGCTGGGGAGTGCAACACCTTCTGTAGAATCTTATTATTCGGCTCTAACGAATAAAATTGGACTGGTAAAATTGGATGAACGTTTTGGCGAAAGCAAAGTTCCTAAGATAAGCCTGATCGATTTTAAAGAAGCACAAAACCTGAAAACAACCAATGGTAGCTTTACTATCCAAATGATTATGGAGATCAGAGAGCAGCTGGAGCAGAAGAAGCAGGTTATTATCCTTCATAACCGCCGTGGATATGCCAATGTAATAGAATGCGAAAGTTGTGGCTATACGCAGTATTGCAGCAATTGCGATGTTGTGATGACTTATCATAAAGTATCCAACGAACTGAAGTGTCATTATTGTGGACAAAGATCAGCAGTGCCTAAGCAATGTCCGTCCTGTAATTCCGAAAATCTTACAACAAAAGGTTTGGGAATCCAGCAACTGGAAGAAGAAGTTCAACGTCTGTTTCCGGAAGCGGAAGTTGGCCGAATGGATTTGGATGCTATGCGGACTAAATTTGCTTACGAAAAGTTCTTTGAGAGGGTAGAAAATCAGGAACTGGATATTATTGTTGGTACTCAGATGATTTCTAAAGGACTGGATTTTGATCATGTAGATCTTGTTGTGGTTCCGAAATCTGATGCTATGCTGCATATTCAGGACTTCCGGGCAGAAGAAAGAGCATATCAGCTCTTTACTCAGATGGCCGGGCGCGCCGGAAGAACTTCGCAACACGGAAGAATGTTGCTTCAGACTTATAATCCTTACCAAACCATTTTTGAGAAATTGTCAAAGGATCCGGATCACATATACGAATACTTTATTCAGGAAAGAAACAGATTCCTATATCCGCCTTTTGTGAAATTAATTTTCATAGAATTAAAACACCGCCGGGAAGATAAAGTAGAAAGAGCATCCCAGTTTCTAGGCTCTGTTCTAAGAAAATATTTACCGGAAGAATGTATACTGGGACCTGAAAAATCACAGATTTTCAGGATTAATAATTTATACCAGTATCAGATTTTACTAAAACTTCCTAAAGGAAAAAAATATAATCTCTTCAAACAATTTGTCTCTACTTCAATAGATGAATTCAATGAAATTTCGGGTTACAAAAGTGTAAAATTGAATCTCTATGTCGATTTTTAACTTTTTTTAACAAAAGTTATGAAGCTTTAGTACTGCTCACTCATTGATTCGGTATAATAATTAGTATTTTTATTTCGTTATAAGATGTGGAATATTTATATTTTTTAAATATTCAGCCTTTTACATGTTTTTATAAATATTTAATAAATGAATCTAGAGAAACTTATCTCAGGGAACCTAATCCTCTTCACTTCATTTCTTTTAGCACAAACCTCTGCTCAACCATCTGTACAAACATATTATCCGCAGGTATATGCGGAGCAGCAGCTTGTGGGAAAAGAAATGACGGCTGAGAAATCCCTGTTGAGTCCTAAAATTCAGTTGGATACTGAATTGAACAGAGTTCAGAGTGATCCTGTCTTGCGATATGCAACATGGGGATTTGCGGTTTATGATCCGCAAACTAATAAGATGATTACCTGCTACAACGAGAATGTACCATTAGTTCCGGCTTCTACAACGAAGTTGTTGACTACAGATACTGCATATTCTCTTTTTGGAAAAAAATTCCAGTGGGTAACTCAGTTGGAATATTCCGGAGAAATTACACCGGAAGGAGCTTTGAATGGCAATCTGTATATCATAGGTAGTGGAGATCCAAGCCTCGGGACCAATCAGGCCGGAGCAGACTCTTACTGGACAGTTATTGCTAATTTTAAAGATGCTTTAAACAGAGCAGGAATCAAAAGAATTAATGGTGGAATTGTAATAGAATCAGGGATTTTTAAAACATCCGAAACAATTCTCCCACCTAATATTGTATGGTTAGAGCATAATAACTATTACTTGCCTGTAGGGAATACCCAGAATATAAATCCTCAGAACGAAAAGATGGTGGTTAAAGCAAAGAGACCATCATCCGGAGAGAAAAGCTACTTCTATATTTCGCCATATAGCAAGCAGTTGGTTTATGCAGATAAATTTGAAGGGAATACTTATTTACAAGGTAAATTACCCGATGCCCCTGCCTATTTAGCGAATAATCTGAAATCTTCTTTAATAAAAAGCGGTATACCTGTAACTGGGGCAGTAACTACGCGTAGTGTGGATGCTAGTCCGGAAGAAAGAGTCTTTTTAGCAGAACAAAAATCCCCAACACTGGAGGATATAGTGTATTTTACCAATCAGAATAGTAATAACAGGTTTGCAGAAGCGCTGATGCGTATTTCCGGATTTTATGCCAATGGAGATCTTTCTTTGGAATCTGGTAAAAGTGCTGTCGTTAGTCATTTAGGAGCTGTAGGTTTTGATTTTGCAGGCTTAAACTATGCAGACGGAAGCGGACTTTCCAAGAGCAATACCGTAACTCCTCTGGCACATGTAAAGTTTCTGGCACAGCTTATGAAGCAGCCTTACTTCAAAAATTATTTTGATTCATTGCCTATTGCCGGAAATTCGGGGACATTGAAAAAAATGTTCTTGTACAATGAAGCCAATGGACAAATTTTTGCTAAAACGGGAACACTGAACAGAGTTAAAGCTCTGGCTGGCTATATTAAAACAAGAACAGGAAAAACACTTACATTCTCATTACTCATTAACAACTATAGTGGTTCAGTCGATCAGGTGAAGCGAAAAATGGAGCAATTGCTGGAGCCGACATTACAATTATAAAATTTTCTTAAATACATATGAAAGCCTTCTTTACTGGAGGCTTTTTTTATAAATTAGCGTCTCAAATTTAATAATATGATTAGCCCAAAATTTTTAGAGAATCTTCAAAACGAATTGGCACAGATTGATGCTGACGGACTATACAAAAGAGAAAGGATTATTACCTCTTCGCAGGACGCCGAAATAGTAGTGAATAACAAAACTTTGTTAAACTTCTGCGCAAACAATTATTTAGGATTAGCTAATAATCCGGAAGTTGTAAAAGCTTCTCAGGTTGCTATGGATACTCATGGGTACGGAATGGCTTCAGTAAGATTTATTTGCGGTACACAAGATATTCACAAAAATCTGGAACAGAAGATTTCTGAATTTTTAGGAACAGAAGATACAATACTTTATGCAGCATGTTTTGATGCTAATGGAGGGGTTTTCGAGCCTTTATTTACAGAACAGGATGCTATTATTTCGGACGAATTAAATCATGCCTCTATTATCGACGGTGTCAGATTATGTAAAGCTGCGCGTTACAGATATAAAAACAATAATATGGAAGATCTGGAAGCACAATTAATAGCCGCTTCTGAAAAAAATCACAGATTCAAAATTATTGTAACTGACGGTGTTTTCTCTATGGATGGTATTGTTGCTGACCTGAAAGGAGTTTGTGACCTTGCTGACAAGTATGATGCATTGGTAATGGTGGATGATTCTCATGCAACAGGTTTTATTGGCAAAACAGGCCGTGGAACTCATGAAGCGAATGATGTAATCGGAAGAGTAGACATCATTACATCTACATTAGGTAAAGCTTTAGGCGGAGCGCTTGGAGGTTTCACATCCGGTAAAAAAGAAATTATTGATATGCTGCGTCAGCGCTCAAGACCATATTTATTCTCTAATTCACTGGCACCTGGTATTGTAGGAGCTGCAACTAAGGTATTGGAATTAATTTCTGATGATACTTCCAGAAGAGACAGAGTAATGGAAAATGCACAGTATTTCCGTACCAAAATGCATGAAGCTGGTTTTGATATTCCTGAAGGCGATGCGGCTATTGTACCGGTTATGTTATATGATGCTAAACTTTCTCAGCAAATGGCTGATAAATTATTGGATGAAGGTATTTATGTAATTGGCTTCTTCTATCCGGTAGTACCAAAAGGAAAAGCCAGAATCAGAGTACAATTATCTGCTGCGCATACACGTGAACATCTGGATAAAGCAATTGCTGCTTTTACTAAAATTGGTAAAGAACTAAGAGTGATCTAATCTAAATCAGTTTTCAATATATCGATCCCCGCAGAAATGTTGGGGATTTTTTTATTCTATTGTTGTAGAATAAAATTATTTTCTTATTTTTATTCTATTCAAGTAGAACATAAATGAATAAGCTTTTTTCTTCATTGATTATGTTAATTTTATTGTTCTCCTGTGGGATCAACAAAAGAGATCGTGCAAAACAAAGACATGGTTATTGGAATGAAACAAAACCTGTGTCTGACGGAATGTTAACCAGTAAAGGAAGATACAAGCATGGTGAGCAAAAAGGGAAGTGGATTTATTCTTTTGGAGATACTTTGTATCAGAGGGATAAGATCAAAAAGAATATTATTATGACAACTTATTATTATCCTGATAAATTATTGATGGCCAAAGGTCAGTCCAGATTGGATATAACAAAAGACGGGAAAAGGCATTGGTATAAATTTGGACCATGGTATGAATATGACTCAAAAGGTAATCTACTTTGGATTAAATATTACAAAGAGGGTCATTTATACCAGTACAAGGAAGGAGGTATAATGAAATACGATATGAAAAAATTTTACGGACACTAAATCTATTAATATGAATATTAAAGTTTTACTATTATTGACTGTTTTAACTATGGCAAGTTGTTCTACTAAGTATAATCAATATGATACCAGACACCAGCGACATGGAAAGTGGAAAGAAACATTGCATACGGGTGATGGAGATATGTTGGCAACAGGTAAATATAGAAATGGTGAAAAAATAGGAAAATGGACTTACAAATATGGTAATAAGCTATATGAAACAGAAAAGTTTAATAAAGAAACATCAGTAACCAAATCCTATCATCCAAATGGTAGATTATCTGCTATAGGCATGTCCAGAACTAATGTTACTGATCAGTACCGGAATTGGTATAAATATGGAGTATGGAAATATTATAATGAAAATGGTAAATTAGCTAAAGAAATAGACTTTAGTAAGAATGCCAAAGAAACAACTAAAGAAGTTGATCAGGCGGGGAGTAAAGAACTGCAGGATAATATGAAAAAGATAAATAAAGCATTGAATGGAGGATCGAATTAATTCATTTCCACCTTTTATCGATAAAGACTCTAAAATTTTGATTTTAGGATCCGTACCCGGAGTAAAATCTCTGGAGATGCAGCAATATTATGCACATCCGCAAAATCATTTCTGGAAGATTATGTTTCATTTGCTGGCTGAACCTGCAACTTCGGATTATGAAGAAAAAGTAGCTATGCTTCAGCGTAATGGAATTGCAATATGGGATACAATAGAAAGCTGTGTAAGAAAGGGAAGTAAGGATACTGATATAAAAAATGAAGAAGCAAACGATATTGCAAAACTTTTAAAAGAGTTTCCGAGCATAAAGGCTGTTTTCTGCAACGGACAGAAATCATTCAAAAATCTTAGCAAACAGCTTAAAAATAAAGAAGTGTATATTGATTTTTATGGATTACCCAGTACAAGTCCGCTTCATACAGTTGGATTCGAAAAGAAACTTCCGGAATGGGAACAGATTCTTAGTTATCTGTAAATTTTGGAGTTTTATATGTGAATTTGGACCTTTTAAACCTTATAGGTTTGGGAAACCTACAAGGTTTTTTTAGAGTTATTAATTCTTGTATTCTCCATTTTTAAAAATAAAATATTAAGCTTAATTCGGGAATATCCTTGTTATACGCTATCAGAGGCGTTATAAAATCTTTAATTCTCAAAGACTTGACAAAGGGGTATTCGATGTCGTATATTTGCAGTCTGAAATTTTTTAACTGTAACATACGATTTTATATAAATGAAAACTTCTGATTTTAATTTTAACCTACCTGATCATCTTTTAGCTGAACACCCATCCGAAAACCGTGATGAGGCAAAATTGATGGTTTTAGACCGTAAAACTCAAACAATCGAGCACAAGCTTTTTAAAGATGTAATCGATTATTTTAACGAAGACGATTTATTTATCTTCAACAATACTAAAGTATTCCCGGCTCGTCTTTATGGAAATAAAGAAAAGACAGGTGCTAAAATTGAAGTATTCTTACTTCGTGAATTAGATCGTGAAGCTCGTGTATGGGATGTATTAGTAGATCCGGCAAGAAAGATAAGAATTGGTAACAAACTTTTCTTTACAGAAGACGAAAGCTTAGTTGCTGAAGTTATCGATAATACAACTTCAAGAGGTAGAACACTTCGTTTCTTATTCGATGGAAGCTACGAAGAGTTCAGAGCTAAATTAACTGAACTTGGAGAAACTCCACTTCCTAAATACATCAAAAGAGATGTAGAACCAGAAGATGCTGAGCGTTACCAAACAATTTATGCAGAAATAGAAGGAGCTGTAGCAGCACCAACTGCAGGACTTCACTTCTCTAAGCATTTGATGAAGAGAATGGAGATCAAAGGAATCAATTTTGCAAATGTAACATTGCACGTTGGTTTAGGAACTTTCAACCCAATTGAGGTAGAAGACCTTTCTAAACACAAAATGGAATGTGAGCAGGCTATCATTACTCAGGATAACGCAGATACCATCAATAAAGCAATCGAAGAAAACCGTAGAGTATGTGCTGTAGGAACAACTACAATGCGTGCTATTGAGACTTCGGTTTCTACAAACAGAAGACTTAGTGCTTATGAAGGATGGACTAACAAATTTATCTATCCTCCTTACGATTTTGGTATTGCAAATGCAATGATTACCAATTTCCACACACCAAAGTCTACATTAATTATGATGATCGCTGCCTTTGCAGGTAGAGATTTTGTAATGCATGCATATGAAGAAGCTATTAAGAATGACTACAAGTTCTATTCTTATGGTGATGCAATGCTTATTCTTTAATAAAGACTAAAATAAACAGTTGGCAGTAGCAGTATTTTACTGTGTGTTGCCAACTGTTTGCTTTTTTATACTATACAACTGACAACCGTCAACTCAATGAAAGACATCCGCACACTTACCCTGGACCAACTAAAAGAATACTTTGTATCGCTTGGAGAGAAGCCTTTCCGCGCGAAACAGGTTTATGACTGGTTATGGTCCAAAAACCTGCACTCTATAGACGAAATGACCAATCTCTCTAAACCTTTGAGAGAAAGAATTGCACTGGAGTATACGATTAATCCGGTATCTGTAGATCTAATGCAGAAAAGTACAGACGGAACTATTAAAAACGGAGTAAAGCTTCACGATAACCTGATGGTAGAAAGTGTACTTATTCCTACAGAAACCAGAACTACTGCTTGTGTGTCTTCACAGGTTGGTTGTTCATTGAACTGTGAATTTTGTGCTACAGCGAAACTGAAACGTATGCGTAATCTTGAGGTTGCCGAGATTGTAGATCAGGTAGCTTTAATAGACAGACAAAGCCGTTTATATTTCGACAGACCGCTTTCTAATATTGTATTTATGGGAATGGGAGAGCCTATGATGAATTATAAAAACGTTGTAGAAGCTATTCATAAAATTACCAAGCCTGAAGGTTTGGGTATGTCACCGAGAAGAATTACCGTTTCTACATCCGGTATTCCGAAGATGATCAAGATGCTGACGGATGAAGAGCTAAAAGTAAAATTAGCACTTTCCCTTCATTCAGCTATCGAGCATAAGCGTAATGAGATTATGCCATTCTCGGATAAGTTTCCTCTAACCGATATTATGGACGCTTTGCAATATTGGTATCAGAAAACAGGATCCGTAATTACCTTTGAATACTGTGTATGGAAAGGGATTAATGATGGTGATGAAGATATCAAAGCACTGATTAAATACTGCCGTCAGGTACCATCTAAAGTCAATCTTATTCAATACAATCCGATTGGTGAAGGTAAATACGATCACAGAAGCATTGCTGCTGAAGAAAAGTATGTTCGGGAATTGGAAAAAGCAGGTATAACTGTAATGGTAAGAAAAAGCCGTGGTGGTGATATCGATGCAGCTTGTGGCCAGCTAGCCAACAAAACAACTGAAAGTGAAATTTAAATACCTTTTCATAGCTTTGGTAATGGCTCAGGTTTCCTTTGCACAGGAAGTCCGGACCTTGAAGCTAAAGCCTTTTGAAAAGACTGTTATTTCTGATACACTAAAAGAAAGTTCGGGTTTAAGCATTATAAAAGGAAAGTTGTTAAGCTTTAATGATAGTGGTAATCCTGCTGAAATCTATGAACTGAATCCAAATAACGGAAGCATTGGCAAAACCTATAAAACCAATACTGTAAACATAGATTGGGAAGCAATAACCAATGACGGCGAAAATATCTATGTAGGTGATTTTGGCAATAATCTGGGAAACAGGAAGGATCTCACTATTTATAAGATTCCTTTCAGCCCGGAAGCTGAAAACCTGACATATACTTCCAAAATTAATTTCTTCTATCCGGAACAACAAGATTTTTCTTCCCAAAACAGGAATAATGATTTCGATGCAGAAGCCATGATTTTCCTGAATGGAAAGATCCATCTGTTCACCAAAGAGTGGAAGAGCAAATCAGTATCTCATTATATTATAGATCCAACCACCGAAACCCTGCAACCTGCACAAAAAACTGAATCTTATCAATCAGATTTTGTAGTGACAGATGCTACTTACTATCAGGGAAAACTATACCTTATTGGCTATACCAAAGGAGCTAACGTTTATTTGTTATCATGTGAAGAAACAGCACCGGGGGTATTCTTTAGTGGTAAAATACAGAAGTACTTTTTGGGGATGGCCACACGCTTTGGACAAATAGAAGGCCTTACGGCTACAGAAGAGGGATTGTATATTTCCGGAGAGCAATTCAAATTTAAAATCATTAATGCCAGACAACGTTTATATTTCTTACCGTTTAAAGAACTTAATTGATTATATTTGTGTTTCGAAAATTTAACATCATCCAGATTTAACCAGCGATCCAGTGGCTAATATTGTAGAGGAAATCAAAAGTCCGATAAAAGAAAACATGAAACTTTTTGAAAAGAAGTTTTATGAATCTATGAAAAGTAATGTTTCATTATTGGATAAAGTGACGCAGTTTATTGTAACCACCAAAGGAAAACAAATGCGTCCTATGTTTGTATTTCTGTGTGCTAATCTGGTAGGAGAGGTAAACGAGAAAACCTACCGTGGAGCTTCCATGATAGAGCTTATTCACACCGCAACTCTGGTACACGATGATGTGGTGGATGAATCTTTCAAACGCCGTAATTTTTTCTCTATCAATGCACTTTGGAAAAACAAAATCGCTGTTTTAGTAGGTGATTATCTACTTTCGAAAAGTGTATTGCTTTCCACGGATAATAAAGATTTCGATTTACTGGCAGTAATTTCCAGAACAATAAGGGAAATGGCAGAAGGAGAACTTCTTCAGCTGGAAAAAGCTCGTAAACTGGATATTACGGAAGATGTTTATTACGAAATTATCCGTCAGAAAACCGCTACACTTATTGCCGCTTGTTGCGAGGTTGGTGTCCGTTCTAATAATGTAGATGAAGAAATTGCTCTAAAAATGAAGGAGTTTGGTACTTATACCGGAATGGCCTTTCAGATTAAAGATGATTTATTCGATTATCTGAGCAGCAACATTATAGGTAAGCCTGTAGGAATTGATATTCAGGAGAAGAAAATGACATTGCCGTTAATCTATACCCTGAGAACAGCTGATCCGGAGAAGCGTAAATATTTTTTTGAAACAATCAAACGTCATAATAAAAAGCCAAAACGCGTTAAAGAACTTATTGAGTTCGTGAAAACTTCAGGTGGCCTTCATTATGCTATTGGTGTTATGGAAGACTTCCAACAAAAAGCTATAGATATTCTGGATACTTTCCCGGATTCTGAAGCAAAGAAATCTTTACGCCTGATGCTGGATTACGTTATCGACCGTAAATTCTAATTTTTCTATAATTTATAAATCAAATAGTATAATCTATTAATGTTGAGCTCTTCGACTACGCTCAGAGT
>NZ_MAHX01000020.1 GCF_002023715.1 Elizabethkingia occulta
CCAGAATGGTTATAATGGTTAGGTAAGTTATACAGGTTATAAGATTCACGGATGTTATAGAGGTTATAATACGGTTACAGAAGTTATAAGACTTAAGGTCATAAAACTCTAATAACCTTAAACCTATAGACCTTACGAACTTATGACCTATAATTTATATGACTATTAAGTTTATAGAGTATATAGGAATACTATATTTTTTTAACTAATTTTGGCACTTTCATCTAATTCTAACCATGCTTTTTGGTTAATCATTTCTTTATCAATATCTAATTCTTATATACGAAAAACTGTAATTTCCGTAGTTATTTATGCATATAATTAATACAAATTAACTTTATTATTATAATGTTATAACCTTTATTAGTTTTAACTGAATTTTAAGTAATGTTAATATTTTATTAATTTTTTTTTATATGTTTGTCTGATTTAAAATAACTGTATGAAAAAAGTTGTAATTAAACTTGGGCTATTACAAATGCCTTTGCTTCTAGCATCGGTAATGAGTTACGCACAAAAAAAAGATTCTATTAAAACTTCCAGCATTGATGAAGTTGTGGTTACAGCCTATGGTGTGAAAAAGGAAAAGAAAGCTTTAGGCTATTCATTTCAAGAAGTTAAAGGCCAGGCTTTAGTAGATGCAAAGGAAACTAACGTTACAAATGCTTTGGTTGGTAAAGTAGCGGGTCTTCAGATTATTAAAGGTAATAACGGGCCAGCTTCTTCTTCTAAAATTAATCTTAGAGGGTTTAATTCCCTAAGAGGAGATAACCAGCCACTGATTGTTGTTGATGGAGTTCCGATGAGTAATGCTGCAGGTAATAAAAGTAGAAGCAATTCTCAGGATAAGAACAATGATATGTGGATTCCCGATATGGATATGGGGAATGGACTAAGTGATCTTAACCCAGAAGATATTGAAAGCATGTCTGTTTTAAAAGGAGGTGCTGCATCTGCATTATATGGTTCAAGAGCCGGTAATGGTGTTATCTTAATTACAACTAAAACAGGTAAGAAAAAAGGTGGAGGAGTAGGAATTACTTATTCCACAAGTATGGGCTTTGAAAGCATGTTTATCAAGCCTGATTTACAAAGTTCTTTTGGTAGAGGAACTGATGGAGGTGATTATCCTGCGGGAAGTCAGGATACCAGTAGCTGGGGAGCTCCTATTAAAGGGAAAGTATATGACAATATTAATAACTTTTTTAAAGTTGGAAGCAATGTTCAGCATAATGTGACTTTTCAGGAAAATCTAGGAGCTGGAACAAACTTATATACTTCGGCAACATATCTTAATAGCAATAGTCAGATTCCAAATTCTAAATATGAAAGATGGAATTTCATGGCTAAAATGAGTTCTAATTTCGGTGAGAATAAAAGATGGACATCAGATGTTAAGTTTCAATATATTAGTGCAAGGGCTAACAACAGGCCTGTAAGCGGTATGTCAGATGGGGGTAATCTTTATCCTGATGTTCTTTTAATGCCAAGAAATATTGATATCAGAGACTATAAAGATGGTCAGATGGAGAATGGTGTAAAATCAAGATGGATTACTTCTAATGGGGTTAATCCTTATTGGACATCTTATAACAGACTGAATGAGGATAAAAAGGACCGTTTTATTATGAGCGGTTATTTGAAATATCAGTTTAATGATTGGCTAAGTGCAGACGTTAGAATAGGAACTGATTTCTATTCTCTGAATGCCGAGAACAAAACATGGTCTGGCTCTAAATGGAATAATTCTTACAATGTAAGCCAGGAAAAATTCTACGAGAATAATTATATAACAAGTTTAACAGCTAAGAAAGATAATATTGTTGGAAAATGGGGCGCCAGCTTGTCTGTTTACGGGCAGATGATGGAGACCAAGACTGATGCTATTTATCTTTCTGCTTCTAATTTGACAATACCTAATTATTTTGATATTAATAATTCTCTTGGTAATCCATTAATTCAAACTGTTAAGTTAAATAAGAAGATTAATTCTGTATTTGCGGCAGCAGAAATTAACTATGATGGATATTGGTTTATCAATGCTACGGCCAGAAATGACTGGTCTTCAACTCTTGGCATTGAAAACAGGTCTTATTTTTATCCATCTATTAGTACTTCATTAGTTGTAACAGATATGATTAATAAATTAGGTGGTGGTAAATCAAAAATACTTTCATTCGCAAAAGTAAGGGCTTCATATGCTGTTACAGGTAATGCACTAGAGCCATATGAGTTATATAATACTTATACAGTAGGAAGAGATCCTTATGGTAATGTTATTACAGGCAGAAAACCAGTACTTTTTGATGCTAATGTAAGAAATGAGTTACTAAAGACTTTTGAATTGGGAGCAGATATTAAGCTTTTCAATAGAGTTTCAATTGATTTCAGTTATTATAATACAAAGTCTCAAGATCAGTTAATTAATTTACCAATGAATCCACTTTCTGGGTATTCATTCAAAAAAATTAATGCAGGGGAAATCCAGAATAAGGGGTTTGAGATCATGGTGAATTCTGATATTATCAACAATGGTCGTTTTGTATGGAACCTAAATGCAAACTATTCTCAGAATAAGAATACTATTAATGCATTGTATGAAGATCTGACGATGTATAAACTGGGAGGATTTGATAATGTATTGATTAATGCTCAGGTTGGTGCAAGATATGGTGCTATTTTCGGATCTAGATTCAAAAGAGTCAATGATGCTAATAGCCCTTATAATGGTAAAATAGTTGTGGACGGAAACGGTGCTCCTTTAGCGGAAGAAGGAATGTTCTATTTAGGCGATCAGACTCCTAGAGCTTTGGTTGGGTTAACCAATAGTTTCTCGTATAAAAACTTTGGATTATCATTCCAGATAGATGGTAGATTTGGTGGGAAATTCTTTTCCGGAACTCAGGCTGCATTACAAAAATCAGGATTAGCTGAAATTACAGCTCCGGGAGGCAAAAGAGATAACTTTGTGGTTGATGGTGTTGTAGCAGATGGTAGTGGTTATAAAGTAAATACTACAGAAACCACACAGCAGAGATATTGGAATGCTGTTGGTTCACTAACATCTGGTAATTTTGGCATCACAGAACAAAATGTATATGATGCAACCAATGTACGTTTAAGAAATGTTCAGATTTCTTACAATTTCCCTAAATCTATGTTTGAAAAGTCTGTAATTAAGAGCGCTAAAGTTTCAGTTTCTGCAAACAATGTATGGATGATTTATAGTAAGGCGAAAGGCGTAGATCCCGAATCTGTTTTTGCATTGAGTTCTAATGCAGTTGGTTTTGAAAACTTTGCATTGCCTACGAGCAGATCTTATTTCTTTAACCTAACACTTGGTTTCTAATTATTTATTACAATTAAAAATGAAAAAATATATATTACCCGCAGTTATTGCATCAACACTATTCTTAACTAATTGTAGTGACTTTGATAAGATTAACGTAGATCCTTATTCTGCAAATGAAAATCAGGTTTTACCAGAATATTTTCTTCATAATTCTATTTTAGGGGCACAACAGGATCCAAATATTGCAGAAAGAGCTTTTGTACTTATGTGGAAAACAGCTGCAAGACAACACTTTGCTAATGGAATTGCCGGAGGTACTGATAATGATGATTGGTCTTCTGAATATTGGAAATATGCTTCTGAATGGACAACCAACGTTAATACTGCTATTCAGATGGCAGAACTTAAAGCTAGTAATGGTACTGCTGCTCCATATAATAATAATGTAATGCAAGTAGCCAGAATCTGGAGAGCCTATCTGATGAGTGAAATGACTGATATCTATGGAGCAATGCCTATAGTTGCTGCTCAGAATAAGAATCCGGAGTTTAATTCCCAGAAAGATGTATATTATTTTATGCTAGCTGAATTAAAAGATGCAGTATCAAAAATAGATCTGAATATAAAGATGCAAGATACTAAATTTGATTTGGCATATAAATATGACTGGAATAAATGGATCAGGTATGCAAATTCCATGAGAATGAGATTGGCGATGCGTATGTCTGAAGTAGATCCCGCAAAGGCGAAATCAGAATTTGAGGCAGCTGTTGCTACCAATATGTATATCAGCAGTAGTGATCAAAATTTTACAGTTGCTGAAAAAGCAGGCTGGGATCCTTTAACTGGAGTGATGTCCAGAGAATGGAATTCTCAATTATTGTCTTCAACACTTAATAACCTATATTTAGGTCTTGGAGGTATAAAATCTGCAGACCAGTTAGGGTCAGGTATACATTGGGCTATTAAATCAGATGATTATATTGGAGTAAAATATGATGAACAATTTTCATCTAAAACCAATGATCCTTCAGCAGGTTACTGGATGGATGGATTGCCAAATAAGATAGACCCAAGAGCTTATAAAACATTTTTTATTCCGGGAGATTTTGATAATCCAGTATATTCATTTTATCCAACTTATACTAATGATGCCAAAACTAATTTTGGAGAATTAACATTTGCTAATGGTACTAAAAAGACAATTCCAACAGATGCAACATGGAATGCTTTAGCTTTAGGAGATTGGGGGGCTAAAGGACAAAGAAATGGGCTTAGAGGTTTAGTAGGCAGATTGCCAGGTCTTGGACAGCAATATAGAGGTAGTTCTAATTCCCGTATATTCTTTGCAAGCTGGGAATCATATTTTCTAATTGCTGAAGCGGCATTAAAAGGCTGGGCAACACCAATGTCAGATGAAACGGCATATAATAAAGGTATTCAGGATAGCTTTGCATATAATAATGTTTCTGGTTTCTATGGACAATATATAGGTTCTACAGAATACAATAGAGATGGTACTTCTGTTAGCTATAGCCATACTACCGAACCTGGAGCTACTCATACGATGAAGTATATGGATCCAAATACCAATACATTGGTATCTGTGAATGTTAATTATCCGGTAAATACAATTTATAAAAACGGAGCATTTAAGAATGATAAACTAACCAAAATTATCACTCAGAAGTACCTGGCTAATATGCCTTGGCTACCGCTTGAATCATGGAATGATCACAGACGATTAGGATTACCTTTCTTTGAAAATCCGGCGATTGAGAACCCATTACCAAACTTACCAGCATTAAACTCAGGAAACTATATGACAAATCAGGTTAATTTCTTCCCTCAGCGATTGAAATACCCAAGTGCATTTAGAAATTCTGACCCTAAAGGATATACACAGGCAACATCTCTTTTAGGGGGGGCTGATAATGTATTCACTCCTCTGTGGTGGGCTAAAAAGCAGTAATTTCGTATTACTAATAAATAAAAAAACGACCTGATAACAGGTCGTTTTTTTATTTGTCTAAGTTTGTATTGCAGGGCTATTTATTTCTTATCCCACCAGATACGTCCTTGAATATCACTCTCACTAGCTCCAAAATCAGGATCTTGTTTCATTTGATCAAGAGCTGATTGTTGGTTTTGATAATTCAGATTATCTTTTGATGGCGAAGGTAAAGCTATTCTCCTTGGCATTATTAGAAGATTTCCTCCTCCATATAAAACTTCCAACTTAAGTAATGTGTTTTCATTAGGCATACCGGTTCTTTTTATTAATGCCCATGCCTCATTGGGCTGTTTAAAGTAATTAATGAATTGTTGAATATAAATTTGCTGTAATCCTATAGCTGGATTATATGCTATATTAGGTGAAGTTATAAATTGACTAATCTGGCTAGAGGTTGTCGGGGTAGATTTATTAATTGCAGCTTCTTTAGCAATTTTATTATAGGTTTCAATAGAGGCTTCGATACCTTGTTTGTAAAAAATTGCAGGATCTCCTCCGATTATTTTATTAAATGCTAGTTCGGCTTTCATTAAACAAAGATCCGAATATGTAATTAAGGGCATAATTGAGTTTCCGGATCCAGCATTAAAATCTGGTTGCCAAAGTCTTTCCTGTACTCTGGATATTGTATCATATACCTTGTCATTGTAGCGTCTTCTGGCTCCGTTGTATTCTCTGGCTTTGCTGGCAGCATCAGGGCTGGTAGTACCACCGATATATCTGTTATTATTTACTTTACTTATATCCGAAGTAGGAAGTAGTTTAGCGTTAATGAGAGTTTGTATATTGTTTGCAGAATAATCATTTCTGTAAAAGAATATAGGTAATCGAGGATCATTTTTAAGAGAATCATTTTTATTAACCATAAAGTTAATTAAGGGAGCAGAACCATAGAAGCCAGAAGGATTAAAGTTGCCATGCTCGGTAAATCTTCGGCCTCTTATCGAAAAATCATCATCGGGGCTTGTCATGAGTGGTTTATTTATAACATCGTTAATAATGAGGATCATTCTCTGTGGATCTCTTTTAGATAATCTTAAGGCTATTTTTATTCTAATGGTATTGGCGGCCTTAATCCATTTGTCCATATTGCCTCCATATATAATATCCTTATTACCAAAAGTTACCTGTGAGGAAGCATCTACATTTTGTATCTGGCTTACAACATCTTTTAGTTCATCATCAAAAATTTTGTATAACTGGTCCTGAGTTTCATATTTTGGAGTTTTTATTCCACCGTACCGAGCCTGAAATGCTTCAAGATATGGCATACTACCATTAACATCAGATACATACCATGCATAGTATGCCTTCATAATGCGGGCAACACTTTTAACGTATACATATCTGCTTTGTTCTTGTGTTGTTTTATTGTTGATAATATGGATCATATCTGTTAATAATCCACCATAAGTGCCATAAAAATTAGCATAACGAGCATTCATATTGGCAGCATTATTCATAAACTCTTGTGCATTACCATTTGAAGAAACGGTTAGCTGACTCCAGGGCATTATTCCCCGGTAATAATCGTAATAATATTCGAAACTATTACCAAAATTAGCCTGTAAAGCTGTAGGAAAGAGATCCTCGGGGTTAGCGCTTAATATGTCTGCTGGGTTAGTATTAGTCTCTGCAAATTCTCTGGTGCAGGAGTTTAATATAATGCACCCGGTTATAATAAATAATATTTTTTTCATGATAAGTAGTCAGTTTAATTAAAATGTAAAATCTAAATGGAAACCTATGTATCTGGTAAAAGGTATACCACCGTATTCTATTGCCGATCCCGATCTGTTATTGTACAGACCTTCCGGATTAATATTATCTGTGAGGCTATTATAGATGTAGAATAGGTTTCTGCCAACAAGAGATACTTTGAGATTTTGGAGCCCAACTTGATGTATTAAGGTTTTAGGAAAATCATAACCAATGGAAAGTTCTCTTAGTGCTACCCATGTATTTTTAAGAACGGCTTGTTCCCGTATACCTGTTCCCCATGAGCCTAATGCTCTGTAATATATGTCAGTTCGTAATGGGGTTATCCAGCCATTGTTATATGCTTCTTGATAGGTCATTCCACCTACATTACGTTTTGTTCCGGAGAGATCTGTTATCTCTGTACCCTGTGCGAAAACACCTTCCGGAATAATACCTACTCTTTTATTTCCTTGTGAATCTGTATAAGAAATGCCTCCGGTTTCGGGAGTTCTGCCGTATAATGTATGCTCTAATGCTCCAAGCTGAGAAGCGTAATTGTAAGTAGCCGAAATAATATTTCCGCCAACTCTCGCATCAATCAGTACATTCAGACTTACATTTTTATATCTGAAACTATTTCTGAAGCTTGCTAAAAAATCAGGAGCCATTTTACCTACATTTACATAGCCTTGATTCTGATAAGAATCAGATCGCATATACTGACCATTGGGCTTAAGTACTTTCATCCCGTTTTTAGGGTCATCTATTTTGTTTCCGTTATTATCCAAAGCCTGATAACGTGCAAAACCATATTTGGTTTGTATTAAGCCATATTCATTGCCTGGAATGGCAATACTTCTTATGTCGCGACCGAAAGACCATTCAAGTATATATTCTTCTACTCCAGGGGTAAGGGAGATGATTTTATCTTTGTTTTTACTGAAGTTAATAGTAGAATTCCATTTAAAATTTTCAGTTTTTATTGGTGTAGTATTTAGAGTTATTTCTATGCCTTCATTTTGAATATTCCCAGCATTAATTTGTTGGGATTGTACCCCGGATTCAATAGGTATGGGCAAGGAAAGAATCTGATTAGTTGTATTGTTTTTATAATAGGAAACATCCAGATCTAATCTGCTTTTAAGGAAAGACATATTAAGTCCGAATTCTATAGATCGGGTTAGTTCATTTTTCAGATTAAGATTGGCTAACGTAGAGCTATTAAACTCTGGTAAAGAAATCTGTCCTCCTTCCGGTAGTTGATATGTTCTGTTGTTTTTATAAAATAAACCTGCACTTGTATTGAAAGGGCTGGTATCCTTACCTGTCCATGCTAATGCAGCTCTCAAGCTACTATATCCCCACCATTTTGGCAATTTGAAAGTTTGGGAAAAATTCCAGTTAGCAGTGAAAGATGGATAGAAAAAACTGGTTTTGCCTGTAATGCCAGTTAGTTTAGGGTAAGCCAGAGTAGAAGACCAGTCATTTCTTCCAGTTATATCTACAAATAATTGATCTTTAAAATTGAAATTAGCAAAAGCATACAGAGAGCGGATGATCTTTGGAGATTGATAACCATCGGTATAATTAAATACTACTTCTATAGGGTCTACAGAATTTGTAATTTCAAATATATCAGGAGTTTTCAATCCGCCTTTAGTTCTTATAATGGTTTCTTTATATTTAGAGCGCCATTCTTCTGCACCTGCTGTGGCAGACATATCCAGGCCTTCCATTAGCTTGAATCGCCCATTAGCCATAAATCTGAAATTTAACTGCTCTTTTCTGCCTTCAGCGGTCTCATAAGAGCCTCCTCGAAAACCGGGATCTGTACCTCGCAATTTATTTTCCCTTAAAAGATAAATATTATTAAAATTTGCACTGAAAGTAAAATCAAGCCAATCTGTCGCCTTGGATTTTAGCTCCATTCTTCCCATATAATTGTTCTCAGCCTGGGTCCTGGTATTTTGATACAAATTAAATAAAGAGCTGGCCATGCCATAAGGGTCCGCTGCACCACGTAGTATTCCTCCATTTACAGGATCTATATAGCGGTCTTTCCAGTAGTTCATATCAAAATTCCGAGGTACATTGTACGCGATCCAATATAGCGGAGCAGCTCCGCCTCCTTGTGGTAACGGATTTTCGGAAAAAGTTTTGGTATAGTTAATACTGGCATCCAACTGCAGATATTTGCTGAACTCGTGTGTACCTCGGAAATAAAAAGCGTCTTTTTTGAAACTATTACGAGGTAGAATGCCTTGTGTATAATTATTGTTATAACTAAATATGTAAGTAGATTTATCTGTTCCACCACTTAGCTCCAAAAGGTTGTTTCTATTAAAGCCTGTCTGATATAGTTGTTTCCAGTTATCAGGCTTTGCTGTCCAGTCAATAATACGTCCATCTATGTCCCTCACTTTAGACCCATCGAATGCAGGACCATAGCTGTAAAAAACAGTATTTGGATCAAGCATATTTATGCCGTCTGTACCTTTTGTAAAATCTGGAGTTAAACCTCCTCCGAACTTATTCTGGAATTTTGGACCTGCGTATACTTGTTCTGCAGTAAGAGATGAGGATATTCTTACTCCAATACCATTACTTTTTCTTCCTTTTTTTGTTGTAATAACAATTACTCCGTTAGCAGCTCTGGATCCATATAAAGATGATGCAGCAGCGCCTCTTAGAACAGAAACTGATTCAAAACTTTCGGAATTGAGGTTTTTCATTTCATTTCCAAAGTCATAATCTTCGCCCCATTCTCCTGCACCAGTAGTTGAATTATCCATAATAATTCCGTCAATAACAATTAAAGGCTGATTATTAGGGCCTAACGAAGTATTTCCTCGTATTAATATACGTGAACTGGATTGGGGGCCACCAGCTCCGGCAGTAATGTTTACACCGGGAACTTTTCCTTGTAATGCGGCCATTGGGTTTACTACTCCAGCATCTGTGATATCTTTTGAGCTTACCTGTGTGATAGAATAGCCTAATTTTCTTTGTTCCCGTTTAATTCCGAGAGCTGTTACTACGACCTCCTGAATTTCTTTTGTTTTTGAGGAGTCATTTTTTGTTTTTTGAGCCTTTACATAGTTGCTTGTGCTAAATAGAAAGCATACAACAGCCATTGTAAAGGGAATCTTTACATTTAATTTATTCATGGTTTTTATTTAAATAGTGTTTAATATTAATAAAAAAAATAAAATGAATGTTTATTTTTTATTAAATATTTTCATTGCATAATTTTTCAATATTTATTCTTTAATATTTTTTATTATTATGTTTTTATTTGTTTTTATTGTTATATTTTTTATTTAAATAATAAGTTATTTGATATGGAAAATTTTCATGTAAAAAATAATTAGTAATTACCTTTTTTATGTTTTATTTTTAGTGTTAGATCCCATTGTGTTATCTGTTTTTAAATGTTTTAGGCATTATTTACGTCTGATTTTAAGAAGTGAGAAGTTGTAAATTTTGTCGGTTATAATTGACTAATAAATGAGATCAATTTGCTGTTTTTGTTGTAAATGAAAATTTTATAGTAAAAAAATGGCATACAACTTGTTTATTCAGATTTAATTCTAAACATATTAAATATGAAAACTTATATCTCGGCTCTACTTTTAGCAGGAGCAACTTTAACGGCTGTTTCTTGCGACAGGAATAATGATACGCAAGTTGTAAACGATCAGGATACAATTGCTTTGGTAACTGAGACAACTGTTTCTTTTTCTAAAGGGAATGGATATCAGGTATCTGTACCATTTCAAAAAAATATCCCGACAGGGGATAATGTATTTATTTACAGATTAGAAAGTGTTTCAAACGGGCAAAATGTTTGGCAGTTAATTCCAAGAACATATTATGCATTTAGTGCAGATGGAACTACTAGCAGACAAATTGATTTTGATTTTAATTTTCGTGTAAGTGGAGTAACATTCTTTGCCGGAGGTACTTTTAATAAAGATAATCCTGAAAGCTATGTAGCTCCTGTTTTACAGAATCAGAGATTCAGAGCTGTTATTGTTCCAGGTAATATGTCTGCATCCGCACAAGCAAGTACTAAAGGAAATGTTGGGACTTCACCTGTGAACTATCAGGACTATAATGCAGTAGTTAAATACTATAATATTAAAGAATCGGATGTACAGATTTTGAAATAGGAATCTGAGATAAAGGATAAAGAAAATAAATATAAAAGGCTTCCAATTTGGAAGCCTTTTCTTATTTTATTTTAACCCTCTGCCTTCTAGTAAAGGATCGATAGTTGGTGATTTTTCATTAAACTCCTTGAAAGTTTTATTCAGATCAACACTATTACCTACGGAAAGAATATATTTACGGAAGCGATCTCCATTTTCACGGGTTAGTCCGCCATGTTTTTCAATCCAGTCATATGCATTGAAGTCTAACATCTCCGACCACATATAAGCATAGTAACCTGATGCATATCCATTACTCCAAATGTGTAAAAAGTATGGAGAGTGATATCTCGTAGGAACCTCATTTACTAACAAACCATATTTTTTTAATGCCTCAGTTTCAAAATCATTTGCAGGCTTCAACTGGCTTTCAGATGTAATACTATGCCAAGCCATATCTAATGTTGCAGCTGCTAATAATTCAGTTACAGCATAGCCTTCATTAAAGGTTTTAGATTTTTTTAGTTTATCTACTAATTCCTGTGGAATAGGCTGTTTAGTTTGATAATGAACTGCATAATTTTTTAATACTGATGGTTCCAAAGCCCAGTGTTCGTTAATCTGAGAAGGAAATTCTACAAAGTCACGAGGTACATTGGTCCCGGATAGTGTTGTATATTTCTGATCAGCAAACATACCATGAATACTATGCCCAAATTCGTGGAACATAGTTGTTACATCATCATAGCTGATAAGTGAAGATTTTCCTGGAGCAGGTTTCTGGTAATTGAATACATTAACAATAACTGGTTTTTGTCCCAGTACATGAGACTGTTCCACAAAATTGCTCATCCATGCTCCTCCGTTTTTGTTATCACGCGTATAGAAATCCAAATAATAAATTGCTATGGATTTTCCATCTCTGTCAAATACTTCATAAGCTACAACGTCTGGATGGTATACAGGAAGATCTTTTCTTTCTTTAAATTTTAATCCGTAAAGTTTTTCTGCTGCATAGAAAACTCCTTTTTCTAATACAGTAGTTACCTCAAAATAAGGCTTAATCTGATTTTCATCCAAGTCATATTTTGCTTTTCTTACCTGCTCCGCATAGAAATTCCAGTCCCAAGGTTCTAGTTTAAATCCTCCGTTTTGCTTATCAATCAGTTGTTGTATCTCAGAAGCTTCTTCTTTTGCTTTTTTTACAGCAGGAGCTGCTAATTTTGCTAACAGATCCATTGCAGCTTCCGGCGTTTTAGCCATCTGATCCTGTAATGCCCACTCTGAGAAACTTTTTTTGCCTAATAATTGTGCTTTTTTAAGTCTTAAGGCTGCAATTTTTTCTAAGGTAGCTCTTGTATCATTTTCATCACCTTTTTCTGCTCTTGTCCAGGCAGCTTTAAACAATTTTTCTCTTGTAGCTCTGTTTTTCAGATTTTGTAATAAAGGTTGCTGAGTTGTGTTTTGTAATGCTAAAAGATATTTTCCGTCCTGACCTGCATTTTTAGCATCCTGAGCTGCTGCTGCAATTTCATCCTGGGAAAGACCATCCAGTTCTTTAACATCGGATACAATAAGAGCACCTGCTTTTCTTGCTGCTAAAAGCTTATTGTTAAAAGCAGAAGAAAGTGTTGCTAGTTGTCCGTTGATTTGTTTTAATTCTTGCTTTTTGGCATCAGAAAGATTGGCCCCGGCAATTTCAAATTTTTGCTCATATACTTCTACCAAACGTAGGCTTTCCTGATCCAGATTCAGACTGTTACGCTGATCATATACTTTTTTTACTCTGTTATAAAGCTTGGTGTTCAAGTAAATTTTATCGGCGTGTGCTGCAAATATCGGAGCGTACTCTTCATCTAATTTTTGTAGAGTAGGGTTAGTGTTGGCACTATTAAGATTAGAGAAAACCAATATAGCTCTTGCGTAATCACGTCCACTGGTTTCTAAAGCCAGTATTGTATTTTTAAAAGTTGGAGCTTCACTGTTATTAGCAATGGCATCAATTTCTTTTAATTGTTCCTTAATGCCATAATCGAATGCCGGCTTGAAATTTTCGTCTTTAATTTTATCAAATTCAGGCGCCTGATATTGTAAAGTACTCTTGCGAAGCAAAGGATTCTGAGACGAAACAGAATTGTTAGTAACTTTGGATGTATTATGGCTTTGGTTCATTGTTTTTTGTTGTTTAGATTGTCCTGTAGCAAATAATCCCAAAGAAATTAATGCTAAAGATGTAACTTTTCTCATAGTTCGGTTGTCTAATTATATATGTAGCGAAAGTTACGTATTTTTTAAGTTAACCTAAATCTGTATGATATGAAAAAATTAAGTATTCTGGCAATTGCCTTAGTTGTGTTCCAATCCTGTATTAAAGTGAAATCAGGGGAGGGAGCCGTAATAAGTTTTACTGATGTAAAAGGAACAGGTCCAGTTACAGATAAAACCTATTCTGGGGATTTTAATTCTATAGAAGTAAGCTCCGGACTGGATGCTGAAGTTATAAAATCAGGAACAGAAAAAGTAGTTATTTCTGCACCTTCAGATCTTCAGGATTTGATATTGGTAGAGAATAACGGTGGAGATTTGCATATACATTATAAAAGTGGTTTCAGAATTAATCTGTCTACCAAAAATGTGAAAGTTAAGATCTTTGCTAAAGATTTTAGCAGTATCAAAGCCAACTCTTCTGCAGATGTTATTGTTAAAGATAAATTTACTCAGGATAAAATGAGTATCTCTACAACCAATAGCGGTAGTCTGGAAGGAGACTTTGAAGCGAATAGTATGGACATTAAATCCAACAGCAGTGGTTCTTATAAAGGAACGATCTGGGCTCTAAATGCTACGCTGGGAGCATCTTCTTCCGGTGATATTTTTGTAAAAGGAAAAGTAAAAGATTTTAGTGCAAGTGCATCATCTTCTGCAACAATTAATGCAAAAGATGTTCAGGCAGAAAAGGCTCGTGTAGAAGCATCCAGCTCAGGTGATGTTTTGGTTTCAGTGACTAAAGAAGCTAACGCCAGTGCCTCTTCCAGTGGAGATGTAGTTATCTATAGAAACGGTAATCCATCTATTAGTAAAAATGAGAGCAGCAGCGGGAGTGTAACAATCCGCTAACTTTCTATATCTACCCAGTGCTGGTCATCGAAAGATATATTATCGTCTTTCAGCAATTCGGCTTCACGTTCCAAGGCTTCCTTGATAGTGAAGGTTGGAGTTTCTTTTAATCTTTCTTTGGCCAGACGGCGTGTAGATAATTTATCAATAATTTCGAAACGGTGCCCTATTCTACGAGCTGCATATCGGCGCATACCTGCGGCTTGAAGGATATCTACTCCCATATTTACAGCCGTTCCTAATGTTTCGCGGTAAATATTCTCAACACCTTTGTTCAGAAAGTCGTAATTGTCAAGTCTGTTTCTTGCACGGACAAATATTTTGAGATGTGGAAATTGTTTTCTCGCAATCTGGATAATTGTATAATTGTCTTCAGGGCTGTCAAGACATAAAACTAATATTTTAGCTTTTTCGGCACCGGCAACTCTTAGCAGTTCCGTTCGGGTAGCATCACCGTAAAAAACCTTCAGCCCGTTATCTCTTAACATTCTTACTCTATCCGAGTCATGATCCAGAATAGTAGCCTGAAAGCCATTGACTTTTAAAAGACGGCCTACAGTACTTCCAAAGTGGCCGTATCCTACGATGATAATTTTGTTTTCACCAAACATTCCGTCATTTTTATGGGGATCATCACTTACTTTTACATTGAAATAAGGATCTATAAGCTTTTCATTGATTAATAGTAGTATCGGTGTAATACACATAGTGATGGCTACTACAGCCATCAACTGGGAATTAAGCTCCTCATTAATCAGATAAAGTTTGGTGGAGAAGCTGAGGAGTACAAGTGCGAATTCTCCTACCTGAGACAAACCGAGAGACATTAGCAGATTCTGTTCTATACTCATTTTAAAGACCTTTCCGATACAAAAAAGTATCGCAAACTTTACAATGAGGATGATAGCAACAACGGAAAATATAAATAAAGGATCATCCTTAATAACGTTAAAGTTAATGGTAGATCCTACGCTAACAAAGAATACAGCGAGTAAAAGTCCCCGAAATGGATTTATGTTGCTTTCCAGTTCGTGTCTGAACTCGGAATTAGCAAGCATAACACCTGCTAAAAATGCTCCTAGTGCAGGGGAAAGTCCGATTAATGTCATTAGATGTGAAACACCAACGACTAAAAATAGGGAAGTAGCAGTGAGAAGTTCATTCATTCCTGAAGAAGAAACGTAACGAAGAAAAGGCACAAAAATATAACGACCTAATATAATAAGAATCCCTACACCAATGAGTACCGAAAAAGGTTTCATCCAGTTGGGAAGCATGTTGATAAGTAGCGCCGAATGATTCACCTGATCCATATCCGGATTAGCAATCCAGGGAAGAAAGGCTAAGATTGGAATAACTGCAATGTCTTGTAATAAAAGAATTGAGAAAGAGGCTTCGCCTGCGGCCGTATTAAATAAGTTTTTTTCCTTTAATGTCTGTAGAACAATGGCGGTGGAAGATAAGGCGAAACATAATGCCATCGTAATTGCTATCTTATAATACCATCCTGTCCAGAAGAATATGAGAAATAAAAATGCTGTTGTTGCCAGCATCTGCATACCTCCCAATCCAAGTATGGTCCGGCGCATAGACCAGAATTTTTTAGGTTCCAGTTCCAGACCTACAATAAACAGAAGCATAACGACACCAAATTCGGTGGCATGCATTACATCGTCTGCATTCCCTGTAAGTTTAAGCACGAAGGGACCAATAATAATACCGCCTAATATATAACCAATAACCGAACTAAATCCCAATTTTCTCACCAGAGGAACCATGATAATAGCTGCTCCTAAAAATATAAGTGTATTGGTGAATATTTGTTCGCTCACGTGTTTAATGCTAATTTTCTGATGTTTTTACACTGATGATTCAATTCATGATCTGAAAGCTGATCCGAATTATAAATTATAATAATATCCTCTACAGAGACAAGATTAATCTTCAGACTTTGGGTAAGTGTTTTAATATAATCTTCGGCCGGATTTCCATATATCCCGTCAGGTGTATAGGCATTTTGAGAACCTCCCGTAGTCAATACAATATAGGCTTTTTTTCCTTTTACAGGACTTGTGTCAGGACCGGATAGCCACTTCATATCAAAGACTTCATCTATCCATAACTTCAGTAAAGGAGGCATACCAAACCAGATCATCGGAAAATGGAATATAATGGTATCATATACCATCAGTCTTTTTCTCTCTTTAAATGCAGCAATATTGAAATCGGGATATTCTTCATAAAGATCCCGGAAAGTAACATTCTCAATGTTCTGATATGCTTCAATAAGCCTGATGTTGGCTTTAGAATATTCAAAATAAGGATGAGCAAATATTACCAGCGTTTTGTCCAATGTTGTACATTTCTGGTAAATTTACTGAAAATCAGCTAGAAAAGCAATGGGAATTCAGCAGGGATTATAGTATTACCAGCCACCGCTGGCTCCACCACCACCAAAAGAACCGCCGCCGCCAAATCCGCCGAATCCACCGCCTCCGGAAGAACCTCCTCCAAAGGAGCCACCGCCGCCACCGAATCCGCCAGGGAAGAATATACCACCTGGGAATATACTGCGCCCTCTGCGGGAAAGTGTAACATCGTCGTCGTCATATCTTCCGCCACCACCTTTACCGCCCTGGTTCATGACAATAATAACAATGATAATGATGAAAATAAGAATAAGGAAAGAAGAAGAATTACCTCTTTTTTCTTCCGGAGCTTTTTTCTGGGGTTTAAATTTCCCCTGAACAGCTTCCATAATAGCGGAAGTACCTCTGTCTATACCATTATACCATTGTCCTTGTTTGAAAGAAGGTGTAACAAGATAATCCAGTATTTGTTTGGCTGTAGATGCTGTAATGTATTGCTCTACGGCCCGTCCTTGCTGTATGGACATTGTGCGGTCTTCCGTAGCAATAAGAAAGACAACACCATTATTAACTCCTTTCTGTCCTATTTTCCATTTTTCACCATAGCGTGCGGCCAGATAGTTTACATCTTCGCCACTGGTATTTGGCAGAATAATGACTTCTATTTCTGTGGAAGTAGAATCAGCAAACTTTATAAGTTTATTGTTCAGTGCATCTTTCTCCTGTTGGGTAAGCAGTCCCACTTTATCATATACAGGATAAAGGATGTCCGGCTTTGGCAGAATGTTCTGAGCCGAAAGCAAGCTGTAGAAACCTATGAAGATATAGGTGAAAAATAACTTAAGAGAAGCTGATCTCATTAGGGAGTTCGTTTTTGTTTTCCTGATCTGCAGGAAAATGTTTTTTCAATTCTATTCCAGTTTTTAAGAGGGCATCTCTTAGTCCCTGGAAGTAGAGTTTTTGTGCAAATTTTTTGGTGAGTTCATCATGAAGCTGATCCCAGAAGTGCTGCTGCACTTTTTCATGAATTCCTTTATCCCCAATAATTGTCAGATATTTTTGTTCAAAACTAATATAGAAAAGTACAGCATTGCGATGTTGTGTTTTTTGCATCTCCAGTTTATGAAATGCATCAATAGCTTCCTTTGCCAGATCCTTTTCGGAATGGGTATCAATATGGACACGTATTTCTCCTGAAGAATGTTCTTCCGCTTTCTGAATGGCTTCCACAAGGGAAGCCATTTCTGTATTAGTTAAGAAGTCAGTTGTCATAATTATTCTCCTTTAAAAACATCCGGAGCTTTGCTGGCACCAGCATCAGCCTTAAAGTATGGTTTTTCTTTAAAGTTGGTAAAGTTAGCTACCACATTTGTAGGGAACTGATTTCTGTATGTGTTGTACTCTTTTGCAGCATCGTTATAGTTAACGGTTTCCATTCTGATACTGTTTTCTATAGCCGTGTATTCCGCCTGGAAGTTAATGTACTGCTGATCTGCTTTCAGGTTAGGATAGGATTCTACAACAGCCATTAGACGACTTAGTGCACCACTTAATTCTCCCTGAGCAGCTTGGAATTTTGCAATGTCAGCTTCTGTCATGTTAGTAGGATCTATTGTAACAGATGTTGCTTTAGAACGAGCCTCTACAACTTTTGTTAATGTTTCCTGCTCGAATTTGGAATAAGACTTTACTGTTCTTTCCAAATTAGGGATAAGGTTTGCTCGTTTTTGGTAAACAGTTTCAATATTAGACCATTTGCTTTGTACATTTTGGTCTTTGGTTACCAATGAGTTGTATTTTCCTACACCCCAGAAACCGATAATCGCTACAATAACTATAAGTACAATGGCGATAACACCCGCACTCATACATCCTTTATTTTTCATAGTTTATCTTTTTAATGTTTAAAATTTGTTTCAATCAAAAATACAATTTTTGTGCTAAATTTGTAAAACAAACCTCAATAATGATAACAATAGTAGTTGCAGTAGGAAAAAATAGCGAAATCGGGAAAGGAAATCAGCTGTTATGGCACCTTCCGAAAGATTTGAAACACTTCAAAGAAATTACAAACGGACATCCTGTCATCATGGGACGTAAAACCTATGACTCTATAGGGAAAGCTTTACCTAACCGTACCAATATTGTTGTTACGAGAAAAACTGACTGGTTTGAAGAAGGTATTCTTATCGTAAATACATTGAAAGAAGCATTGAAGCATTCTAAAAAGATTGACGAAAAAGTTTTCGTAATTGGTGGAGGTGATATTTATAAGCAATGTATGGAAGTTGCAGATAGTATTGAGCTAACGCGAGTGGACGGAACGTTTGATGCAGACGTGTTCTTCCCGGAAATTAATGAGAAACAATGGCGGATTGTTCAGGAAGAATGTATTGAAAAAGATGATAAAAATGCATTTGATTTTTGTTTTCAGACCTTCGAGAGAATAAAAAAGGAAGAGAAAGGGACACAGGTAAACGCATCTGAATAAATTTCCTGTTTAAAATTCTTATCTTTGCACTTCAAAATTTAAAGATGAATAAGTATATAAAATTTCTTATTGCTGGTTTATTAATCGCTGCCGGAATTTATCTGATGTTTAATAGGAACATAGGATGGGGAGTAGTAGTTGTTATTTTATCTGCAATACCAATTCTATTATTTTTTAAAAATGAATACATTCTGTTGGCTTTCTGGCAATTAAGAAAGCAGAACTTTGCCAAAGCAGCACAATGGCTTTCAAATATTAAAAACTATCAGTCTCAGCTTCATAAAAGTCAGTATGGTTACTTCCACTACTTAACCGGACTAACCACAGCGCAGGATAATCCGGCAAAATTAGAACCTTACATGAAAAAAGCATTGGAATATGGCTTGAATATGAAACATGACCGGGCACTGGCAACTCTTAATCTTGCAGCTGCCGCAATGCAAAAAGGCAGAAAGCAAGAAGCTAAAATCCTTATGGATGAGGCAAAAAGATTAGATACTTCAGATATGATGGGGGATCAGATCAAGATGATGAGAGAGCAATTGAAGATGCCGAATATGCAGAAACATATGCATAACCCGCATATGCGCCAAAGAGGAAAATACTTCTAAAAATATAAAGCCACTTTTCAGTGGCTTTTTTTATTGATTTAATTTTACATTTCAGAATTTTCTTTTCCGACATAAAACTTAGGCATTTCCCAATGATATTTTACTGCCAGAGTTCGTATGGCTACAATTAACAAAATGGTCAAAACCTGTACAAACGAATAGGTAAGGGTTGTGAATTTTGCCAGCAATAGAAATACTGAACCTCCTATAATACATGCTGTTGCATAAATTTCTTTACGGAAGATTAATGGGATTTTATTCAGAAGAATATCCCGGATAATACCACCGAAGCATCCTGTAATTGTACCTAAAACAATGCATATCATGGGATGAAGGTTCGCATTGAGGCCTTTCTGAAGTCCTATAATAGTGAAAAGGCCGAGTCCAAAAGAGTCGAAAATAAAGAGTGTCACCTGAAAATTCTTTTCAATAGATTTAAAAATCATTGAAAAAATAGCGGTAATAAATATTACAGAACACATAGTAAGATCGTGCATCCAGAAAACAGGAACATCTAACAATAGATCCCGGACTGTACCACCTCCTACAGATGTAATAAATGCAATAATAACGACGCCAAAAGGATCGAATCTCCTTTGCATTGCAGCAAAAGATCCTGACATCGCAAAGGAAATCGTACCGAGAATTTCGATAACGAAATTGAGTTGTTCATGCATATATTACCTATTACTCATTTTTTATTTCTAAACTCTTACAGCATTAGGAACTAATAGCTCATATTCTCCGCCGTGGGTAATAATCTCGCGGACAATACTACTGCTAATGAATGATTTTCCAGAAGAAGTCAGCAAAAATACTGTTTCCAGTTTTTTATGAGCCAACGTTCTGTTGGTATGAGCAATTGCTTTTTCAAATTCAAAATCAGCAGGATTTCTTAATCCACGGATAATATACTGAGCATTTTTCTCAAAACAGTAATCAACAGTTAGTCCTTCGAAGAAATCAACTTCTACATTTGGGAATTCAGCAACAGAATTCTGAATAAATTCCATCCTTTTTTCAGGAGAGAACATATACTTCTTCTGTGAATTTTGGCCAATGGCAATAATCAGTTTGTCGAAAAGAGGTGCTGCTCTTTCAATAATATCGTAATGACCTAATGTTATCGGATCAAAAGATCCCGGAAATACGGCTATTTTCATGATTTTATTTTTTTTCGAAGGCTTTTTCTACTTCATTTCCACATAAATCTTTAATGGAAATACCATATATTTTTGCCTGTTGAGGTAAGATACTGGCTGGCGAGAAACCTGGATTTGTATTCATTTCCAACATGTATGGTGTACCATCCATGATAATAAATTCGCTTCTGGAAAAACCACTCATTCCTAATGAATCATAAGCTCTCTTAGAAATTTCTTCTACTTTTAATCTGGTAGCATCATCTAGTCTTGCAGGTGTAATTTCTTCTGAAGCACCATTATATTTCGCTTCGTAATCGAAAAATTCGTTCTTCGGAACAATTTCAGTAATTCCCAGAACAATTGTTTCTCCCTTGTAATCTAATACACCAACCGAAACTTCTGTTCCATTAAGGAAGCTTTCTATTAAGATCTCATTATCTTCTTTAAACGCAATTTCAATAGCATTCTGAAGTTCTGAAATTTCTTTTACTTTCGAAATTCCCAATGACGATCCTGATTGGTTCGGCTTTACAAAAAGAGGTAGACCCAATGTACTAATAATCTCATCATGATTAATATTTTCTCCCTTTCGGATGTAAATACTTTTTGCAGAAGGGATTCCGTATTTAGACAATACAGCAAGTGTATCTTTTTTGTTGAAGGTTAGTGCACTTTGGTAAAAGTTGCATCCTGTATACTTTTGTCCGACTGCATCCCAGTATGCCTGTAATATTCCGTTTTCTCCCGGAGTACCATGGATAATATTGAAGCATACATCAAATTTTAGCTGTTCTCCGTTTAGGTCAACAGAAAAGTCACCTTTATTGATCGGGAATTTTTCGTTGTTATCCGTAATTAAAAACCATCCGTCCTTCAGGATGTGAACTTTATAGACATTGTACAGGTCTCTGTCCAGTTCATCAAAAATAAGCTGTCCGCTTTTCAGGGATACTACATATTCGTCGGAATAGCCGCCCATTACTACGGCCACATTTTTTTTTGTCATTCGATTAAATAAAAAGGTATGTATTAGGGCAAATTTAGCTAAAAAAATATTGCGATAAAGTTTAGCTGAATAATTTATATATTTGCGTTACTATTTTTAAGAATTGCCTTATGCTAAAATCACTTTTCAATTGGAAAGTATTACTTAATATCCTTTTAGCCATCGTTGTTTTCGTTGGTTTAGTCTGGTTAACTTTTCGCTGGTTAGATTTCCATACCAATCACGGAAAAGAAATTGAAGTGCCTAATGTTATCAACATGTCAGCACAAAAGGCCATCGAAGTATTGGATAATGCAGGGGTGGCTTATCAGTTAGACAGCCTTAAATTCGATCCTAAATTTAAACCATCTCAGGTATTAAAAGTAGATCCGCTGCCAGGTTCACGTGTAAAAGACGGAAGACCAATTAAAGTATATATAAATCCTAAAACCTGGGCTAAAGTTGTTATCCCGGAAGTTATAGATACGTATAAATACAGAGCTTTTGACAAGCTTACTCTTGTAGGGCTAAAAGTTGGAGATACTTTGTATGAGCCAAGTATTGCTAAAGATGCTGTAATCCGTTTAATGTACAACGGAGCACAGGTGAAGCCAGGTGATTTTGTGCCTCGTTTCTCTGTTATTGATGTGGTAGTAGGACAGGGGCCTAAAAGAAATGTACCGGTACCTAATATCGTAGGAAGAACATTACAGGAAGCTAAAGAAATTATTAAGCAGAATTATTTTGAAAATGGTTTGTTCTATGATGAATATGACCAGTCTGTGTCTGATCCTTCAATGATTGTATTCTATCAGAACCCAGCTGCCGGAAGCATTTCCGATCAGGGCGTACAGGTAGACCTGTGGGCAAGTAAGAAAACACCAGCAGAAATGCATGCTAAGATTAATGAACTGGATAATATTTATCGTCATAATCTTATTCCTCAGGTAGACCCGGGAGATACTAATTTCGACGATTTTGATACTCCACCGCCACCACGTCCGGTAAAACCAAAACCTGTTGAAAAGCCAAAAACAGATGCACCTAAGACAGTAGTGCCTGAGAAAAAGGAGTCAACAGATAAAAAAACGGTTACAAAAACAGAGCAGAAACCTAAGTCTGAAGAACATAAACCTGCTGATAAACCAAAAGAAAAGAAAAAGGTAATTATTGAATAATGACAGAAGAAGAAAATGAAGACCTTTTTGATGATGTTAATGATATAGAGATATCAGATGAAACCGGAGGTCTTTACGAGCATCTTAATTTAGTTGTCGATAAGAAGCAGGAACCCCTGCGTATAGATAAATATCTGCTGTTATTCAGACAGAATTCTACAAGAAATAAAATTTCGCAAACTTGTCGTGCCGGTAATGTAGTGGTTAACGGTATGCCTGTTAAGCAAAACTACAGAGTAAAACCGGGCGATGAAATAAGTGTTCTGTTGGCTCATCCACCAAGAGAGAACGTTATTATTCCTGAAAATATTCCGGTTAATATTGTTTATGAGGATGATGATCTTGTTGTAGTAGACAAGGAACCAGGTATGGTAGTGCATCCGGGATTTGGAAACTGGAGCGGAACTCTTGTCAATGCATTGGCATATCATTTTGAACAAAACGGAGATAAATCGGACTTGGACCGTGTAGGTCTTGTCCACCGTATAGATAAAGATACCTCCGGATTGTTGGTGATTGCTAAGAACGAATATGCACTAAGCTTTCTGGCAAAACAATTTTTCGACAGAACAACAAAACGTTTGTATTGGGCTTTTGTATGGGGTAATGTAGATGAAGATGAAGGTACGATCAAAGGGCATATCGGAAGACATTTTAAAAACCGTATGCAAATGGCCGTTTATGAAGATGGCAGCCATGGAAAACATGCTGTAACCCATTACAAAGTGTTGGAACGTTTCCGCTATATGACCTGGGTACAGTGTAAACTGGAAACTGGGAGAACACATCAGATCAGAGCGCATTTTAAGCATATAGGGCATACTTTGTTTAATGACGAACGTTATGAAGGACATACTATACTGAGAGGGATAAACCTTCCGAAATACAAACAGTTTGTTCAGAATATTTTCGATGTTTTACCACGTCATGCTTTACATGCTCATACTTTAGGCTTTATACATCCAACGACTAAAAAAGAAATGTTCTTTGAAAGTCCTATGCCGGAAGATATGAGTACAGCGGTTGAAAAGTGGCGAAATTATCTGTCCAACAACGGATAATTATATATACAGGCTATGCTTTATTTCCATATACCTTTCTGCAAACAAAAATGCAGTTATTGTAACTTTCATTTCTCAACTTCACTAACTCTGAAGGATGACATGATGAAGGCTATCCATAAGGAAATAGATTCCAGACATCATGAACTTCCTGATAAGCATATTAAAACACTTTATCTTGGCGGAGGTACTCCTTCATTGCTTTCAGTTGATGAAATAAAAGCTTTACTAGATAAGAGTGCACAGTATTATGATTTCGATTCTGAAATAGAAATTACGTTAGAGGCAAATCCCGATGATCTGAATACTTCATTTCTGAAAGAGCTTTCCAAAAGTGGTGTTAACAGACTAAGCATTGGAACACAATCTTTTTTTGAAGATGATCTGAAGCTTATGAACCGTGCACATACTTCCGGAGAAGCAGAAGATTCTATTAAAAGAGCACAGGATTTTGGACTTGAGAATATAAGTATTGATCTTATTTATGGCTCGTCATCCATGCCAATATGGAAAGAAAATCTACAGAAAGCAATAGCATTGCAAATATCACATATTTCTTCCTATGCACTGACTGTTGAACCTAAGACAGCTCTTGCAAAATGGATAAAAGATAAAGTAGTTAAAGCTCCGAATGAAGAAGTTCAGAATGAAGAGTTTTACTACATGTCGGAGTTTTTAAAAGAACAGGGATTCATCCATTACGAAATATCCAATTTTGCAAAAGAAGGTTTTTATTCCAAGCATAATTCTGCGTATTGGAAAGGGCAACCTTATTTAGGGTTTGGACCTTCTGCCCATTCTTATAACGGCGGGAATATACGTTCGTGGAATATTGCTAATAATGCTTTGTACATAAAGGGTCTTGCTGAAAATATAAGAAACTTTGAAGAAGAGCAGCTTTCTCCAAAAGACCAACTGAACGAACTGGTTATGATTGGGCTTCGTACAATATGGGGAGTAGACATGGCTAAAATACAATCGACTTTTGAAAAAGATATTCAGGAAGAATTCCTTTATCTTTTGCATTCAAAAAAAGAAGAAGGATTGATTATTGAAGATTCAGGTTACCTCAAAATTCCTGAAAAACATTGGTTTTTAGCTGATGGTATAGCTTCCGATCTTTTTTTAGTATAATTCATGTTCCTGAATGTATTATTCTGACATTCAAAAATCTTCCTTATTTTTGGTAAAATAACCTTTGCTGCCAAATGTTGCAAGAACTAAAAACTTTACCATGAAAAAAATAGTACATGTGGCTCTTTTGATGAGTGCACCTTTTCTCCTTGCTCAGGAGCTGAAACCTTACGGAGCTGTTCCTTCGGAAAGGCAACTGAGATGGCATGAGATGGAAACCTATGCATTAATACATTTTACACCTACAACTTTTCAGAATAAAGAATGGGGTTTTGGAGATGCTTCACCGGAAATTTTTAATCCCACTTCATTCGATGCAAATCAGATTACCAGAGCTGCTGCATCTGCCGGATTAAAAGGATTGATTACGGTAGCAAAACATCATGACGGTTTTTGTCTTTGGCCTACGAAAACAACATCTTATAGCATAGCCTCCTCACCATGGAAAGGAGGAAAAGGAGATATGGTAAAAGACTTTATGCAGGCTTCTAAAAATGCACATCTCAAATTTGGTGTTTACCTGTCCGCATGGGACCGAAATGATGTGAGATATGGAACTCCCGCCTATGCAGATGCTTACAGGACACAACTAACGGAACTTATGACTAATTACGGACCATTATTTACCTCATGGCATGACGGTGCAAACGGAGGAGATGGTTACTATGGAGGGCGTAATGAGAAGAGAACTATTGATCGTACTACATATTATCAGTGGACGGAGAAAACCTGGCCTATCGTAAGAAAGCTGCAACCGGGTGCTGTAATATTTTCGGATATAGGACCTGATATGAGATGGGTAGGAAATGAACATGGATATGCAGCAGAAACATCATGGGCAACATTTACACCCATAGGATTAGACGGAAAGAAACCTGTGCCGGGAGCTGCGGTTTATACAAATGCCGGAACCGGAGACCGAAATGGTAAATACTGGATTCCTGCGGAGTGTGATGTACCTTTACGACCAGGATGGTTTTATCATAAAGATCAGGATGCTAAAGTAAAAACTCCGGATCAGTTGTTTGATATCTATATGAAGTCTGTTGGGAGAGGAGCTGATATGAATTTGGGATTATCGCCTATGCCTTCAGGAATTCTTCATGATAATGATGTAAAATCCCTAAAGGCTTTTGGGGTAAAAATAGCAGAAACTTTTAAAACTAATTTTGCAGAACGGGCAAGTATTAAGGCATCTGATGTAAGAGGTCAAAACCTGAAAAAATTCGGGACACAGTTTATTCTGGATAAAGACCGCTATAGCTACTGGGCAACAAATGATGGAGTAACGCAGGCGCAGCTGGATATTAAATTGGCAAAACAGGCAACATTCGATATTATTCGTTTAAGAGAAAATATTAAACTGGGGCAGCGCATAGACAGCGTGAAAATAGAAGGCTTAGTTAACGGAAAATGGGAAATACTAGGTAAAGCAACCAGTATTGGTGCAAACCGTTTGATTAAACTGGATAAACCAGTTAGTCTCACTGATCTCAGAGTCCATATTTATGCGCCTGTAGCAATTACACTAAGTGATTTCGGACTGTATAAAGAATATAAAGAGGCATTTGCATTCGATCATACAACAGAAGCTAAAAAGATAAAGATTCCTACCGGAATGGCCAGAATAGATCAGGTTATTCTGAATGAAAACGCCAATACATTTGTATCTGTTCCAAAGAATGAATCTCTGATTTTTAATATTGACAGCCGGAATATTACAGGTTTAGGATATTTGCCTAGACAGGATGGTAAAACTGATGGTATGATTACAAAATATGCTGTTTATACAAGCGATGGTAATTCACGTTGGAAACTGCTGAAAGAGGGAGAATTTTCCAATATAAAAGCCAATCCTGTGTGGACGAGAATAAACTTTGATAAACCGGTTACAGCTAAGTTGATAAAACTCGTTCCAAAAGAACTTACGGAGGGGCAGCAATTCACCGTTGCCGGAGTTGAATTTTATGAAGAATAATCGGGGCAAAAACTTAATTAAACCTTCTAATTTTTGTAACTTGCATGCCCAATTTTAGATGAAAACTTTGAATAAAGTAAATATACAGGGACTTTCTCCAAACCAGCCGATAGGTGTCTTCGACTCTGGGGTTGGTGGGCTTACTGTGGCTAAAGAAATTAAAAGACTGCTTCCGAATGAAGATTTAATCTATTTCGGAGATACTAAACACCTTCCTTATGGTGAAAAATCGAAGGAAGCTATCGTAGAATATTCGACCAAAATCACCAACTTTTTGCTGGAGCAAAATTGTAAAGCTATTGTTATAGCCTGTAATACGGCAACAGCGAATGCACTGAAAGAAGTATTAGAGTTGGTTGCTAGTAGAGTTCCGGTAATTGATGTAATTAATCCTGTAGCAGAAAAAGTAGCGTATGAAATACATACCAATGTGGGTGTTATTGCTACAAAAGCAACTGTTAATTCAGGACTTTACCGAAAGAGTATCAGAAAGCACAATAAATTTATCAAAGTAGATGAGCTGGCAACCCCGTTGCTGGTTCCTGCAATAGAAGAAGGTTTCAAAAATCATCCTATTACTCATGCTATTATTTATAATTATCTGAGTAATAATAAGCTGAAAAATATAGAAACACTTATATTGGGATGTACCCACTATCCTTTGCTGCTAGACGAAATCAAGCAATACTACGGAAACAGAGTAAGGGTTATCGACTCTCCGAATATTGTGGCTAATCAGCTGAAAATAATTCTGGATAAGTATCATTTGCTTAATGAACAAAATCATACACCTTCTTATCATTTTTATTTATCAGATATTACTAAGAATTTCGAGAAAATTTCGAGAAAATTTTTTGGAAACAAAATAAGCCTCGAACTAAAAGTGCTGTAAGAGAGATCTTTAAAAAAATAATAAAAAGCCGGAAGAATTGTCTTTCGGCTTTTTCGTTTTTAAATACATAATGCTCTATTCTGAAACGGTTTATTTTATATGTATCATAATTATGATATAAAGTTATAAATTAAATTATTTTTATAATTTATTTTTCTGTCGGAAATTTGTATCATCAAAAAAAAACAGTTAGAAATGGAAAATATATTTATCATCAACGGAGGGCAGACTTTTGCACATTCAGGTGGAGCTTTTAATAAATCAATTACAGGATGGACAAAAGAAGTTTTAGAAAAAGAAGGCTTTAAAGTAAGAGTAAGTAATGTTAACGATGAGTTTGATCCTATGGAAGAAGCTGAAAACTTTAAATGGGCAGATGTTATCGTTTATCATTTTCCGGTTTGGTGGTTCCAGGTACCTAACAGACTGAAATTTTATATAGATGAGGTATTTACTGCCGGACATAAAAATGGTATCTATGAAAGTGACGGCCGCTCCCGTACAAATCCGCAGATCAATTACGGAACTGGTGGGCTAATGCATGGGAAAAAATATTTTGTAACTTCTAGCTGGAATGCACCAGATACAGCATTTACAATGGAGGGAGAATTCTTCCAACAGAAATCTGTTGATGAAGGTATTTTATTTGGTTTCCACAGAATGAATGCTTTTGCCGGGCTGGCACATATCGGAAGTTTCCATTTTCATGATATGGAAAAGAATGCTACTCCGGAAAGAGTGGGACAGTACGAAATCGATTATAAAGAATATGTACAGAGTATTTTTGCAAAAGAAAAATGTATTCTTCAGAATTAAAATGAGATTATAAATAAAACATAATTATATGAAAATCTATTTAACAGCTATACTAAAAGCTAAGGGAGGAAAAAAAGAAGAACTGTTGGTACTTCTCCAGAACATGGTAGAAAATACAAGAAAAGAAGCAGCTTGTATTAAATATGATCTGCAGCAAGGAACAGAGAATGAAAACTTATTTATTTTCCATGAAATATGGGAAAGTGCAGAAGGCCTGGAGCAACATAATCAGCAGGAGTATATAAAAGCTTTTGTATCCAAGGCTGATGAGTTGTTGGAAGAGCCAGCGCAAATATATCTGGCAAATTTGCTCTTTTAATAAATAACGTCTGTACATTATTAAAACTCTAACTTCAAATTAAGAGCAGTATAGAATATAATTTTTTTCATTTCATTATTTAATAATTTATTAAATTTATGTAAACTAAATTATAATAATATGAAAAAAATACTATTTATTGTTTTGATGGCACTACTTGTATCCTGTGAAACTGAGAGAACTGCCATGACTGATGTTAATTTTGAAACTAAAACCAGTCAATTTTCTTCTTTATCACCTAATTTGCTAAAAGCAAATTCATTAGGTATAAATTCAAATTACCCTAACGGACAAATAATTCTAGTAATATTCCCTACAGCTGCTTGTGATGGTGAATATGGTAGAGGCTATGAATACTCTGCCTATGTAGCTTCTAATACCACAGTCCCTTATGAAAGAATTGTTTATTCACAGATAATAGACTATTCTTCACAATCCATATATGCAGTGCCTATATTTAGAATTCCTGCTAATGAGCATGTATCTAGTCAGGCACAAAATGTTTTTGTAGGTTTAAGTATAAATTCTAGTAATATTTCTCCCATAGTTAGAAGAGTTGATATTAATAATGAGCCACAATTTGGATATGAATTTTTGGATATAAGAACAACAATTACAACTTGTCCTGAAACCTCATGGGGAAAGGATCCATGCCAAAGCTTAACCGTAAAAGATTGTTTGAAAAAATATAATCAGCATTTATATGAATTTCTTTATGAGCAGCCAAAGCCAAAACCAGAGCCAGAAGCTAAGAATTTAGGTAAATAAAGAAAATTATTACTATATGATAGTAAATATAGTTTTAAAATAAAGTAAAAGAAGAGGTTATTGTCATGACAATAACCTCTTCTTTTTTTGAGTAGTATTAGAATTTAAATCCTATACTGAAATATACTCTCCAGAGATTTAGAAAATCATTTTTAGAAACATTGACATTGATAGGACCTAAAATTGATTCGTATCCCAGATTTAGTCCATACCCTATTATATTAACATTATCATTGAACGGAGAAAGCCGGTCACTAAATGCACCATAATTAAAAGAAGGTGTAAGGTATAACTTTTTCATAATCCTGTATTGTAATGATAACCCTGCTTTTGCTACAGAAGTCAGAGGTAATTCTTTCTGACGGAATCCGTTGAACTCAGGAGTCATCATGTCATAATTATATTCGCTGCCACCAAGGTTATATTTTTGGTTTAGGAACAGGTATGGAAACAAATCTTTTTCTTTGCCAAAACTTGCCCCCAAGAAAACGTTCACTTTAGCTGTAAGTCTTTTGGTAATAGGCTGAGCATAATTCTCATTTAAAGTAAATGAAATTAAATTTTGAGGTTTATAATAGAATGGTGTTTTAGGATCTAGTATTAAATTTAACTCAGGCTGGACTTTTGCCAGATCATACAAATCATACTGATCTCCGTAATAAAACCTTGTACTTACCTGCAGGTGATTCCCTCTGGTGGAATAATATCTTTTATTCAGGTTATTTTGTTCAAGCTTCAGGAATGTATTAAAGTTACTATGGCTGTATAGCTTTTTGCTATAGTTATTTACTTTTGACTGATCTATCTTATCCAGAAAGCGATTCATTCGCTCTGCACTAAATTCGGTTCCGAAAGAGATAAAAGCATTCGGGTGGATATTATAGTTTATGGCAATCTTCCCGGTAATGTTTCTGTACATGTAGTTCGGGAACCTTATATTTTCGTCATTACTGTCTATGTCAAGAAGTCTGAATGTTAGATCATTACTTCGAAGGTATACCATCTTTCCTTCCAGATTTAGCCACCATCGGTGCCCATTGTCTAAAAATTTTTGATAATCTATTCTCGCTTTAAAACGTTCCGCAGCATCTACAGTTACTAACAATCTGGATTTACTGAAAACAAAATTCCGGTAAGTATAGTTAACGATAATTCCTACAGACTGTTCGTTGTCATAATGCAGAGCCAGTTTAAATGCACCTTTTTTAGCCCTTTTTACAAAGATATTCATTGTAAGACCGTCGCCTGTATTGGTGTAAGTATAATACACTTTCTCGTACTGTCGCATTCCGAATACACGGTCTATTGCTTCATTTATCGTTTTAGCATCGTAATAGTTACCCTCTTTCAGTTCCATCTGTTTGCGGATAGTTTCTATTTCGTTTGTATCTGTAATTGGGGTTCCATCCTCTTCACTATAGGTAAACTGTGTGGTCGGCATTTTCACTTCCTCAATCATTTTGTGATCATATTTTATACCGAGCTTTCGCTGAGCCTCAGCTAATGCCACAAATTCTGGTAAATGTTTTTTAGCTTCTTTTTCTCCGATTTTTATAATCTCGTCATACTTCGCAAAATCCTTAGTCGTAATGTCTCCCAAAGGTTTTACAAAATCAACCATAATATTGGATAATGCTTGCTGATGTTTGAAGTCTTCTACTGAACGGATAGCATGCGTCTGGTAGATCATTTTCATAGGATTTTCAATTTCTTTTTTTGTGAAAAGCCTAAATCCGGTATAGCCACCAACAACAAAATCAGCTCCCATTTCCCGTACTTCATTTGCCGGAAAGTTTCTGTCTAGTCCGCCATCTACTAATAGCTTTCCATCGATATAAACCGGAGCAAATGCTGCGGGTATCGCCAGTGTAGAACGGATCGCTAAGGGTAAAGATCCTTTTTTCTGCATGACCAATCCGCCATTTTCAATGTCGGAAGAAGTAAGTTCAACCGGAATTCTTAGTTTACTGAAATCATTGATATGTTTTGCATTAAAGGTCAGTGTGTTTAGAACCTCTCCCATATACTGGCCTTCGATATAAGAGCTGGGAAGGGTAGGGAAGCCTTTTACAACCGGAAACTCCAGAATGTATTTGTCATACTCATCCTTCTCACTGATATTTATTTTATTGTACGGAATTTTATTGCTCAGGATTCTGTTCCAGTGTACTTTGTAAACAGTTTCTTTTAACTGATCTGCATTGTAACCCATAGCATACAGACCTCCAAGAATACCACCCATACTGGTACCGGTTATATAATCTATTTTAATTCCTAATGAATCTATCATCTTAAGAATTCCCAGGTGTGCAAAGCCTTTTGCTCCGCCACCACTAAGGGCCAATCCGAATTTGGTGTCTTTGGTTATGTTTTGCAGTGTCGTATTCAGGGAATCCGTCTTTTGCTGCGCCTGTACAGAATAAGATATGACTATTATAAAAAGTAATAGCAGTTTTTTCATATAGTGGTTTGTTTGTGTTCCACAAATTTATAAAAAAGCTCCATCCGGATTTTCGGATGGAGCGAAATATAAATAATAATTATTAATCTGTTTTTTTTGCGAAAAAGCTGAAACTCACGTTTCCGTATTTTCGTGTTTCCTGCAGATTTGGATGTTCAAATTTTTGCCTGGACTGATGTTCCAAAATAAAGACTCCGTTTTCCGCAAGTATATTCTTATTCAGTACAAGATCTATTAAATCATCGTACTTGGCTTTATCCATATCAAATGGTGGATCTGCAAAAACCAAATTGTATAATTTACCATGGTTTCTTTCTTTTTTTAACCAATCGAATACATCACCACGACTAAGGTTTACCTGAGATTCGAAGCCTAGTTCTTTTGCAGTGGAGTTAATAAACCCGCAGTGCTTAGGATTAAGGTCTACAGAGGTAATGTCTTTTGTGTCACGGGAAGCAAATTCTAATGAAATAGAACCGATTCCGGCAAAAAGATCCAATACGGATAAATATTCTATGTCGAAGCGGTGTTCAATAATACTGAATAGTGCTTCTTTTGCAAAATCTGTTGTTGGGCGAACTTCAAAGTTCTTCGGAGCGGCAATTTTTTTACCCTTCCACTTCCCCGATATAATTCTGTACATTTTATTGAAGGATAAAGTTGTGTTTGTTTTTAATGCTTTTCTCTACAATTTTTACCTGATGGGCAAATTTCTGTAATTCGCTAAGGAAAGTTTCATTTTCATCAATTTCTCCATAAACAAGGAACTGAAGATTTTTCAGGTCAAAGTTTAGCTTAGAAACAGCAAACATGATAAAGTAAAGAAAGTCTACCTCGGAATTTGCATCCAGATTATTGTAAAGCAAAATCTTTCCGTCTTTCATGGCAAAAAACTCTGCCTGATTGTGGTAAAGATTAATGTGTATTTGTTCACCACTGGTTTTGGTAAGAGTCTGGCTTAGAAATTTCTCTCCCGAAAAATTAAAAACCGCAGGAATATTAGAAGACTTTATTTTCTGATAAAATTCCTTCGGCATGGTATAATAAAACTGGATATGAAATTTTTTGTTAATCGCCAGCATCAATTCTTCATTAACTTCATCTACCGGAGCATTATAAGAAATAAGTTGGTAACCCAACTGGTGCTGGTCGAAACCAAAAGGTAACATACTGAAATGATTAAGCGCAGAGACTACCTCAATTTTTTTGAGATTCCCCTGTTTTAATACTTCTGTAAGTTTATCGGAAATATAACCTTCAGGCGTTTCTTCATCTTTGAAAAAAGCCCTCTCAGCATAAGAAGAGCCCTTGCCTATGGTCCATTGTAAACCGTCTTTTGTGAAAAGTAGAGATAATTTCTGCATGTTTTTCAGCCTAATGTGCAAATTTAAGTATTTTAGTTGGCAGTTGAAAATTATCACCTTAGGTGAGGATAATAATCTCTGATAAATCCTAATAAACCTAATGAAGGTAAATGATTAAATATAATGTAAAGAGGTTATATTTCATCGACAAATTCACCTTTCTTATCAACGATCTGATTTCCCCAGCTTGTTATTGCATCTAATACCGGGATAAAAGTACTTCCAAAATCGGTTAATTCATAAATAACTTTTATTGGTGGCTTCTTGCCATAAACCTTTCTTGAGATTAGTCCGTCTTTTTCCAGTTGTTTTAGTTGTAAGCTTAGCGTCATTTCAGTAACTGAAAACAATTCTTTCCTTAGTTCACTAAACCTTTTCTCACCATCCTTCAGATGATACAGTATAACAGTTTTCCATTTTCCACCAACGAGGTCCATCGCCAGGCTTACAGAACAAGGGTATATTTTATCTTCTATTTTCACATATTTTCCAAGGCATTCTCTTTTCATATCCGGTAATTTAAGGCCTATCGGAATTGATAGTTATTGCAAATTTAGAGTACTAAAAATAATTTTGCAACTATAATTTTGATAGTATAAAATATAAATAGAAAACAATGACATTAATTATTTTAGGACATCCCGATTGGGAAAAATCATTAGCGAATAAAGAGATTGTTAATGGATTGGTGAATAGTGAGGCAAATGTTGAAGTCAGAAATCTTCAGCAGTTATATTCCGATTTTAAAATTGATATAAAGAAAGAACAAGAAGCATTGTTAAGGCATAAAATATAGTGTTTCAGTTTCCCTTCTATTGGTATACTATGCCCGCAATTTTGAAACATTGGTTCGACTTGGTATTGGAATATGGGTTTGCCTATGGCTCGACAGGTGATAAGCTGAGAGGTAAGAATTTTATTCCCAGTTTTACAGTTGGATCAGCTGAAAATGAATACAAAACTTTAGGAGAACATCATTTCAGAATTCCTGAGTTTTGTAAAAACCTTGAACAAACAGCTTATTATACACAGATGAATTATATCGAGCCATTTTATTTTCATGGTACTTCGCTAAATGCCGGTTATACAGAAGAGGAGGTAAAGAGTAAAGCAAAGAACCAGGCCGGAAAATTAGCTGAACTGCTGAAAACTTTAGAATAAAAACTTATCAGGATTTAGTTCTTTATGATAATTGTAATGGATAACTTATTTCAGGATTACGGTAATTGTACCGGACTGGTGTTTGAAGAAAGTTCCGTCTTCATACTCCAGGCCTGTTTCTCCACGAAGAACATCCAAAACCATAGACTGCAATACACCATCACCAATACCATGGATCACATCTAATCTTTTGATGTGATTTTTTCTGCAAAAATTAATAGTTTCCTGCAGATGTTGCTTCTGAATAAAAAGTCGTTCCCAGGAATCATAATCGGACGGATTGTTGACCAGTTGATCAAAATGAAGATCTAAAACCAAAGCCGGAATTTTATTCTTTTTAGAAACGTTTTTTTTGGGTTCCGGTTTTACTGTAACAGGTTGCAAATTGTATAAATCTGCTTCTGACGGAACAATTTCAGATGATGGGTAAGTATGCTCAAAACCATATTCATCTTCTATGGTGATGAGGTTTTTGTGAATTTTGATAATCTTTCCTTTCAAATTATCATTCAGTACCGAAACTTTGTCTCCTGCCTTCATTGTTATTTATTTTGCCCCCAATTCGATAGCTTCCAGATCCTTTATTTCGCTTCCGTCAATTATAAAACGAAGCATCGTACGTACTTTATGCCAGCCAACTTTACCACAAGCCCCCGGATTAAGATGGAGAATATTTCTTTCCTTATCCATCATAACTTTCAAAATATGGGAATGTCCCGATATAAATACTTTAGGAGTGTGTTTGTTAATTTCGGCTTTTGCTAAAGGTGAATAACGTCCGGGGTATCCACCGATATGGATCATTAATACTTCTACTTCCTCACACTGAAACCGTAAAACCTCCGGAAACTCCTTTCTTATTTCGGTTCCGTCTATATTTCCGTATACCCCTTTTAAAGGTTTTATTTTTTGTAAAGCCTCTATTACATCCGTATTTCCGAAGTCGCCTGCATGCCATATTTCGTCGGCCTGTTCAGCATAAGAAAGGATGCGGTCGTCCATATAAGAATGAGTGTCGGAAAGTAATAATATTTTTTTCATAAAGAGAACTTTCAGTTGCGATAGAGTTCGTATTTTTGCATATCGAAAATCCAGACAAAAATACAAACAAATTACGCTATTTCATCGCTTTTTCCTATAATGGCGCATCCTTCTTCGGGTTTCAGATACAACCCAACGAAATTAGTGTCCAGGAAACTTTGGAAAAAGCATTGAGTACGTTGCTGCGTGAAGACATCAAAATAACAGGTGCCGGAAGAACGGACACCGGAGTTCATGCTAAAAAAATGTATGCACATTTTGAAACCAGTAATATACCGGGAGACCAGCTGGTGCATAAGCTAAACAGCTTTTTGCCACCAAGTATTGCGGTCCAGGAGGTATTTCAGGTTTCTAAAGATCTGCATGCGAGATTCAGTGCGTTATACAGGACTTATGAATATTATATTTCGCTGAAAAAGAATCCGTTTACAGAAAATTCTGCATGGCAGCTTTGGCGAAAAACTCTGGATGTAGATGCGATGAATAAAGCCTGTGAAATTTTGTTTCAGTATAAAGATTTTACAAGTTTTGCAAAACTGCATACCGATAACAAAACTAATTTCTGCGAAATTAAGAAAGCGGTATGGGAACAACATGGGGAAGAACTGGTTTTGACCATTTCGGCCGATCGTTTTTTACGGAATATGGTTCGTGCAATAGTAGGAACTATGGTAGAAGTAGGCACCGGAAAAATAAAGCCGGAAGATATCCATGATATCATTGAAAAGAAAAACCGGAATGCCGCCGGAACATCGGCTCCTGCTCATGGATTGTATCTCGTGGATGTAGGTTATAACTTTGATAATTAACCGGAGGAATATATGCTGGGAGTTTTATTTTTGATCTTTATTTATCGGTATTATGCGAACTTAGCAAAACAATATGCTAAGATTAAATGGCATTACGGGTTACTGGGAGTAGTTATTTTTATGGCGGTACAAATGACCGTTGGAGGAGTGTATGGTATTTATCTGGCTATTGCAGAGCCAGGTGAACTGGAGGATGAAAGTACCATTGTTGGAATTACACCGCTTAATCTGATTGGCTGGTCAATTGCTGGAGGAACGGTATGGGGAGTTCATAAAATGCTTGAACACAAACTGATCAGTGAAAGGCAAACTCAGCCTTCTATAGATATTGATCTGATAGGAAAAAAAGAAACTGAATAATATAGCCTTTGTTGAGGTAGAAAATATGAAAAAATTAAGCACTGGAAATATAATCGCCAGACTCTTTAAGATCGGAATGAACTTCCGGGGTTGGTTTATTTCCGCATTTATTATATCTGTTGTTCTGGCTGTAGTAGGAACATACCGGCCTATACTAACCAAAGATGTTGTGGATAATGACATTATTAAGGAGAAGAATTTCGACTTACTAATGCATGACGTTTACCTCCTGATAGGCTTGGTTGCTGCTGAAACAATCCTGAACTTCGGTTTGGTATATTTGTCCAATTACATTTCGCAAAATGTAATCCGCGATATCCGGGAGCGTTTGTACCGTAAACTTATCTATTTCAAAACTTCATTTTTTGATAAAACAGCTATTGGTAATCTGGTAACCCGTGCTGTTGGGGATGTGGAGACAATTGCTACTGTATATACAGATGGATTTCTAATGGTTTTCGGAGATGTATTGCGTGTGGTATTGGTACTGGTAGCTATGTTTAATGTAAACGTTCAGCTCAGCTTTATTGCGCTGGCCATTTTACCCATTATGTTATTGGTTACAAGATTTTTCCAGAAAAGATTGAAGAAAGCTTTTGGAGATGAGAGAACCTGGACTGCTACTCAGAATAGTTTTGTACAGGAAAGACTTGCCGGTATGTCTTTAATACAGGTATTCAACCGCCAGAAAGCCGAATTTGAAAAATTCGATGATATTAACCAACAATTGAAGGGAGCGCTTTTGCGAACCGTTTTCTTTTTCTCTTTATTCTTTCCGGTAGTAGAACTTATCTCTTCTGTATCTATAGGACTAATTCTGTTCTACGCAGGTTATAATGCATTAACAAGTAGTGATGCCAGCCCGGGAGATGTTATTGCATTTATTCAGTTTATCAGTATGCTGATTCGTCCACTTCGTCAGATTGCAGACCGATTCAACAATATCCAGAGAGGTCTGGTTGGTGCAGAACGTGTACTCGGTATTATGGACGAGGACAATGCAATGCCTAATAACGGAACTGTAACAAAAGACAAAGTTGAAGGGAAAATCGAATTCCAGAAAGTACATTTCTCTTATGATGAAAAACAGGAAGTATTAAAGGGGATAAGTCTGAAAGTAGAACCAGGACAATCTGTTGCTATTGTCGGGGCTACGGGAGCCGGAAAATCTACCATTATTACGCTTATTACAAGATTCTATGATATTAATTCCGGGAAAATATTATTGGATGATATAGATCTTAGGGATTATGAACTTCATCATCTGCGCAGCCATATTGGTGTTGTACTACAGGATGTATTTTTATTCCATGGCTCTATTTATGAGAACCTTACTTTAGGTGAAGATATTCCTTTGGAAAGAATAAAAAAGGCTGCGCAAGAGATTGAAGTAGACGAATTTATTGAAAAACTTCCGGGTGGATACGATTATGTTGTAAGCGAAAGAGGCTCTTCTATTTCATTAGGCCAGCGTCAGTTATTATCGTTCCTAAGAGCTTATTTAACAAATCCAAGCATTCTGATTCTGGATGAGGCTACATCTTCTATAGACCATGAATCTGAGAAACTGATTCAGAAAGCAACGGAAAAAATTACAAAAAACAGAACTTCTATCATTATAGCGCATAGACTTTCCACCATTGTAAATGCAGATAAGATTATTGTAATGGATCAGGGTAAGATTGTAGAGGAGGGCAAACATGAGGATCTATTGCAAAAAGATGGCTATTATGCCACACTTTATAAGGCACAGTTGCACAGAGAAGCAGATGATGAGGATGTAAAATTAGAAGCATAATATAGGGATCATTTTAGGAAATTGTTATCTTTAAGAAAGAATTGGACCTATGAAGAAGACGATTTACGATAAAAAGGATATCCGGAATTATGTAAAAAGCGTTATCGCTGATAAAATCCAAACGCTGGAGAAATTTGTGCATTTTACAAAAGAAGCCAGTAAAGACATCAAAAAAACTCCTAAATACGATAGTGTCCGGGAAGAAGCACATGAAGAAATCTACCAGATGCAAAGGCAGTTGGCAGAGCTTCATAAGTTGCAAAACGGAATGGCCCGTGTCCTGAATTCTGAGATGTCGGTTATTCAGTTAGGGGCATTGGTGATTACTAATAAAGCCCGTTTTTATATTTCCGTTTCGTTGGGGGAATTTTTCTTTGAAGGAGACAGAATGTATGCAATCTCTGAAGAAAGTCCTATGGCAAAAATGATGATTGGAAAGAAGGTTGGTGATGAGTTTGTTCTCAACCGTATTCATCAAAAAATTGAAGAAATATTTTAAAGGTTGGAATTCTGAATTTATAAGCAAAAAGAGGTTTCTAAACACAAGTCTTTATTTTTACATTTATATACCCGGGTTCTTTATTTTTTTGTCTTGTATCTTGAATATTTTTTCTATCTTTGCAGCTTAAAATTAACCGGGACGAGTTCCCTCAAAATTAATTATTTATGTCAGTAAAAATTAGATTACAAAGACACGGTAAAAAAGGGAAGCCTTTTTTCCACATTGTTGTAGCAGATTCAAGAGCTAGAAGAGATGGTAGATTCATCGAAAGACTAGGATCTTACAACCCAATCACTAACCCTGCAACTATCGACTTGAATGTTGATGCTGCTGTAAAGTGGTTAAACAACGGTGCTCAGCCAACTGACACTGCAAGAGCTATTCTTTCTTACAAAGGTGCTCTTTACAAAAAACACCTTCAAGGTGGTGTAGCTAAAGGAGCATTTGACGAAGCTGAAGCTGAAAAAAGATTCAACGCTTGGTTAGAAGCTAAAGAAACTAAAGTACAAGGTAAAGTAGATGGTTTATCTCAAGCTAAGGCAGACGCTAAGAAAGCTGCTTTAGAAGCTGAGACTAAAGTAAACGAGGCTAGATTAGCTGCTGTTGCTCAGGCTGAGGCTGATGCTAAAGCTGCTGAAGAAGCTGCTAACGCACCTGTTGCTGAAGAAGTAGTTGCTGAAGAGACAACTGAAGAAACTCCAGCTGCTGATGCTTCTGAAGAAAACGCTGAAGCTTAATACAAAATTTGCCTGATGCGTAAAGAAGAATGTTATTTTCTTGGTAGAATTACCCGCAGACATGGCCTTTCGGGCAACGTAATCCTGAAAATGGATACCGATCAACCCGAATTTTACAGTAAAATGGAATCAATGTTCATTGAAATCAATGGACTATTGGTTCCGTTTTTTGTTGATAAACTGTCATGGAGTAAAGGTGATTCTTTAAATATCCTGTTTAAAAACTCTAACGAAGCTTTGGTAGATCAGGTGATCGGAAAGGAGGTATACCAACCTCTTTCATCCCTGCCAAAACTATCCGGAAAACAATTCTATTACCACGAAATTGTTGGTTATGAGATTAAAGATACCGAAGGGAAATCTTACGGTCTTATCCGTTCTGTAAATGATCAGACTGCGCAACACTATTTCATTTTGGTACTTAATGATAAAGAAGTTGTTGTTCCTATAATTAAAGACTGGATTATTGCTCTGGATCGAGAAGAAAAAGTTATGACAATGCAGTTGCCGGAAGGGCTTCTGGATGTGTTTACAACCTCTTCAAAGAAAGATGAGTAATTATAAGATAATGATCGGAAGAAATTTCGGTCATTTTTTTTACTATATCCTTAATTATAAATGCAGTATTAAACCTTGTTAGGTTCAATAATAATCCGGACAAGGTTTTCTTAGTTGTAGAAAAGGTTCCGAAAAGGAAGTAATGAATGCAAAATATTAAAACATCGTAGGTTTCCGAAACTTATAGCGTTTGATTTTTATCCACTAATGCGAAAAGCTGAGTATATATGGATAAGTTAATTTTAAAAATAAATATATCAGGGATCAGGCACAAAAGTAAGGACTACGTAAAAAGTTGAGTTAATCTGAATAGAAAAAAGGGATCAGGTGAAAATTGTGCTAATCTGAATAAGAAAAATTCTTTGTCTTTTACTCCTCTAATCTGCATTCTAAAGTTTTCGATTTTTTATCTGAATGAGATTCACCTTCTTTATTAAGAATTAAGATAGCGTTCCTCTGGAACGCCGTGAATTTTCATAAATTATAATCTATAGAGATAAAGCTCCTTATTCATTATGATGAGCCATATTTCATAATACAACAAATCAGAAAATGCTCCGGAGGAGCCTGATCTGTGTAAAAAAACAGGTGCATCAGAAAGTAAGTATTCCAGGGGAATACTATCTCACAGCAGTGAATATTTTCTCTGTATCTCCCCAGAAAAATGTAACTGATCCTATATCAGCAATCAGTGTATTCCTAAGGGATGCTATTTTAGTGGAATACTAGTCTCAAAATTAATATAGTCATGCTTCTCCAGATTTTATTACTGATCCGGGATTATTTCAGCTTAATCATTTCCTTCAATTTTTCAATTTTTTCCAGCATCAAATTAAAGAATGCTTTCCTGTCTCTGTTGCCGGAAGTATTTAGTGACTTTGAATTTTTAATCTGATGTTCAAAATAGCTTAATGTTTCTGCACAAACTGCGGGATCATTCATCATAATATAGCCAAACATATTGAAAGGAAGAAAGTAAGAGCTTTGTTTCCCATTTTTAAAAAGAATACTATTGTTCAGAATAACAAGGTCGTTTACATAGATCTGAAAGTTGGGGTTCTGCAATGTTTTCTGTTCCAGATTTGTAATCAGCTCCTGTAATTCTTCCAGAATTTGTAATACAGTTGTGGTATTCAGCATTCTGATTTCATGATAAAAAGAGACTTGCTGAAGGATACTGTTAATTGTTGTTTCGTTCCATATTTCAGTAACATTTTGCTGTTCATAAAACTCTTTCAGAGCCTCATTTTTGCCAGAATGGTGTTGTAGACTGAATTCACTGAACGGGCTTAGAAATTGATCCTGATTCAGCAGATTTATCCAGACATAAAACTTAAATTTTGATAGAATAGAATCTGAAATTGTATAAAAAAACGGGATGTCTTTTGCAGAATAGTATACCTGTGAGTTCTCATTTTCCTGAAAGACATGAAGCATCTTGAGCGAGTTCTCAAAATAACTTAGTAAATCGTTAGTTGTTTTTATTGGTTGGGTCCGCTTTACAACCATTTGATTTTCTGCGCCCAGAAACTGATCCAGAGAAATCTGGTAATGTTTTGCCAGCTCAAGTGCTTCTTCAAAGCTAAATTTTGCCTTTGATGAAGATCTTCTGTGTGCAGCGTCATAACTAATGTTGAGAATATTAGCGATTTCATCATTCAAAGATTTTTCACCAATCTTTTTACGGATTTCTTTCAGTAAATATTCCTGATACATAATTTGCGTTTTTCACAAATGTATAATTTTTATTAATGCTTTTCCACATTTAGTATTGTGATTTTCACATTTAGCTTTGGAGTATAATTTAAAAATATAAAGCAATGAAAAATTCTGTGATATTATTACTGGTACTATGTCTGATCTTGGGTTCTTGTGTCAGTTTCAGTAAGAAAATGATAAAAGATGATTTGACGGTTATAACAAAGGATAATGTGAATTTGATAGAAGGGAAATACTATTCCGAAGGATATGAACATATTAATTCGAGCCTGAATAAATCTGAAAAAGCAGAAGGGTTTTCTAAAATGTTGAATCAGAAAGGCAAAGTGAAATCTGAAGAGATTGATGAGGTAAAAATAATACTAAAACCTTTAGCTAAAAATAAAGCCTATAAACTAGAGTTTAAGCTGACAAAGAATGATTCTGTGAGATATGTTTTTAAACATAATGCAAAACTAAAAAATGGATTGCTTCTATTGGAAAATTATACATCAGAATGCCATGGAATTCCCTATTTGCTTGGAGGTTGTCAAAATTTTCAGTCGAGGATAGGGCTTACAAAAGATAATCATCTTTTAATACAGGATTATTATGAAAACTCAGGAGCTGCATTGTTTATTATGTGGGCTGGCTATAGTATTAATTATGCGGAGAAATATAAGAGAATTCAATAATTGTGAATGTAAAGTCATGAAAAATATACCTTATATTCTGATTGTAACTCGGTTTATCCTTGCTCTGGTTATTTTAATTCTTGCCTATTTAAAACGAGATGAATTGCGAATACTGCTTCTAATACTAATGTATTTGGGTCTGTTTACTGATATTTTCGATGGTATTATCGCCCGGAAAACGGGAGTGTTCTCGGAAAAACTTCGGCGATTGGATAGTCAGACCGATTTAATTTTCTGGTTGTGTATTGGTTTTGCAACTTATCTGCTGAATCCTGAATTGATAAAAGAACACTGGGGAGGTATTGCGTTAATTTTTATAATGGAGGCTTTGTGTTATATAATAAGCCTTGGCAAGTTTGGAAAAGAAACCTGTACACATGCTTTCCTATCCAAGCTATGGGGATTGAGTTTATTGTTCGCATTTACTGGTTTAATAGGCTTTCAACAGGCAGGATTCTTTTTTTACCTGGCTATTATTTTAGGGTTTGTATCACATCTGGATGTTATTCTTATTGTTTTATTTCTTCCGAAATGGCAGCATGATGTACCAAGTTCTTATCATGCTTGGCAAATCCGAAAAGGAAAAGATATTAAATAGAACATTTATCTGAACGGCTAAAGCCCAAAGAACTATATAATTTTCTTAACTTTGCAAACGTTAATTTTTACATCATGCATAAGCAGACAATTAAAGAAGTTTTAGAAAATTACAAAAAATTCTTGCATCACGATATCACCGTGTATGGGTGGGTACGTGCGTTTCGTTCAAACAGGTTTATTGCCTTAAACGATGGTTCAACAATCAATAATTTGCAAATCGTAGTTGATTTCGAAAATTTTGATGAGAATCTTATCAAGAATATAAATACTGCTTCTTCACTGAAAATTGTTGGCGAAGTGGTGGAAAGTCAAGGAGCCGGACAGACGGTTGAAATTATTGCTAAGAAAATTGTTGTACTTGGGGATAACTTTACAGAAGAATTGCAAAGTACTATACTTCAACCAAAGAAGCATAGCTTGGAAAAACTTCGTGAACAAGCTCATCTAAGATTTAGAACCAACTTATTTGGTGCTGTTTTCAGAGTACGTCATGCTGTTAGCTTTGCGATTCACTCTTTCTTCAACGACAGACAGTTTTTCTATCTGAATACACCTGTGATTACAGGAGCAGATGCTGAAGGTGCGGGAGAAATGTTCGGTGTTACCAATTTTGATCTGGATAATATTCCAAGAACAGAAGAAGGTGTTATAGATTATACACAGGATTTCTTCGGAAGAAAAACTAACCTTACTGTTTCAGGACAGTTGGAAGGAGAAACTGCAGCAATGGGATTAGGAAGAATTTATACATTCGGGCCTACTTTCCGTGCAGAAAACTCTAATACAACACGTCACCTTGCAGAATTCTGGATGGTAGAGCCTGAGGTAGCTTTTAATAACCTGGAAGATAACATTGACCTCGCTGAAGATTTCTTAAAATATGTAATTCAGTATGTTTTAGATAAATGTAAGGACGATTTAGAATTCCTGGATAAGCGTTTTGCTGAAGAGCAAAAGCAAAAACCAGAAAAGGAAAGAGCAAAAGAAGGCCTTATCGAGAAGTTGGAAAATGTAGTTGCAAAGAGATTTAAGCGTGTAAGCTATACTGAAGCAATCGACATTCTTTTGAACTCGAAAGAAAATAAAAAAGGAAAATTTGTATATCCTGTTGAAAAATGGGGTACAGACCTTCAGTCTGAACATGAAAGATACCTTGTTGAAAAGCATTTTGAATGTCCTGTAGTGCTATTTGATTACCCTGCAGAGATTAAAGCATTCTACATGCGTCTGAATGAAGATAACAAAACTGTAGCTGCTATGGATGTTCTTTTCCCTGGTATTGGTGAGATTATCGGAGGTTCTCAGAGAGAAGAGAGATTAGATGTTCTGAAGAAGAAAATGGAGGATATGCATGTAGATCAGGAAGAACTTTGGTGGTATTTAGATACCCGTAAGTTTGGTTCTGTTCCACATTCAGGATTTGGTTTAGGACTGGAAAGATTAGTTCTTTTTGTTACAGGAATGACCAACATCCGTGATGTGATTCCTTTCCCAAGAACGCCTAAGAGCGCAGAATTCTAAAGATAATAAATAAAAAGCCCTTAGAGATTTCTCTAAGGGTCTTTTTATGAAAACGAATTTCAACAGCAAAAATCGTGCAGTTTTATTTTTTTTAAAATAAAAATGTTTAATTTCGTAGAGTTAATCTACAATGTAGTTAAGTAGAAATACCTATGCTGAAACAAAATTTACAGATAAAACTTGGCCAGAAAATGGCACCACAACAAATTCAGTTGATGAAGCTTATCCAGCTTCATACTCTTGAATTTGAAGAAGAATTACAACGGGAGCTGGAAGAAAATCCGGCGCTGGAAAAAGCTGTGGACGAGGCTAAGGAAGATGATTATTCGGATATTGATAGTAGTTACGATGATGAAGGAACGGAGTCTATAGAAACTGATTTCGATGTAAATGAATACCTGTTTGATGACGAACCTTCTTATAAAACTGCGGCGAGTAACTATTCGCCGGACGATGAGGAATTCGATAACCAATCTTTGCTTACTGAAGGACAGTCTTTGTACGATTATCTTATAGAGCAGATCCGATTGACGAAGATTGGCGAAGAGGATTTGAAAATAGCAGAATATATTATAGGTAACCTCGATAACGACGGTTATCTGAGAAGAGATATAAAGTCTCTGGTTAACGATATGGCTTTTTCATTAGGAATATATACAACACCTGAAAATGTTGAAGATGTATTAACCAATTATGTACAAAAACTGGACCCGCCAGGAGTAGCAGCAAGAGATCTGAAAGAATGCCTTCTGCTCCAGATTGAGAAAAAAGTAAGCGGAAATCCGGCAGTGTCATTGGCACATAATATTCTGCTTCACCAGTTTGATGCTTTAAGTAACAAGCATTATAACAAAATCATGCATAAGTATGACGTAGAAGAGGACGATCTGAAAGATGCGCTTGATGAGATATCCAAGTTATCTCCTAAAGTAGGTGGTAATTTCGATACGCAGACAATTACAATCAATCAGGAAATTATTCCGGATTTTGTCATTAATGTAAAGGACGGAAAAGTTACAGCCGCACTTAATAGTAAGAATGCTCCTCAGCTACGTGTTTCAGATGAGTATAAAGAGATTTTAACAACTTACTCACACGATAAAACATCTCAGGAGCATAAGCAGGCAGCCTTGTTTATCAAGCAAAAGCTGGATGCTGCAAAATGGTATATAGATGCTATTAACCAGCGTCAGAATACATTGATGCAGACCATTAATGCTATTATAAGGTTACAGAAAGATTATTTTATTACCGGAGATGATAAAAGTATAAAGCCAATGATCTTGAAAGATGTGGCAGATATTACAGGTTTTGATATTTCTACAATCTCTCGTGTAGTGAAAAGTAAATATGCAGATACACCTAACGGTATCGTTTATCTGAAGAATCTTTTCTCGGATAGTCTTACAAATGATGACGGTGAAGAGGTTTCCACGAAAGAGATTAAAAATCATTTGCAGGATATTATAGACAAGGAAAATAAAAGAAAACCTTATACCGACGATGCATTGGTAGGAATGCTGAAAGATAAGGGATACAATATTGCCCGACGTACTATTGCTAAATACAGAGAGCAGCTAAATATTCCGGTAGCAAGATTAAGAAAAGAATTATAAAATAAAAAGCGCTGAATTCAGCGCTTTTTTTATTGTTCGTTTTCGATATTTTTCAATTGTTGAAGATTTCTAGAAAGCTTTTTCATCAATATGCCGTAAATAAGCTTGTAGTATAATAATATTAGCAGTACACATACAATACAGGAAATAATAATTCCTACAATAAAGCCGGCATATTTACTATCACTAATCTGTATATGCTGTTGTTGTATATAGATTACCGGGAACAAAGTGATGAGTAGCAAGAAGCACAGTAAAAACAAAATATTAACCAGTATAAAACGATTAACCGATTTCTTGAAAGAAATAATCTGCAGGATAAAACTTTTAAGATTACTTTCTACATCTATCTTTTTATATTTTCGGAAGAAAACCCAGACATAGAAAAGAATTATGAGAAGGCTGATCATTTTAAATACAAAGTAGATGTTGTGGAAAGTTGCTTTTACATTTTCGTTAATCTGTATTCCCAGCTGAGAAAGCTGAGTGAAATAAGCATCTCCGTTCTCATGACGTAGCCACGCAGAAATATTAAGGATAAGGAAAAGTGCAAATTCAGCAACGCTGACCCAGAAAATAAATTTCACATAATTACGCGATTTCTTATTCAAGATTTCCAATATCTCCGAATCCTGATACTTAGGGCCTGTTTCCTGTTTTTGCCAGGCATTTTTCAGTTGGTCTATGTCAAAATCATTCTGCATGTTGGGTCATTAAGTCTTTTAGAGTTTTTTTCAATCGGTTCATCTTTACACGGGCATTCACTTCTGTAATCCCAATATTTTCAGCAATATCTTTATAAGGTATATCGTCCAGATACATCATTACAATAGCTCTGTCAATATCTCCCAGCATTTTAATAACTTTATAAAGCAGGGTTATTTGTTGCTGGTTATCATCATTATCATCGTCTATTGGCTGATGAAAATCTGCCAGTTCATCGGTTTTAACAGTTCTGGTTGTCTTTCTGAATAATGTAATGGCTGTATTAAGTGCTACACGATACATCCAGGTTGATATTTTAGAGTTTCCTTTGAATGTGTCGTAAGAACGCCACAATTGTAACACGATTTCCTGAAAAAGATCTTGCTGATCATCGGGCGTGTTGGTATACATCCTTGCCACTTTAATGATCAGGCCTTGGTTTTCTTTAACCAGTTTAGAGAAATCTTTTTCCTTCTGTGACATTTATTTTTTTCAGAAAGTGATGAATGGTGAAATTTTTTCACGAAGATAGAAAAAAAGACATAATTACTTGCCAGTTTGTGACTGATACTTTATAGTTTTTGTGAAATAATGAATACAATTACAATCTTTAGATTTTGTAATTCGTTGTCCCGACTGTTTAATTGAGAGGAAAACTATATCTTTGCAGCCGACAAGCGCGGCCTGTTGATCCGTAAGGGTAGGAAAGTCCGGACACCATAGGGCAGCATAGCGGTTAATGGCCGTCATCCGTGAGGGTAGGACAAGTGCAACAGAAAGCAAGTACAGTTCGGCTGTAGTGAAACCAGGTAAACTCTATGTGGTGCAATGCTATGTATACCGGCAATTAAGGGCGGCTCGTCCAATGCCGGGGGGTAAGCAGCTACATCGTATCGGCAACGGTACGGGCAGATAAATAACAGGCATCCCGCTCCCAAGGGAGCGGGATACAGAATCCGGCTTATAGCGCTTGTCTTTTTATTTTTCGTTTTCCAGACTGGTCTTAGAGGCTTCCAATTCACTGGCTTCTTCATCACTAAGGACAGGAAACTTTAAATCCATTTTTTCCAGAGTCTGTGTTATAATCTGACAGGCAGTAAGTCTTGTAAACCATTTATTATCGGCTGGTAATATATGCCAAGGTGCATATTCTGTAGATGTTTCGTTAATGGCTTCTTCATAAGCCTTTTGATATTTATCCCAAAGGGCCCTTTCTTTAAGGTCGCCTGAGGAAAACTTCCAATTTTTTTCCGGTTCATTAATGCGGTCTAAGAGACGCTTTTTCTGTTCATCTTTAGAAACATGAAGGAAAAACTTTATGACTTTTGTTCCATTTTCGGATAGGTGCTTTTCAAAATTACGGATACTTTCGTAGCGGTTGTTCCAGAATTTATCGTCAAAGTCTTTAACATCTTTCCATACTTTCTCACCCAGATTGTATTCCGGATGTACCTTGCAAATCAGAACACTTTCATAATGAGAACGGTTGAAAATTCCAATTTTTCCCTTTTCAGGTAGTGCAAGATAATGCCTCCATAGAAAATCGTGTGTATATTCTTTTGAGCTTGGTGTTTTAAAACTGGTAACCTGACAACCTTGTGGATTAATACCACTCATAACATGTTCTATAAGACTGTCTTTTCCTGCAGCATCCATAGCCTGAATGATAATCAGAAGAGACTTGCTTCCGTCTGCATATAACTTTTCCTGAAGCTTATGAAGTTTCTTTTTTTCTTCATCCAGTAAAGTTATTCCTTCGTCTTTGGTCATTTTACCCTCGTATCGGGTTGATGTTTTTTTTATAGAAAATTTGTCTTCAGCAATAAAGTCGTTCAAATCTTTACTCATATATTTTTGTATTTATATAAAGATAAAAATATTTTTTAAGAAATACTTTGAAATTAGAGGTTTGGAGGTGATATTGAATATTCTTTTTTATGAGTAAATAGAGTATCTGTAATGGAAATAATATTTTTGAGAAGTAGTAACACTCAGATTTTATAGCCACTTAGTGCTTGCTTCAGTAGCTTAGTGTATTTTGAAGGGCTGACTTTTGTTAATGTTATAGAATTACATCCATTAAAACTGGCAAAGCGTTCTATAGCTTCGGCAAAAACTCCAATCCATGATTCAATATCGATATTGGTATTCTCAATATGCATGTTTATAAGCTCAAGCTTTTTAATGCTTCTATGCGCCTTACAGTCGACCCTGCCAATAAATGTATTTCCGTATAAAATAGGTAAACAGAAATATCCATATTGCCTTTTTTCTTTAGGTAAATAACATTCAAGACGAAAATCAAAATTGAAAAGTTGTTTAAAACGGTCGCGATGGATAAGTGAGTTATCAAAAGGAGATAAAAGTTTAATTTCTGAGGAAGAAGAGTCTGTTTCTTTTTCGATTAAATCCTTGCGGATGTACATTGGAGAAATCCCGGTGGTTTCTGTTTTTTGTATTATTTTATCCTCAACCATCGATTGTAGGACTTGTTCCACGTTTTTTCTTAAAATAGAGTCTGATCTAAGGTGGGTTATTTGCTTTAGGGTAGTGAGTCCATAGGCACGAAGATGTGTTTTGACCAGATATTCTGCAAGTTCAGTGGGAGTTGGCATTGTTAAGTCAATCGTTTCAGGCAATACCCTTTCACTAATATCATATATTTTCTGCATACCATCGCGGCCGCTAATCATGAGATCACCTTGCATAAAAAGTCTTTCAAGGGCAAGTTTTGCAGGTTTCCAATTCCACCAGCTTCCTGCGGTTTTTTTCTCATTCTCGAAATCTTTAGCTTTTTTGGGATCTTCAGTGCGAATAGTATCTATTACATATTGCATGACTTTGGGATCGGCATTATAATACTGAGATTGATTATTTTTGAAACTCAACATTTGGGGTAAAGCATACCGGTAGTCTTTCATAGGGAGATATGATGCTGCGTGAAACCAATATTCAAATATTTTGCGCTCTTTTAGCAAATCGTCCAGATAATTTGTTTTGTAATCATCTATTCTTGACCATAAAGTATGATGATGAGCACGCTCAACGACTGATAAAGTATCTATTTGTACGTAGCCGAGATGTTCCAAAGCATTGAGTACAGCATTCTTGCCTGTTCCGAATATAGGAGTTTGAGCCAATCCCTGGCTTTCTAATGTTATTAGTTGAAGATCCTGTAGTGTCAGTGTTTTTTTCATATTTTCTTTTGTCCGCTGTTTAGCAAAGCTAAAATACAATTGTGACAACAATATGTCAGTAGAAAAAATCGGACTTAGAATATCATATTACTGAAAATAAAAAAACACCTTAATCAAGGTGTTTTTCTTATCTCTGGTTTCTTTTACTTTTTGTTAGAAGGAGTTACGTTTCCTGCAATCCAGATTACGCTTCTCTGGCTTTCCGGATCATTGGAATAAACCTCGATTAGCTTTTTAAAAGTTCCTGTAAATTTAGTGTCATAGCCAACTTTTAGTTTTGCACTTTTCCCCGGAAGGATAGGATCCTTACTCCATTGTGGTGTTGTACATCCGCAAGAAGCTTTTACATTTGTAAGGATAAGAGGCTTGTCTCCTGTATTGGTGATGGTGAAGAACCTTTCTCCGTTTGAGTTCTGTGCAATGTCACCATATTCTAATGTCGTTTTGTCAAAGGCTATAGACTGAGCAGAAACTGCTGCAAATGCACCAGTTAAAAACAATCCTAAAAATAATTTTTTCATTTCGAATGAATTTTTATAAGGTTAGTTTAAATAACAAAATTAGTCAATTATTTGGTACTGAGTTTTTATTTTCATCTCCTTTCCCGTATTTTTGCAACTTATCTCATAAAAACATTAATTATCAAACTAATGGAAATTTCCGACAAGTACAATCCGCAACAAGCAGAACAAAAGTGGTACCAATATTGGCAGGAAAATAAATTTTTTCATTCCGAGCCAGATGAAAGAGAGCCATATACTGTCGTCATACCACCTCCAAATGTGACAGGGATTTTGCACATGGGGCATATGCTTAATAATACATTACAGGATGTACTAGTTCGTCGTGCACGTATGCGTGGTTATAATGCATGCTGGGTTCCCGGAACAGATCATGCTTCTATTGCTACAGAAGCTAAAGTAGTAGCTAAATTGAAAGCTGAGGGAATTTCTAAGCAGGATATCGGGCGCGAGAAGTTTTTAGAGCATGCCTGGGACTGGACGCACCAATATGGTGGAACAATTCTGGAGCAGTTAAAAAAATTAGGATGCTCTTGTGACTGGGACAGAACCCGTTTCACAATGGAAGATGATCTGTCTAAAGCAGTTATCAAAGTATTCGTGGATCTTTATAATAAAGGACTTGTTTACCGTGGTTATAAAATGGTAAACTGGGATCCGGAAGCAAAAACAAATATCTCTGATGAGGAGGTAATCTATAAAGAGCAAAACGGTAAATTATATTTCCTGAAATATCAGATCGTAGGTTCAGATGAGTTCCTTACAGTTGCTACAACACGTCCGGAAACAATATTTGGCGATACTGCTGTATGTATCAATCCTAATGACGAACGTTATACACATCTGAAAGGTAAAAAAGTAATTGTACCAATTGTAGGGCGTGAAGTTCCTATTATTGAAGACGATTATGTTGATATAGAATTTGGTACCGGAGCATTGAAGATTACTCCGGCTCATGATATCAATGACTACGAAATTGGCCAGCGTCACCAGTTAGAGATTATAGACTCTATGGACGATAATGCTGTTCTTAATGAAAACGGGAAGCACTATCAAGGCAAAGACAGATTTACAGTAAGAAAAGAAATTGCGAAAGAGCTTGAAGAAAAAGGTCTTTTTTTGAAATCTGAAGACTATCTGAATAAAGTAGGTACATCCGAAAGAACAGGAGCCGTAATAGAGCCGAAAATCTCTGTACAGTGGTTCCTGAAGATGAGTGAAATGGCAAAGCCTGCGTTGGATGTTGTAATGGATGATGAAGTTAAATTCTATCCGGAGAAATTCAAGAATACCTATAGACACTGGATGGAGAATGTACACGACTGGAATATATCCCGCCAGCTATGGTGGGGGCACAGAATTCCGGCCTATTATTATGCATCTGGTGAGAACGATTTTGTAGTTGCTGAAACGATTGAAGCAGCATTAGAACTTGCAAAACAAAAAACGGGTAATGCAGAACTAACAACTGATAACCTAAGACAGGATGAAGATGCATTAGATACATGGTTCTCTGCATGGTTATGGCCAATGTCAGTATTCGATGGTATTACTGAACCAGACAATAAAGATATCAATTATTACTATCCGACTTCGGATTTGGTAACTGGACCAGACATTATCTTCTTCTGGGTAGCCCGTATGATTATGGCCGGATTAGAATTCAAAAACCAGGTTCCGTTTAAAAATGTATACTTTACCGGAATTGTAAGAGATAAACAGCGTCGTAAGATGTCTAAATCTTTAGGAAACTCTCCGGATCCGATTGAACTAATGGATAAATATGGTTCTGATGGTGTAAGAGTAGGGATTTTGTTAAGCTCGGCGGCAGGTAATGACCTTATGTTCGATGAAGATTTAATGCTTCAGGGACGTAATTTTGCAACTAAAATTTGGAATGCGTTCAAGCTGACACAAAACTGGAAGAAAGAGGATAAAGAGATTTCTGAGGAAAGTGCACAAGCTATCGAATGGTTTGAAGCAGAATTCAATAAGACCGTTGCTGCAATTAATGACCAGTTTGAGAAGTTCAGAATTTCTGATGCATTACATTTATTGTATAAATTAGTTTGGGACGATTTCTGCTCATGGTACCTGGAAATTGTAAAACCAAACTATGGGGAGGCTATCAGTCAGCAGGTATATGACAAAACAATAGAGTTCTTCGGAAATCTAATGAAGTTCTTGCATCCTTTCATGCCATTCCTGACAGAAGAGATTTGGCAGGCGATTGCAGAGAGACAAACTTCTGAAGCGCTAATTATTACCCAACAAAATAAGGAAACAGCTTTTGACGCTGATGTTCTTAAAAACTTCGAGCAATCGAAGGAAATCGTTTCAGGAGTAAGAAACTACCGCCAGAGCAAAGGTATTTCTCCAAGAGAAGAAGTTGAGGTTTATACTAATATTTCTCGGTTCGAAAATGAAGCTGTTATCAAAAAACTGGCTAATGTTTCGGAGATTCATTATGCGCAAAAAACGGATAAACCAAGCTTTACATTCCTTGTAGGTGCAGTGGAGTGTTCTATCCCGTTAAGCGAGAATCTTGATCTGGGTGAGGAGAAAACCAAGACAGAAGAAGAGCTGAAGTATCTGAAAGGTTTCCTTATCTCCGTTGAAAAGAAGCTTAGTAATGAAAAATTCATGGCTGGAGCTCCACAACAAGTTGTAGATAATGAGCTGAAAAAACAAAAAGATGCTCAGGATAAAATAACATTATTGGAAGAGAAACTGAAAACTCTTTAAAAATTATAAAAATGTTTCGACTTAGTAAAGTGTAGACTTTGTGTCACGCTGAGCGAAGTCGAAGCGTTTTTTTTTATCATAAAATATTTTGTAAATTTCTTTCATGTTCCTGATTAATAGTCGGATATTGAAAGAGTATTATGTTTATATTATTAAGTGTGCAGATAACTCCTATTATACAGGAGTTACAAGAGATTTGTTACAACGCTTGCAACAACATGAATCAGGATATAATCCCAAAAGTTATACACATAATCGTAGACCTGTTAGATTAGTTTACTATTGTGTATTTTCAGATATAAATGATGCAATTTTATTTTAAAGGCTGGAGTAGAAAAAAGAAAGAAGCTTTGATAGATGAAAATTTTAATAAACTTAAAGAATTATCCGCTTGCATGAACAATACACACTTTATTAACTATCAAAAAGATAAAGAAGACTTCGACTCTGGCTCAGCCTGACAATTTTGCTGAATAATTTTGGCGGGATAGTTGTAAATAAACATTATCTTTAATTATTATTGAATCGTAATGAATCATATAGAAAACATACAGAAGCTTTTTTCTAAGAATTTTGTAGAGTCACCATTGCTGGAAAGTTTTGATGCAGGAAAACTGGTAATTACTACAGGAGAAATTGTGGCCAGTGATCCACTGATTACACCAGATAAGGAGGCTTTTGATCAACAATTTCCAACAGGGGAATTTGCTGTAAACATCCATAAAGAAAGAGAAAGTAATTGTGTTGCTTATGCTGAAGTCGTATTTCAGGAAGCTAAGATTACAGATTGGAAACTGGCAACAACAAAAGGGCAGAACGTAAAAGATTTAGCCGAAGGAGAAGTATTCGGATATCCTGTAGAAAGCGGAATGGGCTGTTTTATGGACTATGAAACTCAAAAGTTGCTCAATGCTTTGGAACAGGAAATGTTTGAGAAAAAAGCAGATGATTTTGAAGGAATTTATGCAGAGTTTTTCCATGAGCATTTTTATGAGCAAGATGGTGCAGTACACCAATATACACTACTAAAACCTTACTCGGATAAAACTAATAACATTTTTGCCTTTGAAGCTGGATTCGGAGAAGGCTTCTATGCGAGTTATATAGCCTATGATGTAAATGGCATTCCTGTAAAATTAATTACCGAATTTATTGAAATAGTAGTAGATTAGTCCTTGAAATTTTTTTGATAGTATTATAATGAAATTTTCAAATCATATACCCAAAATTGTAGTAGTAGGAAGTTCATCAATAGATTTGGTGCTTACAACCGAGCATCATCCGCGTATCAATGAAACAGTACTGGCTACCCAAACCGAAAATTTCTTTGGTGGAAAGGGTGCTAATCAGGCTGTAGGAGCCAGCAGGTTAGGAGCAAAGGTATATTTTGTAGGATGTGTTGGTAAAGATACTAACGGCAAGCATGTACTGGAAAATCTTGTAAATGAAGGTGTAAACGTCAATTTTGTAGAGGAAAATTCCGATTATCCTACTGGTACGGCCTATGTTACTTCTGCGCATGGCAAGATCAGTATTATAGTTGCACCGGCTGCTAATAATTTTATAACTACAGCTGATATAGACAAAGCTGAAGCAGAAATTGCTGAAGCGGATATAGTATTAACGCAGTTGGAAATTCCGGTTGAGGTAGTGGAATATCTTTTTGAAATTTGCAAAAAGCATAATACCAGAATTGGGCTTTATGCTTCACCTGCAAAGTTTATAGGAGAAGATATTGCAGAGAAAGCAAATTTTATTGTAATTAAAAGTAATGATTTGTCTGTTGTATTCGGAGAAGAAGGACGTGATAAAGTCCTGAAAAAACTACCGAATAAATTATTTATTCGCGACGATACTAACTCTACAGTTTATTTTAATGGAGAGGAAATGAAGTACTATCGTAACGCACCGGATACTATTGCATATAAAATGGGGATGGGAGATGCATTTACTTCAGGTTTTGCAATTGCTCTTTGCCATGGAAATGAAATAGATGAATGTGTAAGATTTGGTAATGAGGTGTCTTTGAAAGCATCTGCTAATAAAGGTTCTCAGAAGGGATTGCCATATTTGAAAGATTTCAGTTTTTAAGCTATTTACTGCATACAGAAAGTCTGAATAAAATATATTATATTGAGAATAAAAATCCACCTTTAAGTGGATTTTTTCTTTTACCAAAGATATGAAGGAAGTAATTCTGAAAACCCGTGATGGCGTCAATATTATAGCTCATCTTTTTCAACCCGATACAAGTAATGGTAAATTATTACTAATTAATTCTGCAACAGGAGTAAAGCAGCAGGTTTATTTTGGTATTGCCCAATACTTTGCTGAGAATTCCTTTACTGTCATTACCTATGATTATCGGGGGATAGGACTCTCTAAACCTTCAGACATGCGTAACTTCAATTCCGATGCTATTTTATGGGGTAAAGAAGATTTTGGAGTTATTACTGCTTATATTAAAGAAAATTTTTCTGATTATCAGAAATATTGTTTGGGACATTCTGTAGGGGCTCTAATACTGGGTATGAATGCTGATTCGGAAATGTTTGAGAAATTTATTTTTGTTGGAACCCAGAATGCATATGTTGGAAATCTTAAATGGAAGACCAGAATTGAGGCTTATCTGGGCTTTGGAGTTGTACAACCTTTAATCACAAGATTATTCGGCTATTTTCCGGCGCAATGGTTTGGGTTGGGAGAAAGTCTGCCAAAAGGAAATGCTTTCGATTGGAGAAAATTAATTCTGAATAAAAAATCTACGAATAAACTTCTGGAGCGTACAGAAAGCTTTGCTGAAAATCTTAATCATAAGGTATTTGTAATTCGTGCTGAGGATGATGTATGGCTAACAGAAAAAGGAGTTAAGAGCCTGCTGAATGATACTTATCCGAATATGAAACCTACGTACCGACTGATAAAGGTGTCGGAATCTGAAAAAGGAGAAATAGGACACATCAATTTTTTCCGCAGCTATAATCGGAAATTGTGGAAAATTATCCTGAACGAAATAACATAACCAGACAATTTTCGATCATTATATTCTGTTTTTTCAAGGCTACAATGTATATTTGTTGTGGTCTAAATGGATTTTTAAATCTAATCTCAAACCGCTAGTAGCTGGTTCAATAAATACACTTAAGGTACCTATGATGGGTGTTCTAAGACATATATAGAGAGTTTACCTAAATTTAAAATCTTTGGTTTTTTAAATTTTTATGTTTTCTGAAGGGAACTGTTGTAATAAATAGCTTTTCGCTAAAGTGTTTAAAAAAAAGTATTGGGTTTTTAATCTGTTTTTAACAGTAAAATTTATATTTCCGGTAATTGATAATCAAACAATAAAATTTAATTCATGAGCGATTTAATTTCTAAAACAATTGAATTTGTAAAGAAAAAACTTGAAGGAGCAGAAGCTGGACATGACTGGTTTCATATTGAAAGAGTATGGAAACTTTCTCATAAGATTGCCGAGACAGAAAAATGTAATACGGAAGTTGTTGAGTTAGGAGCATTATTACACGATATCGCGGATCCTAAATTTCATAATGGTGATGAAAACATAGGCCCGGATACAGCAAAAGCATTTTTAGAAAGTCAGAATGTAGACGAAGATACTATTCAGCAGGTAATCTTTATTATCAGAAATATATCATTTAAAAATAGAAATGAGGCGCCAAAAGAAAAGCCTATAGAATTACAGGTTGTTCAGGATGCAGATCGTCTGGATGCTATCGGGGCAATAGGAATTGCAAGGGTTTTCAATTTCGGCGGTTTTAAAAATAATCCTATCCATATTCCCGGGGAAGAGCCAAGGCTTAATTTGTCAAAAGAAGAATACAAGAAATCTTCAGGTACTACCATAAATCATTTTTATGAAAAACTTCTATTGTTGGAAGGAATGATGAATACTGATACAGGAAAAAAAATGGCAGCAGTAAGACACCAGTATATGGAAAACTTTCTACAGCAATTTTATGACGAATGGAATGCAGTAGTGTAGAGCTATTCCACAGAAAATCTTATTTTTGTTGAAAATTATGATGTACGCTATTACCATAATACTCTTTATATTTCTTTGCCTTTCGTTATTGTTATCCACAATAAGAACGGGGAGATTGGCAATTTCTATAAAAATACTTCGCTGGGTTATTACTATCGGAGGTATTGCTTTCTTTAGCTGGTGGTTTTTCAAAAAAAGCTTTCCGAGGCTTACAGATAATTCATTGTCGGTGCAAATCATTAATAACTTGCAGCAGCCGATAGATTTTTATACAGTAAGAATAAATAAAAGCCCGGAAGCAGGAGATGTTGTCAATCATTTAGGCACTATAAGATCCGGATATTACAGGATAGAATATTTTAATGTGAAAAATTCCGATGAATATTGGTTAATGGGCTTTATTGGGAAGAAAAAGCTGGTATATTTTTCTCAACATGCTGTTGTAAACAAAAATGAAGATCAGCTGGTAGAAGTACGAAATTACATTAATCAAAGTCAGCGCTTGTCAGATTTGGGTATCAAAAAAGTGAATGTTTATGTTAATGATACGGTTACAGAAGCTATCTGGATTACTTTAGATTTTCTTCTTATATTCCTTAATCTGGTACTGCTTCTTCGTAAGAGAACACTCAGAGTGGAACATTAATTATTTGGCTTACAGAACAATATAAAACCCCTTTTTTAAGGGGTTTTTATTTTTTTTATAATAAAATGTTAAAAAAAGTTGTTGTAATGTTAAGAGAAATTAATATATATTTGATATAGTCTTTTTTGGAGACAATTGAATGTAAGTTAAAGTAAAGAAGAATTAGTATGAACAAAAAAGTGTTACAGGTTTCGTGCCTTGTAGCGGCCTTTTATTTTAGTGCCGACGTACATGCTCAAACCAAAAAAAGTGATACTGTGACCAAGGAAAAGGCTATTGAAGAGGTAGTTATGATTGGTTATGGTAGTCAGAAGAAGGAAAATGTTACCGGAAGTATTGGCGTGGTTAGTGCCAAAGATCTTGCGGATAAACCTAATCCCAATCCAATTAGTTCCATTCAGGGAAAAGTTGCAGGGGTTCAGATTCAGAACTCTGGAGCTCCCGGAGGATCCCCCAGAGTAGATATTCGGGGAATTAGTTCCCTTTCCGGAAAGACAGTATTTATTGTTGATGGAATGATTACAGATGATATCTCTTTCCTTAATCCACAGGATGTAGAATCAATGAGTATTCTGAAAGATCCATCCAGCTTAGCGATTTTTGGAGCCCGAGCTAGTAATGGTGCGGTTATTATCAAAACTAAATCAGGAAAAAATAAAACGGTATTCAATTTTAGCTCTTATATAGGCGTTAAAACGGTAACCAATGTTCCTAAAATGGCTAATTCAGATCAGTATGTAGAGCTTTATAATGAAAAGCTAAGAAATGAAGGAGTTACTGATCCTACCAAATTTATTTCAAGAGCAAATTATCCTGCAAATACCAATTGGTTTGATGAAGTACTGAAAACTGGATTTATCAGCTCGAATGATCTTTCTGCATCAGGGAATATAGGAAAAAAGCTTAATTATTTTGCTAGTATAGGCTATTTAGATGATGGCGGAACTTTGGCAGCAGGAAGGGGAGTAAGCTCCGGAAATAATTTTAAAAGACTCAACACTAGGTTAAATCTTACTTATAAAATTAATGATAATATTTCCATAGGTAACAACTTTACTTGGTCACATATTAATACGAATAATGCTAATAATCCTTTATTAACAGCTTATTCAGCTCCTCCGGTTTATTATCCAATAAATCCAGCGATTAATAACTATGACTATTTTTCACTTATTTCTGCGGCAAACCCAAGAGCTGTACTTGATTTATTCAGATCCAAAGATAAACAGGACAGAATTTTAAATAATATTTGGGGAGAAGTCAAATTCTTAAAAGATTTTAGTTTTAAAGCTAGTTATACCATAGATAATACGAATCTGTATAAATATGAATATACAGCGATTAGTGATTATAATCCGAATAAACCAGCAATACCATCAAATCTTATAACGAGAGACACAAGAGGCCAGGATTATGTGTGGGATAATATTTTATCATGGAAAAACAACTTTAATCAACATCATTTTGAAGTTTTAGGAGGTTTCTCACGTTCTCAACGCTATTACCGCGGAGTTTATACTAAAGTATTGAACGTTCCTTATACCGGAAGCGATAAAGATTTAGTAACGACTAATGGTACCGATTTGGTAACCTTTACCTCCAATAAAGAGGTTGGTATGGAGCCTTACAAAACTCGTATAGAGTCTTTGTTTGGAAGATTAAACTATGATTATGCAGGTAAATATTTAGTGAATGCTTCTATCCGTAGAGATGGGGCAACAGGTTTCTCTTCCAATAACAGATTTAAAACTTTCCCTGCGGTGAGTGTAGGATGGGTAATCAGTAAAGAAGGTTTTATGAGCAATCAGAACCTTTTTAACCTGTTGAAGTTAAGAGCCAGTTGGGGGAAATTGGGGAATCCAGATATAACAAGAGGATATGATAAACTTACAACTATCATTAACTCAGGAGCTTATTTTGGAGGTATAGGAAATCCTGCAGAAACAGTAACTAAAATTGTTAATCCTGATATAGACTGGGAAACGACAACAGGTCGTGATGTTGGGGTGGAAATGGCATTGCTGAATAATAAATTAAAAATTGAAGCAACGTATTTTGATAAGGATTCCAAAAATGTAGTATATGCTATCAACCAGCCTTCAATTTCAGGAGCAAGTAACTGGGCTGAGTACATAACAAATGCTTATTCATTTAATAACAGAGGTTTTGAAGCATCTGTAAATTATGATACTAAAATCAGTGAAAATATCAGATTGGGTGTTTATGCTAATATTACAACGATTAAAAATAAGATAACAAGTGTTTATCTGGATTCTTATAATGAACCAGGTGCACACTTATTTGGTAGTACTATTATAAGATTGCAAACAGGGCAGCCTGTAGGATCTTACTATGGTTATCAGGTAGCGGGAGTTTTCCAGAATCAGTCTGATATTAATGGGGCTCCACAGCAGACAAATGCTGCAGTCGGAGGATTCAGATTTGCAGACTTAGATGGTAATGGAGTTATTGATGCCAGAGATAAAACGTTCTTAGGAAGTCCGATTCCAAAATATACTTATGGTTTTGGATTTAATCTTAGTGTGTACGATTTCGATTTTGCAATGGATTTCCAGGGGGTTCAGGGTAATAAGATTTATAATTATAACAGGGAACAGCGTTACGGAAACGAAAACTGGGATTTGGATTTCTACAAAAACAGATGGCAGGGGGCAGGAACTTCCAATTCTTATCCAATGACAACAAATAATCAGGCAATTATATTGCCAAGTAGTTTCTTTGTTGAAGATGGAAGTTTCTTCAGAATCAGAAATATTCAGTTAGGTTATACACTGCCTAAAGAGTTTACGAAGCAGTTATCTGTTCAGAAACTAAGATTGTATTTCAGTGCACAAAACCCGTGGACAAGCTTCAAATACAATGGATTCTCTCCGGAGATTATGAACAGTGACAGAGTACAGATGGGTATTGATAATAATATCTATCCGATTTCGGCGATTTATACTTTTGGTATGAACCTAACCTTTTAATTAAAGATCATGAAAAAAATATTTTTGTCAATAGCGGTTGTTTCGTTTCTCGCAGGATGTAAGAACGACAGCTTTTTAGATATACCAGTTGAAGGACAGACTGAAGAATCTGCCTTCTTCAAAACACAGGATGACGCATTGAAGGCAACCAATGCTATCTATAGCTTTTTAAGAGGTTGGGAAAACTCAGCCTTTCCTTACCAGTTTATATTTGGAGTGCCAGCTGATGATGTAATCAAAGGATCTAATCCCGGTGATGCTTCATTTATTAATGCATACGACCAATTTACCTATACAGCCAGTGATGGTGGGGTAGAAGGCTACTGGACAGGTCAGTGGCAGGCAGTTTCACGTTCTAATCAAGTTATTACAAGAGTTCCTGAAATTAATATGGATGCTGCGATGAAGGGAAGATTAATCGCTGAGGCTAAATTCCTTAGAGCTTATTTCTACTTTAACTTGGTGAGAATTTATGGTGGAGTTCCTATTTTCGATGGTCTTCAGGAGAATTATAATAAACCAAGAAATACTCAGGATGAGGTTTATAACTTCATTATATCGGATCTTTTAAGTGCTTCACAGGCACTTCCTGATAAGTATGGCGCTTCAGACTTAGGAAGAGCCACAAAAGGAGCCGCTTTAGGCTTATTATCAAAAGTTTATTTGTATAAAAAAGACTGGCAGAAAGCTTATGATACCTCAAATCAGGTAATGGCAATGGGATATTCTCTGGATCCGGATTTTAACCATTTGTTCCGTGTGAAAGGAGAGTTTGGACCAGAATCAGTATTCGAAGTTGACTGTTCATGTAGTGCTCAGTATGGTGGAAGTCAGTACGCAGAAGTGCAAGGTGTAAGAAATCAGTTCGGCTGGGGATTCTTTACTCCGTCACAGGCTTTAGAAGATGCCTTTGAGCCAGGAGATATCAGAAAACAATTTACCATACTGAGAGAAGGGCAGACAACGCCGGAAGGAGATCTGATTAAGAAAGGAGATCCGCTTTCTGTAGATACATATAACTATAAGGCTTACGTTCCTAAAGCAGACCAGAATCCAACATGTGGTCAGGGATCTGTACAAAATATCAGAGTATTGCGATTTGCTGAAATTCTTCTGATCAATGCAGAAGCGGCAAATGAATTAGGAAATACTGGCGCGGCTCAGGCTTCTCTGAATAAAGTAAGAAACAGAGCAAAATTAGGAGATACAACGGCTTCATCTCAGGCAGGATTAAGAACCGCAATCTGGCATGAGCGTAGAGTTGAGCTGGCAATGGAAGGAGACCGCTTTGTAGATCTTGTAAGAACAGGTCAGGCGGCAACTGTTTTAGCTCCTTATGGATTTAAAGCAGGTAAAAACGAATTGTTCCCAATACCATTTAATGCGATTACACAAAGTCAGAATGTTCTGACTCAAAACCCGGGTTACTAATGATGTTTAAAAACATATTAATATTCACTTTGGCTATTGCAGGGGTTACCTGCAGTAGCCAAAGTCCTGTTAGGGAGAATAAGAAATCTGACGCTAAAAAGCTAACGGATGATCAGCTACTGGATAAAGTCCAGCGACAGACTTTCCGGTATTTCTGGGATTTTTCTGAACCACATTCAGGAATGGCAAGGGAGCGCTATCACCCTGATGGTAATTATCCGGATCGTGATGCTCATATTGTTACTACCGGAGGTTCAGGATTTGGGTTAATGTCTATTGTTTCTGCTACAAACAGAGGTTATATTAAGAGAAAAGAGGCTGTAGAACGTCTAAATAAAATAGCAGATTTTCTAGCAAAAGCAGACAGATTTCATGGAGCCTGGTCTCATTGGATAGATGGTGAAACAGGAAAAGTAAAGCCATTCGGAACTAAAGATAATGGTGGAGATCTTGTAGAGACTTCGTTTCTGGCACAAGGTTTCCTTGTTGTGCGGGAGTATTTTAAAAATGGAACGGCAGAAGAAAAAGCCCTGGCTGGAAAGTATGACAAATTGTGGAGGGGTATAGAATGGAATTGGTACACTAAGGGTGGTGAAGATGCTCTTTACTGGCACTGGTCTCCAAATTATGCATGGGATATGAACTTCAAGCTGGAAGGCTATAACGAGTGCTTGATTACGTATGTAATGGCTGCTTCATCTCCTACCCATACTATAAGCAGAGATGCATATGATAAAGGTTGGGCTCGTAGTGGTAAGATTATTTCAGATAAGGTAGCTTATGGTTTTCCGTTGATATTAAAACATAACGGAGCGGAAAATTATGGAGGACCTTTATTTTGGGCACATTACTCCTATCTTGGTTTAGATCCGAACGGATTAAAAGATCAGTATGCAGACTATCAGAAACTGAACTATGATCATTCGATGATCAATTATTCCTATGCTGTAGAAAACTCTAAAGCTTATAAGGGCTATGGAAAGGATTTCTGGGGATTAACAGCGTCTTATTCCAGAAATGAAGACGGCAGTACAGGTTATAATGCTCATATGCCGGGAAATGATGTAGGTGTTGTTTCTCCCACTGCAGCTATTAGTTCCATCGTATATACACCCAAAGAATCTATAGCTTTCATACGTAACCTGTATGAAAATTATCCTGATTCCTGGGGATTAGCAGGGTTCTATGATGCATTAAGCCCAAAATACAACTGGACTGCCAAATGGTATCTGGCCATAGATCAGGGACCAGAAGTTGTTATGCTGGAGAACTACCGTTCCGGATTAATCTGGAAACTTTTTATGAACGCTCCGGAGATTCAACAGGGTTTGAAAAAATTAGGGTTCACTACTTCAAAATACCCTTTGAAAGGGAGAAAAGCAGTAAAATAAAAATTTGTAAATTAGTCTGAGTTTTTAATGTTCTATTTTGAGACAATAGAACGTAATGAAAAAATAAAGTAACATGAAGAAATTAACGATTATAGCCGGGTTCATTTTAGCAGCGTTGTTTCCTGCACAACAGCTAGTTCATCAGCCGGTACAAAGCTTTCAGACAACAGAATATAATGCTAAAAAGAAAGCTTTTATTGATCAGCTGGTTGCGAAAATGACACTGGATGAGAAAATCGGTCAGCTTAATCTGCCGTCATCCGGAGATTTTACAACAGGACAGGCTCAAAGTTCTGATATAGGTAAAAAAATTGAACAGGGATTAGTAGGAGGTTTATTCAACATAAAAGGAGTTGGCAAAATAAGAGATGTACAGAAAGTAGCAGTAGAAAAAAGCCGTCTAAAGATTCCCATGATTTTCGGGATGGATGTTATTCATGGCTATGAAACAACATTCCCGATTCCGTTAGGACTTTCTGCTTCATGGGATATGGATCTTATTCAGAGGTCTGCACAGATTGCAGCACAGGAAGCTTCTGCAGATGGTATTAACTGGACATTCTCACCAATGGTAGATGTTTCCAGAGAGCCAAGATGGGGTAGGGTTTCTGAAGGATCGGGAGAAGACCCATATCTTGGAAGTCAGATTGCAAAAGCCATGGTTTATGGTTATCAGGGAAAAGACTTATCTCTTAAAAATACCATACTGGCCTGCGTGAAACATTTTGCACTGTATGGCGCACCGGAAGGAGGGCGCGACTATAATACGGTTGATATGAGCCATATAAGAATGTTCAATGAGTATTTTCCTCCCTATAAAGCCGCTGTAGATGCCGGAGTAGGTTCTGTAATGGCTTCATTTAATGAAGTAGATGGTATCCCGGCTACAGGTAACAAATGGTTGATGGATGATGTATTGCGTAAACAATGGGGCTTTAATGGTTTTATTGTAACGGATTACACCGGAATCAATGAAATGATTCAGCATGGAATGGGAGATCTGCAACAGGTCTCTGCTTTGGCAATGAATGCAGGTATTGATATGGATATGGTAGGTGAAGGTTTCTTAACCACCCTGAAAAAATCCATAAGCGAAGGAAAAGTAACCGAACAGCAGATTACTACCGCAGCGAGAAGAATTCTAGAGGCTAAATATGATCTGGGACTTTTTGATGATCCTTATAGATATACTGATGAGAAAAGATCTAAAGCCGAGGTTTTCAATAAAGCCAATCGCGAAGAAGCCAGAAATATTGCCGCACAGTCAATGGTTCTGCTTAAAAATGATAAACAAATACTACCTCTGAAAACATCAGGAACGGTTGCTGTTATTGGACCTTTAGCCAATAATAATGAGAATATGACCGGAACGTGGAGTGTGGCTTCCCGTATAAAAGATGCTGTTTCTATGATGACAGGTCTTAAAGAAACTGTAAAAGGAGTCAATTTCATTTATGCAAAAGGAAGCAATGTTTTCTATGATGCTAAAATGGAAGAAAAAGCGACAATGTTTGGTAAAGTATCTAACAGGGATAGTCGATCTAAAGAAGCATTGCTGAAAGAAGCCGTAGAAACGGCTAAAAAAGCAGATGTTGTGGTATTGGCTATTGGTGAAACGGCAGAACTAAGCGGAGAATCGAGTTCCAGAACGAATATAGAAATTCCTCAGGCTCAGAAAGATTTATTGGCAGAGCTTAAAAAGACAGGAAAACCAATTGTGATGGTTCTTCTCACAGGACGTCCGTTGGTATTAAATGATGAAGCTAAACAAGCTGATGCAATCGTCAATGCCTGGTTTGCAGGAAGTGAAGCAGGTTACGCAATTGCAGACGTATTGTATGGTAAAGTCAATCCATCCGGAAAATTACCAATGACATTCCCAAGGAGTGTAGGACAGGTTCCAATCTATTACAATGCTAAAAATACAGGCCGCCCATTAAGCGATGATAAATCGGAAAAATGTGAGTTCGAGAAATTCAGATCTAACTATATAGATGAATGTAATACACCGCTTTTTCCGTTTGGTTATGGTCTTAGCTATACTTCGTTTGGATATTCAGATGTACAGTTGAGCAAGGCGCAACTAAGTGGTAACGATCAGTTAACCGCAAGTATAACATTGACGAATAATGGTAAGTACGATGGAAATGAAGTGGTACAATTGTATATCCGTGATATGGTAGGCTCGGTGACACGTCCGGTAAAAGAGCTGAAAGGTTTCCAAAAAGTGTTTTTAAAGGCTGGAGAATCTAAAAAAGTAAGCTTTACAATTACACCGGAAGATCTGAAATTTTATAACTCGGAACTGAAGTATGATTGGGAGGCCGGAGAATTCGATATTATGATAGGAACAAACTCTCATGATGTAAAACATGCAAAAATAAACTGGAATAAATAATAACAAAAGCAGCTGAAAAGCTGCTTTTTTATATTTTTGAAATATGATAAAAAAGATAGGTTTCGTTTTAGCATTAATGTGGGTAAGTTTTGTTTTTGCTCAGGATTTTTCGCTGTTTAAGAAATTCAGATTTTCACAAGGAGAGCAAGTTTTGCCTTACAGGGTATTATTACCTGAAAACTTCGACCCAGTGAAAAAATATCCATTGGTCATTTTTCTGCATGGAAGAGGGGAGAGTGGTAATGATAATGAGAAGCAGCTGACCCATGGAGCAAAGTTGTTTTTGAATGATAGTAATCGGAAAAATTTCCCGGCAATTGTAGTTTTTCCACAATGTCCCGAGGATTCTTATTGGAGCAATGTGCAAATCTTATCCGATGATACAGGACAAAGAACATTTTATTTCACCAATAATGATGCACCAACAAAAGCGATGTTATTATTATCCGGCCTTTTTGGGAATCTACAAAAGCAGTATAATATAAAACAGGATCAGATTTATATTATGGGGCTTAGTATGGGTGGTATGGGAACTTTTGAACTAGTGAACCGCAAGCCTGGAGTATTTGCCGGGGCTATCGCAATATGTGGGGGAGCGGAACCATCCACAGCTTCTAATCTGAAAGCTACAAACTGGTGGGTTTTTCATGGTGGGAAAGATGATGTAGTACCTTCAGGGTTTTCAGATGCGATGGTAAAAGCAATGAAATCGAACGGAGTGAAGGTAAAGTATACTTTATACCCCGAAGCAAATCATAACAGTTGGGATTCGGCATTTGCAGAACCTGATTTATTGAAATGGCTCTTTAGCCAGAAGATTCAAAGAACCGTAACTAAATAATTATCTGATTATATAATTCAGAAGCGCCGCAGACTTTGTCTGCGGCGCTTCTTTTAACAATATCTAATTTAAACTTATTTAGCGTTTTTCTGCTTTAATTCCTCCTTATCTTTTTCAGAAGGATTCCATACTTTGATTTCAGAATCTTTAGTGATACCGGAAAGTATCTGTACGTTGATCCCATCACTAGCACCAAGAGTTATATATACTTTTTTAAACTTACCGTCTTTTTGTTTTACCTCTACGAAAGCTTTGTCTTTGTTATTTTGTTTTTCGTACTGGATAAGTGATTCATCCAAAAGAAGAGCATTTTTCTGGCTGTTCATAATGATTTCACCATTGGCTGAGAATCCTGCACGGATATATTCGTTATTAGGATTGAACACGTCTGCTTCCAGAGGGAATTTAATACTTCCGGTTTCATCCTTTCCTTTAGGTGCAATTAACGTTAGCTTTCCAGGGAAAGTTTTATTTTGTAAAGCCCCGATGATGATATTCATATTCATTCCTTCTTTTAGTCTTCCAGCCTGAGCTTCATCAATAGTACCTTTAAAAATAAGAGAATTAAGGTCAGCAACAGTACAAATAGTTGTCCCGGCATTGAAGTTATTTGCTTCGATAACCTGACTTCCTTCTTTTACAGGAATTTCCAGAATGGTACCATTAAGCTTGGAACGAACCTGAGTTGTTGCCAGACTCTGTAATTCCGGAGTAGATCCGGTTCTGGCAATCTGAAGGCGCTTTTCAGCAGTTCTTAACTGTTGCTCTGCAATTGATACAGATTGTGCTGCACCTTTATATTGTTGTTCGGCATTATAATATTCTTGTTTAGAAATTACACCTTGTGCAAAAAGTCTTTTTTGCATATCGTACTGCTTTTGCTGGTTGTTTAGAGTAATTTTAGCATTACCAATCTGCAATTCGGCATCCTTTATAGACTGTTGTGCAGCATTCATTTCAGAAATACTAGGTACAACATTAATTGTAGCGATTAATTGTCCTGCTGTTACTTTATCTCCTTGTTTTACATGGATAGATTTTATAATCCCGGGAATATTTGGTTTTATCTCAACCTCTCTGCGTGGCACAATTGTACCAGTTGCAAGCACTTTATCCTCCAGTGTTTGTATAGTAGGTTTACGTGTTAAGAAGGCCTCTTCCTTTGCAGAATTGGACGAGATCATATAACTGATACCTTTAAAAAGAACCAGCAATAGGATAATTCCTAAGATGATATAAATGATTTTTTTGAAGTTGAGCTTCTTTTTCATATAATTATTATTTTTTTATTAATAGAAATTAATGGGTAATGAATCAGTCGTTTGTGAATGTGTCAATGAGTGAATTGTGAATAATTAATTTTTATGATTTTAAAAGATTACTTAGTAAAATTAATGTTGATACGATATAATTTCCTAATTCTGTCAATTCTTCTGGTTTTATATAATTTCTTTCAATAATAACCTCGCAGCAGGTATCGATTTCTACTATTGAGCCTCTTGCGATTTCATAAAATCTGTTTCTTTCTGTTTTTGATTTTCTGGATGAATCTTCGGATATATTTAATAGTACTGATGTTGATGCTCGTTTCAGTTGGCTTTTTAAATTAAAATTTTCAGAATCAGGTAATTTTTCAAGAATATCATAAGATGCATTAAGTAGCTTCTTTGCTGATTTATAAACTTCCAGATTTTGATGATTCAATTTTAAAAACATAACATACTATTTTATTGATATATTCACCTCAATTCACTTATTGACCCATTCACCTATTCATTGTTTTATTCTGTTCTTAATGCTTCAATAGGTTTTATTCTTACTGCTCTTTGTGCCGGAATGAGTCCGATAATCAATCCCAGGAATACCATCACAAACATGGCAGAGAAGACATTGGAGTAGTTAACACTCGGATTATAAAATGGGAATGAATCATTATTTTCCGTGAGGGCATTAATCCCCATGAGCAGGAATATACCCAGGAAAAAACCAATAAGACCCGAACTAAGTGTGATAACAACACTCTCCAAAAGAATTTGGTTACGAACTTCCGAAGGTTTAGCTCCCAGTGCACGACGAATACCAATCTCTTTAGTACGTTCTTTTACTGTAATCAGAAGAATATTGGAAATGGCAATAACTCCCGCAATAATAGTAAGTGTTCCTACAATAATGGTAAGAAACTGCATTCCGGTAAGAAAACCTGTTAGCTTTTTGAATTCTTTCCCCAGATTAAAACTTCCATAGGCGTTTTCATCTTCAGGAGAGACATGGTATTTTTCTTTTAATACTCTTTTAGCATGATCTTCTATCTGAGCAAGATCTGCATTGTCTTTTCCTACAACAGCAAACATTTCGGCAACATCTCCGTTATTGAACATTTTGTTGTATGTTGTAAAAGGAATAAACACCATATCATTGCTTTCCATTCTGGGACCATTTGTAGCCACCTTAAAAACTCCGATAACTGTAAAATATATTCCCTTTATTGTTACAGTTTTACCAACGGGATTTTCTCTTTTTTTAGCATCAAAAAAAGATTCATATACCTCATTTCCGATCACTACAACATTCTTGTTGCCGGATATATCGGCATCGTTGATATATCGCCCGAATGTTAGTTTCTTTTTACTGATAGCATCTCCGATAGGATAATCCCCGGTGATTCCGTAGTTCCCCTTTTTTCCGTTGCGTACTAATGGTTCGGGTTTTCCAAAACGCGCTCCACGACTATTTTGTGGTGAAATGTACTTAATGCCCGGAACTTTATTTTTCAACATTTCTATATCATTGGTATGCAGCTTCATTAATTTTCCTTTTGGAAATCCTCCATAAGGAATAGAAGTGCTTTGTGCCCACATAAAAATGGAATTGGTAGCAAAGCCATTAAAAGCCTTGTTAAATCCGTTTTCTACACCTTTGGCGGCTCCCAGAAGACTTACGTACAGGAACATACCCCATCCAACACCAATCATGGTAAGGAAAGTTCTGAGTTTGTTATTGCGCAGTGAGTAATAAATCTCCTGCCATGTATCTAAACTAAATAATAATTTCACTTTGTCAGGGTTTTATTCTGTTCGTAATGCTTCAATAGGTTTTATCTTGGAGGCGCGGTAAGCCGGAACAAATCCTGCGATAGCACCTGCAATTACAAGGCATAAGAAGGCGAAAATTACCATTCCTGTGCCTACTTTTGGTTCTTTTATAAAATATGGTTCCAGGCTATTTCCTAACAGATTAAGTGTTAATAGACCGAATAATACACCAACAAGCCCGGAAATTACTGTGATAACCACACTTTCCTGTAATATAAGAGCAACAATACTGTTTGGTCTGGCTCCGATAGCCTTTCTTACACCTATTTCCTTTGTCCGCTCTTTAATAATATACACCATAATATTACTGATTCCGATGATTCCGGCGATTAGTGTTCCACCACCAATAACTCCTACAATAACAGTTAATACAAGCATAAACTGTAATGTGTCTTTCATATTTTCGGCATTATTTCTTACAATAATACCATTGTCATCTGCCGGATCTATACGGTGCTTACTTTTCATGTCTTTTTTTATGTCATTTCCCAAATCAATAGCTTGTTGGGTTGACATTTTTTTGTCATAGGTAACGAAAATAGTGTTCAGCGTATCCGAGCTTTTTTTCATCATCTGTAAAGTACTTACCGGAACGGTAATCATACGCTCGTCCCAGTCACCACCGTTATCAGAGAATACTCCGACTACAGTAAAGCTGGTTCCGTTAATATTGATTCTTTTACCTATAGGACTTGCATTTTTGATGAGATCTTTCTGGACCAGTCGACCAATTACCGCAACATTTTGCTGACGTGTTACATCCGATGCATTAATATACCTGCCATCTGTAACAAGCCTGTTTTCTATTTTTATTTCGTCGCTATTGGTACCGGAAATCTGATAATTGCCACTTTCTTTTCCATATTTTACCATCATATTGGCACTATAGCGTGGAGCAGCAGATTCAATCTGAGTTTTATTTTTATCGGTAATTTCTTTATAATCACTGTTCCGCATGATAATCTTACGATTGGACTGCATCCCGGCATAAGGTTTGGAAGTTTGTGTACTGAATATTGTAATAAGATTTGCAGCATCTCCATTAAATTCATTTTGAAATGAATTCTGTAATCCGTTACCGATACCAAAAAGGACAATAAAAATAAAGAGTCCTAAAGCGACAGTTACTCCCGACAAAATCGTCCGGAGTATATTACTTCGGATAGAACTGAATATTTCGTGCCAGCGGTCTATATCGAACATATTTTGTTATATTTTGTATGTTAATAGTGAATAAAGCTTAAGAGTTGGAAGTGAGTGCAGTTATTTTATTGTAAAATTCACTTATCCACATTTATGTATTCATTATTCTAACACTAATTGTTTGATAAATTCGTCACTTTCAATAACGCCATCTTTCAGGACAACATTACGTTTGGTTTGTGCAGCAACATCAGGCTCGTGAGTTACAACTACAATTGTTTTTCCTTCGTTATTAATCTCCTGCAGTAGCTTCATAATATCGTATGTTGTTTTGGAATCCAGTGCACCTGTAGGCTCATCCGCCAGAATTACTTTTGGATTAGTGATAAGGGCTCTTGCAATAGCTACTCTTTGTTTTTGCCCTCCGGAAAGCTCGCTGGGTAAGTGATCTGCCCACTGAGCAAGACCTACTTTCTCCAGATATTCCAGTGCTTTTTTATTTCTTTCCTTTCTGGAAACATTTTGATAATAGAGTGGTAGCGCTACGTTTTCCAATGCTGTTTTATAGGAAATCAGGTTGAATGACTGAAAAATAAAACCTAGGAATTTACTTCTGTAGTCTGCTGCTTTTACCTCGTTAAGATTTTTAATGGGAACTCCTGCCAATTCATAAACTCCTGAATCAGCCTCATCTAATATTCCTATAATATTGAGTAAAGTAGATTTTCCTGAGCCGGATGACCCCATAATAGATACAAACTCACCTTCTTTAATATTCAGGTTGATCCCTTTCAGAACATGAAGTTTGCTTTTTCCGGTGTCATAAGATTTTTCAAGATTCTCAATTGTAATCATTTCACGAGTTTTACTAATTGGTAGTATAGAAAGCCAGTTTGTTACACGAAAAATATTTTTGAGAATAATTTTAAAATGTTTAACCGATAAGTCCTTTAATTCAGGCAAAAAAAAATAAGTGTTTAATATATAGTACGTAATTAGGCATTTTCTAACAACATCCACCTCTTAAGTGGCGTATAAATAGGTACTTAGGTATAAATGTGGATAACTTTTTTACGAGAAATAAGGCTTTAACGGTGATGACGGCTTTTTCCACTTTTTATTGTAACGACCTTTTGATAAATTTGTAATCTAACTTCACAGTTAAGGAAAAGTTTTTGGTTGAACTCAGTTAAAATACACAAATCATTATGGGAATTTTCGATAAACGAATCAGTTACAAGCCTTTTGAGTACCCGGAGGTCTTACAATTTATAGAAGCGATTAACAAATCATTTTGGGTACATTCCGAGGTAGATTTTACAGCAGACGTGCAGGATTTCCACTCACAATTGGAACCTCATGAGAAACACGCGGTAAAAAATGCATTGTTGGCAATTGCACAAATTGAAGTATCGGTAAAGACTTTTTGGGGGAATTTATATAACCACCTGCCGAAGCCGGAACTAAATGGTTTAGGAGCTACTTTTGCAGAGTGTGAGTTCCGTCATTCAGAAGCTTATTCACGTTTATTGGAGGTATTAGGCTATAATGATGAGTTTATGAATGTCGTGGAGATTCCTGCAGTAAAGAAAAGAATTGATTTCCTGACTAACGTACTAAAGCATGCAAATTCTGCGACACCTAAAGAATATGTTTCTTCTCTATTGTTGTTTAGTATTTTAATTGAAAACGTTTCATTATTCTCTCAGTTCGCCATTATTCTTTCGTTTACAAGATTCAAAGGGTATATGAAAAATGTATCCAACATTATTGCATGGACATCTGTGGATGAGCAGATACATGCTAATGCTGGGATTTATTTAATTAATAAAATCAGAGAGGAGCAACCTGAACTACTTACAGATTCTGATATCGAAGATATTTATACATTGGTAGACCAGTCTGTAGAGCTGGAAGCTGAAATCCTTGACTGGATATTTGAACTAGGAGAGCTAAGCAACTTCTCTAAAGAAGATTTGCTGAACTTTATGAAATACCGTGTAGATGACAGCTTGAAAAAGATCAACATGGCAACACGTTACAATGTTTCTCCGGAGCAGTATCGCCCAATGATGTGGTTTGAAGAAGAAGTGTTTGCTAACTCTATGGATGACTTCTTTGCAAAGAGACCAGTGGATTATACTAAACACGATAAGAGTATTACTGCAAACGATTTGTTTTAAGTTAATCCGGGAAACGATGATTAATGTATTGGTTAGCTATACAGTAAAACCTGAATATGTTGAAGACAATAAAACCAACATTAAAAAGTTTCTGGAGGATTTTAAACAACTTGATCAGTCTAAGTTTGAATATAAAGTTTATTTAAAGGAAGACGGAATAACATTTTTACATTATTCCAACTATGAAAACGAAGAAATGCAGTACGAAGTGCTAAACGTTCCTTCTTTTAAAGAGTTTCAAAGACTGAGAGATGAGAGCGGATTAAATGGCTCGCATCAGGTTAATTTTTTACAATCAATATAACAAAAACAGAATTCCGGCGGGGTTGCGATTAACCGGAACTCGTAAAAATAAAAATATTATGGAAGAACAAAACATATGGTGGCTGAATGAAGAGTCCGAGCAAATGCTGAACAGAGGTTATTTGCTGAAAGGAGAAACCGTAAAAGGGGCCATCGAAAGAATTACAACTGCTGCGGCAAAAAGACTGTATAAGCCAGAATTACAACCGGCTTTTGAAGAAATGATTACAAAAGGCTGGATAAGCTTTTCTTCTCCGGTATGGGCTAATATGGGAACGCAGAGAGGTTTGCCTATTTCTTGTTTTAATGTTCATATTCCTGACAGCATAGAAGGTATCACTCACAAAATGGGAGAGGTTATTATGCAGACGAAGATTGGCGGAGGTACTTCAGGGTACTTTGGAGAGCTTCGTCACCGTGGTACTGCTGTAACTGATAATGGAAAGTCTTCCGGGGCTGTTTCTTTTATGAAGCTTTTCGATACTGCCATGGATGTAGTTTCTCAGGGCGGGGTTCGTCGTGGAGCTTTCGCTGCATATCTGGATATTGACCATGGTGATATTGAAGAATTCCTTTCTATTAAAGATATCGGAAGCCCAATCCAGAACCTGTTTACCGGTGTTTGTGTGCCAGATTACTGGATGCAGGATATGATTGATGGTGATATTGAGAAGCGTAAAATCTGGGCAAGAGTATTAGAGAGTCGTCAACAGAAAGGATTACCATATATTTTCTTTAGCGATAACGTAAACAGAAACAAACCTCAGGTATATAAAGACCTGGGATTAACAGTAAATGCGAGTAATCTTTGCTCTGAAATTATGCTGCCTTCTTCTATGGAAGAGTCATTTATCTGTTGTTTGTCTTCTATGAATCTTGAACTATATGATGAATGGAAAGATACAGATGCTGTAAAACTTGCGATTTACTTCCTGGATGCTGTTTTATCTGAGTTTATTGATAAAACTGAAGGTAACTACTATCTACAGGGTGCAAGAAACTTTGCAATGCGCCACAGAGCTTTAGGTTTGGGTGTATTAGGATACCACTCTTACCTGCAGAAGAATATGATTCCATTCGAAAGTTTCGAGGCTACTCAGTTCAATGCAAGAGCATTCAGGCATATTAAAGAGCAGGCAGAACAAGCTTCGAGAGAATTGGCTAATATTTATGGAGAGCCTGAATTACTAAAAGGTTATGGTGTAAGAAATACAACTACTATGGCTATTGCTCCGACAACTTCCAGTTCAGCAATTTTAGGACAAACATCTCCGGGAATTGAGCCATTTGCTTCTAATTATTATAAAGCAGGTCTTGCAAAAGGTAACTTTATGCGTAAGAACAAATATTTGGCAAAGCTACTGGAAGAAAAAGGTATTGATAATGAAGAAACATGGAGAACTATTATGTTGAACCATGGTTCTGTTCAGCATCTTGCAGAACTTACAGAGGACGAAAAAGCGGTATTTAAGACCTTTAAAGAAATTTCTCCAATGGAGATTATCTCTCAGGCTGCACAAAGACAACAATATATTGATCAGGCACAGTCACTTAATTTACAAATACCATCTACTATGCCTGTGAAGGATGTTAATTATCTTTATATAGAGGCATGGAAGAAGGGTGTGAAAACATTATACTACCAAAGAAGTTCTTCAGTTTCTAAAGAATTAATGGTGAACTTTGTTTCTTGTTCTTCATGTGAAGCATAAATAAGCGTTTAGTTTAACTATACTATATAAAGCACGGAAATTATTTCCGTGCTTTTTTATTTGATACAGAAACAGATTTGCGAATTTTCTGTATTTATCCTTTTGAAATGACTTTTAAATCAGAATTTGGTATAATGAATTATATCATGTCTAATATTGAAAAACTACATATTTGTATTTAAAATGCTTGTTGGTAGACTGTTGCTTTATTTTTATTTTAAAAGATTATTTTTATTAATTAATCATGTGTTTTTATTTTTATATTGTAGTGTTGTTAAAATAATGGATTTAAAAATATGTTATTTTTATTACATTGTATAGGGAAGGTAATTAAATTGATTTGCAATTTTTTGGAAGTGATAATAATCACATTTTTAGTTAGGTCTACTTTAGATAAATTTGCAGTGTTAATTAGTTTTTCATATCAAGTTAAAGCATCTGTAACAGGATTGCTGTACTAAAGGCTCCCAATGGGAGCCTTTAGTATTTTAGAGATAAAAATCCCCGCAACATATTGTTGCAGGGATTTTTTTGTAAAATAAAATGAAAATTATTCTGATACCTAGAAGTTGTATCTGATTCCTAACTGTCCCTGGAATCTGGACGCAAATTGATCTATCGTATATGGAGTTCCAGGAGTTTTAAAGTTGTAAGTTGGGTCTCCGGCTTCCGGAACATTACCGCTAACATTACCTACTTTAGTTAAACCTACACTTGCTGTAGAGTTGAATGTATTTGGAACGAAGTATACTTTACCCCAATCTTTGTTAAGTAGATTTGTAATGTTCATAATGCTGAATGAGATCTGAATCGTATTTTTATTCTTATTGCTCAGTTTTATCTCGTCCATTATTCTAAAATCAGCCTGAACGTTCCAAGGTGTGAAATCACCATTACGTTCAGTAAACTTACCTCTTCTGCTGCTTAGGTATTTGTTGCTGTTGATGAAGTTTTCATAATCAGATACCTGTTGTTGTACGCTTACTGTATTACCTGCAGCATCTTTATAAGATACAAGGTATTTAGCAGCTTCTGCAGCATCTTTGAAGATGTAAGCTAGGCCGGCTGCCTGTCCTGTATTAGCGATAGTACTGTTAACAAATCCCCAGGAGAATGGATTACCAGACTGTGCATTGAAGTAAACGTTAGCAGAAAGTCTGTTGGTTTCGGATAGATTGATACCATAACCTAAGTTAGCAACGATTCTGTTTTTGATTGCAAAGTTAGATGTTGCCAATGCAGGATTGTTAGGCGTTAAAGATTGGTTCATCTGCCAGTTACTTTCCATTGAGTTTCTGATGCCATTGGTAATATCTTTTGCATCACCATAAGTATAGGCTGCGAAGAAATTGAAACCAAAGTTATATGATTTAGCCAATTGAACTGTCAGGTTGTAACGGTATCCTTCCTTGGTATTGGAAAGCATGTATGCATTAGAGAAGTTACTGTTAATGTTAGTTGTGTAAACCGGCATCTCATGATTGGTATCGTAGCTGTAATACGTAACCTTGTCCGTTTTGTTTACCTGCTGGAACATTAGATCATATATTACTTTAGTATAGATACCTTCTAATGTTAATTTGTAGCCTGCAAGTGTATAATCTAAAGCAAGTGAACTCCTCCATACACGTGGCATTTTGAAATTGTTGTCAATTAAGTCCACCTGAACTTTAGATGAGTTTTGCCATTTTGCAAAGTTTCCACTTACTAAAGGATCTCCATTTGTAGTTAATTGAGCTGGTGCAGGTGGGTTGTAATCGTAGCTTCCGAATCCTACACCGTCATTGTAATATGCGTATCCAAGCCATGCAAATGGAATTCTTCCTACAAAAATACCGGAACCACCTCTTAATACAACAGATTTATTTTCTGTAATATCTAAATTAAAACCAAGTCTTGGAGATAAAGTTGGCTTGCTAAGGTATTTGTTGGTAAGTTGGTTAAGTGGTGTATAGGTGTATGTGTTTCCGAAATTTGGATCATTCGGAGAAGCGTTTACCTGAGGGCTTAACTGTGGCTTATTTGGAAGATCTGTGTAATCAACTCTGATACCAGGTGATAATCTCAATCTTCCTAAATTGATTTCATCCTGAAGGTATAGAGAGAGCATATTAACCTTATAGTGTGCATAAGGATTGTTGAACAGTGTTTCTCTGTTGTCACCATTAAAAGGATATGTTCCTCTTATTCTGGCAGGTTTTGACGCAAAGAAATCGTCTAGATTTTTATAAGATATTCTTCCGTTTAATGCGTTTACAAAACCGTAATCAATATTGTATAACTCGTTATGGGTTCCTAATAGGAAATTATGTATACCCGTTTTGTATGTTAAGTTATTCGTGATTTCGAAAGTTTTCTGTTTCATGTTGAATACAGTTGCTTCTCTGTCGTTTCCGAATAATATTGTTCCGCCATTATAAGATATTTCAACCTGAGGGAACATCTTGTTCTGAGAAGATGGATCTCTGTAATCATGGATTGATGAATATCCCACGATTAAGTTATTGCTCCATTTGCTGTTGAAACGGCTTTTTAGTTCTAATGTTGTTGTGGAAGCTGTATTTCTTTGCGTAAAATCTATACTAGAAAAACGGAAGTTCGCGCCATCTCTTTCAAGATTTGAGGCTTGAGAGAATACAGTGTTGTTTTTGATGGAAAGGGAATGCTTATCATTTAATTTCCAGTCCAATTTTGTGAAAAGCTTTCCACTCTCGGAGAAGTTATTGTACTGATTGTAGCTTCCTATATCAAATCCGTAACGGTTTTGTACATCTCTGGCTATTCTTGCTGCTGTAGCATTATCAACTAAAGATCCGGGATCACCTGCGTTATAAAAAACAGGATCCGTTCTCTTAGTGTATTCAAAATTGGTAAATAAGAATACTTTGTCTTTTACAACAGGGAGTCCGATTCTTCCACCAGCAATATAGTCTTCAAAAGAACTTGGCATTTTAGAATTATCACCTACTCTGTTTTTACCGGTAATAGCTGCGTTTCTTCCGTAAAAATAAATAGATCCGTCAACATTGTTGCTTCCGCTTCGGGTTACAGCATTTATACTACCACCTAGGAAGTTTCCTAGTTTTACATCGTAAGGAGCGATATATACCTGTACATCCTGAATAGCATCCAGGCTGATAGAGTTGGAACGTGTACTGCTTCCAGGCATTCCGGAAGTTCCTGTCTGTCCTCCTAATGATGGACTGAAGCCGATGGCATCATTGTTTATAGATCCGTCTATGGTAACATTGTTATAACGGAAGTTGGTTCCGTTAAAAGAGTTGTTTGCACTCTGGGGAATTAATTTTGTAACATCCTGTATGCCTCTGTTGATATTTGGAAGTCCTGATATTTGAGACTGGCTAATTCCCACTCCGTATTTTACTGCTGTCTTCTTATTAGCAGTCAGCTTTACTTCGTCAATTGTTTTTTCTTTAGAAGAATTTACTTCTACTACAGGTAAATCATTGTTTCCTAATGAAAGCTGAAGGTTGCTGTTGGAGTAGATAATGTTAGAGCCTTCAGTGATCTCGATCTTGTACGGTCCGCCAGGCTGAAGGTTATCCAGACTGAATATTCCTTTGTTGTTGCTTTTTGTTTCGAAAGTACTGTTAGTAGGTAAGTGAGTTACTTTTACTGTTACTTCCGAACCGGAACCTTTTAATCTTCCAAGAATTTTGGAAGTTGTTTCCTGTGAGAATGCTAAGCCAAATGATAAAAGGGCAATAGCGCAAATAATTCTTTTCTTCATATCGAATAGTTCAAATTCTAGCGCAAAAATAAATGGCTGTACTAAAGAATCAGGAAACTGAAAATTAACATTGTGTAAATGATAATTTAACTTTTTCTTAAAAAAAACTTAATGATTATGAAAGTTTATAAATGAAGAGTGTTTGTTGATTCAGCTTATGTTGTAGTGTGTGAATAGTTCTTTGTTGTTTATTGATTTCATAATTTAATTTTACAAATTAGTTAATAAGTTTTCTATTTGATTTTTTGTATTGTGTTTAATTTTTATTTTGTATATATCTATAATTAATAGTGGTATTTTTGATTAATTAATTGTTTTGTTTAAATAGTTAATTTGCTTTTATATGTTCTCCGTTTTTTTAAATTTATCTTGGAAAGCGCCTGCTGTATAGGGTTTTTGGTTATTTATAATTCAATAATATTTATTTATTTACAGTGTCATTTATAAATATATCTATAATTAATTATTAAATATTTAAAATAAATATTTTGTGTGTTGTTTTTTTTATTAATTTTATTGAGAATTCATTGTAAGTACTTTATTAGTTAATAATATTTATAAATAAGAATATATGTTTAATAATGTTTCATTATAGAAACGTCATAATTTAGACTGCTTATGGGGGATACTATATTTTAAGATTTCTGAAAACTGTTTGACAATTTCTTACTATTTCTGTCAAACTTATAGTGTTAAGGGAAAAATGACATGTGTTTCATGTATGTTTTGTTTCTGATTAGTTTTTTTACGCTGATGATTATACTCCCGTGATATGTTTTATTGTTTCGGATTCGAATATTTATCAGATCGATTTTTTAGAGGTTTATCCTATACTGTTTTATTCAATGCTTTAAAAAAAGATTATTACATGGATGTTATTACTAATTGATAGATGATACTGGAAGAGGATAGATAGCTTCTTGTGTAAGTATTTTATTTATTGCATATGATAATTTTCAACACCTTTTTACAAATAAATAAATGAAAGAAATGAATAATAATACTACTAAAAGAGAATACGTTGCTCCTGAGTTAAATTGTGTTCTCATAGAAATTGAACAAGGAATTGCAGCTGGTTCGGCTACACTTAGAATCGGAGCTGCAGGATCTGAAGATACTCCTCAAATAGATGATTGGAATAACGGAGGCACATGGGGAAGCGGGGATTCTGATTTGTAAAGTTTTAGAAACTAAATTTTATTAATTAAAAATGAATTAAAATGAAATCTATATCTGAAAATTTTACAAAAATAATAAAAGGAATAGCACTTGGAAGTATTGTTTTTATAGGTGTAAGCTCATGTTCTTCCCGAGATGATAAATCAGAGGATCTGAATAATAGTGCTAAAGCTACATTGAATTTTAACATCGTAGGTATTGAAAACGCTGGTGGTATTTCTGCAAGTGCTTCTGCTAATAAACAGAATGGTGTTTTGACTGGCTCTTCTGTTATTACGAAGGAGAATACAATTTCTTTAAAGGATTTTGATGTACTAACGAGTATGGAAAAAGTTGAGACCGGCGGCTTAGGTGCGTTGGCTTCATCATCTGGAATGAATGGAGCTCTTGCAGCAACTCAGCCAATGAACGCAGGTGTTAAATATCTTATCCAGGTTTATGTTGCCGGAACAAATACTAATCCGGTTGTTAATACCGTGGCTACGGCTGGTGTTAATCCTTCGATTACAGTACCTGCAGGGCAATCTTATGACTGGTATGTTTTTTCTACTAATGATGCTACTGCGCCTGTTATTAATAATGGGGTTATAAGTAGTTCAACGATTGCTAATAAAGATGTATTATATGCTAAAAGTGCTGCTCCTGTTAGTGTTCAAAACGGGCAAAATGATTTGGCGGTTTCTTTCCGTCGTAATACGGTTCGGATAGATGTAAACGTAGATGCCCGTGGTCTTTTTGGTAAAATAGATAATACAACAACAGTAGAGCTTGGAACAGGTATGGGTGGATCATTTGCAAGTGTTGTTAAATCCGGAGACTTGAATATATTTACAGGTGCTTATACTAATATACAAGCAGTACCTGCTCTGGTATCCGGTAGTAATATGGTAAATACTGTAGGAGCGCAAGGCGATGCCGGTGCAACAAAAACAGCTTCTTTTTATACTGTGGATGCCAGTGCTAATGCTATACCTGCTAACCTTAGCGTGAGACTTGGTACATTGGGAGTAAATATGGATGATAATACCCTGAGAACTTTTTCAGGTGCATCAGTTGCTTATACTAATACCGCAATAACACCCGTAATTGGGACGCAGTATTTATTAAATGCACGCATGATAGAGTCTGGTATAGCCCAAGGGACAGCTATATGGGCGCGTACTAATTTGCAATACGCTGAATATGCTACTGATAAATATCGCTTCCTGCCGACTAATGATATTGCAATAAATCAATTGCTTAATATTCTTGATCTTGTACAATTGGGATTTGGTGGGAATACTATAACTAATAAGATTACGAATTTATATTGGAATTTTAATGCCTCTACACCGGAAGGAGCTTCTGGAAGTGGTGATCCATGTGCTTTGGTGTATCCAACAGGTAAATGGAGAACTCCTACTTCAGCAGAATTTACATCTTTAGGTACACCAGCAGGAGCAGCAGGGAGATATGTTGATGTAGGAAATGGGGTAATCTCTGATGCTCTTTTTGCTGGTCAATGGCCAATTCCAGGAACTGTTGATTCTGCTTTTCCGGTGCATTCTCAGAGATTATTTATTCCGATGTATGGTTACCGAGCCTCAACGGGCAATGTTTTAGATACTCCAAGTGCTCTACTTCCGGGGGCTGCAGCATCTGTAACATCTAATTATTGGACTTCTAATAATTCTGGAGCAAATGGTGTTAAATTTTTCAGAAGTTTAACAACGGTATTGTCTGTAATAGGTTTGGATACTGGTTATTCTACCCCCACAGAATTTGGGGCGGGTAAAGGGATGAGTGTCCGTTGTGTGAGAAGTTAATAATTTATTTACAATCACTTCACAATATATATATCATAAATGGGGTAATTTGGAGTTTCCAATTACTCCATTTATTGTTAATTGGAAGGGTGTTTTGAATAAATGATAAATAACGAGAGGAAAAAGGTTAAAAAATGATAATATTTTTTCTAGTCAGGGAAATAATATGTAGTTTTGCGCCAAACAAAAATATGATGAAAGAAAATATGAAAAAAAATAATGAAATTAAAACTTAATAGTTTTTCAGTTTTTTATTGCTCCTGTGTACTACTTTTTTCATGTGCAAAGAAGGAAGAGCAAAAAATAACACAACAACAGGAAATTACAGAGAACGAAACTGAACAGTCTGCTGATAAAGTGAATCGTTCAATTGCCAATTACTGGGATCATTACAATTTTGCCGATACAAATGCTATTAAAGATCCTGCTCAGGCAGAACAGGCTCTGGTAGATTTTATTGCCTTATTTCCGGATGCTGATCAAAAGCAAATTTCTCAGTCCATCAATGCAATGTTTGAAAAGGCTTCTGTAAATAAAGAAGTATTCAGCTTTTTCAAAGATGGATATGAGAAGTATCTTTATGATCCTAATTCTCCATTGCATAATGATGTATATTTCTTGCCTGTTTTAGAATATCTGGTCAATACTAAGCATCTTAATGATACCGAAAAAATAAGATACAGAATGTTGCTGAAGCTGGTGAATAAAAATATGCCAGGATCAGTTGCAACTGATTTCGAATTTATAGATTCTTCAGGAAAAGACCAAAATCTTCATCAGATTAAAGCACCGGAAAAATTACTTGTTTTTTATGATCCGGAATGTTCACATTGTGCAGAAGCTATTAAGCAAATGAGTCAGGATGTGAGAATCAATACGCTTATCAATCAGGAAAAACTGAAGGTTGTTGCTGTAAGTCCTGTTGAAGATATTAATAAATGGAAGGCATATCAGGCTAATATACCTACAAAGTGGATTAATGGTTTTGATAAAAAAGGCGATTTGAAACAAAAAGAACTTTACGATATCAAGGCTTTTCCTACTATCTATCTCCTTGATGAAAAAAATGAAGTTGTTCTTAAAGATACTAGTCTGGAACAAGTTTTGAGTTTGTTAAAGATCTGAGAATGATTTTATAATAAACGATTATTTTTTTTAATTATTGAATTTAATTTTATAAATTTCTGTTACTTCTTCAGTTAAGTAACTATACTAACATTTTAATGCTCTGAAAAATGCAGAAAATAATGTACAGAGTGATATGCAGCACTTTTTTGTTAGTAGTTTATCTTTAATGGATATGAAATTATTAATTGTTTTTATTCCTTTTTTATTTGCCGTGTTCTTGAGCAGGGTAATGATTCCGTATATCCTTCTGATTTCATATAAGAAGAGGCTGTTTGACCCGATTGATTCCCGAAAGCTGCACAAGCGTATAGTCCCAAGATTAGGAGGGGTTGCTTTTGCACCTATACAATGCTGTTTATTAGTTATTACTATGGTAGCTGTTTTTAAGCTAAATATTGTTAATCTGCAGGTTCAGTCATGGGCCATTATTCCAAGTTTGATGTTACTGGTTTGTGGGCTGGTTATATTATTTATTGTTGGTATAGGAGATGATTTGATAGGTGTAAATTATAAAGCAAAATTTATAGCTCAGATATTTGTTGCTTGCCTTTTTCCATTGAGTGGATTGTGGATAAATGATTTATACGGAGTTGGGCTTATAGTTTCATTATCTCCTTGGATTGGAATGCCTTTAACCGTTTTTATTGTTGTGCTTATTATTAATGCAATAAATCTTATGGACGGTTTGGACGGTTTGTGTTCCGGATTAGTAGGATTAGGATGTATCGTTTTAGGAGGCTTATTTATGTTTTATGATGCATGGCTGCATGCATTATTTGCTTTTATTACCGCAGGTGTATTGATTCCGTTTTTTTATTATAATGTATTTGGTACAGTACGCCGTCGTCGTCAGATTTTTATGGGGGATACAGGTAGTATGACGTTGGGATATTCGATTGCATTTTTAGCTATTAGCTTCGCAATGAATAATCGTTATATTAAACCTTTTTCTGAGGGAGCTATTGTTGTTGCCTTTTCTACACTTATCGTTCCCATTTTGGATGTAGCAAGAGTTATGTATGTACGTTGGAGATCTGGGAAATCTATGTTTTCGGCTGATCGTAATCATTTGCACCATAAATTTCTACGTTCCGGGATGTCTCACAGAACAGCGATGCTGGCTATTTTGGCATTAGCATTATTTTTTTGTATTTTTAATATAATAATGGTAGAGATTATTAGTAATAATGTCGTAGTTGTTTGTGATGTATTATTATGGATCGCCTTTCATTATGTTTTTAACAGAATATTTGAAAAGAAAATGAAAGAACAAAAACATTTAGAAACATTTAATTTAACTGAGAATTAAACCTATGAAAATTGCTATTATAGGGGGGGCAGGTTTTGTGGGCACATGCCTTATAGAATTATTAAAAAGATCACCTCAATATGAATTATTAAATATAGATAAGAATCCGAGTAAAAAATATCCTGAAATTACCCAAGTTGGAAATGTAATGGATAAAAATACTTTAATTAACCAGTTACAAGGAGTAGATATTGTTATTTTGTTGGCAGCAGAGCACCGGGATGATGTAACACCTACTTCCCTATATTATGATGTGAATGTACAGGGAATGAAAAATGTACTGGAGGCGATGGAGGCTAATAATGTTAAACGTATTATTTTCACCAGTTCCGTAGCGGTATATGGATTGGATAAAGATAATCCGGATGAGTCTTTTCCTGCGGAACCTTTTAACCATTATGGAAAAAGTAAATGGGAAGCAGAACTGGTATTACAGGAGTGGTATAAAAAACATACTGACTGGAATATTAATATTGTGCGTCCGACCGTAATATTTGGAGAAGGGAATAGAGGGAATGTTTATAACTTACTTAATCAGATTGCCAATGGTAAGTTTATGATGATTGGTAGCGGAGATAATCAGAAATCCATGTCTTATATCGGAAATATTATTGCTTTCATCAAGTTTATGATTGAAGAAAAACAAACGGGTTATAATGTTTTCAATTATGTTGATAAACCTGACTTTACAACAAATGATTTAGTTCATCATACAGGGCAAATTCTGAATAAAAAAATCCCGACAACCCGTATTCCCTTTTGGCTGGGTATGATGGGCGGCTATGGTTTTGATCTATTGGCATGGGTAACCCGGAAAAAACTAAATATAAGTTCTGTCAGAGTGAAAAAATTCTGTGCTGTAACCCAGTATGACTCTACTAAGGCTATGTCATCTGGATTTGTTCCGCCATATAGCATGGAAGAGGGGTTAAGGAGAATGTTGCATCAGGAGTTTGGAAGTAATTAATATTAATGGAATTAAAAAAACAAGCAACTAAAAGTGCATTTTGGGCTTTTATAGAACAATTTAGTGCTCAATTGATAGGGTTTGGTGTAAGCTTGGTTCTTGCTAGATTGTTAATGCCTGAAGATTTTGGAACTATAGCTTTGTTTGGAGTAGTTATGAATGTTTCAGCTGTATTGATTAATGGAGGATTAACTAGTAGTTTAGTCAGGACTCAAAATGCTGATGATAGTGATTTATCAACTGTATTTTGGTTTAATATAGTAATAAGTTTTCTCATATATATTGTTATTTTTACTACCGCGCCTCAGATTTCTAATTTTTATAATAAGCCTATTTTAACCGAGTTAATAAGGGTGTATGCTATTATTTTAATAGTTGACTCTTTTGTGTCTGTGCAGGCAATGCGATTTGAAAAGGAGCTCGATTTTAAAACAACTTTTCGAATTAAATTACCATCCCTATTAATTGGAGGAGCATTGGGAATAGTGCTGGCATGGCAAGGTTTTGGAGTTTGGAGTTTGGTTTATTCAGCAATATTCAAAAATGTTATTAGTACAATTCAATATTGGTTTTATAGTGATTGGCGCCCTTCTTTTATCTTTAATAAGATTAAATTCAGATATCATTTCTCTTTTGGTATTCGTATTACAGCATCAGCTTTATTAGATGTTGTATTTAGTAGCTTATTTACTATTATAATAGGAAAAAAGTTTTCTTCAGTTGAATTGGGCTATTATGACAGGGCCGATGGATTAAAGCAATTACCAATAAATAATATTGCAGCGACATTAAATAGGGTCGCATTTCCTTTGTTTGCAAAAATAAGCCATGATAATGAAAGGCTTAAAAATGTGTATCAGGAAATGCTCAAACTTGTAATTTTTGTGATAGCACCTATAATAGGGATAATGATTATTGAAGCATTACCATTAATACGCTTTTTACTCACAGAAAAATGGTTACCAGCTGTTCCTTATTTTCAAATACTTTCACTTGCAGGTTTATTATACCCTATTCATGCTTATAATTTAAATATATTAAATGCTAAAGGGAGATCCGATCTTTTTTTAAAACTAGAAATATTAAAAAAACTACTTGTAATCATCATTATTTTACTAATGATACCTTTTGGAATGTATGGTTTGGTATGGGCACAGGTTATACTATCTGTGATGGCCTTGTTTATTAATACATTCTTTACAGGTAAATTTTTAAACTATAATATTTTTCAACAATTAAAAGACCTATTTCCAAGTATAGCTGTTGCAACTTTTATAGGTTTAATTTTATGGCTTTTTGACAAAGAAATTTTATATTCACAAAAAGACCTTATAAGAATAATTGTATTGACGACTTTATATTTAATCATATATTTTGGAATAACTTATATGTTAAGATTTAAAGAATTAATTTTAATAAAAAACATAATTTTAAAAAAATGATACCAGTTACTAAACCTTTTCTTCCTCCACAAGAAGAATATGATAGATATTTAAAAGGAATTTGGAAGCGTAATTGGCTAACCAATATGGGACCCTTAGCCAGTCAATTGGAAATGGAACTTAAAGATTATCTGAATGTAAATCATTTGCTTTTTGTAACGAACGGAACAGTTGCTCTGCAAATGGCAATAAAAGCATTGGAGTTGAAGGGTGAAATTATTACAACCCCTTTCTCCTTTGTTGCTACTACCAGTTCAATTGTATTGGAGGGCTGCAAGCCTGTTTTTGTTGATATAGATGAAGAATCTTTAAATATTGATGCAAGTAAAATAGAAGCAGCAATTACCGACAAGACTTCTGCTATTTTGGCAACACATGTTTATGGTAATCCATGCGATGTAGACGCCATTGATAAAATTGCTAAAAAGCATAACCTTAAAGTAATATATGATGCAGCTCATTGTTTTGGTGTAAAAATTAAAGATAAATCTATATTTGAATATGGAGATATTAGCATCTGTAGTCTGCATGCTACAAAATTATATCATTCTGTTGAGGGCGGTCTCTTATTTACAAGCGACCCGGATTTACTGAAAAAAATGGCTTTCATTCGAAATTTTGGAATTTCAGGTCATGATTCTTTTTCAGAACTAGGTTTGAATGGTAAAAATTCGGAATTTCATGCTGCGATGGGGCTTGTTAATTTACAATGGGTAAACCGTATTATTGAAAAAAGAAAAAAACTAACGGCCAGGTATGAAAAAAAATTAGCTGGCTTTAAAGCTTTTCGACCTCGCTGGCATGCTCATTCTGAAAATAATGGTGCTTATCTTCCTTTTATTTTGGAATCAGAAGAGTTATTGTTAAAAATAAAAGCCGTATTAGATAGTAGTGAAATTTTTACAAGACGTTATTTTTATCCTAGTCTTAGTACTAGTTTACCATATCTTCCAGTGACTCCAACACCTATATCTGATAATATTGCAAGAAGAGCTCTGTGTTTACCATTATATTATGATTTGACAGAAGAAGAGGTGGATTGGATCTGTAGAATTATTTTAAGAACTCAAAATAATTAAAGGATGAAAGTAGGAATTATGCAACCTTATTTTGTTCCATATATAGGCTATTTTAGTCTGATTAAGCATTCTGATTTATTTATTTTATTTGATCCTGTACAGTTTATCAGACATGGTTGGATCGAAAGAAACAGAGTGCTAAAACAGAATGATGGCTGGTTATATATTCAGGTACCCCTGATAAAGAATAATAGTAGAGAAACACTAATAAAGGATTGTTTAATAGATAATACAAAAGATTGGAAATCAAAGATAAAATCCCAACTACAACCTTATAAGAAGATAGCACCTAATTATTTTAAGGTACTGAAAATTATAAATAGTGTTTTTGATAAAGATTACCATACGATTGTGGATTTGAACAAATCTTTTTTAAAAGAAATTTGCACGTATTTAAATATTGAAAAAGAATTATATGTTTTTTCGGAGATGAATATAGAAATTGAGGAGCCGAAAGAAGCTGATGAGTGGGCTCTGAATATTTGCAAAAACATTAAAAGTGATAAAAAACTTCATTATATTAATCCAATAGGTGGTCTTGAGTTTTTTAATGTAGAGAAATATCATCAAAATAATATAGAAATATCATTTCAAAAAATGGATTTACTTCCGTATAACCAAAATCGGGAACCTTTTGAAGCCGGACTTTCTATTTTAGATGTGTTGATGTTTAATTCTCCGGAGGAAATAAATATTATGTTGGATCAATTTGAGTTAGTATAGTTTAAATGGAAAATAAAGCTATAGGAGGGTATTTTCAGTTAGAACTTTATGGGAATAAAACATTTCCATATTCAAATTTGATTCATTTGAATACAGCAAGGAATTGTTTGGAGTATATTTTACGAACCAGACGATATGAGAAAATATATTTACCGTACTTTACTTGTGATGTTTTATTAGAACCAATTAATAAAGTTAATATTGATTATCAATTTTATGATATTGATGATTCTCTGGAACCGATTTTTGACTATAATAAAATTGGGGAAAATGAAGCTTTTCTAATAACAAATTACTTTGGGATTAAAACACAATTTATTGAAGACTTGTCAAAAAAGAATAAAAATTTAATTGTTGATAATGCACAGGCTTTTTTTGCAGAACCTTCATTGGAAATTGATACTTTTTATTCTCCAAGGAAATTTGTAGGGGTTTCAGATGGTGGGTTCTTAGCAACAAATCAATTATTGGAAAATTCTTTAGAAACTGACTACAGCTGTGATAGGATGTCACATTTACTGAAACGAATAGATTCCTCAGCGGAGGATGGATATCCAGATTTTGTTGCGAATGATAAGATATTAGAAAATCAGGAAATAAAATTAATGTCTCATTTAACAAGAACAATTCTCTTAAGTATAGATTTTGAAAGAATAAAGAAACAACGGAGAGAAAATTATCTCTTTTTAAATGAACATCTAAAATCTAGTAATTTTTTAAAAATTGAATTGGATCAAAAAGATGTTCCAATGGTATATCCTTATCGTGTGAAAAATGCAAAAGAAATTCGGAATATATTAATTGCCAAAAAAATATATTGTGCTACGTATTGGCCAAATGTTTTGGAATGGAGTGATTATTCTGTTAATTCTTATCACCTAACAAGTGAAATAATTGCATTGCCGATTGATCAAAGATATAATCAATCTGATATGATTAAAATAATTGAAATAATTAATAACTAATAATTGTATGAATATTGTAGGAAAAAAAGTTTTATTAAGAGCTATAGAGTATAGTGATTTAGAGTTATTACATAAATGGGCAAACGATCCTTATATTAACACAATGATTGGGGGATGGCATTTTCCAACAAATATGAAAGATCAGCAGAAGTGGTTTGAATCTCTCTCCGTAGGTTCTCTTCATCAACGATTTGCAATTGATACTGAAGAATTAGGATTAATCGGTACAGCAAATTTGGTTGATATAAACTGGAAAGATAAAAATGCTCACCATGGAATGTTATTGGGTGACAAAGATATGCGTGGGAAAGGTTATGCTGTTGATACTATTATGACGATTATGAAATATGCATTTGAAGAGCTAGGACTTAATCGTTTAGATGGTTCTATTATAGAATACAATGAACCCTCTTATGGTGTTTATGTAAAAAAATGTGGTTGGAAGGACGAAGGGGTCCAGAGAGAGTGGTATTTTAGAAATAATAAATTTTGGGATAAAAAGATTGTTGGAATTACCCGAAAAGATTATTTCGAGTTGTTGGATAAAAACAATTATTGGGGTGAATAATTTTAAAATCGTTGATCAAACTATTGCAAAACCTATTGTCTCTGTTGCTATCCTTGCATATAATCATCAGGATTATATTGCGCAGGCAATTGAAAGCGTATTGATGCAGAAAACAAAATTTAGCGTGCAAATAGTTATTGCGGAAGACTGTTCTTCAGATAATACCCGATCAATTATTTTAGACTATCAAAAAAAATATCCTGAAGTTATAAAGTTGATTCTTCAGCATAAAAATGTTGGGGCAAGGCAAAATAACTATGATCTGTTGTCAAACCTTACAGGCCAATATATTGCAGCATTGGAAGGTGATGATTATTGGACAGATCCTGAAAAATTAAGAAAACAGGTTGATTACTTAAAGGCAAATCAGGATTGTAATCTTGTGTATCATCGATCAGAGATTTTGGATGAAGAATCCGGGAAAATAGAGTTAGAGACGCTAAACAATCCGGATTTTACCATGAAAAGGGATTTGAATTATTTGGCTTTAAACGGAAACTTTATGCATACAGCTACTGTTTTGTATCGTAATAATTTTAGTTTGCCACAGCACCTTTTTAAAGGAGTGATTGGAGATTATATATTATGGTTTTTAAATGGTGAAAAAGGTAAATATGGATATATTCCGGATATAATGTCTGTGTATAGATTTTGGGGGGGATCTGTCTGGGGCAAAAAGAGTCTATATTTCAGGTTACAGAGCTCTATAGAAATGCTTTGTGTACTTAGAGATTACACTGTAGATCATCGAGTAAAGAAAAGTCTGGGTAAAAAAATTACTACTTTAATAGAATTACTGCCCCTTAAAAGTCTGAATTTTAAAGAAAAAATAACCTTTATAATATTTATTCTGAAAGTTAAACCTTCTTATATTTTTGAATTTTTAAAAAGGGGAGGGAGATATATTGGAACGAGAAAATAATATCCATAATTGAACTAAGATAATAGATGATGAATATAAAATATTTAGTAACAAGAGGGTAGATTTTAAAATAATAACTATAATGAATTTTGGAAAAATTATCTTTATAAATGAGAAATAATATTTGAAATTACATAATAGTAAAATTAATAAAAAATTAAAGTTGAAGTTGAAATCATGAGTGTCTATGAAAAAACATTTATTAAAGATAAATATAATATTATTTTCGTCATATTACGTCCTTTGGTTAATAGGATATTGAACAGATGAATAAAGATGAATATTAATATGATCCCATTAATTTCCATAATAGTACCTGTTTATAAGGTAGAGCAGTTTATCCATGAATGTGTAGATTCTATTATAGATCAAACATATAATCATCTGGAGATTATTCTGGTGAATGATGGTTCACCGGATAGGTGTGGGGAGATATGCGAGGAATATGCGAAACAAGACCACCGTATTGTTGTCATACATAAAGAAAACGGAGGGCTTTCTTCTGCCAGAAATGCAGGACTGGATATATGTAAAGGCGAATATATTGCTTTTATAGATAGTGATGATGTGATACATCCTCAATTTGTGGAATTGTTGTATGCAAATATTAAAGAAGCGGATTTGGCTTTTTGTGAAATGCTTGGTTTTGACTCTCATCTTGGAATCACAAAAGAAGAGAAAATTGAAGATGTGCTAACAAAAAGATTTGGAAATAGAGAATTATTGTCTCAGATTCTAAGCTTTAAGGCTCCTAATGTAGTTGTGGTGTGTAATAAATTATATCATAGGAGACTGTGGGAGATAATAAAGTTTCCGGCAGGTAAAATTCATGAAGATGAATTTGTTATTCATGAAACTTTAGATCAGTGTAAAGAAATTGTTTTTATAGATGCAAAGCTTTATTACTACAGGAAACGGGAAGAGAGTATTATGTCTTCGGCAGGTAATGATAAAGGCGTTTTGGACAAGTTAGAGGCCTATACATTAAGACGAAAATATTTCTTACAGAAGGGAATGTTGAAGGAAGTGAAAGAAATGAATACTGCAATTTTAGAGCGTTGTGTTTTGCAAACGGTTACAAAGTATAACCCGTCTTGGAAGGAAATGAATATTAAAATTATTTTATTGCAAAATTCATTGTCCATATATATGAGAATAATCCTGCTTATAAAAAAAATAGATTACAGGCTGTATAGAGTACTTCAGAATAGTAATAAGTATATAAAAAAACAAAATGTAATTATTAAGAAAAGTCATGAGAAAGGAACTACTTTTCTGAATGTGTAGGTTTATATAATTAAAAATAAAAATTAATTAATACTAAATTTAAGTATAATTTTGATGCTTTCTATTATTATTTCTTCATATCAAGAACATTACTATCAAAATCTTGAAAAAAATATTCAGGAAACCTGTGGCATTGAATATGAAATTATTAAAGTTTATAATCCTGGTATTATGGGGATATGTGAAGCCTATAATATAGGGAGAAAAAAAGCTAAGTATCAGAATTTGCTTTTTATACATGAAGATACAGAATTTGAAACTAAAAATTGGGGTATTCTTTTGTTGGAGGAATTAAATCAACCTACTTGTGGGATCGTAGGTGTTGCCGGATCCCGATACCTTCCGAATGTGCCCATTGGATGGTGGGAATTAAATACAGAGACAGTCAGAAATTACACGCAATATGATCAAGGACAGTTTTATCGATATGAACTTGATGAATTTGCAAAAGTTGAAGTTTTAGATGGTGTTTTTTTAGCCATTAAGTCAGCTGTTTTTGATAAATATTTTTTTAATGAGTTACTTCAGGGGTTTCATGCTTATGATATTGATTTGTCATATCGGGTTTCACAAGATTATATAAATTATGTGACAAATAAAATTATGATTAGACATTTTTCAAATGGAAGCACCAATCAAGAATGGTTTTCCGCAATGCATAAATTTAGTGAGCTTAGAAGAACTTATACACAGAGTAACAGGCAAATTTTATCAAAACACGAAGGGTATGCACTATTTGTTCTGTACAAATATTTATTATCCTTTCCTCAAAAGCAAAAGAGTATGATTTTTAAATATTTTAATTTTAAATATTTAAGAATAACAGGTTTTTTAACATTCTTTAAATTTTATTTAAAATCAAAACTAAAAGTCAGCTTGAAGAATTGATATTTCTTATTAACTTCCTTTAATAGTATTAACTAAGTATAAAAGTATAGATTAGAAATGACTAATATTAAAACCATCGCCTTTTACCTTCCTCAGTTTCACCCCGTTCCCGAGAATGATGAATGGTGGGGTAAAGGATTTACGGAATGGACAAATGTAGCTAAAGCAAAGCCTTTTTTCAAAGGTCATTATCAACCTCATGTTCCTGCAGATTTAGGTTTTTATGATTTAAGACTCCCGGAAGCGAGAAAGGCACAGGCAGATTTGGCTAAGGAATATGATATTACAGCATTTTGTTATTGGCATTATTGGTTTGGAAACGGAAAAAGAATTTTAGAACGTCCTTTTAATGAAGTCCTAAATAGTGGAGAACCAGATTTTCCGTTTTGTCTTGCATGGGCTAACGAAAGTTGGTCTGGTATATGGCATGGGAATCCAAAAACAGTTTTGATGGAACAAAAATATCCTGGGATTGAAGATTATATTGCACATTTTAATTTTCTTCTTCCTGCATTTAGAGATTCCCGCTATTTTAAAGTTAATGGTAAACCTTTATTTATGGTTTATAAGCCTACAGAAATACCGGATTTAAACTTATTTGTGAATACTTTTAGAAGTCTGGCTGAAGAGAACGGATTAAAGGGATTACATTTAGTTGCTACTAATGTAGGTCCAGACTGGCCAGCCAGACAATATGGCTTTGATGCTTTGACTCCGGCTGTACATACTAAAAACAGCTATTTGCGCTCACCTAATAAATTTGTTGATTTATACCGCCGCGCAAAAACAAGTAGACTTCATAAATACTATAAAAAAATATTCAGAAAGCCAACAAGAATCTATTATTATAAAGATGCTGTCCAGGATTTTACGGAGGAGCATGGTGATAATATTTATTACCCTACGGTAATTCCCAATTGGGATAATACTCCCAGAAGCGGATTAAATGGTTTTGTATTACATAATTCGACTCCGGAGTTATTTAAGAAAGCAATGATTAATGCGAAAAAACTTGCAGAGACATATGATGATGATAATAAAATTATATTTATAAAGTCTTGGAATGAATGGGCGGAAGGTAATCATCTGGAGCCGGACTTAAAATTCGGGCGCCAATACCTAGAAGTGATCAAAGATGTATTAAATGATAAATAAGAATTGTAGTCTTAAAATAAACAGTAAGAATTTTTTGATATGAATTTCAAAAACTATATAAATGCAGATAGAATGGATTATTATCCAAAGTTATCAAAAGAAGCTTTTATAGACTGGCTGCTCAGGACAGAACAATACTGGTTGCGTAAATTTATCAAAAATTTAAGAAAGGAAGAATATTATACCTTTCATCGGCCAAATAAACTTTTGAAATATTATTATCAGAGAAAAAAAAATATTTTAGGGCGTAAGCTTGGTTTTTTTATTGCGGCGGGATGTTTTGATTCCGGTTTGAAAATATATCATTACGGATCTATTATTATCAATCCAAAGTCCAGAATAGGAAAAAATTGTACGATTCATGGCAACTGTTGTATTGGAAGCAAAGGAGGTTTTCCCGATGATTCTCCGGTTATCGGTGATAATGTGGATATTGGGCAAGGGGCTCAGATATTAGGTGGAATTACAATTGCAGACGGAGTAAAAATCGGCGCAGGTACAATTGTTACCAAGTCCATTTTGGAGCCTAATGTTACTGTGGTTGGTATTCCTGGAAGAATTTTAAATTGTAAATAATTAGAAATGAATATATATGAAAAGTTTCTAAACAAAATAGACTGGATATATAATGTAAATATGTCTAGGTATATTAAAAAGAAATTAAAAGTTAATATTCTTGAATTTGATGAGAGTATAGATTCATTGATTAAAGATAAATCTTCATTGGCAAGGTTTGGTGACGGGGAGTTTACTTTGATGCTTAATGGTGAGTTTTTGTATAACAGAAATATATCTCTTCGTTTTCAGAAAGCTAATCCCCAACTAAAACAAAGAATGATAGACATTCTGAAAGATAAAGATATATCTAAATATAATTTAAAGCTTGCAGTTCCGATAGCTTTGAAAGAATACGATGAAACATCATTGGTGCCTGATGCGTATACTTTTTGGGAGAATTACCTTCGTGAAAGAAGATATAAAATAACCAAATTATTAGAAAAACAGCAGGTTTATATTGATACATTAATAACGAGGTTTTATATGGACTTTGCAGATAAAGATAGCAGAAGGGTTCAGAAAAAAGTGAATCAACTAAAAAAGCTATGGGACGGTGAAGATTTATTAATAGTAGAAGGTGAAGGCAGTCGTTTAGGAGTAAATAATGACTTGTTTGATAATTCTTTAGGTATCAAACGTATTTTATGCCCTAATAAGGATGCATTTGACTATTATGATGAAATCTTGAAAACAGCCGTACATTATGGACAGAATAAAGTAATTATTCTTGCTTTAGGACCTACGGCAACAGTTTTGGCATATGATTTAGCAAGAGCAGGTTTAAGAGCTTTGGATCTTGGGCATATTGATATAGAATATCAATGGTTTTTAATGAAAGCTACGGAAAAGGTCGCAGTTCAGGGAAAAGTTATAACGGAAGTTTCTGAAAATCAGAGTGACGACGGTGGGTTTGTAAAAACTACAGGTCTGCGGGATGAAGATGTTCTGTGTCGTATTATAGCCAAATAAATAAGTAGAATTTATGATTGGTTTTTTATGAAAGTTTTACATGTTGTTACACGTATTGATTCAGGAGGCATTAGTAGTTTTCTGAGCAACTATTATAAATATATTGATAAGCAGAAAGTAAGCTTTGATATTGTTGCTATTGATACCGGAGAGAAGCAAGGCTGTCATGATTTGTTTGAAAACTTAGGAATGAAAGTCTATTATATGCCGAATAATATATTTCAGCGGTGTAGTTTTTTAAGAAAATTAATAAAAGCGGGGCAATATGATGTTGTTCATTCTCATATCGAACTTCAATCATCAGTATATTTAGCGGTAGCTGCAATGTCCGGTGTTAAAGTTCGTGTTTCTCATGCGCACCTTTCAAGAGCTAATCCGGGATTTAAAAATCAATTGTTGCGCTGTTTGATGAATGCTGTTGTCACAAAAAGAGTCGGGGCCAGTGACCTGTCCCTGAATGCTGTTTTCGGAGAAAAATATGCACAAACCGGACGTGTTATAAACAATGCTGTTGAGGTTAAAAAATTCTCGTTTGATGTAGAGGCAAGAAACCGATACCGTAAAGAATTGGGATTGGAAGATAAATTAGTATTAGGATTTGTAGGAAGATTATCCCACCAGAAAAATATATTCTTTTTGGTAAAAGTTTTTGCAGCATTGGCAAAGCAAAATCCGGATGTTGTTTTATTGATCATCGGGGATGGGGAGCTTAGAAAACCAATGGAAGAAGAATTACATAAAAATAATGTTTATGATAAGACCTTGTTTTTAAATGTCAGAGAAGATGTAAATACACTAATGATGGCCATGGACATTATGTTGTTGCCTTCTTTTTATGAAGGATTGCCTCTGGTTTTGGTAGAAGCGCAATGTGCTGCCTTGAAATGTATTGTTTCAGATGAAGTAACAAAATTGATCTCTATTACAGATTACATTATTTACAGAGGAATAAAAGATGATGATATAAAAAAATGGGTTCAGACAATTAACGAAATCGGGTGTAATTATAAAAGAGAGCCGATTGATGATATAATTACTGATAAGAATTTTAATATTCGGGTAGAAGCTGAAAAATTAGTGAAACTTTATGATGAATTAATTACAAGTAAAAAGTAAATGGAAAAATTATCCACAGAGGTCAATGAAGTACCAATAGTTATTGCGTTTACACCGAATTATTTTATTCCGGCAGCAACTTGTTTGTATTCAATTTTAAAGCATTCTCAAGAAGCAGAAAAGTTTCACGTGATCTGTTTGCTAACAGAGGAATTGCCTCAGCGAATGAAAGAAAATCTGAAAAAACTGGATGAGAATCGTATCCGGTTTTCTTTTATGAACTTAACTGGAAAACTTCAGGATATTTATATAGACGAACGTTATACTGTAGCGGCATCATATCGATTATTGTTACCTGAAATATTACCTGAGTATGATAAGGTACTCTATATTGATTGTGATGTTATCGTAAGAAACGATCTGGCAAAACTATATCATGAAGTTGATTTGGGTGACAATTATATGGCGGCAGTATATGAAGCCAGTCTGGATTTTCAGACTCCTTATTTAATATCTATAGGTTGTGAGCCGGGTAAATATATTAACTCCGGATTTTTGGTTATGAATTTAGCACAATTAAGACAGGATAATATGGTACCCAGATTTTTAGAAGCCGCAAAAGCAGAAGGTCTCCAATTCCCGGATCAGGATGTGTTGAATCAGTTATGCAAAGACAGAATATTAGGATTGCCTCCTTACTACAATAGTATCCGTACATTTTTTCTGCCTCAGTATAAAAAGGATTTTCTGCATTATTATTCGGAAGAGGACTGGGCGCAAATACAGCAACATGGTACAATACATTATACCGGAGACAAACCATGGAATAGTTTTACAATAGAATTTGGAGCCTGGTGGCAGTATTATGATCTGCTACCTGAGGATATTAAATCGGAAAATAAAGTAAAAAAGAAGTTGTATTATCTGGCAAAGGTATTGAATACAAAAGCGGGTAATTTTATTTTGCTAAAAATGCTATCTGTATATAGAAGTATGAAATAATTTATGATATATAAAATGAAAGCTAAATTATATAAATACGTGAAAGTAATTGATTATTTGCTAAAGAGTTACTTGAAAAGTACACTTCAGGCTGTTTATAATTCATTTAATTCTGTGATCAATGTTTGAAATAGTTAAAGTTTTCCTGTGGAGAGTGCTTAATTTTCCTAAAATAAGGAAGGAATATAATAAAACGAAGGCAAGCAGAAGTAAGTTAAATATATTGACTTCGGAAGCTACAATTAGTCATATCCTGAAATACAATTGTTCTGTAAGCCGTTTTGGTGACGGAGAGTTTCAAATGATGGGACATTATGTAGCGCAAGGGAATGAACAGAATTTTGGTGTAGATACATTTCAGAATTATGATGTGAAACTGGCCGAAAGATTACTTGAAGTATTTCAATCCTCATTGAACAACCATTTGGTCTGTATGCCTTATGCTTTTAAGGATTCTGCTGTTTCAAAACTAGGAGCCAGAATGTTTTGGGAACGTGAATGGAACGGGAGAATTGAAATGCTTAAGAATTTAAATCTTGATCGTTTATTCGGTGATACCAACTTTACACGGTTCTATATGGATCGTTTGGATATTAAAAATTATCCGGAGTATATAAAGCACCTGAAAAAAATATGGCAGGATAAAGACCTGTTAATCGTTGAAGGAAAAATGTCGAGGTTAGGTGTCGGAAATGATATGTTCGATAATACAAAAAGTATTGAACGGCTATTGTGTCCTCCCCAAAATGCCTTCCAACTGTACGATACAATTTTAGAGAAAGTAAAACGAAATGGTGAAAATAAACTGATTTTAGTGGCTTTGGGGCATACGGCAACTGTTTTAACCTATGATTTGTCGGCAGCAGGCCATCAGGCTATTGATATTGGTCATGTGGATATTGAATATGAATGGTACAAGCTTGGGGCAAAAAAGAAGGTTAAAGTACCCAATAAATACGTCAATGAAGTAATGCAGGGCCGGATAGATAAGGCCGATTTTGATTCAGTTTATCAATCGCAGATTATTGATGAAATCCAAACGATATGAAAAAACATACGTACCTAATAATGGCTCATAATGAATTTGAGGTATTAAAAGAACTTTTGTTGGCTCTGGACGATGATAGAAATGATATTTATATCCATTTTGATAAAAAAGTAAAGGAAATTCCTGAGATTAAGCTAAATAAATCAAACCTGTATATATTAGAAAATCGTGTTGATGTAAGATGGGGACATGTATCGCAAATAGAAGCTGAATATGCTTTGTTTGAACAGGCATTCAAGAATAATGAGGAATCAACCAGATATCATTTAATTTCGGGAACGCATTTCCCGCTGAAGAGTCAGGATGAGATCCATTTTTTGTTTGATCAGAATCCAGGTAAGGAAATATTAAGCTTTATCTATACAAATGATTATGAGGTTAAAATGAAATTAGGGCGGTATCACTTTTTTCTACGAAACTATAAACACAACAATATTATAGTTCAAAAAATATCTCATTTCTTATGGCTTATAATATTGAAAATACAAAATATCTTAAATATATATAGAATTGAAGATCCTAAGGTTACAATAAAAGCGAATAATTGGGTAAGCTTAACTCGTTCTGCCCTTGCTTATATAATAGACAAAAAGAAGGAAGTATTACAATATTTTAGATGGTCATTTTGTGGTGATGAGTATTTTGTGCCCTATTTACTGGAGAACAGTCAGGGTAAATTTGAAATAATTAATATGCCCGATTTATTGTTTAATGATTTTGTAGATGGTAGTCCACGAATTTTAAAAGATGAAGATTATGAGTTTTTAATAAATTCAAATTATTTGTTCGCAAGAAAATTCAGCACTGAGGCTTCTAATATTGTTAAAAAAATTTTTAAAAAAATTAAATCAGAATCATGAAACATTTCTGTCTTAATATATAATCAACTTGTTTGATGATTTATGGAAAAATTCTTTAAAAATAAGATTGACGCATTACAGGTGATCAGAGGTTATGCTGCGATACTGGTGGCATTATGCCATATCTGGAATGATGGATGGATACCTAAGATACTTGTTGTTCTGGGAGAATTTGGTGTAGATATTTTCTTTGTACTTAGTGGGTTTATAATGTGTTTAACTGTAAAACTAAATACAGGGTCCAATATAGGCAATGCCTTGTATTTTATGAAGAAAAGAATAAGTCGGATTTATCCGGTTTATATAATATGTGCTATTCCTCTACTGTTATTTGTGACAAAGGCAGAGGGGATTAAGGATGTATATTTTTATATTGGGAACTTGCTTTTGCTTCCGACTTTTACAGGGGATCCTAACTATCGTCTGGTATTAGGTCCGGGATGGTCCCTTACTTATGAAATGTTTTTTTATGTCATTTTTAGTGTTGTCCTTTTATTCTCTTCAGCCAGAAAGAATGTGCTGTATACTATTTTTTTTATATTAACAGGGGTTGTATTATTAGTGAATTTATTGGGTATGCAGGAGCCACAACTAGGTTGGGTGAATTTTAGCTATATAATAGGCGATTTTCGTTTGCTTAATTTTGCTTCCGGTATAATATGCTATTATTTATACATATATTTTAAAGAAAGAATAAATTTACATATTAATGTTAGTATTATCCTGTTGTTACTTATTAGTTTAATAGCAGCAGTATTAATTGATATACAAATACCACATTTTGTATCTCGTGGACTACCGGCAATGGCTATAATTATTATTTTCTCATTAACCGGTAACGCTTCACTGACAAAACCGGTAATGCAAAAGCTTGTTTTTCTGGGAGATGCTTCTTATAGTATATACCTGATACATTTTTATTTTACTTTCTTAAAATTTAAAGCCTTGAAAATGGCGGGGAATCATTTTTTTTCAGGAGAAATATTGTTGAATACAGTAGATTTTACCATGTTTATTTCATCGATAATTGCAGGATGTATGCTTTATGTTTTTATTGAAAAGCCAATTGTTAATTTTGTTTCTAAAAAAGTAAAAGCCTAAATGTTAATGATTAGAAATTTATACTTCATATACTATAACATATGAAACACGCCTACCTTATTTTAGCACACCATGAATATCCGGTATTAACACGCCTGATTCAGGCTCTTGATGACCCGAGAAATACAATTTTTATTCATTTCGATAAAAAGATCAAAGAACTTCCCCAGTTAGAAACAATTCATTCGGATCTGCACATCTTAAGGGAAAGAACAGACGTAAGATGGGGAGACATAAGTGTTGTAGAGGCTGAGTACAAGTTATTTGAAAAGGCAGTAGCAGTAGATGAATTTGCATATTATCACTTACTGTCAGGCGTAGACATGCCCCTGAAATCACAAGATGAAATTCACGATTTCTTTAATCAAAACCAGAGAAAAGAATTTATAGGATATTCCACGTATGATTATCGCTATGAGGTTGACCGGAAGGTAAATCGCTTTCATTTGTTCCCGGAAGATTTCAGACCTGCTCCGGGCGGAATGCCATTTGTCAGAAGGCTAGTAAGATTTTTTGCGTTAAAAATACAATATATGTTAAGGTACCGGAGAAACAGCGGGATAGATTTTAAAAAAGGAACACAATGGGTAAGTCTTACACATGATTTTATTAAATATACGATCAGTAAAAAAGATGAAGTCTTAACAATGTACCGAAATACTTTTTGTAGTGACGAAATATTTATACACACACTTTGCTGGAACTCTGTATTTAAAGACCGGATTTTCAATCCGGATCATGAAGGAAAAGGCTGTATGCGTATGATAGGCTGGAAAGATGGAGTACTTTATGATTGGGAAAATAAAGATTATGATGCTTTGATACAATCAGAATATTTATTTGCCCGAAAGTTCAATAGTAAAAATATTGAGTTGGTTAATCGTATTTTAAACAGAATATTATAAATTTTATAAAAAGAGAATATGCCATTATTACTACCTTTAGTTTCAATTATTATGCCTGTTTACAATGCGGCAGATACACTGCATATAGCATTGAATTCCATTTTATCACAAACATATCAAAATATAGAGGTTATTATTATTAATGATTGTAGTAAAGATAACACAAGTAATATTATTAATAGATATATAGCTAAGTTGGTTAAGGGTGAGGATGTTCCTATAAAAGTACTCAATCACGAATCCAATCGGGGGGTAGCTGCTGCACGTAATACTGGGCTGGACAATGCTTCCGGAGCATATATTTACTATGTAGATGCAGATGATTATATTGAAAGAAATGCAATAGAATTAATGGTTGAAGAAATAATAAAGACGGAAGCAGATATTATTGGTTGTAACTGGTGTTTATCATTTAATCATAATGAACGCAAAATGAATCAACCTTCTTTTGTGAGTTCAGGTGAAGCGATACAAAAAATGTTGCATGGTACTATGCGCTGGAACCTATGGCTTTTTGTTGTAAGGCGTTCTTTATATGAAGACAATAATATTCGGTTTATCCCGGGGATGAATATGGGTGAAGATATGATGGTTATGATGAAGCTATTTACTCATGCAGATAAAGTGTCCTTTATTGATAAGGCTTTATATCATTATGGCCAGTCTAATGAAGGCTCATTAACAAAAATGTATACAGCACAACATAGACTAGAAGTAACAACTAATTTAGAAGCTATAGAAGAATATCTGAAAAATAGAGGCTTTTTAGAAAAAATAGGAGATGGAATTAATTTTCTAAAGCTGAATATTAAATTACCTCTCTTGATTTCTGATAAAGAATCAAATTATAAACAATGGGAGAAATGGTTCTCGGAATCGAATAAGTTTGTAATGAAAAATAAAGAGTTGCCTATGCGAACCAGATTGTTAGAATGGTTTGCAGTAAAGAAACAATACTGGATTTTAAAGCTATATTATAATCTGGTGATTCGTTATATTTATGGTATTATTTATAAATAAAAAGAAAATTATAATTATATGTTGCGTTTAATCCCTTATTTATTAATTGGAGTCCTAACTAGTTTTTATTTTTTTCCAATAAGCTTTACATTTCTGCCTGAAAGTGTTAATACCAAAATGATACTTGCTGTTATAGGAATTATTTTTGCAGTATACCGGTGGATAAAAGAAGAAAATATTAAGATAAATAAAGGACTCTTAATTGCAATAGGTATTGCAATAATATTTTCATTGATTTGTTTTATTTCAACAGACATTAATTATACAAATGATTATTCGTATGCCAGCTATATTGTGAGCTTTTCCGTATGGCTGGGCGGGGCATATGCAATATGTGCATTTATACGGGCTGTACATGGTTATGTAGACTTCAAAATAGTGACACTATATTTAGCAGGAGTTGCCTTTACACAATGTATTTTAGCTATGATGATTGATAATATCCCGGTATTTCAACATTTAGTAGACAGCATAGTGATGCAGGGACAGGAGTTTTTTCAGGAGGTTGACCGTTTGTATGGTATAGGAGCAGCATTAGATCCTGCAGGAGTTCGTTTTTCTCTGATATTGGTCATGATTGCTGGACTTTTGGCAAATGATGAAGATATACGGCAAAATAACATGGCTATTGCAATGTTATTAATTGCTTTTTTTACTATTGCAGTAGTGGGAAATGCAATATCGAGAACTACCATTTTAGGAGTAGCAAGCGGAATCATATATTTTGTAATTTCTTCAGGATTATTCCGTTTATTGGTTAAGTATGATTCTGTCAGGTTGGGGGTATTATTTGGAGGGTTGTTACTTGTTGCTATTGTGGTTTCAGTTTATTTGTATAATTCAAATACTTCTTTCTATAATTATATGCGCTTTGCTTTTGAAGGCTTCTTTAACTGGGTTGAAAAAGGGGAATGGTCAACGAGCTCCACTGAAAAATTAAATCGTGAAATGTGGATCTGGCCCAACGACCAAAGAACATGGCTAATTGGATCTGGTCTTTTTGATAGCTTTATTTATGGTACAGACATTGGTTACTGTCGTTTTATACTATATTGTGGTTTAATAGGGTTTTCTGTGTTTGCTTTTTTATTTGTTTATTTAGGTCTTTTTTTCTTTTCCAAAGTCCCAAGGTATGGTTTGATGTTTTTAATCTTTATAGCTATGACATTTGTAATCTGGATTAAAGTGGCGACAGATATTTTTCCTGTTTATGCATTGTTCTTTTGCTTAGATCAATTTGTTATATCTCACACAGAAGAGGTTTCGTATGAGAATAGTATATAGTATTCTTGGCACTTTTAATTCCGGGGGAATGGAAAGGGTGCTTGCCAATAAAGCAAATTATTTTGTCGCTTTAGGGTATGATGTAAGCATTGTAACCACGGATCAAAAAGGACGATCTTCTTATTTTCAGTTGGATAATCGTATTCAACAATATGATCTGGATATTAATTATCATGATAATGAATCAAAGAACTTGTTAGTTAAACTGTTAACTTATCCTCAAAAGCAGAAACTACATAAGATTAAGTTTGAAGAACTTTTAAGAAAATTAAAAGCTGATATTGTTATTTCAATGTTCGACAATGATTCTTCCTTTGTATATAAGTTGAATGACGGAAGTAAAAAGGTACTGGAAATTCATTTTTCCAGATTCAAACGTATTCAGTATGGAAGAAAAGGAATATTGGGGATAATTGATAAATACAGGAGTATTAATGACTTAAAATTAGCCCGAAAATATGATCGTTTCGTTGTACTTACTGAGGAAGATAAAAGTTATTGGGGAAACTTGTCTAACATAGAAGTAATTCCTAATGCTAATAGCTTTATTCCATCAGATCGGGCAAGCCTTATGAATAAGAGAATAATAGCAGTAGGGCGCTATGATTATCAAAAAGGGTTTGATGAACTAATCAAAATTTGGAAAACGATATATGATCACAATCCGGATTGGAAGCTTGATATTTTTGGAAATGGTCCTTTAAAAGACGAATTACAAGATATGATTAAAGATTTGAATCTTTTAGATGTTGTTCGATTGCATCCACCAGTGAAAGATATTGAGAGAGAATATTTTGAAAGCTCAATTTTGGTTATGACATCCCGTTATGAAGGATTACCGATGGCTCTGTTAGAAGCTCAGGCATGTGGATTACCGATGGTAGCTTATGCATGCAAATGCGGGCCAAAAGATATCATTAAGGATGGAATTAATGGTTACCTGATTCCGGAAGGAGAGTACCAGTTAATGAGTGATAAGTTACTAACATTAATAAATAATATTGAGCTGAGAAAAAAAATGGGAACTATGGCTGAACAATTATCACATAATTTTTCTGAAGAACATGTAATGAAACTTTGGACCAATTTATTTGAAAGATTATTAAAATAGAGAAAAGTAAAGTAACACTTTGTATACAGATAAAACCTTAAATGATATGGAAATATTTGATTAATTCTATGTGTTTATAAGTAATATATAGAATGTATTCAGGTGTGAAAAATAAAAATGATGAATAGAAAAATTTATATAAACGGTCGCTTTTTGCTGCAACCTCCAACTGGAGTCAATAGATTTGCATATGAGCTATGTAAAGCTTTTGTTGAGTTAGGTATTGAGTTTATATTGATTTGTCCGTCGAAGGTAATTAATAAAGAATATGATATTAAGGACTTTAATATCTGGTATTTTGGTTTTACTTCTTCTCATTTTTGGGAACAGATTATTTTACCTTTGTTTTTTATTAATAAACATAATTATATACTGTTAAATTTTACGGGGCTAGGACCGGTAATTATTTTAAAAAAAATTATTACTATTCATGATTTGGCATTTCTCTATAATCCTCTCTGGTATTCTTTTTTTTATAGAATTTTTTATAAAATATTAACACCATTATGTGCAAAAACCTCTCATAAAATCCTAACAGTAAGTGAATTTTCAAAATCAGAAATTATTAAATTTCTTAATATTAGAAAAGATAAAATTGAAGTTGTATATAATGCTGTTCCATCTGTATTTTATCAAAAAAATAAAGATAATCCATTCCAAAATATTCATGAAAAATATATCTTGGCAGTTTCTTCTTTAGATCCTAGAAAAAATTTTGAAAAACTCATTAAGGCATTTAATAAATTAAACGATCCCTCGATCAGACTATTTATTGTTGGTGGAAAAAATAACATATATAATCATACCTATGAAGAGCATGATAAAAATGATAGAATTGTGTGGTTGGGACGAGTGTCTGATAGAGAATTGATTAATTATTATAAATATGCGTTGTGTTTTGTTTATCCTTCGTTATATGAGGGATTTGGAATCCCTCCATTGGAAGCAATGGTTTCTCAATGTCCTGTCATAGCATCAGATATTAATGTTTTTCATGAAATATACAATAAAGCAGTGCTATACGTTAACCCGACAGATGAAGAACAAATTAGTGATGTGATTAGACTTCTTATAAATGATGAAAAGCTTCAAAGAAAATTAGTGGATTTAGGAGAAAAACAGTCACAATTATATTCATGGAAAAAAAGTGCATTGAAAGTTATTGAGATATTACGATGAGATTTATTATTACAACTTTAATAATAAATCATTGTTTAACATTTATTTATCAATGAAAATATTACAATTAGGAAAATTTTACCCTGTTAGAGGGGGTGTGGAAAAGGTAATGTATGATTTGATGTTAGGAATTTCTCAAGAAAAGGTATATTGTGATATGCTTTGTGCTTCTACAGAGAATTATCCTGCAGGCATAATTAATATCAATCCATATGCTAAATTGATTGTAGAAGCTACAAAAGTAAAGTTAGCAGCAACAATGTTAGCGCCAAGTTTAATTATCAAACTTCGCAAGATCGCAAAGGATTATGATATCATCCATATTCACCATCCCGATCCAATGGCTAGCTTAGCATTGTTCCTTTCAGGTTATAAAGGGAGGATGATACTTCATTGGCATAGTGATATTCTGAAACAAAAGACATTATTGAAGCTGTATAAGCCGTTGCAAGATTGGTTAATTAAAAGAGCTAATATTATTGTAGGAACAACTCCTGTATATGTTAAAGAATCTCCTTTCTTGGGCAAAGTTCAGCATAAAATAAATTATATCCCGATTGGTGTGGAACCTTTAGTCGCTGATAAAGGAAAAGCAGAGAAATTAAAACAAAAATATAAAAACAAGCATATAATATTTTCATTAGGCAGACTTGTAGAATATAAAGGCTATGAATATCTTATTAAAGCTGCTCAGCATCTGGATGAAAATTATCAGATTATAATAGGAGGGAAAGGACCATTAATGGAATCTCTTACAAATCTTATTGCGGAGTTGGGAGTTCAGGATAAAGTAGACTTATTAGGTTTTATAGAAGATAATGATATACCCAATTATTTTGAAGCATGCGATATATTCTGTCTGAGTTCCATATGGAAGACCGAAGCCTTTGCTATTGTACAGATTGAAGCTATGTCTTGTGGAAAACCTATTGTGTCTGCGCATATACCTGGTTCAGGAGTGGCTTGGGTAAATAAAGACGGAATATCTGGTCTTGTAGTGGAATCTGAAAATGAGATAGTACTTGCGGATGCAATTAAGCGTATATGCACAGATGCAAATCTTAAAAAGGAATTATCAGAAGGAAGTAGGAATCGTTATGAAGAATATTTTACCCGAAAAAAAATGACAGAAAAATGCTTAAATATCTATAGAGAAATATTATAATAAGCACTTATGTATTGATAAATATTTACAAAATATAATAATTGTATTAAATGTAATAAATATAAATTATTATTGAATTATTTTTTTAATTTTAGGAAAGTTTTGTTTTTTAGTTGCTGAATAGTGATGGCTTTTATCGATTTATATTAAATTGTATATTTGATCAACAAATGATTCAGCTTTTAATATATAGTAAGTATGGAGAAAAAGATCCTTAGTAAAAGAATAATTCCAAATGATCTTTTCTTTGAACAGGTAAAAGAAAGATTAAATGCCGGTCAGAAGGTGAAAATTCCTGTAGCAGGGAAAAGTATGGAACCATTTTTGCAAAACGGGGATTTGGTTGTATTAAAGAAGTTTGAAGAAAAAGATTTAATTAACGGGAAAATTGTATTGGCATATTTTAATAATGCATATGTATTACATAGGGTTGTTAAAATTAAAAAAGGAAACGTCACACTTGCAGGTGATGGTAATATACAACAGGTAGAAATAATCACTGATAAGGATATATTGGCCGTTGTTGTCAGTGCATACAGGGGAGAAAAGGAATTAAGTATTAATACATTATTAGGGCAGATCTGGTATAAATTGCGTATAGTCAGAGCTGTTTATAATAAAATATTTGGAATAAAATAAAATTATGAAATTAAGGGAGGATTTAATGTTGCGACATTTAGGTGATGAATACGTTATCATCGATCCGGAACAGGATATGGTAGATATGTCTAAGGTATATACATTGAATGAAACAGCTGCTTTTTTGTGGAAAGAACTTCAGGGTAAAGAGTTCAATGTTGAAACCGTAACAGAGGTGTTACTAAATTATTATAATGTTGAATATGCAGTAGCTGAGAAAGATGCTCAAAGACTTGTTTATGATTTTGAGAAACAGGGATTGTTAACTGATTAGTAATGATGTTAGAGGATAAAGTTGCTAAGGCTTTTTTCACGCTTTTGCGTGCAGGGCTCTGGAATAAATCTATAGATGCTATAGATTGTTTTCCTATGTCTAAAGCCGAATGGGATGCTTTATTCCGTATATCTGTTCAACAAACAGTAGAAGGTATTGTATTCGACGGGATACAAATGTTAAGTTCAGATCTGCTCCCTCCCCGTGAACTCCATATTAAATGGTTAGTACGGGTAGAAAAAATTGAACAAAGAAATCGGTGGATGAACAATATTCTTGCCGAACAGATGGTTTTCTTTTCTAAAGGAAATATACAACCAATATTGTTAAAAGGCCAAGGGTTGGCCATTTGTTATGAGAACCCCGGCAGAAGAGTTTGTGGAGATATCGATTGGTATTTTCAGACAACTGATGAGTTTTATAAAGCAGATAAGCTGCTTGCAAAATATGGTATTGTAACAGAAGCTACAGCAGGATATAGTAGTTTTTATTTCTGGAGAGATTGTGAAATAGATCATCACCAGAAGTTATTTGATATCCATAATCCTTTTTTATCAGGATACCTACAAAATCTGCAAAAGAAGGAAGCTCATTTTAGTATCAGAACCAGTATAGAAAAAGAAGAGGTGATACTCCCTTCTCCCTTATTACAAATGCTGCAGGTAAATGCACATATTCTGAAGCACCTTTTGTCATTTGGAATAGGAATTAGGCAATTATGTGATGCTGCAAGATTATATAAAACATATTATGGTCAGGTTGATGGAAATACTTTGAAAGCAGTATATACAAAACTGAAAATAATAAAATGGATTAATTTGTTACATGTCGTTCTGGTAAAGTATACAGGTTTGTCCGAAGAATATTTACCTTTTCCGACAGAAATAAATAAATCTGCAGACTGGATGATGGAAGAGATATGGAAATCCGGAAATTTTGGATTTCATGACGAAAGGTATCAGAAAGAAAGCTCAGGGAAGAGAGAAGGGACCAAAAGAAGGCTATGGAGTAGTTTTATAAAATATGTTCCTTATGCACCGATGGAAGCATTAAGCTTTCCCTTAGTCCATTTTTATTCAGGCTTAGTAAAAAAATAGAATTTATTGAATACAAATTTATCATATCAATTAAAATGGGCATGGCTTCTCACTAAGAATAGTCGCGGAGAATTATTGCTGTATTTTATACTAGAATTAGCAGCCATTGCATTTTCTTTATTGTTTGTATTCTGGTCTAAAAAGGCTGTGGATTTTGCAGTGAGTAGCAGTACATCGGACTTACAAAAAGCTTTAATATTATCTGTCTGTAGTGTACTTATAGCTCTTTTCATGAGAAGTTACTCCGGATGGCTAAATGAAAAAACGAGAATGAAAATGATGATTTCTCTACAAAATTCACTGGTTAAATCTCAAATGCTATCCACTTGGAAAGTTGGTAAGCATTGGCATACAGGAGATATACAGGTAAGAATAAACAATGATTGCCAGGAGATTGTGCAGATGGTAGGTTTTTCTTCTATATCATTTGTACTGACTACCATAAGGCTTTTGGCATCTTTTGGTTTTTTATGGTTGATGGATCCTATGTTGGCGATTTTAATTGTTGCAATATCTCCGTTATTTCTTTTCTCTAAAATATATTTTAAGAAATTAAGAAAACTAAATAAAGATTTAAAGACAGCAGAAAGTAAGTTTGGAAATGTAGTACAGGAAAACCTGAGATTCAGGATGTCTATAAGAGCATTAGGAGTACAATATGCACGCTGGCAAAAAGTAGAAAATAGTCAGAATGATATATTTAAATTAAAACTAGGATTACTTAATTTTTCTACGGTTTCTCAGGGAATAATGAAACTGACTATAAATGCAGGATTTTTGTTGACTTTTGGCTGGGGAGTGTACCGTCTGCATGCAAACGAGATTTCTTTTGGTACGATGACTGCATTTTTACAACTGGTAGGACGAATTCAGGCTCCAATATTACTGATGATGGGATTTGTGCCCTTGTTTATTCGTTTCAGAACAGCTGTAGACCGTGTACAGGAGTTAGAACAGGTAGAAGTAGAGCAAGAGATCGAACAAGAATATATTACTGAACCTCAAAATATAGAAATTAATCAGTTGAATTTTCGTTATGATGATAAACTAGTGATTAAAGATTTGAGTGCCAAATTTATTACAGGGCAGCCTGTTGCCATAATCGGATCTAGTGGAAAAGGCAAAACAACACTCATAAGATTATTGTTAGCCTTAATAAAACCAGATAAAGGAGAAATATATATTAACACCTCTACAGAACATTTAGTTTTATCCAATAAGTATCGTATCAATATCGCATATGTGCCACAGGGGGACAAATTGTTTAGCGGAAGTATAAAAGAAAATTTACAGTTAGGAGAGCAAGAAGTTTCGGATAGTAAACTTAGAGAAGTGCTGTATCTGGCTTGTGCAGAGTTTGTATACGATTTACCAGATGGACTAGATACTATAGTGGGAGAATCAGGTTATGGACTTTCTGAAGGCCAGGCGCAACGGATTGCTGTAGCAAGAGCATTAATGCGTGAATGTAATATTTGGCTTTTTGATGAGGTAACTTCTGCGCTAGATCCTGATACCGGAGAAAAACTAATACAACGTTTATTAGAGGCCGGAAAGAATAAAATATTAGTATTTGTAACACATGATATGAAGTTGGCAGGAAAATGCGAACAGACTATTTATATATAATGATAAAAAATGCAGAATGATAAAATGAAATATCACAATGATTTAAAATCTGTTTATTTCCGGATAGCAGATCATATTATGGAAGTACTTCTGCCTGTGCAGATTCAAATAGATCATTGTTTACCGTCATTTGTTGATTTTATTACTCAGGCGCCATTTGAAACTGCAAAAATCAGAATTCAACTGGAATTAGATTCTGCTCCGAAGAGTATAGGGGAAACTAAATTGTTGAGTGATGTTTCGATTGTGTGGGGGGATAGATTCCGTTTTGAAGAATCTTCCGAAAATTATATAACTTCTGTTCAGAGCGAGCAGAAGAGCAGAGAATGGAAAATGTTTAGTACCAAAGATTTTAGTGAATCTAAAATCTATATGCTGGAAGAAGAACTATATACTACTTCAATTCTTAGTTGGCTGCTAATGGTAGCTTTTGGGCAAGCTATGCTAAAATATAATACTGTATTATTCCATGCGTCTGTAATAGAAAAGGATGGAAAAGGCTATGCTTTTTTAGGAAAGAGTGGGACAGGAAAAAGTACACATAGTAGATTGTGGTTGAAATATATACCGGATACAAAGCTGTTGAATGATGATAATCCAGCTGTGCGTATTATGGACAATAATACCATTATGATTTACGGAACACCGTGGAGTGGAAAGACCCCATGTTATAAAAATATAGGTGTTCTATTAGAAGGATTGGTACGTCTTCGTCAGGCTCCGGAAAATCAATGGAAAAAAGTATCGGGAAAAGAAGCTTTACTTTCTGTTCTGCCAAGCTGTACAGCGATTCGCTGGAACAGAAATTTGTTTGATCAGATGCTTAATAGTTTAGAAAAAATCATAACGAATGTAAATGTAGGGCAATTGTCTTGTTTACCTGATCAAAATGCTGCATATTTATGTAGTCAAGAACTAATAAAAAATAATAAATTATAACGTGATGAATAAATTTATCTTAGGATTAGCATTGTTTAGCATTATTTTGTTAAACTCCTGTGTATCTAAAAAAGTAATCTATGCTGAGGATATGGTACCAGATGTAGAATATCCGATTGCAGATGCTCCTGCACTTAAATTACAGAAAAATGATCGTTTAAGTATTCAGGTAAGTGCTAAATCTCTTGAGTTAGCAGCTCCGTTTAATACAGTAGCAGGTACTTATAAAATAGGGACTGATGGTAGTGTTTCTACAGGAGTTGATCTTTCATCAAATGCTCAAGGGTATTTAATTGACAGAGAGGGAAATATTGCATTTCCTGTTTTAGGAGCTCTTCATGTGGAAAATTTGACCTTAGAAGAGGTAAGGGATTTGATACGTAATAAATTAATTAATGGAAGATTGATTAATGAACCTATCGTAAAAGTTGAAATTCTGAATTTTAAAATAAGTCTTGCAGGGGCAATAGGTAACAAAGTGCTGGATGTTCCGGATGGTAGAATAACTCTGATTGAGGCTATCACAAAAGCTGGAGGCATGGGGACTAATGCTGCTCCGGACAGAATCACAGTAATCCGTGAAGAAGATGGAGTTCGACATAAAATAGTTACTAATATCCGATCTAAAGAGATTTATAATTCTCCTGCTTATTATCTAAAGCAGAATGATATGATTTTTGTTGAACCCCGCTCACCGGAAGTTACTCCTAGAGAGGATAGATTTTGGAGGTATTTTGGTATAGGAACGGGGTTGTTAGGCACAGTTATATCAGTGTTAACGCTAATCAGAGTTAGTAAATAATAGAGAGCTATGGATATGACAAATCAGAAAAATTATTTAACACAAGGTAAAAAAGAGCAGTCTATTAATATAATAGATCTCTTTAAATATCTTCTGCATAACTGGAAATGGTTCGCATTGTCTATTTTGATATTTGGTGGATACTATTATTATCAGTATAGTAAAATACCATTTATGTACAACAGATCTGAAGTTGTAATGATTAAAACACCGTCTAATACACCTACAACTGCCCGTATTACAAGGTCTTCTACAAATGTTGTTAATGTAAAAGATGAGATCATACAGCTAAAATCAAAAGAATTAATGAGATTGGTCATTGATAAACTTGGAGCTGATATAAGCTATAAAATCCGTTCCGGATTAAGAGATAGAGAGTTGTATAAAAAATCACCTGTTCAGGTAAAAGTAGAGGGGAAATCCCGTGAGGATAGTTATAGTTTTATTATAACACCTATTGATGCAGGGAATGTTTTAATGAAGGGTTGGAATAAGACCGATGAATCAAAAGAGATTAAAATAAGGTTGAATCAACTAACAGAGACTCCTATAGGTAAAATATTAGTAGAACCAAGCAAATACTACATACAAGATTATTATGCAACGGATATTCAGGTTACAAAATATCCACGTGAAGCAATGATGGAGCAGTTTGTAGGGAGTCTTAAAATTCAGCAGATGGATGAGGATGCATCATTAATACAAGTGACTATGGAAGATCAATCAACAGAGAGAGCTGCTGATGTTTTAACTACACTAATTGATGTTTATAATGATGTTTATTTACAGGATAAGAATAAAATAGCACAGAGTACAGCTGATTTTATAAAAGACAGATTAGCAATTATTGAAGGGGAATTGGGGACTGTTGAATCAAATATTGAAGATATAAAAGTAGCTAATCAAGGCGTAGATGTATCTACAGTCGGGGGAATGTATTTTGGGGAAGTTAATCAACACAAATCGGACCGGATTACTACTGAAACGAATATGAGACTGATTGAAATGATGCGCTCTTATCTTAATAATAAAGGAAAAAAGAATAATTTAATACCTAATAATACAGGACTGGTTGATGCAGGTGTAGAAAATCAAATTGCGGAATATAATATAACACTTTTAAAAAGGAATCGTCTGGCAGAAGGAGGTAATTCTTTTAATCCGGTAGTATTAGATCTGGATGATGCATTAAATGCTATGCGTAATAATATAGGCAGAGCCATAGATAATGCACTTAGAGGTCAGACTATTAAATTAAATAATGCCATACAGGAAGAGAAAGTTGCCCGGGGTAAAATGTTACAAATGCCAAGAAAAGAAAGAACTATGCTTTCTATTGAAAGACAACGCAGAGTAAAAGAGGATTTGTACATGTTCTTATTAAATAAAAGAGAAGAGAATGCATTAAATGAAGCTGTGACAGAAGCCAACGTGCGTATAATAGATCCTCCTGTCGGATCTGATGCTCCAATATACCCTAGTCGAATGAAAAAGGTATTTACAGGTGTAATAATAGGAGCGGCTATACCTACAGTTATTTTACTTTCAATGCTTTTATTAAATACAGGAGTTAGAGGTCGTCAGGACTTAGAGAATGTATTAAGTGTTCCGTTCCTGGGGGAAATACCATTAGCCAGAAGTCGAAGACAAGAAAAAGGTGATATATTGGTAAGCAAAGCGGGACGTGATCCATTGACTGAAGCGTTCAGGATTTTGAGGACTAATATAAATTTTATGACAAAAGACGAACATCCACCGAAAGTAATAACATTTACGTCATTTAGTGCTGGTGTTGGTAAAACGTTTAGTGCACTGAATCTTGCAGCAACATTGTCTTACCTTGATAAAAAAGTAGTTGCTATAGATTTAGATTTAAGAAAGGGAACACTAAGTTCACGAGTGGGTCTTTTACACGAGAAAGGAACTAGTCATTATCTTTCGAACTCGTCCATTTCTGTTGATGAAATTTTACAAAAAAGTGAATTTTTAGAAAATGTTGATGTTATACCTATTGGAGCAATAGCACCAAATCCGGTAGAATTGTTATTAAGTAAACGTTTGGATGAACTAATTAATGAATTGAAAAATCGCTATGATTATATTATTATTGATGGTGTACCAACTGGAGTTGTCGCCGATGCAAGTATAATAGACAGAGTTGCTGATTTAACATTATTCATAATCAGAATAGGAAAGATGGATCGTAGACAACTTCCGGAAATTGAAAAAATTTACCAAGAGAAAAAACTTTCGAATCTGGCAATAGTATTAAATGGAATTAAGTTAAATGGCTATGGTTATGGTGGCTATGGTTATGGAAGTTATGGCTATGGTTATGATGAAGAAAAAAGGAAATCTGTTTTCAGCTGGTTTAAAAGATCTTAGAAAATAAACTAATTATAAATAGTATAAATAAGGAGTAATCATACAAGATTGCTCCTTATTTATTTTATAATAACTTATTATTAACAATAGAATCTCATAAATTCTTATCTTTAAACTTTAATTTTTAAGATTGAAAAAATGAAATTCGGGCAAGTAGAGGATCCTTCTTTAATAGATTTTACAATTCCACAAGATCATATTAATACTTCCTTGGTATTAGAGAGAAACAAAGAAGGTCTTAAAGATATTTTTGTGGGATGTGCAAAATGGAATAAAACAGATCTTAAAGGATTCTATCCTAAAGGGACAAAAGATGAACTGACTTATTATGCTACTCAGTTTAATTCTATAGAAATGAATGCTACTTTTTATGGTATGCCTATTCCGGATCAGGTCACGGTTTGGAAAAATAAAACTCCGGAATCCTTTAAGTTTTTTCCAAAAATAACTAATACCGTATCTCATTTCAGACGCTTAAAGGATGTAACAGAAGTTGTTACGCAGTTTGCTTCAGCCATCATGAATTTTGAAGAAAAATTGGGGATGGTATTTCTGCAGTTACATGACAATTTTAAACCCAAAGATTTTGATCGTCTAAAGAAATTTATAAAGGATTGGCCTGTTGAGGTTCCTTTGGCAATAGAGTTACGAAATACAGAATGGTTCACAGACGAAAATGTTTTCAATGAAACCTGCGAGTTATTTAAACAGCATAATATCACAAATATTATTGTTGACACGGCAGGACGTAGAGATATGATGCATATGAGGTTAACAACTCCGACTGCTTTTGTTCGCTATGTTGGCGCTAATGCAGATAGTGACTACACCCGTCTGGATGAATGGATACAACGGATAATTAAATGGAAAGAGGAGGGACTACGAAATTTGTATTTCTTTGTTCATCAGAATATAGAAAAGGCTTCACCACTTTTGTCTGCGCATTTTATTGAAAACTTGAATAAGGCAATTGGATCAGAGTTGGCAATTCCAAAAATGGCAGATTCACAACCGACTTTATTTTAAAAAAATAATCAGTAATTTTGAAATATTAAAACTTGAAATACCTAAATTAAATTATGAGTGATATCATTTTCGACCTGATAGAAAAAGAAAGAGAGAGACAAAGCCATGGATTAGAACTTATTGCTTCTGAAAATTTTGTTTCAGAAAATGTTATGAAAGCGATGGGAAGTGTGTTGACTAATAAATACGCTGAAGGCTATCCTGGTAAAAGATATTATGGTGGTTGTGAAGTTGTAGATGAGGTCGAAACTTTAGCAATTGACAGAGCAAAAGAACTTTTTGGTGTAGAATATGTGAATGTTCAGCCTCATTCAGGTTCTCAGGCTAATGCAGCAATTTATTTAGCAGTTCTGAAACCAGGAGATAAAATAATGGGAATGGATTTATCTATGGGAGGGCACCTAACTCATGGTTCTTCTGTGAATTTTTCTGGGATACAATACGAAGTTGTTTCTTACGGAGTAGAAAAAGAAACAGGGCTTATAGACTATAACCAGATGAGGGATGTTGCCCTTAGAGAAAGACCAAAAATGATGATTGCTGGTTTCTCGGCCTACTCAAGAGATTTAGATTATGTGAAATTCAGAGAAATTGCAGATGAAATCGGAGCTACACTCTGGGCAGATATTGCTCACCCCGCAGGTTTAGTTGCAAAAGGTTTACTGAATAATCCATTTGAGCATTGCCATGTGGTAACTACGACTACCCATAAAACATTAAGAGGTCCAAGAGGTGGTATGATTATGATGGGGAAAGACTTTGAAAATACATATGGACATAAAACACCAAAAGGAGAAATCAAAATGATGAGTCAGGTTCTGGACGGAGCAGTATTTCCAGGAATTCAGGGAGGACCATTGGAGCATGTGATTGCAGGTAAAGCAGTTGCCTTTGGAGAAGCTCTTGATCATAAATTTGAAGTGTATGCAAAGCAGGTAAAAGCAAATGCGCAGGCTCTTGCAAAAGCTATGATAGATAATGGCTTTGATATTGTAAGTGGAGGAACGGATAATCATTTAATGCTAATTGATCTTCGTAATAAAAATGTGAATGGTAAAGAAACTGAAAAAGCTTTAGTAAAAGCTGATATTACCTGTAACAAAAATATGGTTCCTTTTGATGATAAATCACCATTTACTACTTCAGGAATCCGTCTAGGTACTGCTGCAATTACAACAAGAGGATTAAAAGAAAATGATATGGAAACTATTGCTGGATTGATTTCAGAAGTAGTTGATAACATAAAAAATGATGCAGTGTTAGATGCTGTAAAGGGAAAAGTAAATAAATTAATGGAAGGAAAGGCTTTATTTAATTATTAATAAAGCTTAATATATGATCTGAAAATAAAAGAATAGCTTTGCGGCTGTTCTTTTATTTTTCTTGACTGAGATTAAGATTTAAAAAATGCAAAACGAACACAAAAGTTTTACTTTTCAGGAAATTAAACAAAAACTGATTAATTACTGTGTTTATCAGGATAGGTGTCATAAAGAAGTGGAAGAAAAAATGAGAAATTTTCTATTAATTCCAGAAGCTAAAGATGAAATATTATTATACCTGATAAAGGAAAACTATCTTAATGAAGAACGGTTTACCCGAAGTTATATAAGAGGAAAATTCTATGTAAAACATTGGGGAAAACAAAAAATTAAATTACAGCTTAAAATGAAAGGTATTTCTGAAAAATTAATTCAGAATTGTATGGATGAAATTTATGAGGATGACTATATAAAACAGATAAAAATCTTTGCCGAAAAACTCTTACCTACTTATAAAGGCCTCAATGATTTTCAGAGAAAAAATAAATTAATTCGCTTTTTGGTGACAAAAGGTTATGAGTATGAGTTAATTATAGAAAATATTACTGGATAAACAAAAACACCAAATTATATGTATCTTTACACGCTAATAAACCAAAGTATTAGATACTTATAAAAAGAACGTAAATTATATTGAGAATAATATTTTTTTGGCGTAAAAATTGTTAAATAAAATTTTTAATATCAGAAAATATATTTGATAATTTAACGTTAACACACAGACACAAACACTAACCAAATTAATGAATAAAATAAAAAATGTGCAACGTAGGATTTATTCAGGGAATAATCTGGTAAATCTTACGGATATACGATATCTGCCAAGATGGATCGTTCTCTTTATTGATGTCCTCATCCTTATTTTCTCACTTGCACTATCCTTTGTTATTGTTGAAGCTCTAAATGTTAAACCATATTCATCAATAAGTGTTTTTCAGAAATTTTTGATGGTTATTTCAGTAAATGTTCTGTTCATGTATATGTTTAAAACATATTCAGGAATTATAAGGCATTCTACTTTCATGGACCTTTTTAAGTTGTTTACAGCAAGTGTTTGTACAACAATAGTTGTAATTATTATTAACTATAGTTATTTTACGATTACTGGTAAGCATTTAATTCTCATTCCTCTTTTGGGATTTTATTTTGCAACATCTTTTGCTTTTCTGTTTTTATTTAGACTTGTAGTTAAAGAGTCTTTTCATATGTTGAGAGAGTATAAAAGGAGTTCTCTTAAAAAAAGAATATTAGTGTTAGGTATTGGGGAAGAATCTATTGCAATGGCTGGTGCTATTTTGGATAATCCTAGTCTGCCTTATTATGTAGAAGGTTTTTTAACACAACGTTATGATACTACGAATGCTAAAATATTGGGGAAACCAATATATACTAAAGATAAATTAGAATCATTATCTATAGAAGAGCTGGATGTTGAAGGGGTTCTTATCATTAAAGAAAACCTTACCCGAGATGAAATGAACATGTGGGTTAATTTGTTTTTAGAAAAAGGATTGTTGATCCTTAAGGCGCCTTCTGTCCAAAAAATGAGAGAGAATGACTTGGGGACAAACATAAAAAGTCTGCAAATTGAAGATCTCCTGAATAGAAAGCCTATAAAATTAGATAATGAAGAGGTGAAGAAAAGACATTTTAATAAAAGTGTATTGGTTACAGGAGGTGCTGGTTCTATAGGAAGTGAAATTGTACGTCAGGTTGCACAATTCAACCCTTCATTAATTGTGGTATTGGATCAGGCAGAAACGCCATTATATGAAATTGAGTTGGAAATGAAGGAGAAATTCCCTCATGTACAATTTAGATTTGTTTTAGCAGATATTTCGAACAGACACAGATTAGAAAGATTATTTCAGAAGTATGAGTTTTCTATGGTATATCATGCTGCAGCATATAAGCATGTACCTCTTATTGAAGAAAATCCACATGAAGCTATATTGGTGAATGTTTTAGGTTCTAAGAATTTGGCATGTTTATCAAGTAAGTATAAAGTGAATCGCTTTGTAATGGTTTCTACTGATAAGGCAGTAAATCCCACAAATGTAATGGGAGCTTCTAAGAGAACTGCTGAGCTTTTTGTACAGGCATTACAACATACAGAAGGAAATACAACAAAGTTTATCACAACCCGTTTTGGAAATGTATTAGGATCTAATGGTTCGGTAATTCCTCATTTTAAAAAGCAAATTGAAAAAGGAGGCCCTATAACTATTACGCATCCGGAAATTGTACGTTACTTTATGACTATTCCCGAAGCATGTGAACTCGTATTACAAGCTGGTACAATGGGGCAAGGGGGTGAGATTTTTGTTTTTGATATGGGAGAACCTGTTAAAATTTTAGATCTTGCAAAACGTATGATTAAGCTTTCTGGTTTTGAACCAGGTACAGATATCAAAATTGTATTTACAGGATTAAGACCTGGAGAGAAATTATATGAAGAACTATTGAGTGATAATACTAAAAATCTTCCTACGCATAATGATAAAATTATGATTTCCAAAGACCCCAATATGGAATATAATGATATAGAACTATTAGCAAATCAAGTGACTAAAGCTGCAGTGAGAAGAGATAAATTAGAGGTAGTTAGACAGTTGAAAGTAATAGTGCCAGAATTTAAAAGTAATAATTCGATATTTGAAGTTCTGGATAAACAATAAGCCAGAAATTGTATATTTGCAAATATTCGATTTTAAAGAAAATATGAAGATTAGAAGCATTTTAATGCTGTTGTTAGCAACTTTAGCAATAGTTTCATGTCGTACACGTAATGATATTAATTATTTGCAGGATGTAGACAAAGCTGCAACAGAGACAGCTCTCCGTATGGAAAATAATACTTTACAGCCTGGGGATCAATTAGTGATAAATATTATGGCAAAAGATTTGGATGTTGTAAAGCCATTTAATCAAAATTATTCATCAGGTCAAATATTGCAAAATCCGCAATTAACTGGGAATGTAAGCCCTACTATACCTACGACTTCAGGGCCTACTTATATTATTGATCAGAATGGAGAAATTGATTTTCCAGTAATTGGAAAATTGACAACGAAAGGAATGACTATTGATCAATTCAAGCAATCTTTACATACTAAAATAGTACGTTATATTAAAGAACCAACAGTTAGTGTTAAGCTTAATAATTTCAGAGTTTCTGTGATGGGTGAAGTTACTCGTCCTGGAGAATATATAGTTGCTGATGGACAAACAAATTTGATGAAAGCATTGGCTTTGGCCGGAGACTTAACAATGTATGGTACAAGGGATAATGTCTTATTGGTTAGAACGATAGATGGTAAAATAGAAAAAGTGCGTATAGACTTAACACGTTCAGATTTTATGGATTCTCCATATTATAATTTAAAGCAAGGTGATGTAATTTATGTTTCGGCTAATAGGACTAAAGAGAAAACTTCTCGCTTAGATCCAAATATGCCTATATATATATCCGTTGCCAGTATTGTTGTAACTATTTTAGCCTTAGTATTTAAAAAATAATCTGTATTATAATGAGTGCCCAGTCACAAGATAATCAATATACAAACGAAGAAATTAATATTAATGAAATCATAAAGCCATATTTACTTAAATGGCCTTGGTTTGTAATATGTGCAATTTTTGCAATAATAATTGCTTTTATAGGGTTAAAATTTATTCCTCCTATATATCAAATTCAATCTACAGTATTAATAAAGGATACAAAGAGTAGTTCTTCATCAGGAGGTGGGGCAGAGATGAGCATCCTTCAAGATTTATCTGGATTTGGCGGAATGAAAACAAATAGCGTTGATAATGAAATAGAAATATTTAAGTCTAAAAAATTAATGCAAGATGTTGTTGATCGTTTAAATTTACAAAGCAATATCTATACTAAATCAGGATTTAAGAAAATTGAATTATATAAAGAAACTTCTCCAATTGAAATAAGAGTTATTAACGAAAAAATAAATGCGGCCTTTCCTGTAAAACCATTGAAAGTTAGTATTAAAGGAAATCAGCTCGTTATATCTTCTTCTGAATTTAAAAAAGATATAATAAGTTCTTTTGGTAAAACTATTGGCTTACCATACGCAAATATTATTATTACTAAAAATATTAACTATAATTCAAATAGTATACCAAAGATTGATGATGTTAATAATTTAGAATTGTCAATAACTTCATTAGAAGCTAGAGTTAGCGGTTTACAAAAGATAGTTCAAGCCGACCTTACAAGTAAGGAAACTACTGTAATTAGATTGTCTATTGATTATGCACAAATACAAAAAGCAAAAGATATATTAAATGCCTTAGTCGTAGCTTATAATAATGATGCTATACAAGATAAAAATTCAGAGTCTGGTAAGACTTTGAGTTTCATAGAAGAAAGAATTAAAAAAATATCTGGAGAACTAGGTCAAGTTGAGAATGAAAAAGAGAATTTTAAATCGAAAAACCAATTAACAGATATTGAAACAGAGGCTAAAATTAGTTTAGAAAGCTCTGCTGCTGCCCGAGCTAAACAATTGGAACTTGATGGACAATTAGAATTGACGAATGCTTTAATTAGTTATGTTGCTCGTCAAGGGCAATATCAGGTTTTACCATCCAATGTTGGATTGGCTAATCCAGAGGCTATAGCTGGAATTTCTGCTTATAACCAGCTTGTATTACAAAGAAATCGTTTATTAGAATCAGCTACTAACGAAAACCCCGCAGTAATTGATATAACAAAACAGATTAATAGTATGCGTTCTTCAGTAATGCAAAGTTTACAACGTAACAAAAATGGTTTAGAGCTTGCAAAGAATGAATATGTTGTAGAACAAAATAAAGTATCTGGTAAGATTTCTAGACTTCCATCCATTGAGAAAATGTTCCGAGGAATAGAACGCCAGCAACAAATTAAAGAAAATTTATATTTGTTATTACTACAAAAACGTGAGGAAACTGCAATTTCACAATCTATAAATGCAGATAAAGCTAGAATTATTGATAAGGCATACGCTTCCGAAGATCCGGTGTCCCCTAAAAGAATAATTGTTTTATTAGGAGGTTTAATAATTGGTCTTATATTGCCATTTGGAGTAATATATTTATCAGAGTTATTAAATAATAAAGTTAAATCTAAGCATGATCTTGAAAAGTTATCCCATGCACCTGTGTTGGGGGAGTTACCAAGCATAGAGAAAGGTGATTCTGATATTGTTCAAATGAATGACTTATCTCCAATGGCTGAAGCATTTAGAATATTGATTACTAATATGAATTTTATGTTGCCAAAAAAAGATAAAGGAAAAGTTGTATATGTGACTTCAACAGTAAAAGGAGAAGGGAAGACATTCACGTCAGTTAATTTATCATTAACTTTGGCAACACCGAATAAGAAAGTTATTATTATAGGGTCTGATATCCGGAACCCACAATTACAACGTTATAATACTGCTCGAAAGGGATTAAAGGGGTTAACAGAGTATTTGTACACAGATCAAACAAAATTGCAAGATATTATCCATGTATCTACATTTAATCCATATCTAGATGTAATATATTCTGGGATGATTCCTCCAAATCCGACAGAACTTTTGGCTAATGGGCGTTATGAGATATTGTTAGAAGAATTAAGACTAGAGTATGATTATATTATTGTAGATACTGCCCCTTTGATGTTAGTGACCGATACATTCCTTATTGCTGATTTGGCAGATGCAACGATTTATGTTACTCGTTCTAAGTATACTGAAAAAACACTTATTGAGTTTGCTAATAATAATATTGATCAGAAGAAAATTAAAAATGTTGGTTTTGTATTAAACGATGTTAGCAAAAATTATTTTGGCTATGGAAATAAATATGGCTATGGCTATAGTGCGAAAGAAAAAAATTGGTTAGAGAAGTTAAAAGATAAATTTTAATTTTCATTAAAATAAAGACAAATATGAAAACAATCCTAATTACTGGTGGAGCAGGTTTTATTGGCTCGCACGTGGTACGGGAGTTTGTATTAAAGTATCCAGATAAAAAGATTGTTAATCTTGATACATTAACTTACGCAGGAAATTTAGAAAACTTGGAAGATATTCAAGGGCAAACAAATTATACTTTTGTAAAAGCTGACATCGTTGATGTGAGAACCATTTTGGATGTATTTGAAAAGTATCAACCGGATGGAGTAATTCATTTGGCTGCAGAATCTCATGTGGATCGATCTATTACGAATCCATTAGAGTTTGTGATGACGAATGTAATAGGAACGGTTAATCTATTAAATGCAGCAAAACACATTTGGAAAGATAATTTCGAAAAAAAACGTTTCCACCATGTCTCTACTGATGAAGTTTTCGGTGCTTTGGGAGATGATGGATTCTTTACAGAAGAAACGTCTTACGATCTGCATTCTCCGTATTCTGCATCTAAGGCCTCTTCGGATCATTTCGTGAGAGCGTATCACGATACAGTAGTTTTTTGCATATCAAGTAAGCGATCCAGAACGTTATGGTGTTGTTGAATTAAATGATAAAAATGAAGTGGTTTCTATTGAGGAAAAACCCACAGAACCAAAATCAAATTATGCAGTTCCATGATTGTATTTTTATGATAATGATGTCGTAGAAATTGCAAAAAATATCAAACCTTCTCCACGATGTGAATTGGAAATTACCTATATTAATGCAGAATATCTTAGAAGAGGTAAACTAAAAGTTGGGATTTTTAACAGAGGAACAGCTTGGTTTGATACAGGAACTACAAATTCTTTGATGCAAGCTGGGCAATTTGTCCAAGTAATTGAAGAACGACAAGGATTAAAAATTGCAGCAATTGAAGAAATGGCATATAAAATGGGTTTTATCAATAAAGAAAAATTAAAAAAATAGCAGAACCATTAGTGAAAAGTGGATACGGGGATTATTTAATTAGAGTTTGTAAATAAAAATTGGTGTATTTCAATAAATGAAGTAAAGATTCAATATAAAGTTTTAATGAAAGTAATAAATGTAGTTTTAACAGGTGGTGTAGGAAGTCGTCTTTGGCCACTTTCCAGAAAAGAAATGCCTAAACAATATATTGATTTGTTTGAAGGAAAGTCTCTGTTTCAGCAAACAGTTTTGAGAAATAAAGAACTTTGTGATGATGTTTTAGTTGTTGGGAATATTGATAATTCGCATTTATCAGTTCAAGCACTTAAGGATTTGAATGTAAATTCATTTACAGAAATTACAGAAGCAATCCCAAGAAATACAGCGGCAGCAATAGCATTTGCTGCTTTTTCTGTTGATGAGAATGATATTTTAGTAGTGACACCTTCAGATCATTTGATAGAAAATGCAATTGAGTATAAAAAATCAATAGAAGAAGCTATTTTTCTTGCAAAAAGCGGCTTTATAGTTGCTTTTGGTTTGAAACCAACTAAACCTGAAACAGGCTTTGGCTATGTTCAAATTAAAGGAAATGAAGTAATTAGTTTTAGGGAGAAACCTAATTTAGAAACTGCACAGGAGTTTTTAGAGGCAGGGAATTTTTATTGGAATTCAGGAATGTTTTGTTTTAAAGCAGGTGTTTTTTTAGAAGAATTAAAGAAATTTCAACCAGATGTTTTTGAGGGATCAAAGAAAGCACTTGAGAAAAATAATAAGAAAATTCCATTAGAAGAAAGTATGCTAATTCCATCTATTTCTGTTGATTATGCAGTAATGGAAAAAACTAAAAAAATAAAAGCTGTAAAAGCTCACTTCAAATGGTCGGATATGGGGTCTTTCGAGTCAGTATATGAATATTTAAAATCTAAAGGACATCCTGTTGATAAAAATGGAAATATGGTGATAGGAACAAATGTCTATACTGAATTTTTAGGAATTAAAAAAAGTATTTTGGTAGTTACAAATGATGCTATTTTGGTTTTGAGAAGAGATAAAGCTCAGAAAGTAAAGGATATATATGATAGTTTAAGATTTCATAATGATAATTTATTATAAAATATTGAGAATAGGATGACCGTTTTAAAAAATTTTATATTCAATTTTTTACTATTAATAAGCCAGTTGTTATTCCCTATTACTGTAATGCCATATACTAATAGAGTTCTTGGCCCCAGAACAATAGGTATTTTTAATTTAGTTGATAATTTTGCACAATATTTTATTACTATTGCCGCATTAGGGATTTCGGTGTATGGTGTTCGTGAGATATCTAAGTCTCGAAATGAATCCAAAGAGAAAATTAATAAAACTTTTTCAGAACTTATAAGCATTAATTCTATTTTAACGATCTTGGTTCTAATTGTTTATTTTAGTTTTGTTTTTTTTAATCCAACAGTGAAACAGAATGAAAACTATTATTTACTTGGGAGTATTCAAGTTTTGATGGGATTATTTTCATTGGAGTGGTTTTTTCAAGGTTTAGAAAATTTTAAGTTTATTGCAATTCGTACTTTTATTGTAAAAGCATTAAGTATAGTTGCAATATTTATTTTTGTTACAGATGTAAATGATGGCTTACTTTACTATTTTATTACAGTTCTTACTTTTGTTTTAACCTCAGTTCTTAATATTTTATTTATAACAAAAAATATAAAGTATCAGTTTCCTTCATTTTTGAATTTAAAAAAACATATAGCACCTCTTCTTACTTTCTTTACAACGAAATTTATGATTAGTATATACGTTACTATGACTACAATTTTGCTTGGTTTTTTAAGTTCAGATCTAGATGTTGGGTATTTTTCCATTGCATTTAGAATTTTTAATATTGTAGTAATAATAGTTTCTTCCCTAACGACAGTCGTCTTATCTAAAACAGCTCTGATAGCGACTCAGGATAAGAGCGTTTATAAAGAATTATTGAATAAAATAGTTGTTTTTAATGTTTTTGCAGGTTTACCTGCTGCAATTTTGGTTAATTTATATGCTAGTGAATTCATTTATGTTTTAGGAGGGAAATTATTTAAACCAGCTATTTTTTCTTTGAAAGTTTTTTCTATTCTTATTTTTGTACTTCCTTTTAGTAATTTATTTGCTTTAAATATTCTTACCCCATTAAAACGGGAAAAAGATTTTTTAATAGCAACGATTTTTGGAACAGTAATTAGCTTGGTTTTAAATTTTTTGTTAATGCCTTCATGGGGATATAAAGGGGCAACAATTTCTTTTTTATGTACGGAAATTACGGTTGCTGTTATATTATTTTATTTTGCTATAAAACATCAACAATTTGATATTGAATATGGATTTGTAATAAAAACACTCCTAGTTTGTGTTTTTTTTATACCTGTTTTTTATTTAGTAAATTTTTGGATTCCAAATGATGCTGTATCGGGTGCTGTAGGTTTATCCTTATCAGGACTTATTTACTTGCTTTTGCAATATTTTATTGTAAGAAACAAAATTATTGTAGATGTTGTAAATATGTTATTAACAAAGTCTAAAATTATTAAAATTGAATAATTTGCAACATTCAAATTCAGTTACAGTAATTATACCATGCTATAATGTTGGGAAATATATTGCTTCAACATTAGACTCTTTGCTAAATCAAAGTTTTAATGAGTTTAGTGTCATCTGTTTAGATGATGCGTCAAAAGATAATACATTTGAGATTCTTTCCCAATATAGCCTGTCAAATAAAAGGATACGTTCATATAGAAACGAAACTAATTTAGGCGTGATAAAGACTCTTAATAAACTTGTTGAGATGACGTCTACTACTTGGATTTTAAGAATGGATTCTGATGATATTTTTGAATCAACAAGAGTTGAAGAATTAATGAAGCTTACATCGAACTCACAAATGATTATGGCATCTACAGCATTTAGTTATATAGATCAAGATAGCGGTCCTCTGTATAAAAAAGATGGTTTAGATATATGTACATTAAATCAATCAATTAGATTTATGGCGATGTTGAATTCGCCAATGCCTTCCCAGGCTTTGTTCCATAGAGATGTATTTGCAGATTTTCAATTTGATAATCGTTTTTCTGTTGCGGAAGATTATTACTTTTTTACTAAAGTTCTAATGAATAATAGTAATAAGTCGGTGTTTAATATAGATGAAAAACTTTATAGATACAGAATTAATCCTAATGGGCTTACAAGTAATAACCAGAAATTAATGTCCGAAAACCATTATCAAATTGCTAAAGAATATACACAAAATATTTTAGAAATTGAAAATAAAACTTTAAGTTATTTGAAAATAGCCCTGAAGTTGGTTGATTTAAAATTGATGACAGGTAAGGATATTAGCCTTGTTTTTAAAGATTTTTTTCAAATGAAAGATCGATTTTTACAGATGAATTGTGTATCTATTAATGAAAAAAAAGAAATAGATCAATATTCTTACCAGTATTTTATTTACTTACTTTTTAGTATTTTTAAATCGTCGGAAGTAAGCATAGGAAATAAAATAAAAATGTTGTTGAAACATTCTCCTAAAATTATAGTTGGTGCATTTAAAACTAAAAACTTAAAATGGATACTAAAGAGCCTTTAAAATTATCAATACTCGTCCCAACTATTGGGCGAAAAAAGGAGGTTGGGGAACTTTTACAATCTATTGTAGACTGCTTTTTTGATTTTAGTTATGAGATTATTATTATCGATCAAAATGGTTCAAATCTTTTAGATGAAATTATTTCTGTATTTCAGCATCAGTTACCAATAAACCATCATAAAGTAGAGTTTAGAGGATTATCGAAAGCTAAAAATTATGGAGCTAAAATAGCCTCAGGAGCTTTTATTAGTTTTCCAGATGATGACTGTCTTATTTTTAAAGATACATATTCAAAAGCATTTGAGGAGATTAATACTCACAATCTAGATTTAGTTTTTGGAAAATGTATTGACAAAGAAGGAAAAGATAGTGTTCTTAATTTTAACAATGAAGCCTATTTTTTAAATAAGAATAATATGATTGGAGGTTTTGTAGAAGCTACTGTTGTTTGCAAAAAAGAAGTATTTGATGATTTTCAATTTGATGAAAACATGGGAGCAGGTACTTTTTTTGGAGCTGAAGAAGGCTTTGATTGGGTTTACAGGCTTTTAACTACTTCTAAACATAAAATTTATTATACTCCTAAAATTAAGTTTTATCATCCTCAGGTTATATTAGATAAGGGTGATTTAACATCATTAAATCGTGTTTTTAAATACAGATGTGGTACAGCTTATCTTTGTGTAAAACATGGGTTTAATTTTACTTACTATAAAAGGTTAATCCTGACTAAAATAGCAACATTTTTATTTCTATTGAAAAATAAAAATGTTGCTGAGTATTACAGAGTAGAAGCAATGGCCCTACAAATAGGAAAGATTTTTGCTAAAAAGTTAAACCATGTCCAAAAATAAATATATATACTTATTATTCTTTTTCATATTGCTATTGTTTGTAATTCCTTTGCCTCAGTATTACTTGATAGCAAGTTCATTAATGACAGGGACGCTTTTTTTTTGTATACTATTTCTAGGAACATTTTCTTTTTTTGGAAATTTTCTTTTTGAAAAGAAAGTGTTTAATCAAATTATTTTTTTTGAAATAATAATAATAATTCATTTGTTATTATGTAGTTTTTTCTTTAAAAATGTGGATTTTTTAAGAGGCTTCTTATCTATATTAATGTTCCATCTTTTTATTTTTACTTCTTATTTTTTATCAAAAAAAATCATAAGTTTAAATGCGAAACTTTTAAATAATATACTAAATATTTGCTTTGTAATATTTATGCTTTCATTTGTTGGTAGCTTTTTTCCATCAATTCAAAACATAAATAATACTAAGCCTATAATTCCATATAATGAGCCTTCCCATTATGCTCTTTTTTTTATGCCTTTTCTTTACTATAAAACGTTTACTGCAAATACGCAAAAAAAAATTATATATATAATAATAGGTGGATTTATAGCGTTATTCTTAAAGAATTTTACACTTTTAGTGGGGGTTGCATTGTGTATTATTTTAAATTTCAGAAAAAAAAGTATTATTATTTTAGTTGTTACAGGGTTATTAATGTTTTTTTATTTGGATCTAACCTATTTTAGTGATAGGCTTAAATTAACAACAGATTCAGATAATTTATCTGTTTTAGTTTTTGTACAAGGATGGCAATTGGCATATAATAGTCTAAAGGAAACATATGGTTTAGGTATTGGAATCCAGCAGTTAGGATTTGTGAAAGTTGAAACTGAAGCAGGTGATACGATTATAAGGTTATTAGGAAGAAACGTTAATGATACTGATGCTGGACTTACATTTGGAAAGATTGTAAGTGAATTTGGTTTATTAGGAGTCTTTTTAATAATTATATATCTAAAGTATTTTTATAAAATTTATATTAAAATTTCTACAATAAAAAATAAAAATATACTTTTTGCTTGTTCAATTTATTTTGCTTTTTCATTAGATATTTTTATTAGAGGTATAGGTTATTTTAATACTCCATTTTTATTATTTTTTACAGCTATTTTTATTCTTAAAAATTATTTTAAACATGAGAATAATCTTCGATAATATCATTTATTCATTGCAAAAATCAGGTGGAGGCTCTGTTTATTGGACAGAACTAATTAAACGATTTAATGATAATGGAAAAATAGAATCAGTATTTTATGATCAGAAAGAACCTAATGAAAATATTTTCAGAAAAGGTATATCATTAAAAAATATTCAGAATGAGAATTTTCTTTGGCTTAAGATTCGTAGATATTTGAATTTTACTGTTCCTATTAAAGAAAAAAGTATTTTTCATTCCAGTTATTTTCGTATTTCCAGTTCTCCAAAAGCAATAAATGTTACTTCTATCCATGATTTTACTACCGAAAGATTTAGAACTGGGCTCGCGAAATGGATCAACTTGCAACAAAAAAAACATGCCGTCCGCAATTCTGCGGGCGTAGTTTGTATTTCAGAAAATACAAAAAAAGATTTGCTACATTTTATACCCGATCTAAATCCAACAAAGGTTCGCGTTATTTATAATGGAGTAAGTGATGATTTCTTTTTTATTGATAATGATTTTGATATATCAGAGAAAGAAGGAAGATTTTCCGTTTTAGAAAATTTTCAATATGTATTATATATAGGGCATCGGACGAATTATAAAAATTTTCCGATAGCAGTTGAAGTTGCTGTAAAATTTAAAGATAAATATAAGTTGGTGATTGTAGGGGAGCCATTTACTGAGGAAGAAAAAGTTTTTGTAGAAAGCAAACTAGATGATAATTATCTTATTCTTTCAAAATTAAGAAACAAAGAATTGAACTTTCTTTACAATAAGGCATTTGCTCTTTTGTATCCATCCTCTTATGAAGGCTTTGGAATTCCAATTGTAGAAGCAATGAAGACGCATTGTCCTGTAATTGCAACATATAACTCTTCAATTCCTGAAGTAGCAGGAGATGCTGCAATTTTGTGTAAGAATACAAGTGTAGAAGAGTTTACGAAGTCTATGAAAAGTTTGGAAAACAAGAATTTTCGAGATAACTTGATTGAAAAAGGAATTGAACAATCTGAAAAATTTAATTGGGATAAAACTTGTCAAGATTATTTAGACTTTTATGAAGAACTTTATAACAAAATATAAATAAATGGAGCTTTTAAAAAGATATTCGTTTCTACAATTATTATCTCTTGTTTACTGTAAAATAAGAACAATATTTATTTTTAAAAATGCTCGAATTATCCGTTTCCCGATTGATATTAGAGGAAGGGAATTTATTAAAGTTTCCAAAGGTTTTACAACAGGAGTGAATTGTAGAATTGAGGCTTATCCCGAAAATAATCAAACGACATTGTTTTTTGGCGAGAATTTCCAAATGAATGATTATGTACATATTACAGCTAGGGAAAAGGTAGAGATAGGAAATAATGTCCTTTTTGCAAGTAAAATTTATGTTTCGGATTGTTCACATGGAAGTTATTCGGGGGATAAAAATGATTCTACGCCAGATTCAATTCCACATTACAGAAAATTATATTCTAAGCCTGTAGTTATTGAGGATAATGTTTGGTTAGGAGAATTTGTTTCCGTTTTGCCAGGTGTTACTATTGGTAAAGGCACAATTGTTGGTGCCAATTCAGTAGTTTCAAAAAGCCTTCCGCCAAACGTTATTGCAGTAGGGATACCCGCAAAACCAATTAAAATATACAATTTCGAAACCCAAAATTGGGAAAAATATTAAAATATAAATCTAGTTGAATATGAAAAATATACTAATTACTGGAGGTGCAGGATTTATTGGATCTAATCTAGCTTTAAAATTAATTTCAAAAGGTTATAATATAACAGTTTTAGATAATCTGTCACCACAAATTCATGGTGAAAATCCAACGGAAACCTCTCCATTATATTTAAGTGTTAAGGACAAAGTTAAATTTATTTTAGGAACAGTAACCAGTGAAGAAGATTGGAGGAAAGCTATTGAAGGACAAGATGCTATTGTACATTATGCGGCAGAAACAGGAACAGGGCAATCCATGTATGAAGTGAAAAAATATATTGACGTAAATATTAATGGAACTGCGCTATTATTAGATTTATTAGTAAATACTAAGCATACGATTAAAAAAGTGGTTGTCGCGTCTTCTCGTTCTATTTATGGGGAAGGAAAATACATTAGTCAAGAGTTAGGTGCTGTTTATCCAAAACAACGTACAGCAGACTATATGAATCAAGGTGATTTCGAAGTGAAATATCCAGGTTCATCTACTTTGACCTTGGTTGGTACTGATGAAGCTTCAAAAATTCATCCATCTTCTGTTTATGGAATTACAAAGCAAAATCAAGAACAAATGGTATTAACGGTTTGTCCTACAATTGGTATTGCAGGGGTGGCATTTCGTTATCAAAATGTATATGGTCCTGGTCAGTCTCTTAAAAATCCTTATACCGGAATTTTATCTATTTTTTCTACGCAAATTAAAAACGGAAATGGTATTAATATTTTCGAAGATGGAAAAGAAACCAGAGATTTTGTTTTCATTGATGATGTAGTGGATGCTACGATTTTAGGTATTGAAAAGGAAGAAGCAAATAATCAGGTATTTAATGTCGGCACGGGAGTGGCAACAGATGTATTGACCGTAGCCGAGGGATTAATAAGAAATTATGGAGTAGAAGTTCCGATAACAATTTCCGGAAACTACAGGTTGGGAGATATTCGTCATAACTATGCGGATTTAACCAAAATTAATTCAGTTTTGGGTTTCAAACCAAAAGTAACATTTGAACAAGGTCTTCAACAATTCACAGAATGGGTAAATATGCAAGAAGTTCAAGAAGATCAGTATCAAAAATCGATTGATGAAATGAAAGCGAAAGGTTTATACAGATAGTTTATGATTACCAATCAATTACGTGGAAAAAAAGTCCTATTCTTAAGCGTTCGGACTTTTAATTTAGAAAATGAGATTATTCGTAAACTAGAATCTTTTGGAGCCTATGTTACCTATTTTGATGAAAGACCTAATAATAATAATTTCACAAAAGCAATTATTAGGGTTAAAAAGTCCTTATATCAAGTTAGAATTAATTCATATTATCAGAATATTCTGAAAACAATTGAGAACGAAAACTATGATTTCCTTTTTGTAAATAAAGGAGAGGTTGTCCCTGAGTTTTTTTTGCAGGAATTTAATAAGCAAAATCCCGCTTGTACAAAACTATTCTATTGTTGGGATTCCTTTGATAATAATCCTCATGCTTTAAAAAATTTGGTTTATTTTGATAGAAAATCTTCTTTTGATCCATTAGATGCAAAAAAGTATAATATCTATTTTAGACCTCTTTTTTTCTTGGATGAATATGAAAATTTGGAAATGGGAAAAGAAGTTTTAGATTTATTATTTATAGGTACTGCTCACTCAGACCGCTATATTATTAGTTCCAAAATAAAGAACTGGTGTCAGCAAAATAAACTGAAGGCATTTTGTTTCTATTATATGCAAGGTAAATTTGTATATTTCTATAAACGCTTTTTTGATAAAACATTTAAACAATTCGATTATAAAAAGTTAAGTTTCAAATCTCTTAGCAAAGTGCAAATTTTGGACTATTATCAAAAATCTAAAGTGATTTTAGATATCAATCATCCTTATCAAAGAGGTTTAACACTCCGTACTTTTGAAGCATTAGGAGCGAAAAAAAAAATAATTACAACAAATCAGGAAATTAAAAAATTTCCTTTTTATAATGAAAATAATGTCTTTGTAATTGATAGAACAAATATTAGGCTGAATAAATCTTTTTTTGAAACTCCTTATCAAAAAGTAGACAAAGAAACTTACAAAAAATTTTCTTTAGAAGGTTTTTTATATAATATTTTTATAAATCCTGAACAGGATTATTGGAATAAATCACTATAAGTATGCAATACCTACTAATTATCATATCTCTTTTCATCTTAGAACTTATTTACTTCAAAATTGCAGATAGGTTTAATATTATAGATAAACCTAATGAAAGAAGTTCACATACTCAGATTACATTGAGGGGAGGTGGAATTATTTTTTATTTTGGAGCATTATTATTCTTTATAATTTCAGATTTTCAATATCCATATTTTATACTTGGACTTACTCTAATGGCCTTAATAAGTTTTTTGGATGATATATTTACATTGTCTAATAAGATTCGGTTACTAATACACTTAGTAAGTGTAATACTGATGTTCATGCAGATAGGACTTTTTTCTTATGCATGGTTTATTCCTTTAATAGCATTGGTATTAACTATCGGAATTATTAATGCTTATAACTTTATGGATGGGATTAATGGGATTACAGCGTGTTATAGCTTGGTTGTTCTAATTTTATTAGCTATAGTCAATCAAAGAATAGATTTTATAGATGGAAATTTAATATACTATAGTATTATTGCAACACTAGTTTTTGGTTTTTTTAATTTCAGACAAAAAGCAAAATGCTTTGCCGGAGATGTAGGGAGTGTAAGTATTGCATTTATTATTGTATTCCTTTTAGGTCAGTTAATAAGGAAAACTGGAAATATTATATACTTGTTGTTTTTAACAGTATATGGATTAGATGCAATATGGACTATTATTAGAAGGTTAAACAAACGTGAAAATATTTTTAAAGCTCATCGCAGCCATTTATACCAATATTTAGCAAATGAAAATAAGACTAATAAACTGATTGTTTCCGGAATCTATGGATTGATACAACTATTTATTGGAGGGATTGTAATATGGGGAACATCGCTGTCCGTAAGTGCTCAGCTAATATTGTCAGGAAGTATTATAGGTTTCGGTAGTATTGTATATTTTGGAATAAAACAAAAATTAATAAAAAAACATAATCTTTAGGTGATGAAGAAATTTGTTTTATATGGTAATGGAGGCCATTCAAAAGTCGTGCAAGATCTTATTTATAAATTAGGAGGAACAATACAGGCAATATTTGATCAAGAAAATATATATGATCCGAATGCATTTCCAAATGCAGAAATAATAATATGTATAGGAGATAATAAAGTTAGAGAGGAAATTTCAAAAAAAATTGAACATAGGTTTGCTACATTAATTCACCCTAGTGCTGTATTAGCTAATGGTATTGAAATTGGAAAAGGTACAGTTGTTCTGGCTAATGCTGTTTTGCAGGCTGGAACAAAAGTTGGAAAGCATGTTATAATCAATGCAAATACTACAATAGATCATGATGTTGTGATTGAAGATTTTGTTTCAGTATATCCTAATACATATATAGGAGGAGGGGCTAATATTACTAAAAATAAAATTATTGAGCCTAATCAAGTAATTGCGAGAAATACATTTTTTTAATACTAAACAAAGACGTCTATAATAAAAAAAGCTTCTCTTTAGTATAATACACTATGAGAAGCTTTGATAAATTGTGATTTGATGTTACTCCAAAAGTATATCATTTTTTTTAATTACAATTACGGGAAACCGTAATTATTGAAAATATTAAGAAAAAGATTTAGAAATAATATCGAATAAAATCGAATTGCCTTTTCATAATTTAATATGTACTTTTGCTCATTACATTTTACAAAATAATAGATAAAAATGAAAACACAAAAAATAGGAATTACTTTTTCAGCCTTTGATTTATTACATGCTGGTCATATAAAAATGTTGGAAGAAGCTAAAACCGTATGTGACTATCTTATAGTTGGATTGCAACTAGATCCTACTCTTGATAGACCAAATAAAAATAAGCCTACACAAAGTATTGTGGAGCGTTATATTCAGCTAAAGGCATGTCGTTCTGTAGATGAAATTATCCCATATAATACAGAGGAAGACTTATTAGATATTCTAAAATCATTTGTGATAGATATACGTATTATTGGGGATGATTATAGGGATACTAACTTTACGGGAAAAGAATATTGTGAGCAAAAAGGGATTGAAATATATTATAATAAGAGGGATCATCGTTTTTCAAGTACAGCTTTAAAAAGAGCCGTTTATGAGCAAGAGCTTAAAAAACAAGAAGCAAACAAATAATCTATGAAATTAATAGAAACACCACTTAAAGATTGTTATATTATTGAACCTACCGTTTTTGAGGATGAAAGAGGATATTTTTATGAAAAATACAATGAAAAAAAATTTGAAGAATTAACAAGCTTAAATGGACATTTTGTTCAGGATAATATATCTAAATCATCTTATGGAGTTTTGCGTGGTTTGCATTTGCAAAAAGGAGATTATGCACAGGCTAAATTAGTGTCTTGTCTAGAAGGAAAGGTTTGGGATATTGCAGTAGATTTGAGAAGAGATTCTCCCACATTTGGAAAATGGTATGGAGTAGAGCTTACTGCGGAGAATAAAATACAGTTTTATGTGCCCAGAGGTTTTGCTCATGGTTTTGTGGTACTAAGTGAAACTGCTGTTTTTTCCTATAAATGTGATAATCTTTATAACAAAGAATCTGAAGGAAGTGTTAAATTCAATGATTCTGATCTTGATATTGACTGGAAAATTGCAGAGGCAGACATGATATTGTCAGAAAAAGATCAGAATGCTCCAACTTTCAAAGACAAAAATTACTAAATATACCATGAAGCATATTATTATCACCGGAGGAGCGGGTTTTATAGGTTCTCATGTTGTAAGAGAATTTGTAAAAAAAAATCCTGAGATTACAATTATCAATTTGGATGCATTAACATATGCAGGAAATCTTGAAAATCTGAAAGATATTGAAAACTCTCCTAATTATGTTTTCGAAAAAGCGGATATTACAAAGCCTGAAGAATTAAGAAGGGTTTTTGAAAAATATAGCCCGGATGCTGTAGTACATTTGGCAGCAGAAAGTCATGTAGACAGAAGCATTACAGATCCAAATGCATTTATTAATACAAATGTTATAGGAACAGCAAACTTACTGAATTTGTGTCGTGAATTCTGGACATTAAATCCTGAACACACACATGGCAGGTTTCCGGATGAACCACGAATAAATCTTTTTTATCATGTTTCTACAGACGAAGTGTATGGAAGTTTAGGCGAAACAGGTTTCTTTTTAGAAACAACAGCCTATGATCCTCAATCTCCTTATTCCGCTTCCAAAGCAGCGTCCGATCATTTGGTAAGAGCTTATGGTAATACTTATGGAATGCCATTCATAGTTTCTAATTGTTCCAATAATTATGGACCAAACCACTTCCCCGAGAAGTTGATTCCACTGTGTATTTCTAATATCTTAAATGAAAAGCCATTGCCAATATATGGAGATGGAAAATATACAAGAGATTGGTTGTATGTAATTGACCATGCCAGAGCAATTCATCAAATATTTAATGAAGCTAAAACTGGAGAAACTTATAATATTGGAGGTTTTAACGAGTGGCAGAATATTGATCTGGTAAAAGAATTAATCAAGCAATTAGATGCTAAATTAGGCAAGCCAGAAGGTCATTCTGAAAAACTTATTACATTTGTTAAAGACCGTCCCGGGCATGACAAGCGTTATGCAATTGATGCGACGAAATTAAATAAAGATCTAGGTTGGAAACCTTCAGTTACTTTTGAAGAGGGACTATCTAAGACAATTGATTGGTATTTGGATAATAAAGAATGGTTAGAAAATGTAACTTCTGGAGATTATCAAAAATATTATGAAAATCAATATTCATAATTTTAGAAAAGGCAAATAAATTCATAAATCTGAGATTAAATGAAAGGAATTATTCTCGCCGGAGGATCCGGAACAAGATTATATCCATTAACGATAGCTGTAAGTAAGCAACTAATGCCTGTTTATGATAAGCCGATGATTTATTATCCTTTATCTACTTTGCTTTTAGCAGGGATTAAAGATATACTAATCATCACCACACCACATGATCAGGCAGGATTTGTAAAGCTCTTAGGAGATGGATCACAAATAGGATGTAATATCGAATATGTGGTACAACCCAGTCCCGACGGTTTAGCCCAGGCTTTTATTTTAGGAGAGCAATTTATTGGAAATGATGCTGCAGCTTTAGTTTTGGGAGACAACATTTTCTATGGAAATGGTATGGGGAGAATGCTAAAACATAAAACTAATCCAAATGGAGGTGTTGTATTTGCGTACCATGTAGCCGACCCGGAACGTTATGGTGTTGTTGAATTTGATGATAATTTTAAAGCCTTATCAATAGAAGAAAAGCCCTCGAAGCCTAAATCTAATTATGCAGTACCAGGCTTATATTTTTACGATAATAATGTTGTAGAAATAGCTAAGAATATAAAACCTTCTCCACGTGGAGAATTAGAAATCACGGATGTTAATAACGTTTACTTAGAGCAAGGCAAACTAGAAGTAGGTGTACTGGACAGAGGAACAGCTTGGCTGGATACTGGGACTTTTGACTCTTTACGAGAAGCTTCTGAATTTGTTAGCGTTATTGAGAAGCGTCAGGGTTTCAAAATAGGATGTATAGAAGAAATAGCATTCCTTAACGGATTTATTAACGAAGAGAAACTTCTGGAAACAGCACAAAAGTACGGAAAGAGTGGCTACGGAGCTTATCTGAAGAATTTGATAAAAGATAGATAGAAAAATAAAGCAGACAAAGAGTCTGCTTTTTTTATAAAAGATTATCCGAAGTGGAGACAAAATCAGGATTACTGAAATTCACAAACAGACAACATCACAATTTTCTCTATCTTTGTCCAATTAATTATTGCAAATGATTCTACGCGGAGAAAATCTGATTAAAGAATATGGTCCTAAAAAAGTAGTAAAGGGTGTGTCTGTGGAAGTTCGACAAGGAGAGATTGTCGGATTGTTAGGGCCAAATGGTGCAGGTAAAACAACATCTTTCTACATGATCGTAGGTTTGGTAAAACCAACCTCCGGGAAAATATGGCTGGACGACCATGAAATTACTTCGGATGCAATGTACCGTAGAGCTCAAAAAGGAATTGGTTATTTGGCTCAGGAAGCTTCAATCTTCAGGAAGTTATCTGTTGAAGATAATATTATGGGAGTGCTGCAACTTACGAAACTTTCCAAGCAGGAGCAGAAAAAGAAATGTAACGAATTAATTGAAGAGTTTTCTCTTGAGCATGTTCGTAAAAACCGAGGTGACCTATTGTCCGGTGGAGAAAGACGTAGAACTGAAATTGCACGATGTTTAGCAACGAATCCAAGCTTCATATTACTAGATGAACCTTTTGCAGGGGTAGACCCCATTGCGGTAGAAGATATCCAGAAAATTGTACGCTCTTTAGTGGACAAAAATATTGGTATTTTGATTACTGACCATAATGTACAGCAAACTCTTGCCATTACCCATAAAACTTATATTATGTTTGAGGGAAAAATTCTGAAAGAAGGTATTCCGGAAGATCTTGCTAATGACCCCGAAGTACGTCAGGCATATCTTGGAGAAAACTTTAGATTCGAAAAATTTTAATCCGTATCTTCGAGTGGCTTAGAAGATTTTATGGCAAAAAAATTCAGAAGGACACTCAATCTTATCCATATTTATCAACAATTACGACCTTTTATCAAACCATATAGGCTGATGATCTATGGGACGTTAATTCTTACCTTTCTGGGCGCTCTTGCGGCTCAGGTAAATCCTGTTGTACTTAAGTATACTGTAGATGAGGTTTCCAAATTAACACACCTTGCACATCCAATGCAGGAAGGAATTCATGTTTTGGTTGTTATTAGTGTGATCCTTTTAGGGAAGGAACTTGCCAATATCTTTATTCAGTTTGGGCAAAAGTTTTATGGAGAGAAGATCCGAATAAATGTTAGCAGTGATCTGGCCCAGGCAGCTATTGATAAGATTTTAACCTATAGAATAGCTTACTATAACGACGAAAATCACGAAAGCGGAAAACTGCAAATTCGCATTGATCGAGGAATTGAAAGTTTAACGCGTTTAGTTCAGAATTTCTTTATCGATATTCTACCTCTATTTTCCAATGCTATTATAGCATTAATCATCATGTACATGCAAAATGTGTATGTAGGTTTAGTATCGACTGTTATTATACCCATTTACTTTTATGTAAGTGTTTTGCAAGCTAAAAAATTACAGGGTGTTCGGAGGCAACTACGTACTCAGCGCGAACAAAAAACTAATGGACTGCTCAACCTGATTAATTCCATTATGGTTATTAAAAGCTTCGTTCGGGAGAAATTCGAAGGCAAAAAACAATTCGATCTTCAGATGCAACTTATGGACAGCCAGATGTACACACGCCGTACCAATTTCTTTTATGATGGACTCAAAACCTTTTTAGAGCAAATAGGAGTTGTGCTTATTATTCTTTTGACGGTTTACCTTGTTCTGGATCAGAAAATGACAATAGGAGCCATTATGCTGCATATTATGCTTTTTAATAATGTATCAGCACCTATTCGCCAGCTTCATCGTATTTATGATGAAATGAATGATGCTCTTATTTATGCTGAAGGTTACTTTGAAATATTAAATGCTGATGATGAAACTGAACCTAATGGTAGTATAGAAGGTGTAAAGATAAAAGGTACATTTGATTTGCAGAATGTTGACTTTGCTTATCCAAATGGGACACATGCTTTATATGACATTAACATGCGGATTGAAGCCGGAAAAACAACTGCTTTAGTTGGACTAAGCGGAGCCGGGAAGAGTACTGTAATCAATCTTCTGTGCAAATTTTATTTACCTAACAAAGGCGAAATACTTTTAGACGGGAAGAATCTAAATGACTATGAAAATGAATTTCTAAGAAGTCATATCGGATTGGTTTTACAGAAGAATCATATTTTTAAAGGTACAATAGAAGACAATATCCGATATGGAGATATGAATGCTTCTTTTGATCAGATAGAGGAGGCTGCAAAGAAAGCCTATCTCCATAATCAGATTCTGGATCTACCGGAAGGATATCAACATGATGCTACACAGCTAAGTGGAGGACAGCAACAAAGAATTGCGATAGCAAGATTATTCTTGAAAGATCCACCCATTATTTTTCTTGATGAACCAACTGCAAGTTTAGATGCAATTGCAACAGAGCAGATTAAGAATAGCTTGGATGCTATTAAAGAAAACAGAACAGTGGTTATTATTTCTCATTCCTTATCACAAATTCTGGATTCAGATAAAATTTATGTAATGAAAAAAGGCCACGTTGTTGAAAGTGGAACTCATGAGCAACTCTATGAACAAGAAGGTGTTTACAAAGAAATTTTTGATGCTTCTGCAAGAAGCCTTAATCTAGACCGATTAGTAAAGACTTATAAAGAGTAAATTATTAAAGTGAATTTGTAAATTTGTTATTATTGTTATCTTAAGGTAAAGGGAATGGAAACTATTTGTGCAAAATATTCGGATGTTAAAAGTGCTATTCTTGCTGTAAAACAATTGAGTGAAGACTTAGGGTATAGAAGAAAAGGTAAAACAAAACTTTCGGATGCATATTATCTGGATTATGGTATCTATGAATTGGATTGGGATTTTTTTCTGGAAGAATATGAGAAAAGATTCAATTTAACATTAGAAGGGCTTACTTATGAAGATTACTTTCCAGAGCTTAATCCATTACATGAAGTATTAAAATTACCATTACGGATCATTATGAAAATATTTTCTTTGTTCTCTGTGAGTATAAAGAGAATGTATAGAAATATTTTCAGCATTAAATGTAAGCGCCTTGAGGTTGGAGATTTAGTACTTTCTGTATTATAATCGGCAAAATTGAATTTCACAAAAAATAAAATTGAATGTCCAAAAAAAATAAAGCCTTTCAAGAATATTGAAAGGCTTTTTAAATAGTGTTTAAACAGTAGTTAATTTATTACTGTTAATTCTGCAATAATTGCTTTGCATTCATTCAGAACACCTTCTCTTAATGTTTCATCTCCGGGCTTTGAACCAGTAGCTTCAAATTGGAATTTATCATTCTCTGGAAAATATGACCCAGTCATTGCAAAATTTCCGGTAAAATCCTGATCCCCGGTTTTTCCTCTTTGTACACTAAATGTGATTACAAATGGTGGTTTTTGCGGGTTTACTACATAATTATAGTTAAATGTTACGGTATTCCCTGAAATAATAGTTTGAGCCATAATTTGGCGATTGTCTGAAATAATTGTTCTAACTGTTGTTGCTTGTGTTCCCATTGTATTTAGATTTGTTTGTTATTAATTAAGGGTGTATAAATTCTGATCCTGACATGGATATATTTTTTGTCTGTACTTGTTCGCCTCCTGCTAACCGTATACATAGTATTGTAATGCTCCAATTTGACATTCCACCAACAGGTGCATCAGAACCTTGCGCATGAGCAGGCATTGCATACCAGCCATCCCATTTTTTAGGAGTAGAAGGCCCCGGCTTTTGTTTGCTATTGTCTGTGTCGTAGTAAAACTTCTCATACTGCTTATAGTTAGCAGAATCATACGACACTCCGGCTGAATATCTCCAATAATTATTGTTTGTATTAAGATCAACATTACACCATCCATAAGTGTCATTTTGATACGTATTTATCATTAATTGACCACGTAAAAAGTTTTCAAAATCGGCATCGGAATTGGTACTCCCTGATGGAATGTTTAGTAGCAGATAATTGTCCCAACTATCAGGAATATAATTTGAGAAAATAATCCCCTGTGAACCCATTTCCATAGTTTTGTTGCCAGAATTGTCATAGACATTGAAAACAAGCTTTCCATTAACGATGCCCATTTCAAAACCTAGTACCCCATTCGGATGATGCATCTGAATTAAGCCTTTATCAAGCATTACTAACGGGGCTTTATTTTTGTTAGCGTAATTTGATCCTAAGAATAATCGAACTGAATCAGCCCCACGATCTGTAACACCAGTTAAGCCTGCATTACCTCCATTTACGTCACCTACGAGCATTGTCCCGGATGCAACCACGTTACCGTCCACGGTAGTATTTAAGAAAGATGTAATTTGAGAAACTCTGTTTGCTGTATTCTGCGCATTGTTTGCCTGTGCCATTGCAAGTGCTGTCTGCTGCTCGTTTTGCTTGATTTTATCTTCCAAGTACTTATCAACATCGGTCATGTCAAAAACAGAAGCGTATGCAACAATCGTTTCAAATGCTCTATTTCCATATCCCATGTCATTAAACCAAAAATAATTAATGCTTGAAAAACTTCCATCTCCTCCACACCTTACAATACAGATATACTCTTCAAATCTTCCTGTTCCATATTGTGATGTTGTCCATACATATGAGCCATCATTTCCATATGGATTGGCAGCAAACTCAATTTTAATTCCTGCTGGAAACCTAGCTATCATACGTGTAATAAACACCGCATTTGCTCTGGTAGGTGTGGCAAAGGTAAAGCCTCCATATCCCGGCTCTGTAGGCTGACTATTGGCTGCGAATCCAAAAACAAGGCACTGAGGTGATCTCGTAGGTGCATTGTAGATATTAGTATATGTTAATAAATATGCATTGGTATTGTTTCCGGCATTATTATACAACATTGTACCATTCATTCCATTTCTAAAGTCAACATCTCTATATAAGCAATTGCCTGATGCATAAGAAGCAGATAATGCTTTGTTTAATGCATCTTTAGCCATTTCTGTTTTGGCAGCTTCCGTTGTAGAGTTTGTATAATTTTTTGAAGCATCAGAGATTCTCTTTAAAAGGTCTGTACGCTCTGTATAGTAGGAAACAAATTTCTGTCTAAACTCAGCCCCGTTAATTGGGTTATCTTTGGTGAGATTAGCATATTCAATGCTTATCAAATAGTTAGACAACTGCTGATAGAAATAAGAAAAATTATCATAATTAACACCGAAGGTTATTGCCTGTGAGCGTATATGTGGGAACTCTGCATCTATAACCTGCCATTCTTTCATAACATCGGGCTTTTCAGATGCTGTCAATACATTATCATTAGCTATATCCGCAAGTTTTTGATTTGCAACATTAGCAGAGTTCTGTGCATTGGTAAGTTGTTCCTGTACATCTTCCGGCGCAGGTGTCCAGTCAGTTGCTTTATTTCCTTTTTCAATCTTAATGTTTCTAACCAAATAATAAGCCCACTGAAGCTGAGAGAAATCCACAAAGTTGTAAACATCAGCACTATGATTATTCACATTAACAGTTAAAGAGTATTTCTTCCACGAGTTATCCGGTGTTGAGCTAAAATATTGTATACCGTTGTCACATATATCAACCGCTAGACCCACGACAACCGATTGAGTACCTCTCATCTCCCATGAAACAGTCCAATCACCATTTCCATCAATAACGCCCCATAATCTTATATTGTTTCCATCTGGGTTATTCCTGCCAACAGCGTAGAATCCATTTGGTGCATCAATGTGCTCTCGTTGAAAATCTACATTCAGGGTATCAATAGGAGTGCTTTTTTTGTAGGTATTTCGCCCACCAATTTTTATATTATCAACAAGACCTGTTGCATAAGCTTTTGCAGCATCAGATACGGCTTTTAACAAGTCCTGACGTACATCATAGTAATTTTGAAAATTGTTTTTGAATTCTCGGCCATCTACATTTGTACTAACGTCCATATCTAAGAAAACACCAGAATTAGTCAAATAGTTAGCTAAAGCAACATAATAATTATTGTAATTATCAGTATTGATACTGTATGTACCTGCCTGAGCAATAAGCTTAGGACGTTCAGCTTCTATCTGCTTCCATTCCTTTAATGTATCAGGCTTTTCTTGTGGAGTAACAATGTTATCATTGGCAATGTCTGCTAATTTCTTATTTGCATCAATAGCATTTTGCGCAGCTGTATTCGCTGTGTTCTGTGCATTGGTAGCATTCTGCTTTGCAACTGTTATTTCATTTTGTACATCATTTGCTGAAGGCATCCAGTCATCACCAAGTCTATTACCTTTAACCAGTATTGTTTTTTTATAATCAAGACTATAACTTGGTAATGATGAAACCATTATCAATGCTGAAAAATTTCCACTACCTTTAATTGTATTGGTCTTAATGAATTTCCATACATTAGGCTCTACAATATTTTCACTGCTTCCAGATTCCTTTGTATCATTACTATAAATTACAATTTTTTGAACTGTTGGCGCTGAATGACGGACATATATACCTCTTACATATTCCTGATTATCTTCTAGTGTAAACCACGCTCCAAATAAAGAAACATTTTTTCCTAAATCTGGAGTTGCACGATAAAATTTTTCACCTTCATTTTCAATTAATATAGAAGTACCATATCCCACTGAATTAGGATTCAATCTCAAATATGCCGTATTATCCAACAAATTGACAGAACCAAAGTTTACAGCATCAATTTTTTCCTGCACCTGATTAAGAGCCGGGCTATCGGATGCAAAGGTTACTTTTCCCTTTATTTCAATACCTGATTCATTAAAAGCAATGTAATCACCACCTACGGGTGAAGTCCATCGACCGATACTTATTTCCTGCGGGTTGATCTGAGCAAAGCCATAAGTCATTTTACACACACGGAATCCGTTTTGAATAGATGAAATATAGCCAGATTCAAAATGGAAGAAATCCGGGTCTTGCTCTACTGTTATTTGATTAGGTGTTACAAGTATGTTTGCATTGGTACCATTACGTTGGCATTTAATATAAACATACTGGTATACTGCACTAAGATTTAAAATTGTAGTTGCAGGAATGTACCATGTGCGGGGCGTATCTGCTATTGTTGCATGAACAATTCTCCCGGAAGTATATCGTAGTGAGGTATAGTTATTTTCTAAGTAGAAATTAACATCAGGCAGAGCGAACTGCTGCATACGTCCTCCTAACGAAATAAGCTTTGTATTGATGGATGCAGGCTTTATATTGTTTACATCAAAATAACCCTCGGAATCAAAGGTTTTTTCTGAAAGCTCCAATCCGAAATAATAAGCTGCACGAGCAGCAGCAGCATTGTATCGTTGCTCTTTAATTATTGTTTGTTGTTGCTTTTCCTGCTTATAAAATTGACGAACAATAGACGAAGTATAGGTAACATCTGAAAAGTCCGGCTGTATATCATACGGGTTTTGTAGGTCTTCTGTTAATCCGGTTATACGGACATCAGAATCAAGGCTAAATTCAACAGACTTTAAACGGATCATGGAACCCAAAGAAAGCTGATAATTCAAAGCTTTAAATAATAACGGATCGCTTTCACCCGTATAGGTAAAACGTTGAGTACTATTTAAATTAAGATAATCCTGTCCTTTGGCTTTTAGCAAGGCTTCTGCATTGGTTACATATTGAGCCGGCATTTGGATATCCGACAAAATATAAGTATCACCAACAGCCGGACGGATAATATCAGACGGAATATTCCACGCTTTTTCCTCTTTATTTGGTAATAGCGTAAATGTTTTAGTCTGGCTATTATAACCGTACTCTTTAATTTCAAGAACATACCCCGCTAATTGCCCGGTTTGGAAAGTTACCTTAGCAGAAAGCCCTTTGATAAGTACCGTTGTATTACCATGTCCATCGGTTGCGTTTAAATCAAAATCAATAGTGTTATCCGTAAATACATAAGGATTATTTGCATCCACAGAGGTCACCGTTCCGATTCTATGCGGGTAGATATCGTCAAAAGTTTCGGTATGTTCAATCACTCCATATTTATCAATATTCTTTTCTAAATATGGAACATCAATTCTAAGGCTCTTTTGACCGTTACGATATTTTATCGGTAAGTTTTTATCTGATCCTTTCACACGTAACCGGGTTACAATGGAAGCATCCGCCAAAGGTGCTTGTGTAAGTGTTTTTAATCCTTTATTACGCCCGTATTCAAGTGTAATATTTGCCTGTGGTTTTCTTTCGGTAAAATGTATGCTTTGGTCTGCATCAATCCAGTATTCCAATTTAAATTCATCGGCAATTTTTGCAAGTGCAGAGAGACAATTTATATCGTCAAAGCTAACAAGCTTTGTTTCGGTATTATCAATGATGCCTTTTGTCCATCCTGACTGATCTCTGTTTGCATTTGTAATTACCAGATCAATCATTTTTTCAGCCGTTCCCATAATATCAAATGTGGGAACAGTAAGATTATTTAATTCATCATAAAATAGCATTGAAACATCAGTTAAACGATATTTAACTGATTTAAAATTTAGAGTGTATTGCCATTCTTTTGTCGATTTCTGAACAATAGTCGGAGAATCTAAAAGATAATACCTGCGTCCTTTTACATCTACATAATCACCCATAGCAAATTCAATCTTTCGCACTAATGCAAAGGACATATTAACCAATTCCTCACCCATGATCCGGGAAGTTATTTTTCCGGTTGGACGAATATTGGCAATAACTGTATTTCCTCTTTTTATATCGTATCTCATGCGAATTTAACTTGTATTGTTAATTGAAATTTTACAAACACTGTTGGCACATCTTTGAGCCTTTTTAGTGACTTTACAAAGCCACTGGTTTTTTTATAGAATACCTTGTACGTTTGGGAATGGTCATATATGTAAAGGTCTTGCCATCCGGGCTTTGCGATCTCTGAAAAGAACGCCTGATAATAAAACCAGAAATCACCATCATCCGGAGCCATCATAGCGCAACTGAGTGTTACTTCCTTATCTTTAAATTTTGGTGAAGACAAATCATATTCCTGCCCGTTTTCCTCCGCCCAATCATTGGAAAGGCTTTCCTTTCTTTCTGGATAATCTAAAAGCCCGGCAGTTCCTGTCTGAATAACTAAATTAAAATCTGATAACAGATTTTTACCGTTTAGGGTATCTTTAAATTTATTTGCATTCATGGTTATTACTTTATTATTCCCGCAGCTTGCAGGGCTTTATATTCTTTAGTTAATGATTCTCCCAAACTATCAATACCTTCATCGATATCGTGTAGTTTTTCGGTATTGTCTGCCGTTCTACGGGTATTCTTTTCAATATCCATTTGTACGGCTAATTGACGACTGGCTACTTCCATCATTGCTGCAAAGCCATTTTTCATTATTCCGTTACCTTCCAATATAGCCAGACGCATTCCTGCGGTATTACCTGATAATAAATCAATGCTTTCCTGTGATGCTGCTTTATATGCTCCCTGTAAGGAATTAGCACCGCCAATTTCGTTACCGATATTTATTCCGGATTGGTTGATTAAGTCCATGTAATCCTTTGCCTCTTTGGCAACTTTCATATACATTTCTTGGAACTGCTTCCTTTCATCATCCGTAAGCACACCGTCACCCAGATATTCTGCCAAAGCATCCTGAAGCTTCTGCATTTGTGGCTCGATCACTTTTGCCTCCATTCCGGCAATAATCCCTTTCCGCAAAATATCTTCAATATCATCGGCAAAATCTGCAAAGGATTTCTTTCCGGACAAAATACCCTCACGTATAGAATCCCCGATATTCTGGGCGGTTACTCCGGTAATAGTATCTTTATACTGCTTTTCAAGTTCCCGGTTCATTTGTTCGATAGAACCGTATTCTTCACGAAGCTTTAGTAATTGGTCATACGCTGCTTTAGCGTCTCCGGTTAGTGGCTTTTCAGCGTTAAGCTTTGCAAGACGATCGAAAAGTTCATCTGTTAAACCTATGGTTTCGGTTAGGTCGTTGTTTACTGGTGACTTAATGCCAAAGAACTTTTTCATAAACTCGGACATCCCTTTGAATGGGTCAATCTTATAGCCTTTCAAGCCTAACAGATCACCAACCTTTGCCATATCTTCTACGGCTCTTGTCTTTCTTCCTATTCCTAAGAAACCACCGTATTTTTCCGTGTGCATACCCACAACAGTGTCGGCATTTAAAAGGCGTTTTAAAACGGCTTCCTGATCACGGATTATAGATTCTTTATTCTTCGTATTGGCTGCCATTTCATCCTTGATATTCTGGATGCGGGCTTTATATACATCATTCAGTTTTAATTCGTCCAGTATACGCTTACGGAGCATTTCGTTATAATCCAGACCGGACTGAAAAATAGAATCATTATATTTTTTGATTTCCTCCCGTGCTTTACGTTCTGATTCACGAGCTGCTTTGCCTAATGAGAATATTCCAGCAATCGCATTAAATGTTTGACTTATCCCTCCGATAATGTCCCCAGATGCAAACGAAGCAAAGGCTCCTGCTGCATTTTGTGCGATGTTCATTATATCTCCTAGAGTATTTAAAGTATCTGCCAGCCCCTCATTAGTATCATCAACAGAACTTGCTATAGCTTTAAAACCTGATGCCATTGCTCCCGCAATATTTGAAGCCATCTGAGCTTTTTTAGCAAGAATATCTTTTAATTTGCTGTTTACAACTTCTAAAGCTTCACTTTCTGCTTTTACGTCTGAAATACCTTTAGCCTGTTTGTCCCTAATAGATTTAATTAACCTTTCTTTTTCTTGAAGAAGGCTTTTTTCTTCTACACCAACATTGAAAGTTGATTTTAATGCTTTTGCTTTTCTAATTTCAGCATCAATGAATTTCTGTTGTTCTGTGCTTAGGCTATCCTTAGCAACCCTCAGATATTCTTCTAATGATGCAATACGTATTGCTAATTCACGCTTTGTTATTCCCATTAGATTCTGAGAATATCGTTCATAAATAGTGGTTTTAGCATACTCCGCAGATTGAACGGAATCAATTTCTTGTTGTTTTTCCCTCTCTAATTCAGCTAAAAGTTTAGCAGCATCTTGTGTAGATAATTTTCTTTTCTCAATTTCTTGACGAAGAGTAGCATATCTGGAAGTAATCTCAGTTATCTTTACTTGTAAGGATTGATGAGTGTTAATTACTTCAGTTACCATATTGGTCAATTCCTGCTTTTTCTCAACCCATTTTCCCGTAAGCATTGCGTACACACCATTACTTTTGCTTTGCCCGTCGTTTTCAGATTTAGTAATTTCTTTTTCCAGATATGAAATCTGATCTGCAAGTATTGGAAGCTTTGCCAAAGCTACTTCCACGGAGCGAGTTGTATTTTCCAATATTGGTTTATCTCCTCTAAGCTCTTTTATTTTTTGGTTAAGCAGATCAAGGTTTTTCTGTTGCCCCTCAGAAAGTACACTACCAGAGGAAACAAGATTGTCAAATACTGATTTTTGGTTTTCTAAGTAATCGAAGTATGATGCTGCAAGCTTTTTGAGTTCAGGAAACTGTTTATTTGCAGCTTCTGAACCATATTCTTTTTCATACGCATAATATTTTTGCCATCTGGATTCCATAGCGGAAACCATTTCTTCAAAGCTTTTATACTTAACAGCATTTTTCTTTTCTTCCAGTTCAACTTCCAACGCATCACGGCGTTTTTTTGCTTCTGCTTCTGAAACAACTTCTCCGGTGAAATATGGATTTCCTTTTTTATCCTTAGTTTTTCCGAATTGATCTATTTTTTGAAGCCTAACCTGTCCGTCTTTTATTTTATCCAAAGCTTCATTGTACAGGCTTATTCTGCGCTCTAAATCCTTTATAGAGCCATCTGGATAAATTTCAGCCACCTGACGTTCACGCTCTTTTTTGGTTCTTGTCTTTTTACCAAGAGCAGCATCTAACTGTTTTTGTAATTTTTCTCTTTTGGCTACCAATTCCGCTAAAGCACGGGTACCAACTGAACCATCATTAATTTGTTTATCTAGTGACGATATTTGATCTCTTAACCATTGAACAGTACCACGTTTTGCAGGATCAGTTGTCATTTTAATTCCGGCATCTGATAATTTTTTAGCAGCCTCATTAGTATGTTGAATATTGGCATTAATCATTTTCCACTGATCTTGGAAAATTTTATTCATGTCGTCAACCGTTTTATCACCTAAGCCCATGGGAGAAAGGATATTTTTTTCAGCCCATCTGCCAACGCCTCCAAAAGTAGCTTCATTGTAGCGTTTATTGTTAGCCATTACTTTATCGTAATTGGTCAAATATTCTTTCCATTTATCCTGAGCAATTTCCAATTCAGCAGCAGCCCTTGCACGTAATTGCATTGCTTCAATAAATGCAGAGGTATTTTTCACAAATAAATTTTCAGCATCGGAAACAGAATAAACTTTTACACCCAACTTTTCAAAGGCTGCCGCATTATCATGTATATACTGTTCTTTGGCTTTGATATCGTCTGCTAAAGCGTTCCATTCAGTTTTCATTTTCTGATACTGAATGATAGGGTCTGCAAGGGTATTCGCAATTGTTTCGGTCATTTTTTTGTGATCTGCTGCCGTTTGGGCTTGTGCAGCCTGCCATGATTGCAAAACAGCTATCAAAGCAACAATAGCAACGGAAAGCCCCATTGTTATAGTTGCGGTAAATACCTGTGCAGCAGTTGTGGAAATACCTAAGGATGTTGCAACCTTTAAATTGGCAGCAGCCCAAATTTCCTTTGCTTTTGCTAGCACTAGTGTGCTGAATGCAGATTTTTTATTTAGTGCATCACTGATTTGTTGTAACCCGATAGTAATTGCCAGTAATGATTGTACTTTCAGCATTATTTTTTGGAGGTTTTCTTCTTCTACTCCCAATAACGCCATTACGCCCTGAGCTACGCTTATTGTACTAATAAGCATATTGAGACCTTCAACCTGTCCCTGCAATAGTGTATTGCCGTCTTTAATGTCATTATTTACTTTTTCTGATGCATCTTTAAATTCCTGAGCTTTTTCTTTTAATTCTTTATATCTATTAGTAGCTTCCTGACCATTTACAGCTAATTGCTTTAATTCATTATTAACATCACGCTGGTTTTTTGCAAAGCTTTCATACTCAGATTCGGCAGCTTTTATACTGGCTTCCAACGCTGACAAAGCTTGTTTTTCAGCTTCTAGTTCTGCAACAATTTTATTCCTTTCCGACATTAAAGATGCCTGAGCAACACCAGGAGCAGTATTGCTAATTTGCTTATCCAGCTTTTTAATTTCAGATTCGATGTCTTTAATCACTTGTTTTTGTACAGCAATATTTTCTTTTGTAAGTCCGAAATGATCGAAATTGGTATCTTTTACAGTTGTATTAATATTTTTCACTGCATCTGCTAAATCTCTGGCACCTTCAACACCCAGAACCTGAGCAGCTGCCAGTTCCTGATAACGTTTTTTTATTGCATCAACGGAATCATCAACATTCTTTCCGGAGGCAATCATTTTATTATACTCTTCCAGTAATGCCGGAGTATTGAGAATAAATTCTATATTAATTGATTCGTCTGCCATGATTATTGAATTTCTGCACCGAAGAAGTTTTCGAGTTCTTCATCGGTTGATATTGTTTTTGGTGCTTCTTTATTCTTTTTCAGTTTTGGAGCATCAGCAAGCATTAATAGTAATTGTGTAAATGGAGTGTCCAGTATTTTGTTTTGGCTCCAACCTGTCTTTTCTGCAATTGTATAAATGAACCCTAAGACGCTATGAAAGCTTTCGCTTTTTAACTCGCCTTTTCCGTCGGACTCAGATTTGTCATCGGTTTGGTTATCCTCATCGTCTTGATCAATCTGATAGTGGCTATAAAATCCTCAACGCCACCATGAGTCATTAATAAATTGAACAGAAATAAAAAATGTTGTTCGGTAAGCTTTCTGCGTAACCACCACGCTAATGGTTTGTGAAACCAGTTTAAGTATGGAGAATTCAAAAAACCTAAAGCAACAATTTCATGAACCTTTTTTCCGTGATCTGCATAAGCTTTGATAGCATCCGGAAGGCTCAAATCTTCATCATTGATTACTCCCATTGAAAGGTACTTTGATGCGATTTTTAATAGCGTTCGCCCTGTAGGGTGAAATAGTACCAGTTTTATTGTTTTCTTCTTAAATACCCTAAGAAAAAGAGGTGCCGTGACTGGCACTGGAACACCTCTTTTTAAAAGTAAATCGGGAGCAAGCTTTTCAATATCGATTGCTTTCTCGTCCATTATGGTAATTTTTTAAGCTGAGGCTGTGATAAAACTTTAACTGTACAATCAATTAACGCAATACCGTTTCTCACCAGTTTTAAGTTTTTCTTTGCGATGACCTTTACCTTTGGGTATGTGATCTGGTGACCACTGTCTGTTTTGAAGCGTAATGCTGTTACAAAACCTAAGTTTTTACCAAATGTAAATGCTGAATCTACTACAGTTCCGGTAGGGAAAAGCTTTTGTAAGGTTGCAGTATCGAATTGGAAAGTTGAAAATTTCCCGTTTGTTGCTCCGGGTTCTACCAAAGATTCAATTGGATCATCATCTTGATCGCTGAATTCATCCTGAACGTTTGGATCATCATCGACAAACTCAACAGAGTTTCGATAAGTTTTACAAAGTTCTGTAAACTTTGCATCCGCCGGAATAGAGCCGTCAACTTCTACAGGTGCGCTCTCCAATGCTTTAGTTCCAAATAATGTTGACATTTTAATTTAAGTTTAAATGGTTATTAAATAGTTTTAATTACTCCTGAGGAGGGTTGCTTCCTTTAGTCTGTTCAGCTTCCTTCTCAGTTATTGCAGCTTTCAGTTTATCAACTCCAATCATGTGATGTGGGGGCTTACCAAATAATGCTGTATATTTTTCAACTAAAGCCGGGCGTTCTGCATCGTCTTTTTTTAGATCAGCATCCTTTTTTGTTTTTTCACCCTCAGAATCTGGCTCATCATCAATAAAGCTATCTTCAAAACCTCTGGTGAATTTTTTCACATCTTTGTTTTTTAGATATCTCGCTTGATCCTTTGCTTTCTCTTCGTCTGTGAAACCTTGACCATCAGAGGTAACAAAGATTTCATCTAAGTCTTTATGTGCTGCAAAAATTGCAACTGCCGCAGCGGCGAATACGTTTTTTAATGTTTTTGACATGATATAGTTTTTAAAATTCTACTAAGTTGTAATTGGCACCTATGCCGAAGTATGGCAGTAGTTTCATGGTATTACCGTCTTTTGCGATACCATACCCGGCATTTAATCCGAAGCCGAACCGCTTTTGGGGCTTTTCTTTGATCCTAAAAGATTTTACACCATTTATAGTTACTCTGGGATCATCGGAATACATATCAATGTAATTATGTTCTGCTCCCAGAATCCAGTTTTTCTTTTTATACCGGACATCATTCATCATTATATTGTATGACATCTTTACAGAATCTGTGTCCGGATAATAGGCTAAATCAAGATATTGGTCTTTATGTGTTTTAATGGTTTGCCCTGAGGGGCTTTGTTTGGTTAATAAAGCCAATTGCGCTTCAAGTCTTCCGTTTATTTTAGTGACCTGATCTATTTTATCCAAGCTTATTTTTAAAGCTTTCTGAATACTATCTGCATAGGTTTTATCTAATGCAGCTATTTTTTCAGATTTAGTATTGTTGATGATCTTTTCATTAAAGACAGTATGTGTAACGCTGTCTCTAGTGTATTTTTCAACAATTTTATTATTTCCTCCCTGAGTTAACAGGGCTGTTGTTTCTTTTTCCTTTTCGGCTCGTTTTAATTCCTGTTTGATATTTAATCCAATGCTTGCGAGCAACAGAATAACAACAAGAATAAAAGCAAAAATATTGGCTGTTAGTGATTTCATTGTCGTAATGCTTTTGTAACTAATGGTTGGGTTAATTCTTTTGTTTTTTTCTCTTTTTCTTCAAATGAATCAGATTTCTTTTTGTAGAAAATCATAGCTTCATAGTTGTCAATCCTTTCATTACGCTCTTTTATGATTGTAAAATAAAGACTGTCTGTTTTCTCTGAGCAGTCCTCTGTTTGCTGCTCTTTGCGGTTGTAAAGAACTCCAATAACACCTCCAAATATTAATAGAAGTCCTATGAGTAGCCCAATAACCACCGCCTTAGGGTCTTTCCTGATATCTTCTTGAGAATAGGGCTGCGGTAGTTCTGGGTTCATAGTTATACTTTAAAGTTTATTGATTTAAGCCAGCTTCTAACATCGAAGGAAGGGCATTCTTTTACCCATTCCCATGGCTGAATAATACCATCATGGTTTAAATCTGGGCTTAAATCCCTATGACCTAAAATTTCAGCATTAGGAAACTTCTTTTTAAGTTCAGTTAATAGTTTTACTTGTGTAGCTTTCTGTGCTGTGGTTCTGTTATCGATACCTTTTCCTTTAGCATCAATCCCACCGATGTACGAAATATGAATACTATTTGCGTTATGTCCCGCAACACCGTTTGCAATGTTTTCAATAGGACAGGTATTCACATAAGAGCCATCCGGGCGAATTATATAATGATATCCCGGATTGCGCCATTTCTTTACATTCTTGAAGAATGATAAGATTTGTTCAACCGTTTGCGTCTGTGGGCTTGCTGTGCAATGCAGCACTATGTATTTAATGGTTCTCACGGTTCTTAGTTTTTAATAAACACCCGGAAGCTTTGACCCTTCCGGGAGTTGGGTATAATAGATATGAAGAAGAGTTATGCAGATGCAGCTTGTTTTAAGACTACAAGACCTTCAAAGTTTTTGCGTCTTGCACGTCCTCCAACTCTTACAAGGAATGAATAAACATCACCATACATAGTTGGTGAACCGATATCCTCAAATGCTTTGGTTTGACCAATAGCTTTTTCAAGCATATTTTTATTCCATGCAAAGATTCCCTCGCAATCTGTAGGAGCCACAACGGAACCGTAAGCTTTAAATGATTTATCCTCAGCGAGATTATAAACACTTGATCTTACGAAAATGTTAAAGCCTTGGCACTTATACATAATTCCTGAACGTCTTTCTGCTTCAGTAACGGCAGCCATATAAGTTGCTGTAATTGCAGATTCAGCAGGAAACATTTGTGTCGCAGCATCAGGAGTAAGAAGAACATTCATCATTCCTTCATTCCAAGCTTTTTGCTTGATAAGGAAGTTTCTAAGTTTCTGAAGGTCTCCTATTGCATAAGCTTTTCTTTTTCCTGTAGACCCTGCTAATCCTGAATCAACAGGTGCTCCGGCAGTTTCCAGAATACTGGCTGTTGGCAGTGTTGCATTATCACCGGTCGGTGATACGATAAAGTTTGTTAACATACCTTCGGCAACTTCTTCAGATAAGTTTTGTACATCCTGATCTAATACACTTCTACGCTTATCATAGGATAATTCCACTGTTTCAGCATTTGGTATGTATACAGGATCAGTTGTATACTCATCAATTAAATAAAGAACTTGTCCGTCCGTCCTTCTTTTAGGAGTAGCAGGAACCTGAGTTCTATTTTTTACTACAGCTGAAGGATCACCAGCTTGTGGAAGGTGAACAATTGTTCCGTTGATAATATTATCAGAAGAAACATCTGCTACCTGTGTTAGAAAGCTGTTATCTTGCGTTAGTTTTTCTTGGATTGTATCATCCCAAACTTCGATTTCTAATGGCATTGTTATGAGTTTTTATGGTTATTAATTTTTGTTAGTTTTTTGGCTTTCTACCGTACTTTTCTTCAAATCTCTGCTCGTAGTACTCAGGATGATTTGCTTTCAATGTTGTAAGGTGATTTCCTTTATCAAGCTGTTCCCAGCTTAATTTTTCGTACTTCTCTGTCGTAGATTTTCCATCGGTGCTTTCGATAGCTTCTTTTACAGTACCTCTCTTTGGTAGGGTGTTTAGTAAGTCTATACGTTTTTCCAGTGGCAATTCTTCAATAGTAGGAACAGCAGCAGCATCGATTCTACCATCTTTTAATGCCGCAGTCTTTAAACCTTCGTAATCAGCCTGAAGCTTGGCATTCTGTTTTGCTTCCAGTGCATCATATTTTGTTTTTAACTCTGTAAACTGAGTTTTTGACGCTGTTAATTGTGATTCTGTCGCTTTAATAGCAGTTAAGATTGCTTCCTCCGTTGATCCTTCAGGGAGTTGCAAATGCGCAAGTAAGATTTTCATTGTTTTATTGTTTTCAAATGGATTAACGGTTTGTAATGAAAGGCAAAGGGATTTGATATCAGCCTCAGAAAGCCTTTCTTCGTTCATATTAAATAATGCGATTGCATTACCGTTGGATGGTACTGCTACAATTGAGACTTCAAACAGTACACACTTTTTAAGAATAAGCTTTCCGCCTTCATTGACCAGATCAGCAGGATCGAACATAATTCCCAGTGAACAACCTTTAAGAGTTCCTGATAATACTTTTCTGACAACTTCTTCACCAGCCGGGTCTTTTGTATCAAATGCAGGACGCATTAAAAGTTTGCCGTCCTTAACTTCGATATCAATCCATTTACCCAATACATCCTTTGTATCATTAGAATGATTATTGAGACAAACCGGATTTGTATCGAATCGGCTTTTTAAATCGATTCCTGCGGTATCAACATAGAATCCGTACGAGTTGCGGACTTGTTGATCGTTGGTTATAAATAGCGGAGCTTTATTCATGGTTATTAGCTTTTTTATTTGCTTTTGTTGATGCAAATTTTGCCTGAAAAATCACCGATAAAAAGCTGGCTCCGTATGATACCCCAATATCTCGGGTATCATACCCCCGATTAAAGGGTATGATAGATCGTCAGCTTCTCTAAGCCCTTCTATAAAGGGAACTTTGCTACAACTAATAACCAAAACAATGGCAAAGAAAGGACGATTAAGCAAAGATGAACTGCTTGAAAAGCAGGAACTGGCAAAGCTGATTTACCTTACTGAAGACATTACCCAGAAAGAACTTTCCGAAAGAACCGGAGTAACCGAAAAAACGATATCCAAATGGATTGAAGAGGAAGGCTGGGCAAAACTTAAAAGGAATATTCCATTAACCCGGGATGAACTTTTGTCTTCATGGTATGATGAATTAGCCGAACTAAAGGAATTTATTAAGAAAAAGCCTGTAGGACAACGTTTCGCAGACTTTAAAGAGGCACAATTGAGAAGGTCTTTATTAAAAGATATTGCGGTGCTGGAACAGGATTCAGGAATTCACGGCACCGTTGACGTAATGACAGCTTTTTGCCAGTTTTTACGTAGAAGTAATTTGCAAAACGCAAAGGAAATTTCGCATCTGGCAGATGCTTTTATTAAATACAAAATCCGGGGGTAATGGTCATTAAAAAGAAACTTATTACTACCCGTGAAGAAAGGGAGGCTCTAAGCTTTTGGGATGAGTACTATAAATCACTTCAAAATACTGAAGTTGTAGATACTACAGAAACTCCGGAAGAAAAGGAGGATCGTATCAAAAAATTAGAAGCTGATCCTGAAAAATGGTTCAAGTACTATTTTGAAAAATATTGTACTGCTGAACCTATGCCTTTTCATAAGCGATCTACTCGCAGGGTATTAGAAAATCCAGAGTGGTATGAGGTTCGACCATGGTCTCGGGAGCTTTCAAAATCCGGGCGTACTATGATGGAACTATTGTTCCTACACTGTACAGGCAAAAAGAAATTTACATTAATGATTTCTGCCAATAAGGATGCAGCCGTACGACTTCTAAAACCTTATAAACTGGCATTTGAGAAAAACCCACGTTTAAGAAACGATTATGGGGATCAGGTCAATTATGGTAACTGGGCAGAAGACGAATTTGTAACCCGTTCAGGATCGATGTTTATTGCTGTAGGTGCCGGACAAGCTCCCAGAGGTGCAAGAAATGAAGAATTCCGTCCCGATAGTGTTGTAATGGATGACTTCGATACAGATGAGGATTGCAGAAACCCTGATATCATAGATAAGAAATGGGAATGGTTCGAACAGGCAGTATATGGTACACGTTCAATTTCCAATCCTTTGCTTGTCATATTCAATGGAAATATCATTGCAGATTATTGCTGCATTAAAAAGGCGATGGAAATTGCCGATTTCTACGAGATTATAAACATTCGGGATAAAAACGGGAAATCTACATGGCCAACGAAGAACACTGAAGCAATGATTGACAGGGTACTGTCTAAAATTTCAGCAGCATCTGCACAAAAAGAATACTTCAACAATCCTATTGTTCTGGGTAAAGTCTTCAAAAAATTGCACTACGGGAAAGTACAGCCATTGCACAAGTACAAGTATTTGGTAGCATACACCGACCCTTCCTACAAGAAAAACGGAGACTACAAAGCAACCTTTATTATCGGAAAATATAAAGATGAATATCATGTGCTTTGGGTCAGATGCCAGCAAACATCAGTATCCAATATGATTGAATGGCAGTTTGAAGCTTTAAAGTTCGTGAATGATAAAAGCGCATTATTCCTATACATAGAATACCCATGGATTGATGACACTTTAAAAAGGGAGATTAAGAAAGCCAATAAACGCCACAATCGTGTACTAAATCTAAAAGCAGACGAAAGATCAAAGCCTGATAAATTCTACCGTATAGAATCGAATCTGGAACCTTTAAACAGTAGTGTGAAGCTGATTTTCGCAGATTATCTGGAAGGTACACCAGATATGAAAACCGTGGAATTCCAATTTTTGGCACTATCACCTAAAAGCCGTGCAAATGACGATGCACCAGACGCTTGTGAGGGCGGTGTATGGATCATCAATCATAAAAACCTTATACAAACAGCCCCGCCTTCACATTACAGACCACCAATAAATAAAAAACGATACTAAAATGGATGAGACTGAAAAAAAAATTATGGAATCTCTTGTTAAAGCCCATAATGATTATGTAAAACTCTCTTCAACACATCCAAGTGACATCAAAGACTGGACGAATGCCTTACATATACTTCAGGATATTTTAACAAGAAGGATTTTAAGAAGAGATTACCCTAAAGACTTTATAACCATAAAAAACAAAAGTTAATTATGAACCAGTTTATTACACCGGATGAACTCCGGACACACGCATACGATGAAGAAATAAAAGCCATTATCCGGGAAGATGAAACTATTGCACTTGCCAGTATTGATATGGCGATAGAGTTTGCAGAAAGCAAGCTAATGAAAGACTATGATACTGCCGAAATTTTTGCCAAAAGAGGTGATGACCGAAGCACTTTACTGGTTAAAATCATTAAAGACATTGCAATATGGGAACTAATAGGCTTAGCAAACCCGAGTATTGATTATGATGATAAGAAATTGCGGTATGAGGATGCCAAAGGATGGTTAACAGCTGTTTACAAAGGAATGCCTACCAGCTTACCCCGGAAGGAAACCAAAGAAGCTTCCTCATTTAAATATACTTCTAACCCTAAACGTGAAAATTACTACTAGTCATGGAAGAAACAAAAATCGGCTTTGAAACATTAGCAGCTAAAGCCAAAGACAGTAATGCCGGAAAGAATATAAAAATCAGTCAGGTTCTCGTCGTACAACCTCCAAAACGGGATTCAACAGATGTGGTAAAATGGCGAAGTGCAATAAAATCGGCAGATAAAGGAAAACGAAGCCCGCTAACATTACTCATTAATGATTTATTGCTAGATCCGGTTATGGCTGATGCACTAGACCGTAGAATTAGAAAAATAACAAACCATGATATTGTTTTTCTGAGTGATGGTGATGAGATAGATGAAATGTTCGACTTAATAGACAGTTTGAAATTTGAAGAACTATTGCAGGAATTGATTTTATCCAAAGCTTATGGGAAATCTGTTGTAGAACTTGCTTTCAATCCTGCTTTTGATATCTATTCGGTACCTAGACAAAATTTAGATACCAAAAGAAAAGTAATATTAAAGGACGTTTCCCAAGATGATGGTATTTCTTATGAAAACGATGATTTTATTTTAAACATCGGAAAGGATGATGATTTAGGTTTTTTAACCAGAGTTGCACCGTATGTTATATTCAAAAGAAATGGGGGCGCTGATTATGCACAATTCTGTGAGCTGTTTGGCATTCCAATTCTTGCGGGGCTTTATGATCCGGAGGATGAAAACGCCCGCACAGAAATGGAGGATTCAATGACAAAACGAGGTGCAGGAGGTTCCATTGTTATGAGTAAAAATAGCGATATCAAACCTATAAGCAGCGGAGAAGGAAAATCCGCAGTACATGATACTTTTCTTTCTTGGCTTGATGAACAAATATTGATTGGTATTATCGGGCAGACAATGACCACAAAAAATGGTTCCAGTCTATCACAATCACAGGTACACCAGAAAACAGAAGAAGAAATTGCAGAAAGTGACCGCCGTTTTGTACAGCGATATTTGAATACTTATTTTGTGCCAATACTTGAAAAAAGAGGCTATCCGGTAAAAGCAGGGTTTTTCAAATTCTTGGATAAAGACGATACACCGCTGAAAGACAAACTAGATATCGCTTTGAAGGTAGATGAAAAAACCGCAGAAGGTGTTGACGATGAATACTTCTATACCACATTCGGTCTACCAAAAGGCAATAAAACCAATACAAAAGAATCGAATCCAAGTAAGGAAGAAGTACCTACGGATCAGCCTCCAAAGGGTGAAAAGAAGCCTAAAAAAGTTGATGCCAAAGGCTTATCCCTATATGACAAGGTATTAAATTTTTTCGGGGACGCTCCTCGGTAGATTACTATCTATACGAGGAGCTGGACTGGCAGCGTCTTGAAAATGAGTACAAGCATATTTGTAGCCATGGACACCAGCTTTCACATAAACCACAGCCAGATTGGGCGGATTTATTGGCAGATGAATGGATAAAGGCTTTAGAGGACATATATCGCAATAAAGGCAATGACGGAAGTATCAATAAGCCTATTGTTACTAAAACTACTCAGGAACTGGTAAAACCAATAGATAACGTATTCGGGCAAAAGATTGATTATGATACTCCCGATTATGTTATGCGGGAAATGCTGAAAAAAAACGTCTGGAAATTTGCTGTAGCAAAAAATTACAATGATTGTGTCAGACTTTCAAATCTGATTTTGCGCCCTGATGGAAGCCTTCGCCCATGGAACGAATTTAAAAGAGAAGCTCAGTTAATCGTAGGAACCTCAAACCGTTATTTAAGAACAGAATATGATACTATTGTAGCATCAGCACAAATGAGCCGTTTATGGCAAGAAATACAAAGAGATAAACATATATTCCCATTTGTGCAATTTGATGTCGTAATGGACGATCACACAAGCGAAATATGCAGTCCGCTCCATAATGTCATAATGTCTGTTGATGATAAAAGGTTAATATACTTTTTCCCGCCGAATCACTTTAACTGCCGGACAACTATCAGAAAATTAAGAACGGGAATACCCACCGAAGATGTAGAATTACCAGAAATACCGGAAGCTTTTCAAAATAACGTAGCCGTGAGCGGTGAAATATTCACAGATAAGAATGCTTATATCGAAAATACCCCTAAAAAGGTACTGTCAATATCCGAAGAATTTGCAAAGCGTTGGCAGAACTATGAAAAGCTGCTAAAGGATAAAAACTATCAGGAAGTACACTTTGGAAAATCCGGAGGAATGAAAGCTACTCACATAGGGCATAACTTCAATAAGAATACCGGAAAATACGAAAAAGAGGTTCAGGATCTTTTTTATGAAAAAGGTGATGAAATAATACTAACCAATGAAAGGTCTGATATCCCGGGTAAAAAAGTAGATGGCTTGTTAAATGGGAAAACATTTGACATCAGTACAATTATAGGAACAGGAAAGAATACTATAAAAAGGGCTTTGAATCATAGTAAAGATAAAAATGCGCAGATAGCTATCCTTTATTTCCCTAACAAAGAAATGTTTAATCTGGCATGGTTACAAAACTCTATTAAAATGTATAATGGTCAGACATCATATAGGTTTGAGCAGATTATTTATGTCGTAAACGGGCAGATTGTATACATACAATAAAAAAACCACCCTTTTACAGAGTGGTTTTAAGCACAATGAGCAGCCGAACTGGTCTCTTTGTTTCACAAATATACAAAACTTTTTGAATATCAAGCAAATGGCAAAGAATTTAGGTGAATTATTATTAAAGAAAAGAGATGCACTAGCACAGACATTTCGTGACCTCCCCGCAATAGTGGGTAATGAAGTTATAAACTTTACATTGGAAAACTTTGAAAAACAAGGTTGGCAGGGTAATTCTTTTGAACCATGGGAGAAAAGAAAGAATCCTACATCATGGGGCAAAGAGGATGATACAGGACGAGCTTTATTAGTAAAAACAGGTAAACTGAAACGAAGTATTAGAATTTTAGCCATTCATCAGGATAAAGTTTCTATTGGAGTAGGTGGCGCAGATGTTCCCTATGCTAAAGCTCATAATGAAGGATTCAAAGGAACAGTAACCCAGAACGTAAGCGAACACACCAGAAGAGACAAGAACCTCAAAAATATTAAGGTTTCTGCCTTTAAAAGAACTATTAAACAAAATATACCGAAACGGAAGTTTATAGGATCAGCTGAAGAATCTTCAGTACTAAATGATCGGATAAAAAAAGTCTGTATCGATGAAATTAAAAATGCCATGAAATAACCTTTAAAAACTATTTAAACAATGGAAAAACTGTATTTAAAAATCGTAGAATTATTGGGAGCGATTCCAGAGATAAAGTATATCGATCTGGATTCCGGACAACTTCAGGAAGAAAAACCACCATTGGCTTATCCCGCGGTTTTAGTACGTATTAATGAGAACAGAGAAGATGTAGACAATGTATTTCAAATTGTAACAGGAAATATTCAGCTATTAGTAATTGACAAAACATTTTCCGAAACAAATAGCATTACACCTGAAGCAGTCCGAAAAAAAGGACTTGGGTATATGACACTTAACACTAAAATCTATAATATTTTACAAGGTTATGAGGATTCGGAGTTTAGAAGCTTTACCAATACCGCTAAAACGGATCAGCAACTTAGAAAAGGTTTAAAGACGATTGCACAGCAATGGACAACGTCTTGGCGGGAGAGTATGTATAATTCCAACTAAAAAACGGGAATCTGGATTTTAACTGTTGTACAGATACCTGATTCCTTTCAAGTTCTGAAATAATGTCGCCGCATTCTGAGATCAAATCACAGATGCGGCTTTCTGATATGTCGAATTCCTGTTCTAATTCGCTAAGACAACGAGAGAAGTTAAGTCCTAAAAGACAGCTGTACCAATAAAAACGAGCCGCTAATTTGTTGTTGCGATTTTGGATTAAGAACGGGCTGCGACCCTTTGATATGTTAGTAACACTTGACATTACTACAAAAATAAAAAAACGCCTGAACTTGTGCAAGTTGGCGTTTTGTATGGAAACTAAAAATTATTATCTGTTAATTCTTTTTGTATACCAGTTTTTATCTGGGTTAACTTAGAGTTTAAATATTTTTCTAGTGGTTCTTTTAGATTTTCTCTATTCAGCTGTCCATTATCATTATAAATACCATCAAAACCACGATAAGGCAACTTTGAAGAGCTATAGTTGCTATTAGTTTGCAAGTACTTTATAGTTGGTTGATACTTAATTTTACCATCTTTGAAAGTATAAATGTCTTGATAGGTATAATCTAAATTACTTACTGCATATTTAGCAACTGCATTAACAACAATCTGATCATTGTCAACTATAGATATAACGTTGTCAGGTGAGTTAAACTGCTTTTGTAAATACATTCTAGTAGCCTTAAATAATTCTGCTTGTGATTTGTCTGCAAAATCAAGAACTATATAATTTTTAGCTGTATCTTTTTCATTTATAATTCCATCAGGGGATAATTTAAAACTTTGCGCATTAACAAATATTGTTGATAGAGTAAGAAATAATAACAGTTTTTTCATAGTTTAAAATTTTTCAAATTTAATTAATAATCTCTTCCAACAAAGTAACCAAGCCAAAATAAATCTTTTGCTGATATCTCTTTTCCTTTTTTAGGTGAAAATATAATTGTTCGGCTATCTGTTGTAATAGTTTTAACCGTAATATTAGTTTTAGTTGCAATACCTATACCAATAGAACAGTCTTTCAATGCTGTCTGTATATTTTTTATAATTTCCGGTTGTGCGTTTATTTTAATTTCTTCCATTTTAGTATTATTAAAAATTATCAAAAAAGCCCCGGTTTCCCGAGGCTAACCAATGATACATTCATATTAATCTACTTCTTAGCCTCCTTCATTGTTTTTATAACCAAAGATAATTCCAGATTATTTTTATCTATTACGGCAATCCGTAAGGAATTTTAAAATTATTTATTAAGTGTTTTTAAAAGCTTTTTAACTTCTGTTTCAAACACCTTTAAATACAATGTGTTTTCGCTTTGTTTTTCATCCTGCTTTGTTGCTGTAAAGGTGTAAACTTCTGTTTTTGGTTCATTTACCAACATTTCTTCGGTAGCGGGTAATTTTTGAATAAAAGCTTTGATCTCGTAGCCTTCCATCTGTAGAAAGCTGACAATATCGCTTTGCGGAATATGCATTTTTATTTCCATTCTGATAACGTCATTTATTGGTGTTAGCTGTATCATATTGAATTTTCATCTTTACTTTTATTTGATTTAAAAGCCCCAGCACAAGGAAATATACTGTCTGAAATCCAAAATTTTATAATTTCCAAATATATTTCTGAATGACTGTTTCCATGGAAAACAAATCTATCCATTGTGCATCTATACTGAAAAGTCTCTGTAACATTAAAATAATTTCCATCATCAGCTTTTATCCATCTTGTCTTTTCAAATCTTCTATCGGTACTTTTTGAAATTTTAATTTCATTACTACCAGATAAAGCCCTGCATATAATTTCTAACCAATCTTCTGATTGACTTTTTATAGCTTCATCAACAAATAGCCTTGCATCCCATTCTTTTTCATGTTTAGGAATAAAATTATTTGCTACTGTTTTTAGATTTCTCATTTCTTGATTGTTTTTCTGTTATTAAAATATTGTATACCTCTGGGTGAGTTCTTTGTGAAGTATTGGAAATCATTGTTTCCAGTTCTTTGTCTGTCATCTGCTTTGCAGTATTAGGCAAACTTGAAATATAAGCTTCCAAGCTAAATAAAGGGTCATTCCGGTCTGCTTTTGCCTTAGACGGTACTTTTATCTTTTTAGATAGCTTTTCAAACATTTTGGCTGTTTTATCGCTTATTGGAGTTTCCTCAATTTGTCTATTGATTAACTTTTGCTGTGAAACTATTATCTTCTCACGGATTTCTGCTTTTTCATCCATATACTTTGGAATCCAACCCATAATTACAACATGATCCAGACGGTAAAAATCTCCAAAGCTTCCATTTCGTGCCATCTTAAACAATAAAACGATATCCTCTAAAGTGTCACCATACTTAAAAGCCTCTATCAGATCGGCAGATAATGCAATCATTTGATCATCATTAAGCTTTTTATTTACATTTATAAGATTATTAAATCTGTATAGTATTGCATAAACTGTTTTAATTAAGGTATTTTCATCAGTTTTTATCAGTTGTGCGATACTGGAACCTGTTTGGAAAACTTCTTTAATAGTTAATTTCCTTTCAATACTTGCTAACTCAATACTATTGTTTTCCACCAAACATTGCATCAATTTTGCTGAAGGCAGATGCTGGATCGTTGTGTTTTGGCTTGTTGAGTTCTTCATAATACTTTTTGTATTGTTGTGGGTTGGCTTTTACTGTTTCCACTTGGTTTACGTACTTATCGAAGTTGGACGGGCGAAATATTGTCGTTGGGCAAAGATGTTGTGCCATTACTTCATTATTCTTCCATTCTATGGTCTTAAGCTGAATAACTTCCTGCATTTGCTCTTTTGTATATCCTGCCTTAAATCTTGCCGATATCGGGCTTATATTGCTTTTTATAGCCTTAAATCGCTTTCCTGTAATCTCATTGAAATAATTTAGAATTTCAATTTCGGAGGTGATGGTTTCTGTTTCCATTTCATTATTTTTGATATATAAACATTATTTTATGATTAATATTGATTTTTTAGATAGAGCTTTAAATTATCTTTCTGATTGTAATTCTTACTTTGAATCAAAAGATGATATTGAAGAATTTACTGAACAGGAAAATGAAGTTTTGCCTAAAGCTTATGATCACTTAGTTAAAGACGGGTATGCATATTCAAGAAAAAAGACTAGTAAATCAGGTTTTGAAACAGAAACTTTCTATATATCATTTGAAGGTTTATTGGCTTTAGAAACTGCTCCTAAACTTTATAAAAGAAAACCTTATAAGTGGAGAAAGGTTAAAAATGACCTCAATACTATATGGAGCATTGTAAAAATATGTGCCGTATTAATTAATGCTATTGTTATTCTAGTTTTCACTTACCTAACCTACATGAACAAAGCTTAATTCAAATTTTTAAGTTTTTGTCCTTTTCTCCACCATGCCTCATTCATAGGTTTTCCTGAACTTCTGGCATTGTTAAACTTTAATGCTTGCATCTGTATTAACAATGCCTTTAATTCTTCCAGATTATAAGCGTTCAGATGCTTTTTACAAACTGAGTACTGTAACATCCAGTTATTGAATTTTTGAAAGTCTCCGGATTCTTTTATTCCTTCCTGTTCTGCAACTGCTAAAATTTTGCTTCTCCATTCTTTACATAGTATTTCTTCCAATAAAGCATTATTTCTCGCTTCGACATCCTTTGGTAAAGGCTTATGAATAGCCAAAAGGTTTATAGCTTCTTCTGTTGAAAGATCATCTATTTTTGAAGTTCTAAACCCGGTAAATCCGCTAATCTCTATTGCAACATCCATTGGTTTTCTGTCTGCAAATAGTTCTTTGAGTTGTTCGTGTGGGGTTGTCATCATATTAGTAGAGTTTTAGGTGAATTCGAGTCTTCTATCTTGTTTAACTATGGTTGTTTTAAAAGGAAATTTGTCTTTAGGAACCTGCCTAATCATAAATATTAAATTTGCTGATCCACAAAAGAGTATATTTTTATCGCCTTTTCTTTCTATTTGCAAAGTGAGAAGCTCTGTTCCGGGCTTTACCTTCGACGGCTCCACTTTGTAATCAAGTATCAGTATTTCAGTGTTTATAATTTTATCTATGCTTATTTTATCACCTATGAAGGTGCTTTCTTTTGGTTTTATTCCTAATTCGCTAAAGTTGAACATCCCAGTTTTTTAAGTAAGTTTTTTGAATCACAATGCTTTGTCCAACCTTTATAAGATGCAATTGAAGCTTTGTTTGGTCTTTTTTTGAGCATTCGGGCAAAACGTTTTTTGATTGATTTACGTAGTAAAACGTGCGAGTGATAATGTTTGTAGCCTACAAAGTCAATTCCTCGTTTTGATACTGGAAATACCTGCCAGTTATTTTTTACTGTTAATTTTAAACGCTCTTTAAAGTAGGTTTCAATTTCTTTTAAAAGCTGATGCAGATATTCTTTACTATCAGATAAAATAACCAGATCATCTGCATACCTGAAATAATACTTTACTGATTTTTGTTCTTTGATCCAGTGATCGAAATAGGTTAAGTAAAAGTTTGCTAAAAACTGACTTAAATAGTTACCAATAGGAAGCCCCGGCGCACTATCTATAATTTCATCCAGCAACCAAAGCAGATCAGTATCTTTAAATTTTCTTCGTAGTAATGTTTTTAGTATTTCGTGGTCGATGTTTGGGTAAAATTTTTCAACATCCAATTTTAGACAGTAGGTGGTTTTTTCGACATTTTTTAAAGCTTTGCGTACTGCAAAAGAAGCTGCATGAATACCTTTTCCTTTTATACAGCTATAAGAGTCAGTAGTAAAAGTTGAAACGAATATCGGCTCTAAGATGTTCATTACTGCATGATGTGTAATTCTATCAGGGAAGAACGGCAGACGGTATACTTCACGCTCTTTTGGTTCATACACTTTAAACACTGAGTATTCAGATGTTTTATAGCTTTTCATACGTAACTGGGTGTTAAGCTTCATAATATTGTTTTCTTTATTCTTATTATGCAGCATAATGCCGTATCTGTTAGCCTTTCCTTTCTGGGCTTTTTCATCAGCAAGCATCAAATTTTCGATGCTGATAATTTTCTCGTATAGATTGTTTAATCTTTTCATTTTGCCTTTGCTTTTAAAAAAGTCGTTTTCGGAAATCCTACCAACGCCTTTTGGAAAGTGAGTTGTTTTTTGCCAAGAGGCATGGTTTGCAGTGTTAAATAACATAGGTGAGAGCTGACATTCGAATTCGAGTTATCGTAATCGTAGTCGTTGTACGAGAACCTGCCAGACGAAGAACTACAGCAACACACTGCACAACCTTTATTATCAATTATTCAATTACAAAATATTCTCTGTAAATGGTTTCAAACTGTTTTCCTGCATATTCTGCTAAATCCCTGCTTTTAAAGCAAAGGCGAGAGCCGACAACCGAAAGCGAGCCACCGTAACCGTAGCCGCCGCACGAGAACCCGCCAGACGAAGAACCTTCCATATCAAACCAAGGGTAATACTTATACTCGTCGTCATTATCCCAGTCAGGTTCCCATCCTTCATTTAACGCCAGTGCAATAATACATAGCTTGTAATGTGCGAATAAGGGTTTTTGTAATTTAGTAGGAATAGTTTCCAAATCTGGGGTTTGTGGGGTGATTCCCAGAACATCGCAAGCCTCTTCGAAACTTTTTACTCTGTCTTTGATATCCTTAGGCTTTTCAGCAAACTTTACAACACCTGTCGCTTTATCAAAAGTGTCAATTTTGTACCCTTCCGGGATTTCAATTTTTAATTCGTTCATAATAAATGTTTTTTTAAAGGGTTGTGAATTTTTTATAGATACTTATAAACTGAGTTCCGGCATATTTTGCAAGCTCACTGCTCTTGTAGCAAAGGCGAGAGCCGACAAGCGAAAGCGAGCGAACGCAATCGTAGTCGCCGTACGAGAACCCGCCAGACGAAGAACCCATTCTAAACCATGGATAATATTTGGTCTGGTTACGATCGTTCCAGTCTGGTACCCAGCCTTCATTTAATGCCGATGCAATCAGTTTTATCTGTTTGTATGCAATTTCATCATCTGTTAGGCTAACACATTCCATTGAAAATGTTTCAGATTTTATCCCGTGATACTGCAATACATCATTAAAAGTTTTAATGCGTTCTTTAATGTCTTTTGGTTTAGCTTCGAATTTTACTACACCTGTAACTTTGTCGAAAGCTCCAATCTGGAAGCCTTCAGGAATTTGAATTTTTAACTCGTTCATAATGATTATTTAAATTGTTTTGAAATATTGTTTAAAAGCCTTTACGTTTTTTCCAGAACTCTACCCCCATCAATGTGAGAGTTGTTAGGCAGCATACAAAGGCTATAATTGCTGCTGCTCCAGCTGCTACTCCTATGTAAAACATTACAATGAAGAAAAGTTTAATACTAAAGGCTTCCATGCTCCGTTTCGCTCTTTTTTGGAGACAGTCACATAATCTTTACTATGAATAAAGCTGTAACTCTCTTTTAAAAGCTTAATTCCTTCTTTCCAGTTTTCATCATTGAAACGGTCTTCCATGGAATAAAGCTTCTGTACCTGATCTACATCCAAAGCACCCTTTTTTCTTTCCAAACACAGCATTATAAAGTCTCGTGTGTCTTTATCACCACCAAAGCGATTGTTAATAAAGTCAATGATGTGCTGCTCTGCTTGATGTGATCTTTCGTCAAAAGTTCCTTTTCCTTGACGTTTAAACTGAATCTTGTAATCTCCATTCTGGATTTCAAAATTTCCTTTTCCGTCCTGATGGCGTTTGCTATATTCTTGTAGAAGGTTATACAATGCGCCAAGCTGGGAAAATGCTTTACTCTTGTATCGCATCAATTGCAAATGAATATCTTCAGCAATTGGTGCCAGCTCTTCAATGGTTTCTTTTTTTAAGGCTTCATAGTCAGTACGCTGTTTTTCACGTGCCAACCTTTCAGCTTCTTTCTTTTCTGCCAGTGCCGCCTCTAATGCTTCTGCGGAAACTGTTGTAAGGTCGATTGTTTTCATATTTATTGTTAATTTTTATCTACGATAAATTTTCTGATTTTCATTTTGGGATCATAGTCCCAGTGTCCTTTTCGCTTTGCCTGAATTTCTTTTGCTTTTGCAAGGGCTGCGAATGCTTTTATGCGTTCCTGTTCTTTGGCATTTGCTTTTGCAACAATGTGCGCTCCGGTGTCTCCTGTCGTCATATTAATAGTTCTTTGGTTAATTCTGGGTTGTTATTCTTGTATTGTTCAATTGGAAGCCAGCGTTCCTGTTCTTCTTCGAAGTAGTACAGTAATCTATCTTGATCATATCTCATATTGGGAGCATACCAGCTGAATTCTTCAATTAGCGCAAGTAAAACATGTATTGATTCATTAGAATCTTTAGTTTTATTTTGCATTAATAAATGAACTTGTATTCTATCGTCCCACGTAAGCAACCTGTATATGCTGTCGAGTTGTAATAATGTTAAATATTGATGTTTCATAGGTTTTATTTTGTTTCGGTTGTTCCCCAATATTTTTGTGCGCCTTCGTCCCAAATGGTGTAAATGCCTCCGTTGTGTCCGATATATCGACCTTTGGAAAATGCACGGAAACCTTCAATCCAGATTTTTAAACTTGCATCATACATTACTTTTACTGCTGATTTTCCGGACGGGTTCTTTCCGTCTGCCTGACTGGTGAAAATGAAAAGCTTGTTTGGATATTTCCGTTTCATGGCTAAATACTGCTGAAAGGTTTGATTTGTATATTGCCAGCTATCATTTACTATTATATCAGGGCTTTTACGTCTGGAAAGGCGTTCGTCTAAAGCCTTCATATCTTCACATATTAGCTGTACTTTTCGCCCGCATTCATGAACCCTGTGTCGTTTCCATGCATTTTGCATGGTGTGACTGGTTCCTTCTTCTAAAGAGTTGTAAAGAACCCGTCCAAACTTGCTTAACTCCTTTACCAACTCCAAAATGAAGCTTGTTTTTCCGTTTCCAGAGTTTCCCCAAATGAACCAAACGCCACTAGTCTCAGGTGTGTCAAAGGCATCATACCATTTTCCGTCGAAGTCAAAGAGCTTATATTTTTTACTGAGAATATCCGTTGAGGATAGGGCTTTGTTCATGGTTACTGTTTTGGCATATTGAGTATTTTTCTTACTAGATTTTCGGTAACTGGTTCACCAAGTCTTTCTGCTTCTCGAAGTGCAGGAACTAATACATCATGTAATTCTCCATAGTTCTCACACTCTCTTTGAAGGAACTTAACCAAATTTTTATCCTCAATACCCTCCAAAAATTCTTTATATCTGGTATCAATTGGCTTTAATTCTCTGATTCCGTACTTTACACGGCGGTAAAACTGTGGCATACCTGCTGCATTTTTATTTTTCAGCTTTTCAATCTTTGTTCTTAGCTGATCGGTACCAATAAGAATGAGTGCGCATTTTCCGTTTAGGTGGTCGTGAAACTCTTTTATATTGCATAATGTTGCCTGTTTCATATATTCCGATTCATCCCAAATAACAGATGGATTTCTGCCGTTTAGTCGTAATCTGTTTAATTCTTTGGTAATAGTGTGGATTTTTCGGGATTTTGAACCAGCAATAGGTAATCGCATAGCTAATCCTAATTTATCTAACAGGTCTCCGATAGTGTCCATTGAACCGACAGTTATTTTAAATCTGTTTTTGGGATTTTGCTTTACAAATAAATCTGTTATATAAGTTTTACCACACCCAGTGGAACCGATTATAATATTTGTATATCCAAACTTTTCAGCATCTTCTAAAACAGAAATCATCTGATTAAGCTGCGGGGTTTGTTTTAATGTCCAGTGACTTTTATTTCCGTAGTTATAACCGATTACATCGGCAACCATACGAAAATATTTATCGTCAATATCTACTTCCTTTCCGCTTACAGTAATAAAATACTGGCTTTTTCTCATGTATGACAGATAATTGGCTGGTACTGCCGTTTCTGTTGAAAACTCATTGGCAGAAAAATTATGTTCATCCATCCATAACTCAGCGGCTGCCATTATTTGGTCTTTGGTAGTTTTATTCATCGTTATCTAGGTATTTATTTAGGTTTACTTTATTTGCGTAATAGTCATTTTGTTCTTTTTCCCAATCGAAATCGGTTCCTTGTTGTATTTGCTTTTCCTGCTTATTGAGTAGGTTTTTAGAGCGATCTAAACGTTTTGCGTTCCGTTGGTCTTTATGCTGTCCTCTGCTATCTACTATCACCATTTTCGCAAGGGTTCCGTCTAATTCAGGGTTTCGGATAAACATTTGGTTAACTTCTTTGTAATCTTCTGCCTGAGTATCAAGAATCACCTGCTTCATTTCCTTATTAAATCGACCTATTTTTGCTAATTCTTCGGCATCACCTTCTTTGCGGTCATATAAAGCCATTGGCTGCACATATTTTTCCTGAAGCATGAAACTGATATTATGTTCTTCATTGTAGGCAAGAACCTGATTAAGATCATTGCTATCGTATTTTATTGTCCAATCAAGGTGTGCATACATTCTGAAATTAATATCAAAGCTGTCGTACTCATGCTTTTTGCCATTAATAGCGATGTGAAGACCGTTGTGATTGACTTTGTTTGTGTAACCTGTTGTTTCTCCAAAGTGTAAAAGGAAATCCTGATTACTGATCTCTTTTTTCGCATCCTCAGGCATATTATTATAAGCTTCGATATACTGTTCTTTCAGCCTTTCCCTTTCTATTTCAATCATCGTAATGATTTGGGTAATACAACCGTTTTCATCTGGGAATGAGTGTCGAATTTTATTTAAATATTCTTCATTTGGTTGCTTTTCAGCTTTCACTCCGTGTCCGCTCCAATTCGGTGCTAACTGGCAATACTTTTTATTAAAAAATTTAAACCACGGCTCAATTACTTTAGATTTTGCATTACCAACCTTTGCAGGAGTAAAGCTTTTAGACATCATTTCGTAAATAGGCGTCATTTTCTTCTTAGAATAGTTATCAGACTGTATCTGTAATACTTTATGCTTTTGTCCAAATAATTCTTCAGTATGAAGAACTGCATTTCTGAGAGCCTGCTGTATAAGACCTGAACTTTCCTCTCTTCCAATTGCATAACCGATAGGATATTTTATTACTGGGTCTAAAACAACCACCATTGTAAGGCGATTATGATAAGTTGTGATCTTATCACCTTTTAAGTTCTTGCTTTGTCTCTGATATAGTAATTCGATATCCCATCCATCAACAGTCCAGAACAATAATGGAGCAGAAGGTGCTTTTCTTTTCACCTGCATACCTATGTTATCATTAAATGCCTTTTCTCCATTGGTTCCTGCATATACTAACAGATTCCACTTTTTGCGATAATTGCCAATTGTTCCGGCAGATAGTTCTGGAAAGCCCTGTATTTTAGCAACTGAGTTGTAAATCATTGCTATTTGCTCATTATCCAGATTACGGTGATCTCTTAGTAATTGGCGCAGTAAAGCTTCTTGTGTAGCATCTTTTACTTTTATCGCTTTTTTCTTTCCGAAATTCTCAGAAACCAATGATTTATAACCATCTTTTGCAAATTCAGCCAATTTATCTCGTAAACGGCGGTCAGTTCCCGGCAAAGTATGTCCGATTTGACCTTTTACTTCTTTTACCGCAATTGCAGCTTCTTGCCAAATTTTAGTGATCGATCCGCCTCTTGACTTTCTGAAAGCTTTCATATCCTTCATATAAGCGTCAACAGCTTGTATCATCTGAGCATTTCTGACATATTCATCCTGTTTTTCCGGAGAAAGCCTTCTGTAATCCTCTAGCAAATGAGTTGCATAGAAGTCAATCGCTTCATAATCTGTCTTGTAATACTTTAAAATCAGATGTTGAGCCTCTTTTTTAGGAGGAATACCAAGTTTTTTTACTATTTCAACTCTGAATCGTTCAGGTATGCTATCAAACTCTACAAGAGCACAGTTATCTAAGCCTTTACCCTGTCTAACTCGATTTAATTTACCTTGTCTACATTGTTTATCATAATTAGATTTAGACATAACGCCCAAATCCTCATACAAGGCTCGTCCGGGAATCGTTAAAGTGTTATGATAAAAATCGTACATAGTTTAAAAAAATTGTTCCCGCCGTGGTGTCGAATCCACGCTATGCCGTGGCGGGAGATTTACTATATTTGTTATTCCACTAAAAAATATAGTTATGACTAATTATTCAAGATCAAAATGTCCTAAATGTGAAAACTCACGTTTTGAAATGGTTGAAGATGTCCCGGAAGATTCTAATTATAAGATGATGTTTATCCGATGTACCTCTTGTAAAACGGTTATTGGAGTAGGTGATTACTATAATATTGGCACCTTAATCCATAAACTTGCTAAAAAGCTTAATGTTCGTTTAGACTAATAGTTTTTTCAATTTCTTTAATCTTTTTCCATACTTCCTCATACTGTTCTGGTGGAAGCAATATTCCTTTTTGCTCTATAGAAATAGCTAGTTCTTTTTTTTGAGATTCAACAGATGCTTGAGAAAGACTGGATGCTGTATTTGAGATAATTAATAGAATTTCCATTTCTAAAGGGCTTTATAGGTTGTTTTATAAGTGAATCCTAAGAGTTGGTATGAAGTTGCCAACTCTTTTATATGGCTATCAACATTTTCTACTTCATAAGTTGAAATACAGAATATGTTCTGCAATAATTTTTGCAATAATTTCATAATGGTTGTTTTTTGAAGTTTTCAAGTGCTTTTATTGAAGGATTAGCCAATTCATAATATTTTTTACGAATGGTTTCTGCTGTTAAACTATGTTTCTCTTTACGGACACACATTCTTACAAATCGTGTTGACACCAAGAATTCTTGAGAAAGAGCATTGATGATTTCCGTATTGTAACTTTCTCTTTTTTTTGTTTCTTTGTTCATTGCTTTATTTATTCCGATTATGGAACAAATATATAGAGATTTCTCAATTAACTACAAATAAAAATGAGAGAAAATTCAATTTTAAAAGAAAGAATTATGCAATACCTTGATTATAAAGGTATTAAAAGACGTAAGTTTTATGAAGACACAGGTGTGTCTAACGGTGTTTTATCACAAAACAATGGATTATCAGAAGATAATTTAATGAGATTTCTCAATTTTTATACAGAAGTTAACCCTACTTGGCTTTTAACAGGTAGTGGAAATATGTTAAAAAAAGAATTGTATCTATATGAAAAGCAAGTTGAAAATTTACCTGACTTAAAAGAAGAAGAGACGGTATACAAGAATGATAAAACTATAAATTTAGGAATTCCATTAATTCCAATTGATGCCATGGCAGGTTATGGTACCGGATCAATGCAAATTATGGATTATGAAACAAGCTATTATGAGGTTCCTGAATTTACAGAACTAAAAGCAGAATTTATGATTAGGGTAAAAGGTTCTTCAATGTATCCTAAATATAGTTCGGGAGATTTAATAGCTTGTAAAAAGATATCTTCAAATACCTTTTTTCAATGGAATAAGGTATATGTGTTAGATACAGAACAAGGAGCTTTAATAAAACGTGTAAAGAAATCTCAAAAAGAAAATCATATTTTACTAGTTAGTGATAATTCTAATTATGATCCATTCGATATACACCTTGACAATATTTACTCAATTGCTTGCGTCTTAGGTGTCATAAGATTAGAATAACCTCCCTTTTTAATCAGGTTACCTTTGTAATTCGTTGCAGGTAAAGGGTTTTGATATTTTTATTATTAAAAAATAGGGGTGTTAAAATGTGTTTTTAATGCTTTTTTTAATGCTTTTAAGTAATAATGCACTATTTTAAGACTATTATTTTTCATATTTAAGGTATGCCTAAAAGTATGCCTAAAGGTATGTTTTAATATTTTGTTTTTAAAATTTTAGCATTCTAGCATATATGCAAAAAACTAATATTCATGATGGTTCCAGAATTAACAAATCTTTATAAATAGGGCATTCAGTACATATTTGTATATATAAACAATAAATGCCCCAATAGGGACATTTAATTTGTATTTAATTTTGGTTGAAACGGTATTTAAATGGTATTTTTTGACATTTAATTTTGATTTTATAAGAATGCCTACTTGCACCGTTTTTCTTTTATTTATCGGCGTTTGCGCCCTATTTTTTTGATTTTTATTTTTGACATTTTATTTTAGGGGGTATAGTATTGAATAAAAGATTTGCAAGTAGAGTGGATTATAAATTAATTTTAACCAGCTAAAAATAAACACCAATATGACTTTTAAAATATATACCAAAACAGGAGATAAAGGAGAAACTGCTTTATATGGTGGAACTCGTGTTTCTAAGGCTAGCGCAAGGGTAGACGCTTATGGTACCATTGACGAATTGAATGCCTTTATCGGAATAGCCAAAAGTCATATTGATGATAGTGACTGCCTGAAGCAACTTGCAGAAATACAATATGATCTTTTTACATTAGGTTCTGAGGCTGCAACACCAATAGATAAAGTATATCTGGCAAACGGAAAGTCCCGTTTACCAGTAACAATAAAAGAGGAAGATATCAGCAAGCTTGAAGTATGGATGGATAAGATGGATGAAAGTTTGGAGCCATTACAGTTTTTTATTTTGCCAGGTGGTGGAAAAGCTGCTACATTTCTTCATGCTGCCAGAACAATTTGCAGACGGGCAGAACGCGGAATGGTATTTCTGAATGAAACTGAAGAAGTGCGTCCAGAACTTATTAAATATCTTAACCGATTATCCGATTATTTATTTGTCATGGCGCGCTATGCCTCCATGTTGGATAATGAGCAGGAAGAATACTGGAATCCTAACGCGAGATAGCAAATTTTGATATCCATATAAAAGTATAATTAAAGCTAAGCTAATTTTTTATTTGTAAATGAAAGCATTACTCTTCATAAATGGAGAACCTCCTAAAAATATTCCTGAAATCAAAGATTATGATCTTATTGCATGTACAGATGGTGCATTTCATTATTTAAGAGAAAAGAATTTCCCTTTAGATCTTTTAGATTTTATTTCAGGTGATTTTGATTCATATGAAGAGAGCGAAAAAATCGTTTCTGAAAAACTAATCCATACACCGGATCAGAATAAAACGGATTTTCACAAAGCTTTAGAAATAATCATAGAAAAAGGTTTTTATGAGGTAGATGTTTATGGAGGGAGTGGTGGCGAGCAGGATCATTATTTGGGAAATCTTACAGTAGCATACCTGTTCAGAAATAAATTGGAGATTACTTTTTACGACGAATATTCAAAATATTTCTTTATTCCGAATGAATTCGAAGCTCAGAATGTATTAGGGAAAATCATTTCTTTAGTGCCATATCCTGTTGCAGAAAATGTAGTAACAAGAGGGCTTAACTGGCCTCTGTTTGGAGAAGAACTAAGTATGACAGGAAGAATAGGAACACGTAACTTTGCTGTGGAAGATATTTTTACCTGTTCTTATAGTGATGGTGCAATATTGCTATTTATTGGTAAATAATACGTTACAGAATAAATTTTTATTAAAAGAGAAGAATTTTGATTTTCTCTTTTTTATTTTTTCTCGCTTTCTAACTACTGCATTCTATTTAAAAAAACTGCTTTCAAAATCCATTAATTTTTAGCAATTTTGTCGCTCGAAAAATCGATTTTATTTTATGTTATTTAAACCCCCATTGTAAAGAATGAAAATAAAGTATTCTGAACTTATAGATCAGACCTTGTATTTCCCGCAAGAAGAGTTTCAGGTGGACAATCACCAACTTAAATTTCACGGAATTCCTTTAATGGAATTGGTGGAAAAATTCGGGACACCTTTGAAGTTTAATTATCTTCCTAAAATCTCTGAAAATATTCAGCGGGCAAAAAAATGGTTTGAAGAAGCCATAGAAACCCACGAATATAAAAACAAGTACCGTTACTGTTATTGTACGAAATCTAGTCATTTTGCCTTCGTATTAGAAGAAGCGCTAAAGAATGATATCAGCATTGAAACCTCTTCAGCTTACGATATAGACATCGTTAAAAGACTTTATGAAAAAGGAAAAGTAAAGGAAAATGTAGAAGTAATCTGTAACGGATTTAAGACAGATGATTATCTGGTGAAAATCGCAGATCTGATTAACTCAGGATTTGAAAATATTACTCCGATTCTGGATAACTACCGTGAATTGGATAAGCTAACAGAAAGCATAGATACTACTTTCAATATCGGAATTCGTATAGCTTCTGAAGAAGAGCCAAAATTTGAATTTTATACATCCCGTCTGGGTATTGGATATAAGGATATTATCCCATATTACAGCCAGAAAATTGCTGAACACCCGAATGCAAGATTGAAGATGTTACATTTCTTCATTAACACAGGAATGAAGGATACTGCATACTATTGGAATGAATTGTTTAAGTGTCTTCGTGTGTATGCTCGTCTGAAAAAAATTGCTCCTGAAGTAGATTCTCTGAATATTGGAGGGGGGTTCCCAATTAAAACCTCTTTAAATTTCGATTACGATTACGAATACATGGTAAACGAAATTGTATCGCAGATTAAAAAATTCTGTGAAGAAGAAGGAGTAGAAGAACCAAATATCTATACAGAGTTCGGGTCATTTACGGTTGGCGAAAGTGGAGGTAATCTTTACCAGATCATTAGCCAGAAACGTCAGAACGACAGAGAGAAATGGAATATGATCGATAGTTCATTTATGACTACACTGCCAGATACATGGGCGATCTCCAGACACTTTATTATGTTACCACTTAACCGTTGGGACGATACTTATGAGAGGGTTTTCCTGGGAGGACTTACTTGTGATTCCGATGATTATTATAATTCAGAACAACACACCAATGCTATTTACCTGCCTGTATTTACAGATACGAAACCTCTATATATTGGTTTCTTTAATACAGGAGCATATCAGGAAACGATTAGTGGGTACGGTGGAGTTCACCACTGTCTGATGCCGCAGCCTAAACATGTGCTTATTGATAAAGACGAGAACGGAAATTATACATATTCAGTTTTCCGTGAAGAACAAACACCTGATGATGTTTTACGACTATTAGGATACTAAATAAGAAAGCTGCCCATTGGCAGCTTTTTTTATTTAAACCATTCTGTAGATGTTTCATAGATTATTTCGTTGTAGTCCGAAATAATCTTTTGGGCTTTGTCATACTTTTGATTTTCCGAATGTATACTCTTATAAGCTACACAGAAAATATCAGCAGAATAGGCGGCTTGTATTCCGTTAGTGGAATCTTCTATAACAATACAGCTGTTTTTGTCTTCACCCGACATTCCGGCTGCCAGTTCAAAGATTTCCGGATGAGGTTTAGATTGTTTCAGATCGGCACCACTAATTTTTCCTGCAAAATATTTCTCCAAATCAAATCTTTCAAATACCCAGTTAATGGTATTCATACTGGCTGAAGAGGCCAATATCATTTTTATACCATTGTGATGATAATTTTCAATAAGATTTCTGACTCCGGGAATAAGGTCAAAATCAGAATCATTATCAAAAAGATATTTAAAGTTTATTCTCTTTTTATCAGCGAGCTCTTGTGGCGTGTAATTTAGATTGAAAAGAGTTATAAGTTCCTGACAAACGCTTAGCGTTGCTTTTCCGGTAAAGGAAGTGAAAAGTTCCTCACTTACATTAATTCCGAATTCATCAAACATTTTGAAATAAGATTTTCTATGTAATGGTTCAGTATCTACAATAACACCATCCATATCAAAAAGTACTGCTTTTAAAGGCATAAAAGTTTTTTTGCAAAGTTAAGACTTTCTGTAAATGAGGTTCTATATATTATTTAAGAGATTATTAAAGTAATGAAGCAACCTAAATTATAAGTTTATTTTTGATGTTTCTGTATCCAGTTTTTCATAATCTCCAAAGCTTTTGGAGAGAAGGTTTCTTCTATTTCTTCATATTCTTTAGGGCTTCCGGTTTTAGCGGTCTGAAAAAGATGATTGAGTCCGGGGATTTCTAAAACCTCAAAATCTTTATTTCCAGCTTTTGTCAACGCATTTTTTATAGCTTTTAAATTCTCTTCTGGGGTTATCTGAAGATCCAGACTTCCATTTAGAGCAAGTACAGGAATTTTTACTTGTATAAGGTATTGCTCGGGAGTTGATTTCAGAAATGAAATCATCCATGGAACCATAGAATTAATTAGAATTTCAGATAATTGTACTTGAGCTTTCGCCGGGATTTTAGTTGTATTTTGAGCAAAAAACTTTTCTAATTCTTCATGTGCATCTTTGGAAAAATTATGGCCTTTATATTCCCTTACAAATTTGAAGAAAAAACTTTTCACCTTAATATCATCTTCTATTTGCTCGGGAGTAGCTCCATATACTTCATCGATACGCTTATTTTGTAATGTTAATAATTCATTTCCTGGTAGACCGGGACCCGCAAGAAGTATAATGTTTTTAATGCTTTTACTTTTGGCTGCAACCATTGGAGCAATTGCTCCGCCTTCGCTATGACCTATTAAACCAATGTTAGAAAATCCTTTTTGCACAAGAAAATTAACAGCTGCCATAATATCTGTGGCATAATTTTCTGTTGTATCAGTATTTTTCCCAGAGCTTGATTTTCCTATTCCCCGATCATCCATTCTTAAAGTTGCAATATTGTTATTTCCTAAATAATTGGCAATGACAGCAAAAGGTTTATGATCGTAAAATTCACTATCCCTGTCCTGTTGTCCAGATCCGGTTATAAGTACATATACCGGAATATTTTTGTTATAGTTTTGAGGCGTAGTAAGAGTTCCCGTTAAAAGATTCTTATCTATTGGATTTGTAATTGTTACTTCTTCTGTATTGTAACTATACGGAGGTTTTGGTGTTTGTGGACGTTCAATTTTTGATGGTTCTTCTTTATCTGGCCCTTTAAATATCCCCAGAACTTTATTATTCTTTGAAAAAGGAACTTTGAAATTCACATTCTGTTTAGAAAATTCGGTATATACTAATATCATTGGAATACCATCTTCTACGGCTTTTTCTGTAGAAATTACTTTTTTGTAATCTCCGAACATACCACTTAGTTGTCCATTTACCATTTCAAGAACAGCTTCCGTCATTTTGTCTTTTACTTCATCATCTTCAAGTTTTATGCTTTCAGTATATTTTTTAGTAAAAAGGTTATTAACAAAGTCGCTTGCCGTTTTTTCTAAATCTTGGGAAAAGACTATTTGGCAAAGCAATAGTAACATAATAGATAATTTGGTTTTCATATTATTTTAAAATTTGAGTTTTGGTATAAGTATTTGGCAGATCATTAAGGAAACAAAGAAAATAAAGACAAAAAGTACAATCTGCGGCAACTTTTTTATATTGGTTGCTGTTTTGAAGCCATTGAAAAATAAGACAATAGAATAAATTACCAGAGAAATAACAAAAGCTGTAATTAGAATTATAAATAATAAATTTATGATGTATTGATAGAAATTCTCATTTATGCCATCAGAAGAAAAAGCTTTATTCACATCGATAAGATGGGTTAGCAGAAGAACAGGAATATTTATGGCATTAGAAACCAAAATCGTATTGGTAATATCTAAAAAACGAGATCTTCTGTTGAATACTATTGCAATCAAATAAAGTATTAAAATAATGCTTCCAATACTTACTGAACAATATAAGAATGAGCTTTTCAGTGTCAGGACTTCTTCGGGGCTGTCGAAACGCATGAAACTCGTCATTCTATTTTGAGTATAGTAAGAAACAAATGGTGTTAGAATGAAAGAAAGAATCCCAAATAGTAAAAGTTTATATTCAGAATACTTCTCAAATGGATTAAATAACGTTTTCCAGTTCATAGTTTAAAAAGTGATATTGGGGTTTATTTTTAGTAATTCATTTTTGAACAGATCGAAATCCTTTGGTGAAATAATGATGCTGCCATTTTTATAAATAATTTCGATTCTTCCGAATATTGAAGGCGCAGGAGAAGAAATAGGATTTTTAGTCTTTTTAATACTTTTAATATCTGAAATTGGTATTCGTGTACTTCCCAAAATGCTATTTCGGATGATAAGTTCGTTTCCAATAATCCGGTAGCTGATTCCCATAATCAGGATGGATACGAATATTATTGCAGGGATGAGAATTGTAAGCGGGATATAATCTTTATCTGTAAAAACGAAATAAAGTGGAAAAAGTAAGGGTACAGCTATAAGTATAATAGTTTCCCAACCAATTTTTACAGGGATATTTTTCATAATTTAATATTTTGTTTGCTGAGACTGTTAGATCTGTCGAGTCGTTGGTGTTTTTGATTTACAGGTTATTACAAACTTAGGGTAGTGCTTTCTTTAGCTTGCTGATCTTCTCAATAAGATCATCCATTTTATTTCGCATTGTTGGATAAGAAAGATTAGCCTGCTTGCTCATCTCTTTTATGCTTCCACTGGATAGAAAGAAATCCAGAATAAACTGTTGTTCCTCACGACCAAGCTGAAGATACAGAGGAAGCTCGTAATTGCCATTTACAGTAGTGTCACAATTTGTACACTTCATTTGACTTACAATCAGAGTCGATTCACAACTAGGGCATACAACTGGGAGTTTCATTTTGTCTCTTTTTATTTTAATAAAATTAAAAATATTTTTAACAAAATTAAATATTATTTTAAATTATCAAAATGTAATTATCAATTTTTTTTTCCGGCTCTATTTCTAATTATCTTTGCGGAATAATATTTCAATTTTTAATAAAAATATGAGAACATACGCAGGAATTCCTGAAGAGAATGCAACACTGGAAAATTCAAAAGTAATGTTGGTAACTGTTCCTTACGATGGAACTTCAACATGGGGGAAAGGAGCTGATAAAGGTCCTGCACTTTTTCTTGATGCTTCGGAAAATATGGAGCTTTATGATATTGAAACAGGGACTGAGCCTTACCTGAATGGTGTTTACATGGCAGGAGAAGTTTCTGAAAATTCGACACCAGAGGCAATGACAGAGGCTGTTTATCAGAAAACCAAAGAATTGTTGGGTAACGAAGATAAATTGTTTACGCTTTTCGGAGGCGAACATTCTGTATCTATAGGTTCTATCCGTGCAGTAGGAGAGAAGTATGATAACCTTACGGTTCTTCAATTGGATGCTCACACAGATTTAAGACCTGATTTTCATGGATCCACTTCGAATCACGCTTGTGCAGTTTTCGAAGCGAGTCAAAAACACAATCTGGTACAGGTAGGTATTCGTTCTATGGATGTTGAGGAAATGGAGTATGTACCAAAAGGCCAATGTTTCTGGGCTCATGAAATTGCAACAAACCCAAACTGGATAGATGATGTTTTGGCAAAAATATCGGGTAATGTATATATCACAATAGATCTGGATGCTTTTGATCCGTCTATTGCACCTTCTACCGGAACACCAGAGCCAGGGGGCTTGGCATGGTATCCTACATTAGAACTATTGAAAAAAGTTTTCGAGAAGTGCAATGTTGTTGCTTTCGATATTGTAGAGCTTATGGATAGCCCAATGGCAAAACCAACAGCTTTCTTATCTGCAAAATTATATTACAAAATGTTAGCCTATTACTTTACAGCTAAAAAGTAATTTTAATTTTTTTTAACAGAATAAAATCTTGTGAGCATAATTTTATTTAATAAATTTACGTTCACAAGGTTTTTTATTATAAACTATTAAATTAATCCAACACATGAAAAAAATTTTCACCACCGCTGCATTGGCTATTTTAGTGTCTACTGTAGCAGTATCTTGTAAAAAGAAAAATAATGATGCTGATTTGCAGACTAAGGCTACAGCTGTAGTTGCAGCAGATCCTCAGGCTAAAGTAGAAGTAAAAGACGGTGTAGCTCACTTATCCGGAACTTTTAAAGATGCTGCAGCTAAAGATCAGATGATTGCATCTCTTAAAGCTATCGAAGGTATAAAAGATGTAATGGATATGTCTACAGTAGAAGCTTCTGCACCTGTTGTAGAAACAAAAGTAGCTTCTGCTCCTGAAAATCTTCAGAAAGTAAAAGATGCTTTGAAAGATTTCCCAAAAGTAAAAGCTGAAGTTGTAAATGGTGAACTTACCGTTAGTGGTGATGTAACCAAAGAAGATGCTAGGAAAATCAAGCAGTCTATCGATGCATTGAAAGTGGGTAAAGTAAACTATAACTATATCGTAAAATAACAAAAGATGAGTGAACTACAAGATAAATACGCAAGTGTAATTACAGCTGCACAAGGTGCAGGTATCGGCAATTTACAGGTACAAGAGCAGGACGGGATTCTTTACGTATCCGGTAGCGCTTCCAATTCTGCAGCTAAAGATGCAGTATGGAATGCTCTGGGTGTAATAGATCCTAACTTTACAGCTTCAGATATTAATGTAGATGTACAGGTTTCAGGACTTCCTGCAGGTACAAACCTTACGGTAAATACTGAGTCTACTAACCTTAATATCCGTGAGACTCCAAGTACTGAAGGTAATATCGTTGGTAAGGCAGCTAAAGGAGAATTGGTAACTTTGGTAGAGCAAACTAACGGAGAATGGTGGTTGGTAAGAACTAAGGATGGTGAACAAGGTTATGCTTATTCAAGATATTTACAAGCGTAAATCACTATAAAAATAGTTAAAAAGTATTAAAACTAACTCCCGTGCTTGGGAGTTAGTTTTTTTTTATTCTATTTTCGCCTCGCAAACTAATTAACACCTGAATATGAGAAAATTATTTCTACTTTTTATCCTGCTTATAGGGATTTCACACTACGGACAATCACTAAATCTTACAGGTAAAATAGTAGACCAAGGCGGCAAGCCAATCGAAGATGCTACCGTCTATTTACTAAAACAGAAAGATTCATCAATTATTAACTATACCAATTCCGGGAAAGAAGGGAACTTCAGTCTGAAGTTTGATAAAATACAGGAACCAGTAGTGTTTAAGATAAATGCCGAACAACAGAAAGAGTATAGCAAAATCTACGATAAACTTGAAAGCTCACAAAAACTCGATGTAATAAAATTAATTACAGAGGTTTCCAAAAATATTGCTGGAGTAGAAATTAAAGGTGCTCCGCCGGTAAAAGTAAAAAAAGATACACTGGAATTTAATGCAGCCTCCTTCAAAGTAAAACCAGACGGAAAGGTTGAGGAGCTGATTAAATCTTTACCTGGATTCGAAATTAGCAACGATGGTAAAATTACAGCTAATGGTAAAGAAGTAGATCAGATATTGGTAAACGGAAAGCCTTTCTTTGATAAAGATGGTAAAATTGCGCTTAAGAATTTGCCTGCAGATTTAATCAAGAAAATTCAGGTAACAACTAGTAAGACTGAAGAAGAAAGAGTAAAAGGAGAGAAAGGGAAGTCTAATAATATGAGCGTAAACCTTACGATAGATGAGAAGAAAAATAAAGGTTTTATGGCAAGAGCTTATGCAGGTTATGGATCAGACAAACGATATGAGGGAAGTGCTATACTCAGCTATTTTAAGAAAAATACAAAAATCAGCCTTTTAGCATCCTCCAATAATATTAATGTTTCCGGTTTTAAAAGTGATGAGGTCTACGAAAGTATGGGGTATGGAAGAAATGCTAATTTGATTCAAGGAAATTCCTATGTTCAGGAAGGTAACAGAATTATGGTTTCTGCAGGGGACAATGGTGGCGGTATTCTACGCTCCACAATGGTTGGAGTTAATTATTCTGATGAATTAGCCAAAGATATAAGTCTTGACGGATTAAGTATGTTGTACTCTAAAAGCGACCGTGAAACCCGTTCAGTATCGGATAGAACAACCTTATTATCGGATTATGCACTAAGAACTAAATCTCAGAATTCCGGTGAAAATGATAGTAGCCAATATAGTCTGGAAAATAGTTTCAGAGTAAAACTGGATAAAAATACAAATTTCTATTTATCCAATTCATTCCTTACGAATAACGGAACAAATATTAGTACAGGTGCATCTTCTACCTTTAGGGACGGTACGTTGTTAAATGAGAATAATTCTTATAATAAAAACGACTCAAGAAATAATTCCGGACAATCCCGGATGTATTTTTCCAGAAAATTAAGTGAAAAGGGCAGACGTATTAGTTTTAGTATGTCAGGTAATGTCGGAGAATCAGTGAATGATAATCTGATTAAATCTGAAACACTTTTCGATCAGGAGCCTGGTAAAAATGATATCAGAAACCAGAGATCATATAGTAAAGCACTTAATAATCGGTATAATATTAATGCTGATTATGCAGAACCAATTTCTGATTCTGCAAAGGTGTCGGTAGGTATGGGCTATAATACCCTTTACAACCGAAATAGCAGGGATGTCAACGACTTTAATTCTGCAACAGGAGATTATTCTAAATTTAATGTTGATTTATCTAATATGATGCGCCAACAGAATAATGTATTTGTACCTAGAGTTGGCTATGAGCTGAATAAGAAGAACATTAATCTATGGGCATCTGCTAATCTTAATGTAACGCAAATGGATGTTAATGCCCGCTATAACGGACAGGATTATAAGCTGAATAAAAATTTTGCCCTTCCGGAATTCAACCTTAATGTATGGAGCAGCAAGGATGGGAAAAATATATCGGCATATGTAGGAAGTAACTATGATATTCCTTCAGCAATGCAGTTAACACCTTATGAAGACAGGTCTAACCCATTGATTTCCTATAAAGGAAATCCGGATCTGAAAAACACATGGAGGTTTTATGGAAATATGTATTATAGCAAATACAATCAACTAAAAAATACGAATCTATATTTCAACTTTAGTTTCAATTATCAGGACAATGACGTTACCAATAACCGTCATTTTAATAAAGAAACAGGGGGGCAGGAGATTACTTATATTAATGTAAGTGGTAATAAAAGCATTTATTTGGGATCGGGATATACCAAGACCTTTAAATGGAAAGATAATAAATTAACAATTGGCCCAAGAGTAACTTTTAATCATCGATTTACTAATGGTTTTGTTGACGGAGACAGATATACAAGTGCAGCTTATTCCGTAACTCCGGGAATTAATCTGACATATGAAATTAAGGACAAGATGACGATAAAACCATCTTATTCCCTAAGTTATAACCAGACAGATTACAAAAACTATGTGTTAGATCAATCGCATACCACAAGTAATGTTTTCAGCCTACAGTCTATCAATTATTTCGGGAAAAATCAGGATTTTACAATAGAGAATAATTTTACTTATACAACCAATACTAATATTGCTCCGGGCTTCAAAAAAGATTTCTATTTCTGGAATGCCAGTTTGGGTTATACTTTCCTTAAAAAGCAAATGACTGCCAAGGTAATGGTTTATGATGTACTGAATCAGAACCAGAGTGTGAAAAGAGTAATTACAGATACTTATATTGAGGATCGTGAAGACCTTATTCTGAAAAGATATGTAATGTTTACACTTAGTTATAAGTTTAACAAATTTGGTAGCAAGAAAGGTTAGAACTAAAGCTATAAAATAAGAAATGGTCAGATTTTTTCTGACCATTTCTTATTTTATAAGCGCTTGTTTAAATATTATTACTAATACTCTTCGACAGGCTCAGAGTGACATTGCTTGTTCAAAATACCTTTCTTTTAGGAGTGTCAGACTGAGCTGAGTTTATAGTGAGCCTGATGAACTATCGAAGTCTAATATTTTTTGAATCAAAATTTAAACAGGCTCTAAGTCTTGAAAGAGACAAGAAATCTATAGTAAGATTTAGGGCACCCAATAATAAAAATTGCTTTCTGTATCTAATTGAAAATCTGTTTTAGGGTATAAATTGTTTCCAACCATATTTGTTTTAGAAGTTTCCAGAGAGAGCTGACAAGCTCCGGTTTCTCTGCATAACTTTTTTGCCCTGTCAATAAGAGCCACAGATATACCTTTTTGTCTATATTCCTCTTCTACATAAAGATCATTCAGCAACCATAATTTTTTCATTCTTGTGGAAGAAAATAACGGGTACAATTGGGTGAAACCTACAACCTTTTGATCGGCTTCAGCAATGTAAATCACCGATTCATTTCGGGAAATTCTTTCTTCAAGAAAAGATTTCGCTGTTTCATAATCTGCTGTTTTTTTATAAAAATCTCTGTATTTTTCAAAAATAAGCGTTAGAGATTCCAAATCATGAAGTGTTGCAAGTCTTATTTCCATGGTTAATCCAGATGCATATTATCAATTAATCTAACCTCACCTACAAATACAACAATAAATGCTCTGTAGCTCTTATCCTTATAGAAAAAGTCAGTTTCCTTGAGTGTTTCTTCATCTGCGATTAGAAAATATTCTAATTCGTAGTCCGATTGTTCAAAAATTTCTTCAACCCGTTTTTTTATTTCCAGAATACTTATCACCCGGAACCATTCATTAACCTTTACTAAAGTTTTGTAAATGAGAGTAGCTCCTTCGTTTCTTTCATCTTCAGATAAACGAGCATTTCTGGAGCTTAAAGCCAAACCATTTTCTGCCCTGTAAATAGGAATACCGTGAATATTGATAGGGAATTTCTCTATCTCAACAAGCTTTTTAATAATAGCCAGCTGCTGATAATCTTTCTCCCCAAAATAAGCATTGTCAGGTTGTACCTGACGGAATAATTCCGAAACTACAGTTCCTACACCATCAAAATGTCCCGGACGGAATTTTCCTTCCATTTCATTTTCAATACCACCAAAATCATAATGTTTGCTTTCTGCTTTTTCTGGATATATATCTTCAGTACCTGGAATATAAACAGCATCTACACCTGCTTTTTCGAGCATTGCAATGTCATTTTCTTCAGTACGGGGATATTTTTTCAGATCATCAGGATTATTAAACTGTGTTGGATTTACAAACACAGACGAGATTACGATGTCATTATCCTTTCGTGCTTCTTTGTATAAGGACATGTGTCCATCGTGTAAAGCTCCCATTGTTGGGGCAAAACCAATCTTTTTGCCTTCTTTTTTTACTGCTGCAATATAATCGCTGAGACTCTGGCGATTGCGGAGAATTTCCATATTCTGAAATTTGAGCAAAATTATTAAAAAATGTTAATTAAAATGTATTACTGGAAAAAGTTGTATTTTTGTAAAATTAACCATCTTAATTACTACTAGAGAAAGATTATTATGCCGAACCAGAAAATTCTATACGTCACTTCCGAGCTATTTCCGTACCAAGAAGACAGTAACATGGCTACGATGGTGAATAAGATGGCCTTGAGAATGTATAATGACGGAAACGATGTTCGTGTTTTCATGCCAAGATTTGGAATGATCAGCGAGCGTAAATTTCAGCTTCACGAAGTGATTCGTCTATCAGGGATGAACATCATCATCAACGACCTTGACCAGCCTTTATTAATTAAAGTTGCTTCTTTACCAAATGAAAGAATGCAGGTATACTTTATCGATAATGAGGAATATTTCAAGAGAAAACAACTGTATTTCGATGATGAGGGAGTCGCTTTTTCAGATAATGACGAGCGCGCAATTTTCTTCGCAAGAGGAGTTATCGAAACAATTAAAAAACTAAACTGGGTACCGGATGTTATCCACCTGAATGGCTGGATGGCTTCATTCATTCCGTTATACCTTAAAACGTTCTATAAGAACGATGACTATTTTAAAGATACTAAGCTTGTTGTTTCTATTTACAATGAGAAAGATGCTGCCTTTGAAAATAATATTGAAGAAAAATTAAAATTCGACAATATCGAAGGACTTACTGCGTTAGATAAACCAAGCTTCAGAAAATTTGTTGGAGAGAGTCTTCAGTTAGTAGATATCGTACTGAAAGGAGATGAATCTTTGGAAGATGATCTGGAATCTATGTATACTGGTGCTACATCCGACAAAAAGGATTTTGTAAGTGCCGACGCTATTAACCAAGTGTACTAAACCAAGTAGCCAATTTTTGATATAAATAATGAAGAAAATAAAGATAATCGCTAACGTTTGTTTTGTTGCGACTATAGGTCTGTTTACGCTGACTTCTTGTGAAGCTGATGCTGATAATCTGGGAAGCCAGTTCTTAGATGGTAATGCCGCAAACGGACTGGAATTCAGTTATCCTGTTATTGCATATAATATAGATAATAAAGATTCTATACGTAGTGATGCCAAAAATCTGACTAATGCTATTTTAGGAGCATTTGATGAACCTGTATTCGGGATGCACAAGGCTGCTTATGTTACACAATTACGTCCTTCTGCTTATGGAACGGACTTCGGAACTAATCCAAAAGTTGACTCTGTAGTATTACAAATCCTTCCAAGCTATGTGACGGATTCTGTTACAACAACAACTACTACAATTAACAAAGTTTCAACAGATCAGGATTCTACAAAAACAGTTAATACTTACCCGTTAGTAAAATATGGAAGAGCTAAAATAGGAGGAAATCCTGTGAAATTTAAGCTAAATGTACATGAGGTTACTGACTTTCTTTATGATAATACCAAAACATATTTTTCTAATCAGGTAGTTGCTACAGGAGCAAATCCTTTAGGTACTAAGCAAATAGATGGTAATGTAAGAGGTGTGAAAATTACGAAAGTAGGAGACAACTCAGAACTATTAAGTAGAGATCCGGGAATCAGAGTTTCTTTGGATAAAACTTTCTTCCAGAATAAAATTATTGCTTACCAAGGAAAAAATGAATTGAGTGATGCTGCTTCTTTCATAAGACATTTCCGTGGATTAAGACTTTCTGTTGATGAGAATGACGGATTCTTATTCAACCTTAACCCTAATACAATGTCGGTTACAATGTATTATTCCAATGATGTTACAAAGGATAATACAACGACAAGACAACAGAATACTTATACATTCGATTTAGGAGCATCCAATGTTCACTTCAGTCAGTTTACGTTTAATAGACCATCAGCATCATCAGCTTATACAACAGCAATGGGGAATATTAACAAGACAACTGGTGATGCCAAATTGTACCTTCAGGGTGCCGGAGGTAATGGTGCTGAGTTTGTAATTCCGACATCGATTATTGAGGGGTTAAGAAATAAATATACACAAGAAAAAGCTGGAATTTTGACCGCGAAAATAAGATTGTACTCCGATGAGAATACATGGAAAAGTGCATTTGCAAAACCTTCCACTTTTACAGTACTTCAGAAGGATATGAAGCAATTTATGGATGACCAAACTGCTTTGGCTGGAGCTGGATATATCCGAGTAAAAGCAACTAATCTGGACAAGAACCCTGCTTACTATGATATTACGATTACCCAGACGGTAAAAAATATCGTAGAAAAAGATGCTGAAAATAAACCTATTGTGATTAATGTTGGTGACTTTACAGCAAATTCACAAACAGGAGCACTTTTAGGCTGGAACTACACTTCAAGAGCTTATACACCAAACAGAGTAGTATTAGTTGGTACCGATGCGTTAAATGTTAATAAGGCTCAGCTGCAAGTCATTTACACTAAAAAATAAAATATAAAAACACAAACAAATGTGCGGAATAGTAGGATATACAGGCTTTAGAGATGCCTATGATATTGTAGTTAACGGTCTTAAGAGATTAGAGTACCGTGGCTATGATAGTGCAGGGATCGTTTTAGAAAGTCCACAAAATAAACTTGAATTAAAGAAAACAAAAGGTAAGGTTTCTGATCTTGAAGAAATTGCAGAAGGATTAAAAAACACTGCACATATCGGAATGGGACACACCCGTTGGGCAACTCACGGTGTACCTAGTGACAGAAATTCGCACCCGCATCTTTCCAATAACGGTAAAATTGCATTAATCCACAATGGTATTATTGAAAACTATGATACTATTAAAACAATGCTTACTCAGAAAGGATTCGTATTTCATTCTGAAACCGATACAGAAGTACTGGCTAATTTCATTCAGTATTTTATGGATGAATCCGGTAAAGACTTTCCTGAAGCAGTAAGAACTGCACTAAGTGAAGTTTATGGAGCTTATGCGGTAGCTGTTTTACATGAAGATCACCCGGGACAATTTGTTGTAGGAAGATTAAGTTCTCCTTTAGCAATTGGTTTGGGAGATAATGAATATTTCATTGCTTCTGATGCATCTCCATTTGTTGAGTTTACAAAAGAAGCGATTTATCTTGAAGACGGACACATGGCTCTTATCTCTTTAGAAGGAGGAGTAGATATACGTGTAATCAATGATAATACAAAAGTAGATGCTCAGATTCAGGAACTGAAATTGAGCCTTGAGCAGATTGAGAAAAGTGGGTACGACCATTTCATGTTAAAAGAAATCTTCGAACAGCCTAAATCAATTCATGATACTATGCGTGGAAGAATTCTTTTAGATGAAGGAATTATTAAAATGGCAGGTATCTGGGATAATCTGGACAGAATTAGAAAAGCAAAAAGAATTATCATCATTGCTTGTGGTACTTCATGGCATGCAGGTCTTATTGGTGAATATCTTATCGAAGAGTTTGCAAGAATACCTGTTGAAGTAGAATATGCTTCCGAGTTCCGTTACAGAAATCCAATCATAGGACCTAAAGATGTTGTTATTGCAATTTCTCAGTCAGGAGAAACTGCAGATACAATGGCAGCTATTAAACTGGCAAAAGAAAAAGGAGCATTTGTATATGGTATTTGTAATGTAATCGACTCTTCAATTGCTCGTATTACAGACGCAGGTTCTTATACACACGCAGGTCCGGAAATTGGAGTAGCTTCTACAAAAGCATTTACAGCACAGTTAACAATTCTTTCTCTTATTGCATTGAAATTAGGTAAGCACAACGGTAATCTTAATAATACAGAATTTATGAAATATCTGTATGAGTTAGATGCGCTTCCTAAGAAAGTAGAAGAAGTATTGGAATCTTCACACGATACTGTGAAAAAAATGGCAAAAGACTTTGTTGAATCTACTAACTTCTTGTATTTAGGTAGAGGTTATAACTTCCCAGGTGCTCTTGAAGGTGCTTTGAAACTGAAAGAAATTTCTTATATCCATGCTGAAGGTTATCCTGCAGCTGAAATGAAGCACGGTCCGATTGCGCTTATCGACGAAAATATGCCGGTAGCTATTATTGCTCCTAAGCAAGGACATTACGATAAAATTGTAAGTAATGTTCAGGAGATTAAAGCAAGAAAAGGAAAAGTTATCGCTATTGTAAACAAAGGCGATACTCAGGTTGCTAACATGGCAGATTATGTAATTGAATTCCCTGAAACTTCCGAGTGTTTCTCTCCGATAGTGTCCGCTATTCCATTGCAGTTATTATCTTACTACATTGCAGTTTACAGAGGTGCAAATGTGGATCAGCCAAGAAACCTGGCAAAATCTGTTACAGTAGAATAAATATCATATTGAGTATAATCGAAAACCTGAGTATCTTTGCTCAGGTTTTTTTGTATGGAAAAGTTAGATTACATCATTGTAGGGGACGGATATGCCGCCATGTTTTTTGCACATCAGCTGTTGAAAAACGGAAAGACTTTTAAATTATTTTCCGAGGGAAATCGTGCCGCATCACATATTTCGGCTGGAGTATGCAATCCTGTTGTATTGAAGAGGTATAACAAAATATGGAATGATGAGGCACAAATGGACTATTTACCGGTTATCTTTGATGAGATTGAAGAATACCTGCATAAAAACTATTTAATTCAGGAAAATGTAGTTCGTGTATTCCACAATGAGAGTGAGCATAAACTATGGCTTAAAAAAGCTTCACAGGAAAAGTTTGAAGACTATCTGGATTCAGATATACAGAAATTGTCCAGTGTTGAGAATCCTTTTGGTGTTGGAAGAGTAAAAAATTCCTGTCGTCTGGATGTCCGTAATTTTTTCACAGATTTTTTTAATTTTTTAGAGGGGAAAAACGCGTTAATAAAAGAAAGGTTTAATTATGATAAATTAAGTACTGATCAGAATTCTTACAATGACTATACTTTCGATAAAATTATTTTTGCCGAAGGGACTGGGATAAAAGAAAATCCTTATTTCTGCGAAATACCTGTGAAACCCAACAAAGGACATCGTTTTAGTCTCCGACTGGAAAAAGATACAGAAGCTTTTGTGATTAAGAAGAAACATTTTCTGTTCAGATTTTCCGGAGATGAATATTACTATGGCGGAACATATGACAGAGATTCTAATACCCATGAAATCGAAGATAAAGCTGTTGAAGAACTACAAAAGGGACTTGAAGAAGTATATAAATATGGTTATAAAATAGATGAAGTTTCAACAGCTTTCAGAGCCACCGTTGCAGACAGAAGACCTATAATTGGGCGCCACGAAATCTATGATAATCTTTATATTTTTAATGGATTAGGCGCAAGAGGTGTACTTAATGGCAGCTATTTTTCTAAGCAATTATTCGAATCTATAGAATATGGAATTGAATTTCATGAAGAGGTAAATGTAAAAAGATTTTCTCAAATCGGGAAATTATCTTAAATTGCACAGATTATGATGTCCAAACGGTGTAAATACGCTTTGAAAGCGATGGTGAGGTTGGCGAGAAACTATAAAAATGGATTCTTGTCCACTGCTATTATTGCACAAGAGGAGAACATTCCCAAAAAATTTCTGGAACAGATTCTTCTAGAATTAAAAAGAGCCAAGCTTGTAAATAGCAAACAAGGAATAGGTGGAGGTTATTATCTGCTTAAATCTCCTGATGAAGTTTCTTTAGCAGATCTATATCGTATTTTCGAAGGCCCAATTTCTTTGACGCCTTGTATTTCTCTTAATTATTATGAAGCTTGCGACGATTGTGTTGACGAGGAAGCATGTTATCTAAGACATGAGTTAATCAATGTTCGTGAGAAGACCCGTAAAAGTATGATGGAGGCTACACTAACAGCCTTTATGAATAAGAAGTAATTTTTTTTAAATCTAAATACTACTATTTTGGTAGATTTAATAGAATTAATATATATTTGCAAAATCAATTTTGAATCTGAAATGGAAAATAGTCTGAAAATACAACTGAATGAATTGCTGGAAGGGATATCGGAAACCCTTTCCAATACAGAGGTTTTACAGTTACTGGTAGACAGATTTCCGAAAGAGGTAATCTTTTCTACCAGTTTTAGTTACGAGGATCAGGTTGTAACACATCTGGTAAAAGATCTTGATGTGGATATTTTTACACTGGATACAGGAAGACTTTTTGAGCAGACTTACGAAACATGGTCAGCAACAAAAGCTTTTTTCAAAAAAGATATCAAAGCTTTTTATCCGGAGGCAGAAGTATTAGGCAAATTTGTAACTGAAAATGGACCCGATTCATTTTATCGTTCCGTTGAAAACAGAAAGACCTGTTGTAATATTCGCAAAGTACAGCCTTTGAAAAAGGCATTGCAGGGGTATAAAGTTTGGATTACCGGATTAAGAGCGGAACATTCTGCCAACAGACATAGTATGTCCCCATTGGAGTGGGACGCAGAAAATCAGATTATAAAATATCATCCATTGCTAGACTGGACAACTCAGGAAGTAAAGGACTATGTAAAAGGAAACAGACTACCATATAATTATCTTCATGAAAAAGGTTTTGTAAGCATCGGATGTGCACCATGTACCAGAGCTATTCAGGAAGGAGAAGATTTCAGAGCCGGCCGCTGGTGGTGGGAAGATGCTAATAAAAAAGAGTGTGGTCTGCATATTCACCAATAAAAAAGAAAACAAATGTCAACAATAGAACAAGCCAATTATTTAGAACAGTTAGAATCCGAATCTATTTATATTCTGCGTGAAGTAGCCGGACAGTTTGAACGTCCTGCGTTGCTTTTTAGCGGAGGGAAAGATAGTATTACACTGGCGCATCTGGCTTTTAAAGCTTTCAGACCTGGAAAAATTCCATTCACCTTTGTTCATGTAGATACAGGGCACAATTTCCCGGAAGCCTTAGACTTCAGAGATGCTCTGGTAAAAGAGTTGAGAGTAGATCTTGTGGTGCGTAAAGTGGAAGATACAATAAAGAAAAAAAATCTTACAGAACCAAAAGGTAAATTCCCGAGCAGAAACTGGCTGCAGACTTTTACGCTGCTGGATACAATTGAAGAATTTGAATTCGATGCCTGTATTGGTGGTGCAAGAAGAGATGAAGAAAAAGCACGTGCAAAAGAGAGAATCTTTTCTGTACGCGATGAGTTTGGCCAATGGGATCCAAAACTTCAGCGTCCGGAATTGTGGAATATTTTCAATGGCAAGATTCATAAAGGAGAAAATGTAAGGGTTTTCCCGATTAGTAACTGGACTGAGCTGGATGTATGGAGCTATATCCGAAAAGAGAAGATTGGATTACCATCTATTTATTTTTCTCATGACAGAGAAGTCGTGGACCTGAATGGACAATGGATTGCCAATTCCGAACATGCATCTCTGGATGCCGATGATCTGATCACTACAAAAAGAGTGCGTTATCGTACTGTGGGAGATATGACCTGTACAGCTGCTGTAGAATCTAATGCAGAAACAATAGATGAAGTGATAGAGGAAATTATAGCTACCAGGATTTCGGAAAGAGGAGAAACACGAATCGATGATCGGGTAACAGAGGCCGCAATGGAAGACCGTAAAAAAGGAGGATACTTTTAATATAATTGATGATCGATACGTAATAATTGATTTATCTATCATCGACAATCATTTATCAATTACAACTGAGAAGACATGGACATATTAAGATTTATAACAGCAGGAAGTGTAGATGATGGTAAAAGTACCCTTATCGGCAGACTGCTTTACGATAGCAAAAGCATTTTACAGGATCAGTTGGAGGTTCTGGAAAAGCATTCTAAAAACAAAAATGATGAAGGAGTAGATCTTGCACTTCTTACTGACGGACTGCGCGCAGAAAGAGAGCAGGGAATTACAATAGATGTAGCCTACAGATATTTTTCAACAGCCAGGAGAAAATTTATTATAGCCGATGCTCCCGGACATGTACAGTATACCCGAAACATGATCACCGGTGCATCCAACTCGGATCTGATGGTTATCCTTATCGACGCCCGCCAAGGAGTTATAGAACAAACCAGAAGGCATTCCATTATAGCATCATTACTTAACCTGAAAAAGGTTGCTGTAGCCATCAATAAAATGGATCTGGTAGATTATTCACAGGAAGTCTATGAAAATATAAAAGCTGATTATGCAAAAATTGCAGAAAATCTCGGACTTACCCAAGTTACCTATTTTCCAATATCAGCACTAAGAGGAGATAATATTGTAACCAGATCTGCTGATACAGATTGGTATAATGGTGTTTCTCTTTTAGAATATTTGGAAGAAGTACAAGTAAATACTGATACAGATACCAACAGTCGCTTCCAGGTGCAGTATGTAATCCGGCCTCAAAATATGAAATATTTCGCCGATTCCTATGAAAATAATGAACAAGAAGAGAGGCAGTTTGATGAGTTACATGACTATCGTGGTTATGCCGGGAAAATCCTAAGTGGAGATTTCCGCAAGGGAGATCGCATTTATATTTTGCCTGCAGAGATATCTACAAAAATAGACAGAATTGAAATTAACGGATATGAAGTTGAAGAAGCCCTCGAAGGGCAGTCGGTAGTATTGCATATTGAAGATGATATAGATGTAAGCAGAGGAGACTTTTTTGTAGCATCAGAGCAATTACCACAAGTGGAAAAAGAAGTAGAGGTATTGCTGTGCTGGTTGGATCAAAAAGCATTACAGCCTGGTAATAAATACATATTGCAGCATCACAGCAGACAGATAAAAGCATTGGTGAAAGATGTGGAATATAAAGTGAATGTAAATACACTGGAACACGAAAAAGCAGATGGTGATATAAAGCTGAATGAAATTGTGAAAGTAACACTAAAAACAGCACAGCCTCTGGTTTTCGATAGTTTTAGAAAAAATAAAGCAACAGGCTCTGCAATTCTGGTAGACGAAACCTCTAACTCAACAGTTGCAGCCTGTATAATTCAGTAAATATGAGCAAAGTGTCCGATGCTTTTATTGAGCAGATTTTTCAGAGAAAAAAAAATGCAGTATATGGCTTCTTCGACAAGAATAAAGCGGAAGCTTTTGTGGAGGAATTATACCAGCTGCTTTTTCTTCCTCAGCATATCAATATGGAGGAGACACTGAGAAATAATTTTGACGAATTACAGAACAAACTTTTTGAATTAATTAAAAATACGACAGATGACAAACTTTTTGCAGAACGACAAGTGGAAGTGCTGTTCGATGTATTACCGGAAATATATGACCGCCTGATACTGGATGCCGAATCTATTTTAGAATTCGATCCTGCAACAGAATCACTGGAAGAAATTCTGCTGGCATATCCCGGATTTTTTGCCACTTATGTTTATAGGATTTCCCACCAGTTGTGGAAACAGAAAATAAGAACTCTTCCCCGCATCCTTTCGGAATATGGGCATAGCAAAACCGGAATCGATATTCATCCCGGAGCGGTTATAGGAGAGCACTTTTTTATAGATCACGGAACAGGTATTGTAATTGGAGAAACGTCGGTGATCGGGAATAATGTGAAGATCTACCAAGGAGTAACATTAGGTGCATTAAACGTTTCCAAAGATAAAGCCAATCAGAAAAGACATCCTAATATCGAGGACAATGTTATTATTTATTCTGGTGCTACTATTCTAGGGGGAGAAACAACCATTGGCCGGGACAGCATTATAGGAGGTAATGTATGGATTACCCAAAATGTTCCTTCAAATTCTCTGGTCTATAACAAAAGCGAAATCAGGATAAAAGACAATAATCCGCTTCCGGAGTCATTAACCTTTGTTATATAAAGTAGAATTACGGAATATTTTAACAGATAAGGCTTCGACAGGCTCAGCCTGACAACATTAGGACTTGTCACTCTGAGCTTGTCGAAGAGCAAAAATTATAAAAAAACTAACAAACCATAAACTGCAAACCAACAACTAAAGAAAAACATTATGAAATTTCAGAATATATTAGAAACTATAGGAAATACACCAGTCGTAAAAATTAATAAACTTTTTAATTCAGATAGTGAAGTTTGGATAAAACTAGAGAAGAGTAATCCGGGCGGAAGCATTAAAGACAGAATTGCTCTTTCAATGATTGAAGACGCAGAGGCCAAAGGTCTGTTGAATAAAGATAGTGTAATTATAGAACCTACAAGTGGTAATACCGGAATCGGACTTTCTCTGGTAGCAGCTGTGAAAGGATATAAGCTTATTCTGGTCATGCCCGAGAGTATGAGTGTGGAAAGGAGAAAGATTATGGAGGCTTATGGAGCAGAATTCGTCTTGACCCCAAGAGAAAAGGGAATGAAGGGAGCCATAGAAAAAGCTAATGAGTTGGCAGAGGTAACGCCAAATTCATGGATTCCAAGACAGTTTGATAATCCTGCAAATGTGAAAGTTCATACAGAAACAACAGCACAGGAAATCCTGCAGGATTTTCCGGACGGACTAGATTATATTATTACTGGAGTAGGAACTGGTGGGCATATCACAGGAATTGCACAAGTAGTAAAACAAAAATATCCTAATGTAAAAGTAATCGCTGTAGAACCGGAATTATCACCAGTACTAAGCGGTGGTGCACCGGGGCCACATCCGCTACAGGGCTTGGGGGCAGGTTTTGTTCCGTCTATTCTGGATACCTCTGTTTTGGATGGCGTTACTCAGATTGGTAAAGATGAAGCTTTTGCTTTTGCTATCGAAGCCGCAAAAAAAGAAGGTCTTTTTGTAGGAATTTCCACCGGAGCAGCATTAGCTGCTGTTGCAAAAAAACTTTCCGAAGTACCGGCAGGTTCTAAAATATTAACGATTAACTACGACACGGGAGAAAGATATCTTTCTATAGAAGGATTGTTCTAAAATGTTGATTTGAAAAGAAAAAAAATATTGCTAATGCTTCGATAGTTCATCAGGCTCACTATAAACTCAGCTCAGCATGACAGTCCTAATATTCGATCTTAGGTTGTAGCGTTGTCAGTCTGAGCCTGTCGAAGACTCTATAGTAAATTGAGAATACAGCAATAGAAGAAACATACACCAGACTTTAAATGAAAACAACTAATAAAACACCAAAGGTATATCTTATCGGTGCAGGGCCTGGCGATCCTGATCTGATTACAGTAAAAGCTATTCGCGCCATTACAGAAGCAGATGTAATCTTATGCGACAGACTTGTTAGTCCCGAGATTGTGGATAACTATGTGAGCAAAGAAACGGAGATAGTTTATGTAGGTAAAGAATGCAGCAAAAAAGCATCCACACCACAGTCTTCTATTAATGAACTAATGGTAGAATATGCACTTCAGAATAAAACCGTTGCAAGACTAAAAGGCGGGGATGTATCTATATTTTCTAATATTTTGGATGAATTACAGGTACTGAAAGAGAATAAGATCGCATATGAAATTATTCCGGGAGTAACTGCCGCTCTTGGAGCAGCAGCTTATGCAGGAATGCCTTTAACAGCAAGAGGGTATGCTACATCGGTAAGATTTCTTACTTATTATAAGTCCGAAATACTGACCGAAGAATACTGGAAAGAAATAGCAGAAACCAATGATACGCTGGTGTTTTATATGTCTGTAGGAAATCTTAACAATCTGGTAGATAAATTTAAGGAATATAGCGTCTCTTCAGAAAAGAAAATTGCCGTAATAGAACAGGCAACCACACCTTTTCAGAAAGTATATACTTCTTCTTTTGAAGATTTTGCCCAAAAGTTGGGGCATAAACTATTTGCATCACCATCACTGGTGGTTATCGGCAAAATAGTAAACCTGCATGAAGAATTCTCCTGGCTACAAGAAGCAGACAGAGAAGGATTGTATTTCAAATCAATAACCAACGGAAGTCTGCTTCCAAAAACTCAAAACTTTTTTGAATATGCTGTCTGAAACTAAACTACAAGTACTGAAAGAAATATCCAGTGGTTTTTCCAGAGATGAAGCCATTTGGGCAAGCGGTTACCTGGCAGGTCTGGCAGGAACTTCTGCAGCAGTGGCTGACCTACCTCCACAGCAAACAACATATACACCAGCTGTAAAGAAAATAACACTGGTATACGGTACAGAAACCGGTAATAGTAAGAAACTTGCAACAGAACTTGCCGGAGTTGCTAAGAAAAAAGGCATTCAGGTAAAGTTGGGTGATTTGTCCCAGTACAAGCCTAAAGACCTGGCCAAGGAAGAATATTTATTTGTTGTAATAAGTACTCAGGGAGAAGGAGAACCACCAATCCTGGCGAAGAAATTTTACGATTATATTCATGAGAACGAACTAAACCTTTCCAATATTAAATTCGGAGTTTTAGCATTAGGAGACAGCACTTATCCACAATTCTGTAAAACAGGTGAAGATGTGGATACCCGTTTCGAAGTTCTCGGAGCGGAGCGTATTATTCCGCTGAAAAGATGTGATATCGATTATGAGGAAGATGCTCACAGATGGCTCGATCATATTTTTGAAGTTGTACAAAATAAGGCAGCAAGTCCTTCACAGGGAACAGCAGCACCAAAGGCATCCTCTGGCAGAAAGAAATACCAGGGAAAAGTATCCGCTATTATTAACCTGAATGATATTACTTCTGATAAAGAGACGTATCACATCGAGATTGAAACAGAAGAACCAATTGCTTACCGTCCGGGAGATGCGTTAGGCGTTATTCCTTTTAACCCCAAATCTGTAGTAGAAGAGATTATCGGTTTAACGGGTATAGATCCCGAAAAACAAATTCAGACAACCAGAGTTACTGCAAGTGCAAAAGAGCTTCTTCATCAGCATCTTAATATCAGCTATCTGCTAAAGACTACAGTTGCACAGTATGTGCAAATTACCGGGCAGGATATTCCGGAAACCCGTTTAAGTCTTCTGGATTTGCTTAGGATTTATCCGGTGAAAAACGCAGAAGAATTCGAAGAAGTTATAAAAGTACTGACTGTCCAGGCTCCACGTTTATATTCTGTTTCATCGTCTCCGGAGGCACATGGAGATTCTGAAATTCATATTACGGTAGCCAAATCAGAGTTTTTAATCAACGATAAAAAACAAAATGGCTTGTGCAGTGGTTTTCTCAGTGAATTTGAAGAAGACGGAACTGTAGAATTTTATATTCAGGAGGCTAAACATTTTAAACTTCCGGAAACGGCAAAAGATGTTATAATGATAGGTCCCGGGACAGGAATAGCACCATTCCGCTCATTCCTTTGGGAACGTGATGCCACAGGAGCAGAAGGAAGAAACTGGCTTTTCTTCGGGGATCGGAGTTTTGTATCAGATTTCCTTTATCAGTCAGAATTTCAGGATTTCCTGAAAACAGGAGCTTTAACCAATCTGGATCTGGCATTTTCCAGAGATACTGCGGAAAAAGTATACGTACAGCACAGACTGCAGCAAAAATCTTCGGAAGTATTTCAATGGCTGGAAGGAGGAGCATCAGTATATGTATGCGGGGCAAAAGAGCCTATGAGTAAGGATGTGGAAGAAACACTACTTCATATTATTCAGCATGAAGGAAAACGAAATGAAGATGAGGCCAAAAACTATTTAGAAGAACTGGAGCTTAGTGGCAGATATGCTAAAGATGTATACTAAAACAGTTTGATTGTAAAATTGTTAAACCGTACTCCAGACCTTATAGGTTTCAAAAACCTATAAAGTCTAAGATATAATTTAAAATTAGTTCCGAAGAGACATATTAATATAAAATAGGATGAAATCCTATAGCTAAAAATAAAACAACAATCATGAGTGCTAAAGATAATCTTTCACATGTAGAAAAGATAAAAACCAGTAGTAACGGACTTAGGGGGACTTTGAAAGAAAGTCTTCTGGATAATTTCACTGGTGCAATTCGGGAAGATGACCAGAATCTGATAAAATTTCATGGAATGTATCAGCAGGACGACCGCGATCGCCGGGAGGAGAGAGTGTCTAAAAAATTAGAATGGCTGTATTCTTTTATGATCCGTTTGCGTCTTCCGGGTGGATTTCTTACTTCAGAGCAATGGATTGGATTAAATGAAATTGCTGGTAAGCACTCTACCGGAACAATTAAAATAACAACCAGACAGACGATTCAGTTGCACGGCATTCTGAAGTCTAATATAAAACCAACTATCCAGGCATTTAACTTGCAGCATCTGGATTCTATAGCAGCTTGTGGTGATGTTAATCGTAATGTAACCTGTACCTCGAATCCCTCAGAATCACCATTGCATAACGAGGCTTATGAACTGGCTGGTAAAATCAGTGAATTGTGTTTGCCTAAAACAAAGGCATATTATGATATTTGGATTGACAATGAATTGGCGGTAGACCGTAAAGCAGAAGAGGATCCGTTATATCAGGACAGATATTTACCCCGTAAACTGAAAATTGGAATTGCTGTTCCACCTAATAATGATGTAGATGTATTTATCAATGATATTGCGCTGATTGCTATTATTGAGAATAATCAGATTGTGGGTTACAATATTGCTGCCGGTGGTGGACTAGGAGCTACACATGGGAATGAAGCTACTTATGCAAGATTGGCTTCGGTTCTTGGATTTGTAGATACGGAAGAAAAAGTACTGAAAGCTGTATATGAAATTATTACAGTACAGCGTGACTTTGGAAACAGAAGCGATCGTAAGCTATCAAGGCTGAAATATACAATAGATAAACTCGGAATAGAGGGATATCGGGCTGAGGTGGAGAAAAGATGTGGTTTTAACTTCGAGCCGGCGAGAGAATATAAGTTTGAGCAGCGAAAAGACCGTTATGGATGGGTACAAAATCATGAAGGAAAATGGTTCTACACTGTATTTGTAGAACATGGAAGGATACTGGATGAACCTAATAAACAGGGAGAACAATATCCGTTAAAATCGGGATTGCTAAAAATTGCTGAAACCGGAAAAGTCAACTTCCGTTTTACCTGCAATCAGAATCTTATTGTATCCGACGTTCTGGAGGAAGATAAAGCAGAGATAGATCAAATTCTTAAAGAATATGGTATTTCGGACTATACAGAACAAGCAAGTGCATTGCGAAAAAATTCAGTAGCCTGCGTAGCTTTCAATACATGCTCTTTGGCATTAGCAGAAGGCCAGCGTTATTTACCAACATTGGTGACCAAAATAGAACCTTTACTGGAAAAGTATGGTCTTTTTGAAGAAGACATCACTATCAGAATGACTGGCTGTCCTAATGGATGTGGTAGATCTCCAAATGCAGAGATTGGCTTTGTGGGAACAGCCTATGGGAAATACAATCTGCATATTGGCGGAGACAGATTAGGTACCCGTCTGAATACTAAATACAAAGATAATGTCGGCGAAGATGAAATCCTGAAAACACTGGATGAACTTTTCGGAATATATGTACAGAAAAGAGAAGCTGAAGAAACTTTTGGAGATTTCTCATACCGCTATTTACAAATCACAAAATAAATATATGATAGATCTTCTTTACCGACAGAAAAAATCTCAGAAACATTACCATCATCTTTTGGGTATACGAATGTGTATGTGTTGCTAAAAGCTGCTAAGTGTTACAGTATTATAAGCTATAATTTTTGAATCACATAGATACATAGAAGCAAACTCTACAATAGACGGATAGAAAATAAATTTTCACATATCAGCTATGTATCCTAATGTTAGTCTTTATATACGTTATAAAAAACTATTCTATGTGGTTAACCAAATAAGAAAGTTTAGCTCTGTATCATTATCCTTATGCTGCAAAATATGAATAGACAAGGATGTGGATAAGTGAATGGATGAATAGTAAATATGTCAATAAGCGAATACGTCAATCGACCTATTCACCAAAATTCACTCATTCACTATAATTCACCTATTGAAAAATAGACTCTGTTGAACTATTCACATCCATCACTAAATCATAAACATACACTATAAACCAAATAACGATTATAATGAAACCACCTATACAGAGATATTTTCTGCAAAGAACACATCTTATATTATTTACATTTTTATTTTTTAACCTTTTTCAGGCTCAGCAGCAATTAATAGAACTGAGCGGTATTATTAAAGATACAGACAATCATAAAGGAGTATCAGGAGCACAGATTCAGGTAGAAAATACCCAGGATATTGCATCAACGGATCAGGCGGGAAATTTTAGTCTTCGTACCCGCGTAAAGATTCCTTTTAGAATTGTTATTAAAAAAGAAGGATTTACCAGCCAGACTGTTGAGATAATTTCACTATCTAACAAAATAACTGTAGAGCTAAACCCACAGAATACTATTATAAATGAAGTTGTTATCTCAGCTTCCCGTGTTCCGGAAAAAGTACTGAAATCACCTATTGCTATAGAAAAGATTGATATTCGGACAATAAGAGAAAGCCCGGCAGCTTCTTTTTATGAAACCTTAGAAAACGTGAAAGGTCTGCAGTTACTAACATCCAGCCTTACCCTAAAAGTTCCTAACTCCAGAGGTTTTAATTCGCCCAATAACTTCCGGTTTATGCAGTTGGTAGATGGTGTAGACGTTCAGTCTGCAACTTTAGGTGTTCCTTTAGGAAATGCAATTGGCCCTACTGAATTGGACATTCAGTCTATGGAGGTTACGCCGGGAGCAGCATCGGCATTATACGGAATGAATGCAATTAATGGCCTTGCCAGCCTTCAGACCAAAGACCCATTTACATCTCAGGGACTAAGCTTCTATTTTCGGGGCGGGCTGAATCATGTGGATAATGTGAATCATAAAATGTCAGCATTAGGTGAAAGCGCCATCAGATTTGCCAAAACGATTACTAACAATCTCGCGGTAAAGGTTAATGCTTCATACTTTAGCGGTGTCGACTGGATTTCGGATAACCGTACCGATCAGAATCCTAACTCATTGATTACCGCAAATCCAAAGTTTTCGGAACTGAACAACAATAACCCTGCGGAAGATTTATGGAATAAATATGGAGATGAAAGAAACAATCGTGTGGCTGTAAAAGTTGATTACAATGGAAAACCAACGACTTTTAATGTATCCAGAACCGGCTACTATGAAAAAGATCTGGTAAGCCCTGAAGTAAAGAATATAAAATTTGATGCCGGATTATATTATCGTTTCGGAGACAGTTGGAAAGCATCTTATGTCTACCGATATGGTTTGTTGGACGGTACTTTTCAGCGTGGAAATAAAATCCGCTTACAGAATGCTACTGTACAAAATCATAAGATAGAGCTTACCGGAAAAGAGCTTACGGTAAGAGCCTATGTTTCTATAGAGAATACAGGAGATTCCTATAACCTGAAACCGCTTGCAGATAACCTGGACCTTACCAATTTGTCAAATAATAACTGGAAAAATGCATTTCAGTCGGCTTTACAAAATAGTCTGAATACAGGTGCGAACCTGAACGATGCTTTTGTATTGGCCCGTAGAGAAGCTGATAAAAACAGAGTTGTGCCAGGTACCAGTGCTTTTGAGCAACTAAAAAATACAATTATCGGAATCAATAATTGGGATTCTGCTAATGGTGGTGTTGCTGGTGCTCCATTGACAGGTGGAGCTAAACTGGAACAAAAATCCAGATTCTATCAGGGTGAAGCTACATATGACTTTAGCCGTTTTGTGAAAATATTTAATCTTCTTGTCGGAGTAGACTATCGTTTATACAGTATAACTCCGGATGGTAATAATTTTGTGGATTTTAGCAGACCTGTAGATCAACGAAATATTCCTTTATCAGATGGTGCATTTGGTAAAGATGTTACATACCAGAAATATGGTGCGTTTGCCCAAATTACTAAACTCTTCTGGGATGAGAAGCTAAAACTAAATGTAGCTTTGCGTGTTGACCGAAACCCTGAATTCAAAACCAAGTTCAATCCAAGAGTTAGCGTTGTTTACTCTCCTGTAAATCAGCATAACTTCAGAGTTTCTTTTCAAAATGGATTCCGTTTCCCGTCTTTGTTTGAAGCGCTGTCTTTTGTCAATAACGGAAATGTAAGAAGGGTAGGCGGGTTGCCAATGGTTAATGAAGGTCTTGGTTATTTGGATAATTCCTATACATTGTCATCCATCGACAGATTCACATCAGCGGTTAATGCTGATACGGATGCCGGAAAAAATCAGAATCAGGCAGCATTGGATAATAAAAACCTTCTTGTTGTGGCCAGTCTGCAAAAATTGCAGCCAGAAAGAATTAACTCTTTTGAGGTTGGTTACAAATCATTATTGTTTAACAACAGACTGGCTATAGACTGGGACTTTTATTATAACGTTTACGATGGTTTCCTTGGGCAGGTAGAAGTTGCTGTGCCTAAAAGTGGAAATGTAGGAAGTAATAATGCTGTTCTGGATATGCTTAATCGTAGTAAACAGGACAGATACAGGGTATATACCAATAGTAATACAACGTACAAAAGTTATGGAACATCATTAGGAATTCGCTATAATTTCCTGAAGAACTATAATATAAATGCCAATGTTTCCTATAATGATCTGGATTCTTCGAATAATAGCTCAGATCTGTTCATTACAGCTTTCAATACACCTAAATGGTCCACAAACGTAAGCTTTGGTAATCGTGAGATTATTAAAAATGTAGGTTTCACAGTGGTGGCAAGATGGCAAAGTAAATTTTTATGGGAAAGTCCGTTAGCATCAGGGGAAATTCCTGCATTCTATACAATCGACGCACAGGTAACATGGAAATTGCCGGAGATTAGTTCCAGTCTGAAAATTGGTGCAACTAATCTGTTGAACCGTCGTTATTTTCAGTATGCTGGGGGTCCCGAAATTGGTGGATTGTATTACATCGCTTATACCTATGATTTAAAATTTAAATAAAAATGAGTAACTCTTTATATCCCATATTTGTAAAGCTGGAAAGTCTGTCGTTGCTTGTTATTGGTGGCGGAAAAATTGCCTTGGAAAAGCTGAATTCTGTGTTGGTAAACGCTCCTAAGACACCTGTGAAATTAGTAGCTAAAGAAATTATTCCGGAGGTTAGAGCATTACAACAGGAATATAAAAATCTTATTTTGGAGCAGAGAGCTTATACATATGCAGATTTTGATACTGCAGACCTTGTTATTGCAGCGGTTAATAATCTTGTTGTGGCGGAACAAATTCGTAATGATGCTCATGTGAAAGGAGTATTGGTTAATATCGCAGATAAACCCGAGCTATGTGACTTTTATCTGGGATCTATTGTACGTAAAGGCGAGCTGAAAATCGCTATTTCTACCAACGGAAAATCGCCCACTATTGCAAAAAGACTTCGTGAAATTCTTACAGAGACTATTCCGGATGAGGTGGATGAGGTTCTGGATAATATGCAGAGTATACGGCAGCAGCTGAAAGGCGATTTTGAATATAAAGTACAAGAACTTAACAGGCTGACGACAGAATATTTATCCCAGGAAGACAGCAAAGATAAACAGAGTCCGGAAATAGAAAATCTGACCCGTATTACAAAAATTGTACAGCGAAGAGCCAATATTTATTTAGGGATAATAGGAGTAATGCTTCTTATTGGTATACTTGGAATTATTGTTTATCAGTTCAATCTGTGGGAAGATATTCAGGTATTTCTTAATCAGGACGGACACATATTTTATTGGATGTTATTTGTCGGATTTCTCGCAGAAATTGTAGCCGGATCCATGGGAATGGGTTATGGAGTAATTTGTACAACAGTTTTACTCTTATTAAATGTGCCACCACCCGTGGTGAGCGCCAGTATTCATTCAGCTGAATCATTTACGACAGCGGCTGGTAGCTTTAGCCATTATAAACTGGGAAATGTAAACAAAAAAATGGTTTGGGTACTGGTTCCTGTAGCCATTGTAGGCGCTATTATTGGTGCTTTCACTTTATCGCATTTTGGAGAGCACTATGCCCATATTGTAAAACCTATTATTGCCTGTTATACTTTATATCTGGGACTAAATATTCTAAAAAATGCTTTTAAGAAAAAGAGGACAGCAATCAAAACCAAAAGAAAAACGAATCTCAGAATATTGGGATTAGTAGGAGGTTTTATAGATTCCTTTGCCGGTGGAGGTTGGGGCCCTTTGGTAACCGGAACGCTGATGAAAGACGGAAGAACACCGCGTTATGTAGTGGGGAGTTCTACAGTTGCTAAGTTCCTGCTTACTATAACCAGTGCTATTACTTTTATTTTTACTATTGGTATTCACCATTGGAATATTGTACTAGGACTTTTGTTAGGCGGTATTTTTACAGCACCATTCTCAGCAATGCTTACTGCTAAACTACCTACTAAAAAGATGTTTATTGTAGTAGGTAGTGTTGTTATTATTATGAGCCTTACAACAATTGTTAAATCTCTGTTCTGATATCAGGATTTATACTACCATGATGAAGAACTGCACTAAAAATATAAAAAACAAAGACACAAATAGTTTTTATTTTCGTATGATTCTTTAAGTCATGAATTGTTTCACAATATAGCCTTGGCAAGGTTTCAAATCTTGCCAAGGCTGATGAAAATCATTGATTTTCTCGTGCCTTAAAATTCTGTTTATTGATACAAATAACTTGTGCCCTAGTGATTAATCTTTCTTTCGCTTTCCTGCTTTAAAGGAATACAGAGAGTTTCTAAATCTTGGCAATGATTGTTAAGAACTTAATTTTCTTAATATCTAAATGATAGAATTACTTTTAGTTTTCTAATTGCATTGAGGTAAAAGAACAAATTGCTTATCGCAAAGACTTTTTCCCCGTTATACTGCTTTTAAGGTCGCGAAGCCACTAATACCTAGAAATGATTGTTGAAAACTTAATTTTCTAAATGTCTAAATGTCTAAATGTCTAAATGTCTAAATGGTAGAATTATTTTAGTTTTTCTAATTTATTCTTAAACTTTTGGCTTGATCCAAAAGTTACAAAAGATCAAGCCTTGGTTTCTCGGTGTAAGTATCCCTAAAAACC
>NZ_MAHX01000021.1 GCF_002023715.1 Elizabethkingia occulta
GCTCCGGAGGAACATTATCTGCGTAAATAAGATATGAAATATGATTGGGTATTCCGGAGGAATACTATCTAAAAATATAGAATGGTTAAATTAATATCAAGTATCTTTTTAGTACAGAGAGAGTCAGAGCGAGATTAAAATTTAAAAATAAGCAGAAAGATAAATAGTAAGTTCCGGAGGAGCATTATCTGCGTAAATAAGATATGAAATATAACTGGGTATTCCGAAGGAATACTATCTAAAAATATAGAAATGGCTAATACATATTCACAAATATATATTCAGTTGGTCTTTGCAACAAAATTCAGAGAAAATCTTCTTTCTGAATCAATCAAAGATGAAGTTGAGAAGTACATCTGTGGGATTTTTAATAACAAAGGTCAAAAGGTAATTTCCATTTATGCAAACCCGGATCATATTCATATTTTATTTTCTTATAAAGATTTAAAAATATCAATTCCTAATTTGGTAAAAACTGTCAAAGTAGAAACAACTAATTTTATTAATGAAAATAGGCTTTGTCAGGGTAAATTCTTGTGGCAAGAAGGGTATGGAGCTTTTTCATATTCAAAAAGTCAGATAAAGAATGTTTCCGATTATATTTTGAATCAGAAAATACATCATCAGAAAAAAAGCTTTAAAGAAGAGTATACTGAGCTTTTAACAAAATTTGAAATTGATTATAAGGATGAATATTTATTTGATTTTTTCGATTGACTTTCTTTTGTAAATAACGTTCTAAATTTTACTAATCACAATCTAAAAAAGGTTTCAACTAATACCTCACTAAATAATAAACTATTTTTTACATGAAATTTCTTATTGTAATCCCAACACATAATGAAGAAGAGAACATTTTACGGTGCTTGGATTCACTTCGAAAACAATCTTTTCAGGACTTTTCGTGCATTGTTGTTAATGATGGTTCTACAGATAATACCAGAGCCCTTGTTGAAGATTTCATAGAAAATATAAGGCTTAGCGGAGTAGAGTCTTCTAGATTTACGCTTCGTAATCTGCCTAAATCTGAGCATCAGCCCGGAGCGAAAGTAGTAAGAACCTTTAATAAAGGGTTGGAAGGTATCTCTCTGGACAATTATGACATTGTTTGCAAGTTCGATGCTGATATTATATTTCCGGACAATTATCTTGAGCATGTACAACAAGCATTTCAAGATAATTCAAAATATGGCTTAGTAGGAGGACTATTGTATATCGAGCGGGATGGAGAATGGGTATATGAAGGGAACTCTAATAAAAATCATGTAAGAGGTCCAATGAAGGCTTATAGAAAAGAATGTTTTCTTGAAACCGGAGGATTAAGGGAAACTTTGGGCTGGGATAATATTGATTCTGTTTTATTAGAAAGTCTAGGTTGGAAAGAAGTGGTTTTACCAGAATTGCATGTGAAATTACTCAAAGTAAAAGGAAAAGATTATTCTGTAAAGCAATCCGATTATTATGGCAGATACTTCTATTTTTTAGGATTGAAAAGGGTATTGGCTTACATCGCAGCTTCTAAGGAAGCCATGAAAAATAAATCAGTTTCATTTTTTTTCCAGATTATCAAGTCTTACGAAGATTGCCGACATAAAAAATATGAATTAAAGATCTCCAAAGCCGAGCAAGAAATAATTAATGCTCAGCGTTGGAAAGCTTTTAAGAAAAAATGGTTTAAGATATAATTTGATTAATTTGTTGCAGTTAGTTCTATAACGCTGCTTTTCAGACTACCATTCAAAAACCAAGGAAGTCCAATTTTCATTAAATAATCTCCTGAGAAAGACTTTCCATTTTGTGGGATCTGTGGCTTGCTTTCATTTTCAAGATTTAATTCTTTTAATACATAATTTTTATTAGAATCGAGTCCCTGGAATTGTATTGGAGCAAAATAATCGCCTAATTGAGTATGCAGGTTGTATGTATAGAGCACAGCTTTATTTTTGGTTTTATCAGTAAGCATCCATGCTGCATAATGATTGTTATAAGGGGCTATTAATCGGTACATCTCACCGGTATTAATTATGTCCTGTATACTTTTATAATTTTTCAGAGCATTCTGAGACAGTTTTAATTCCTCTGCTTTCATTTCTTCGATTCTTATATCAAATCCCAATTTGCCACTCATAGCAACATCCAGTTTGAATTTTAAAGGCTGTTTTCCCCAGCTGGTTACATGGGCGCACTGTATTCCCATTGGAAAGAAATAAGAATACCCATACTGAATAAAGATTCGTTGTAAAGGATCGGTATTATCACTTGGCCAGAATTCATTCGTATATTTTAATCCACCATATTCTGCACGGCCACCGCCACCACTACACCACATTAGTTCTGTATCCGGGTATTTCTGACGGATACGTTCCAAAACTTTATAAAGCCCCAAGGTATAATCGATATATAGGTTATTTTGTTTATCCTTCAGATAATCTGAAAATGCATTGGTCATATAGCGGTTACAATCCCATTTGATGTAAGCGATATCAGGATTCTCCTGGAGAATATTATCTACTACTTTAAAGACATGTTCCTGTACCTTAGGATTGGATAAATCCAGTACTAGCTGTGTTCTTCTTAGATTTTCGTCTCTGTTTGGAAGTTTCAGAATCCAGTCGGGATGTTTTTCATAGAGCTCACTTTTGGGATTTACCATTTCCGGTTCTACCCATATCCCAAATTTCACATTGTGCTTTTTAGCCTCTTTCACAAGGAATGGAAGGCCATTCGGGAGCTTTTTCTTATTTACTTCCCAATCACCAAGTCCGGCGTCATCATTGTTTCTCGGGTATTTATTTCCAAACCAGCCATCATCCAGAAGAAATACATCTACTCCCAGATTTTGAGCATCTCCCAGAAGGTTGGTTAGTTTTTGTTCGTCGAATTTAAAATAAGTAGCTTCCCAGTTGTTCAGTAAGGTCGATTTATTCTCTTTACCTTTATAAATTCCGTAATTGGTTGCCCATTGGTGAAGGTTTCTGGAAGCCTGCCCTTTTCCGGAATAGGAATAAGTATAGATAAAAGATGGTGTTGTAAAAGTGGTATTTGGTATCAGGGTATAATCTGAAGCATAATTATTAATGCCGGGTAGAACCTGCAGCAGATTGCCAAAATCTTCGCTATACTTAATGTTTTCAAAACCTAGGCTGAAATTACCACTCCATGCAAGAGTCCCAGCCAGTACTTTTCCGTTCTCTTCACCAGCTGGCTGGTCTACAGAAAGCATAAAAGAAGGTAAATCGAAATTGGTTGCCCGTGTTCCCAGCTTAGATTCTATATGATGAATTCCTTCAGGTAAAAGATTCTCTTCCATGCGCATTTCATTGGCCCAGTCACCGAAGAAATGTGTCAGGTAATAATTTTTTGAAGAGAGTTGAAGAAAAGCTGAAGTAAAATGCTTTAGCGTAATGGCTTTTTTCTCCTGATGTTTAATTTCTGTCCATTGTTCAATAACATTTTCATTTTTATAAGCTTTAAAATATAGCGTAACATAAAACGGATACTGAGGATCTTTAAGCTGAATTTGAGTCGTCTGAATATTGCCTTCGGTTTTGGTATTGTGATTAATGTACTGAAGTTCCAGCGACGGATTATTATCTGAATGAACAACACCAAGTGAAGGTTCACGAACCGGCCCTGAACCCTGAGTAATAATAGCCGGTAGATTGTTTGGCTTTTTTAGAGTGTAATCGGAAGTATTGGTTAGTGACTGGCCGAAATATAACTGCGTAAGTTGCTTTTTTGCATTTGTTGTATAGACTAATGCTGTATTTTGTGTAGAGATTACGATTGTAGGGATTTTGTCCTGAGCCTGAAGCCATCCGAAGCAGAGGAACATGCAGCTAATAATGAATGAACAGAGTGTTCTCATGTGATTTTATATTTATGAAGTCTATGGTTATTTCGAATAAAGATAAATAAAAATATATCTACAGGCATTTAGATTTAAAAAAATAGATAAATATATCTCAGAAAATGATAAATATCCTAAAAAAAATAATACCATTAAATAAAGCAATTTCTTAATTTTGTCTATTAAACTAATACGTATTGAAGAACATTGCTTATATTGAATTGGATACTCACGCCGAACTCGCTACTAATTTTATAGAGCTTACAAGAGATTCCCAATATTTACATGTAGAATATTTCTTTTCCCAAAAAATATTGGACAGAATAAATGAAAAGGGAAGCCATGTGATCCATGCAGAAGCATCAACACTACTGAAAGAATTAGACGGGCGGAAATTTGATGCAGTAATTATAGGGACGGCACATCGTTATTTCAATGTTTTTGAAGAGGTTGCAAGAAATTATCCAACTTTTATTATAGCACATAACCTCAATTTTATCAAAGCTCCCAAATCCGATATTTTCAGAAGTATCTTCAAACAGGACCGCTCGTTCAGGATAAAGCTATGGCTGAAAGAGGGTTTGATGAAAAAGGATAAACTTTACAGCGAAGCGAAATCATTATTTATTCTGGATGAAAATATTGACGAGTTACAATACCCGTATGAATTAAAATGGTTGCCATTATTATATACAAAGCAGCTAGACCAGAAGAATGTGCTATCTAACAGGGTTGTTATTCCTGGAAATGTAGACCAACGGAGACGTAATTACAAAAGAATTTTTAATAAAATAAAATACTTCCGCGGAGAATTTACCTTTAGCTTCTTAGGGAAGGCAGAAGGAAAAGAACTGGATAAACTAAAAAGACTATCACAAAGTCTGCCCGGCCATGTTAATATTGAATATCACGATTCCAGAGTTTCTAATGAAGAATTCGAGCAGAAGATGCAGGCTGCAGAAGTATTGTGGTGCCCAATACAAAAAGAAACTAAATTCTTTAGCATTCCGGAAATCTATGGAAAGACAAAGATGTCCGGAAATATAGGTGATGCAATTAAGTATGCAAAACCTGCGATTTTCCCTAAAAGTTACTCTGCCAGCTATTCCTTTATTTTTAAAGAAAAAAGAGATATCGAAAAGCAAATCTCCGAAATTAAAAACAAACATTACGACTTCGATAGTTTTGAAATAAATCTTGTCCGCAGAAAGCTGGAATATTTGCTGAGCAATCTTTGATTTTTTCCAAAACTTTTATTAAGAATTTGAAAATAAAAACGAATTCTTTTATATTTGTTAAATATTTCTTAAAATGAGTTTGTACAGCCGACTAGCAGAAAATTTGATGTATCTCTCGCCTTCGTATTACAAACAAAGGTTTTTTAAGAAACTGAATAATATCAATTTCCAGAATGTTTTGGAAAGAGGTGTAGAGCCGGAGCTGATATGGATAAAAGAATTTCTTCCGAAAGATGCCGTTTTCTTTGATGTAGGAGCCAATGTAGGTACTTATATTTATACTCTGGAAGGACATTTAAAATCTGAGAATATTTTTGCTTTCGAACCCAATCCCTTACTTTTTAAACGTCTGAAAAGACTTTTTCCTAAAGTGAATATTTCATCACATGCGCTTTCTAATAAAAATACAAAAGCACAGTTCAAAATACCTGTAATAAAAGGGCACAGTAATGCTGCGCGTGGAACATTACAAACTGAATTGAAAGAAAATGGTGAGGAAAAAACGATTACCAGAACGGTTACGGTAAAAAGGCTGGATGACTGGGCTGAAAAAAATGTAATTGACCGTATAGATTTTATAAAAATAGATGTTGAAGGAAACGAAACCTATACTGTTGCCGGAATGATAGATACGATACTTCGTTTCAAACCGGTTTTGATGATAGAAATCGAACAAAGACATCATAAAAGACCAATCTGGGATTATATCCGTTATTTTGAACGTTATGGATACAATGCCCACTATCTTGATCGTACCAGTTTTGGACTGGTACCTTTAACCGAGAATGTATGTATGCAGCAAAGTGAATATAATGAAAAGGACAAGCAGCGATATATTAACAATATAATTTTCCTGCCTAAATAATGAGTGTTGTAGCAAGACAGAGTTTTAAGTACTCTATAGTTGGATATTTAGGTTTTCTGCTGGGAACCCTTTCTGCTGTATTCGTTTTTCCACTTGACATGGATTATTACGGAAAGCTTCGTTATATTTTATCGGCAGCAGAAATAGTACTTCCATTCATTGTATTCGGTTTGTCTTATGCCAATGTAAAATTCTTTTTGCATACCAAGAGGGAAGGAAAACAGCAAAACTTGCTGAGTCTGTCTCTTTTGATGGTACTTTTGAACTTTGTATTGTTTACTTTGTTTTTATTTCTCGTCAATTTAATCAGGCCGGACTTGAAAAACTGGGAACTGTTTGAAAACTTCTGGAGATATAAGGCTATAATTATTCCGATGATTCTGATTCTGGCGGTTAGTCAGATATATAATAAATATATATCGAATTATAAAAGAATTGTTGTACCCAATATTTTCGAGAATATTTTTCCTAAAATAGCCAACCTTGGGGCTTTTGTTTTGTTTTTCTTCATGGGAGTACCAGAGAAACCTTCAATGCTTTTCTTTTTAGGTATGTTTGTTTTAGCACTTTTTGGCTATCATATATACCTGAATAAACTGGAGAAATTCAAGCCGGACTTTTCTGTAGATTATATTAAAAAAGATAATTTCTGGAAGGAAGTACTCAACTATGGATTTTACGGATTCCTTGGTAATATAGGAAATTATCTTTCCCTCCGTATTTCCAGTGTTATGATATCCAGTTATATGGATTTTAAAGATAACGGAGTCTATGGGATCATTATAGCCGTTACTTCTGTTCTTACTATTCCTCAGATGGGGCTGTATAATATTTCAGCACCTATGATCAATAAACATTTGGAGAATAATGAAATGGAAGAGCTGAATATATTCCATCAGAAAACATCCCTGTCTTTATTGTTTTTGGGATTAGTATTATTTTCCTGTGTTTTGGTAGGCTATCCCTATCTGACGCATTTAATTAAAAATGGTTTTGAACTTCGGGCTGCAGAGCCTGTTTTATGGATTACCGGAATAGGATTGATGTTTGATCTTGCAACAGGTTTTAACGGACAGATTATATCTATGTCCAAATACTACCGTTACAATATTGTAGTAACATTATTTTTGGCGGTAATCAATATAGGTCTTAATTTTTATTTTCTTAAATACACCAATATGGGGCTTTCAGGAGTAGCATTGGCAACAACCATTTCTCTTGCCTTATATAATGTTGCTAAAATCGTTTTCAATTTCTGGAAGTTCAAAGTACATCCGTTTTCGATAGAAATGTTGTACGCTGTGGTGTTATGTTTCATGGTAGTTTCTATGGTTATCTTATTGCCTAATACAGGATCCAATCTGCTGAATCTTTTCTATAAACCTGCAGTAGTGCTTATATTAATCGCTATTGCCAACCACTATATGAAGATAGTTTCATTGGATAAATATTTAAACCGAGATTTCTTTAAGAGTATTTCAAAATTTTAAGTAAATTGCGTTAAACTAAAAACGATAACGCATGATTCTTAAAAAAACAACAATTATGGCTTTTGCCATAATGGCATTTGGCCTTGGCGCACAGTCACGAAAGGCCCAGATGGGTAAGTTGGTAACTGAAAATTTTAAATTTGCAGACCAACAGTTCAAATACCTTATGAAAGGTCTTCCCGACGACAAAGTTCCACAAACTTACGATGCTAAAAGTGGCAAAGTGGTGAATTATGAAAGAACCTGGTGGTGTACCGGGTTTTATCCGGGATCTTTACTTTATGTATACGAGGAGACTAAGGATCCTGTAATGCTGAAGGAAGCGGAAAGAGTTCTGAAAATTATTGAACCCAATCAGACTTTTACAGGAAATCACGATTTGGGCTTTATGATGTATTGCAGCTTTGGTAATGCATACAGAATTACTAAAAATCCTGAATACAAAAAAGTAATCTTTAATTCTGCAGAGGCACTATCTACCCGTTACAGACCTTCTATCCATGCAATCCAGTCCTGGAATAAAAATGCAAGATTCGACTGTCCTGTTATTATCGATAACATGATGAATCTTGAAATGCTGAACTGGGTAAGCCAAAACGGAGGTGATAAAAAATACCAAGAGATAGCTGTTACCCACTCCAATACGACAATGAAGAATCACTATCGTCCGGATTACAGCTCTTATCATGTACTGGATTATGATCTGAATACAGGTGAGGTTATAAAGAAAAAAACGTGGCAGGGATATTCTGATGAGTCAGCTTGGTCTCGTGGACAATCTTGGGGATTATATGGTTATACGATGATGTATCGTTTTACTAAAGATCCAAAATATCTGGATTTTGCCAACAAAATTGCTAATTTCATTCTGACAAATCCGAATTTACCAAAAGATAAAATTCCATATTGGGATTTTAATGCGCCGGATATCCCGAATGCACCACGCGATGCTTCTGCTGCTGCACTTATGGCATCTGCTTTTCTGGAATTAGGGCAGTATACAAAAGGAAAAGAGCGTCAAAAATATCTTGATAATGCTGAGCAGATATTAATTAACCTTTCCAGCCCGGCTTACAGAGCTAAACTTGGCGAAAACGGAGGTTTCCTGCTTATGCATAGCACTGGAGCATTACCATTGAAATCGGAGATAGATGTTCCTTTGGTATATGCAGATTATTATTTCCTTGAAGCCTTGAAGCGTTATAAAGACTGGTATTTGTAGAACTTTTCAGAATATAAAATGAAATCATTTACATTATTGACAATAGGTTTCGCAGGGGTAATGACTTTTGCACAGACCAAGCCACTGCTAAAGTTACAATTAGCCAACGGGCTTGCCGTTGAGAGAAAGCAGCAGTCGGTTGAAGTTTCTGCAGCTACAGTAGCGGGAATAAAAAATAAAATATTTGTTGTTAAAAACAATCAGACAGAGATTCCATATCAGTGGCTGTCAGACGGGAGGCTTTTATTACAGGCAGACTTTAAGCCTAATGAAAAAAAACAGATAACCTTCACAGAAGGAACTCCGTCTCAGAATGAAGCTAAAGTTTACGGGCGCTTTGTTCCGGAGAGATATGACGATTTTGCATGGGAAAACGATAAAATTGCTTTCCGTATGTATGGTAAATCTTTGGAAAAAGTCCCTAATCAGAATGCATGGGGGATGGATGCCTGGTCTAAACGTACCAATCGACTAATATTAGATGAATGGTATAAACTAAACAATTATCATAAAGATAATGGTGACGGGTTAGACTTTTTCCATGTTGGAAGTTCACTCGGAGCAGGAGATATATTACCATTTATCGGGGGTAAATTTACCTATTTAGGAAATTATCAGAGTTATAAGATAACGGAGAAAGGACCGCTTAGGTTTACTTTTCAGTTAGAATATCCGGAAGTAAATGTAGATGGATATAAAATTGCAGCAGTAAAAAAAGTAAGTCTTGATGCCGGATCTCAACTCAATAAAGTTGAGGTTACATACACATTTAATGGACAGTCCACACTTCCTGTGTTTGCAGGTCTTGTACACTGGGACGGGAAAGGTGAAAAGACGGTGGACGACACCAAACACATTGCAGCTTACTGGCCGGAAGATTCCAAAGATGGTATTGTAGGCACAGCAGTAATCTTCCCGGGATCTAAAGTGAAGATTCAGAATACCCTGAAGCATTTAGGAGAAAAGGCTATCCTAAAGAATAATCAGAAGTTCACATTTTATAGTGGCGCTGTATGGAGTAAGGCAGGGCTGATTACCAATAATGAAAGTTGGGTGAAATACTTAGAGCAGTTTGCTAATAAATCTATAAATCCTGTAAAGGTTACTAAAATGTAAAAATCGAAAGGTCAGAAGAATTCTTCTGACCTTTCTTTCACCAAATAAATAAAACATTATATTATAAACTAACTGATTTTGGTTTAACAAAAAAGCAGCTTATAGATATAGTATATTGTTACCAGCCTTTTATAGCACCGCCTTTAAATGCTTTTTCAGCGGCTTGTTCTACGGCTTTAGACTGATATGCTTTTACAAAGTTTTTTACTTTTTCAGAGTCTTTATTATCCTCTCTTGCAACGATTACGTTCATATAGGCAGATTCTTTATCTTCCTTTAGCAATCCGTTTTTATCCGGATCCAATCCTGCCTGCGCTGCAAAATTGTTATTGATTACAGCTATTGTGACATCCTTATCATCCAATACTCTTGGAAGCTGTGGTGCTTCTATCTCTACAATTTTCAACTGCTTCGGATTTTCAGTAATATCAGTTACTTTTGGTAATAATCCAACGTTATCCTTCAGTTTTAACAATCCATTTTTTTGCAGTAGTAACAACGAGCGTCCTCCGTTGGTTGGGTCATTTGGGATAACAACAGTACTGCCATTTTGCAGCTCAGCGATGTTTTTTATTTTCTTAGAATATGCTACAATAGGAAATACAAAGGTTTTCCCTACAACAGCCAGTTTATAACCTCGTTGTTTAGACTGCTCGGTTAGATATGGGACGTGCTGAAACGCATTTGCATCAAGATCACCATTGTTTAATGCTTCGTTCGGTAAGACATATTCCGTAAAAGCAACCAGTTCTACATCCAGATTGTATTTCTCTTTTGCTTCTTTCTTTGCAGCCTCACCCAGATCTCTTTCCGGACCGGAAGCAATCCCCACCTTAATATAATTAGGATTGTCTTTTTTAGCATTTGTGCAGGAATATAAAAATAATAAAGCTATAGTAATTAAACTTAGAAGTGTAAATCTTTTCATTCTCTTGATTTTATCTATGATTGAATTTTTTAGAAAGTCTGTCGCCTGTAAACTGGATAACGAATACCAGAGCGATGAGTAGTAATAATACAGTATTCATGATAACAGCGTTATAGCCTATGTAACCATATTGGTAACCAACCTGTCCAAGTCCCCCGGCACCTACGGCACCTCCCATTGCAGAGTAGCCTACTAATGTTATCAGCGTAATTGTAGCATTATTAATTAACGAAGGCAATGCCTCTGGAAGTAAAACTTTGCTGATAATTTGCTGAGGGCTTGCCCCAAGAGCTCTTGCCGTTTCTATCAATCCATTTGGAACCTCCAAAAGGCTGTTTTCTACCAGTCGTGCAATAAACGGAGCACAACCAATACTTAGAGGAACCAGAGCTGCCCAGATTCCAATGGAAGTCCCCACCAGTACTCTTGTAAAAGGAATCATCCAGACAATAAGTATAATAAAAGGAATAGACCGGAATACATTAACAAAAACAGAGAGAAAACGATTATAAAAATTATTTTCAAGTAATTGTCCTTTTCGGGTAAGGAATAATACTATGCCTAATGGTAGACCCAGCAGAAAACCGAAGAATCCTGAAACTATTGTCATGAAAATGGTTTCCCAAAGCCCTTTTAGGAGTAATGAGAGAGTAATCTGATCAAGCATATCCCTTTATAGTATTTTGAATATTATTCTGATTGAAATATTGGATAGCTTTTGTATTTTCCTCATTATTGCCCTGAAGGTGTAATAACATTTTTCCGAAATTTGCTTTGCCCATATATTCAACATCTGCGGTGATGAGTTTATACGGAATCTTGTAGTCGCTGTAAACGACTGACAATAATTCTTCGAACGGTATATTACCGTTCAGCTCAATTTCTATTAACGGGAACAATCCCGCTGCAGCTTCTTCCTGTAATCTTTTACTTATCGATTGCGGTATATTCATTGTTTTAAATGTTATAAATTGTTTTATGATAGGGTGTTCTTTATCTGATATTATTTCATCCAGAGTACCTTTGGTAACTAATTTTCCTTTGTCTATTACGGCAACATGATTGCATATTGATTTTATAACCTCCATTTCATGTGTAATCAGTAAAATAGTAATCCCCAGACGTTTATTGATATCCTGTAATAGTTGCAGAATAGACTGTGTAGTTGCAGGGTCAAGGGAACTTGTCGCTTCATCACATAACAGTAGAAAAGGATCATTTGCCAGTGCTCTTGCAATGGCTACACGCTGCTTTTGCCCGCCAGAAAGGCTTTTTGGATAATCATTTGCTTTGTCCTCTAGTCCTACTATTTTCAAGAGTTCATTCACTTTTCTGCTGATTTCTGCTTTGCTTGCATGATCCAGTCCAAGTGGTAGTGCAACGTTATCAAAAACTGTTCTGGAGGAGAGAAGATTGAAATGCTGAAAAATCATTCCTATCTTTTTTCTCTTTTCTGCCAGTTGTTTAGAGCTTAGCTTTAATAAATTGATTCCGTTTACAATAACTTCTCCTTCATCTGGCTTTTCCAGGAGATTTATACAGCGTATAAGTGTACTTTTTCCTGCTCCAGAAAAGCCTATAATTCCTGTTATATCTCCTTGTCCAACTTCCAGACTTATATTATCCAGGGCTTTAAACTGCTTTTTTTTCTGTACAAATGTTTTGGATATATTTTTAATTATGATCACTGATTTCAGTTTTAATTGCTTCTATTTAATAAAAAAATCCGCCGAAAGCATCGGTGGATTTCTTATATATCTGTTTTTCTGACATCTTTAATCACCCGATACGATAGAGAATGGCATAGCCATTTGGTAACACATTATTATGGTTACTTTTTTACTTTTACAATTGCTCTTTCTGATGATATTTCTGCCCATTTTTATATGCTTTGAATTTGTTGTCACAATTATTTCTGATGCAAATATAAATATTCTTTTTATATATCCTAGTAACTTGATAGAATTTATTATTTTAATTTTTATTCATGTTTCAGAAACTTACAGAACAAAATTATTTAATGATAGGGGTTAACAATATTTAGTTGCCGACTTAAATAATTAAGAAATGTTCTTTTGCTGTAAAAGAATTGATTAGAATTTGCATTTTTTTATCTTAAGAGTTAAACTTTGTTAATCTGTGTTGGTTATTTATAAATCTAGGTGTACATTTGCGGCTTTAAAATGAGAAACTTTTTAGTGTTTTTACTGACAGGGCTATTTTTACTCTTTGTAGTGGAGAGCAGGCTTCACGTAAGAACATTTCAAAATTGCAAACTTGCGCATTCTCATCACCATCTTCCTAAAAAGGCAAATCACCTGAATCAGACCTACGAAAAGTTTTCAATTCAGCAGTCTTCTGATGACACAGGAAATAACAGCCCTTTTGAACTTAGCGAAAACGATTTTCAGTTCTCAGCAGACTTCCAGACTATTATAGTACTGGCCAGTGTATTTAATTTTGTATACTTATTAGGGCTACTGCGTTATGAACGTCGAAATCTCACCGCGTACAACTTTGTTGTAAACTTTTCTACAATTAAAAAATTCATTCTGATTCGTTCTATCAGAATTTAAACATTCTTTTTCCGGTTTATTTCTGTTTTTTATTAAAATCAGGAAGCATTTTTGATGTGTTTTTGGTAATGAACACTTTATAACATTCGCTATTACCATTTTATTTCCGTTTAAAACATTAACGATTTATAAGCTCTGAAACTATGATGAAAAGAGTTACCTCAGGCATTGCACTAAGCATACTCCTGTTGGCCATTGGCTGTAATAAGAAAAAAGAAGAAAAAGAAGAAACTGTTATTTACCCTGTAACCTCTCCCATAGTGAAGGATACGGTAATTAACAAAGAATATGTTGCACAGATTCAGTCAGTGAAAAATATTGAAGTCCGGGCTCAGGAAAAAGGATTTCTTGAGAAGATTTATGTAGATGAAGGACAATATGTGCATGCAGGACAAACCTTGTTCAGAATTATGCCTCAGGTTTATCATGCCGAATTATTAAAAGCAAAAGCTGAAGCACAACAGGCAACGATTGAACTGCAAAATGCAAGTACGCTGGCTAATAATAATATTGTTTCCAAAAATGAAAGAGCAATGGCAAAAGCCAAGCTGGATGCGGCCAATGCTGAAGTGAAGCTTGCCCAGATCCACTTATCATTTACAGATATTAAAGCACCATTTTCTGGTATAATAAACAGACTTCCTCTGAAATTAGGAAGTCTTATCAATGAAGGAGATCTTTTGACTTCTTTATCCGACAATACCAGTATCTATACTTACTTTAATGTATCAGAACCCGAATATCTGAGCTATCAGACACATGCCAGTGACAGGGGAAGCCAGCTGGTAAATCTGATTATGGCAAATGGTGAGGTTTTCCCTGAAAAAGGTGAAATCCAGACCATAGAAGGGGAATTTAATAATGAAACCGGAAATATTGCTTTCCGTGCAAAATTCCTTAATCCAAATAAACTTCTGAGAAATGGTGAAACAGGAAAAGTCCAGATGACCATGCCCGTTCATAATGCTTTAATTATCCCTCAGAAATCTACTTATGAAATTCAGGATCAGAAATATGTTTTTGTGATTGATAAAAATGGTGTAGCCAAATCAAGAAATATTAAAGTATTGTATGAACTTCCTGACCTGTACATTGTGGGTTCCGGAATTTCTTCGGGAGATAAAATCTTGCTAGAAGGTGTTCAGAAAGTAAAAGACGATCAGAAACTGAAAGTGAAATTTCAGGATCCGGTGAAAGTAATCAAATCATTGAAATTAAAAGCAGAGTAGGAGCTCTAAAATGAAGAAGTATGTTTAAGAAATTCATTCGCAGACCCGTTCTGTCTATTGTAATCTCATTGATTATTGTATTTTTAGGAATACTGTCACTTGTGAAACTTCCGGTGACACAGTTCCCATCTATTTCTCCGCCCAAAGTAAATATTACTGCGGAATATCCGGGAGCAAACAACGAACTATTAATTAAATCTGTAATTATTCCGTTAGAAAGAGGTCTAAACGGAGTTCCGGGGATGAAGTATATGTCATCCAATGCCGGTAACGATGGTGAAGCTGCTATTCAGATCGTATTTGATTTGGGTACAGATCCCAATGTTGCGGCTGTAAATGTACAGAACCGTGTATCTTCCGTGGTGAACAAACTTCCGCCATTAGTAGTGCGTGAAGGGGTAAAGATTACCCGCGAGGAGCCTAACATGTTGATGTATATTAACCTGTACAGCGATGACCCGAAAGCAGATCAGAAATTCCTTTTCAACTACGCAGATATCAATGTAATGTCTGAACTAAGAAGGATTGGCGGAGTAGGATTTGCAGATATCTTGGGAACCCGTGAATACGCCATGCGTATTTGGTTAAAGCCAGATAGACTAACAGCTTACAATATTTCTGCCGACGAAGTAATGGAATCGTTAAATGAGCAGAGTTTGGAAGCTTCCCCAGGTAAAACAGGGGAGAGTTCCGGAAAACGCGCACAGTCATTTGAGTATGTACTGAAGTATCCGGGACGTTTTAACAACGAAAAAGATTATGGGAATATCATATTAAAAGCGAAACCAAACGGAGAATCTGTAAGATTAAAAGATGTTGCAGATATCGAGTTCGGAAGCTCCATGTATGATATTTATTCCACACTAAACGGGAAACCATCTGCCGCAATTACTGTTAAGCAGTCTTACGGTTCCAATGCAAGTGATGTTATTAAGAATGTAAAAGCCTTAATGGCAGATCTTGAGAAAAATACCTTCCCTAAGGGAATGCATTATGAGATCAGTTACGATGTTTCCAGATTTCTGGATGCTTCTATGGAAAAAGTTATACATACTTTATTTGAAGCATTTATACTGGTGGCTATTGTTGTATTCCTTTTCCTTGGAGACTGGCGTTCAACACTGATTCCGGCACTGGCCGTTCCGGTTTCGCTTATCGGAACATTTGCCGTAATGTCGGCCTTTGGTATTACACTAAATATGATTTCGCTTTTTGCTCTTGTAATGGCAATCGGGGTAGTAGTCGATGATGCTATTGTAGTTATAGAAGCCGTTCATGCCAAGATGGAAGAGAAGAACCTCTCCCCATTAAAAGCAACTGAAGAAGCGATGCACGAAATAAGTGGAGCTATTATAGCTATTACACTTGTTATGGCCTCGGTGTTTATTCCGATTGCATTTATGTCTGGACCTGTAGGTGTATTCTACCGTCAGTTCTCTATTACTATGGCATCTTCTATCATCCTTTCAGGGATTGTTGCTTTAACGCTTACTCCGGCATTATGTGCACTTATTCTGAAAAATAACCACGGAAAAGTAAAGAAGAAAACTCCTGTTACAATCTTTCTGGAAAAATTCAACAATATATTTACAAGGGGAGCAGGTAAATATGAAAAGACGCTTAATAAGACGGTTACTAAAAAAATGATTACCCTGCCGCTTTTATTGGCTTTCTGTGCATGTACTTATTTCTTAAGTAACTCACTTCCGTCTGGTTTCATTCCGAGCGAAGACCAGGGGATGATTTATGCTATTATACAAACACCACCGGGATCTACATTGGAGAGAACCAATCAGGTGGCAAGACAGCTTCTGAAAGAGTCGGAAGATATTGATGGTGTACAGTCTGTTTCTTCGCTTGCAGGTTATGAGATTTTGACAGAAGGAACGGGATCCAATTCAGGAACCTGTCTTATCAACCTGAAAAGTTGGGATGAACGTACAGAATCTGCCGCTGAGATTATTGAAAAGCTTGAAGAAAAGGCTAAAAATATTCCGGGTGCCAATATTGAGTTCTTCCAGCCACCTTCGGTGCCGGGATATGGTGCTGCCGGAGGTTTCGAACTTCGTTTACTGGATAAAGCAGGAAGTGGTGACTATCATAAAATGGAGCAGATAAGTAATGACTTTGTAAAGGAGTTGAAAAAACGTCCGGAACTGGGCTCCGCATTTACATTTTATTCAGCAAGTTTCCCGCAGTATATGTTAAGGGTAGATAATGATCTCGCTGAACAAAAAGGGGTAACCATTGAAAAAGCGATGGATAATCTGTCTACCTTAATTGGTTCTAATTACGAAACCAGCTTTATACGTTTCGACAGGCCTTATAAAGTAATTGTTCAGGCTGGACCGCAATATCGTGCATTGCCAAGTGATCTTTTAAAGTTATATGTGAAAAACGATAAAGATCAGATGGTTCCTTATTCAGATTTTATGAAACTGGAAAAGGTGTATGGGCTTTCTGAGATGACAAGACATAATATGTACAACTCAGCACAGGTCAGCGGAACACCGGCACCTGGATACAGTAGCGGACAGGCTATTAAAGCCATACAGGAAGTTGCTGATAAAACATTGCCAAGAGGTTTTGGTATCGACTGGGCAGGTATTTCCAAGGATGAGGTAAGCAGAGGAAATGAAGCTGTATTTGTATTCCTGGTATGTCTGGGCTTTGTATATCTTATCCTTTCTGCACAATATGAAAGCTTTATTCTTCCTTTACCGGTTATTCTTTCACTGCCTGTAGGTATTTTCGGAGCTTTTCTGTGTCTGAAACTTATGGGACTAGAGAACAATATATATGCGCAGGTAGCCATGGTAATGCTTATTGGTCTTTTAGGGAAGAATGCCGTACTGATTGTAGAATTTGCTGTACAAAAAAGAGCAGAGGAAGGGATTCCTGTGGCACAGGCGGCAATTCAGGGAGCAGCTATCCGTTTCCGTCCGATTCTGATGACTTCATTTGCATTTATTGCCGGATTAATTCCGTTGGTAATAGCAACAGGCCCAGGAGCGGTAGGAAACCGTACTATTGGTACAGCAGCAGCCGGAGGGATGTTAATAGGAACAATCTTCGGATTGATGATTATTCCTGGGTTGTACTATATCTTCGCTACGATTGCAGATAAATCGAAACTGGCAAAATATGAAGAAGAAAATCCATTAACCGAACAAACAGAACCTTATCAACACGATGGAAAATTTGAAGACTAAAAGTATTATTAGTGCCATTGCTGTATCGTTGGTTTTAGCAAGCTGTAAAGCACCAATGGTAACAGTAGTAAAAGATGAGGTAAAAAATAACCTACCTCAGAATTTCAATCAACAAGAAACAGAAGACTCTGGTAACAATAGCGGTACGACTCCATGGAGACAGTTTTTTACTGATCCTAATCTGGTGAACCTTATTGAGACCGCGTTAAAGAATAATCAGGATTTATTAATTACATTTCAGCAGATAGAAATTGCTAAAAGTGGTGTATTGGCTAAGAAAGGAATGCTAAACCCGACAGTTTCTGCGGGTGTAAATGCAGGACTGAAAAAAGCAGGACGTTATACGAGTGAAGGTGCAGGTGATGCTACAACAGAGATAGAACCGGGAAGAAAAATGCCGGATCCACTGGGGAGTTTTGCAGGTGGCATTACGGCAAGTTGGGAGGTTGATATCTGGAAGAAGCTGAGAACAGAAAAGGAATCTGCAATTGCACATTATCTTTCTACAGTGGAAGGGAAGAACTTTGTTCTTTCCAGCCTTATAGAAGAAGTAGCAGACAGCTATTACGAATTACTGGCGCTGGACAATCAATTAGATATTACCAGAGAATATATTAAGCTTCAGGAGCGGGCTCTGGAGATTTCAAAAATTCAGAAACAGGCATCCGCAACAACCGAACTGGCTGTAAAGAAGTTTGAAGCTGAGCTAGCAAAATCCAGAGCTTCGGAGTATACGATCCGTCAGGATATAACAGAGAAAGAAAATGAGATAAATGCACTTTTAGGAAGGTATCCGCAAACTATTGTGAGAACGAAAGAGAGCTTTATGTCAACTATTCCTCAGACTGTATATACCGGAATTCCTTCACAACTACTGGCAAACCGTCCGGACATTAAGCAGGCTGAATTAGAATTAAAGGCTGCAAAGCTAGATGTGCAGGCTGCCAGAAAAGAGTTTTATCCTTCACTGAATATTTCTGCAGCATTAGGTTTGGAAGCTTTTAAACCATCTTATTTAGTGAAAATGCCAGAGTCTATTGCCTATAATTTGGTAGGAGAACTGGTAGGACCGCTTATCAATAAAAGTGCTATTAAGGCAAATTTCCAGGCAGCAGACGCAAGACAAATTCAGGCATTGTACGAATATGATAAAACTATTCTAAATGCTTATTTGGACGTTGCTAATCTAATGTCTAAGGTTAAGAATATTGATGAGTTTTATAAGCTTAAATCTCAGGAAAATCATGCATTAGAAGAAGCTACGGGGATTGCAAATCAGTTATTTAAAAACTCACATGCAGATTATCTGGAGGTTTTACTCAACCAGAGAGATGCATTGGATGCCAAGCTGGAACTAATCGATGCAAAACAACAGCAATTAAGTACAGTTGTAGATATCTACAAAAGCTTGGGAGGAGGTTGGAAATAAATTAAAAAAAGAATCATAATTATTTATTTAGCCCTTATAGGTTTTAAAACCTATAAGGGCTATTATTTTATAGCTTATTTCTTTTTGAAATGAACTACCTGCATACTACAAACATGCTTTATCAAAATGTTATTGTAGGACATATATTTTCTCTCCTGCCTTTAATAGGTGAATTATCTGTATGTATTACTTATGTAGCCTGTGGTTAGCTAAGGATGATGGGTGTTTTTATTTAGTTTTGGACTAAGAATTTGACAAAAATTTATAAAACACAAATTGATGAATTTACAAAAGCAAACTATAGGGCTATTTTTGTTAGTAGCATCTTTGATAATTGTATCTTGTCGTAGCAATGATACAGGATCTGATCTTAATAAAGAGACAGTTAGTGTAAAAGTGAATATATCCGGTTCACAATATACAGATACAAGTATTAGGGAAGCTGAAGCCAGTACAGCAAATAATAGCATTCCCCGAAATACAATGCAGGTTCAGAGGAAAGAAATTGCTATTAATGATGATTTAACAATGGTTGCAGAGTTACAACCAATAGCAACTACATTAAACAAAGCTTTTCAGGCTGGTTTTATAAAAGATATAACTGCAGGTGCTTCTGACAGGAAGAATCTAGGTACAGGAATACGTTATAAATTAGTAGTATATAATGCTAATGGTAGTTATGTGGATGAAAGAAACTATATTCGAGGACAAGAAACTTCTACTCAGGATCTTAAGCTGAATGGTGGAAATAATTATACTTTTGTTGCTTATTCTGTTAATAGTAAAACTGAATTGCCTGAAGTTACTTATTCTGATATAGCAAACAGGACGTTAGCAACTGCTGCTTTGGTTGGTATAAAAGGTAATCTGGATTTGATGTATACAAGGAAGGATACTTTGATTTCAGGAAACGGAACTACTTACTTGGGGTTGGTTCTAAAGCATAAATTCAGTCAGATTATTCCTCAAATTGATGCTACAACAGCGGGGTACAATATAAAGGAGATTTCAGCTAATATTGACTCTCATTATCCTGCTGCAGATATGGAACTATCCGGGGGAGCAATTACAAAACGTTCAGGTACAACAGGAAATGTTAATATCAATTTTACAGGGACGGGTACAATGGTAGTAAACGGAGATCCTGTACTTATTAATGGAAATACTAAAAAAGCCTCCCTGAATATTTCCAGAATCACAATTAACAATGTTACCAAAACTAATTTTACTCCATTTAATGATTTGAATATTATTCCCGGTATCCAATATCGCCTGAATATAAAAATTAATCCGAAAGATGTCTATCTTACTTATATGGAGCAGCCGGCAGCAAGAATCAACGGTAAGATATGGATGCGACATAATTCAGGAGAGGATATAAAAGGAACAAATCCAGATCAAAATCCTTCTGTTCGTGAATTACATGGCTTTTATTACCAATGGGGACGTGCTTATTTGGTAGCAACCCAATATATGTATGATGGTCCTCTTGCAAACTGGAATAGCAGTAAGGCACCGAGTGGATCATGGGTTGATGGTACTAAAAAGAATGATCCGTGTCCAAATGGTTACAGAGTACCTACCCGCACAGAATTTGATGATCTGCTTGGTAATACGGATCAAAGCAATATAGGGACATGGAAGGATGATGTTAATAATTTCTCAGCGGCTAAGGTATTTAGAAGTAAAAGAAATGCTAACGTTCAGTTAACTTTTCCAATTGCCGGATATCGAAAAAATGATACACAGGGAGCAACTGTCTCCCGTGGTTGGGAAGGTGTTTATCAGACAACATCCGAATTAGGAGAATTCGTATATGATTTTAGAATTTATAATGATGGTTCCTCCAGAATATTTGGAGCTAATAATAGCTGGTCCGATGGTAAATCAATAAGGTGTATAGCGCAGTAGAATTATAAACAAAACTGGACGCCTTTATATAAAGGCGTCCAGTTTTGTTTACCATAGGATGATATTATTCAAAAATCCTTTGGTCATCACTAATAAGGCCGTCTATACCCATTTTTTGCAGTTCCTGTAATCTTTCTTTTGAATTTACAGTCCAGGGAATTACTTTCATTCCTAAAGCATGACATTCCTTTACAAGCTCTGGAGTTACAAGACTCTGATCCGGGCTATAAATAGTAGGAGTAAAACTTAGAAACTTCATATCTCCTTTTACACCATTCAGGTGGTTGGGATATTGCTTGAACTTTTCTACAGGAATATTCTGAAAGTTAGTTCTCTGCTGAGCAATTTTTTTATCATCTACTTTCTCTACAAGCAGAGCTGTCATTATTTTGGGATATTTCTTATGAATAATCTCTAAAGTTCTGGGATCGAAAGACTGAATGATAACCCTGTCCTGAATACCTTTTTCCAGAATAATTTTCATCATAAGATCTGTAAATTCTTTTGGCTCGGGATGAAATATATTATCGGAGAACGGGCGTGTTTTGGTTTCTATATTATAAAAGGGAAGTGGCCTTTTTAATTCACGGGCATAGCTTTCGCAAGAATCTATTACTGCCGAAAATAAAGGTTTCTGTACTTTCATTTTCTTCTGATCCGGATAGCGTTCCAGTTTTTTCATTCCTACATCATAAGTCTGTATCTTTGTATAAGGCATATCATATATTTTATAATAAAAACCGGAGTCTCTTGGGATATATCGGCCGTCAGGTTTTGTAACCAGTTCCGGAGATAGGAAAGAGTCATGAGAGAGGATAACCTTTCTGTCTTTAGTAATCGCTAAATCCATTTCCAGCGTTGTTATCCCCATTTTTAGGGCATTTTTCATGGCAGGTATCGTATTTTCAGGATATAACGATTTTCCGCCTCTGTGAGCCTGTTTATCAAAAGATTGCGCATAATTTAGCTGTGCAGCCATGCATAGGATTCCCGCAAAAAAAAAGCTTTTCATAAATTAAAATTAAATTTTTCGAAATTATGAAATCATTGACTATTACCTGATTACGGGTGTGTTAAGTTTTCAATATATTTATATGAAATGCTTTTCATGGTAAAAAAGGGAAGAAAAAAAATGAAAAAACGTATCTTTGCGTTTTGAAACTTATGGAAAAAATAAAGGTTCACGACAAAACATTCGTACCCTATCTGAAGGACGAAGAATTACAAGAAATTGTTAAAGATGTAGCTCTTAAAATTTACGAAGATTATAAAGACGAAATACCAGTCTTTGTTGGAGTACTTAATGGAGTATTCATGTTTTTCTCTGATTTAATGAAACATTATCCGGGAAATTGTGAGATTGCATTTCTTCAGGTAAGCTCTTATGCCGGGACACAGTCTACAGGTATTGTATATAAGAAAATGGATCTGACAAAAGATATTAAGGATCGTCATATTATTCTTGTTGAAGATATTGTAGATACAGGAAATACTATTGAAGCCCTGTTCGAGTACTTTAAAAATACACAAAGACCAAAATCTGTAAAACTGGCAAGCCTTCTTTTAAAGCCAGAAGTTTATACCAAACAATTTAAAATTGATTACATCGGGAAAGAGATTCCAAACAAGTTTGTATTAGGTTACGGACTGGATTACGATGAACTTGGAAGAAACCTGAAGGATCTTTACCATTTGGAGGATGGGAAAATTAATGATAAGTAATAAAGAATCTAAATAAAAAAGTAAAATGATTAATCTTGTATTATTTGGCCCTCCAGGGAGTGGAAAAGGTACACAAGCTCAGAACTTAATAAAAAAATACAACCTGAAACAGGTTTCCACAGGAGATTTATTCCGTTTCAATATGAAAAACGACACGGAACTTGGAAAACTGGCAAAGTCATATATTGACAAAGGCGAATTAGTGCCGGATCAGGTGACCATTGATATGCTTATAGACGAGCTAAAGAAGCCTACAGATGCTGCAGGATTTATCTTCGATGGTTTTCCAAGAACTGCTGCACAGACTGAGGCTCTGGAACAAATTGTAGAAGAAGAATTAAATCACCCTATCGACATTTGTCTTTCTTTAATAGTAGATGATGAGATTCTGGTAGAAAGATTACTAAAGAGAGGTGAAACAAGCGGAAGAACGGATGATAGCAATGAGGATATTATTCGCAACCGTATCAAAGAATATTATACCAAAACTGCTGAAGTTGCAGAATTGTATAAAAAGCAAGGTAAATATATCGAGGTAAATGGTGTAGGAGAAATTGAAGAAATTTCGAATAAGCTTTTTGCTGAGGTAGATAAAATAAAATAGCTATCAGTTGCAGGTTTACGGTTGATTTTATCAACTGTAAACTAATAACTGTAAACCAAGAACTAAATATATGTCCAATTTTGTAGATTACGTAAAAATTCATTGTCAATCAGGTCACGGAGGTGCAGGTTCTGCCCATCTTCGTAGAGAAAAATATATCCCGAAAGGAGGTCCTGATGGGGGAGACGGAGGACGTGGAGGACACGTAATTATGAAAGGAAATGCCAATGAATGGACATTATTACCCCTCCGTTATACACGACATGTAAAAGCACAGCGTGGTGAAAACGGTGGGAAAAGTCAGCTTACAGGTGCCGATGGAGAGGATATTTATATTGAAGTTCCTATTGGTACAATTGCAAAGAATGAAGAAGGCGAGGTGATTGGCGAAATCCTTGAAGACGGACAGGAAATTGTTCTGATGAAGGGTGGAAAAGGTGGATTAGGAAACGAGCATTTCAAATCTGCAACCAACCAAACACCAAGATATGCACAACCAGGACTTCCGGGAGAGGAAGGCTTTATCGTATTTGAACTAAAAGTATTGGCAGACGTAGGATTAGTAGGCTTTCCAAATGCCGGGAAATCTACTCTTTTATCTTCTGTATCTGCGGCAAAACCAAAGATTGCAAACTACGCCTTTACTACATTGACGCCCAATTTGGGGATTGTTAATTACCGAAATTATAAATCTTTTGTAATGGCAGATATCCCCGGTATTATAGAGGGAGCTGCAGAAGGAAAAGGTTTAGGACATCGTTTTTTAAGACACATAGAGAGAAACTCTATTCTTTTATTCCTTATCCCTGCTGATTCAGAAGATCATTTTCAGGAATTTAAGATCCTTGAAAATGAATTGAAAGAATACAATCCGGAGCTTTTGGATAAAGATTTCTTAATCTCTATTTCCAAATCAGACTTATTGGATGAAGAACTAAAAACAGAAATTGCAGCCGAATTTCCAGAAAATCGTCAACCATTATTCTTTTCAGGAGTTACCGGAGAAGGATTAATGGAACTGAAGGATGCCATTTGGAAAATGCTGCACGGATAATCGTTGTCTATTTCCGTTTACATTAAAGATTTAAAATTATATATTTGACTTTCGACGATTTAAAATTAATAGAACCTATTTCCAAAGCATTGCAGGAAGAAGGTTACAAGACTCCGACCTCTATTCAGGAGCAGGCAATACCGAAAATTCTTGCCGGGAAAGATCTATTAGGATGTGCACAAACAGGTACCGGAAAAACGGCCGCTTTTGCTATTCCTATCTTACAGCTTCTTACAGAAAGAAGCGACAATAAACACCGTAAAGGTGTTATAAAAGCATTGATATTAACGCCTACAAGAGAGTTGGCAATACAGATAGAAGAAAACTTCGAAGCCTACGGAAGACACTTGCCATTGAAAACAATGGTAATCTTCGGTGGAGTAAAACAAGGCGCTCAGGAAGAAAAGCTAAAAAGAGGAGTAGATATACTTGTAGCAACTCCGGGGCGTTTGTTAGACTTTATAAGCCAGGGAATTATTACGCTGAAGAATCTGGATATTTTTGTTCTGGATGAAGCGGACAGAATGCTCGATATGGGATTTGTTCACGATGTAAAACGTATCTTAAAGCATTTGCCGGAGAAAAGACAAAATCTTTTCCTTTCAGCAACAATGCCTAAAGAAATACAAAAACTAGCTTCCGATATACTGGTGAATCCTGCAAAAGTAGAAGTAGCACCTGTTTCTTCTACAGCAGATACTATTGACCAATCCGTTTTTTTTGTAGATAAAGACGATAAGATTAATCTTCTTATTCATCTTCTGCAGGATCAAAGTTTATCGCCTGTTATTGTCTTCTCCCGTACAAAGCACGGAGCCGATAAAATCGCGAAGAAACTTAATCAATCTAAAATTTCTGCTGAAGCCATCCACGGTAACAAATCTCAGAATGCAAGACAAAATGCACTGAATAATTTCAAGAGCGGAAAAACCAGAATTCTGGTAGCTACTGATATTGCAGCAAGAGGAATTGATATTGATAACCTGAAATATGTTGTAAACTTCGAACTTTCGGATGTAGCGGAAACTTATGTTCACCGTATCGGCAGAACAGGTAGAGCAGGAGCTTCCGGAACATCATTCTCATTTGTTGACGGATTAGATTTAGTGAATCTGAGAAATACAGAAAAGCTGATCGGAAAGAAAATTTTTGTAAACAAAGAACATCCTTTCCATACCGATAATCTGGTAGAACAAAAAAGAGACTCCAATAATAAGCCGGTTTCTGCAAGACCTTCAAATGCTGGAAATAACAATAACAGCAGTAAAAGAAATGTAAAGACTTCTAAGAAGCCTTTCTTTAGAGGGAAAAAGAAATAGTTTTGCATAGTAAAACTTTAGTGAAATAAAAATGGCCGGAAATCTTTTCCGGCCATTTTATTATTTCATATCAAAACTTATTTCATCCCGAAAATGGCCAATGCATTCTGATTGGTTATAGCCTCAATCTCCTTATAATCCTTCTTATAAAGATCTACAAGTTTTCCAAGAACCAAAGCTGTATATGCACTTTCATTTCTCTTGCCACGATGGGGAACAGGTGCCAGATATGGAGAGTCGGTTTCCAGAACAATTTTGTCCAGTGGAATTTCATTTAAGAACTGATCTATTTTTCCGTTTTTAAAAGTAACAACACCACCTATTCCTAATACAAATCCTAAGTCTATAGCATGTTGCGCCTGATCCAGATTTCCGGAAAAACAATGGAATATACCTCTTAATTTCGGATGCTTCTTTCTTTCTAAAACTTCAAAAGTTTCGTTGAAGCTTTCTCTTGTATGGATTACGATTGGTAAATCCATTTCAATAGCCCAATCAATTTGCTGCTCAAATGCTTTTACCTGAATATCCAATGTAGATTTGTCCCAATAAAGATCTATTCCAATTTCTCCTATAGCGCAGAAAGGTCTTTTATCCAGATATTCTTTTACCAGATCAAGCTCTTTCTCCCAGGTTTCAGGTTGTACACTGCAAGGATGTAGCCCCATCATTGCAAAAATTTCATCTGGATATTGGGCTTCCAGTTCCAGCATTTTTTCATGAGTTTCTGAATCTATTGCAGGAAGATAAAACTTTTCAACACCAGCTTCTTTAGCCCGTTTAATAGCCTCATCTCTGTCTTCATCAAATTGTTCGGAGTATAGGTGGGTGTGAGTATCAATCATTTTATTGTTATAAATTGTTTGTTGTAAAAGGTTTTTTTTGTGTCTGAATATTCAGTGTAGAATCTTAAATTCTTACATCACGGAAAATATTGTGATGTACTTTCTGCTGTTGCTGGGCAATCCGTTCCTTCAGTTTTTCCTTAAAAATAATATATTCTTCAGAATTATGCTGAATAGGGCGGTGTAGAAGCGCCTGATTTATTTTCAGATTCTCTTTCATAAAGTCAAGAGTTTCCGGTGTAATATAGGCTTTCGAAAACTTTTCCCAGATATATTGTATAGCCTGATTATTTGGGTGAATCAAGTCTTCCTTATAAAATCTGTAATCTCTGAGGTCATCCATCAGAATTTCATAAATTGGCAAATATTCGCAATATTCAGTTACTTCTACCAATTCATGAACGGCATTAATCAGTAAAGATTTGCTTCGCTGATTTTCTACAATACCATCTTTAATATGTCTTACAGGGCTAATGGTAAATAGTACCTGTAATTTTTCAGAAGAAATATCCTTCAGCATATTTACCGTTTCCGCAATAGCATCAGTAATTTCCAAATGAGACAAAAGTCTTTTTGTAAAATGTTTCTGAGATATTTTATGGCAATTGGCTACAATTCTGTTTTGCTCTGTGAATTCATATACCCAGGATGTTCCATAGGTAATGATAATCCATTTGGCTTCTCTTAAGAATTCAACCGATTCATTTAATGATTGGTTAATTCTGTCAAGACTTTTATGAAGATACTGATCATCAAAACTTGTATGATGATCCAGACTGATGTATTTTCCCTGATGATAGATGAAATCCTCTTCGGTATATTCCCGGCCTTCATATATCCTTTTTAAAGCATTATTTACGGCTACGGGATGAAATATTGTTCCGAAAGGATTATTGACGGTTTGTAACTGTCCGGAAGCAAAAATGGAAGCCATTTCTGTAGCGAAACAACTTCCAATGCTGAAAATACGATCTTCAGCCTGAATTTTCTGCTTGCTTTCGGCAAGTTGTATTTCAGTTCTGAAAAGCATTTATATTATGAATCTCTTTTTAACAGATAATTTGCAAGTTCTATAAATGGTTGCTTCTTATCGTTTGGAAGATTAATTTTATTTAAATAATGCTGACCTTTTTCGTTATGTCTTTGGATCAGACGCTGTACTTTCTCATCAACTTTAGTTCTGCGGAATATTTTTTCTACACCGTAAACTTTGTCAATATTATCAGTTTTTTTAGAATACCAGAAGTTTAGCTCTCTACGTTCCTCCTCATTCGCAAATTTTAGGGCGATAAGGTACAGGATCGTTTTTTTATTTTCGAAAATATCTCCGGCATGTTTTTTACCAAACTGTTCCTGCTTTCCGAATACATCCAGATAATCATCCATAATCTGGAATGCAATACCAATATGCAACCCAAAGTTGTAAAGGTATTCGGCTTGCTCATCGCTCGCCCCACCAATAAGCGCTCCTATTTTCAGAGATGCAGCACTTAGTACCCCTGTTTTATTGGAGATCATCAGCATATAGTCACGGTAGGTAACATTCGGCATATTCTCAAAGTTAATGTCTAACTGCTGACCTTCGCATAGTACAGCTCCAGTTTCAGAGAATATTTTCACACATTTTTTGAATAATTCCGGCTCAAGATCTTCGAAGAACTGATAGGCTTTAATCATTAAAGCATCACCTGACAGAATTCCGGTATTAATACCATGCAATGTATGGATTGTAGGCTTATTACGACGTAATGGAGCTTCATCCATAATATCATCATGAATCAGTGTGAAATTATGGAAGAATTCAATTGCCAGTGCCGGCTTTATTGCTGTCTCCATATCACCGCCAAACAGATCACATGCCATCATTACCATCATCGGACGCAATCTCTTCCCCCCGTGTGAGATAATATAGTTAATAGGATCATATAGCTCAGACGGCTTCTGCGTAAATTTGTATTTCTCTATTCCTTCGGAAACAAGGTCCTGATATTGATCAAAAAACTTCATACTACAAAAATAATATTTTTACTTTCATTTCAGACTTTATAGGCATAAAAAAACTACCCGGAGAGGGTAGTTTTATTTCTTTATTGTTTTGTTCTAGAATAATATTACAATAAGATAAGCAATAGCTGCTACAATAGCACTAATTGGAATTGTAAGTATCCATGCCCAAAGCAGGCTTACTGTAATCCCCCAGCGGACTGCAGAAACACGCTTTGTAAGTCCTACACCAATGATAGAACCAGTAATCGTGTGTGTTGTAGAAACCGGAATAGCTAAATATTCAGTGATGAATAATGTTAAAGCTCCTGCTGTTTCAGCACTTACACCTTCTAATGGAGTTACTTTTGTAATTTTAGTTCCCATGGTCTTGATAATCTTCCATCCGCCACTCATTGTTCCCAATGCAATAGCAAGGAAAGATACTAATGGTACCCAAAGGTAATGCTGTGCAAAGTAGTTGAATCTATCAGCTGAAGGCATTGCAGCATATCCGTCCTGTAAAATGTTTACATGATAAAAGATTACTGCAGCTCCGATAATACCCATTACTTTTTGTGCATCATTCAGACCGTGTGTCAAACTAAACAGAGCTGAAGAAGCTAACTGTAGTTTTTTGAACGCCTGATCTGCCTTATGAGGATTACTTCTTTTATAAAGATGTACAATAATCAGGGTAATGATAATTGAGATAACCATCCCGATAAAAGGTGCCAGGAAAATAAATAAGAAAATAGGGATTACTACATTGAATTTAACAACCCCCTGAGTCGTCAGTTGCTTGAATGCTAAAGAGAACGTATCAAAAAAGCCAAGCCCAGGTTGTGCTGCAGCTATTTGATTGTAATCTGTAACGAAAGCGTGCATAAGAGCAGCGCCTAAGAAACCTCCGATAAGAGTATGTGATGAAGAGGAAGGAATTCCAAACCACCATGTAAGCAGGTTCCATGCTATAGCAGCAATAAGTCCTGAGAAAATTACTTCAAGAGTAATGAAATTTTCGTTAACCGTTTTAGCAATGGTGTTTCCGATTTTAAATTCTCCTATTACATATGCTGCAAGGAAGAAAGCGGCAAAATTCCATAATGCTGCCCACAGTACAGCCTGAAAGGGTGTAAGTACTTTTGTCGATACGATTGTGGCAATAGAATTGGCTGCATCATGGAAACCATTGATATAATCAAAGATTAGTGCTAAAGCAATAATAACTATTAGTAAAATAGGAAAATCCATTCTGTGTGTTATATATTAGTTTAGGCGTATTTAATCATGATGTTTTCAATAGTATTGGCTACATCTTCAGCCTTATCTGTAACGATTTCAAGATAATTTAATACAGATGAAACTTTAATAACGTTTATAGCATCATTGGTTTCAAACAATTCTACCATTGAGTTGGATAATAAATCATCCGCAATGTTTTCAATAGAGTTTACTTTAATACATGCTTCTTTTACCTGCTCCATGTTTTTGAAACCTTTCAGGTTCTTCATAGCATTCTGTATTTCAATACAAGCCTTATGGATTAATAAAGAGAAGTCTGTGTATGATTTTTGTTGTGGAGATTTGTATAAATAGATATACTTTGCTGAAGCATAAATATAATCGGCAATATCATCAAGACCTGTAGCCAGTTCATGGATGTCTTCACGGTCAAAAGGTGTGATAAAGTTTTTTCCTAGTTCCACAAAAATCTCGTGAGTAAGATCATCATTTTTGTGTTCATAGTCGCTCATTTTTTTAAGCATTGAATCGTCGTTCAGATCAAAATCCTTTAAACCGTTGTTAAACTCATTTGACATCTCGACAAGATTGTCTGTTACTTTCTCAAAAAGGACAAAGAAAATCTTATCCTTTGGTTGAAATGCGTGGAAAATATTACCAATTCCCATTATGATATAATCTTTAAAAGTTTGTGCAAATATCGGGAAAACGAATTTGTGTTTTCAGGGGTAAATATTAATTTTTGTTAACATAAAAAACACTGCCGGTTGGCAGTGTTTTAAATATTTAGAATAAAGTAAGTTAGCTTAGTTAGCAACCTCCAAACGCATCTCTCTGCCTTTGAATTTTTTGTTGTTAATGTTACCCATTACTTCATTTTTGAAGCTTTTTTCTACTTCGAAGAAAGTGAATTTCTCTAAGATCTCAATATCTCCGATGTCAGCCTTTTTACCTGATTTTTTAGTAGACTGGTTAATGATATCCAATACATCTACTTTTTTCAGTTCATCTCTCTTTCCTAGGTTAAAGAAGAAACGCACCATGTTTTCGCTTTTCTTTCTGGATTTACGATCTCCACGGTCTCTGCTGTTTCTGTCTCCTCTGTCCCTGTCTCGGCTACGCTCACGTCTGCTTCCTCTTTCAGAATCATCTCTACCGTTAAACTTCTGCTCAGCAATATCATTACGGTTTTCGTAGTATAATGCCATGTCACGAAGTTGGAACTGTAATAGCTGACCAACAAGTTCTTCTTTAGTGAAGTTAGAAAGATCAGGAATTAAAGAAGCATCAAATTCAAAATAATTTTCGTGTTCAGAGAATAATTTTTCAAAAACACCTTCTACCTGAGCTTTGATAATTTCTTGTCCTGTAGGAATTATTTTCTCAGTAATTTCAATTTTACTCTGGCTCTTAATCTGCTTCAGCTTGCGGCTTTCTTCAGGTTTGATTAGGGCAATTGAAATACCATCTTTTCCAGCTCTACCAGTTCTACCACTTCTGTGTACGAATACTTCAGGGTCATCTGGTAAAGAGAAATGGATAACGTGAGTTAAAGAATCTACATCTAGTCCTCTTGCAGCAACATCGGTAGCAACTAAGATGTCAATATTCTTTAAACGGAACTTCTTCATTACAGTATCACGCTGTGCCTGAGAAAGATCTCCGTGAAGTGCATCTGCTGCATAACCATTTTGCATTAGGAAATCAGCAACTTCCTGAGTTTCCATACGGGTACGGCAGAAGATAATAGAATATTGATTCGGGTTATTGTCAATAAGCCTTTTCAAAGCTTCTTTTTTCTGACGATATCCTACTACGTAATATTCATGCTTAATGTTCTTCTTAACCTCGTTAATAGAACCTACAGAAATTCTGTGCGGTTTAGTCAAATAATTCTTAGAAATACGTTCTACTTCCTTGCTCATTGTAGCTGAGAAAAGGAAAGTCTGTTTGGTTTCCGGCGTTTCGCTGATGATTGTTTCCAAATCATCTTTGAAGCCCATTGAAAGCATTTCATCTGCTTCATCTAATACCAACCAGTGAATATTGGAAAAATCCAAAGATTTACGATTTATCAAATCGATAACACGTCCCGGTGTACCTACAATAATTTGTGGTTTCTCACGAAGAGATCTGATTTGATCATTAATGCTGCTACCACCATATACAGCAACAGTCTTAATGTTAGGAAGGTATTTTGAGTAGTTTTTTATGTCTTTTGTAATCTGAAGACATAATTCGCGCGTTGGACACAACACCAAAAATTGGATTTTGCGGCTTGTGTCATCTACCATATCCAAAATTGGAAGGGAAAAAGCTGCAGTTTTTCCGGTACCCGTCTGCGCCAGAGCGATAAGGTCTCTGATGTCCGATGATATAAAGGGTATTGTTTGTTTCTGGATTTCAGTAGGGCTCTCGTAGCCTAGTTCACCAATAGCCTTCAGAATTTCAGGACTTAAATTGGTTTCAGTAAATAAATTCATTAATATCTTAAATATTTTGCAAAGATACGATTTTTAACTTAAACATTTTTTTATAAATACAAAAAGCACATCATTTAACTAAGATGTGCTGAGCGAATTACCCTATTTCTAAGATTATTTTTTTAGGAGTTTATTGATGGTTGTTTGTATTTCCGGATCATCCGGAGTGATAGCATAATATTTAGCAATCTTAGTTTTCTGATCGATAACCAGATAACGCGGAATCCAATTAAGATCAATATAATTATTAAAATTGTTTTTCCATCCCTCAGAAAACCAATAATTTTCTTTTCCTTTCATGTTGAACTTTTCAAGGCTTTTGTCAAATCCTTCTCTGTTGCGATCCAATGAAAAGAATACAAAATGAACCTCAGGATTATTTTTTTCCAGTTCCTCTGCCTTTGGCAATGCAAGGACACAATCACGGCACCATCCGGCCCAAAGATCGAGTACAATAACTTTTCCTTTATGTTTGCTGAACACATCTTTAATAGACATGACATCTCCGTTTTCAGCAGTAATTTTTTGTGCTAATGCTTCTTTTGTGAATAAAGTCTTTAATACTTTAGGGGTTTGCTGAGCAAAGGTTAAACCGGATAGAATTATTCCAAAAAATAGGAGGGCTCTTTTCATGTCTCTTTAAATTGTTATAACAAAGCTATATAAAATATAGGAATTACAGAACAACTATTTTTATTATATAATAAGGTTGTGGTTTTAGAGAATCTGATATTTAGTTACTTCCAATAGCTTTTTCTGCAGGGTTTGTAAAGATTTCTTCTTAAAAATCAGATTTTAATTTGTCTTAAAAATGAATTAGAGCTAACTTTGCATGAATCTAAATTTATAGTAAAATATGTCAACTTACGTTGTAGTAGGCCTTCAGTATGGAGATGAAGGTAAAGGTAAAATTACGGATGTTCTTTCCGCTAAATCAGATTACGTAGTACGTTTTCAAGGTGGAGATAATGCAGGACATACTGTATATGTAGGAGATAACAAATTTGTCCTGCAACTTTTACCATCAGGTGTTTTACAATGCCGTGGAAAATGTTTCCTTGCTAATGGGGTAGTAGTAAATCCTAAATCTTTCCTGAAAGAAATTCAGCAGATTGAAGATAAAGGAATGAAAACAGATCACGTGTTTATTAGCCGCAGAGCACATGTGATTATGCCTTATCATATTCTCTTGGATACTTATAGAGAAGAAGAGCAGGGAGGTACACAGATCGGAACAACCAAAAAAGGTATCGGTCCATGTTACGAAGACAAAATTTCCAGAGTAGGTATCCGTATGGTAGACTTACTAAATCCTGAAATACTAAGAGAAAAGATTGAAAAAAATCTAAAGCTTAAAAATGCTTTGTTCTCCAAATATTTTGATAAGCCGGAAATGGATGTTGAGGAGATTTACAATGAATTTTTAGAATTAGGAGAAAAACTAAAAGACAGAATTGTAGATACTGAGCTTGAAATAAACGAGGCGATTAAAGAAGGTAAAAATATCCTTTTTGAAGGAGCTCAGGCTTTAATGCTTGATATCGACTTCGGAACTTATCCATACGTTACATCATCTTCTCCTTCTACAGGTGGGGTTTGTACAGGCGCTGGTGTTCCGCCAACATCTCTTCAGAACCTTATTGGTGTAGCAAAAGCTTACTGTACAAGAGTAGGAAACGGACCTTTCCCTACAGAGTTAGATGATGAACTGGGAGAAAATATCCGTAAGATCGGAGGTGAATTTGGTGCTGTAACCGGAAGACCAAGAAGAACAGGTTGGTTAGATCTTGTTTCTTTAAAGCATGCTTGTATGATTAACGGTATCAATAACCTTGTAATTACTAAATTAGACGTAATGACAGGTCTTGGTAAATTGAAGATCGCTACGCACTATAAAACTGAAGATGGTAAAATCATTGATTACTTCACTTCTTCTACAACCAAGTTATATAACTATGAGCCTATCTATGAAGAATTAGAAGGTTGGGATGAAGATATTACTACGGTAAGAAGCTATGATGAGCTTCCTGCAACAGCTAAGAAATATATTGAGTTTATCGAAAAATACTTAGGTATTAATGTATACTTAGTTTCTGTAGGACCAGAGCGTTCTCAGAATATTATCAGAAAAGAGCTTTTCTAAGAAAAAAGAAATAGCAGAATTATATAAAAGTTCCGGAAAATATTTTCCGGAACTTTTTTTGTTAAAAAATAATATATATAAGTGTTTGGGAGGTTAATATTATTCTGAATTCAGGGTTGATGAATATGTGTTTTGAGAAAAAAGTTATTATTTGATAAATACTTATCTGATTTTAACAATTTTTTGGAATAAATTTTGATTTGAATGATGTATATGTGTTAATTTTTTTATTTAATCATCAAAACCACAAATCTATGAAGCCATTCCAACATCTGAACCACGAGTTCGCTTTGAATGAAATTGTTTTTGAAAACAGAAACAAATCTTACGGTGCCTACGACCTGAGAAATCGGGCAGGGCAGTATATGAATAGAGCCCTTTTTTCAGGGATTCTTTTCTTTGGTGTAATTACCGGAGGATCTATTCTCTATATGAATTTGAATAATAAAAATGTTATTACTGATATTGGGAAACCTGTTTACATGAAACCTATTGAGGTAGATTTAGATCCTGTAAAGCCAAAAGTTCCTGAACCAGTTCAGCCGCAACAGCATCAAGTAGTGAAGACGATCGATAATCAACTGCCGGAACCTGTGAATAATCCACCGATTGAGAAAATCACAACAAAAACACCTGATGATGCTGTACTTGGGACACATGATATAGAAGGGCCAGTTGCAGTAAATCCAAATATTCCGGCTCCGATTATTAAAACTCCTGGAGAGGGAATTGTACCTGCGCCACCACAACCAAAGATTTTATCAAATGATCCTGCTACTGTTGTTGATGTTGAAGCTGCTTATGTTGGTGGTTTAGATTCTTTCCGTAATAAGATTAAAGAGAACTTTGACGGAACAGTGATGGATGGAACAGAAGGTGTTATCAAGACTATGATAACCTTTATTGTAGAAAGAGATGGTACAATTACCAATATAAAAGCAGATGGTCCTAACAGAGATTTTAATGCAGAGGCTATCCGTACGATAAAATCAGTAAAAGGTAAATGGAACCCTGCTAAATTGGAAGGTCAGAATGTAAGATCTTACTTCAGAATTCCGGTGTCTATGAAATTTGAATAAATTTTACCAGATAAAATTACTATAATTATCCACAAAGAGTTTTTTTTGTGGATAATTTTTTTAAGGTATAAAGCCTTGTTTAACAAATATTTAACAAGATCACGTCTTTTGTGATAGGCGTTAGCATTAAAAAAATTGTATTTTTGAATCTTAAATCTTGAAAATGGGTAAAATAATAGGAGTGGCAAACCAAAAAGGAGGCGTAGGAAAGACAACTACATCCGTTAATTTAGCTTCTGCATTGGGTGTTTTAGAGAAAAAAGTTTTACTAATAGATGCTGATCCACAGGCTAATGCAACTTCGGGCTTAGGAGTTGAAGAAGTATATAATTCTACATATAATGTTTTAGAAAACAGTAAGAATGTACGCGAATGTATACAGAGGACCACTTCTCCTAATCTGGATATTATGCCGTCGCATATTGATTTAGTTGCGGCTGAAATTGAGCTGGTAGATAAAGAAAGACGTGAGTATATGCTGAAAGAAGCATTGAAGGAGATTAAAAATGATTATGATTACATTATTATCGACTGTGCTCCGAGTCTTGGACTTATTACGATCAACGCATTAACTGCTGCGGATTCAGTAATTATTCCTATCCAGTGCGAATATTTTGCTTTGGAAGGTTTAGGTAAATTACTTAATACCATTAAAAATGTTCAGAGAATCCACAATCCGGATCTGGATATTGAAGGTTTATTGCTTACAATGTATGATAGCCGTTTAAGATTGTCTAATCAGGTTGTTGAAGAAGTAAATTCCCATTTCCCGGACATGGTATTCAGTAGTATTATCAACCGGAATGTAAGATTAAGTGAAGCACCAAGTTTTGGTGAGTCTATCATCATGTACGATGCCGAGAGTAAAGGAGCTATACAATATATACAGCTTGCAGAAGAAGTTTTGTTGAAGAACGAGTCAAAAACCAAAAAGAAGAGAGAAACCATTGAAAGATAAGAAAAGAGCCATGGGGCGTGGTTTAGGTGCTATTCTCAGCGCTGAAACCAAAGGCACAGTAAACTCAGCAACGGATGCCGGTGCGGAGCAGTTAGTGGGCAATATAGTAGAGGTGTCTATCGATGATATATATCCCAATTCTAGTCAGCCACGTACTTATTTTGATGAGAAGGCACTTAATGACCTTGCTCAGTCTATTCTGGCTTTAGGTATAATTCAGCCAGTAACACTACGTAAGGACGGAGATAAATTTGAAATTATCTCTGGAGAGCGCCGTTTCCGTGCCAGTAAGATTGCCGGCCTGAAAACAATTCCGGCTTATATAAGATTGGTAAACGATCAGGAGTTATTAGAAATGGCTCTTGTAGAAAATATACAGCGTGAGGATTTAGATGCTATCGAAATTGCACTTACCTATCAAAGGTTAATCGATGAAATAGGTCTTACTCAGGAAAATCTTAGTTCCCGTGTCGGAAAAGAGAGAAGTACCATTACCAACTCATTACGTTTGCTAAAGCTTAGTCCTGAAATTCAGGGAGCTATAAGAAGTAATGAAATCTCAGCTGGTCATGGCCGTGCTTTACTAAGTCTTCAGGACGAAGCACAGCAGGAATTGCTTTATCAGAAAATTGTTAAGGAAAACCTGAATGTTCGCCAGGCAGAAGAGCTTGTAAACAAATTAAAGAACAGTAAACAAAAAACTGTTAAAGCCATAAAAGAATTACCTAACCACTTGAAGAAAGCACAAAAAAGTATTTCCGATGCATTAGACTTGAATGTGGAAATTAAATCTGTTGGAAAAGGTAAAAAAGGTAAAATTATTTTAGATTTTGCTTCAGAAGAAGATCTGGAGAGAATCCTGAAGCTTATAGGGGAATGAGACTTTCGTTCCGTAAATACCAGCCACTAAAAGTGGTTAACGAAAAATAGACGAATGAAAAAATTAATTGTTTTTTTTAGTACGCTTATCGTTGTATTTTGTTTTTCTCAGAAGAAAGTCAGTGATACAATAAAGAGCCCTTCGGTTACAGATACGCTTAGTGCTAAGGAAACACCTGATGATGTTCTGAAAGACATCAATATGGTAAATGCAGCTCCAAAAAAAATAATTGAAATAAGCCCGACAAAAGCAGGATTATATGCTGCAATATTACCGGGATTGGGGCAGGCTTATAATAAAAAATACTGGAAAATTCCTATTGTTTTAGGAGCTATTGGTACCGGAGTAGGAATTGCAATGTGGAATGATAAGCAGTACAGGCGTTATCGGGAAGCCTTTATTGCAGAACTGAACGGTCAGAAGCATGAATTTTCCGGAATTGCAGGAGTGACCAAAGATGTATTGGGGCGTACACAGGATAGAGCCAAGCGGCAGAGAGATTATGCAATTGCTATCACAGCCGGAGTTTATTTGTTGAGTATTATAGATGCGGTGGTAGATGCCCATTTGGCACCAATTAAAAATGATCCTGATTTGGCATTTGCGCCAGTAGTTATTATGGATCCTACAGGTTTTGAACCTTCTAAGCCTGGTATAGGAATACGATACAGATTTTAAAATATTCGAATAAATTATAATGAAACCTTACAGGTAATTTTATCTTAGGATAATTGCCCGTAAGGTTTCATCAGATCAATAAAAAATAAAAGTTATCTAATGAAAATAGCATTAGTAGGTTACGGTAAAATGGGTAAAATCATCGATGAAATAGCCCAGAAAAGAGGTCATGAAGTCGTAACCAGATTAAAAGAAACACCAACAGCTGATAATCTGAATAATCCGGATGTTGTTATTGAATTTTCTAATCCGGAAGCAGCTTATGAAAATATAAAAAACTGTTTGGAACTTGGAATTCCTGTAATATGTGGAACAACAGGTTGGCTTGAAAAAAAGCCTGAAATAGAAAGATTAGCAGTTGAAAAGAATACTGCATTTTTATACGGATCCAACTTTAGTTTAGGGGTGAACCTGTTTTTTGCACTTAATGAAAGGCTGGCAAAAATGATGAGTCCTTTTCCTGAATATGATGTTCAGTTGGAAGAGATTCACCATATTCATAAATTAGATGCTCCAAGTGGTACAGCAATTACACTGGCAGAAGGAGTTATTGGAAATTCAGGTTTTGAATCCTGGAAATTAGAAGAAACGAAAGGTAAAGAATTAGGTATATTTGCTATTCGTGAAAATGAAGTTCCGGGTACACATAGTGTATATTACCGTTCGGAAGTGGATGAAATTGAGATCAAGCATACAGCTTTCAACAGAAATGGCTTTGCTTTAGGTGCAGTAGTTGCTTCAGAATGGATCAAGGATAAAAAAGGTGTTTTCACCATGAATGATGTGTTGGGTTTGTAACATTTACCCCGAAATTATAACTAATCATTTGATAAAATAAAGATTAATCAAATCAGAAACTGATGAATTACGTTCTTACATATTGCTTTTATGTATTAATCCTAAGTGTATTGATGGGGATTTCTACATGGAAGTTGTTTAAAAAAATGGGATATAATCCTGTTTTTGCATTTATACCTTTTTACAACTATTCAATAATACTGAAGGAAACCGAGCATCCTAAATGGTGGGCGGTATTGTCGTATTTACCGATTGTAGGACCTATTATGATGTCCGTTTTTCATTTGTTTTTAATGAAAAAGTTTGGTAAGGTTTCTTTTGTACAAAGAGTTCTTACAGTTGCACTACCTTTTATCTATATGGCGGTAGTTAACTATTCAAAAGATACAGAAATCTATAAAGAATTTTTACTGCAGGGTGAAGAGGAAGCCAAAAAGAAAGATGGTTTCTGGGGATCTGTTGTGTATGCTGTTGTTTTTGCAACTGTTATTCACACGTTTATAACCCAGCCGTTTGGTGTACCTACCGGCTCTATGGAAAGAACAATTCTGGTTGGAGATTTCCTGTTTGTAAATAAACTGAACTATGGTTACCGTTTTCCGATGAGACCTGTAGCAATTCCTTTCTTACAGGGAACTATAGGAGGAAGTGATAATCCTAAAAAAGCAACAAAATCTTATGTAGATGGTGTAAAGCTTCCTTATTTCAGACTTCCGGGTTGGGAAAAGGTAGAAAGAAATGATATCGTTGTATTCAACTATCCTGGGGACTCCGCACACGTCGCAATAGACCGTAAAGACCCTTATGTAAAAAGGGTAGTAGGCGTTCCTGGAGATGTTATCGAGATGAGAAACGGAAGATTATTTGTGAACAATCAGCCTGAAAAAATAATGGGTGATGCTGAAGTACAGCATTCTTATTTAGTATATACATCTTCTGCATTGGATGTAAACCGTCTTTGGAAAGTATATGGCTATTTACCTTTACAGGAAGGAGAGATGCCGACAGGAGGATATGTTTATCAGTTCCAGGGGTTAACAGATAAAACTGCTGCTGAAATAAAGAGTCTTCCGGAAGTAACAAAGATGGAGGAGGTTATCAATCCGAAAGGAGAAGCTGCCATTAGCTATTACAATCAGCAAACCAAAGCTAAAATCGATACAGCTCAGTCTATATTCCCTATTAATAAGCCATGGAATGCAGACCAGTATGGCCCGCTTAAAATTCCTAAAAAAGGTGATGTTGTTGCTGTAAACAAAGATAATTTACCAGAATACCAGTGGATTATCCATAAGTATGAAGGTCATAAACTGGAAAATAAAAATGGTAAAATCTTTATCGATGGTAAAGAATCTAACCAGTATACTATAGAACAAGACTATTACTTTATGATGGGGGACAACAGAGATGCTTCTCTTGATGCCCGTTTCTTTGGATTCGTTCCGGAGCAATACATCGTAGGTAAGCCTATGTTTACATGGTTAAGTGTACAGGGTATTTTTGATGAAGGACCAAAGAAAGTTCGCTGGGATCGTATGTTCAAAGCATCTAATACAGGTGAAATGAACAAAACATCTTACTGGTGGATTGCTGTACTTATATTGGTATTGTTCTTTGGATGGGATTATTTTACTAAAATGTTTAAGAAAAAGAAAGAAGATGAATAATATACTTCTTCCTATATTCTACTTACCACCAGTACAGTGGTTCGCAGAGTATCTGGATGAGAATAATGATGTTGTATTCGAAGAGTGGGAAAACTTTCCTAAACAAACCTACCGGAACCGTACAGAAATTTATGGTGCCAATGGTAAGCTTGCGTTGATTATTCCGACCAGACATACCGGAAACAGATTGTATAAAGAAACGGAGATTTCTTATGCCGAGAGTTGGCAAAAGCTACACTGGAAGTCAATTAAAACGGCTTATCAGAGTTCTCCCTATTTCGAATTTTACGAGCATCAGCTGGAAGATATTTACTCCGTTCAGCCAGAAAGTTTAATGGAATTTAACCTTCGGGCTTTGAATATTATTTTAAAAATACTGAAGACTGATAAAAAGTCTGCATCTACTTCCACGTATGAAAGAGAACCTGAGGCAACTGACTTTAGAGATTCATTTTCAGCAAAGAAGAATACAGACTCAGCTTCGAAAGAATATTATCAGGTATTTTCGGATAAGTTAGGTTATATTCCAAATTTGTCTATTGTGGACTTATTATGCAATCTTGGCCCGGAATCTGCAACATACCTTAAAAATTTTAAATAAAAAGTTATGAGAAAATTCTTTATAAGTGCTGCTTTTCTTACAGCATTTACTTTTGGTTTTTCACAGGAAACCTCCGATAAGCAAAATAAGGATCTGGAAACCTGGTATCATAAAGATTTTGCAACAACCAAAGTTTACGGAGTTAATACTGAAAAAGCTTATAAGTTCTTAGAATCAAAAGGACTAAAACCACAAACTGTAATCGTTGGTGTTTTGGATAGCGGAGTAGAGGTAGACCATCCGGGACTTATAAAGAATATGTGGGTTAATACCAAAGAAATACCGGGTAACGGAATAGATGATGATGGTAACGGTTATGTAGATGATATCCACGGTTGGAACTTCCAGGGAGGTAAAAATGGTGATGTGGATGTGGACACTCAGGAAGTGACCAGAGTAATTCAGAAATACAAGCCTCTTTTTGAAGGAGCTAATTCGACTGCAAATAAAGCCAATCAGGCAAAAATGCCTGCAGAGTTTGATCTGTATATGAAATCGAAAGATATTTATACCGCAAAAAATGGTGAAGCACAGCAATATTATGTGTTTTATACAGAGCTTAAAAACAGAATTCCCGCAATTGTTGGATTATTGGGAGGCAAAGCTTTAACACCAGAAAATGTGAAAGCTATTGTGCCTAAAGATGGTCTTGAAGCTAATTATGTGGGTATTCTGGATAATATGACAAAAGATGGAGATCTGGCTGGTAAAAGTGGTAATGATCTTCAGAAAGTTTTTGCAGAGCAAATAGATGAAGGTATAAAGCATTATAAAACACAGGCAACTAAACAGTTTAATCTGGACTATGACCCGCGTTCTATTGTAGGAGATAACTATAATGATATCAATGAAACAAAATATGGTAATAACCATTACGAAGGACCAGATGCAGAACACGGTACTCACGTTTCAGGGATTATTGCAGGTTTACCAAACGGTAAAGAAGTTCAGTATGGGGTAGCTTCCAGAGTGGCTAAGATTATGACGGTAAGAGCTGTTCCGGATGGTGATGAGCGTGATAAAGATGTGGCAAATGCTATCCGTTATGCTGTAGATAATGGAGCAAAAGTACTAAATATGAGCTTTGGAAAGCCTGTTTCTCCGGGCAAAGACAAAGTTTGGGAAGCATTTAAATATGCACAGGATAAAGGTGTACTTTTAGTAAAAGCAGCGGGTAATGAAAATGAAGACATTAGTGAACATGTAGCTTTTCCTACCAATTTTAAAGATCCGGCAGATGAAAAGCCATTTGTTAATAATGTAATTGTTGTGGGAGCAAGTACAAACGATAGTAGTAAATTGAGAGCATCATTCTCCAATTACAATCAGAAAATGGTAGATATTTTTGCTCCGGGAGAGAAGATATATTCTACAGTACCGGACGGGAAGTATAAATACCTTCAGGGCACCTCTATGGCTTCACCAGTTGTTGCCGGAGCTGCTGCTGTATTATTAGCTTATATGCCAACGCTTACACCTGCCCAGATTATTGAGGCAATTGTAAAAACAGCGAATAAATCTACAGTAGATGCTGGTATTGAAGGTAGTAAGGTAAATAATACCTTCAATTACATGTCCCGATCCGGAGGTGTAATGGATCTTTATAAGGCAGCAGAATATGCCTATAATAACTTTTACACTTCAGGGAAAAAGCTTCCTGTAAAATCCAAAACAAAGGTTAAAAAATAACATGGAAAAAAACATCTTCACACGAAGATGTTTTTTTTTGATTTCGGAATTTTTGGCACAATTTTTTATTACCTTTATATAAATAAACAATTTATGAAAAATCTATTACTTACGGGATTGTTTGGTTCTATGGTAGCCGTTTCCTGTTCAACAGCAAATCAGGCACAGAGTGCACGTAATGACAATTATAGTTTAAAAGGTACCTGGCAGATTACTAATGTAGATTATGATAAAAATTATAAGATCAAACCTTTCGATGAGGGAGTTGATATTAATTGTTTCGTTGGTAGCCAGTGGAAATTGGTTCCGAACAATAATACAGGATCTTATTCTATTTCGGAAGCAGCTTGTCCAGGTGTAAATACTCAGTTTAAGTTTAATGTAACTACTGACAGACAGTTCTCTTTCAAGAAAATTCCAAACGGAACTAAAGCAAAAACTGTAACAGCTGGTTATTTCCTTCAGTTACAAAATCAGTCACCTAACTCATTTGAACTGGTACAGACTGTTGGAGATTCTTCCGCACCGGTAAACGTTGTATACCATTTCCAGAAAATTAACTAATCTACTTTAAAATTAAAAAAAATGAAATATTTAAATAAATCAAGCGTAGCAGCTTTATTCCTGTCAGGAAGTTTATTACTAACTAGCTGTGAGGCTGTACAAAATGCTAATAATACACAGAAAGGTGCAGCTATAGGTACTGCTGGTGGTGCTGTACTAGGAGGTATCTTAGGAAACAACATCGGTCGTGGTGGTAATGGTGCTATAGGTGCTGTGTTAGGTGGTATTCTTGGTGGTGTTGCTGGTGGTGTTATCGGTAACAAAATGGACAAGCAGGCTAGAGAAATCAACCAGGCTTTACCAGGTGCTGAAGTAGAGAGAGTAGGAGAAGGTATTAAAGTTATCCTTAACGAAAATACAATTAACTTCAACTTCGACTCTGCAACACTTACGCCAACAGCTAAAGCGAATTTAGATAAGTTAATTCCTGTCTTCAAAAACAACCCTGATACCAATATCAATGTTTACGGACATACAGATGCTAAAGGTACAGATTCTTATAACATCGGTTTATCTGAAAGAAGAGCAAACTCTGTAATAAGCTATTTCGTTGCAAATGGCCTTTCAAGAGGTCGTTTTGTAGCAAAAGGTATGGGTAAAGCAGAACCTATCGCTACTAATGATACCGATGCAGGAAGAGCTCAGAACAGAAGAGTAGAGTTTGCAATTACTGCAAATGAGAAAATGATTCAAGACGCTAAACAAGGTAGATAATTAATCTTTTTTAGCTTTGAGATAAAAAAACCACTGCCCAGGCAGTGGTTTTTCTTTATCATTATAATCGTTACTTTTGCATCAGTATAATATAAATGAAGAAGTATTTAAAACTTTTACGAGTTGAGCAGTGGGTGAAGAATTTATTTGTGTTCTTGCCTGTTTTTTTTTCCGGAAAAATAATGGACACGGATCTTTTTTTTAAGAGCTGTATTGCCTTTACTGTATTCTCTCTTACAGCAAGCTGTATCTATATTCTAAATGATTATATGGATATAGAACTCGATAAACAACATCCTGAAAAACGAAACAGACCATTGGCCAGCGGTGCTATAGGAAAGAAAACAGCTATTGGTATATTTGTTTTATTGATCGTACTGGCAATAGGTTTTACTTTCTGTTTGCAAAATCAGGGACTGGAAATACAGGACTTTGCTACAGTTATTATTTCTTATTTTGTTATTAATATTCTCTATACCTTTAAATTAAAGCATGTTGCTATTGTAGATATTTGTATTATTGCTACAGGTTTTGTACTCAGAGTTTTAGCAGGTGGTTATATTACCGGGATTGTGGTTTCACAGTGGGCAATACTACTTACTTTTATTCTGGCATTAGTATTGGCGATAGGAAAAAGAAGAGGCGAGCTTATCAATGCTCAGATTAATGGTAAAACCAGAAAAGCTCTGGATGGTTATAATGTTCAGTTTGCCGATATTGCTTTATCTATTAGTTGTGCATTGGCGATTGTATGTTATCTGATGTTTACACTCTCACCGGAGGTACAGCAGAAATTTCACCCAAGGGTTTTTTATACTGTAATTTTTGTAGTTTTTGCTTTTTTACGCTATTTGCAACAGACTTTGGTGTATAATAAAACAGAATCTCCAACAAAGATTATTTATAAAGACCATTATATACAGGCTACAATGATATTATGGCTTATAGCATTTTTATTACAGATTTATTTCAAAAAATAAAATACATCATTAAAACACCTCGCAAATGAAAAAATTGTACTGTTTTGATTTTGACGGAACGATAACGACTAAAGATACAATGTTTTTATTCCTTAGGTTTTATAACCCGGGACGTTATTATTTTCAGTTTATGAGACATGTTCCGTTGTTTGTAATGATGAAGCTGAAACTGGCGAATACAGAGAGGGTGAAAAAAAGCTTCATTACTTCTATATTAAAAGATGAGAAGCAAAAAAAGCTGGAGGAATTAGCTCAGAATTTTTTTAAAGAATATAAAAACAGCATTATGAGAGAAAATGCTTTAGACTTCTTTAAGAACATAGATAAGAATGCAACGGCCTATCTGGTAACGGCCTCTCTGGATATTTGGGTGAAACCATTTGCCGAACATTTTAATTTTGGATATATTTCTACAGAAGCTAAATTTGTAAATGGTAAATTTGCAAGAGAGTTTGCAACCAGAAATTGCAACGGACCGGAAAAAGTAATCCGGATTAAAAGAACAATAGATTTAACAAGGTTCGACAAGACCATTGCCTTCGGAGATACCTCCGGAGACAAGCCAATGCTGGAGTGGGCAGATGAAGGGTATTTCAAATTTTTTCACTAATTTTAATATTTGAATACAAGGCACTCGAAGGGGAATATTAATGAATGTTTTTATGTTTCTCCTTGCTATAGTATATAATGATAATGTAAAAACATAATAACAACGAGAGATCTAAAATGGATAGAGTTTATCTTGATAATGCAGCGACAACACCCCTTTTGGAAGAGGTAATTGATGCAATGGTGGATGTGATGAAAACACAGTATGGGAATCCATCTTCCACATATAGTATAGGGCAGGAAGCAAAAGCTTTAATTGAGGAGAACAGACGTAAAGTTGCGGCTTACCTTAATGTAACACCTGCTGAGATTATTTTTACTTCTTGTGGTACTGAGTCTAATAATATGATTATAAGATCAAGTGTGGATAATCTGGGAGTACAGCGCATTATTACTTCTCCTATGGAGCATAAATGTGTTGCGGAAGCATGCCTTGAAATGAAGAAAATGAGAGGGGTAGAGGTAGTTTATCTCCGCCCGGACAGTAAAGGTGACTTTGACCTTGCGAAGCTCGAAAGCCTTCTTCAGAATTCTGAAAAGAAAACATTGGTATCTCTGATGCATGCTAATAACGAAATCGGAAACTTGCTGGATATAGAGAAAGTTGCTGCACTATGCAAGCAATATGATGCTTTATACCATTCAGATACGGTACAGACTGTTGCACATATGCCTTTAGATTTCTCTAAAATTATGGTTGACTTTGCCTCATGCAGTGCTCATAAATTTCATGGTCCTAAAGGAGCCGGATTTGCTTTTGTAAGAAAATCATCCGGACTTAAAGGTATTATTGTAGGCGGATCTCAGGAAAGAAGTCTTCGTGCCGGTACAGAAAACGTAACGGGTATTGTAGGGCTTGGTAAAGCTTTGGATATTGCGGTAGAGCATATGGATGAATATGCTAGCCATATGGAGGATATTAAGGCTTATACAATAGAAAAATTAACAGAAAAAATACCAGGAGTATTATTCAACGGACATAGTGCAGAAAGAGGCACGAGTCTTTACACTCTATTAAGCGTGCTTTTACCATTTAAGAACCCGCTTATAGGCTTACAGTTGGATATGAAAGGAATTGCAGTATCTCAGGGTAGTGCATGCAGTTCCGGGGCAGCTAAGCCTTCTATGGTAATGATGTCGATACTTACAGACGAGCAGATGGATAACTGTACTCCGCTTCGTCTTTCCTTTAGTCATATGACCTCAAAAGCAGATATAGATGCTTTAGCTAAAGCGCTGGAAGAGATTAAGGAGGGTACTATCGAAAAAATGAATGTTTGATATAGACATTCAGGTATAATAAATTGTGTAAATTTGTAGACTTAAATTAAACTGAAATAATAAGAATTATGGCATTAGAAATCACTGATTCAACATTTAGCGAAATTATCAATTCGGATAAGCCAGTATTAGTTGACTTTTGGGCAACTTGGTGTGGTCCGTGCAGAATGTTGGGTCCAATTATTGAGGAAATTGCTACCGATTTTGAAGGAAAAGCGGTTGTAGGAAAGGTAGATGTAGATAACAATCAACAAATCTCTATGGAGTTTGGAATTAGAAATATTCCTACAGTTTTAATCTTCAAGAACGGAGAAGTAGTGGACAAATTGGTTGGTGTATCTCCAAAAGAGGTTATTGCGCAGAAGCTTTCTGCTCATTTATAGAAAAAAGTATAACTGATAATGAACGCTTTCCCTACTGGGAGAGCGTTTTTTTTGAAAAATATTTGTTAGTATCGATTATTGTTGTATTTTTGCAACCACAATAATCGAAGAGCATACGTTTTTAAATATTGTCGATTGATCCGGTAGTTCAGCTGGTTAGAATGCCGCCCTGTCACGGCGGAGGTCGCGGGTTCGAGTCCCGTCCGGATCGCAGAGGTTTTATCAATTTCCTTTAAAAAATTGATCCGGTAGTTCAGCTGGTTAGAATGCCGCCCTGTCACGGCGGAGGTCGCGGGTTCGAGTCCCGTCCGGATCGCAGAGGTTTTTATCAATTTCCTTTAAAAAATTGATCCGGTAGTTCAGCTGGTTAGAATGCCGCCCTGTCACGGCGGAGGTCGCGGGTTCGAGTCCCGTCCGGATCGCAAAGGTTTTATCAATTTCCTTTAAAAAATTGATCCGGTAGTTCAGCTGGTTAGAATGCCGCCCTGTCACGGCGGAGGTCGCGGGTTCGAGTCCCGTCCGGATCGCAAAAGGTTTACAGATATTCTGTAAACCTTTTTCTGTTATTTACAGTTTCAAAAGTAGCTAAATGTGGAATTTTAAAGTGAAAGCATACTGAAAAGTAATAGAAACCTATTTACAGGCTTGTTCAGAAATTGAATATCTTGTGGAATGATTTTATGTTTGTTGTTACATCAAAATAAGAATATTGTCCTCTTGATTTTATTTCTAATAATCAATACTGAATTCTACAAATATTTTTGCCTTAAATAAATATTCCATTTTGAATTTTTCATGAAAAATATCTTTGAAAAATAAGTACATTTGGCCTTGCTTTAATACGATATGGACAGGTACAATTTTTTGCAGCTCGTTTCCTCTATTGGGATTTTCATGGTGTTTTTACTCGCTCTATTTTTGATTACTGTAAAGACGAAGTACAAACTGTCAAACTGTTTGCTGGCGTTCTTTCTTTTTACAAACGCAGTGGATGCTATCAAGTTTTTGCAACACGGATTTCCGGTTAATTATATTAATCTCGAGGCTTTTCGTTGGAGTACTAATTATGTGGTTTCAGCATCATTTTACCTTTATGTATTGTCTGTTTGTTATACCAATTTTCGGTTAAAACCGAAACATTTAATACATGTAATCCCATTTTTGGCGTTCAATGCTTTTATGATGTGGGGAATTTATTTTAGTGATAGACCTTCTAAAATAAAATTCATCAACAGCATGAACGACATGCCACTCTTACAATTTTTCCTCTTTCTTTTCGAAGCGCTGTTTCAGGTTTATTTTATTGCCTCGTTTATGGCAATTAGAAAGGCTAAAAAAGTATATCTAGAGAATTACACAAACCCGAATATTTCGGCACTCAATGCCCTTTACAAAATAACAATTCTCTATTACGTTCTGCATTTTATTGTCCTGATAAGATGGTTGGTTACGTATATTTTTGGTGTCGGCGAGATTCGGGCGTGGATTGTAACTATTGATGGATTTGCATTTTTGTTTTGTACGTGTTGGTATCTTTTTGTTGCATTAAATAATCCAGAATTTTTTAGAGGTGTCAATTCTGATTTAAAACCTATAGAAGAAGTTGTTCCGAAACAAAAGGTTACACCTTTTCTCGTTGACAAAAAGAATAAGGAAGTAGAATTTTTAAAAAATTTCATGAAGGAAAAAGAGCCTTATTTAGATTCTTCATTAACGATTCAGGAGTTGGCGGAGCAAGTTGAAATTCCTGTGAAGGATTTATCGACTTTGATTAATTTGTATATGGATAAGCATTTTTTCGATTTCGTGAATGAATACAGAATTGAAAAAGCCATGCAAATCCTTAAAGATCCAACTAAAAAAGAACTGACTGTTTTGGAAATTTTGTATCATGTTGGTTTTAATTCCAAATCTTCGTTTAATACTTCCTTCAAAAAATATACAGGAAAAACACCAACCGATTTTCGAAAAGAACACTTGTAAAATAGTATTACCTTTCGAAAAATGAGTTCGATTTTTTTTAATCGGTCGCGTCTGGAGCCTTTTTGAGGCATATTTGCAATAAAATAATTAAATCTAAAATGAATTGCAATCCAACAGTTTCCAAAATCAAAAAGACAAGCCTTGTTTTTTTTCTGATTTTATCATTCAACGCTTTTTCACAAAATGTAAACGAAAAAATCAAATCACTCGAAAATAATCTAAATTCCTGGGACAAGACTAAAAATAAAAAATCAACTTTAAAAGAACGAATGGATTTTTACGAAGTAAATGCGGTAAGCATTGCTGTCGTTAAAGATTACAAAATAGAATGGGCAAAAGCATATGGTTTTGCCGATGTGTCAGAGAAGAGATTAGCAACTACAGAAACTCTTTTTCAAGCAGCTTCTGTTAGCAAATCTTTTAACAGTTTAGGAGTCTTGAAGTTGACAGAAGAGCAAAAATTAAATATAGATAATGATATTAACAATTATTTGAAAAAGTGGAAATTTCCTTATGATTCGATTTCAAAAGGAAAAAAAATAAGTACTGCACAATTGTTAAATCATACTGCTGGGCTTTCTGTCGGAGGTTTCGGAGGTTATGAGAAAGGACAAGATTTGCCCAGTATACCTCAAGTTCTTGATGGATTGAAGCCTGCTAATTCTAATGCGGTTCGTTCTGTTTTTGAACCAGGTTTAAAATTCCAGTACTCGGGTGGAGGAACAACAGTTTCTCAGTTGATTCTTGAAGATACAACAGGTGAAAAGTATGAGGATTATCTGCTAAAAAACGTACTAACTCCATTAGGAATGACTTATAGCTCTTTTAATCAACCTCCTTTTATGGTAAAGAAAAATTTATTAGCAACTGGCTATCATGGAAAGGTCGAGGTTGTAGGTAAATATCATATTTATCCAGAAAAAGCTGCTGCGGGTCTATGGACAAATCCGACAGATTTGGCAAAATATATCATCGAAACTCAATTGTCATTACAAGGGAAATCAAACAAAGTTCTTTCTAAAGAAATGTCAATAAGAAGACTTGAAAATAACCTTGGGGTATTTGTTCAGAACTATAAAGGGACAAAATATTTTGGACATAGTGGCGGAAATTATGGATTTGTCTGCCACTACATGGGAAGTATGGAAGATGGTAACGGTGTTGTTGTAATGACAAATGGTGTTAATATGCAACTAATAAATGAAATCATTTCGAAAATTGCAAGTTTAAATCATTGGGAAAATTTTCCATTAGAACCAATAAAAGAACCAATTTCTTTAACCATTAAAAAAATAGCTAATAAAGATATTGATAAGGGAATTGAACTTTATGAAAAATTAAAGACAACAAAACCAAACGATTATAATTTTTCGAATAAAAGCGAATTGAACTCTTTGGGCTATGAATTTTTAAGGAATAATAAAATTGATGACGCCATCAAAATTTTCACACTTAATATTAAGGAATTTCCAAATTTACCAAATGCTTATGACAGCCGTGGTGAAGCCTATTTTAATAAAAAGGATTATGTATCATCTAAAGCTGATTATCAAAAAGTATTAGAGTTAGAACCAAGTAATCAGAATGCAAAAGAAATGCTGCATAAAATTGAAAATATTTTAAAAAAATAAAGAAATTAAACATTTATGAAAATACTTAATATAGCAAGAGATATCAGCTGCTTTTTAGCTGTCTTAATCATATTTAGTTGCAGTGCAAGGAATGTTAAAACAGAAAAAGATGTTGCTTATGCCCAGAAAATTGATTCTCTAATGACCAAATCCTACGAAAGAGGTTTGTTTAACGGAAATGTTTTGGTCGCTAAAAAAGGAAAAGTCATCTATCAAAAATCATTTGGTTTTACCGATGAAACGAGAAAAACACCTTTAACGAAAAATGCCATTTTTAATTTTGGCTCTATTGTAAAACAGTTTAATGCAGTTGCTGTTATGATGTTGATGGAGCGTGGCCAGCTAAATCTTGATGATCCCATTTCGAAATATAATTTGGACTTGCCAAAATGGTCAGAAAAAGTGACGACCAGACATTTAATCAATTATGCCAGTGGAATTCCTCGAATTGAAAATAAAATGATCGTTCCAAAAAACGATGAAGAAGCCTGGAAGATTTTGAGGAAAACAGACACCCTGTTATTTGAGCCGGGAAAAGGCTATAGATACGATAATGGGAATGTGTTTTTGCAAAGAAGAATTATTGAAAAGGTAACAGGAATGACTTTCCAAGATTTTGTTACTAAGAATATTATCAAACCTTTGAAAATGACCAATTCCGTTTTCGATGCAAAACCAGGATACAAAAACCGAACATCTTGTTATGATATGGACAATGTGAGATGCCCGGAAATGGAATTTATCAGCGGTTGGCTTTGGCTGGACATTAATGATATGTACAAATGGATTGAGGCGATGAACCATAACCGTTTAATCTCCAGAAAATCCTTTGAAACATTATTGAATAATCCCTATGCAAAAGAAGAAGGCGGATCGCTTGGCAGATTTTATGAAGAAGATGAATTACAACGACACAACGGTATTTCGCATAAATTTGAATCCATTTTATTAAACGATATGAAAAATGATGTCATTGTAATTTTGACATCTAACAATCTCAATAAAGTTTGGGACTTAGGACATATTATTCATAATTTGATGTTAGGAAAAGCTTACGAAATTCCTAAAAGATCTATTTACCGAGCAATAAGAAAAGAATCTTTCACCGACATCAATAAAGCGAAAGAAACCTACTATTTACTCAAAAAAACTTCTGAAAAAGAATACAGCTTTGAGAACCCAAGCGAGCTGAATACTTTGGGCTATGAACTATTGAGAGCGGGTAAAATAAACGAGTCTATAGAAATATTCAAACTGGCAATAAGTGAGTTTCCCAAAAATGCAAATCTATTCGATAGTTTAGGAGAGGCCTATTTTACAAATAAGCAATACGATTTGGCATTAGATAGTTATAAAAAAGCAATAAGTCTTGGTGGAAGCAACGGTAATGCAGAAAAAATGATTGATAAAATAAGATCTTCTTTAAATTTCAATTCAAAATAATGTTAGACTGGGACAAGCTTAGTCTGATACTTCTAAAAAGAAAATATTTTTGATAAACATTGTCACTCTGAGCTAAGTCTGTAATGAGACTGACGAAATATCGAAGAGTATTTACTATAGAATAAAAGCTCTGTAGGATAGGTTTTTATTGAAAAAATAAAAAGTTCCATAAAGGTTGCAAAAGACTTACAGGTAACTGTAAGTCTTTTGTGTTTGTAATCAGGTACATATATTGTATTGATAAAAGTTGGAAACCCACTATTCGATATTAAAATCTTTTAGAAAATTTTGATGCTTTATAAAGCAATTTATAGTTAGTATAAACTAAAACCGCAAGCTTACTCATTTATATAACCAATGCTTATATTTTAAATAATTTAGATGTATTATATAAAATATACTTTAATATTTGTTGTGTATATGGTTGTATTTTTTATTTTATTTGGTTTATATATTTAAAAATATTCTTTTTTGATAATAATAAGTGGTTTTTACTATCAATTTCATTATTTTTTTTTCTTTTATGGTCAAAAATATGAGCTAAGTCACAAAAATGGGGAAAATAACTCCTTTTGAACAAAGTTTGGCGTTTTATTGCCATTTTTCTTAATTCTGCCTAATCATGGGAATTTACAGCTTATATCTTCTTTCAAATCCCAAATTGGAATTTTCAAACAATTTTAAATTGTTATTCGCCGAATAGTATTTTGAAGAAAAATAAATTAAAACTTTACATAACGTATATTTTATTGTAAATCAAGAATTAGTGAGTTTTAATATTAAAGGCTCACATTTAAAAACTTATGTTGGTTATTGGTTTAAACTATTGTTAACATAGGATTTTTAATTTTTATTTCCTGATTTATAAAAGTTTTTATACTTTAGTCGCTACACCAAACACGATACATGGAAAATAACTCTAACAGCGTTATTCGATTTTCTATTGCTGATAGTGACTTTTACTTCAAGCAGTTTTTATTAAAAATGCTCTTGGAGAACCCTTTTTATAGAGTGGTTAATGACTGTAATAACGGTCACGAACTTATCTCTAGACTCTATCGCAAGCAAGAAGATGTTTTTTTAATTAATTTATACATGCCCATTCTAAGTGGGCTGGAAGCTATAAAGTTTATTCGGCAAACGAATAAAACGACTCCTATTATTACCTACTCGGCAACTTATCAGAATGATATGGATGCTATAGTATCCGAAATACCCAATACCTATTACTGTCAGAAAAACAGCATAGTGATAAGAGATATCCTCAGGAATAGTATTTTATCTAAAAAAGTAGATTTTGAAGATTATCGCCAGGAATGGTCACAACAAATGCTGGAGGTACAGGATTATATGGAACGCCAAAAGAAAAGTCAGCAGGATTTGTCTCTGTCCGAAATACAGATGATTAAACTTTGTTATGAAGGCTATAGTAACAAGGATATTGGTGAGAGAATGAATCTTAGTACAAGAACAGTTGATACTTATATCAAACGATTGACTGAAAAGCTTGGGCTAAAAAGCAAGTTGGATCTTGTGCGTTTCTGTGTAGAGAGTGGCTATTATAACACCAGCATTTAATTAATTAAAAAATAAACAAATGATTTCTTCAGGCCAGGAAAAGCTAAACAGAAAGGATGTAAACAAGGGAATATGGAAGTTCATTTTCTCTTTTCTGTTCCTTTCGGGATTCTCATTCCTCTCTGTTTTTTTATTTTTTAAAAGCAGTGAGTACCAAAAAGAAAATATTCAGAAAGAAGTAGAGAACTACAAAAATATACTGAACAAAAACGAATTACTACAATCTAAAATGGAAGGCATTTATTCCAAAATGTCGATGATAGCTAATGACAAAGTTCAAAATGACGAATTCTTAAGAGACAACATTGTAGAGGATATCCATGACTGTAAAAATATCATGGGAAAAGACAGTGTAAAAGAGTTTAAGCAATATGCTTCTTTACTGAAAAACATCAATGAGATGGTCTCACTTAAAGACAAGCTTATTTCTGCTTCATTAGAAGAAAGAGCGGCGCTTAATAATCTGCAGGAATGTCAGGGACGATTAAATATTGTTACCAGTAAGATATTAAACGATGTGCCAAAAGTAGGGCCTAGAAGAAAACCAAGATCAATAAGATAAGATAGAAAAAATGCAGTTTCAGGTTACTTTATCCAAAAAAGAAAAGAGGTATTATTTCGTTTATCTCTTTGGTATGCTTTTATTAGCAGTTGTTTTTTTAGGTATTATTTTCTTAAATAAACTGGAATCCCCTTTCACTCATTCCGATGCTTTAGCTATAAAGACATTGCAGGAGAAATCTATTTTCAATAACCGCCAGCAGGCAATACAGCCTACAATAGACAGTACATTTATTAAGCTGAAAAAATTGTCAAGCGAAAATCAGCAGCCTGTTGAGGAAAATGAGCTGAAATATGATATTAATGATATCAAAAACGCATTTTCGGATATTACCTCTGTCGATGCCAGAAAAGATAACTATGCTCAGATTGCAAAATTTTATAAGATGTATTACGATGATAAAAAGATCATTGTAAAAAAGAATGAGAATGTGAAAACATTCACCAAGCAGTATGAAGAATGCACAATAGGGATGAAGGATATGCAGCAACAAATAAAGCAGAGAAAAAATGCCCAAATCATAAGTAACAGAAACTAGAAACAAATATTGAAAAATGAACTACTTTCAAAAAAATAAAAAGAATATAATTATTGCTGTTATTTCTACCTTACTGGTTGCTTCATTAATTGCAATCTGGTTACAAAGAAAATCGGTGAATAGTTCGGAAAATATTGTAGCTGCTGTATTTCCCGCAAATTTAAGTTTAGGTGACTCTCTTAGATTTGAAGATAAAACGCTGAATGCTAAAACCAAGCAATGGGATTTTGGTGATGGTAAAGTTTCCGAGAAAAACAAGGGAATTCATATGTATACCAAGCCTGGTTTTTATGAGGTAAAGCTTACAATAGATAACAAATATACAAAGACATTCCCAATCCTGGTTTCATCTGTTGTCCGTCCGGTTTTGGCTCCGGAGGAAAGTAGAATTGATGCACAAACTCAGGCTTTACAGTTAGAAAATGTAGTCTTTAGAGCAGTGGCACCAAATGCCAAAACATTTTCATGGAGATTTGGGGAATCAGGGAATATAGATTCCAAAGATAAAATGGCAATTTACTCTTATAAAAAGCCAGGTAACTATACAGTTACATTACTTACGGATGACAATCCACAGCCTATTGTTCATCAGATCAGAATATTACCTGCTTATAATCCCAATGAGCAGCTGGAACAGGATCTATCTTCAATCGATGATACATACAGCGACATTGATGATGATATCAAGAGAACACTACAACAAATAGCTGATGGCAATAATTTCAATAGCAATTATAATTATCTGCTAAAGACCTATTTCTGTAACAACGACAATACTGTAATGATTGTAAATAATGGAAAGCCTAAGAACTATTATTATTATACAACAGGGTTGCAGTTTGACAAAAATAATATTATCCAGGAGGTGAAATCAACGTTTGATAATAATCAGAAATGTATTATTAAACTGGAAGTGACACAGAGTAAATAGTTTGTGAAAAATTAAAAGACGAGTAATGAAAAACACCAAATCTACACTATACATTTTAGGATCTGCTTTACTGGTTACAGGATGTCAGGTCAGAGTACCTTCAGTAAAAACACCTGCACCGGATTATTATGGAGGTATTGAGCAGAATATGGTCATTAACGGATATCCTAAAGAACCTCTGCCATGGATAACTTTCTCCGACAGATCAAAGAATACTGCTTTTTTAAAGAAAGAAAAGAATGAATCTCCTAAGGAAATTAAATTTCTGGAGCCTCTTATGGTAGTAGACTACAATAAGTCTAGTAAACTAGTTAAAGTAGCAGAATATAATGCTGATGCTCTGATGAAGAAGCTTCCTGCAAAATCTGTAAAATCTTACGGATGGATATCAGAGGATAATCTATTATTGTGGAATAGCGCTTTAAGAGACCGTACATCCGGATTTATTATGAAAGCGGCTATTGTACCGGGGAATGCAGATGTGGTTAAAAATACAGGGACTTATATTAAAAATGACTCTGCTGTAGTTTATTCTTCTCCTAATCTTTCGGATCCTGTAAAGAAAAAGATTCCTATTGGAGAGCTTGTTTATGTATATAAAAAAGCAGCTGATAATAAAGGATATCTGGTAGGGAAATCTCCGAAAATTAACATGGATAGTATTGATAAAGATATCTATGGTTGGGTAAGTGCCAATATGATCTCTACATGGGGGGAGCGCTCGGCAATAAGACTGGACAGAAAAGCTGATTATAGCAAATTTCCGCTTTTTGGTATCTATAGTGCACTTCCGGAGTATACGGACGAGAAGCCTATAGTCCCTATTGCAGATGCTGCTAACAGAAGTGAAATAGAAAATATATTCCCAACTTCTACCACATTAAATAAAAATACAACCAAGTATTTTACCAATGCATTTGACTACAGTCAGAATTATATTTTCAATGTACTAGGTGAGAAACTCCCATTCAAAAGGTATAAAGAAATTACCAAAAGAAATAAAAATCTGAATATTGTATTTGCTATAGATATCAGTGCTGAGAACAGAGCTTATGCTCCAATTGCTAAGTCCGTGATTCAGGATATCCAACTTAAAATGCAGAAGCTGTCTTACTACAAAGATGTAAAATACAGTGCTGTTCTATATAAAAATAATACCTGCGGACCTAATGTTATTGCATCTGTACTTTCCAGTGATTACAACGGTATTTTTAAATACATAGATGATAAAACAATGGAAATGCGTTGTGAAGGAATAGGAGGACAGCCTGTAAACGAGGCGCTTAGTACAGCCGGACAATTGCTTAGTACAGTTCCGGACGAAACCAATTTAATAGTTTTAATAGGTTCTACAGCTTCTTCCGGGATGAATACATCGAGTGCTATTAGATTTATTTCTAAGGCGAGGGCTAAGTTACTTGCATACCAAACGCAGTCCAGGTCTTCTGATGCCTACAATGATTTTGTATTATTGGCACAGAATATTGTAACAACAACTGCACAGAATATTACAGAACTCAATAAAGAGAAAGTAGCTGATCAGAGTCTTATTCTCAACAAAAATAACTTTAACTTCATCGAAGGCGATTTGGGGATTTATTCCTTAGACTATCCTAAGAATAGTATGACGCAGGGATTTGTGATCTATCCAAAGAAAAGAGAAGACAATAGCAATTCGCTTCTCATTAAGGCAATGGATACCTTGGTAACGCAGGTTACAGATGAAAATAAAATCACAGATAAATCTTTAACAGCTTATTTTAAGTCTGCTGTAGGATCTGCTAAGACTACTGTTGACGGTAGATATGCATTTATGTTTCAGGATGTTCCCAATCCGCTTCCGACTTCTTTTGCATCACAATTGGTTACTTATGATTATCCGACAGTTGCTTCAGGATACCTTCCTGTTGACATGAGAAAAAATAATCCGGGAATAGAGAAGGGAATATTGGTTTCTGAACAAGAGTATGACCAGCTTAAAAACTTCTATGATAAGATATATAAGGAAACAAATCCTGATAGTAAAGATTTTAATCAGAAAAGAGCAATATCACGTTATGTAAAGTTATTAAAAGAGAATAATCCTACTTTGGATGAATTTGATACGAATAAAATTTACAGTCAGCCAATGAGAGTAGCGGTTGCTAAAAGTACAGGTATGGATAATTCTGATGAGGTTATGATGTCTGAAATTAATCTGGAGCGTTGGAAAGATAAAAAAATAATAGGCAGAGAAACGGTACAGACCTATTTCAGGAATTATAAAGTACTGTCCAATAGGTTGTTGGAGAATAAGAATAACCCAAAGTATAAGGTGATTCAGAACGGAACAACGTTCTATTGGCTGAATGAATATTTTATGCCTTTTGTTACCGACAGAACAAAATCTTAATGAATTGGACAGTAGTAGAATTACTACAATTTGTAAATTTTTCCTAAAGGGGCAATTTACTCTGATAACAGAATATTATTTTTGATAATAACGAAAATTTTCTTTTAAAAGTATTGAAATTATGGCAGTGAATAATTCCAGAGGTGTGCTCAAGTTTAATGGAGGAGAAGCACAGAAAGTATTGAAACTAAACTATAGCGTACAACGCTCTACAGATGTATCCGGAAGAGTAGCATCTGATGCTTCTAACGCGTTGGTTAAGATTACAATAGAAGCAGGAGAAAGCGCTCATGTTCTGGAAAGTTTACTTAATAATAAATATAAGCCTACAACTGGTGAGGTTACTTTCAATAAAGCACATGAGGAAGGAACCCTTATTAGGCTTAATTGGGAAAACGGTTATGTAATCCAGCATGAAGTAGACTTTAATGCATTCAATGATAATAACATGCATATCACCTTCGTTGTAAGCGCCGAAAAGATTAATTATGGCGGGTCATCCTATGATGGCATGTGGCCGGGAAATTAAGTAAAACACCAGATCGTTGGGATAATAAGTTTCAGCGGTTATATTTCACAAGATATGAACTTAAACTTTTGCAAATTATTAGCTTGCGTAACTATACTTATGTTTTCTGGCAGAAATGCTACGGCACAGGTTTTAACAGTTACCGATACTTCCGATGCTCATGCAATGAGGATAAAGAGTACAATAAATGCTAACAGAGAAATTGTCGACTTTATAGAGCATAGTCTTGCTCAGAGAAAGTTACCTAAGCATTTAAGAAATCTTCCTCTTTTAGAATCAGGATTCGACAGAACAAGAGTTTCTTCTACAGGTGCTGTAGGGATATGGCAAATTATGCCAGCTCATGCTAACTATTATGGATTACGCGAAAGCGATCGTTCAGATATTTATAAAAGCACTCAGGTAGCTTTAAATTCTCTGTCTAACCTCCACCGAAAATATAAAGACTGGATTAGTGTTTTGGCAGCTTATAGCTGTGGTGAAGCCAATGTAGCAAAAGCTATGGAAAAGGCGGGATCCAAAAATTATGCAGATTATTACATCTATCTGCCGGATGAAACCACCAATGCGATCAGAAAGTATATCAACGCTTGTTATGTAACAGGCGAGCTGGATGAGCTTTTGCCAGGTGGTTCTGCTAATGCAACTAAGCTTAGAGCGAGAGTTGCAGATAATAATACGGAACCACAAAACAATACAGAAGAACAGCCTGTTGATTCATCGCTTTTAAAAACAACGATCAATTCAGGCTATGACTTGGCAACTATTGCACAATTTTTAGGTATTAAATTAGAGGATCTTCTTTACTGGAATCCTAATATTGAAAAGAATTTAAACGAAAAACAAGAGGTTAATTTTTATCTTCCTGCAGAACAAATGGGAAGATTCGAGGCAAACAGAAATAAGATTCTAAGGCTCTCTTTAACGAAGTAAAAAAAGATTTTATTTATAGCAAAACTCGATTAAATGTTATAATTTAATGGAGTTTTATGTTTATTAAAATAGCAATGGAAGGCATTAATTACAGATTCCCCTTTAATCCCTCTGCATTGATGACAGAGAATGGCAGTATAGAAACTTGTGATATAGCAGAAAGTATAGCACAGAATATTATGTTGTTAATTATTACCAAAAAAGGTGAGAACCGATACGACGAAAATTATGGTAACGATGTATGGAATGTAGAGTTCGATAATGGTATTTCTTCGGCGGTTTGGGAAAATGTGTTTATCAACAGCCTCAAAAGGCAAATCTCGGATTATGAACACAGGCTGGTAAACCCTCAGATTAAAGCGCACATTGTTTTTGTAGAGCATAATTATGATACCCGAAACTTTACAGAGATAAAGAAAAAAGTTAAAATTGCTATTAATGCGAAACTTGAAGCTACAGGAGAACAGTTCAATTTTGCTACTGAATTATTTTTAAGTCCGATGTCAATCGATTAAAAACTTATACACCACACCAATGCACCTAGACCAAAATATTTATTCTAAAGAAACAATTAAAGCCAGGATGTTGCAGAACGCAACAAAACTTTGGGGGGTAAAAAGTATCCAGTCTCTGGATCCTTTTGTAAAATTATTGATAGATGCTTTCAGTACAGAAGTCTTCAAAGCTAATAATGAAATTCAGAATGTAAATAGCAGACTTCTGGAAAGGCTGGCAAGAATGCTTACGCCTACCAAGTATACCCATCCAGTACCGGCACATGCAATCGCATTCTATACTCCGGAAGAGGATTTAGAATATGTAATGGATTACACCGAGTTTTTCTTTAAGAAAAGTATCAATTCATTTAGCAAAACACAGTCTGATAAGCAGGTAGATGTTCCTTTTACACCTGTAGACAATATCAGAACCATAAAAGCTCAGGTAGGTGCGATGATTGTAGGAAATACCTGTTATGCATTCGATGAGAATCTTAACAGAACGCCTATATGCAGAATAAATAACCGTATTGAGGATTTTAGAAAAATAAGCATCGGAATTAACGTTTCCCAATATAATGCGGGCAGGCTTCCTGAAAAGCTGAGTCTTTTCTGTGCAAATACTGCTTTTGAACATATTGATTATGTATACAGGCTTCTGCCGTATGTAAAAGTAACCAGTAATGGCAAACCACTTAGTATTAATCCGGGATTAAGTTATACTGATCAGCGCAAATATGAGGGCTTTGAAGAAGTTTTTAAAGAACAGTCTATCCGCTACAAAGTGACGGAGGATATTAAAAAAATATACAATTCAAAATTTATTGAAGTTGAAGGTATTCATGATGATCTAAAGCTTCAGCCAGGTTATTTCCCATTTGAATTAGGCTATCTTAAAGGTCAGGCTCCTGCGCTTGATCAGCTTATTAATGACAATAATTTCCTTTGGCTGACTTTTGAATTCCCACCCCAATTTACAGATCAGATTCTGGATAATTTCTCTTTTGCGCTTAATGCTTTTCCGGTTTATAACAGAGGATGGAAAAAAACAGAATACATTCTCGATATCATGGGAAACAATATCCCTTTGGAAACAGGAGTAGGCGAGTACTTTCTTTATGTGGAAGAGGTGGTAGACGGAGAAGGAAAGAAATATGAAGAAATTCCTTTTACACCCAATGATCATCTTAGCAAAGGACTTTATACCGTAAGAAAAGGTGGTATGGAAAGGTTTAGTAATCGCAATGCCGTAGATTTAATGGTGAATGTACTGGAGCTTACGCGTGATGAAGTTGCTGCATTTTCTGTTTTCAATAGAGATAAGCTTAGAGACCTTCTGGGAGAAATGTCGGATAAGATGAAGGGGATGATTAAAAAAGTTGAGAATGCTGATAAAGACCTGGTAGAAGATGTGAACTATGTAATTATAGAACCAATTGAATCTTCAGTGCATACATATGCAGCATTCTGGATTACCCATTGTGCTTTAGCCAACCACATCAGACCTGGTACCACTCTCAATTCTCAGCAAAAAGCAAAAAGCATTACATTTTTAACGGAGAGTACTGGTGGAGAGCTGGAACAAAAAGGATCGGACAGCATTCAGGCTTATCGCTATGCGCTGATGACAAGAGATAAGATCGTATCAATAGAGGATATAAAAGCTTATTGCCAAATGGTGATGAAAGATGAGCTTAAATCTATAAAAGTTAGTCGTGGAACCATTATAAGTGACAAGCCAAAAGAAGGATTTGTAAAAACTATTGATGTTAGTATTGTTGCTGAGAATTATGCTTTTTACGGAAAAAATTATTGGGACAATCAAGCAATCGTTTTAATGAATAGTATTAAAATGCGGGCAATAGACGGCGTAATTTATCGTGTAAAAATAGAGGAAGGCTCCTCAGTAGAAATTTAACTTAAAAAACAAGAGGATTTATGTTAAATGGTGATGGCTCATTTACGGATAGAAAATACAATCAGCTGCAAACAGACTTCAGGGTAGAAGCTGTTGCGGCAAATATTCTTAAATACTATGATTCTCAGGCAAATATTTACATTAAACGTATAGGGCTTAATGACAGAGCTTATTTAAAAGATATTAAAGGGATTACTTCTTCTTCCTATGATTTGGACGAAGAAAATATAATTATAGAAACCTACCGAGAAGGAATATATGACTATTTACCAGAGGGAATCTTTCATCCACCTTCATTAGGAGCATCCAGTACAAATATCGATAGTGTTGTAAGGGAAATAAGAAAGCAAAAAGCAGTTGAAGATGACGCCAGAAAATTTTTTCAGCCTTTTGAATTAGAGTTTTTCTATACCCATGTAAGTGCATTGCTTAAAGAATCAGAATTTGATGCGGAAAACAAAAATAATGCGCTTTTAGAATTTGCTTGTGAACTATGGCCTGTGCTAAGAAAGATAGATTTGAAGTCTGCTAAAATACTCGTGCATATTCTTCCGTTTATTCATGAGGTAAGAGGCAATAAAAACTGGATTGAGAAATTTTTAAGTGCATTTCTGAATGTTCCTGTCAATATTAGTTTTTTACCCAATGTTGTGGAAGAACAAGATGATAAAGAAGGTGTAACAGCATTAGGTAATGCCCGCTTGGGAGTTACATTCATTCCTACCGGGAAGCATATGGACGGGGATCGCAATTGGATGATCAATATAGGAACAATTCCCTATGATGAAATACACCGCTATATTCCGGGAAGTTCCTTTAGAGAACTATTAAGAGAATTGTATGATTTTTTCACTCCGGTTTCGGTAAAAATATTTGAAAATTTCATTACAGAAAAAAAAGATGAATCATTTGTTTTAAGTGTTGATAATGAATTGAATAGACTGGGTTATTCAACCTTTTTATAGCTCAGATAAAAGTGTTACATTTACTATGTATATAAAAGAAAATTATTGTTTATTATGGAGTTAACCTCTATCAAAGGTGTTTTTTTAAGGTATATTTTGATGCCGCTGTTTGCTGTTATTATGATGTTTATAATGGGCATTATAAGGAAGAATACTCCTGCAATTAAACTAAAACATATTATTGTTTATGTGCTGCTGAGCGGACTTATTCTGGCGATCCCCGGTTTTTTCGGATTTACCGGAAACCTTTTTAATCCTTACTGGTATTTAGGCGCACAGCTTGTCTTTCTGGGACTGGGTATTTTGCATGTTAATTTATTACATCATTATTTCAGAAAGCATTTCACTTCTACAACAAGAAGCATAATTTTCGACTGTGTTCTTAGTATCACCTGTATAGCCTTTGGAGGTTATCTTTTTGTATTAATTTTTAAATGGATTAGTACAGGACTTGGAAATCCATTTATGGCAGCAACGAGTATAGTCTCTTTTGTTATTCCGTTACTTTTCTATTACTGCTATATTTCCTTTATCAGTATTCCATTTGACATCTATAAAACTTGGAGATATAATCCGGATGAAAAGCCATTCAATTTTCAGGGAGTGGACTTTGATAAGCTAATGGTACTCAACGTAGAGCTGAGCAAAAATCTGGAGGATCAACAACGTTTCAGAATAAAAGCCAAGACACTGCCAACCGGTATTACTTATGGAGAATGGTTCTTTAGAGTAGTAGATGATTACAACCATAAAAATCCTAACTCCAAAATTCAGCTAATGGATTATAATAACAATTCCTATTACTGGATTTTCTATATCAAGAAATCTTTCTTTAGCTCGAGAAAATATATTGATTTTGAAAAAGATATTTCTTCGAATAAGATATCCGAAAATCAGGTCGTTATATGTAAAAGAGTAATACAACACCAGGAAGAAGGTGAAAAGGAAAAATTAGTAATAAGTGAAGCTAAATAACAGCACCAAATGATACAACCAATTAAACACAATGCCATCAATTGGGTGGATGGGATGAAGGTCTCCCAAATGCACCTTAACGAGCAGGACAATTTCATTATAGATAGTATTAGGGACTCTAATTCCTTACAAATTAATAATTTCAATTATGGACTATTGCCTATGACAGGGCAATTCTCTGAGAAAACCGTTTTCGAAATTTACAGTACAGCAACCAACGATGCCCAGCTGGTTATTAAAAATTGTAATGCAATAACCCTGGCTGGTTACAGAATTGAAATAAAGGATTTCAATATGAATATCAGAAGTCTGGCTAAAAATCTTAGCTCAGCTGAAGATAGTATTGATGGTGATTATTATATTCTGATATCTGTAAATCCGTTTAACAAAGTTCCTTTCGGTGAAATCGATCCAGAAGAAATACCGCCGCGTCACCCTTATTCCATGCCTAACTATAATATAGAAATGGTGGATGTAGCAGCACTGAATAATAATCTGGCGGGTGGAAATTATATCGTACTTGGAAAAGTTAATTTCAGAGCCAATTTTGCCCAGATCGACAGCAGCTTTATTCCACCATCAACCTCTCTTCAAAGTCATCAGAGATTGGTAGATTATTATCAGAGTTATGTTAGATCGGTATCCAATCTTCAGCAGTATGCATTTAAGATTATTCAGAAATCTTCACACAAAGATCAGAATACGGCATTAGCCAATAATGTAAGGGCACTTTGTACAAAACTTATCAATGCCCTTGCAGATAATTATTTCAGCTTTAAAAACTTAGTTCCGGAGCAACCTCCGATTTACCTTATTGATGTTTTTTCGAAAACAGCCTTGCATTTATACAATGCTACACAGATGATTCCGAATGCTGAATTAGAAGAAATGCTGAATTATAGCCTGGAGTGGAGTGAAGTTGCACCGCATACTTTCTTGGGTCAGATTACTACAGTTTCCGAAATCAACTATGACCATTATAATTGTGGAGAATATTTAAGAAATATTCAGTCGCTTTTAAACTGTCTGGAAACTGTTTTTGGAAAGCTGAGTGAGCTGGATTATATCGGGCAGAGAAAAGAAAATATTATTGTAACCGAGCAGGAAATTAGGTCCAATACCGATCCTAAAACAGGATGGAGTGTACTGGATTAAAATAATAAATAGGGATTACATTCTTCCGTTTTAGAAAAACTTTTAATAAAGCATGTCTAATTTTTTTTCTAACTTTAAGAAGTTGTTTAGTAATCTCTTTGAAAAACAAGATGATAAGATAACAATTAATAATAAAAAAACATCAAATATGGCAATGTATAATTACGGTGTCGGCGGAAATGAGATTAAAGTAGATGCCAATGAAGCAATTCAAGAGATACAGGAAAACAGATCCCTGTTAGTGAGTCAGTTAACTTCGGATGAATCTATGGTCCCTGAGGTTGTAAGGGGACTAAAAACAATAGAAGATGTTTTCAGACATTTTCAACCTTCTGTTTCTGTACAACATGAAAAAGAAGACGGATCATTTGTTGATGAAGAATTTCGTTTTCAGACTTTAGGTGATTTTACCCCTAAAAGTTTAACCCAGAATTCTCAGTACCTGCAACAGCTTAGTATTGAACAAGAGCAGTATAACAAGATCCTGCGTCAGTTGAAGAATAATAAAATTCTTCGCAATATGCTGGAAAACGAGCAGACAAAAGCAGCTTTTGTAGAAGTTTTAAAAGAAGTAGCAAAAGAACTTGAAAAATAGTTTTTCATCAAATCAAATAACATAATTATGGAAAATAAACCACAGGCGGCACCACAGCAGGAAAGTCAACAGCAGCAACATTCCGGAGCAAAGAGTAACCCGCTAAATGAATTGAATAAAGTAGGCGGATTTGGATTTGTAGAAACCGTTATTGACGGCATTGCTAATATGAACCCTACAAGAAAGGCAAGAAAAGAGATCTTCTTAAATGATGAAAATAAAGACAAAGAAAGAAAAGACTTATTACAAAAAATCAATCTTTGGGTGAGTCTTTTAGAAGGTGAATCTTCAGCTGAAAAAATGGCTGAATCTGCTAAAAATAAAGCTAATGCCGCTGAACATAATCTAAAGCATAATCTTAAAAATACTTTGGACTCTGTAAGAGATCTTGAAACATCATACCGTACCGTAGCACAATTTTATAAAAATACAGAACTGGATAAAGTAGACAATGTAAGCATTGTAAATGCTTCATTAGAGCAGATGAAGGATCTGGATAATCCGTTATTTATTGATGCTATTGCAGATGAGTTTAAACAAAACTACGATAGATTGGATCTAAGAGATAACTATTCTATTTTGGCAATTCCGGGATATCTGGGATCAAATAAAGTAGTTGAAAAGTGGGCTAAAATATGCAATGAGAACAAAGTTATGATGGTAACGGATTTTGCCAATTTAGATAAGCCAGATGATGTAGTAGATCTTTTCCATTCTGCTAATCTTACTGGTGGTGAACTTCACAGAAGTAATGTTATCATGACATGTAACTGGCTTGTCGGCAGAGGAAAGGCAGAAGAAGTAGGAGAAGAAGAAAACGTAGATCTTCCGCCATCTACTTCCCTGGCAGGTAAAATCCATAGAACATTAATGTCTCAGGTAGCTGCAGGTAAAAAACACGGTAATATCAATGAGGTAGATGCTGTTAAATTCGATTTGAAGAAAAGCGAGATCTCTCAGTTAGAAAAAATGGGATTGGTTCCTATGGTAAACGAGTATGGAAAGATTATGGCTTTCTCTGCTAAAACGTTGTTTACAGGAGATAATATCGGGCTTCAGACGTATTCGGTAGTAAGAGTATTCGATTATGTAACGAAAGTACTTTTAGATTTCTTAAACAGAAGAGCTTTTGAGAACTGGACCCCAAGAAATGAAGATGATCTTCGTAAGCAGATTGTTGCTTTCTTAGATGGTATTAAAGGAGCTGATAAGCTTATTGAAAACTTTAAAATCGTAAGATTCGAGCAGGATAAAGTAAATAAAGACCGTGTATGGCTGGATATCCGCTTAACACCTTATTTCCCGACCAAGAGCTTCGTGATTAAGCTGGATGGTCATAAAGGAGATGATGGTAATGAGTGGGATGCTCAATATACACAGGAATAAATAGCTGAAAAATTATAATATTGAAGAGGGATTTCATAATAAAACATGAGGTTCCTCTCTTTTTTCCGATGGAAGAAATATCCTGAATTTTATTTCTTTCCGGAAGACACACCACATCAAATCAATAAAATATAAATGAGTGTATTAATTTCAAATGAAACTGTTAAACAGTTATTTCATATAGCCCAGTCTATTGCCAGAGAAAATTATAATTCTACTTATGGAGCTCCGCACCTTTTGCAGGCCTCTGTGCATCAGGATATAGGACTTCGCGAATTTTTACAAAGTATTGAAAAAGATCCCGGATATTTATATGACTGGGCAGATGTCCGGATCGAGGATTATCCCAAAACGGCTCATTTGCCGCAAGAAGTTGAAGCGGCAGATCATGTAAACGAGATTCTATCTCAGGCCGATGATATTCGTATAAAGCTAGGACTGGATGAGGTTACTCCGGTTTGTGTTTTAGCCAGTATAGTAAAGCCGCATGTTGTTTATGACACACAGGAACTAAAATCACTTCCGCTTCGGGAACACGAAATATTAAACCATTATCGCGGAAATAAAATAGATTCTCAGGGAAATGGAGATGATGTAACGAACTTTCCTTCCTACGAAAAACAATCTTTTCCTTCCATAAATAATTACTGCATAGATAAAACTCTGGAAGCAGCCCAGGGGAAATTAGATCATATTATCGGACGAGATAAAGAATTAAGAACTCTTATAGAAATTCTTTGCCGGAGAAGTAAACCCAATGTTATTATTGTGGGAGAACCTGGAGTTGGTAAAACTGCTTTGATAGAAGGATTTGCCCAGGAAATTAATAAAGGTAATGTGCCTGAAATCTTGAAAAATGCAACTCTTTTAGAGTTGGATACCGGAGCTTTACTGGCAGGGACTTCTTATAAAGGAGAAATAGAAGACCGACTGAAAAAAGTAATTAATGAATGTAAAAAAATAGATAAAGCTGTTTTATTTATTGATGAAATTCATGCCCTTTTAGACAGCAGAGGCAGCGCCGGAAATGTAGCTAATTTGCTAAAACCGGAACTTGCAAGAGGAGAGATTACCGTAATAGGAGCCACAACTCAGGAAGAATACCGTAAGATTATTGAGCCCGAAAGAGCCTTCAACAGACGTTTTGAAGTTTTACTCGTAGAAGAACCGGATGATGCTACATGTATCAAAATGATAGAAGTATTATTAGCCGGATACAAAGATCATCACAAAGTTGGGGTTGAAAAATCTGCACTTTCTGAATGTGTGCGTCTTTCAAAGAGGTATGCAAAAGGAAAAAAGCTGCCAGACGCAGCTATAGATTTATTGGACAGAACAATGGCCGCCATTAAAATGCTTGATGAGCTTTCTGAAAATGAACTCGCAAAATGGAAAGAAGAATATGATCATCTATTGAAACAAGAGTACCTAGATGACAAAGACTTACTGGACGAGTTAATATGGCATTACAGGCTTTTGCAGGACAGGTTGAGTCCTATTTTATGGGGTTCCTTATCCGAACAGCATAAGGTTGACAGTTCGATGAATGTGGAAGAAGTGAAGAAAATTATTGAGGATACTTATACAGAACTTCAACAACATGCAGGAGTAAAGCGGGAGAAAGTAGGTAAACTGGAATTAGCTGCTGTAATGGCTGCTAAAACAGGAATTCCTATTGGAAAAATACAGGCTCAGGAGAAGGAAAAGCTAATCAATATGGAGTCTTTACTCTTAAAAAGAGTCGTAGGACAGGATCATGCACTAAAGATATTATCAGATGCCATTGTTGAGAACAGAAGTGGTCTTAATAAACCGGGACAACCTATTGGTTCATTCTTCTTACTAGGTCCAACAGGTACCGGAAAAACAGAATTAGCCAAATCAATTGCTGAACTTCTTTTTAATGACGAAAAAGCTATGATTCGTTTTGATATGTCAGAATTTAAAGAAGAGCATTCTGCAGCATTATTATATGGAGCGCCCCCGGGTTATGTTGGTTATGAAGAAGGTGGAATGCTGGTCAATAAAATCAGACAACAGCCTTATACCGTAGTATTATTTGACGAGATAGAAAAAGCGCATCAGTCTGTATTTGATGTATTTCTTCAAATCATGGATGAAGGAAAAGTTCATGATAAGCTAGGTAAAGAAGGAGATTTTAGCAATGCATTGATTCTTTTTACTTCGAATATTGGTAGTGAGGAGATTGTAAGGAAATTTGAAGAGGGTATAACACCGGAATCTAAAACGCTTATGCAGATAATGTCCGATTCAGGGAAGTTCCGTCCGGAATTTTTAGCACGTATTACCGAGATTATTCCTTTTGCACCAATTACAGAACAGGTGGCAGAACGGATCTTTAGAATTCAGTTAAAATCTCTGATTCAGTCTCTTACCAGATTGGGTATTGATTTTGAAATTTCGGATAATGCAGTACACCATTTAGCTGTTAATGGTTTTAGCAGCAGATATGGAGCCAGACAAATATCAGGGGTAATTCGTACTCAGCTTGCACGTCCAATATCCAAAAAGATTGTAAGGGAAGAGGTGAAGGCTGGCCAGATCATTAAAGTTGACTGGTCTACAGAATCTGAAACATTAAACTGGGAAATAAAAGACCAAATATAAAAAAAGCGGAACCTTGGTTCCGCTGATTTTTGTTTTTCCTTAAGAAAATCTTAGTTAACAGGCCAGATACCATCGTAAGCACCGCCACCATAAGTGATTTTCTCAGCACTGATAACGAAGCTTACCAACATGTTATTGCTGTCTATAGCATCAAAGTCAACTTCGTGTTGGATTACATACCCGTTCTCCCAGTTAAGTTTGATAAGGGTTCCTTCTTCATGAGACTTGTTGAATGTAACTTCCCCTGTAGTTGGTTTGTATTTACCATTCAATAGAGATTCGATGATGTCGGATTTTTCAGTCGCTTCAACAGTAATTTTGATAATTGCATTAGAAGGGTCAGAAGCCACTCTGCCAGAAACGTCAGTAGAACGTGCAACGCTGTAGTTAAGTTTTAATACTTTTTGGTCAGTACCGTTGTTGAATTTTAAGATAGCTCTTGAATTGTTAGCAGCCATAATTTCTAGTATTTAATAGTTAAAGATTGATATTTTTATTTCAGTGTTATACTCAACTTTCATTTCTGATAAGTCAAAGATATAAGGCTTTTATCATTTGAAAATCAATAAATTCGGAAAATATTGAAATTGTAGTAATTCTACGATTTTATATGATTTTCAAAAAAAGTACATTTGTTTAGTACATTGGAGAAGTATATTTTGTAGATAACGAAATTATCAATTCTTCAATAGAAAAATAAAAATATAAACCCCTCAAATCCCAATATGTATGAAAAAGAATGGCCATCCGGAAGACGTATTTTTTTCTCCTCCAAAGTTTGCACCGGACAATAATGCAGACGGCATAAAAGAGAACCACCACTCGGGTATAAACAGGCTTGTAAAGCTTTCTATTGTAGTTGATGGGCAGGTCATTAAATATTACAAGCATTTTAAATTAAAACAAAGTGCAAGAGGGCATCATTATTTTGAATTAACTCTTGCTCATGATGCTTTAGGTGAAAGACAGGATCATGAGCTAAGTCAGGCCAATCAGTTTTTAGGCAATCGTTTGACGGTTAAAATAATGTATAAAGATATCGCGTCGAGTCCGGAGCGTATTTTTGTAGGTGTTATTACTCAGGTAGGGTTTAGTCAGGATAGTCATAGTTTAGGGAATATAGTATTAAAAGGTTATAGTCCTACTATTTTGTTGGATGCAGCGCCTCATACGCAGAGTTTCGGAGGGACTCAGCCAGTTAATATGGGGATTATCGCCACAAATGTTATTAAGCAGGGAATAGACAGTAGTAAGTACGATGTACGGGTAGACGCTAAAGCATCATCCCAGATCTTATATAGTGCTCAGTATGATGAGACGCATTATAATTACTTAGCAAGAATGGCAGAAGCCTATGGTGAGCAGTTTTATTATGATGGAGAGGTGCTTCATTTTGGTAATATGCCGCCGCAGAATAAGCCTATAGAACTTACTTACGGCAGTAACGTAACCGATGTAAATGTAGAGTTAAAAGCAGTACATCTTAAACCTGAATACTATGGTTATAACAGTAGTAGTAATACAAAGCTAACCTCCGGAGAAACCTCCATCAATCATAAAAGTGATCTGGCTCAGAAAGCCTATCAGAAGAACAAAGGAATCTTTACAACTCCCTCATTGCGAGTAGCACCAATCAAGGCAATTACAGATATGGATGTGGTCAATTCGCAGACCAGTACTTCAGGAAGTCAGGCTGTTGAGGTTTTTACCGTATCCGGAGGTACAACGGTACCTTTTCTTTATCCAGGCTGTGTATCGGATCTTAAGATGCGCAAACAAGACAGCAATCAGACCAGCTATTTTACACGATTGATGGTCACCGAAGTTACTCACGAGGTAGATACTTTGGGGCATTATACAGGGCATTTTGAAGCAATAGCATCCGATACGGGTTACATGCCCAAACCAGATTTTGTAGTACCTATAGCCCAACCACAGATTGCGACAGTAATCTCTAACACAGATCCTGAAAGCCAGGGTAGAGTAACTGTCAAGTTCGATTGGCAGCAAAGTGATACTACAAACTTTATCCGTATGATGAGTCCTGATGCAGGGGGAACAGATCAGATCACCCAGAATCGTGGTTATGTAGCGATACCAGAAGTAGGAGATCAGGTAATGGTAGGTTTTGTACATAACCATCCTGACAGACCATTTGTAATGGGCGGTATTTTCCATGGCGGAACAGGTCTTGGAGGAGGCGTGAACAACCATTTGAAATCAATCCAGACTAGGAGTGGAATAAAGGTTCTGATGAATGATGCTGAGGGAAGTGTAAATATTATCGATCCCAGTGGTAATACTTATTTCATGGACGGAAAAGGAAATATAACTGTAACCGCTCCAAAAGATATGAATTTTAATGCCGGAGCAAACCTTAATATTTCAGTAGGGCAGAATATGACCACTACAGTAGGCGCTAATCAAAGCAATACCATTGGAATGAACAAAGTAGATAATATCACAATGAATCATAATGAAAGTGTCGGGGCAATGAAGAATATGGCTATTGGGGCCAATTTTATGACGAATGTGACCGGAAAACTCACCCATTATGTAAAAGGAGATATGGAAACCTTTGGAGAAAAAGAACATCGATTGACAAGCTTGAAGGGTGTAGAGGTAAACAGCAAAGGAAATGTGGAACATCACGCTGAAAAAGAGGTGATGAATAATAGTGGAGAGAAATCTAAAAGCCAGTAAGAATGAGTATTGAGTATTTTGTAGAAGGTAAGATACTTACACAGACTGAAGGTAATAACACTACTTTTTCTAAAGAAGGAATTGTACATAACAGTACGAAGTATGTCAATCAGAAAGGTGCAGATACAGGAGTAAGCTATAATTCTCCAAAGACTATTCATCCTAATGATAAGCCAATTAATACCGTAGATGTAAGTCTTAATCTTTTTTTTGACGGGACTTTTAATAATAAAACAAATGTACAGGAAGGGAAGCAGAAAGATCCCTCTAAACGAAAAGGAAGTTATGATAATGATTTTAGCAATGTAGCAAGAGGCTACGATGCTATTGATGCAAATGCAGAGAATCAGGTTTCATGGTATATTGAGGGTATAGGAACTGTAGATTCCAAAACAGACAATGACACTTTGGGACTGCCTGCACGTGGTGGGGGACTTGGTGTAGGAGAGCGGGGAATTGCAGCTAAAGTAACAAAAGGCTGCATTAAAGGAGCTGAGGCACTTAGAACTAAATACAGAGGGAAAGTTATTAATGTTTTAACCGTAAATGTATATGGGTTTAGCCGTGGTGCAGCAGCAGCACGACACTTTATGCATGTGGCTACAAATGCACCGACAACACAAAAGCTCAGTAAAAATAAATTACAAATATATCCACCTGAGGTATTTGAAAAATCTGATAAAGAAGAGCGTTCGGAACAGTTTTTTGTATTAGAAAAAACAGATTCTCATCTTATGAATTATGGATATTTCGGTGCTTGTTTACTGAAAAATGAACTTGTTGTTAATCAGGTAAGATTCAACTTTGTAGGACTATATGATACGGTAGCGTCTTTTGGTATTAATCATAAAGGTTTTAGTCTTTTTGGTGTGAGTATTATTGATAGTGATGCCGAGCAATTAGGTCTTAATGCTGTTAAAAACGGATCGTTTGTATTTCAAATTGCTTCTGCTGATGAGTACCGGGATAATTTTAGTCTTACGAATATAGAGAGTGCAGGAATAAAAGGACTGCAGATTACGCTTCCCGGTGTACACTCCGATATTGGTGGCGGATATGTAGATAAAGAAAAAAATAAAGTATTACTATATATTGAAAGAGGAGGAAGAACGGTATGTGATAAATTCAGGAAAATTCTAATAGAGGAGGGCTGGTTCAAAGACTCTAGCAATGAAATATGGGTAGAACAGGATGCTATTCATCCGAGTAATGTAAGTCCTCAATATAAGCTTTGGGGAGAAAGAACGTTATCTAATCATTACGATAAAGTGTCACTATTCCATATGTTTGAGTTTTCAAAACAATTTAATGTAAAGTATAATCCTAGTATTGAAAAGGATAATAGCATTACAGATAATTTTATTCTGAAAATCAGCAGTCAGCTTCTGGGTTACATTCAAAAGTGTAATGAACTTAGAAATAAATATGTAAACCTCTATAATGAAGGAGCTAATCCATCTGAACAGCAATATGTGAAGACTGCAAAAGAATATTCTTATCTGGACTCATTTATTAATATGGAGGACCTTAAAAAATTAAGACGAGAGTATCTGCATTGGTCTTCCAATATGGCTACTTTCGGAATGGGGCCTAGTGAATCAGGAGCCTTGACTAACTCACAACGCAAAAGGTATATCATAGATGGATAAATTCAAAATCATTATATTTTTATTGGGAATTCTCCCGCTTATTAACTGTCAGAAAATGAAAAACGAAAAGCCTATACCATCTTATAATGTGCAGATTTCGCATCCGGGAAATAACTATCTTATAACTCCGGTAGAGGATAATATTATAACGTTGGAGGGAATACCTGCTCATTTACCTTATGGTAGTTCTTCAGGAACTTGGGGGAATTCCGGAAAAGGATTCACTGAGCAGCAAGGGACACCTATAGGTGTGAATATCGTTTATTTTTCCAGATATGAAGATGCTTTTTATCGTCTTAAAGTTGATTTTCCAAAAGATAAAGTACAGGATCTGATACAAAGAGCCTATGCTAATGCAGAGTCTAAATCTTCAACTAAACCTTTAAAAGAATATATCAATATAAACCAGGAGCCTGACTATGATAAAACTTATAATGGTTTAGGAAAGTCTTATGATAAGTTCAGTGATCTTATTTTTGGATTTGCCCCCAATGGCATTGTAGTAGTATGGCTTGGCTTTGGCCCAACACAAATAGAGCTTGGAAAATATACCGCAGAGCGTATTAAGGATGATAAAATATATGCTGATAAACTATTTTCAAAGATTTCTCAGACAAGAGAAGATATTAAAAAAGATATGTTTATAGAAGGAGCTTCTTCAAAACAATGGGAAGATTACAGGACGCTTTATAATTGGTCACCTAGAATAAGTTCTGAGAATAAGGGTTTTCGATTGTTTAATGTAAATGTTGATTATTATAATGCGGAAAGAGAAACAATGCTTCGTCCATGGGTAGAGAATATACCGATAAAAGATAGAGCTATTCCTAAGGAGATCACTTTCTTTTGGGAAACTGCAAAGGGAGAATCTTTTGAGGGACGTGCATTTTTTGATTGGCAAAAGACAAATGAAGCTTTTAAAAAAGCTGGTAATAATTTAAAACTGGAGTTTAAAATTGCTCCCGATAATAATAATTATGAAATTCTCCTGAATGGAGAGCCTTTTAAGACAGATAGTCTAAGAGTATACAACAGTAATTTTACATTTAAAGAATCTTATAAGTAATTATAAATAAGCCGATTGTTTTTAAATGATTAGTACAGATAAAGAATATGTGAAAATAAGAATTGATGGAATTCTTAATCTGGAGGATATTTCCAGAAGCTATGAAATGACAAGTAAGGAACTTATGGAATTTCATAATAAGCATTGTGCGCTTCACGAACTTCTGACATTAACATTACCTAAATATATTGAGCATTTATATATTCCTGAAAGAGCTTTTAAAAAACAAGAAAGTAATCAGCTTAAAAGTACAAAGCTGGATTTACCAAATACTGAGAGTACAAAAGTATATGGTGTTATAGTGAAGTTTTTTCCTAAAGAATTACAGCTTCATTATAAGATTAAGATAAAAAGAAAACAAAGTGGAGTAGAAATAACCAAAGAGAAAACATTTGTTAATAATCAGGAGGTAGATAAGACTGTAGAGCAAATTTTCGAAAAAGCAGAACAAGCACTTTATCCATTAAAAGTTATGATAAAAGATAATGGAAATATTCGAAGAATTGATAATGTTGAAGAAATCGCACTAAGATGGAGGTCTGAACATTTACCGAAAGTAAGAGAATACTATGTATCGGAAGTTGCTAATGAAATAATAAGGCGGTTAGATGTTGTTTTAGGAGATGTAAATAAAAAATTGGATCTGCTTTTTAGAAATATTTTTTATAAGCTTTTTTTTCTGGACGTGTATCTGAGTTATGAGCAGTTTTCTAAAAGGGGAATCCTTGATATTTATTTTTCAGGGCTTGGACGTGAAGTCTCTTATAAAGCAGAAAGGATAGTAAATAAGCAATATACTTCGGGTAATAAAATTGTATTAGAAATAAAAGGACAAGAACAGGAAGATCCATTGAATGTAAAATCTAATAAAGGACAAATAGATTTACTTTACAAATTACACAAAGAAACAAGGGAGATATTTTCTATTAATGGAATAATTTCAACCTATGAGAAAGCAATAGAGCACAGAATAGAATTTCAGCTTTATGAATTGAATTCTCAGTAAATTAAAATAAACACTAAAACACCAAAATATGAGTGAAAAACATTTAGTCTGTCAAGGAGCGCTATGCATGTGCAATTTCGGTACTGCGCCAGATAAGCTTAAAGTGAAAACTCAGAGCAAACGCTATATTAATGATAAAGATGGTGCTGATAAGCTTATGGCTACCCATATGGATATTGGTAAGACTTTTGAAAAAAACACTTTTGGAAGCTGTAGTAAGATGAACAATAACCCTTGTCAGGTTACCGTTACAGAATGGAGTGGGTATTATGATAAAATAACCTTAGAAGATAATAAAGGCAAAGCCTTATTGGAAAGTAGTAAAGCTACTTGTCCTATCGGGAGTAAAGATTGTATCAAGATCGTCAATCATGGTCAGACCGCTGAAATTTCTTCTCAAAGTGTTGAAAATGCTGATCAAGAAGTATTAGCAGAATTGTTCCCGTTTGTTCCATTATCTTCAGGAGAGGATAAAATACTCAATATTCAAAATTAATATTATGAAAGAGAATTTACATATAAAATTTGTTGAGAGCTCTATCAGCAAAATAGATATGGATACCGGTTATGGCGTTTTAAAACTGCCTAAAGCTTCTTCTTTTTCTGTAGTAGTAGAGGAATATGAAAAGGAAACCAAAGCTTTTGACGATGAGTTTGATAAAAATGTTGAGTTATCAAAAAAGAGATGGAATGAGAGATCAAAAGCAGGTTGGTCTAGTGAAAAGTTGTTGGAAAACTGGAAGGCTAATGAAGCAGAAAGATTAAAAACTTATAAAGAAAAACAAAAAAATATTCAAGATAAATATAAAGATGTTAATTGGACTTGGGTTTTAGCACCTAGAAAATTAGATTCAAAAAGTTTGGCTCACAATGCCTCTTTTAACAAAGGAATAGAAGGAGCTCAGACAGTTCATTTTCCTGAGGTATTAGAAGGTGGTGGACTGGCTTATATTGAGGCTTTTTTTCCAGAAGCAGGCGCTCAGGGAAAAAAGCCATTTGGCCTTTTTGTGCAGGCAATAGGAATTCCTAGTATTGTTCGGACAGCATGGACTGATATGCAGGATAATCCGATACCAGTGGGAACAAAAATATATTGGGGATCTCATGTGAAATTACATATTTACACTTCAGGTTTATATGGACAAGAGGTAGAGGTAACTTTAAAAGATAAAGATACTTTTATATTAGACTCGGATGATGATCTTAATTTTGGTGGTCAGGCTAGCTTTATGTCTGAAGTAGATGCTGTCAGAGCTAATAAAAATGAAGAAGGTAAAGAAGGTGTTGCAGGGATGATAACTGAGAATGAAGAAAAAGTGCGACGTACCTATATTCAGAAATCAGTTATTAAGGTTTGGATAGATTATAGTTGGATAAAGGATGGGGGAAGTAATATCAAAATATATCCTTTAATTAAATCTGTAAAAACAGGTAAATATTTTGAAAATTTTGAAAGGAATTATCTAGAAGTTGGATATGATGGTAAACAATATAATTGGGAAAAAGATTCTTCAAATAAGCCTGCACTAGTTGGGCAAATCGAAACGAATATAGCAGCATACCATCCATGCCATTATAATGAAATAGCATTGCAATATGAAGAAAAGAAAGAAACAAAAACTATTGAAATTTTCAAAGAACAAGAAGGGGTAAGCTATCCTCAAAATGTTGATGTTGGAATAATTGCAGGTAGTGACCCAAAGAATTTTAAATTAAAGGTTGATGAAAAAACTGAAACTTTGGATTGTATCTTTCATGGAAAAAATAATGATCACGCTAAGAATATCTTTGTTTATAATAAGAACAAATTACCTAAAGAATTTAGCATTATAAATCTAAATCCTAAGTATATTGAAGGAACAGGTAGGTTTGTATATGACAGGCTAGATATGTTAAAGTATTTCTGGTTGCCTAATGATTTTGCAAATACTAATAAATATTCACATTTTAAAATAAATGCTTCCACATGCAGGCATAATCATATCTGTAATTTGACAATTCTCCCTGATATTGAATGGGAATTGGCATTCATAATTACAACAATGGCTGGGTTCAGGATAAAAGCTGAAAATACTACAGTTACAAGATTAGAACAAGGATTGGGTAAATATCAATTTAAGGGTATTAAAGCCGAGCAGTCTGGAAAGCTAATTGAAAAAGGAGGAGTAGGGTATTCTCTGAATATAAAATATTCTATTGATGGGGGTGCTTTTTATGAACAGATATCTTTGGATTTTGTAAGGAATATTGAGAAAATTATTGATACCTATAATGCTATTGCTGCATTTGCTGCTATTTTTAAAGGAGAGGAAGAAAGTGTTACATCCGCAGCTATCTCCAAATCGGTCATTAATAAGATTACATTTGATATTGATCCGCCAGCAATTGTTTTTTTGTTGAAATGGAAGTATGATTATGCAAAAAAGAATAAAGTTCCTGTAGTTAATTTTATTGGAGCTGCAGGATTTAAGCCTTTAATTGGATTTAAGATAGGAGTTGATTTAATGCAGAATCTTTCTTTTTTAGGACTTGCAGGAAAAGTACTGGACTTTATTAATAAAAATATTATAAAAAAATATTTAAAAACCGACTTGTATATATTATTAGAGGTTGGAACAGCTCTTAATTATGATATAGGACTTTCTTATAATGAAATTGATGGTTTTGATCTTAATGAGAAGCAGAAAGCAGTGGTAGATATAACATTTTCATTTAAAGCCGGAGTAAAAAAGAAAGATACTATTATGGTTAGTGATGTAAGGAGAATGGAAGGAAATACAATACCTGCGTACCCCGCTGAGCAAGAAACATTTAAAGTGGAAGGAGCTATTACTACCGGAATAAGGTATACAGAAGAACATGGTTATGAAAAGGGAAAAGGAAAGTATAAAAAAACAGATGTAAAATGGTTAGGAGCTGAAATGACAATAACGATTGTAACAATAGCTCAAAATAGAAAACAAAATGCTCCGCCAAACGACCAATTTAAAGACAAATTTATTATCATGGCGCCTAGGCCAATTGGTGAGCCATCAACAACATATGATAATGAGCAAAAAAAATGATATCAGAATATATAGTTCCAGAAATTTTTTAGTCATTGAAGACTTTATTTTAAAGATAAAAATAAACTATCAGGCTATTGAAAGTATAATAATATACCATGTCGGAGAAACTTATAATAATCAAATTAATATTTATTTAACCGATCTGGTTATTTATGAACAGGTTAAAAATACTTGGTGGGCGGGATTACTTTTTAAATTATTTTTAAGAACCAATCGAGAAAAATTTATTTTAGAACAAAGTTATTCTGATGAAATTCTTTTGAAAATTATAAATGAGATAAATGAGAATCTGCCTGATGTTTTTATCCCTACTGATCTTCAAAATAGTATTTTTTGGAGAGTTACCGATAAAGGTTATTCAATACCTTTTTTTAAATTAGTGTATAGTAAAAATGCTTTAGGGCTTTATGATACTCTTGTTAAATATGGAAAATTTAAAAATGAATAATATGCTATTAAAAAAAGTTATAAATATTAGTTTTACATTCTTACTGATTTCTTGTGCGAAGTCACAAAACTCTAATTATATATGTAATGATTGTGGTAGTTTTGACTTGTCCAAAATCTCTTTTAATGAAAATATTGATCAACTCACATCAAAAACAGAAGTATTCAAAACCGTTTTTGTAAATGAGGGATGTGAAGAGAAAAGAATGGAAGACATTTTAAAATCTGATAATGTATGTGCTTTTAAATATAATCTTTATGAAACTCCAAAAAATAAGATACACTTATCATTCTCAGATAAGCTTAAATTTAATAATCTTCATCTATTAGCTGATTCAAAAAAGGAATTAGTTGCCTATTCTTCTTCCGAGGATTTCAATGGAAGCGAGAAAGACTTTACATCGTTTGTAGACTTTTTAACAAAAAAGTTGAATACAAAACCACAATATAATATTTTGCTTTTGGATGAGACTATTGTTTATCAGTGGGATACAAACTCTTATATTTATCAATTTACAAGATCAAAAAATAAACAACAAAAAGAGGTTGTAATTAACGGGAAAACAATAATGGATAGCTATTATTATGTAACATTTAGTGTATATCAAAAAGATAAATTAAATTCGAAAATTAAAAGTATTATTCCCCGTAATGAAAACTTCATTATTTATAATGATAAATATTTTAAGAAATAAAAAGTTAATAAGGTAAAATTACTATTGAAATGATGATTAAAGAACCATTTTACGAGTTGGAAGTTAAAACAAGAAACTGTAGTATAGAAATTTTAATTAATGATTTACCTGTATTTAGCTTCTATGAGGAGGGAAATATAGCAGTGGATTATCCAATAAATACTGCAATTATTAGGAATGGAGATCAGTCTATGCAGGTGAGGTTATTTTCACAGAATGGCAATAATATTTCAAATGATGCTGCATGTGAGCTTAAAGTATATGTAAAAGAAGCAAACATAGACGGAGCTCAACGAGATCTTATTTACAACGTTCCTGATATTACCTTTTTTGATAAAACTGTTCCTGTTTTTATTGAGAAATTAAAATTTAAAGCAGATATAGCTTATAATAATAATGGTTGGTATAATTCTATAGATTTAAAAACTATAGATGAGAATAGATTATTTAATGAGCTAAAAGAGTATATGCTAAAAATAACCTCAATATATAATCTTAAAGATGCTAAAGGTTATAATACATTATATTCAGATAGAATAAAAGAGCATAATAATAGTTTCTATTTAACGCCTTCTGAGATTAGAGATAATGAAGAAGAAATATTCAGTGGTGTTCCACAGAAAATTGAAGGTTTAGATATAGACCTTTACAAATTAGTTTTTTATGGTGATAATAAGCTAGTTTCTTTACAAATGAAAAATCAACCTCCAGGATTTGTATTTGAATCTGAAAATAAAGATGAATATGGCTTTACTGAGATGGTATTATTTCATAAAAAAGACATTAGTTCACCTCTAACTCCAATAAGATAATTTAACTGGTATTGAAGCAGTAATTCATCCTAAAAACGAGATTTATTTAATTTAAATTCATTATTACAAAAGCCCACAATATTGTGGGCTTTTGTAATATATATGCAGTATTGAGGTATTTTTATTTTATAATTACGATTAACTATTTATAAAAGCATTATTATTTATAAATGTAAAATAAATATAATTGAATTATGAGTTTATTGAATAGTTTTTAACTGTGTTTTAATGATTTTGATTCTATTTGTTATTAATTGTTTATATGTTTTTTGCTGAATTAATGTGTTGTTTTGGGAATTTTTTTCTATTTTTAAGGTAATTATTAAATCCATAATCATATGAGAAAAAATTATTCACTTAAGCAAAAATTATTATTTGTTTTAGCCTTTGCAGTAGCTCCACTTGGAAGCTTTCTGGATGCATGTACCAGAGTAGTATACAAAGGACCTGAAAATAATGTAATCACTGCCAGATCAATGGACTGGAAAGATGAAATAGATGCTAATTTATGGGCCTTTCCTCGCGGTATGCAGCGGGACGGAAATGTTGGTGCCAACTCCATAAAGTGGACCTCAAAATATGGTAGTGTGATTACAAGTGCTTGGGACATAGCCACTACTGATGGTATTAATGAAAAAGGACTTGTTGCAAATGTACTATGGTTGGTAGAAAGCCAGTATCCGAAGTTTAATCCGAAAGGAAAATCCAAAGGTGTAACTATTGCTGCATGGGCACAATATGTACTGGATAACTTTGCAACGGTAAAAGAAGCTGTAGATGAGCTGAAAAAAGAGAAATTCGTTATTGTTTCTGATTTTATTCCGGGAACACAGAAATTTACAACTTTACATTTATCGATTTCTGATGCTACGGGGGATAATGCTATTTTTGAGTATATCAATGGTAAATTAGTGATTCATCATAGTCCTTCTTACACGGTAATGACGAACTCTCCGGAATTTGACAAACAATTAGCAATTAATCAGTACTGGCAAGGAATCCCCGGAACTGTTATGCTACCGGGGACTAATCGTGCTGCAGATCGTTTTGTGAGAGCTTCTTATTATATCAATGCTATACCGCAAACTGCAGATATACGTACTTCTGTTGCCAGCGTATTTAGCGTGATCAGAAACTGTTCAGTACCTTTTGGTATTTCTTCAGAGACCGAGCCAAATATTTCTTCTACGAGATGGAGATCTGTTGCAGATCATAAAAATCTGGTATATTATTTTGAAACGGTGAAAACACCAAATACATTCTGGGTAGATCTTAAAAAATTAGATTTTAGTAAAAATGCTCAGGTGAAGAAGTTAAGTGCCAGTAAAAATGAATCTTATGCCGGAGAAACATCTCAACAGTTTGTCGCGGCTAAGCCTTTTACATTTATCGGAATATAAATTGTTAATCTATAAAAATAGGCTGGTTATAAAGATAATCAGCCTATTTTGTTTAAAGTTGTTCTTGTTTCTGTATTTATTGGTATAGCTGAATAAGAGTTTATCAGTCCATAGATAATATTCTATTTTTCCATTTTTATATTAAACTTATATTTGTCACTGAAAATAAACGGGTTCAGTAAGAATAAAGTTAATATGAAGCATATTTATTTTTGTTTATGTTTTTTTTTTAGTATTTCTGCAATAGATAGTGAAAGGGGGAGTCACAATTACTCACAGTTTATATACACTCTAAATATTTCAGAATTATTTGCATCCTTTTTTAGAAATGAATCTTCATCATATACCAAAATAACTGAGGCTGATAAGCTATTGCAATTATCTGATTCTTATCTTTATAAGAATACTCCTCAATCAATAATTTATGCGCACAAAGCCAGAATAATAGCAGAGGGAATAGGTGACTCCAAAAGAAAGGCTGAATCTTATTATTATATTGCAAGAGGACTTATTTTCCTGAGACAGTTGGAAGAAGCTTATTCATATATAGAAAAAGGAATGAATGAGGAAATTGTAGTGAAAGATGATTTTCATAAAGCTTTGTTCCTAAACTTAAAAGCAATATACCAGGGGAAAGTTTCATTAGCCCAGAAGCAATTAGAAGGAAGTCTAAAGGCATTAGATTTAATCAGCTCAAAAAAAGATGTAAATTCAAGGTTATTATGCTCTCAGCTTTATATGCTGATGGCAGATGCTTATACTGAAATGAATAATGATAAGAAAGCACATTTCTATGCTGATCAGTCGATAAAGTCAATTCAAACGATTTCGGAACAAGAATATTTACAAGCCCCAAAAATATATTACTGTAAAGCCTATATTTATTTTTATAAGGCCTGGTTATATCTTAAACAAAATCAACCTGATCTTGCTTTACCTTTTATTCAAAGGGCACATAGTGAAGCATTGAAAGAGGGGCAAGGGTATATGGCTCCTTTTATGGAAGTATATGGCGATTACTACCTACAAACTGGAAATTATTCTAAAGCAATCGATTATTATTTACGGACAATTGGTAATAAAAAAGAATTTGGACAAACTCCTGAATATGTCCAGTCAAAAGTTGCGACCGCTTATAGTATGCTGGGGAAATATGATAAAGAAAGTTTATATCTGAAGGAATCTTCCGATATGTTAAAATTAAATATCGAGAAAGATAAGGTGCATTTGCAAAGAGAGTTGCAAAATATTCAACAGGATTATAACACTGAAAAAAGCAAAGATAAAATACGAAATGCTATAATATTGGTGCTTATAATATTGGGTTATGTATTTGTATTGTTATTATTCTTGTTTAAATATCGCAAAATCAAAGAAAAGAAAAAGAGAATTTCCGAGGAAAAAGAAAAATTGTTAATACATAAAAAAAGTATTATAGCTGAAAAAGAAAATATTATAGAGGCTCTCCGATTGCGACAAAAAGGAAATCAATTTTCGGAACTGATAGAAATAGCTAAAGAAAATTCTCCTCAGTTTTGGGTTAGTTTTCATCAGTTATATCCGGAAGTGTATGAGAAAATGGTAAATATTAGTCCGAAAATAAAAGTTCCTGAGCTTACTTTTTGTGCTTATCTGTATCTTGGATTTTCCACGAAAGATATTGCTGAATATACTTGCGTAACGGTTCGTGCAGTAGAAACAAGGAAGAGCAGATTACGAGAGAAGTACAGTATCCCTTCCGGTATAGATTTTTATAACTGGATAAGAGAATTATAAGATAAATCTACGTAAAATAAATTTATGAGGATTTTATAAGGTCTATACTGGCTCTACACAAAACCTAAATGTTTTGCTTTTATTGAATTTTATAATAAGATAGTTTCTTCAAAATTTTACATCAAAAGGAAAATTATTTCATGGCCTCTACCAGAAAGTAGAGGCTATTTTCTTCTTCTATTATTATTGATTGGTATGCTTTTTATTTTCTTGAAAAAATATAAAATAATTGTTTATAATATTGAATTTCAGTATTTTATATTCTGTGTAGTAGTATTGTAGTAATGGTAAATTTGTAATGAGATTTGATATTATATAATCTTTGCACCATTAATGAACATGCCTAATATCTAAGCATTGGTTCTCTCCCAGAACACAAATCTTTTTAAAAACTTTTTCAAAAAATTATCATCATTTGTTTTGTAAAAACCAGGTGTGGTTTTGAGCGGATATGTTTATATCCGCTTTTAAAACAAATGATTTGTAATAGAGCAAACAATATGAAATACAATAGTTATGATGAAAAACGACAAAGAAACTCTATGTAAAAAAGAATACGTGCCTCCTGTACTAATGACCTTATTTATTGAAATGGAATGTGGTATTGCCGCAAATTCTGCAACATTAAACCCAGGAGATATAAATACGCCACCAACTCCGGGCGTTGGAGACTGGAATGATGGTGGGAATACCGGAAATGGTGATTATGATTTTTAACCCTTTAAAGAAGAAATATTATGCGAAATAAAAATAAATTCATTTGTACACTTCTGTTAATAGGGGGATTCATTAATAGTATTAGTTCGTGTTCTTCCCGTGAAGATGGTGTGATTACAGAGCCAGATGGAAAAACAGTACTTAATATTAGTGCTAATGTTATTGAAGATGAGATTGTTACGTTGGCTAATACTGCATCTCAAAATGGAAATAGAGTTTTACAGAATTCAGTTATAACTAAAGAGCAAATATCTTACGGAAATGATTTTGATGCATTGGTTGAAATAACTGCATCTTCTGGAAAGCTTTCCAATACTAAAGCTTCTTTGGGGAATAAGTCTATAGCTGCTACCAACCCCAGAATGGGAAATGGGATTAGTTACGTTGTTCGGATTTTTCAGGATAATGCTGGGATTAGAGGAGCTCAAATTGGGCCTGATTATAGCTTTACAGTTGGTGGAACAACTCCAAAAATAACTATAGATGGTGGAACAAAATATCAGTGGTATGCTTTTTCATCCAATGAAGCAACTGTTCCTGCAACAATGATAGCAGCTGGAAAATCTGTTATTGATGCACCAATTTCATCCAACAAAGACATTTTATATGCTTCAGGTACAATTAGTACCGTAAGTGGGAATAACTATCTGGATATTAATTTTAAACATATGACCACCCGAATTGATGTAAATATTGATAGTAAAGGGATGTTTGTACCAATGTCAGGAAATAGCGATGCTACAGTAAATATAGGGACATATAATGGAGCTGCATTTACAGGTATTATTACACAGCAGGCCTTTGACTTAGGTACAGGTACTTTTTATGGAGGGGCGGCTCCAATTCAGTCGGATAAAGCTTTAGACTCACAAGTCTATTCTTCAAAAGTAGTAAGCTTTTATAGCTCGTCAGGAGTATTTATTCCTTCCGGAAATACATTAAAAGTAAAGCTGACTAATATGGAATTCAAGCAATTTAATAATGTGCTACATAAATTTAACCGTGTTTCTTATGTCACGTTACCACAGAATTCATCAAAATTATTGGGTACAAATTTTAAATATAATGTAAATGTACGCTTGATACAATCTGCAGTAAATGTTGGCGGAGTATTGTGGGCTCGTAATGATATCTCTTATGAAGGTTCTAATAGTTACAATATTCCAAATACACGTATTAATGGATTTGACGGATTTCAACCTATTGGTAATCTGTATCCTACAGTTTATTATTGGAGCTGGAATGCCTTGACACCTGCAGATGCTCCTAACAGTAGCAATTATGATACTGCACAGGATCCTTGTGTACAGCTATATCCGGTTGGTACATGGCGAATGCCAACTTCAGTCGAGGCTACAGCATTGACAACCAAAACTCCTGATAATACCCGTGCTACATTTAGTATTTATACTAATGATGCTACTTTTGGCATAAGCTTTAATCATACATCGGGGGCTAATACTCCGGAGTATGGAAACCCAAGAAGTGAATTATATATTCAGTATAATGGTTATCGCCCTGTAAATTATATACCAAATGAAAATTCTCCATATCCAAATAGTATTACAGGATGGGCATATACTGCTAAATCTACACCGATTTCTACTTATCCTGATACTGTAGGAATGTTCTGGACAAAGGATTCCGGTGTAGCTGCAGGGACAGCAAAAGCTTTTGTTCGCAGAGCAGTATTTTCAAATAATGGAATAGAGAATACAGTTTCTTTTCCTGCAGGTAATATTCAGGATATTGATAAAAGAACAGGCCTGAATATTCGTTGTGTACGATCCGTAGCAGCACCTAATACCTAAAATATTTATATCCGGCTTGAACTTAAATATAAATGTATGGGATAATGTTATACAGAAGTTAAATAAACAATCACTTATTATAAAAACTGTCAATATGTGTTTAGTAAGTTAATGCTATCATTATGTTTTTGTTTTTTGACAGTTTTATATTTTTACAGGCAATCATTTTTGATTGCCCGTTTTTATTATGATCATCTTCACTGAGTAAATATCTCAAATGAAAAGGTTATCACTTATTCCGTATATTTTTTAAAGATACTGGTTGCAATGTGACCGCCAAAGCCAAACGTATTGTTCATGGCGTAGATGACTTCTTTGTTTTTCTTTTTACCAAGTGTAAAGTCAAATACGTCTTTGTATTCAGGCTCCGGTTCCAGAGTATTAATTGTTGGTGGAATAATATTTTCGCTCACAGCTTTAATACAGGTAATAGCTTCAACGGCACCAGCTGCACCCAGTAAATGTCCGGTCATAGATTTTGTTGCGCTAATATTCAGCTTATTTTCTCTTCCAAATACCCTTTCTGCAGCCCTAAGTTCGCTAAGGTCTCCTTGTGGAGTAGAGGTAGCATGAACATTTAAGTAATCAATATCGTGTGGTTGAATACCAGCATCTTCCAAAGCGGCAAGCATTCCAAGATAAGCTCCTTCTCCGTCAGGATGAGTGCCAGTGATGTGATAGGCATCTGCAGCCATACCGCCACCTACAATTTCAGCAATAATATTGGCGCCTCTTTGCTTTGCACTTTCCAACTCTTCCAGAATTACAGCACCTGCACCTTCACCAATTACAAAGCCATCTCGGTTTATATCAAATGGTCTTGATGCAGCCTGTGGATTTTCGTTGTTTGTAGAGAGTGCTTTAGCGGAATTAAATCCTCCGACAGAACTTTTTGTTATTGCAGCTTCAGAACCTCCGGTAATAATCATATCGGCCTTGTTCCATTTGATGTAATTATAGGCATCAATAATAGCCGTATTAGAAGTTGCGCAGGCAGATACTGTAGTGAAGTTTACACCACGTAATCCATATTTTATTGAGATAACCCCAGAGGCAATATCTACAATCATCTTGGGTATAAAGAACGGACTGAATCTTGGAGTTCCGTCTCCTGATATATATTCTGTCATTTGTTGCTGAAACGTTTCGATACCACCGTTTCCTGATCCCCATATTACACCGATACGGTTTCTGTTCATCTTCTCAAAATCGATATTTCCGGTTTTTACAGCTTCCTCTACAGCAACCAATGCATACTGAGTAAAAAGATCGTATTTGCGGGCCTCGGCCTTTTCAATGAAATCTAGAGGATTAAAGTCCTTAAGCTCGCAGCCAAATTTAGTTTTGAATTTTGAAGTATCAAATCTGGTAATAGGGGCAGCACCGCTTTTACCTTCTGTTAATGATGCCCAAAAGTCATTTATATTATTTCCTATCGGAGTTACTGCACCGATACCTGTTACAACTACTCGTCTCATAGTTATGATATTAAATCGTTTATAATCGTATTTTTTATTTCCTGAAAATTCTGATGGTAGGTTATTCTCGAAAGATGTTCGGCTCCCAAGATATTGGTGATGATCATCAATGCTTTTGTATGATGATCCATACTATAATTAAAAAAACCTTCCTTTTTGCCGTCTTTTAAAGTATCTGTAAGCCAATTCAGTGTATTATCTGTTAATATTTTCAGTTCTGCCTGAACTTCTGGCTCGAATGAATAATAATCATTGGATAATGCTCCCAGAATACTAATACGCCCTTCGGATTTTGCAACCGCATAAACAGATAAAAACTTTATAAGCTTTTGAAGTGGATTTTCATTTGCTATTTTGCGTTTAAATTTTTCTAAAAGAATATGGTGCTTCTGAATTATGGCTATAACCAGTGTTGTTTTGGTTGTGAAATGATAATGTATTGAGGCATTTTTAATACCCAATTCCTTTGATATATCGCCAAAACTAAAGGCATTATAACCTTTTTTCCGGATCAGGTTATCACCTAACAAAATTATTTTTTCACGCGTATTCATAATGCAAATATACTTACCTACTAGTAAGTAGGCAAATTTTTATTGAAATATTTAAAGTTTAATGACTTGTATTTCGGGAAGTTATTACCAACAACGGGGAAAAAAATGAATATAAAAAGGGCACTAAATCTATATTTAGTACCCCTCTTAGTAATATTTAAAGTTCTAGTATTTCTTTATAACCTGTCCTTTTTTATCAAGTAATATCTTTTTATTTTGGAAGGTTATGGCTTGTCTTACGCCCTTTTTTAAGAGAATTATTTCTTTAAATCTCTGTCCGGATTTATTGATATAGCCTGATTCTGTTACATTTCCACTCCAGCTCCAATGTACATCGGTTAGAGAACCTCCTTCTCGGGCAATTTGTGAAGCAGTTTTTCCATTGTCATAAACTCTTTCTCCACCTATGAAGTATTCAGCTAATCCATCCTTAAAAGGTGCTGCAAAATCAAACTGAGCCATAATGATCTTTTCCCCGCTAAGATTGGCAAAACCAACTTTTTTTCCTTCAGTAAATCTTAACAAACCTTCTTCTACATAGTCTGGACCGTTATCATAAATATAAGGTCTTAAAATTATACTTCCTTTTTTATTTATTCCTATCCATCCCTCTTTTGAATCCAACACAATGGCCATTTTACAAAGCTCATCAGAGTAAGTAGAGATAAAACTAGCGGGGATTTTAATTATATTGTTTGGGGTTTTATAGCCATATAATTCTGTTCCTGAAGCCGAATCTGAGAATACTTTATAACATTCATTTTTCTTTTGAGCTGAGAATAGCGCTGTAAATATTAAAAGTATAAGAAAAGAGAAACGAATATTCATGAGGGTACAGTACATTATGACCAAATATATGGAATTTACAAATTACTTGCTGCCTTTAGGTGATTTTTCAAAACTATAAAATCTTACCCGGTCAATTTCCATTTCAACGGGCAACTCTTTAGGGTCTACTTTGCCAACCCAGGAGCCTCCGAGCTGCATATCCAGCAATAGATAGTATTTGTGATCTGTAAAAGGGAATTGCCCCTCTTTATCTGTTTTTATGCGGGGATAGGAAAATGTTTTGTGACCGTTGATAAAGAAGACAAGGCTGTCACTGTGCAGTTCTATAGCATAGGTATTGAAAGAATCTGGTTTTATTTTTCCGGTACTTCCGTGTTTTGGATTGTCTTTTATATTAAGCTTGTGTGTATAATAACTGTGAACAGTTTGGTAGGCAATACTATCATGATTTAGTCTTTCCATAATATCGATCTCGCCACCTCCAGGCCATTTGCCATTCTGAGCCAATAGCCAAAAAGCAGGCCAGGCACCTTTTGCAGCATTTAGCTTAGCTCTCACTTCCCAGCGTCCTAACCCAAAGGAAACTTTATCTTTTGTATAAATACCGCCTGTAAGAAATTTTGCAGTATCCTGAGATAGGTTGATATTGTTAATCCCGCGGAGTATTAGTTTTCCGTTCCTCATATCATAGCATTCATCATTATTACTCATATGTCTGTCCCAGTCAGAAGTTCCTCTGGGAATCTTACTCCAGTATTTGGCATTGAATGCTTTTTTATCGTTAAAATTATCCTGCCAGACAAGCTTTCCTTTATGGTACTGATTATAGACAGAGCATGAATTTATAAAGATGAACAGAGGGGAGAGCAGAAATATACGGAGCATATTTCGGGTTGAAAGTTGATTTTTCATGGTAGGTTGTTATTAGTTTTGTTTTATGAATATAAAGATAGAAAATAACAGACAGAGTGATGTGAATAAAAGTACCCACTATTTTTGTTTATTTATTTATATCATCGCTGTATCTTTATTCAGGTTTATAAATTCTGATTGATGAAAGAAAAAGTTCCCTCTGTTTTTATAGAAAAGTGGTTAAATGGCTGGTCAGTATCCAGAGAAGTATCACTGCCGGTTAAATATAAGTCTGGATTTAAGGTAGAGGTTGGTTGGGAAAACCAAAAGACCCGTTATGTTTTCCCTGCTCTGAATGAAGATTTAATTCATTTGGCAGAATCGATTGAAGAACCGTGGGTTTTCCTTAAGGTCTGTGCTGCCTGTAGTGAGCTTACAGAAATCTTGCCTGATAGATGGACCGTTCAGCCGCAAGGCTATCTAATGATGAGCGAAAATAATTCTGACAAATTTGAAAACCGAGTACTAGCAGACGGCTATAGCATGGAAACTGAAATTTCTGATGATGGAGTTTATCTCATTAAGATTAAAGATAAAAATAACGAACTAGCTTCCTCTGGCAGAGTTGCATGCATTGATGGCTGGGCCATATATGACCGAATTGAAACCAGTCAGTATCACCAAAGAAAAGGATTGGGAAGTTACTTATTTGCTGAACTCCAAAAAATTGCAAATAAAAAGGGAATTGAAAATAATATTCTGGTTGCTACTGAAGAGGGACGGTTATTGTACGAATCTTTAGGCTGGAAAGTGGTAAGCCTATATACTTCTGTTGTAATCCCGGGATAATTTCTCAGGATAAAATAGATTGATGTTTTATTGTTAAAAGTTATAGAGTACTTCGCTGACTAATATTTTGTGATTTTGTAAGAAATATGACTAAAGCTAATGCAATGCACATCACAAAAACAAACGCCATTAAGCCAATATTTTCAGCTTTCTGTTCGTAGCCGGCCTCAACAATGACCTTATATATACCTGTTCCGTTTTTAAATCCTGTAATCCATTGCCCAAGGTTCCAGGCAAAATGTAATCCGATTGGCAATGCCAAACCTTTAGTGCGTAATGCTGCTATACCAAACAAAAGACCCCCAAATCCAGATCCAATAATAGCCATTTTCCAACTCATACCTGCCAGGATATGTTCAGCAATAAATACAATTATAATAATAAGCAGAGAGATTGTAGATTTCAGTGAATTGTTCAGAGCATTTAGCGGATATGATCGGAAAACAAATTCTTCGCGTAAAGCAACAAAGAAGTATAAGAGTATATTTAAGATAATTGCTTTTGTGCTTAGACTATTTAGGCTTAGAGTCAAGTGATCGTGAAAAAAAAGCAAAGAAATGAGTAGTTGAAATATTGCAGCCATAAGCCCGATTGAAATACCGGTAAAGAATCTTTTTAAAGTTAATTTTCCAGGAAGAATACCAACCATATTGGGTGTTAGCTTTGACCATTTGGTAAAGATAATTACCAGAATAAATGTAAGTCCTGATGAAGCAGCTACAGTAGTCAAATCCTTATATTCAACAGGTAATTCCTTAGTTGTACCAGATACTACAATAAATATAACAAGACTCAGTATATAGAACAATAATATAAGTAAGTAGTATGTATAGCTCTTTTTAACAGGGCTTTGAGCAATAGATTCCATATTATTAGTTTTCCAGTTGTTTTAATATTTCTTTTCCATCCATATTATCAGGGTTTATACTTACTGATTTTTTATAATTTTCGATAGCCGTTTTTTTGTCACCTTTTTTCATATAAGCTTCTCCCAAACTATCGTAGGCATTCCAGGAGTTCGGATAATTCCGGATATTCTCTTTAAAAAATTTTATTGCTTCTTCTGTATGTCCTGAGCGGAGTTGTCTGTATCCCAGATTATTGACAAGATTTTCCGGAGGAATAGTTTTATATGCAAATTCTTCGCTCAGCTTATTAAAATAGGATTGCAGTTCAGAGTACGATTGTATTGTGGGATTATAATTATCAATAAACCAATTGCTATAAATAAATTTTAATCCATCGTAAATACTCTTATAAGTAACGGAAAAATGATTTTCATCGTTATACTTCTGAAATTTCCAATTAATACCTGAAGGAGCATCAGAGGTGAGTACATTTTTAAGAATATCAATGCTTTTGGTATCCTCATCGCCAAGGGTAATAAACATTTTCTCTGAAATGCTTTTATTTTTCTTTAGAGCAGCTTGATATTGGTTTAGTACATCTTTATTTTCCCCATATAGTACAACCGGAGATATGAGAACAGATGCCCGAAATAGATATGGATTTCTTGCTTGTGCATACAGACTGAAAAGGCCTGCTAATGAGTGTGCACTAAGAATGCGGTAAGGCTGTGTTCTATAATTTTGATCGATGTAAGGTACTAATTCATCCTGTACAAACTGAAAGAATTTAGAATTTCCAGCTGCATCAGAGGTGTTGTTATTTTCTTTTCCGGGAGTAAAGTCCCGTGATCTGCTAACATTTACGATCCCAACTACAATCATTTCGGGCGTACGGTTTCTGTCGTAACCTGAAAGGTAATCGGTTAGTTCTGATACGTATTTAAAGTGTCCTTCGCCATCAAGCAAATATAGTACAGGATAACGCTTATTTGAAGTATTATAGCTGATAGGAAAATGTATCCAGATACTCCTTTGCTCTTTTAGCACTTTTGAATCTATAACAATAGCTTTATTGTCACTCAATGGAATAGTCTCAACTTGTCCATACAGATTGGTGAATGCCCCAAAGCATACTATAATATTTACAAACAAGATAAAACATAGATTGGTAATTTCCTTCATAGCTAAAAGCTTTATTACCAGACTAATATACAATGATTAGTCTTTTAAAAAATATATATTAACAAAAAATGTCTAATTACAGAACAGGTACGATTACTATACGAATCTTTGGGTTGGAAAGTGATAAGTCCGTATACTTCTGTTGTTGTAGTTCCTTAAAACATCCACTTAAACTGAATTATGCTTTATCAGAAATAAAATGTCTTTATTAAGAATAGAAACATAATACAGATTCAATTGGCGTAATGCTATTTTTTATGTGTTTATTATTTGTTTTTTCTTTATAATTGCTTTCGGATATTTTGGGTTAATAACTCTGATTATTCCGCGATACACACAATGATTTATGATGAAAAACCTTTACTTACTAGTAGTATTACTTTTTTCTCAGTTCGTATTTTGTCAGAACCTAAACGAGAAATATAATGAATTAAGAAAAGAAGTAAACAATTCTCCTGATAATGTAATAAAAGAAAGCAGAATTTTAAAAGAGAAAGCTTTAAAGACGAATACATTTGCTATTGTGTCAAAGGCCGATTATATTACAAGCTTTGCCTATTATTTAAAAGGAAGTCCCGATTCCTGTATTTATTATGCCAATGCTGCTATTGAATCTGCTAAAAAGAACAATTATAATGAAGGTGAGGCTCTGGGATTGAGAATCCTTGGAACGCAGTACGCTAAGATGGGATTATTAGACAAATCCAGAGAACTACTTGATCAGGCACTTATTTTGGTTTCTAAGCAACAAAATGATGAGGCCTATGAAATTAAAGGCGGAATTTATGGCTCTTTACTCGTATTAATGGATAACAATAAGGAATTGGATAAAAAGATTGTTATTGCCCAAAAAGCCATTAATAGCTATTTGAAAGTAAGTAGCGAAGCCTCCAGAAAAGAATTACTACCTTCAGCATATACGAACCTAAGCTACCTCTATTCCAAAACCAAGAAATATGATTCGGCTTATGTGTATTCACAAAAGGCTTTAGAGTTTATTAACGTCAATGATACTTATAAACTGGCTTTTACCTACCATGATATTGGTTATCTTTTGGCTGCACAGGGTAAATACTCTGAAGCTATTGAGCAATATAAAAAAGCGTTAAGCTATTGTAAAGGAGAAAGCTTTTACGATAAAAAGTTAGAGATATTAAAAGGTCTTTCCGAAGCTTATGGAAATGCAGGTGATAGTAAAAATGCACTTTATTATTTGCAACAATACCAAAAATTATATCTAAACGGAACTCAGAAAAATCAACATGCTGTAAACGAAATATACAATACGGCCAGTAAGCCGGTTCCTATCAAAATAGCTCCGGTTTTAATAACGACTGCCTGTATTGCTTTTGGATTGATGGTCATTTATTTCTTTTTAAACTATAAAAAGAAATCTGAAAAAATAAATAGTCCGCAGGAAGAGAAAAAAGAATCTCTGCAGACTGATATTAATATAAGTGTAGAAACAGAAGAAAAAATTCTCCATAATCTAAATGAATTTGAAAAACAGGAAGCTTTTATAGATAAAGAGACTTCCTTATATAGTGTAGCTAATAAATTCCAGTGTAACACAAAATACTTATCACTTGTCATAAAGAGGCATAAGAACAAATCATTTGTTCAGTATATTAATGATCTTAGAATACAGTATGTTATTAATAAACTGAAAACAGATTCTAACTTTAGTAAATTTAAAATCTACTATTTGGCAGAACTTTCCGGATTTTCTTCACAAAGAGCCTTTACTTCTGCATTTATCAATAATACCCAAATGAAGCCCCTGGAGTATATAAAGAAATATTATTCTAAAGAGTAAGAGTCTGTTTAAATCTTATAGTTAATACTCTTCGATAGTTCGTCGAGCTCACTATAGATTTAGTTCAGAGTGACATTGTTTATCTAAAATATCTTTCTTTACAGGTGTCAGACTGATCCTGTCGAAGTCCAGATTATTTTTGAATTAAAATCTAAATAGGTTTTAAAGGAATACTTTAAGAGATATTATGTCAAATAAGAATGCTGTTCTTAATCTGAAATTATAGGATTATTTTTATTCCTGGTGTCGGATTTCTGAAAATAGCTACCCATTTTAGTAAAACATAACCTAATAATGTGTCTTTATGCAACGTGTTTATTTTTAGCATGTTGCTATTTTTTGTGTGTTCGTTTTTCTGAAAATGAACCTGTTTTTTTATTGTTATTTCCTTTATCGTATGTGGCTTTTCTTTTAGGAAGATGTTTGAATTTTCATATTTGCAATAAATTTTTACGATCACAATTCCTACTACATATGGCAGGAATTTATTAATAGACAAATAAAAATTTTAAGACACAAACAAAGATGGAAACAACAAAGAAAGATGAAATGTTATTTCATGGTAAAAAGCACGTGTATATCCCACCCGTATTAGAGATTGTTTTGGTTGAAATGGAAGCAGGAATATCTGCTACATCTGCACTCGTAAAACCTGATACTACTGTACAAACAGATTGGGAAGGGACTGATACCCAAACCGGAGAAATTATTTGGGAATAACCTTCTTTTCTCATTAGAACCTGTTACAAGGCGCTAGTGTGAATTCCAATGCTTTAAAAACATTTTATCTAAAAAAAAACAAACAAATATGAAAACAGAACAATTTAAAAGTTTAAGTATAACTTTATTATTGGTACTATTGTCTTCCTGTAGAAGTAATGATACAGACAATACTTTAAATCCTGATTCTAAAGCTAATACTGCTATAAAAATTAGCCTATTGGGCTCAGATTTTGCTGGAGCTACAGAACCTGAGTTTACAGCATCGACTGGAAAAGGTAATATAGCGTCTTCTAATGTAATACAAACCCAGATTACAATGATAGATCCAAGTACCTTTGTCTCAACAGAGGTAACACCGGTTTTTCAAGGATTAAATACTCAGGCAGCCGTCAATGGTGTAAAAGCAGCTGTGAGTGGTAGTAATCTGGGAAATGGGATGCAGTTTCGTGTTATAGCCTATAGAAGTGCATCCTCTACAAGCCCGGGCACCTACGTTGCTCATAGAGATTATAGAGTTAATGGTGCTAATGTAGAACTTGTTAATCCCGCAGAAGGTGACCTTTGGCTGGATAATAGTATTACTTATGATATAGTGGCATACTCTTTTGCGGTGGCTTCTTTACCTAATATTACTACTGAAAAAGGTAATATAAGTGGTGCAAAAGCCGATTATATCAATAATACTGATATGATGTATGTAAAGATGCCTAATCAAACATTTGTGAAAGGTAATAATACACTTGGTATTATTCTTCGCCATAAAACAGCATTAATAGAGAAGGTAAATGTAAATGTACTAGATTCTCAACTATCTTTTTCAGGAAGTGGTATTACGAACACTGTGCTTACAATTCCACATGCTAAAGATGGATCTATAGCTTTCAGTGGGGCTAATGCCGGAATTATCTCTGGACGTACTGATTATGAAAACAAGGCCATTAATCTAACGTCAATTAATGGTACTGCAAAATCTCAAAGCCAAACTCTGAATAATGTTTTGATTAACACCAATACCAGCATTGATAATAGTAAGATTGCTGTTTTCTCGGCTAATGTTACAATAACTGATAATACGAAAACACCGGCAGTTACTAAAACACAGTCAATTAATTCCTCGTTTAAATTACTTCCGGAATTTAGGCAAAATCTGAATGTTGAGATTAAAAAGTGTGGCGCGTATACAAGACCAAAAGGTGCTAGCCAGATGACTATTGAAAATAAAGTGTGGCGCGAATTTATGTGTAATGATCTTGGAGTGGATACCAGTGGTAACTTTAATCCATTTGACGTAAGCAGTTCCACTAATATTAAAAGGTTCCATGGAGCCAGATACGAGTGGGGAAGTAATGGATTGAGTAACCAGCAAAATATAAGATGGATTACTAAGGACGTAGATCAGGATACAAGGTATAATCTGGGATTAACCTTCAATTCTCCGGGAGCTCCGGCGGGTAACCCCAATGGTGCCGGATGGAGAGGAATAGGATGGATTGCAGGAGGATTGTTCCCATGGACAGATACTTCTTCCGGAGCTTCTACGCTTCCTGCCGATTCCTGGACAACCAGTGGTAATGGAGGAGCGAGCAACCCTTGCCCAAGTGGTTATCGAGTTCCTACTAAAGAAGAATGGAGTGATGTAGCCAATGCCGCAGATGGATTTAATAAATTCACGAGAACAGGAAATGCAAGCGTTGATTTCGGAGATGAATATGGCAGAGGACGCTGGCTGGGGAATGCATTATTTATTCCTTTTGGTGGGTACCGCCGGGTTACTTCTACTAAAGTGCCGAGTTCTGCTCAGGGGGAATTAGCAGCTCGCCGTACAGAGAATGCATTTTACTGGACAAGTTCAAGAGATGAGAGTGGGGCAGATTTGGTTTATTTCTCTTCCATAACGCCATCAGGAACAATCTCTTCAGGGACAACGCATCCTACACATGGGATGGCTGTTAGATGTATAAAAGAATATAATTAGTTATAAGGATTATGCCTTTGAAAAAAGGTATGATCCTTTCAAAAGAACAATCTCATCATTTGTTTGTAAAACTGATATGTTTTACCGGTAGTTCCAAGAGCTACCGGTTTTATTTATTTGCTTTTGGAAATATAATTATTTAATAAGTGTTTTGGCCAGATTGCCCACTTCTATTAATTTTTCTTTCAAAGATTCATTCCATGGTAGTCCTAGAGTCAGGCGCATGCAATTATGATATTGATTCTGAAGTGTAAATACACGTCCGGGAGCAATACATATATTCTTTTTCATGGCCAGTTCAAAAAGCTCAACCGTATTAATATCTCCGGAGAACTCTACCCACAACGCGAGTCCGCCTTTGGGCTGACTTATTTTAGTCCCCTCCGGAAAATATTGGGCTATAGTCTGGGCATAGTTTAAATAGTTTTCCTGAAGTGTTTTACGAAGTTGCCACAGGTGTTTTTCATATTTACCACTCTTTAAGAAGCTGCCGACACTTTCATTGATAATAGAGTTGGAACAGATAGAATGCACCAGTTTCAGCTTCATAATCTGGTCTTTGTATTTTCCTGGCGCAATCCATCCCACGCGGTACCCTGCAGCAAGAGTTTTAGAAATAGAACTGCACCAGAGTACATTTCCTTCTGTATCAAAAGCTTTACAGCAACTTGGTCTTTTGTTACCAAAATGGAGATCTCCATAAACATCGTCTTCCACAATAGGAATATTGTGTTTTGAGAGAAGCTCTACTACTGCTTTTTTATTTTCATCAGGCATGCAGCTGCCTAAAGGAGTATTAAAATTTGGGATCAGAAGACATATATCTATTTTTGAAACCAGTTTTTCCAGTTCTTCAACCAAAAGTCCCGTTTCAGGATGGGTTGGAAGTTCCAGTACTTTCAATCTCAAACTTATCGCCAACTGTAGTATTCCAGGGTAGCAAGGACTTTCTATAGCAATTGTATCTCCCGGTTTGGTAAGAGCCATCAGGCAGAAAGATAAAGAATTCATTCCGCCGTTGGTAGTAATAATATCATCTTCATTTAGATTTCCACCCCAGTTAAGAGATCTGGCAGCAATCATACGGCGAAGAGTTACATTGCCCTGTAGAGATTCATAAGATGTTCCACCTCCTTTTAGAGTTCTTGTAGCCTGTATTACTTCTTTTTTCAGTTGGGGTAGAGGAATTAGTTCACCGTCTGGTGCTCCAATAGAAAAAAGCATTAAATCCTCACGGCCAATATTTGTAAATACCTTGCTAATAAGCTCATTGGGCTCATTACTGCTGGCAACAGGGGATGGCTTACTCGTTTCAGGAAGTGGTAAACGCAGATATGGAAGCTGGCTTACAAAATACCCGGATTGAGGAACCGAATAAATCAGAGACTGTGATTCTAGCTCCAGAAAAACTCTTTTGGCTGTGTTCATACTTACATTATGACTATGGCATAAAGCTCTCACAGAGGGCAGTCTTTCACCTTCTTTCAAAACCCCGCTTTTGATCTGAGCAGAAATTTTGTGCGTAATGGAACTGTACAGGAAATCATTTTTCATATTACAAATATATCTGTATCCATTGGAATTTCAAAAATTGAGACTGTATTTATTTTTTTTAACCCTATACATTTGTACTTAGAAAAAAGAAACATGATGAAAGATACTGTAATATCTGGTGTATCAAATGATAACACAACCAAAGGCTGGATAAATGGTTTTATAGGAGTTTTACTTTTCAGCGGGTCGCTACCGGCTACCAAAGTCGCTGTTATGGATTTATCTCCTTATTTTGTAACAGCAGCAAGGGCTTCTATAGCAGGAGTTATTGCGTTACTTGTCCTGCTTATTTTTAAAGAGAAAAGACCATCGAAACAGCAAATTGTTCCTATTATGCTAGTTTCTTTTGGAGGTGTTGTCGGGTTTCCATTACTTTCCGCTATGGCCTTGCAGTATTTTACTTCAGCTCATTCCATTGTATTTATAGGACTGCTACCTCTGGCAACAGCTATCTTCGGAATTTTTCGTGGTGGAGAGAAAGTACCAAAGCCACTTTTTTGGGTGTTCTCAATTTTAGGGAGCCTTTTGGTTGTAGGCTATGCTGTGGCACAAGGAATTTCTGTAGCACCAGTTGGAGATTTGTTAATGATTCTGGCGATTATATTATGTGCTCTTAGTTATGCCGAAGGCGCAAAGCTTTCTAAAGACCTTGGCGGATGGCAGGTTATTTCGTGGGCACTGGTTATCGCATTGCCGATTACTGCTCCGTTAACTTTCTTTCTGCTCCCTGAATCTATCGGTACAGTCAGTATTTCCGCGTGGGTCGGTGTTGCTTATGTAGCCTTGTTCAGCATGTTTATAGGATTTATATTCTGGTACAAAGGGCTTGCACAAGGGGGAATTGCAGCTGTGGGTCAGCTACAACAGTTACAACCGTTTTTCGCGCTAGCACTAGCCTCCACCTTACTTCATGAGAAAGTAAGTATAGGTATGATTGCAGTTACACTAGGAGTTATCCTTTGTGTACTGGGTGCCAAGAAATATGCTAAATAAAATTTCAGTTTTTTTTTAGACTGGGGCTCTTTTTGCCTGATTTATGAAGTCTGAAGTTTCTTCATGCCCAGAAGATTCCTGATGATAAAGAAGAGTCCCAGTATTATAAATGGAATACTTAAGATTTGTCCCATATTCAGAACCATTCCATGTTCGAAGCCTACTTGATCTACTTTAATAAATTCTACAGCAATTCTTAAGATGAAAATAAGGCAGATGCTTATTCCAAAATAAAAGCCTTTTCCTGCTTTAAAGATTCCCTTCTGATAAATAAAATAAACCAAAAAGAAGATAATAAAATAAGAGATGGCTTCATATAGCTGTGCCGGGTGTCTCGGAACATCATCTACATGTCTGAAGATAAATGCCCATGGCAAATTAGAAGGAGTACCTATTATCTCAGAATTCATCAGATTGCCTAATCGGATAAATGCACCGCCTAGCGGAGCTACAATAGCAATAATATCAAAAATTCGCAGAAATTGTATTTTATATTTTCGGGCATAGAATATCATCATGATAATCAGACCTATTACACCACCATGGCTGGCCAGTCCGGCATATCCGATAAAATGATAAGCACCGTCTTCACCTTTCTGGATAGGTAAGAATATTTCTAATGGATGTTGGGAATAATAATCGAAGTCATAGAATAGACAATGTCCTAATCTTGCGCCTACGAGAATTCCGATAAAGGCGTAAGTAAATAAAGCTTCATGTGCTTTTTCACTTAATTGTTCCTTTTTATATACTTTTCCCAGAAGATTGTAACAAAGAATTAGTCCTATACAAAATAATAAACCATAATATTTTAGCGGAAATCCACCACCTATATTAACGATTTCGGGATTTACATTCCAGTTGATGTAGAGTAAACTCATTTATTTTTTATTTTGTTTTAACTATTGGATTATGTTTTACAGGAAAATTCACGGAATTGGCAATAAAGCAGTATTCATGTGCTTTTTTATGAAGCTCGATAGCTTTTTCAATCATATCGCTACTTTTAACAATAACAACGGGATTTAGTGTTACTTCTTTAAAGTAGCCATTTCCATTTTGTTCTTCAATCATTATACCCTGAGCTGTGTCTGTATATTCCTCCACGATAATATGATTCGTAGAGCAGAAGTGCAGATACCAAAGCATATGACATGATGAAAGAGAAGAAACCAATAAGTCTTCGGGGTTATGTTTGGTAGGATCACCGAGAAAAGCAGGATCGGAAGACGCCTGAATTACAGCTTTTTGTTCAACAATAATATTGTGGCTTCTTTCGTAGTTTTTATAATGATCCGTACCCGAACCTTTATTACCGGTCCATTCGGTCCTGGTCTGGTAATGATGCTCCTTCATAAGTGTTTTCCATTTTAAAGGCCAAAGATACGGAATAAATGCTTAAACTATCTTTGCGTTCCTAAGGTCTTGATGGCCAGATTAGCAATGTCTGTCGTAACTTTTGTAGGGGAATTACAATCGCAGTTGCTGAGTCCAAGAACATAGATGTCCTGTTTTGGAAAATAGATTCCCATTGTTTTAAATCCAAAAATGCTTCCGCCGTGTTCTCTTGTCGGCTGTCCTATGATTTCTTTAATATGCCAGCCATAACCATAAGTAAATTCCTGACCGTTGTTGAGTTTATATTTTCTAAAAGCTTTTTGGGCATTTTCAGGTTTTAGCAATAAATTCTGATTAAGCGCTTTTTGCCATTTTAGCATATCAGTTGTAGTAGACATTAAGGATCCCGATGAAAACGGAACACTAAAACTGATAACGGTTTTGTTTACATAAACATTTCCTTTTTGATGATAGCCATAAGCTCTGTTTTTGATAACTTTTCGATCACTGGCATAATATGAATTTGTCATTCCGGCTTTATCAAAGATATTTTTCTGTATAAAATTTTCGTAAGTATCTCCAGAAGTTAATTCTATGATGTAACCTAAAAGAACATAGCCGGCATTGTTGTATTCAAACTTTTCTCCCGGGGAAAAATCAATGGGTTCATTTTTAAAAAAATCAACCATCATTTTAGGCTGCATTTCCTTTTGCGCAATTTCTGATAAAGACTTCATCTTGGTAAAGTCTCTGATTCCGGAGGTATGGGTTAGCAGATGATGAATTGTGATTTTATCTCCGGAAGGGTAGTCCGGTACGTATTTGGATACGGGATCCGTTACTTTTAGTTTCCCTTGCTCTTCAAGAATAAGTATTGAAATAGCCGTAAATTGTTTGGTTATAGAGCCTAATTGGAAAACGCTTTCAGTACTCAGATCTGTATTTAATTCCAGATTAGATTTCCCAAATGCTTTCTTATAGATAGGTTTTCCATTCTTTGTAATCATAAATACCCCACCTGGGCCATTCATATCTCCAAATTCCGTCTTGATAATACTATCTGTTTTTTGCTCTAAATTCTGAGAAAATAGTGTAGTAATGACAAACAGAAATAAAAATGCTGAAAAAATTCTTTTACTGTACATAGTTTTAATTCATCTTATTTAAATATACATAATATTATGTTATACAAGATAGTGTATTTATAAAATTACCTGAACAAATACCTGGTTTATTATTCCAATACTATTTTCATTTAGATTATACTTAAAAGATTCTAATGTCTCTTTAACATCTCTATTTCGATAATGTTATTATCTTTTAAAAAATCTTCTTTATACTCTTTTATCAGTTCACGCTTTCTTTCAGCACCATTTATAAATTTTCCTCCTGAGTAATGATCCGGAATTTCACCAATATTACTAGACGGATCACTTCTGTAATTTCTAAATGCTTTTATATATTGTGGGTAGGTTATTTTTATGGCATCAGTATCTCTACTTCTTATGGGATATACAAAATTTCTTTTTTCATGTTTGATACCCTTTATTTCCCAGATGTAACTTTTAGTATCATCTTCGATTTTTACTATTAATCCGGGCAATCCTCCAAATTTATACGGACCATTTGGAATAGGAATTTCCTGACAAAACCATGCCGTCCATTTTCTTCCTCCGTATTTTGCAGTTGCCTTTTGAGCCTTAAAGTTTAGTATCTGAATAGTCTCATGTGAGAGCTCCCAATGAATTTGAATTTCTTCATTAATATTATAGCGTCTGCTAGCTATATTTTCGAAGAATTCCAAATTATTAGGGGAATCGTTTCTTTTAATTACTCTGGTATAAGTCATTATTTTATTTGGAGGCATAGAGTTTATTCCTCTTTTAAAATTTTCAGATAGTACAGAATCTACTGCATAGGCACTCTGACTGAAATATTCAGATTTTTCCTTACCAATGCTTAAAATCATTATTTCATTCTCAATATTTTGTTTTTGAGTGGAATCAGAAATGTATTTGTACTCATAAATAAATTGTTGATTCTGACTGAAAAGTATATTGCTGATAAGAAGTACTAAAAGTAAAATGCATTTGTTCATTTTAGTATTTCTATAGACCATATTAATTAAGACTTGAAAAGAATAGATAATGTATTGAACTAATACTTGTTTATTTGCATTTCGTTTAATAGATATTTGTAGTGATTTGAATTTCATTGTAAAATGGTTAAGTTTTTTGTTGATTTTTAGTTTTTAATAAAATTAAGAAAAAAATGAATTAAATACTTTTGATAATATTCATTTTATGCTATCACCTTATTTGTAAAATAGTTTCAGAAATAATTTATAATATCCGGGTCTATATATCGATTTCAGTTGGTTTAATAATAAAAGCCGGTAAAAGAATATTTACCGGCTCTTTCTATTTATTATGAAAATGTGTAATGTTATTATTTAACCGCTACATATATATCAACTTCTGCATTCTCACGATCTTGTGCTTTTTCACCGTAGATTTCAAAATCTGCTGTATAGCTTCTGTCGAGACCTGTATCCCATATCTTCAGCCATTCATTGTAAACAATCCCTTCTGTAAGGTTTCCTTTAGTTGTCTGTTTACTATAGTCAGAAGTTTCGATAATCTTTCCGACCATTCCTTCAGGAATAGTATCCAGATTGTCTACTTTACATCCTAAGATTGTAGTATAAGGCTTTGTATAATCTTTCTCATAATCTGTATAAATACAATAGATCGCATGATCGGCCTTATTCGGAATCTGATCCATAATTCCTTCAGTCATAAACTTATGCCATAGTACAGGAATATCCTGGGCTGCCTGCTGATTTTCATTCGTTGTCCTTACAGCAATACCTATCACATAAAAGGTGTCGAGTTTGTGGTGCATAATTTCTTAGTGTTTATTTTTATAATTACAAATTTATAGTACTCCAGTGACAACCCTTTGTCAGTAGCAATATTTAGGATTGATGAATAAAAAAACGGACAGCCTGAAAGACTGTCCGATAAAACTGTTGTATGAGACAGTTTTTACACATAAATGAATGATAATATTACGATGAAATAATATTCAGGTTAAATTTTGTTATACTATATCTATACTTAATTTTATTATGGATTACAGGTAACAATCTGCTTACCTGTTCCGTTACCGGACATATAAGTAATATTAATAACAGATTGTGTTGCCGTAACGGTATTGGTTCCGGTTGTATTCCATTTTATGGTATTCAGTGTATTTCCGTTGTACAATTCCAACGGTTCTAATGCGCCTCCGGATGACTTGCTGCCAAAAAGTGAAATTTTTCCGTCTTTACTGATTACAACCCTTACTAACGGAGCAGAAGGAGTTCCTTCAAGATCCCATATTTCATAGGTTCTTTTAGCAGGCAGTGCTGCAGGACGCAAAAGCGCCGGAATAACATCACTTCCATACACTGTTCCGTCAGCGAAACGAACTGTGCGGGTTGCCCCGTCATTCCCCTGGAAATTTATTTCTTTACTGGCCATTTGTGTTCCGTTAATGGTTAGATTAAAAGAATTATCCAGTTTATAGATATCGAATACAAAACCAAAATCTGTAGCAGGCATTGTGAAAGTTTGTGTTACCCCGTCTTTTACAGAGAAAGGAACCGGGTTAATATCTTGTCTGCATGGACCAAGTCTTAAGTTTAAGTTATATCTAACTCCGGGAGTAATTTTTAATTTATCTATTGTCATACTTTTCGATACCCCGTCTACGGTTACAGTTCCTAAATTAAGCTGTCCCGTTGTGGTGGTATTCGAAATGACCTGGGTTGGACTGCTTGTAACGATTGGTAAGTTTTGGGCAGAAAAGGACACGGGCTGACTTATAGAACCATTATAGGTTAGGGCATCTGTAGCAAAGCTGATGTCTGCGGAGCTATTGGCAGGTGTAATAGTGGCATTGCTTACTGCGGAAATATTTCCTACCTGCCTTGCATCCAGCTTTGTCGTAATCTGACTGTACTGATGTTTTAGTATAACATTCAGATTATTAACGCCATTACCCGTTACGGTCATGGTTTTTTTGAAATACATTAAATCTCCATTGATGCTGGATAATTTTGCATTAGCCAGAGTCCCTCCGTTGTTTATAGATGGGGTAGAAGATGTACTGTTTAAAGAGTAAGCAACAAAAGTATAGTTTTGTCCTCCGTTTAATAGAAAGCCATCTGTTTCTCCGTTTTTATAGGTAAACTCTTTTTCGGTAACATAGTTTCCGTCTTTGTCATATACTGCAACTTTATACCTGACACCAACACCTAGCTCTGTGGGCTGATTTGCCGCTGCCATTGGATTGACAGATGCCTGTGCCTTACTAGAGATTGATGATGTATTAGACTGAGGAGTAAGGGTCGCCATTACAAAGCTGTCGTCACCCAAAGGAATCTTTGTTTGTTGCGGGCTCGTGGCAGCTACCATGGTTTTATTTGTGGAAGCCTGGAATACAGGGACTTCTTCTTCTGATTCAATTCCGGCAAGGTTTACCTGTACATTGTATACCGAATTAGCGGTCGTTGTGTTGTCGCTTATTCCACCTTCTGCGCTGCGGCAGGAAGTAACTGCTAAGGACAATGCTAGTAGGGGAAAGCCTACTGCTTTTAATTGTAATTTCATCATTTTGTATTTTAAATTGTGTGTTTTTTGTGTTTTTGTCTTTTAGGTTATGGGTTACAGATAACAGTTTGTTTTCCTGTTCCAAAGCCGGACATGTAGGTTGTCCCAAATACAATCTGGGCAGCAGTTACGGTATAAACTCCCGTAGTTTTCCACCTATTTTTGTTAAAAGTAGAACCGTTGTATAGTTCCATAGGTTCCAATGGCCCACCGGAAGATTTACTTCTGAGTAATGATACTCTCCTCAGTACTCCGACAAGGGGTAATGGTAAGAGATAAAGCTGATAGTGAAGAACTCGTTATTTTAAATTGTAAATGTTTCATCATTTATATGTTGTGTTTGTGCTCTAACTATCAAAAAGGGCAGGCAATACGGGGATTGCCCGCTCTTAAAAGCTGTCAACAGCTTTTTATTAATAAATGATAGATAAATGAAATTTTATCATTACGGAGTACAGGTAACAATCTGTTTCCCTGTCCCGAATCCTGACATATAGGTAGTTCCCAGTACCATCTGAGAAGCTACTACAGTATTGCTCCCCGTAGTATTCCAGGTAATTTTATTAAAAGAATTACCATTGAATAACTGTAACGGTTGAAGTGCTCCGCCACCGGTTTTACTTCCAAACATAGAAATCGTTCCGTCTTTACTGATTACGACTCTTACCAATGGCTTTCCTGTTGTTCCTTCCATGTTATATATAGCTGGAATAGTAGCATCCTGCCATGCCGTACCGTCTGCAAATCTGATATTTTGTGCTGGGGAAGAACCTCTTTCAAACTGAATTTCTCCGGTGGCCATTTTAGTACCATTTATGGTAAGGTTAAAAGAGTTATCCAGTTTGTAAATATCAAATACAAATCCAAAATCTGTAGCCGGCATGGTGAAGGTTTGGGTAACTCCGTTTGCTACAGAGAAAGGAACCGGATTAATATCCTGTCTGCAAGGCCCAAATCTAAGGTTTAGATTATATCTTACTCCCGGAGTAATTTTCAGATTGTCTATTTTCGCAGGCTTGGTAACTCCGTCAATAGTTACATTTCCCAAATCGAGAAGTCCTGTAGTTGTTGTATTGGCAATAACCTGAGTAGCAGCACTTGTAACTACAGATTGATTAAGACCGCTGAAACTAACAGTCTGACCAGAAGAAAGAGGTCCGTTATAAGTTAAAGCATTTGTTGCAAAGCTAATATCAGCAGAAGAATTAGCAGGAGTTATCACAGGATTGCTGATAGCTGAAATATTACCAACTTGTCTAGCATCCAGTTTTGTCGTAATCTGGCTATATTGGTGTTTTAGTACAATATCCAGCGTATTGACTCCATTTCCGCTTACCGTCATATTTTTCTTAAAATACATCAGATCTCCGCTGATACCCGATAATTTTGCAGCAGCAAGAGATCCGCCATTATTTACCGCTGGAGTAGGAGCTGTCGAGTTTACAGAATAAGCTACAAAAGTGTAGTTCTGGCCACCGTTTAATTGGAAACCATCTGTTTCTCCATTTTTGTAAACAAATTCTTTTTCGGTAACATAATTTCCACTCGCGTCATATACGGCTACTTTGTATCTTACACCAGTGGTTAGCTCTGTAGGTGGAGTTGTTGCAGCTATGGGATTAATAGATGCCTGAGCCTGACTCGCCAATGAAGGTGTATTGGACTGAGGTGTAAGAGTTGCCATTATAAAGCTGTCATCGCCAAGTGAAATCTTTGTTTGTTGCGGACCAGATGATAATGCCTGACCTGATTTGCTTGCAGAAGCTTGTAAGGCAGGAGTTTCCTCAATATCTTCTATTCCGGAAAGATTAACTTTTACATTGTAAGCAGAATTACTAGTGCTGTTATCACTTATATGATCTTCGGTACTGCGGCATGAAATAACCGCAAAGGATAATGCTAGCAACGGAATGCCCGCAGCTTGTAATTTTAATTTCATCATTTAAATTGTTTGTGTTTGCTTAATCTACTAGTTTACCATTCGATAGTTCGGTTGTCATCAGGATCTTGTGTCCATTCTTCCTGAACCTGACCACCACTATTTGGAGGAACAACTTTTGCAGAGCCGGCTGCTATACCTTGCTCCATTTCCAACCGTAATACATCCAGAGCAGGAGCAGAATACTCCTGTTTAAGGTTTTCTTTAATCATCATTTGTAATCTTCTTTATTTGTTTGTGTTTTATCTAAATTTCCAACATGTTGGAACTGTGATCCAATTATATTTGCATAAATTATAACCATCAGAATTTTGCACACTAAGGGTGTGGTATGAGGTTTAATTTATTATTCTTTCGGTGATTTGGATTCAAGTATTCTGAATAAAAAAGCTAGTACTATTCAAAAAAAATACATCAGCTTTTTATTCAAAAATCTAAATGGGATTCAGGTAAGCAGAAAGGCTGCCTCTAATTGTAATTATTAAGTTTCTCATCATCGTGTGTTGTTTGTTTGTGTTTTTTGCTTTTGTAAAGTAAACATCCTATAAAAGAGGATGTTGTATTATTACGATGACAAATATAAAACTTTTAATTTTATTAAGAGTACTGTATGCCAATCATTTATGTCAATTATGATAATTTTAACAATCTATTTATTTTTTTTGAATATCAATTTTTATAGTATTCATCGTAGATAGACTATGTTTTTTCATGCATGGTAAAAAGTGAAATATTTTTTTAAACCGTCCATTTTTTAACTTAGGTTTATTCTAAAGTTTAAAATTATTTGATCAATTTTGTCATTGCATTTTTAATCTTTATTAAAGATAAAAGCTTGGTATTTTATCCAAATAGATTGAGTAAATACTATTTTTAGTACAAATTTTAAAGATAATAACCGTATAAACCTTTTTGTTAACTGCTAAATTCAGTGTTAGTGATGTAATATTAAAAAAATACTAATTATATATTATTTTATAAATAAAATATTCTAAATTTAAGACGTAATTATTAATTATTAACGTTAAAAAAACACAGTCTTATGAATCTAGAAAAATTACAACTTAAAGAATTGTCTACAACAGAAATGAAAGAAATTACAGGTGGAAGTTTCTTTGGAAGAGCTTGGAAGTGGATAAAGGAGCATGTAGGAATATTTGATTATGGAGAAACAATTGAAACAAGTGGATCTGCGATTGGTATAAAAGTCGGAGTGGATATTTAGTTAAAATGGTCATTATGAATTAAAACTTCAAATTTTAATTCATAATGTTAATCAGTTTTATATTTTTAGGTATGAATAGATTATATTATTTTTTGATATTTGTAATGAACTTTTGGTATGCACAGGTTACCCCGTCAATACCAAAAGAAGAAAAAAAAGTTTTCAAAAAAGAAGAAAAAATTAGTAGATCTAACAAAATTTATTTATTGGATACTATAGGGTTCAAACCTAAATATTCATTGCCAATAGATAAAGGCTCTCGTCCATTTGGAAAAATGTATCGAGACAATTTTACTGGTAGAACATATTTTCAAAATGGTTTTGATAGAACTGTAATTTATTCAAGAAATTGAAATAAATAATTATAAGATGAACAATAATATTTTATTCCTTCTGTCAGTATTATTTTCTTCAATTATATTTTCTCAAGTTAAGAGTGATACTGTTAATATTCCCGAAATTATACTGAAAGAGAATAGTCAATTAAATTTTACAAAATTTAATGAGAGTTTAAGATATCATGAACTCTACTCAAATAAAAAGACAGTCTTCAACGGAATTTATAAAAGAAATGGCAAAGTCATTCCCTTTAGTGGAAATTTTGTAAATCATACAAAAGAAGTATTATTTGAACAGAAACCAGAAAATGATAGCATAAAAAATATTCTTACATCTACAATTATCTCTTCCATAGAAGTTAGAAATTATTATTACAATCTTATTTTTAGTGAAAAAAAGAAAGAAGTATTGTCAAAGTTCTATTGTATAGAGAAAGGAGAGGGATTGTGGTTTTTTCAAGCAATTAAAGAGGATTTGAAAGAAGATATAAAAATAGATCAAGATACTAAAGTAAATTTCTTGGTAAAATTAACTCCCGATGGCAGATTATTGTATATTAAATCAATGCTAAAAAACAATAATAATAGTGGCATAGCTAAAATATACAATCATAATTTTATGTTGTCTTTTACTCCTTACAAAAATGGTGTGAAATTTTTAGAATATGATATTGATGTTATTAATATTCGTAATAGAAATTCAATTCAAATAAAAATGAATTTTATAGATTAAGTTTCTATTCCAAGTAGTAAGGTATAAATGGGAAGAGAAGAACTGAAATTAAGTTCTATATCCAATTAAATTATTAGACAATTTTATAATTCTATCTGGATTTTACCTTATTAATCTCTTCCTGGAGTCTTGGTATAATATCTATTTTAGCGCCGGAGAAACTAAAGATAGTTGTACCGTATTCTCGCGCGTATTTATTGGTCACAGAATCTGTTATTACACTCTTTTTAAACAAAGGTGAAGTCTCTTTTAATTCGGCATTTCTTTCACTATGGTTTTTCACCCGGATGAGATGAATATATTTTTTATGAAGATCGAACCAGTTAATATAATCAGCATTAAAGGAAACAGCGTGTATTCCGTGTTTTGAATAAAAATTGATGGCACCAGCCTGTCCGTAATTATCACAAAGGACAAGAGTCTGTGCCGGATCGTTGATTTGCAAATAAGCTTTGTCGACTTTGACTGCAAGCTCTTTCCATCCGAGCATATCTGCAAAATCCTGAGGCAACGGATACTCTTTGCCATCTTCCCAACGAAGCATTCCCAGCTTGTGAAAAGTTTCTTTATGTGTTATATAGTACTGTGGGCTTCTATTGGGAAAAGCTACTAAATACATCGGAATAAAAGATGTTATAGCCAGAATAACACATATAGGTTTTAATATTTTCAGAGATTTTTTCTCCAATAGATGTGCGATGTAGACAGAGCCAAAAGCAAAGTAGACAGGATAGATACCAATAGCGTAATAGTCTTTTGCTTTTAGGAAAATAAATACACCGAGAGTAATAAAAAAAGACCAGAATAATAAGCGGTACTTCTTAAAAGGCTCGTATCTGATAAGTGAGTATAGTCCGATAAGTACTATAATATTGGTTCCCGGAAAAAATAAAAATTGAGAGCGTATAAAATCCAGTCTGTTGACATTCACAAGCTGTGTGTCTGTTAGTTCTTTCATGTGATGGATAACCGGAAAGTTATTTTGGTACTGCCACAAAAGATTTGGTAGGATCAATACAAATACCAATGCCAGAATAAAGTATAACTTTTTGTTTAAAAATATTTTTCTTTCAGGTGATATGATAAAAGCAGGCAGAAGCCCAATAATGGCAAATGCAATATTGTACTTATTCAAGAACCCAAAAGCAAAAGTAATGGCGGCATAATACAACCACTTAAGCTGTTGCTGACGGGTATATTTTATAATGAAAAAATAGAGTAGAGTCCAGCAAAGTACATCTAGTGAATTTGGCTGATAAAGGGTGTTAAGACGAAATAAGACTGAAAAGGTAACACAGCTGGCACCCAGAATCAGTGCAAATAAATTTCCGCCAATTTCCTCAATTGTTTTCCATACTACAACGGTGGTTAATGCGCCAAATAGTGCAGGGAAAAATTTAATCCAGAAAACAGAATTTCCCAAAAGCTTTATGATATAGGAGATCCAAGAAGTAACCGGGGGAACAGACAAATATCCCCATGCCAAATGATTAGCCTGATCCAGGTGTAGATATTCATCTCTTTGCAGATCGTACTCAGGAAGAATTAGAGAATACTGTATAAGAAACTTCAGGATAATAAAACTAAAAAGTATAATGGCTTTAGTGGAAGTATCGGAATTTATAATATTACCTTTCATATTACAGTATGATTTTAATGAAAAAAAGCAGACCTAACAAAGCCTGCTTTACGAAGATACAGTAAAAAATGTAATATTTTGAAAATCTTTTTGTTATGATTTGTTAGTTGACATCCAGCTCCTCACCAGCGATATCTTCCCATCGGTAATAATGGAAGGTTTTGTCATCACTCATAGCTACAAAAAGCCCGTGTCTGAATGTCTTATTCAAAGGAATGCTTACTATATCGGAGCCATCACTTTTGTTGGCCATCACTTTTACAATTTTCAGAAGTTTATTTTTTCCTTCTCTGCTGAAAATATGAAACTTATTAGCACCCTGGTCGGATACCAGGATATAGCCTTTTTTAGCTTTTGTTTTGTAAATAGAAATTCCTTCATGGTCTTCTGTAAACCCAGTCTGAGCAAATATGGCTAGTTCCTGATTGCCTTTAGTCGGGTCAGCATAGTATTTTCTTACTCCAAATTGTTCATCCGAGTAATAAACATAGCCGTTCTCATTATCTACAGCAATAGATTCTATTTCCTTTTTACCGCTGTAATTACCAAATTTTCGTACAAGTTTGGCTTCTACAAATCCTTTTCCGGAATCTGATAACAGATATTGCCAAAGGTAAGAGCCATCTTTAGGACCTGTCTTTCTACCGGTAATTGCATATATATTCCCTTTTGGATCTGTGTACAAAGAAATCCCCATAAGATCTCTTTCTCCTTCTCCGGTTTGTCCTTCAAACATTGGTAAGCCTCCGTTATCTATAGGCTTCATATCTGGCAGAGAAAAAACTCTTAGTTTATGGGTATACCTTTCTGTTGTTACTGCAATATCTGTCTTTCTACCATTTAACATCAGTCCGTAGGCAATATCAACATTATTAGGTCTTTTTAATCCGGTTACAGAAAGTTCCTTCTGTATTTTTCCTTCCAGATTAAAAACAAAGAGTCCTCCGTTTATATCTTTATCCGTACCTATTACAAGACTTTTAGACGGATCTTTGGGATTTACCCATATAGCAGGATCATCAGAATCAAAATTTACAGGTTCGGTAACAATAACCGGTTTAATAATTTCCGGGGAAGCAACGACTTGCTTTTGTCCGGAACAAGACAGCGCAGAGAGACCGATAAGGGTATATAAATAGTATTTCATGATATCAGTATGTTATTGACCGTAAGCACCGATGTAAGAGGATGGTTCCGGAGATTCATAAAGTGTATTGTTAATGGTAAGTCCTTTCGGGAAGTTTCGGATAATATTTGTGCTTCCTTTGCTTAGCGCAGGAGAGCCTGATGAAAGATGAAAATCCCATGCATCATTAAATAAAGCACTGGTATAGCTATTATTCAATGGATAATTCTTAAACTTAGGATCGTTTGCCTGAGGAGTTGTACTGATCACATCATTGCTTCCGCTGAGGATATCACCATTGTTGGGTGTAAATCCGGTAACAGCATCGGCTGAATAACCATAATAAAGGTTATTGGAAGATTTGGAACGGGTATCGGGTTTGTTTTTAGTATCCTGTTTGATACCAAATCTGGTATTGGCAAACAAAGTATTGTAGACTTCAGCATAAACGGAACTTTCCAGCCATATGGATCCACCTTTAATATCGGGTCTTCTCCAGCCTGTATTGATAATAGTATTGTTATAAGCAACTACATGGGCCTGAGGTGAGCGGCCTCCGGAGTTGGAAAGTTTTAGCGCATTGGTGTTGTTGGAGAAGAATAAATTGTAACTAACATCGGCAAGTACTCCGGATTTAATGTTTACACCTTCTCCGCCTTTATTTCCGGTGCTGTAAAATTTATTTTTGGAAATGATAAGCTCACCACCTTCCAGATAAGTAGCATCATCATGAAAGTTTCGGATAACAGAATTGGTAATTACTAATTTACCTTTGGTATTGGAGAACCATAAAGCCGGAAGGTTTTCACCTGCTTTGGCTTTGTATAATCCCATTTTTACTGATGTTGATGCTTCGGTAGTAGTCGCTCCACCAAGCTCTATAATCGTATGGTCCAATAGCATTTCGGTACAGGTAGGAGTAGCCAGAATACCACCCCATATCTGTCCCCATGAATCTGGCTTTCTGGTTTCAACAGGTCCTGTTATTTTTACAGGATTTACAGCTGTTCCCATACTGTAAAGATTTCCTCTTACAATAAATTCTGGTTTTGAATTAGGATCCATAATTACCGTAACTCCTTCTTCCAGAACAAGCGACTTTCCTTCAGGAACGATAATATCCCCGCTTACATATATTGTTGTGTTTTTGTTCCATATACCAAATACTTCGCCATGTACACCGCTGGTATTTGGAGCCTCCACGGATGTGTCAACCATAGAGTTGGCATTCTCGCAGGATTGCGTAACACTTAATAGAAAAGCTAAGGCAAATATTTTATAGTATTGTGTTTTCATGGTCTCTTTAAATTTTGAATTTAACCCCCAGTAAATAGGTTTGTTTGTAATAATCTTTTCGGATAAGAGTTTCATTATCAGATATCCTTTGATACGGAATGTTTTGGTTTTCCGGATTACTTCCTTTTATAAATAACTCCATCGGTGTATTTAAAAGATTATTAGCCTTTAAGAATATGGTTACTCCGTTTTTCAGCTTCTTTTCTATAGAAAAATCCAGCTGTACAAATCCTTTTTGCCAGATATCATTATCCAGATACTGAGATATTGTATTAATTCTTTCACCGGTATAAGAGCCTGCCAGCTGTGCATCCCAGCCATTTTGTACATCTTTGTAAAGAAGTGAAAGATTGGCTATATGTTTACTTTGTCCATATAATGGTCTTTTCTGCATTACCTGAATAGTTTCTAAATCTCCAGCCTGATTTCTTATTTTCTGACTTTTAGGTGTTTCAATATTACTATTGGTAAAGGTATAGTTAGCTTTAAATCCTATTTTGTTGAAGAATTTTATAACATCTACTTCTACACCAAAATTACGGGCAGTTCCGAAGTTGCCAGGAGAATAGAAGATATCCTGCGGTCTTGTAGGGTCTGGCTGTAATGTATATTCTATAGGATCTTTAATGGTTTTGTGGAATACACCCACCATATACTGATCTGTTGCATTTGGGAAATATTCGTATCTGAAATCCAGATTATCCGCCAAAGCTCTTTTCAAATCCGGATTACCTCTTTCCTGAAATTCTTCATATACAATTCTGGAGGGTACTATTTCATAAAATCCGGGTCTGTTGACAGAGCGAAAATAGGTGGCTCTGAAATTTTGGTTATGGTTGAGAGTATATTTTAAACTAAGACTTGGTAAATAATCCGTATACTTCTGATTCATTTCCGGCTTAGATTCTCCTTGTGGAAAGTAGAGTTTGTATCCCTGATTGGTATTTTCCATTCTCAAACCTCCTGAAATATGTAAATCTTCAATCCTTGTGTTAACCATCAGATATGCTGCTGTTGTTTTTTCAGTAGCATCATAAGTTAAAGGATTGGCTACTGCGCCTTTTGGATTTTGCACCTCATAATCTATATCCGTATAACCTTGATAATCTGTTCCCCATTGTGCGGCAGGATTTGAAGGTTTTAAGACGTAGTTGTTGTAGAAGCTACTTCTTTTTTTGTCCCGGTATAAACCTCCAAATTTAATTTCAGATCTGTTACCCAAATCTATACCCAAATTCAGATACCCAGCGTAATCGTTATCTGTATTTCTTTGCCAGCTTCTACTGGCATCGGTAGGAGAGGTATGGTTTTCTGCAAAATTTTTACGCACTCCCAGAGTTCCGAAAAGGGCAGTGTCCGGTAGCTCATTGCTGGCAGACGATACTACTGCAGACCAATCCATATTCAATAATCCCGGTACCAGTCTATGTTCACCTTTTAATGTAGAATTCCATACCCTTTGTTGTTGCAAACGGGTTCTGTTTTGGTAGTTAATTGAAGCATTACCTAATGCAGGATCATAAACGGAATTAGAGAAATTAGTATTGAGGTTTTCTCTATATTGAGTATCTCTCAGCTGTACAAATAAGTTATATAAAGAGAGGCTGTTATTTTTATTGAATTTATAGTCTAATTTGGTATGTATCCCCAATCTTTGCTGGTTTTCGTAATAGTTTCTGTCATTTAAAGAAGTAATCACAGCGTACTTCATAACATCTACGTTACTGGAATTAAAGAATTGGCTTTCTGTAAGGCGGCTATTGTTCTGGAAACTTACAGCTCCTATAACACCTAATTTCTGATTGAAAAATCTTTTTCCGTAAGAAACACCACCACTAAAGTTAGGCATAGCGGTAACATTCTCTATTCTATAGTTGTTTCTTGGGAAGTTTGCATTTTTAGCCTGATAATTTTTACCTCCCAATTCGTAAGGAGAACGGAAATTAATCTGATCTGTTGGAAAGGTTTTAAATTTTCTGTCCATCAGCATCTGACTGTATCCTAATGCAATGTTTACATTGATTTCCTCACGGGAAGGAGCATCTTTCATAACCATATTTATAGCTCCACCTACTGCATCACCTTCCATGTCTGGTAACAGAGATTTATAAACCTCTAATCTATCCAGTAGCTCCGCAGGAAATATATCCAAAGGAATGTATCGGTTTTTACCATCCGGACTTGGTATCTTCACACCATTTACCAATGTATAATTATACCTTTTATCCATCCCCCGAAGGATAGCATACTGTCCTTCACCATTGCTGCTTCGCTCTACTGAAATTCCGGAAACTCTCTGGATTACATTGGCAACACTAATGTCCGGTGATTTTGCAATTGCTGCTCCCGAAACAATATTAACTACTTGTGGTAGTTTTTGCTCTCTTTTTCTGGCAAATGCATCGGAATCGGCTTTTTTGTTTCCTTTAACACTAATCCGCTCAATCTCCTTTATTGCAGAAGTTCCCATAAACACTTCAACCTCATTCTTTTCCTCGGCAATAACAATTGTACTGTGAACTGTTTTAAAAGGATTGTAAGTAATGGTGTAAGTGTATTGTCCCGGAGAAAGATTTTTGAATTTAAATTCGCCATCCAGTCCTGAATAAGCTTTTTGTTTTCCGGGGAAGATCTGTACTTCTGCGCCGGTTACGACTTCTCCGGTTTCGGAGTTGAATATTTTACCTTTAAATTCCTGAGCCATTACCGCTGCTCCTGTAGTGCAGAGCGCAATGAACATAGTCTTTTGTAGAGCTGTTTTCATCCTCACTTTTTATAGAAGCAAAAGTATCGGTTAGAGGCTTAAACCCGATGAACAGGGCATGAACAGTCTATTAAGGAACTGTAAATGGAGGTGGTGTAAAATGAATTTTTTGTTAAACTTTTAAATTGATTTCAAGGATAAAGAAGTTCCCGGAAGATTAACAAATTTGAATTTTAGTGGCTGATAACCTGTAGATTAGTAGTAAAATAAGTTTTGTTTTATTTAGCAGCACTAAAAGAGCTAGATAAGTTTTATAATAAAATGGGGCTGTCTCAAAAACCAAAAAGTATTACACGTTGTCATCCTGAGCAGAGCCAGTAGTGAGTCTGACGAACTATCGAAGGATTTTTGCGCATTAGTTTTGGTAATGAAGATGTTTCGACTAAGCTCAACATGACATTTTTTGAGACAGCCCTATTTTTAAATTTATATTAATTAGTTAATGTTTTGCTATCGATAACAAACCTATACCTTACATCGCCTTTAAGCATTCTTTCGTAAGCATTGGTTATATCTTTGATGTCGATAAGTTCAATATCCGAAACAATATTGTGTTCTGCGCAGAAATCCAGCATTTCCTGAGTTTCCTTAATACCACCTATACCAGAGCCTGCAACACTTTTTCTTCCTCCCAAAAGTGGGAATATTCCAATTTGCATTGGTTTAGAGGGCGCTCCAACACATATATGAACTCCATTTGTTTTTAATAATGAGATATAAAGATTCATATCGTGTTCTGCAGAAACAGTATCCAAAATAAAATCAAAGGAACCTTTTACAGCTTTTAATTGCTCAGGGTCACTTGTCACAACAAAATGATGGGCTCCTAATTGTTTGGCATTTTCTTCTTTTGAAGGAGAAGTACTTAGAACTGTTACTTCAGCACCAAAGGCAACTCCAAATTTCACAGCCATATGTCCCAATCCTCCTAAGCCTAAAACGGCTAGCTTATGACCTTTGCCTACTTTCCAATGTCGCAGAGGAGAATAGGTTGTAATACCGGCACAAAGTAATGGTGCAGTAGCAGCTAAATCTAATTTTTCAGAAATGTGTAGAACAAACTCTTCTCTTACAACAATGGTGTCGGAATAGCCACCATAAGTAGGATGCCCGCTGCGGTCAAGATTGTTGTAGGTTTGTGTATTTCCTTCTAAACAATATTGTTCTAAATCATTTTTGCAGTTTTCACATTCCTGGCAAGAGTCAACCATACATCCAACTCCTGCAAGTTCACCTACCTTGAAGTTTTTCACATGATCACCTACTTTCACAATTTTACCTACAATTTCGTGTCCTGGTACCATGGGAAATAATCCGGGAAACCAATCATTTTTTATTTGATGTAGGTCCGAATGACATACACCACAATACATAATTTCAATTTGTACATCATGAGCTCCGACCTCTCTTCTTTCAAAGTTCCAAGATGCTAAATCAGAATTAGGGTCTTGAGCTGCATAGCCTTTTGTTTTAATCATAATTAATAAGATTTGTTTATTCAAATGTAATAACTATCCAAAGAATTCTTACGGTATATTACTTTTTTGTAAATAAAATAATGAATCAATTTAGTGTGAAAATGCTGTACAACACATAAATCAATTCTTTTTCTTTAGCTTTTTTAAAAGATGATCCTTGTTTGGATAGAAGAAAATTGTGTTTTAAATGTTACAAAGCAAAATTGAACCAAATACTTATAAAATTTATTGCCAGAAAGTTCAGTTTTATATTGCTATAAAGTCCATGTATTTAGCGTTTATAATACCTGCGTATGACTTTCATCAGATAATGAATAAAAACAGATTTTGTATTTGTACCTTTGACTGACAAAAGTTGGTAATTGAAGTCACTTATTTCGATATTCGTCATATTTACAATTGCATTACGCCCTGTATTGCCATTGTTGGATTATGCGCTGAATTACGATTATATTGTGAGCAGACTTTGTGAAAACAGAAATCGCCCGCAATTGGATTGTAATGGAATCTGTTACCTGTCCAAAGAGCTGGTAAAGGTATCCGGAAACTCTCCGAAACAGGAAAATTCCAAGATTAATATTTCCGTTTTTATAGATACTTTTATTGTAAATGATACGTTTACTTTTAAATCATTATTTACGGGTATTACTAATAAAGTAAAACCGGCTATTTATTACACAGATTTCTACGATTTTACTTCCCATTCCAAAATATTCAGACCTCCTTTGTCTTCATTATTTTAATTTTTACAACAAGATGCTTTTAAGACGTAAAGCATTGGATTTCAGTTTAAAATTTATCGAAAAATAATGAAACAATATATATTGACGATACTGTGCTCAGTATCAATTTTCTCCTGTGCAAAACAAGAACCGACTGTAAAACATGTAATGAAAGCGGGAGAGGGACCTATCTTGAAAAATGTGAAGGTGGTAAATGAAGATGATCCGGTCTGTCATATGAAGACTGCAGAATTTTTAAAAGATACAGCCGTTTATAAAGGAAATATCTATGGATTCTGTAGTGACAATTGTAAGAAGACCTTCAAGAAGAATCCTGATAAATATGTACAAAAATGAAAAGCAGAAGCAAGAGGAAACCTCAGCAGTCTTCAAGGGCTAAAATTGTAGTTCCGTTAATCGTACTGGCAGTAGTGTTTGTAACGATTGGTTTGGGAATAGGTTATTTTAAAAAAGACCTTTATACGGTAATGAAGGTTCCTGAATTTAATCTTACTGACCAGAATAATAAGAAAATTACGAACCACGATATGCTTGGAAAAGTTTATCTGGTGGAATTTTTTTATAGCCGCTGTCCTACAATCTGTCCAGTGATGAATCATAATATGCGACATATAGAAGATCAGATTAATAATCCGGATTTCGGAATTATTTCTATTAGTATAGATCCGACAAATGATACGCCAGAAGTATTGAAAAATCATGCTGCAATGATGGGTGCTAAATCTCCTAACTGGCATTTTCTAACCGGAGACAGAGATTATATTGGAAAGATAGCCGATCAGTTCAATATTTATGTTGGTGATAAAGAAGATCAGGCGGAAAGTCTTAATCACAGCGGAATGATTGCTTTGGTTGACAAAAATGGTAATATACGAAGCCGATATGGTAAAGATGGTATGCCCATTTTATACTATTCCGGACTGAACTATAAAGATCCTGAGGGTAAAGAGGCCGAGTTAAGTGGCAAATACCATCCGGACAGAGAACTTTTGATAGAAGACATTAAAAAACTTTTGAAATAACGAATCATAAAATACACAACACTATGAAATTATTTGGAGCAGCCACTCTAGGCTTTGTACTTGTGGCACAGCTGGTATCAGCACAATTTAAGCAAGCACCGTTACCTTATGCTTATAATGCACTGGAAGGGTCAATCGATGCGCAAACAATGGAAATACATTACAGCAAGCATGGTGCAGCGTATGTAGCAAATTTAAATAAGGCTATCACCGGGACGCCATTGGAAAAGGAAAGTCTTGTGAAAATACTTTCCGGAATCTCTAAACAGACTCCGGCAATAAGAAATAATGCTGGTGGTCACTATAACCACGAGTTATTCTGGACAATCCTAACGCCTGAAAAGAATACACAACCATCTGAAAAACTAGCGAAAGCCATCAATCAATCTTTTGGAAGTTTTGATGCTTTTAAAGAAAAGATGAGCAAAGCCGGAGCAGATCGTTTTGGTTCAGGTTGGGCATGGCTTATTGTAACACCAGATAAGAAGTTAGCAGTTACTTCTACCGCAAATCAGGATAATCCACTAATGGATATTGCTGAGGTTAAGGGAATACCTGTACTGGGAATTGATGTATGGGAACATGCTTATTACCTGAAGTATCAGAATAAAAGAGCTGACTACTTAAGTGCAATATGGAATGTAATCAACTGGAAAGAGATTAATAAGAGATATGAAGCTGCTTTAAGTGGTAAAACTGAGTAATTTATATCTTGATTATAAGCTTTAAAAAAACACCACTGAGAATCAGTGGTGTTTTTATTTTGCCAGATTTAAAATGAAAGAATCGGATATTCCATATCGTGATAAAATAAGATTTTCCAATTTTCTTCTTTTGCCTGTTTTTCCCATTTTATACGATCCTGTAGTGCTTTTTTACCGTCAAAATCTGACTTATAAGCCAAATGATATTTAAAATAAGTACTCTGAGGTAGGTTATCTGCACCATAAAAAACAGTTTCACCAGCTTCTTTTATCCAAAAAACTTGATGAAAAGGAGAGTGCCCTCCGGTTACTTCAAAAAATATTTCTTCCGTAATCTTCCCGTTGTTTTGATCCATCCAGACGAGATTTGAATGCTGCGCAACAAAGCGTAATATATCCAAATCATACGAAGGAGTATTTTCTTTTGTGAGCGCAAAATTATATTCTCTTTCCTGAAGATATATTTGGGCTCCCGGAAAATTTAATTCCATACCTTCCGGAGTTCTGTTCACCAGCCCGCTGATATGATCCTTATGGAGATGGGAGAGTAATATCTTACTGATTTGCTCTGGTCTTATTCCGGATTCGGCAAGCTGTTGAAAGATTTTCTGTGTATTGTTGTCTTTCCATCCGGTTCCGGCATCCAATAATACATAGTCTTGTCCGGTGATAATAAGAAAGGGCTGAATGGCCATTTTTAATCCTGAGGATGTATCAGCATTTTCTAATAATACAAACTCTTTTTGAGCATTAACTGAAAAGTTACCTTCTTTTAAAGGGATAATCTTCATGTACTTTTTATGTTTTTCGTAATTAATTTAATTTTGATTTACTCCGGCTCTTTTAATGGTAAGGAAGAATGTAATAAAAATAACAAACAGAAGAAACAAGATAAAACCCATCCACGAAGTTGCGTGCAAAAGATAACCTGTTCCGCTTCCCAGTACACTGGAGCCAAGGTAATATACCAGCCAGTAAATAGATGTGGCCGAACTTTTACCTTCTTTAGCGTGCATAGCAACCATTCTGCTGGCCATAGTGTGTACAGCAAAAAATGAAAAAGTAAGCAGCGCAAGACCTATAATAAGTATATAAATCTGCCTGGAAAGTAACATTAGCGCACCCATAAACATACTGATAATAAAAGCTTTCAGAATATTTCCCGGTGCATATTTCTTAACCAGTCTGCTGGTAGCCATGGTGCCAAATACACCGAAAGTATACATTAGAAAAATAAACGCAACAAAGATATGATGCAATGAGAAAGGAGGAGCTTCCAGTCGGAATGTAAGATAATTGTACACGCTTACAAATACGCCCATCAGTAATGCTGCAATACCATATAATCTAAGCATATAGGGATCGGAGAGAAATCTTCTCATCTGTTTGAACTTCTGAATAAAATCAGTTTTCTGTGGCTTGAAAAAATGTGATTCCGGGAAAAATTTCCAGAATATCAGACCCAGTAATAAGCTTTCAAATCCTATAACCAGAACAGCCGTTTGCCAACCCAGTTCTCCGGAAACAATCGTTGCCAGTATTCTGCCACTCATACCTCCGATTGTATTACCACTTACATACATGCTAATGGCAAGTCCAACAATAGCCAGATCTACTTCTTCGGTGAGATAGGCAAGGGCTACAGCCGATACACCGGAAATTACAAAGCCTTTAACAACTCCGATTGCAATTAGTAAAGTAAGGCTTTCTATATAAGCAGAAATAATAGTAAGTACAGCTGATGATACCAATGAAAAGACCATTAGTTTTTTTCATGAAAACTGATCTGCTTTGAATGCAAAGAAAAAAAGACCCAGAGCCATTCCTATTGTGGCAGACGATACAAGTAGTGAGCTGTCACCAACGGAACGGTTAAAATGTGTTGTAACCATCGGAAGTAAAGGCTGGAACAGATAAAGCTGTGCAAATACAGATAGTCCCGAAAGAAAAATACACAGTTTAATATTCTTAAAGCGTTTGCTATCTTTTTTAGCCTTTACAATCGTATTCATTATAGATATCCGTAAGAAAACTCACGCTTTAGAGACGTCTTAGCTACGGTGGTGCTAATTTCTGGATATTTTCTAAATATGAAAAGCACTTTATTTGTAGATTATCTATACAGCATTTAGATAATTTTAATAGCTACATTCCTTCAAATTTTTAAAGTATTGATATTCAGGTTGTTTTCCGTAAGTGGTAAAATCTACAATAACCTCAGATGGCTCATGGATCAGGAAAATCTGGTAGAAAGCTTTATGTTCAGGCTTCTGAATTGTTCTGGTCGTAATGTTGTTGATCTGAATCAGCATACTAAAGACACTATTTGTTAGGAATAAATTAATACCTAAAGTTATCGACTATCATTTTTTTACCCAGAGAAAAATCTTAGTTATTTGAAAATATTCATTTTCTCATCATAAATAGGACTTTGTACGCCTAAAAAGTTTAGGACACTGTGAAAGACATTATTCTGAGAGAGTGTATTATTAGGTTTTAGCTGCTTCGAGCCATCGGATGTCCAAACTATAAAAGGAATTTCATACTGCTCTTTTGGAGCAATACTGATAGGAACTCCATGCATGTACAGGTTCTTTTCGCCTAAAGATTCTCCGTGATCCGACACATACATCATGGCACTGTTGTAGCCATTTAGTTGTTTCAGATCTTCAATTATACTGTGTAAAATATAGTCTGTGTAAACAATGGTATTATCATAAGCATTGATGAGTTCTTCTTTGGAACAGTTTCCTAATTCTACACTATTGCATACAGGTTTAAAGGCTTCAAATCTTGATGGATACTTCTTGCTGTAGGTAGGGCCATGGCTCGTGCTGGTATGCAGGACAATTAGTATTTTATTCTTCTTGCTAGCCATTATTTCTTCTTTTAAACCATTTAGAAGAACGCCGTCATATCCACAATCTTCACCTTTACATTTTGCTTCCAGACTCTCTTTGTTCTGGTAGTTTTTGATGTGCACAGGAGGCTCACCCCAATTGGTTGTTCTCCAGATTACATCTACATCATTTCGGTACAGATAATTTGGCAGGATTTCATACAGATCATCTGTATTTTTATGCTCCAAAATACATTTTACACCAGCAGTGGTATAGGTTGCACAAGATGTAGCATTATAGCTGTGTACACCTGGGGTTTTGGAAAGTAACGGATTTGTATTTTTTCCATAGCCATACAGTGAGAAATTCTCTCTTCTTGCAGATTCTCCAATGACCAAAACCATAACAGATTTTTGAGTATCTTTTATTGTTGCATTGGGTAATAGTATTTCTTTTTCATTCTTTTTGTAATCGTGGATATAGAAAAGCGAAAGGTTTACCGAGTACGACCAAGGCATTGCGAGGCCTCCCAATGTTTTTGAATTTTTATCAATCCATAGCCAGTTGCTTGCATTAGCAAATGCTAAGATAACCATGAATAGTAAGGTGAGTGAAGAGGTAATCAGAAATTTCTTTGGTTTCTCCTTTATAATCTTTGCTTTAATGATAAAGATAGATGGGAGGATTCCAAGTATAACAAGATATAATATCAGTTTAAAAGAGAAAAAGCTACTGGACTCTTCGTAATTGGTATTGAGTATATTACCAATCATGCTCTCATCTATTATTACACTATAGGTATCGATAAAATAAACAGCGAGAGAATTGATGATAAAAAATAACACCAATAAGACTTTCCCGGCAATACGCGAGAGAAAGAGGATGAGGTAAAAAGTGAAAAAGTTTGCAGCCAGCATTAGTATGACAAGGCTTATAATAATACTTACGCCGCTAAATGTTTTATAATCAACATTACCTACAACAAACTTGAAAAACGGAAGATGGAATAATAGAAAATTAAGAAAGCTTATTAATAATGAAAAATCTCGTAATTTTAAATTTCTTTTTAGCATATATATTGGTAATTATATGAAGTACAACCATAAGATTAATTAGTGATAAATAAAATATGATCAACTTTTCATTAATAAGCTTATTTATTAAAACAATACTACAAATTGCAATAACTAACATGAAAATAGGATAGTACCTTTTATCACTTATCCATATCCATGTTTTATATTTCTGATTGATAAATATACCTAAAATTCCCGATAGATAGCCAAGTACACCACCTGCAATAACATCTAAAGGATAATGTGCTCCAACACCTACTCTTGTAAAAGCAATCATTAGCCCTGCAAACGTAAATGTAGCGATCCAGATAATTTTATAATTTAGTTTTTTAGGCATAAACGAAAATAATAAAACAGTAAGGATCGTAAAAATAGTAATAGAGTGGCCGGAAGGTAAACTATTATGTCCTGTTAATGTTTTTCCTATAATCGTAAAGCTATTATTATCAAAAACTGCAGCGGGCCTTGGTACAGCAAATAAAGTCTTTATAGGGGTGCAGAATACTGCTGAAATTATTGAAGCGGTTATTAATGCACCCCATACTTTTGGTGCATAGACAATAAGAATCGTTAAAAATGATAAAAATACAAGTGCATCGCCCAACTGGGTAAGATTATACTGCAAACTTGGATATTGAGATAGTTTGGAATTGATCAGAAAAAATAATGGAGTCTGAAGTTGTATATAAGATCCAATATTTAGAGATCCTGTGATATAAAGAAAAAGAATACCTAAAGCGACCAGAATCACCGGCACATAAAATAAATATAGATGAAGTTTAATGTAATTATCAGTAGTAGTTTTGTGCATAGTGTTTAATTTTTAATCTAGTCTTCTTTATGGGCTGCAATGTACACAATATTAATTAATTATATAGTGTTTAATTTTTATATGTGTGTTGTTTTTCTCAATGTTGTTTAACTCTAATTTGTCTTTTTATACTACACTAACCTATGACATTATATTTTTTGCAAAAATAGGATGCGCTTGACTTAGTTGTATATTATTTAATGTTCATATTACAAGAGATTTAGGTTTAATAAGTTCACATCCGCTTAATACTTCTCTAACCTCTTACTTATAATGCTGCAAATAAACTATAATGTCCTCGAAAATTTAAATTTAAATGACGAACGGACATATAGAGATGACGTAATGCGTTTATTGAATATGAAATACTAAAAACATATGCTTAGTATCTATTTTCTAAGTTCATTATCAGAGGTTACGTCTATTTATTTAGCTGATTTCTAAAGTGAAAAGACATAAAGGAGGTAATATTTCATTTCAATAACGCAACATTGTTGCGTTATTGAAATGGAATTTATAGCTTTGTCCCCATATTAAAATATGATTATACATGAAGAATGCTGTTATTTTTTTAATGGGGAGTTGTTTTATTTCATACACTTCTGCCCTGAAAGCTCAGGAGAAAGTTACCGGAAAAGATCCGGTGAAAAATATTGAGTCAGTCAATGTATCCGGAAAACAAAACCTGGATGCACTGACTGTACCCAGAAAAACTTTAGATTTTATACAATCCGGGACACTTGGTGAAACTTTAAGTAAAATTCCGGGAATTCAGAATTCTTATTACGGACCCAATTCCGGAGCTCCTGTAATTCGGAGTCTTAGCGGGAACAGGGTAAGAGTATTGGAAAACGGAGTTGCAGTAAATGATCTCTCAGGCATTAGCCCGGATATAAATATTGATACCGAGATCAATAATGTACAGAGTATCACAGTATATAAAAGTTCGGCAGCAGTATTGTATGGTGGTAAAGCTATTGGTGGAGCTGTTGATTTGGAAACCGATTATATACCACGACAGCTCCCTGCAAAAGCTTTTGAATTCAGAGGATACCTGGAAGGTGGAACTAATAGTGGTCAGAGACAGGGATTTTCAGCGAAAGGTAAGGTTGGTAAAAACTGGGCATGGACAGTAGGCGCGAACAATTATAAACAGAACGTTGTCCGTATTCCCGGATTATCCAAGGATCCACGTTGTTATGATCCTCAGTTGGTAGGATTTGATAGCGGATTACAGGCAATGTGCCAGTTGGATGTACGTTCCAGAAATGTACTCAATAAAAGTCTTTTTCCATATATAGATCAGTTTGCAAAAGATCATTTTGTAGAATATGAACTTTCGGAAGACGATCTTTATACTTTCAGGTCAACCTATAGAAATTCGAAAGATGGAAAAGATTATCCAAATCCTAAAAACGATCTATACATCCCCGGACAGGATGCTACAAAAGACCGTTACAAAAGAGAGGTAAACAGTATAAAAGATTTGGGTCCCGTAAAAGATGGCGAGATTACAAACAGCCATTCGGAAAGCAATTCTTTTCATATTGGTACCGGTTATGTAGGGGAATCCTTTTATGTAGGAGCTGCTTATCAGAATTCTTACTCCTATTTTGGGGCTCCGGGCTATGCAATGCCAAAGATGCCAGAGCATTCACATGGTAATAAGCCTCAGGAAAAAATAGAATATCTTCCTATTAATGTAATGAGCTTAACGCATAAGGCTATGCTGGAATCCGCGTACAAATTCCGAAATTTTCCTTTGGCCAGCATAAAACTGAGCTATATGGGAGTGTTTTCTGAGAATACAGAAATGTTAGGCAGACGAAGAGCTAATCAACTTGATGTAAATCAGCATAACGGACGTGTGGAACTTGTGCAGCAAAAGATGAAATTCTTAACAGGAACCACTGGTGTGGAAGTGCAATACCGTGAAATGGATGGCAGCGGAAACCTGCGTTATTTACCTAATAATGTCAGTCGTGAAATAGGGTTCTATACGATGCAGCATCTTAACTTCAATTTTCTTGAATTCGATTTGGGATACCGCAACGACCATGTACAGAGAAGAGCGGATGCGGATAAAAATTATGTAAGAAGTCGTGGTATGTCTGGTGGAAAACTCTCAGACAGAGATTTTACACTAAATCAGTATCATGCGGGAATGACCTGGAATATATTTAAGAAAGGTTACCTGAAAGCACAGTATAATCACTCTGAAAGAGCTCCCGAAATAAATGAGCTTTATGCCGGAAACAATCATTATGCATTGATGGTAGAAGAAAACGGAGATGACAGACTAAACAAAGAGGTTGCTAAAACATGGGAAATTGGCGGCGGACTAAATCTGAAAAATGTACGACTGGCAGCCAGTTGGTATCATACAAAATATGATAATTATATTTATCTGGCTCATACAGGTATCTCCAGAGCCGGAGGATTTTCGGTAAAAGAATGGCGAAGTGATAACACGGAAATCAATGGTGTTGAAGCGGAAGCTGCTTACAAATTTGACCTCACTAAATTCGGAAAATGGGAAGTAGGTTCCTATTTCGACTTGGTACGAAATATTAGTGTAGCCGATTCTTCCATTAGAAAATGGAGTGATGGGGATTATATGCCTAATATGCCTACCAGCAGATTTGGATTTAATTTAGCGGGGGCTATTGACAGGTTTAGCCTTAATGTGTCTTTGGATCATTATATGAAACAAAAATATCTTGGGAAAAATATCAATCCGGAACTTCCTATGCCGGCATACTCCCTTTTAAATGCCCGTGTTTCTTATGAAAGCACACTGAGTAATTTCAATATTGAGTATTATGTTACCGGAAATAATCTGCTAAATGTTGAGGCCAGACCACAAAATTCACCACTGAAATTTCTGGCACCTTTACCAGGTATTAATATTTCTGTAGGTGTAAAGATAAAAGTGTAATATAATGTTATTACAAAAAAGCCTTGTCAGTTTTAAACTGACAAGGCTTTCTATTAGATTTAAATTCTAATGTTATTAATTACTATTTAACACATCTGGGGCAAACACCAGATAATACGAAGTTCATATCCTGTACTTTGTACTCCTTGGGCAGCTTATAAACAGGTTCTACATCTTCCAGACACGAAACTGTTCCGCATTGTGTACAGCTAAAGTGTGCATGGTTATGATGGTGCTGTGCATCACAATGATGACAGGCAGCAAACTTCTGATGGCCGTCTATATTAATAAATCGGTGTATATGTCCTTCTTCCGTTAATCTGTCCAGTACACGGTATATGGTAACTCTGTTGCACAATCCCGCCACCATTTTTTCTATTTCAGAATGAGACAGCGCAACTTCAGAGTGATCAATCAGTTCCAGAATTTTTGCTTTGGCAATCGTGTTTCTCATTTTTTTGAATATTTAATTTGCAATAGCGTTGCAAATGTAAAGATAAACTTTATTTTTCACAGTGAAATTAAATAGGAGGAGCTTGTTCTTTTGAATTATTTCAGCAGTAATTAAAATTGTTTTACATAGCCTATAGTAAATTGTTTATTGCTATATCCTGGAAAAAGAAAAGCCTGATGTTTGGCATTTTTGCCAATATGGATTTTATCATAAAGCCAATAGGATAGAGTAGTAGAAAGTATACCTATTCCGGCTCCTGCTGCAACATCACCCAACCAGTGCTTGTTATTATACATCCTGAGAACTCCTGTTCCTGTGGCAACGGCATAACCTGCAATACCAATCCAAGGAGAAACATCCCAGTATTCTCTGCGAAGAAATTCGGCAGAAGCAAAGGCTAAGGCAGTATGTCCGGATGGGAAAGATTGATTATTACTACCATCAGGTCTTTCCTGATGTGTTAGTTTTTTAGTAGGGACTACAATGGCTGTGGAAATTCCGATGGACATTGCATATACAATCAATTCTTTTTTTACCGAACTTTCCCCTTTTACGCCAAAGGCCTGAAGAGCAAAGACTGCAGTGCCGGGTACAAATTGAGTATAATTGTCAATAGTAGTTCTAAAAGTAGGATGGTCTTCTGTTATTTCGTTTCGGGTATCAAAATTTATTTTTTTGAACCATTTGGTTTCTGTCGCCAATACACCGTAAGTAATTAATACACCGGGGATGATAAAATGTTTGGGCTTTAACTGAAAAGAAGTATGCATGGGCAAACTATCTTTGATAATGATGTTATGGGTAATGCTTGTAACACTATCCTTGGTCTGTTTGTTGAGGCTGTCATTCTGTGCCGATATTGATATTGACACCAATAGAAAGATTAAGAATTTCATTCTTCAGTTTGTTTTAATTGAATTTTGTTTAATAAAGTTGGAAACACAATAAGCAAAAGGGGTAAGGCTACCAAAAATCCGCCAATCACCGCAATTGCAAGTGGCTGGTGCATCTGTGCTCCTGTTCCGATTCCTAAGGCAAGGGGCATTAAAGCGATAATAGCACCTAAAGCGGTCATTAGTTTTGGTCGAAGCCTTGTACTGATTGCATATATAAGAGCTTGTTCTTTTGTTTTGGAAGTAAGACTTTCATGGAATTGTAAATAGGTGAAAATGGCATTCTCTCCAATAATTCCTACCATCATAATTAATCCTGTATAGCTTCCTACATTAAGTGGAGTATTAGTAAGGAACAACAGCAATATTCCTCCGGAAATACCCAAAACAGAGATAAATAAAATAAGGAATGCTACAGTAATATTCCGGAAGAGAAAAAGCATTACAGAAAATACAAGTAAGCAGGAGATTCCAAGAATAATTAAGAGTTCTTTGAAGGATCTTTGTTGTTCTGCATATGCACCACCATAGACAATATTATAACCAGTAGGAAGTTTTATTTTCTGCTCAATTTGTTTCTGAATTTCTTTAATCGTACCACCTAAATCACCATTATCCAATCTGGCAGTTACGATTCCTAAAGTTTGTAAATCTTCTCTATTGACTTCCGCAGAACCGCTGGTAATATTGACTGTTGCAAATTCACTTAGTGGTTTTAGCGTTCCGTTGGGTAGAGAGATCATACTGTTATTAATATCACTAAGAGACTGATTGGTTCTGTTGTTATATAGTAGTCTGATAGGAGTGAACTGAACCTGGTCAAAAATATTACCGGCAACATTTCCGTCTAAATTTGCCTGAAGCTGTCTTTGAAAATCCGGTAAAGGAATCTGATATTGGGCCAGAGTTTGTAGTTTAGGAGTAACAATCATTGAAGGGCCTGCGATAACAATCCCATCAAACACATCAGCAGTACCATTTACTTTAGCAACAATGTCAGAAACTTTTTTAGAATAATCTTCAATAACTTTTTGATCAGTACCAAAAATTTTAATTTCAATAGGCTGTACACTACTCATGAGATCACCCAACATATCTGAAATCACCTGCCCGAAATCTACCGTTAAAGGAAGTCCTGAAACCTCTATTTTTGAACGGATATCATCTGTAACTTCTGCAGTTGTTTTATTTCGGTTCTTTTTTAGCTGGATCAGATAATCTCCGGTATTAGGCTCTGTAATAAAAAATCCCATTTGTGTCCCTGTTCTTCTACTGTAAGCTGCAACGTCGGGATTAGAAACTATAATTTTTTCTACTATTTTTAGCTCTCGGTCTGTTTCTTCTAATGAAGTTCCCGGCGGAGATTTATAATCCAATACAATACTGCCTTCATCCATTTCTGGTAAAAAACCTGTACTGATATTAGGTAAAATAAAAACAGTACTCATAATAAGCAATACGATGAAAATATAACTGAAGATAGGTTTATGGATAAAGAAACCTACCCATTTTCTTTCTTTTACATCATGATGCTGAAGATTTTTTTCTTTTATTTTTACCGAAGAAAAAAGCAAATAAACGATAGGCAGCAGTAACCACGTAGCAAAAAAAGAACAGACTAAAGTAATGATCATTGTGTTGGTCATGACTTTAAAATAAGCTCCGGCAACACCACTCATCAGGGTGAAAGGTAAAAATATAACAATAGTACTTAATGAAGAGCCTACCATTGCCTTTAATAAATAATTAATAGCTTTCTGTACCAGTGATCTGGATGATTCTTCGGGATGCTCTTCGTGGGTACGGTGTATCTGTTCTACCACAACAATAGCATCGTCTATAATAAGACCTATTGCAGCAGCTATAGCTCCTAAGGTCATAATATTGAAGGTCTCACCGATAGCATATAATACCAGTAGTGTAAGGCTTAAAGTAATAGGAATTGTAATTAATATAACGGCACTGGCTTTCCAGGATCGTAAAAATATAACAGCTACAATAATGGCTAATAGAAGGCCTATCCATAAGGCATCTGTTACGCTTTTAATAGAATCATTTACAAAGTCTGCCTGAACGTAATAAGGCTTTAATACAACATCTTTGGTCAACGTTTTTTGCAAATCATTAATTTTTGCATTCATTGCCTTGGTCAATTCTACAACATTTGCATTGGGCTGTTGAATCACCGCAATCAAAATACTTTCTTTTCCGTTAGCATTAACTTTGATGTATTGCTTTGCCTGATGAATATTAATGTCAGCAATATCTCCTAATAGCACAATTCTGTTCCCGTTGTTGCTGATGACCAGGTTTTTAAGCTGATTTTCGTTGCGAATCTGTGCATCGGTAAGGGTTAGGTATAAATATCTGAAATCAGAGGAATATCCATTAGACTTAATAAAGTTTGTATTGTTTATAGCCTGTTCAACTGTAGTTGAGGTAATTCCCAAACGGGCCATCATTTGCTGGTTCATCACTACCCGAAACTCTTTATCTTGTCCGCCTATTACTCTTATTTCACTTACTCCGGGAACCTGAGAAAGAAATGGCTTAATTGTATAAAGAGCAAGCTGTTTAAGAGCTATAGGGTCTTTGGTATCAGAGTTTAAAGAATATCCCATTACCGGCAGAATGGAGGGATTCATTTTTTCTACGGTGATATTAGTCTCCGGAGGTAATTGATTTCTGACCTCATTGATGCTGCTTTCTACCTGTTGTTTTGCCAGACCTACATTAACATTCCAGGAAAGAAATGCTGATATTTCGCAGCTTCCCCGGCTGGTGGTACTTTTAAGGATCTGCAGGTCGGGAACTTTCTTTATGGCATTTTCCAATACTTTTGTAACCCCTACAGTCATCTGGCTAATGGGCTGCTGCCCTACATCTGCAATGATCTTTATTTTGGGAAAAGTAACTTGCGGAAATAAAGCAGATTGTATTTTGGTGTAAGAATAGATGCCGCCTGTAAGGATTAGAAAAATCAGAATCAATAAGGGGCTTCTGTAGGTTACAAAAAATGACTTTTTCATCTGATTATTGTTTTTTTATTTTTACTATTGCAGTATCGCTTAATCCAAAGTTTCCGGAAGTAACAACTCTGTCTTTTGTTGAGAGATTTCCCGATATGATCTGGATATATTCATCGGTTTCTGCGCCTTTTACAATAGGTGTTTTTACAGCAGTGGTGTCATTAAGCATTTTCATTACCCAAAAAGAAGACTGTGTTTCATCACTTAGTACTGCCATTTTAGGAACTGTTAACCCGAAGGCTGTTGATTTGGAAAAGCTAACTGTACCAATTAAATTTTCCGGGATATTGTCGCTGTGAGGAACTTTTAAAAGAACCTTTACTGTTTGGGATACGGGATCTACTGTAGGCATTACTTTGGCGACTTTAGCAGGTAAACTGCTGCCATCGGGTAATTTTACCGATAGAGAGCTTTTATCTTTTATCAGTTGTAAATATTCATAGGGTACATCTACTACAAATCCGAAGCTGGAAGCATCAGTAATAGTTGCCAGAATTTCTCCATCCTGTACATAATCACCTATCTGATGGTTTAACATGACTACATATCCTGTTGCAGGACTAACTACGGTTGTTGTTCCGTTAAATCTGAAAGATTTGTCCAGTTTGTTAATGGTATTACCCAAAGCTCTGGCTTCTTTGGTTTGTAATCCAAAAAGGACAGAACCCTGAGTTATTCGATCACCAAGCCTTACTTTCATACTGATGATATAACCGGTACTATTCGCCTTTGCATCCGATTTTAGCAAATAGGTTGCTGTTGCATTCAGTGTAACGTTATTGTCAAGATGAATTGTATCGGATGGATATGCAACATTTACTTCCGTTTTGGGCTTGGCATCAGGTTTTGCTTCTTCAGCAGAGGGTGCCTCATTTTTTTTGCAGCTAAGTATAGAAACACTAAATAATATGAGGTATAAAAACTTTTTCATGACTATTGAATGATTAAATATTGCATTTGATTTTGCAGATTGAATAAAGTCGACTTATACTGGATGATATTGCCTTTAAGGCTAAGTAAATTATTGATCGACAAAATAAAGTCTACCATCCGAACATCTCCGGTAGGTAGTTGTTTGGCGTTGGCTTCTACCAAAGTCTTTGCATAATTAATCTGTTGATTGGCTGTTTCGATCATCTTGTAATATTGATCCATCTGATTCTGGATCTGAAAAATCTGCTGTTGGTACTGTCTTTCTGTTTGTTCCAGATATTTTTGACGTGTTTGTAATGCCAGCTGGTTTTGTTGTAGAAGCATTTTCTTCTGATGCCCATCGTATATAGGAATTGAAACGCCCACACCAACTCCTAATCCAAAATTTTTATAAGCAGTCTGGGCGAATGAACTCTGATATCCTCCATCGGAAAATGCCATTATTTTTGGCTTATAGTTGTATTTTATAATTTCGCTATCATTGGCAATTTTCAGACTATCAGCTTTAAATGACTGAGTATATAAACTTTCTTTAAAACTAACAGGAGAAAGTATCTTTTTGATATGAGGCTCCTCCAAAGGAGGAAATCGGGTATCTACAATACCACATAAATAATTCAGGAGGGCATAATTGCTTTGCCATTCTGCTTGCTGCTGCTGTAAAGTAAGCTCATTTTGCTGTAAAGTAACCTTAAAAGTAAGATAGTCCGTTTGTTTAAAAACAGAGCTCTGTGTCAATTTTTTCAGGATTATATCTTCCTGATTGAGTAGACTGATTATTTCCCTGCTTAATTCATAGCGCTGCTGACTGGAATAAGTTGCAATATACTGATCGGTAATCTGTTTATTTAGCGTTTGGATGCTTAGATTTTTTTGTACTAAAATTTGTCCAATATTTGCGTCATAGGCTTTTAACCTTGTATTAAGATTATTTCGGCTGATAAATTCTTTTACAACTCTTACACCTGTAAACAAGGATTGCCCATTGGTTAGGGCATTGTCGTACCCCCATCCTTTGATATTAGGTGAATACCCGGCAGTAGCTTCTCCGGTAACAATAAAACCATAAGTAGCTCTTAATTTCAGGCTGTCAATTTTATTGGAGGTTACCTGATTGTTGTAATCATTGAGCAGCGGACTATTTGTCTGTGCCGCTTTAATAAAATAAGATAAGGCAGGCGCAGTTTGTGCTTTTACTGAAAAGCAGAGCGATAAAGTAATCAAAACCGAAAACCATCGAACGGGATATTTATAAATAGTGTCCATACAGACTATTTCAAATTGTTGATCCAAAGATGGGATCCAATTCTGTTGAGATTCTGAATTTTTGAATTTTGGATTGTTTTTTAATCAGAAATTAATAAACAAAAAAACCGGTTATTTCTAACCGATTCCTTATCAATATTTTATTTTCTATGAGGTTAATCCTTTTTTAATTCAACAAAATTACCTTTAACATCGAATAATGCATCTCCAGATTTTACTTCGGCTTCATAAAGAACTGAGCCATTTGCCTTGGTAATTTTAGCAGCCTCTTTTATAGTACCTAGCTTGTGCTGCACGATGTATTGAGGTACCGAAGCAGGAAGTTGGTCGGGAGTTATTTCAACTTCACTTTCTTCCAATGTGCCAGCTGCGGTATATAATACGCTCATTTTTTTTCCGTTTTGCTTAAAACCAGCTTCATATTTTCCAGCTTCTTTTTCCCATTTTGGTTTAATGCTCGGATGATTTTTTTGAAATGCCTGCTCTACAGCCAAAGGAACTTTAATATTTTCACTTTTTTTTTGTGCTAATGCCGCTGTACTAAATCCTGTTGCAAATAGCAACGCTAAAATTGTCATTTTCATTTTACATTTTTTTTTAATTGATGTTGTAAAACTCAGTAGACATTCTGTAGAGATCCTGAATTTTTTTAAATCATTAGCAATTAATTGAAATTAATAGTAAACAGGTGCATATGATCTATAAACTGGTATTGAATATTGTAATGATACAAGTCACATATCTTTTTGCTTATTTCAAGGCCCAGTCCAATGCTATTGGTGTTTTTTGATTGTTTTTTAAAGCGTTGGAATAGTTCTTTTTCATTGAGCTCTTCCTTTCCATAATTGGCAATAATGAGTTTTTGATGAGATGTTTTTACAGAAACTATACCGGTGCTTTCAGAGTGTCTTATGGCATTGGATAAAATATTTCCAATTAAAATATCAATAAGAATCGGATTGGCAATAACTTCAATTTCGCTGTCCATCTTAACTTCCCAATGTATATTTTTTTGTGAAGCCGGCTCATCATATTGGTTCAGTAATTTTTGAATACGAGTGCTAATTTTTAGTTTTTCAGTATCCGGAAACTGATTGTTTTCGATTTTAGTAAGCAATAATAAAGTACGGTTAAGGCGCTGCATTTTGTTTCCGGCCATGGAAATTCCTTCAATCAATTCGGCCTGCTCCAGAGAAATGGGAGAAGTCTGCATAAGCAGTTCTATGTTGCTTTGCATGACTGCTATAGGAGTTTGAAGTTCATGCGATGCATTCTCTGTAAACTCCTTTTGTGTTTTATATAGTTTCTGGTTACGCTTTATAAGGGTCTTAATAGAATCTCCTAAATTTTTAAACTCTTCAATATTGGTAGGCATAAATTGATAATCATTATTGCTATCTACCCTATAAAGACTTAGCTTATGAACGATATCGTTAAAGGGTTTCCAAAGTTTTTTAGAGAGTTGAAAATTAATAGCAACTAAACCTGACAATAAAACTACAACCAGAATTAATTGTAGCACCAATATGCTATTGAGTAGGTCTTCATCCTCAATCATAGATTTCTGAATCCTTATTTCATATGCTTTACCATTAATAATTGTGTTTGAAATAGAAATCCGGTGCATAACTGTTTCGTTGTCATCGGGTATAAAAACGGGCTGATTGTATAAAGAGTCAAAAATTTTAGGATTATTTGACTGGCGGACAATAATGCTGTTTTCAAAGGAAATAAAATTATCAGGTTTTGTCGTTTTTAACTGTTTTTCGATCCAGACTTTTTGATGGTTTATGTTTTCATCCAGACTTTTCAGCATCAGGTATCTCAAGGAAAAATAGAATACAGGAACGGCTATTAATAAAATAATAATAGCATAAACAACATAACGGCGTGATATGTAGTTGATCAGTTTCATCTAGTATTCAAATTTATATCCCATCCCATAAATAGACTTTAGGTAGTCATTACAGCCTACGGTTGCAAGCTTTTTTTTCATGTTCTTAATATGAGCATATATAAAATCATAATTGTCATAAACATCCGCATTTTCTCCGGAGAGGTGCTCTGCAATTGCTGTTTTGGAAAGAACCCGATTTTTATTAATGGTAAAATAGAGCAGTAGGTCATATTCTTTTCTGGTGAAATCGATTGTCTGATTGTTGGCAGTAACCGTTTTGGCCAATGTGTCAATGGTAATTTCATGAAATACCAGAATATTGCCACCATTAAATCTTCGACGACGTATTACAGCAGCAATACGTGCGCTTAGTTCTGATAAATGAAAAGGTTTCGGAATATAGTCATCTGCACCCAGGGTTAATCCTACTATTTTGTCATCAATAGAATCTTTGGCGGAAATAATAATTACACCATCAGTTTTGTCATTTTCTTTTAAAACCTTTAAAATATTCAATCCATTACCGTCAGGTAGAGAAATGTCAAGTAGAATGCAGTCATAATCATACGAGTCTACCTTTTCAATCGCAGTATTGAAGTTTGTGGCTATTTCACAGAGATAATTTTCCTGCTTCAGATAGGCGACAATGCTTTTGCTCAATGCAATTTCGTCCTCAATAATGAGTATTTTCATACTGTCATTTTATTCAAAAATAGAATTAAAATCTGAATGAAAACTGAATTTATGAAAATATTAATTACAACGAGAAATATTTAACAGGGAATAGTAATATATCCCGCAAATGCTTTATTAGATCAGTTTTTCTTTTAATCACCACCATTATACTTAAGGGATTTTCACTACTTTTAAACTCTGAATTTTCACTATGAATTCTATCTCTGTACTTCATATGAGCCTCTTTCAGGAGGATAATACGGTTTCTGGTTTTTATTTTAATACCATGAAAGGTCATCTGAAGAGTAGTCATAAGCATATTGAAAAGCCTCACCGCCATGATTTTTATGTGACTGTACTATTTACGCATGGAAGCGGAGTACATGAAATTGACTTTCAAAGTTATGACGTCCAACCTGGTAGTTTATTCTTCCTTTCACCAGGGCAGATACACAGTTGGGAGCTTTCGGACGATACGGAAGGTTATATCTTCTTTTTTTCACAGGAATACTATAACATGCATTATGTGAATCAGAAACTAAAAAGCTTTCCTTTTTTTGCGTCGGTATCCTTTCCCAGAAAACTCCAGTTGGATACTCAGAACTTGAAGAAAATTAATTTTCTGTTTACAGAGCTTCAGGAAGAAAGTCTACAGGAGAACCTGATGCAGAAAGAGAATATTCTGGCTCTTATTACTAGGGTTTATATTCAGTCCACAAGACTATTTTCAAAAGATCAGCAACTACTAAACCCAGGTAGTGTTTTTTCATATATCCACCATTATCAGCAGTTCGAAGCGCTTTTAGAAGAGCATTTCCTGACCCAGAAATCCAGTTCTTATTATGCAGATTTGCTGGGAATTACGGCTAAGCATCTTAATCGCATTACGCAGACAATAGTACAAAAAAAGGCTTCCGATGTTATTACCGAAAGGGTAATACTGGAAGCCAAAAGAATGTTGATTTATGTGAACGAAAGCCTTACAGATATTGCTTTTAAACTGGGCTTTGAGGAGTACTCCTATTTCTCAAGAGTATTTAGTAAAAATACAGGAGAGACTCCTTCGCATTTCGTTCTGAGGCACAAATCATAGAAAACATAGGAATATAATTATAAAGCAAATTTGAAAGGACCTTCGAAAGTCGTATTGTAAGAGGTAATCATTTTTCCTTTTTCATCAAAGATGCCTATTGTAATATTCTGCTTACTTAGTCGCATTTCTTTTTCCGGAAAGGCTATACTGACATTCCCTTTTATAATTTCATTTTCTTTCAATACTATTTTTACAGGGCCATAATAGGTAATAGTAGCATTCGAAGGGTTCAGTACTTTTATGGTGATGACTTTTTTAGAGTTCTCCTTATTCAGAAATGTATAAGTATAAAGGTTATTTATTTTTCCGTCAGTTACTTGGAAAGTAGTTCCCGGAACTTTCAGAAACTTGGCTTCCATGCTTCCTCTGTCATACATCAGATAGCCCACTAGTCCGATTAATAAAGATAGCGCAACAGTAGTAGCCTTCATTCTTGGTGTAAATCTGAACTTTGTGCCGGCTTCTATTTCCTGCTCTGTAGCATAGCGCACCAGTCCCTTTGGTAAGCCTACCTTTTCCATAATTTCGTCACAGGCATCAATACAGGCAGTACAGTTAATACATTCCAGCTGTTGTCCGTTTCTAATATCAATCCCTGTAGGGCATACAACTACACATTGATTACAATCTATACAATCTCCTTTTCCCAAGGCTTTACGATCTTCATTATTTCTCCATTTCGAACGGTTTTCACCTCTTTTGTAATCATAATAAACATTGATCGTCTGTTTGTCAATCAGTACACCTTGTAATCTTCCGTATGGACATATCAGTGTACAAACCTGTTCTCTAAGCCATGAGAAAACAAAGTAAAATAACCCTGTAAACACAATCATTACAATAAAGTTTACAGGATTGGCAGCCGGACCTTCCTGCATTATTTTAAAAACTTCTTCATAACCTACGATGTACATAAACATAAAGTGCGTAATGATAACCGCGATCAGTAAGAATACTGACCATTTCAGAAGACGTTTTCTTATTTTTTCCGCATTCCATTCCTGTTTGTCCAGTTTCATCTGTTTGTTTCGATCTCCCTCGATCCAGTATTCTATTTTACGGAATATCATTTCCATAAAGATAGTCTGCGGACAAAGCCAGCCGCAGAAAATCCTTCCGAATACAATACTGAAAAGCATTACAAATATTACAGATGTTACGGCTCCGATAGCCAGAATAAAAAAGTCCTGAAGATAAAAGGGCTGTCCGAAAATAAAGAAATGCCTATCCAGAATGTTGAACAGAAAGAACGGGTTGTTATTGATTTTCAGAAAAGGTAATATGAAAAATATCCCTAACAGTACATAGCTGGTATAATTCCGGTAATTGGTGAATTTTCCTTTTGGCTTTCTGGGAAAAACCCATTTTCTTTTTCCGGTTTTGTCCATTGTTCCGACTTCGTTACGGAAACTTTCTTCCTGAATATCTACAGGCGCCTGGAATTGAGTATTCATTACTTTCTTATTTTCTGATATCAGATAGTAGGGAAGGGTCGGTAATAGACTTATCATATTGTTCCCTGTTTTTCTGATATTATTGTTCCTTATGCAAAGCTCCTAATTATAAGATAAGGCCACTAACATTATATTCTTCTGGAATTGTACAATTCGGACATTTTATAAAAATACAATATGATATAGATCATGGCAGATCTATTTATTTTAGCAGGATTTATGTTGTTGAATTTTTACCGATTATTCTGAGGCAATAACTAGTAGGAAAATAACTGCACAAAAATGATATCAATCAACAATTGGAAAATTTACGTTTGGAAATGACTTTGCTGAATGAAATTAAAAAAGCAGCGGATAAGTTTTTTTTTGAATGTACAATAATGATTAGATTTGAATACTGGATCTGGTATGTAACCTATGGAAGTTTACGAAGAAAATAAAATGATGAAAAAATTTCGAAATGACTAAATTATTTGAAGATTACTTATCCTCAATAGAAGAACTATCAACTGAGGAAATCAGCTTTTCTTTACAGTTCTTCAAACCGATTCTGCTAAAAAAAGGTGAGTTTTTCATTCAAGAGGGTGTACACTGCCCTTATATTGGATTTATCGCTAATGGTGCTGTAAAAGCTTTTGCTATAAATAAAGAAGGAAAGGAAAATATAACCTGCTTCAAATTTGAAAATGAATTTGTTACTTCATTTCAGGAGTTTATAACACAGCAAAAATCCAGAAGGAGTATCAGGGCTATTGAAGATAGTATAATTTATAGGATAAGTTACCCGGACTATAAGGATCTCCTTAGTCAGGTGAGCACTTGGAATAATGTTATTAAATTGGTTATTGAACAGGAATATAGCCAAAAGGAGCGTTATATGCTTAATTACAATAATAAATCGGCGGTAGATAAATACCATCATATCCTTTCTAACGAACCTATGCTCGTTAAGCGCATAACGACGCAGGATCTGGCATCCTATTTGGGAATTACACAACGATCGCTTACGCGGGCGAAAGGACAGATACACAAACCTAATGTATTATAGGACAAATGTCCTTATTTTGACGTGATCAGCGATGTAGATTTGCACCAAAAATATGTTAAGTCAAATTGCTCGTGAAGTGTTTCACATCTCACTGATGCCACGCAACAGCATTAACTGTTATATTATCGAAGGTGTATTGGTGGACTGTGGAATAAGAAGTTCGTATATCACTGTAAAGAAAGCTCTCCAGAAAATACCTGTTTATCAACATGTACTTACGCATGCGCATGCAGATCATCAGGGCTGTAGCGATCAGATATGTGCTGAGTTCTCAATACCTTTATTATGTCATGCTGATGAAGTTTTCAGGACTGAAACAGGTATGGTAACTACTGATTATCCCAATCCACAGCATTGGATTGCAAGGCTTCAGCAAAAATACTGGGCAGGCCAGGGACATACAGTGGAGCGGACAGTAGGTGAAAATGATAAGATCGGAAATTTCAGAGTAATAGATACACCCGGACATTCGCAAGGGCATATTTCCTTATTCCGTGAGCATGATGGTGTACTGATAACAGGAGATGTGGCAACAAATATGAATCTGCTTACAACAGCCACCGGTCTGCGGCTTCCGCCAAATATATTTACCACTGATCAGCAACGCAATATTAAATCGCTTCAGAAGTTAGCAAAATTAAACCCTGCTATTATATGTTTTGGTCACGGACCGGTCATGAGAAATACAGACAGGCAGTTTGAACAGTTTGTGGCTAAATGCAGTGCTTCTATTTAAAGACGGATCGTGATGTAATTCATTCTAAGCTGCTTATTCATATATCGATAAAATATTTATCATAATCTGAGCCATCCGTGGGTCAATATTAAATTTATTTTAATTTTAAAATTTAAGGTTTAGTCCCATTCAGAAGTTTCGTAAATATGTCTTATGAAAAGAATAAGCGTCTTAACTTTCAGTACCTGTCTGTTAACAGTCTTCCAATTGATGTCGGCTCAGGATAGGGTTACTGCCGAATTGGAAAGCCATAAAGTAGGGCTTCCAAACGGATGGACATTAAGCCCTGTAGGAAAGCAAATTGAACTGGGTGATCTCCCATTGAATTTGGTGATTAGTCATGATAAAAAATTTGCGGCAGTTACTAATAACGGACAAAGTACACAGAGTCTAGACCTTATTGATCTTTCTTCGCAACAAAAAATTGATAGTATAGAAATCCCCAAATCGTGGTATGGGCTTGCATTTTCTAGTGATGATAATACATTGTATGCCTCTGGTGGACATGATAATATGATCAGAACATACAGCATTAAAAATGGAAAATTTACCTCAAAAGATTCTATTGTTCTGGGAAAGCCCTGGCCAAACCGAATCGGTATTGCAGGTTTAGCAGTTGATGACAGAAAACAACAACAGCTGTATACTGTTACGCGTGAGGACAAAAAGCTTTATGTTATAGATCTGAAAAGTAAGGCTATAAAATCGAGTTTCGATCTTGGTGCCGAAGGCTATGCCTGTATGCTGACTCCGGATGCGAAACAGCTTTATATCAGTGTGTGGGGTGCAGAAAAGATTCTGGTTTGGGATGTGTCTTTAAATAAAGTAATCAAAGAAATTGCGGTAGGCAATCATCCTAATGAAATGACCTTTAGCAAAAACGGTAAATGGCTGTTTGTCGCAAATGCAAATGATAATTCAGTTTCTGTTATTAATACCAAAGACGGGGTAGTTGTGGAAACATTGAATGCGGCATTGTATCCCAATGCACCAAGTGGATCAACAAGCAATGGCGTTGCAGTGTCTGAAGATGGTAAAACATTATATATCGCTAATGCAGATAACAATTGTCTGGCTGTGTTTGATGTGAGTAATCCGGGGAAATCTGTTTCAAAAGGTTTTATTCCGGTAGGCTGGTATCCTACAAATGTAAAGGTTGTTGGAAAAACAATTTTAGTTACCAATGGTAAAGGACTATCATCAAAGGCTAATCCATATGGACCTAACCCAACAGATCAGAAAGAAAAAGTAGATCGCCACTCGGGAGATCAAAGTAAGCCCAAAGAGATACAGTATATTGCGGGACTTTTTAAAGGGACTCTTAGTTTTATCCAAGATCCGGATTCTGAACATCTGGCAGCATATTCCCATGCAGTATACAAAAATACACCCTATTCAAAAGATAAAGAATTACTTACTGAAGGGGAAGTTGGAAACCCTATTCCGATGAAGGTGGGGGAGGCATCACCTATTAAGTATGTTTTTTATGTTGTTAAAGAAAACCGTACCTACGATCAGGTGTTGGGTGATGTAAAGCAAGGGAATGGTGATCCTTCACTTTGTCTGTTTGGAGAGAAAATAACACCTAATCAGCATAAAATTGTAAATGAATTTGTGCTGCTGGATAATTTCTATGTAGATGCAGAAGTTAGTGCAGACGGACACAATTGGAGTATGGGAGCGTACGCTACCGATTATTTAGAAAAGACCTGGCCTTCAAGTTATGGAGGCAGAGGTGGTACTTATGGAGGTGAAGGCGAGCGTGAAATCGCCAATAATAAAGGCGGTTTTATATGGGATAATGCCAAAAGACATCAGGTATCTTATCGTACCTATGGAGAATTCGCAGACAAAGGAAAGCCAAATGTAAAATCTCTGGAAGGTCATGTAGCACCAGGTTATACGAGTTATGATCTGAGTGTAGCAGATACTACGCGTTTTAGCCAATGGAAAGCAGATTTCGATCAGTTGCTTAAAGAAGGCAAAATGCCACAGTTAACAACAATTCGCTTTAGCAATGATCATACAGAAGGGATGCGCGGGGGTAAGAAAACACCTTACGCTCATGTCGCTGATAATGATCTGGCTGTAGGGCAATTTGTGGATTATATAAGTAAGAGTCCTATTTGGAAAGAATCGACTATTTTTATTCTGGAAGATGATGCCCAAAATGGCCCCGATCATGTGGATGCACACCGTAGTCCTGCTTATCTTATAAGTCCATATGTGAAAAGAAAATTTGTAGACCATACCATGTATTCTACGTCAGGTATGATCCGTACTATAGAACTCATCTTAGGTATGAAACCTATGACCCAGTACGATGCAGCAGCTACGCCTATGTGGAGGTCATTTACAAGTCAGCCTGATTATGCTACATTTGACCATCTTACGGCAAATGTAGATTTGAATGAAAGAAATCCAACAAAAGGAAAGTTAGCAGTACTAAGTGATAAGTATGATTGGTCCAAAGAAGATGCTGTTCCTGATTTGGTATTCAATGAAATCCTTTGGCAGGGTCTGAAAGGAACATCAGCACCATCACCTAAAAGAGCAGCTTTTTTAAAGGTAAATAATAAAAATGAGGATGACGATGACTAAGAAGTCAAAGATCACCCTTTATTAAGTTATAAGCAGATTTTTATCTGCTTATTTTTTTAGTGGAATCTCTACAAAACTGTCGTTGTACCATTTAATTTCCATAGGTATTTCAGCATCTTTTATTGTTTCAGTACTTACATCTTTTCCGGTACCATAATTAATCTGCCATGCCGGGCTTTTCTTGATTCCTATTTTTAGGAGTAATTTACTGCCCTTTTCTATTTTTTTGCTAACGAATGGTGTGCCTGTTACAGAAATTGTTTCTTTTTTTCCGGGAGTTAATAATTGGCGACTGCTTCTGTCTTTAGCATAGCTTGCTCTGGTAATGAATTTGGAAAGAAGGAAATACTTTCCGTCTGGAAGAACCTGATATAGCTCTGCAACAATGTCACAGTCCTTTTTATTAATCGAGAAATTTAAGCTGGCGGAAAAAGAACCTGTTAATTCAGTGTCTTGATCAAAAACTTCCGAAGTATATAGGGTACTGTTGTCTTTTTCCTGTATTGAAGTACTGATGAGCTGAGGTTCATCCGTCAGTATAAATTTATCAACATCACTTCTGTCTTTGAAGTTTACATTTAAAGTAGTGAAAGCCGATTTACCAACTTTGTTTTCCTTAAGTTTTAAATCTTCACCTAAATAATATTTTACCTTTGTCCGGTCAAACTCCTGCATTGAGCTGGCACTTTTCCAGATATTATCACCCATTACTTCATAATTGATTTTTCCTTTCAGAAAATCTGGTTTGTTTTTCCCTTTTAGTATATAATCAAACCACTGAAAACAAATTTCATTTATATCAAACTCCGCAACCGGATCTATTTTTACACCCATAACTTCTGGCATAACATAACCCTGAGGGCCATAATGATCGTAAGGCCCAATAATAACATAATGGTCAGCACTTGGATTGTACTTCATATGATTTTTATAATAATACATAGCGCCAAGCTGATCATCATCGAAATAGCCTGTAGTTGTAAGAATCGGAATGTTTATTTTTGAAAACTCCTTTGGATCAGGAGTCATGCCCTGCCAGTAAGAATCGTAAGAAGGATGTTTTAGCCAGCGTTGAAAGATTTCATTTATTTCACCATTTATATAATCCAGTTTATTAAAGGCCTGGCCACTGATATACCATTTTTTATAAAGATCATTCCATTTTTTCTCATCACTAAATCCGGCATTATCTGTTAGTTTGCTTACCGTGGTAAAGTAAATCCATCTTAGCATATAACTCATAAAAACATTACCGCTCATCGGATAGTCTATTCCTATACCGACAGGAGCCTGTGGGACAATTGTTTTAAGAGCCGGATGTAATTTTTTTGTAGCAGCCCATTGACTAAATCCAAGATAACTGCCACCAATCATTCCTACTTTTCCATTGCTCCATGGTTGCCGAGTAATCCAGTCAATTACTTCAGTAATATCCTCATATTCGTGTTCAAAAGGCTCTATGTTCTCTTTACTTTTATATTTCCCTCTTGTATTAATATAGACACAAGAGTATCCATTACTCGCCAGCTGTTTAGCAGTTTCAATATTCTGAGGAGCGGAATAGATTGTATTAACGATAATTACAGGCCCGGGATTTTGTATTTTCTTATTTACAACTGTTGAAATACTTATTTCTTTTTTATCTTTCGTATAGACAATAATGCTGTCGTTTACCGTAAAGCTTTCCTGATCTAATTTTTGTAAAAAAGGAAGACCTTTAGTATATGTTGTTTCAGCAATAAGATTGGTAGCATATCTTCTGAACAATAGCATTGCAGTTTTCAAATCAATACTACTTTTACCTGTAATGCTGCTTTTGATGAAACTGTTAAGATCTTCTTTAGCTTCTTTTGGAGAAATACTAAAGAAATCGGGCATAAATACCTGAGCATTACTCGCTAAGGAATTATACTTTTTGAGTAATTCTGCCTGATATGTTTCATTAAAATCTTGTTTGTTATTTAGCTGTTGCAAAGTATTCATATAGACTTCATACTGAGCTCCCATTGAGACGGCTATTTTGGGATTGCCTTTCATGTAGCTATTTCTTATAGCATTGAGCTGCTCTAATGCTGTTTTATAATCTCCCATCACAAAATTCATCCGGAACAAATTATCATTATCAGGAGTTTCTTTACTATCTGCAGTCTGCTTTTTTATAATGGGACCCAGATAGCTTATAATAGATTTTATATTAGAAGAATCTACTTTTTTAAACTGGCTCATTGGTATATTTTGTGAGAACAGCATAAAACTGAAAAAGCAGATAGCAATAGCTAGTATTTTTTTCATAGCATTTTTTTGGTGAGCGAAAATTACAAAATTAAAATCCTTGTACAGGGAAATAAACATGTTTATTTTCAATGTCATATGAAGTAAAATACCAAAGGAGTTTTATTTTGTATGCATAATTATCCGGAGAGAAAAGGAGCGTTTAGAAATAATATGAATGATATCGATTGTTAATTATTGGTTGTCAGTTTTTTAAATAAACCGGGCAATTTAAATTGCCCGGAAACTATTTGGAATGAATAGTTTTTTACACAAACAAACGATAATGATGTATAATTTGGTATTTGAGATTATTAAGAAAAACTGCCCCGGATTAGCCCTCATTTGCTAGTTGTTAAGAAAGATAACAGTCCTAAAATACCGGGGCAGCAGACCAAATTGAAATAATAAACTATTTGAGTGCACCTGTAACAATAATGATCTTTTTTGTTGATTACAAATTTTGGTATTATTATGTGGTTTATCAAAAACTGAACTCCTACATGAATAATACTTGTTTATAAATATTTGAAGAACAATGTTTTAAATTTCAACATTGTAGAGTTTATAAATTTAATACTACAAGATAATATTTGATGTAGTGTTCGTGTCGGCATTTATAGTCGAACTTTACACTATATTATAATTCCTTCAGGAATTTATATATATCGGATTCTGCATTGATGTTCAGACGCTTTCTAAGTCTTCTTTTTCTTTGTTGTACCGAAGCAATTTGGACAAATGTGTAATTAGCAATTTCTCTTGAAGAAAAATTTAATTTCAGTAGTGCACAAAAGTATAGTTCTGAACTCTCCATATCCGGATTTATTTTTAATAATTCAGCGATGAATTCTGGATATGTTTCTTGAAATTTCACCAGAAAAGAGGCATCATTGTTTTTAGCTAGAATTACTAATTCATTATCCAGTTTCGATGTTACATTTTTCTTTATATCATCTGCGGTCTGTTTTAAAATTTTCTTTTTCTGATGAAGAGAATTAAGATGCTTGTAAATTAATATACCTATAGTTATACTAACCATTGTTATTATAAAAATAATTACCCATTCCTTTCTCTTCGCTTTTTCATCGGCACTTTTAATATCAGAAATAATTTTCTTAGTCATCAAGGAGTTTGTTTCCGTTGCTTCTTTAAAAAAAGTATTCATACTATTATTTGTCAGATCTCTGTAATAATCTTCTTTGTATATATTTCCTGTTATTTTATATAAATCAGCAAGTTGATTGTATACATAAATAACAAGAAGACTTGTAACGTTTTTTTTGTCTGAAATAGATTGAAGTGCCTTGAAAAAATAATCTTCAGCCAGTTTATAATTTTTTGTTTTGAAATTATATAACCCTGTAACACATAAAACTGAAGAAGAATCTATAACAGAGCCTTTCTCTTTTTCAAGAATATTAAAGGCATGATTGATATACGTTTTTGCAGAATCTGTTTGATTCTTCATCAGATAATAGCGGGCAATATATGCATCGACATCGGTATTCTTATCCAGAGATAGTTTTTGTACCTTTTTATAATATGATAATGCTAAATCGTTCTGTCCTTGAGAATCGCCATTATTTATATAGATCTCAGGTTCAATATATTTTTTCAAATCTGAATCTTCGGCTTTTTCGAGAAGATTCACAGCTTTTTTTCCATAGACATTGGCTTGTTCCTGAGTGCTTATAAAGCCTATAAGCAGATTATACTGATTGGCAAGCATTGCTCTGTGAATAAGGGATCCATTTTTTTTGAGTATGCCTTCTGCTTTAGTTAAAAGAGAAAAGGCTTCCTTGAAATGTCCCATGTATATTTTTAATTTTGCAAGATTTATATAGCATAGGGCTGCTCCTTCAGGGTATTTTTTTTGTTCAGCTATTTTTAAATAATCATTAATGAGTTTAATATACGCACGATCATTTCCGGAAATTAAATAGGCATCACTTTTTTTGTTCAGTGGAAGATCAAAAGTTTGTTCATAATTTTCTGTAATATGATGATCATAAAAGATTAATAAAGAAAAGGTAATACATAATATAATAATCGAGAGTAATAAGTAAATTTTTGGTTTCATACATTTGTTGTTGTCAGTTTAGTGCTTCTAGTTGCTTACCTAGAGATTATTGAAAAAAGTATAAAGATCTATGTTTCCCGGAATGTTTAGTCTTCTTCTTAATCTCCTTTTACGCTGTTGTACAGAGGAATGCAAAACGGAGGTAGAGTTGGCAATTTCTTTAGAAGAAAAATTGAGTTTGAGTAAAGCACAAAATGTTAATTCCGAATTTTCGAGATTAGGATTTAATTTGTAAAGTTTCTGAAAAAACTCAGGAAAAGCTTCTCTGAATGCTGATGTAAATGTAGGATCATTTTTCTTTGCCAGAGCGATAACATTATCTAATGTTTTATCACTCACTTTGTTTACAAGTTTAGTAGTTTCAATTTTAATAAGCTTTTTTTTGTGATTTATTTTTTTAATTTGTTTGTAAGTATAATAACCAACTAAAAGAATAAAAATTATAAACAGACTGATAAAAATCCAGGAGTGGTTATTGTGAGAATCTTCCTCTTCATTTTTCATATCCATAATAAACTTTTGATTGACCCAAGGGACAGCTTCATTTTTTCTGTTATTAATATGGGTACTCTCTTTAGTATAAAATTCCGAGTAAATGTTCTCATTTTGTATATCACCTTTCGAGTTATAATACTTAATAAGCTCCTGATAGATTGATGTAGAAAGTCCAGCCCCTGTCTCTTTAGTGGATTTTTCCATTTCAAGAGCTTTTAGGTAATAAGATTTTGCCTGTTCATCCTGCTGGATGCTGCTAAGGTATCTTGCTGTAACATAGTAAAGTATAGTACGTCTGGAATCTTTAAAAGATAATTTTTGAGCTAAAGCGGTCGCATTATCCAAATATACCTTAGCAGAATCTGGTTTATTCATCTGGATATAGTAGTCAGAAATAAAAGCTTCAAGCATAGTTTCTTTTTCATAAAATCTGGCTTTTTTGTAAGAACTTAGTATAGAATCTCCTGTCAGGCTTACAAAGGCTTTATTGATATAAGAAAAATATAACTCTTTATTCTTTAATTCATTATCAGGCGCTTTCTTTAAGCAATTTAAAGCTCTGTTATTATACTCTAATGCCGCCCCCTTTAAACTCAAAATATTACTCAGAAGGGAATACATATTATATAATATGGCTTTATACAATTTATTATCAGATGATTTAAGAAGTTGTTCTGCGGTATTTAATTCTGTTAAAGCTTTTTTATAATTTAGCCTATTGATGCTCATTCTGGCCATATTAAGATTATATAGGGCCTTACCATCTGTATATTTCTTCTCCTCCGCTATTTTTAGATATTTCTGACTATTGGCTATATATACATTGTAGTTTCCAGAGTAGGCAAGAGAATCGTTCTTAATCATATATGGAAGATCTAAATCCTTATAGAATTTATTTTCAGATGACTGACAAGAGATTAAAAGCAGAGTGGTAAGTATTGAAATACTAAATTTAAAGAGGGAATTTTTTTTAATCATTTTATTTGTTTTGTGTTTTGTAAAAAAGCAGTATTACTTCCATGTAGGACTGCGAAATTAAATCAAATGACCATACATTTGGTGTAATTTAGGTACTACTTGTATCATACATATACGTTTTTTGATGTAATATCTAGTTTTTAATGAGTGATTTATAAAATGAGATACAAAAAATGAAATCCAATCTTTAGAATTATTTTTATAAGCTTTCTTGTAAAATTGTCCGGAGCTTTTGAAAATGATTACTAGATATATTTTAAAACAATAATCTTTAATAACAAATAATGGCGGATTACTATCCGCCATTATTTGTTTACACATTATAATAATCTTTTGCTTCTAAACTGCAAAAATTGATTTATTGAGCTATACAGCGAACTGGCATTCCTGTCATCGGATTGGCACTATATTGTATAACTTTTAGACCGTCTATGCTCGCAAAATAATATGCATTTCCATTATTTGCATTATTAAACCATAAGTAAGCATACATTCCTCGTAGGTTAAGTCTGCCTGCAGCTCCGTTGCGTGCTCCTGCAGCTGGTATTGTCAACTGAACATTACTATTGCTATTACTTTTTATTACTACCGCAGCACTATAATTATTTGGATTACCGTTAGGATCATATGGATCCCATGTTCCAATTCTACTCTGGCTTGTTACGTTGAGCAATGCCTGAAACTCGCTGGCAGTAGGGACTCTATAACTGCGAGGACATGGGTCGTTACTGGTTTTACTTGTATTCCACGCATTTCCTGCTGGAATCGGAGAGGTTTCCCATCCCGGAATTTCGTTTGGTTGTGTTGATGCATCAGCAACCACCCGCTTTTTCCCCCATTGGTAGTAGTTTCCGTGCAAACTTTTTTGCGACGGGTTCGAGTCTGGATTTACAGAGGTATCCGCTCCCAGATTATGACGCATCCAAATCTGACCATTGATACGAGCAGCTGGTTGCCCATCATATATAATATAAGAATCCCCGTTTGTAGTAGGTTTAAGGGTGATAGACAAGCTATATCTTTCTCCAGGCTTAACCCTTATTCCATTATATGTTAAGTTGTTTTTAGTTATTTTATTTATGGTAATACTACCAATACTTATTGTTCCACTTGTTGTTAAAGAAGCAATTAATAGTGTAGGGCTACTCGTAATTGTAGTGGCTCCTATACTGGTGAAGTTCACAAGGTTGCCAGTTGTTTTGTCTGTATAAGTAATAGGGCTGTTATTATTACTATCATTGAATTGTATACTTGCCGAATTAGCTGAAGGCAAGATTTTTACATTACTTATTTCTGTGATGTTTCCTACTACGGAAGCATTAATTGTAGTAGTAATCTGACTAAACTGATGTTTTAAAACAATGTCAAGAGTGTTGGTGTCAGTGGGAGTTAATGTTAATTGTCTTTTAAAAAACATCAGGTCATCTTTTATACCACTTAATTGTGCTGTTTTCAAATTTTCTCCATTTTTAATGGCAGGTATTTCTCCAGGTTTATTAATTGAATAAACAATAAAAGTATATTCTATGCCGGAATCTAATGCTATACTTTCTGATTTCTGCCCTGTAATGTAGTTTTTCTCAGTAATGTATGCTCCTGTACTGCTATCATATACAATAACTTTGTACATAATTCCTGAATTCAAAGGAGTTGGAATGCCGGCGCGAGGGTTAAGAGATGCCTGAGCACTGCTTTTTAAGGCAGAAGATGCGGGAGTAAGGGTAGCTACAAGTGAATAATTATTATCAAAAGGAATGCTCTGAGTTTGTACACCTGTTGAGAAACTTGTATTGTTAATAGAGGCTGTAGTTTCAAGATTATTATCTTCATTCCCAACTTCTTCTATTCCTTGCATGTTTATTTGTAATCTGGTTTGGCCAAATTTAGTTTGTTCCTGATTAATATTATCATTACTTCGACAGGAATTAAAGCTTAAAAATAGGGCGAGTATAAAAATTCCTGTCACAGGAAATTTTAATATGTTTTTATTCATTTTTTTCATCGTATTTTAATATCTGAATTTTTTTATTTTTTACCAATCCATTGTTTTATCAATACCAGTACCTGTATCCCAATCTTCCATAATTGGATTATTCTTGTCTTCAATTGTAACAGTGGCCGAGCCTGCTGCAATACCTTGTTCCATCTCTATATGTATAACACTTAAAGAAGGAGCAACATACTTTCGTTTTTCATGGTTAGCATTTAATTCGTCTTGTGTTTTTTGTTTCTTTTCCATTTGTATTTATTGTAATTAATAATTTTTATAAAAAACATTCCTATGTAGGTGTTGTTTTTATTCCTACTATATGGTTGATAATGCATATGTTATTTAATGTTTGTGTTTTGTGGTGTAAAAATCAAAAAATTATTAGAGTAACATGTTTTTTTATGACCCTACATGGATAATTCTCTGTTTTTACTTTCTGATTTTCAATATGTTATGTTTTTATTTTTTTGATTTTTCATTTTAATAGATACATTGGTGTAATTGCATTCTACATACATACTACATCATTAGTATTTGTGGTGATTTTAGGGTGTTAATGAGCTGTTTTTTTAGCATTTAACCGTTTTTAGTTGATAGGTAATGTATCATATAAGTAGTGTTGTTGTTTTGTATAAAAATCCCGAAAAACTTACTTTACAATAGCTTTATTGTTTTTCAATAAATAATTAAGCATTTTGAAATGGAAAATTGTTCTGGATTAAAATTTAAAACAACGAACAGGATAGAAGCGTTGTTTATGAATTGGAGATTTGGTAGAGTCGCTTGCTTATAATCTTTGTTTTAAGCAACTGAAAAAAGCTATTGTTAATAGCTTGTAAAAAATATATTACAATCACATTCGAGTTGACTCAGATAACCTATTCCAATTTTTAAGATAATAAATTACATTGGGAATTATTTTCATAATAGCCTGGGTATAATCTGCCTTACAAAAATTATACATGCTGTATTCAATAGGTTACCTGTATATCAGTATAAGCCCGTTTGCTTAAGAGTAGAATGAAATTTATTTATTATATCCTCAATAATCTTCTGAGTATTAAGATGTATTATTTGTAAATAGGGCTTTGATAAATATGTATTATATATGTACTATGAGGAACTAATAAAGGATTTGAAATATTATTTGATTTTTGAGCCATTCAAAATCTATGGACTAAAACCTGTTATATGGCTCTTTCTTCTAAATATTTACGAACTTTTATTAACCGCTTCATACTGAAGAAAAATGTAATTGTTATATTCTATATTTTAATGGCCGTTATAGCGGCTCTTAGGCAGTATGTGTATGGGAAATACAATAATTATTTAATATTGAAGTCCGTATTCTGGCATACTCTGAATCGGAAACCTCTTTATGATAACTATCCTACAGAGTATTTTGATAGTAATCATTATGGTCCTTTTTTCTCTGTAATTATTGCTCCTTTTGCATTATTGCCTGATGGTGTTGCCTTGATACTTTGGAATGTGTCTAACATTAGTGTGTTGCTCCTCGGTATTTTTAGCTTACCTGTTTCTGGATTCAATAAAAAGATTATAGCCTGGATTATCATTTATGAATGTTTTACAGCCCTGCTGTTATTCCACTTTAATATCGCACTTACAGGACTTATTCTCCTGTCTTTTTCTTGCATAGAAAAACGAATGGAGATGAAATCGGCTTTTGCAATGCTTATTGGTTTTGCTGTGAAGCTGTATGGTATTGCTGCATTGGCTTTTTTCTTTTTCATTAAAGGTAAGAAACAGTTTCTTCTTTCAATACTTCTTTTTGCTTTTGTTTTTTTTTATCTTCCAATGCTTATTTCTGGTCCGGGCTTTATTATAGAAAGCTATCAGCAGTGGTTTACTGTGCACATTTTTAAAAACCATGATAATGAGCTAAAGAGTAAAATGTCAAATCCTTCTATTTTAGGATTTATCAGGATAGTTATGGGATTATATATCAATGCGTTGTATGGCTATATTTTCGCTTTTTTATTATTGGTACTCGGTCTGCTAAGAACTAAGATGTATCCTTTTGTGAATTTTCGCCTTATGATCCTTGCTTATGTCTTGATATGTCTGATAATTTTTAATACAAATATAGGATTACATAATTATATTATTGGTTCTGTTGGAGTTGTGATTTGGTTTGCATGTGTTAAGAAAAATATTGGTATATGGGGACTGTTTATATTTACTGTTATAACTACCGGTTTATCCTCTACAGATGTTTATTCCAAATATATAAGAGAAACTTATGTAGTTCTTTATGTTTTAAAAGCTCTGACCTACATTCTTATATGGTTGGATTTAAGTTTTAGAATATTGTTTTTTAAATTTTCTGATAACAATACGCGAAGGCGAATTTTGAGAAATAAATTTGTTATATAAAGGAAATGTATATTTTCTAAGCAGGTATATTAATGTAGGATATATGTAGCCTGGTATTTTTATGTTTTTTAAACTTAATTTATAATATTTGCCTCAGTAGTTTATTGCAGATTTAGATGACCGGATTAGAATGGTGTCCGGTTAAATTCAAATTTCTCATTTCGATTTACTTAGAGAATTGAATTTTAATTAGTTTTGGGCAATTTTTAATTGCCCATTTTTATTTTAGCTAATCTAATATAAGAAAGCTATAATAGGTCATGGCGTTATTTTCTTCAAACACAGGCCATAATTACCAAAGTTATACTAACTACAGAAGAAAAGCCTTTTACAGAATTCCAATTGTTGCACTGTCTCTCAAAATTGTTGAGCATTTGTTTTATGGATATATCCGTAGCCTTTGTCAGGTCTGATAAAACTAGTTTATTATTCAAAGGAACATTGAATATTGAAGTGATTACAAATACACCAATGATATAGAATAAAGAGACTAGTAGTAACAATAAAAATGAAGTCTGGTTTTGATGGTATTGCTGAAAAGCAGCTATTGGAAGTGTAACCAGAGCTCCAAAGGAACATGTGAAGAATATAGGATTTAGTATTTCCCGGTTAATACTTTGCATCGCCTGTAAATATTCGCGATCAGCTAATTTTCTCAATCCCCAGCTGACAGATACAGAATAAGAGAAGAATTGTCCGTCCATTAGTGCTGTGGTTATACCGGTTAGGATAAGTGTGATTTCCTGAAAAAACTCATAAATATATAATTTAATAGTTTGTTACAGGCTGTATGTAATAAAACTGGTTATTTGTCCATAAGCCAGATGTAGATATTTTCCTCAGTAGATATATCCAGTTTTTTTCTGATTCTGTATTTCTTACTTTCCACAGCACCTATAGATAAACGCTTTATTGAAGCTATCTTTTTAGTATCAAAATTTAGTTTCATCATTGCACAATATTCGATATCGGACTGTGTAAGTTTCGGGCTTATTTTTAAAAGGTTATCACTAAAATTAGGAAATACCTCGTTGAATTTAAAATAAAAAGAAGGGTCATCTTTTTCAGCCAGACCTATCAGCAGATTAAGAGTTTCGTGATTCAACTGTTCTTCTTCGTACTCAGTGAACTTCTCTGCTATATGATCAGCAGTATTATTCCTGATAAACTTTTGTTTTAGAATAATTACCAAAACAAAAATTATTAGAAGTACTGCGATGGCATAATATAATATTGAAGATTTCCAAAAAGAAGTTTCTTCACTTTTATTTTTTGTTTCTTGTTTCAAAACTTCTCCTGTAGTGACTTTTTCTGCAAGGTTAAGACTATCACTTAGCTTCTTACTTTTATCGAGATACAGAGATTCGTTTTTATAGTCTTTTAGTTCATGGTAGCATTCTGAAAGCCAGTTGTATATTTGTTTTTCGGCATATTTATCTTGATATTGTTTTGCTACATTCAAAGCTATATTATAAGCTTCAATTGCCTTTGTGTAATTTTGCTTCTTTTTTTCTATAGCACCCAGCAAGAAATTCCTTTTGATAAGCCAGCCGGGATAGTCTGAATAAAGCTTGTCTCCTTCTGTAATATAATATTCAGCTTTATTCAGCTCATTTGATTCTGTATAATAGGATACAAGAGAACGCAGACAGTGAACATATAATATTGTTTTTAATGTACTATTATTTTTGATTTGTCTGACTTCATTATAAGCATCCTGTAAATACTGTTCATTTTCCTTTTTATTTCCCAAAGGTTGAGCTTTTTCCTGCTCGTAGGCTAAAATAAAGGAAGCATGTTTTAATATTTTTTTATAGTGTTCGGCATCCGTTGAAAACTCAGGAACCATTTCTATAATTTCTGAAGCATTATTAAAGTTTATTTTAGCTTCATCACTGTATCCTAACTGAGATAAGACTGATCCTTTTAAAAGAAAAAAAGAAATCCTATATTGCCGTAATACCTTTTCCTCTTGGGTAAAGGAAAGTCCTTCATTTATTTTTTCAAGAGCAGATTTGAAATCACCAATGTGTATATAATTTTTGATAATGAAAATTAATGCTTTTGCCCGTCCTTCCGAATAATCAATCTCCTTAGCTTGATAATAGGCTTCTGTACTCATTTTTAATATTACGTCTACTTTACCGGTATTTGAGCCAGGTTTTGAGTTTGGTTTATCTAGTTTAGCAATATTACTGAGAAGACTGTCTATTTCTTTTTTGTCCTGGGCTATTCCAAGACATGATAATAGAACGAAAAATAAGAGCACTACTTTCTGCATAGTCCTTTAGATATCGTATTTTAATAAAGTTTTTAAAAATGAATTTACCGTCACCAAAGATACTATTAGTTTTGATATAGTATAATATTTATTAATAATTTACGGGTAAAATGATATAGTTGTTATTTATATGTTTTTTTCTGATTAAATATGTAATCTCGTTTTGCTTATGGTTTGAAAAATTAACAATAGCAAAATCGAGATTATCAAATATTTTAATATCAGGTACTTCATGATTTTAAATACTAAAAAAGCCTTCCGTAAAGGAAGGCTCATAAATAATCTGATTATAAAAAAATAAAGTAAAGATATGAAATGTGTTTAATGGGATACGGCCTTTAGCCCGACAATAGAGCTTACAAGAGTAAACAGGAAAAATAAGCGCCAGAAGCCTGCCGGATCTTTGAAAACAAAAATACCCATAAGAACAGTTCCTACCGCTCCCAGACCTGTCCAAACAGCATAAGCTGTACCTATTGGTAATGTCTGTGTTGCTTTTATTAATAAGGCCATACTTATAGTAAGACAAAGTATAAATCCTCCATACCACCAGAAAGATTCTGTTCCGGTTGTTTCTTTTGCTTTTCCAAGGCATGAGGCAAAGCCTACTTCGAATAATGCTGCAATAACTAAAATAATCCAGTTCATATGTTTATATTTTGTACAAAAATCATGACTTTACTGCATATTATATTTTACATATGATAAAAAATTAGGCAGTCGGAATATCCCGACCGCCTGTTAAAACTGTTAACAAACCAAATTTATTGTTATTATGATAAATTACTCCGCTGAAATAAATTAACAGTTTTGTAGCAGAATAGCTTTTAGGTATAATATACCTTTATGTTTATATTGTGTTTTATATATGTACTGCTGTTGCTTCCAGCATCAGGTAATGTAGGTCTGTATTTTTTACAAATGGTTTTAAGAGTTCGCTGCCAGGTCCGTACATCGCAAGTTCTACATAATCTCCGGAGTGATCCATACTGATCCAGCCCACAGAATTATGTTTTTTCTGAATTTCTGAATAGGCTTTGAAAGGCATTTTTTTGTAATTGTATATACCTTCTTCCTGTTTCTCCGCACCTGTATAAAAACTGAGCAAATGTTTGGCTTCTTCGTCGGTAAGACTAAATTTGTTGGTTTCAAAAATCCAGTCTTTCATCTGCTGCAGATTAAAGTTTTCATGGATATTATTTAGGATATACTCATTCGTATATTTATAATTGGCTATCGTATTGAAGCTTCTAGTTGCTTCAGCCCCATATATGGTTCCCGGATTGGCATTTCCGTGATCAGTAGTTATAATAACCAGTGTATTACCATCTTTTTCAGCAAAATCCATTACAGCTTTTACAGCTTCCTCAAAAGCTAACTGATCGTGAATAAGTGCTGCAACATCATTAGCATGGGCTGCCCAGTCTACTTTTCCGCCTTCCACCTGTAATACAAAACCTTCCTTGTTATCTTTAATCTGATCAATTGCGGCTTTAGTCATTTCTGAAAGGGTAGGAGTGCTTTGGAGTCCGGGGATATTATTTCTGTCAATGGTATAGGGAAGAGCACCCGTACTGAAAACACCCAGTAATTTTTTTCCTCTTTCTGTTTTTTGTAAATCTGAACGATTTTTCAGAATCTGGTAATCTTTCTTTTGGTATAGGCTGTAAATATCTTTTTTATCTTCTCTTTTTGCAGCGTTGAAAAACTCGTCGCCACCACCCATCATGACGTCAAATCCCTCCTGTGCATATTTTTCCGCAATCTCCGGTTCTGCATTTCTTTTTTCTGAGTTAATGCAGAACCCGGCTGGTGTTGCATGTGTGATTGTCACAGTGGTTACACAAGCTGTTTTCTTGCCTGCTTTTTTGAATTTCTGCCATATAGGAGTATGTATTTCTCCATTAGCACCTATATTCAAAACGCCGTTTTTTACCCGTTTTCCACCGCCAAAAGCTGAGCTGGCTGCCGCAGAATCGGTTACGATAGAACTCGCAGAAGCCGTATCCATAAGCGCGCGGCTTACTTTGTTTTCCAGATAAAGCCCAATCCAGTAGCTGTTTTTTCCAAGTGTGTTCAGGGAATACTGATTTGCCATAGCCAAAGTTCCGGAGCTCATTCCGTCACTAATCATAAAAATTATATTCTTAGCTGTTTTTTTGCTTCCGGAAGCCGGTTTGCTACTACCTGCTATTAGTCCGGCGGGATTTATGGTAAGAAATCCTGAAAGTAATGCTGTTCCTTTTAAAAACCTGCGTCTGTCCATTTTATAACCATTTAATGGACTGCAATATAGGTGTTAATTTTAATTAATGCAATAATGTTGCGTTAATTATTTGTAAACGAATATTAATTTTGTGCTTAATACTTTCTGTTGGGATTTGGTAAAAGGAAAACTTCAGATATAAAAGAACCCGGCTGATAAATAAGCCGGGTTAAAAGATTATCTTTTTGGATTAACCATTCCTATGTTAATATAGTACTTTCAGACTTTCTGCAGAAAAATCAGAAAGTTCCTCTGTATTTCCGTTTTTAATTTTTTGAACCCATTGGTAGTCGCTCAATATAGCTCTTCCGACAGCAACAAGATCAAAATCCTGTCTGTCTAATCTTCTTAGTAATTCAGAAAGGTCAGTCTTCTCAGTTCCTTCACCAGCGAAAGCTGAAAGAAAGTCACCTTTCAATCCTACAGATCCTACTGTAATAGTTGGCTGGCCAGTGATTTTTTTAGCCCATCCGGCAAAATTGAGATCCGAACCTTCAAATTCAGGCTCCCAGAAACGACGCTGAGAACAGTGGAAGATATCTACTCCGGCTTCTTTTAATGGTAAAAGCCATTCCTCCATTTCCGCAGGTGTTGTTGCTAATCTGGCTTTGTAATCCTGTTGTTTCCACTGAGAAAGACGTATGATAATAGTGAAATCTTCACCAACAGCTGCTCTTATTGCTTTTATCACTTCTACAGCAAAGCGGTTTCTTTCTTTTAGTGTTTTTCCGCCATATTCATCGGTTCTGGTATTTGTACCTTCCCAAAAGAACTGATCGATAAGGTATCCGTGTGCACCATGTATTTCCAGACAGTCAAATCCAAGGTCTTTTGCAGCTTTTGCAGAAGCAGCAAATTGTTTGATAGTATCTTCTATATCAGCAATACTCATTGTAGCTGCTGCCTCCATCGGAACTTCAGGATATTCTTTGATCATTCTTGTGTCACCTACATGCCATATCTGTGGTCCCATTTTACCACCTTCTGCATGCACCTGATCAATTACATTCTTCCATCCCTGTAAGGCTTCATTACCATAAAAATCAGGAATATTCAGTAAGTTTTTGGATGCAGGTCTGTTGATAACAGTACCTTCAGAAAGAATAAGTCCAACTTCTGAAGCTGCTCTTCTGGAATAGTAGCCTGCCATTTCCGGAGTAGGGATACCTGCAGCAGATTGTGCACGGGTCATAGGAGCCATTACGATTCTGTTTTTCAGATGAAGGTTTTTATAGATAAAAGGACTAAATAATGAGTCTGTATTCATTTTTTATAAGATTTTTATAAAGTTAATTTTACATTTGTTACACAAAGTAACTAATAATAATTCATTTTTGTATCTATTAAGTAAAAAAATGTGGTAACTTTGCTGTAACCAACATTAGTAACAAAGAGGTAACTTATGAAACAGAAACAAATGGCAGAGTGTGATTGTCCGCTTGTAAAGGCGATGTCGGCACTTGGAAGTAAATGGAAGCCTGTAATTGTAAGAGTTATAAAAGATCGTACGCTGCGTTTTGGAGAAATTGCGGCACGCATCCATGTGATATCCCGCAAGGTACTTACCGATCAGTTGAGAGAAATGGAAAAGGATGGATTGGTTACCAGAACCGAGTTTAAGGAATTACCACCAAGAGTGGAGTATACCTTAACCGAAAAAGGGCTGGCACTGCTGCCTATTTTATTTATGTTGGAAGATTGGGAAAAACAATATGAAACTAAAGAAATTTCGGAATTAGCAGATGTATAGTAATAAACCCGAAAAAGCAGGAAATCCTCTTTACAAAAACCGAATTTGCTAAGAAAACTATAAAAAGATGAGAAAGAAATAGGTACTATATTCTTAGTTATTTATTTCCGTTTCGGAGTAGTTCATTTCTGTAATTAATACCCCATTTTGACATCGTGTCGATAACATCATGAAGGCTTTTTCCAAAGTCTGTAAGTTCATAATCTACCGTCACAGGCATCGTATTGTTCTGGGTTCTTGTAACAAGGTTGTTCATTTCAAGTTCTTTCAATTCTTTTGAAAGCGTTTTGGCAGCTACTTTTTCCAGTTGTCTTTTAAGATCCATAAACCGCATTTTGCCAGCAAAGTATAAGTGGCTGATGATAATGGTTTTCCATTTTCCACCCAATAAATATACTGTATCTTCTACACCGCGTAGGTGCATTTTGCAGTCCGGTCCCAATTCTGTTCTTTGCTTTTTCATAGCTTAAAAATGAAATGACAAAATTAGCTGTTTCATCGTACAAAAATATACCCGGTTACTAAGTGGTAACTAATTACCGGGTACATCCTTATAATCTTAATTCAGTTTCTGATTCGTTTTTTGGACAAAATCATTCCATTGCTTATCCAGATAAAGAATGGATTCTTTCTTTTCTCTTTCGTTCAGAGAGGAGTAATTAATTGAATTATAAACTAATTTTTTTAATGCTTTCACATCTAATTCCCAGTATACAAAGGCAACCCAGAAATCATAACTAAGTCCTTCGTATCCATATACTCCTGGGTCATCACTGTTAATAGAGCATTGTACTCCGTTGCTTAACAAAACTCTTGCAGGATGATTTCTCATATCGCTGACATAACCTAAAATCTGATTACTGATCGGGCTTACCTCAACCAGTTTGTTTTGTTTTTTAATCAGTTCCAATGTTTTTGGGAAATAGATCAGGTTTAGGCCATGACCGATTCTTTTGTTATTGAGTAATGCAAGATCCAGAACATTTTTATTGAAAACAGAATTACTTTCACCGGCATGCAGGAAAAGTGGCATGTCTACGCCGTATTTTTTTGAAAGCTCATCTAATTTCATCCAGCTTTCACGGAAGGAGTAAATACTATTTCCGGCAGCCTCATCGGCAACAAGATCAAATCCCGAAATCATATCCTGAAATTCTTTCTTTAGCTGGAAAGCTGCTTCAAGCTGTTTGTCAACCCCTTTAGAATCCAAAAATTTAAAGCTAGAATAGATTAATTTCAGTGTAAACTGTGGAGCTGTCTTATGAATTTCTTTAAGAATGTCCTGTAGATCCATAATAGATGTGTTTAAAGGATATTTCCCATGCTGAAAATCATAAAGCTGATCAAAAATAAATCTGATCTCTACATGCTGTACATTATCTTTTATTAAATCCTGAAATCCTTTCAGATAATATGCTTTAAAGAAAGGACGATAAGATAGTAATGAGCCTGTACGTTTAAAACGTTTTTCGAATTCTATCCAGTAATCCGTATAGTTGCATAGCTGATCCCGTTTCAGTAACAGAAGTTCTAGTAACTGCTTTTCAAAACTTGGATCAGAGCTTAATTTTTCATCAAGGCTGACAAATCCTGCAGGGACATTGTCTTTTGAAAAGAAAGCCATCTGCCCGAAAATATATTGATCATTATCCTTCTGAACATAAACATAACCTTCTTTATATTTTCTCGCTGTTGCAATGATCCATTTTGCATCGGTAATCCCACCACTATGTGTATGCAAAAGCCCCCCTTTAGGCATAGACTGGAGAATATCAAATAATTTGCTGTTTTCAATCAGAGGTTTTAGCTGATTAAAAGAACTGTTATATAATGGTATATTTTGCTTTTCAGTTTCAGTAAGTAATTCTTTACGCAACTGGAATAGTTTTTTATCCAATGTCTTTTCTACATCAGATAATTTTAGATCGGCATCAAAGCTTAAAGCTTTATTCTCTTTGTCTAACAGGTCTATTTTCTGCTGATACGAAGATTCCTGAGCTATTATATGCTGACTCCCCATAAGAGGAAGGCCTGAGAATAAAATGTAAATAAGAGTTTTTTTCATCATAATATAGTGGATGCACGAGATTGTGCTTAAAATGATTTAATTATTATTTCCGGAATAAAAAATTGTGCAAATAACGGGATTTCATATTATTTATGAAAATCTGTTCTCTGAATGCAAAAAAAACGCCATGATCTCTGCTGACATTATATTTGTAAGAACAGTTAAATCAACAGAAGTATTTCCGGATAGATAATAGCAGGTAGTTACTTATTGGTAACTGGTTACTTTTGGGTAACAGGTGTATTAAAGCAGCTTTTGTCATGTAACTTTGCAGAATAAGAATGAGAATGAAAAATTTAAGATATAATATCTCATTATGCATCATTTAAGAAATAAAAAATAACAGAATTATGTCGTTACAAAAAACACTAAACTGGAGATCTGCTACAAAGGCTTATAACGGAAAAACTATAGAGATAGAAAAACTGGAACAAATTCTGGAGGCAATACGTCTGGCGCCTTCCAGTTCCGGTTTGCAGCCCTTTAAAGTTTTGGTTATTACAAACAAAGAGCTAAGAGAAAAGCTCCAACCGATTTCCCGTGATCAGGATCAGATTATAAGAGCATCTCATATATTGGTTTTTGCTGCCTGGGATGAATATACAACGGAAAGGGTAGATTCATTTTTTGAATTTAGCAATCAGGTACGGAATTTACCAGATTCTACTACAGACGAATACCGTCTGAATTTACTGGATATACTAGCTAAACAAACCAAAGATCAGCATTTTGTAAATGCTGCAAGACAAACTTATATCGCACTGGGATTCGGTCTTTTGGTGGCTGCAGATCTCAGAATTGATGCTACCCCAATAGAAGGTTTTGATAATAAGTCTGTTGATGAGCTTTTGGATCTTCCTGCTCAGGGACTAAAGAGTACTGTAATGATGGCTTTAGGATATAAAGATGAGAATACAGACTGGTGGAACAAGCTGGAAAAGGTAAGAAGGCCTAAAGAAGAATTGTTTGTGGAATTTAGCTAAACATAAGTTCTATACAAATGAATAAAAGAGGAGATTTATAGTCTTCTCTTTTTTTATTTTCCCGATAGGATGGCATAGGGGAGATGATGATGAGAAGTATGTCAGGCTTTCTAGTTCTGTTATAAAACCTAGATAGTACGGAAAATATCCTTAATTTTATAAAAGTTAACTGCTGGACTGTATCTTTTTACTTTTAACCATTAACAGTGCTCAGACTAATAACTATTCAAATTAAGTTTATGTTTGAATTTAAGGAACTATCTCTCGAATCATTATATAAAAGACTAGGACTGCACAGAGTTAGTCAGACGGATCAGGAAGAAATTAATTCCGAAAAGTATAAGTCATATATTAAGATTTTATACCTTCCGGCGGGCTATACGATAACAGTAGATTTTAAGAAGTACACAACAGACTCTTCCTCCATTTTTTTTATCAATAGCAACCAGCATTTCAGGATTGAAAAAGCCGGAGAGGAATCAGGACTGATGATCTATTACAACCGTGATTTTTACTGTGTTCAGATACACGATGCTGAGGTAGCTTGTGATGGTATTTTGTTTAATAATCTAAGCAATATACCTGTGATTGGTTTGTCAGCCACAGACAAAATAATGATTACTTATATCTTTAAGGCAATAGAAGAAGAATTCAAAGTAATAAAAGCCCAGAGAGAAGAGATGCTTAGGGTCTATTTGAAACAGATTATCATACTGTCTACAAGATTATGGAGTATGCAGCATCTGGACAAAGCACATGATGCAACAGACAATGATACAGCCTTCTTCCGACAGTTTAGTCTACTTGTAGAAAATCATTACAGACAAAAACATACTGTTGCAGACTATGCCGAACTAATGGGTATTGCTCCTAAAACACTCACACACAGACTTCGGAAAATGAATATGGCACAACCTAATGAGGTAATTAAGGATCGTATTATTCTTGAAGCTAAAAGACTACTAATCTATACAGAGATGAGTGCAAAGCAAATTGCTTACGCATTGGGCTATGAAGATCCAGCCTATTTTAACAGGTTATTTTCCTCAAAAGTAGGTGACAATACATCTAATTTCAGGAAAAAATACAACGAGGGAAAAATGTACAATTAATATTGCTTTTTGTACCTTCTCAAAAAGTCTGTAGTGAAGTAGCTTTGCAATATCAATGAGTAATTAATTAGTCAATTTTATTTTTTAACCTTATTAAAAACAAATATTATGGCACAACCAAGGTCTTACAAAGGAGAAAACGATCCTCAGGTTTTTACTGAAGTACGTACATTTTTAGAAGCATTAAACACGGCAGATTCCAAACCTATGGAACTGCTAAGCCCTGAAGAGGCTCGTCAGGTTTTAGTAGGCGCCCAGAAATCTGTAGAAGTAGATTATTCGGGAATTGAAGAAACTGAACGTGTGATCGAGCAGAACGGATATAAAGTAAATATACATATCACCAAACCTAAAAACAGCAAACCTGGAGCACCGGTATTTATCTTTATCCATGGTGGTGGATGGGTGCTTGGAGATTATCCTACACACCGCAGGCTGGTAAGAGATCTTGTTATAGAAAGTGGAGCGGTAGCAGTATTCCCGGATTATACACCTTCTCCGGAAGCGCAATATCCGGTTGCTATTAATCAGATCTATGCTGCAACACAATGGGTGGCAGAGCATGGTGATGAAATAGGTGTTGATGGTAAAAATCTTGCAGTTGTAGGAAACAGCGTAGGAGGAAATATGACAGCTGTAATTTCTTTGATGGCAAAGAATAATAACGGACCACATATTAAATTGCAGGCATTACTTTGGCCTGTAACAGATTCCAATTTTGAAACGGATTCTTATAATGAGTTTGCTGAAGGAAGATTTCTTACCAAAAATATGATGAAATGGTTCTGGGACAACTATCTGCCAGATACGGAAAAACGTAAAGAAATATATGCTTCTCCTTTACAGGCTACATTGGAAGAATTGCAGGGATTGCCTCAGGCTTTAGTACAAACGGCTGAAAACGATGTGCTTCGTGATGAGGCGGAGGCTTATGCAAGAAAATTAAATGAAGCGGGAGTACCAGTGACATTGGCAAGATATGCTGGTTTAATTCATGATTATGGATTATTAAATCCACTAGCACATATACCAGCGGTACAAACAGCAATACTTCATGCTGCTGCTGTTATTAAAAATGCGCTTAGCAAGTAATATAACAGATTGAAAATAAATAAAAAGAGCCAGTTTAATTTTAAGCTGGCTCTTTTTATTTGTTAAATTTTGAAGTTATGGAAGCATTAAAATTTGTTTAAACTCCCGAGAATAAAAGAGAAATTGAAATGATATTATTTCTCTTTTACGTGATATAGATGTATATTTGCAAAAGCTTTATGAATGAAAAAAATGAGTTTAACAGACTGTTGGTTAATAGCCCTGATAAACTATTCTTATACAAATGATCACTGTGAATTTTTGAAGTTTCTAATAATACTATTTAATTCCGGAATCCTATTGATAAACCCAATTTCTTCTTAACCAAAGCAATAATTTGTAAAATAAACAATTAAAATATATGGATATTAAGACTGAACAACCTAAAGGATTCAGCCTCTCTTTTTTGAATTCCAAAACTACTTTTTGGTTATTATTACTAGGATTTTTAATCATAAGTGTCTTACTTCTTATTCAGACTTATAACCGGGCATTGAGAATCCCTGATGGTAATGACTTTACACTTTACCTTAATGCTTCCCGAAACTTTTTTGAACTAAAAAATCCATATATCATAGAGAGTGAATTCGATTTTCTCTATCCTCAGACATTGTGTATCTTACTTTATCCTTTGACTATTATTAATTATAAAGTAGCCATTCTTATTTGGTATTTATCTGGTATTATTGCTTTTTATATATCTTTTAATGAATGCTTTAAAATGACAGGCAGGAGTGGGGAAATAAATAAGTATTCACTTTTTTTTATTTCTTTTTTGGCCTTATTTGGTATTGTTCAGGATAATTTTTTAAATGGACAGGTCAATTTTATTGTGCTTTGCTTCTGTGTATTATTTTTTAAATACCTTAGAAAATCTCAATATATTCTCTCCGCTTTGTTTTTAGCGTTGGCTATTTCCATAAAAGTAACCCCTTTAATCTTTTTAGGATTCTTATTTTTTTATAAAGAAATAAAAATTACTGTTTTAACAGTATTATTCTCTGCTGTTTTAATGGTAGGAATCCCTGTACTTCTCACAAATTTAGATTTTGTGCTTTCAAATTATAAGCACTATTTAGATATTTTCATTTTGCACAGAACAACCAATTTCTCTGAGTCCAATCTCCATTCAGGTTATTCTTTAACAATGTTTTTGTCTAAATACTTTGGGAAATATGCTCTTATAGTATCTACAGCGCTCAGTTTGGTATATTTGTTTATAAAGCAACTGAGAGAGAAAGTCTTGAGTCCGTTAGTTTTTGCAGGGTATCTTTTGTGCATATTGCTTATTTCTCCAATGAGCGAGCAACATCATCTGATATTTATATTTCCGCTGTTACTCTTACTTTTAACAAGTAACATCAATCGTATTGTTAATCTTATTGTAGTTCTGCTCTTTATAGCATTCTCTTCTCTTAAAGTCGAAATCTTTATGAGCCTCCTTATATTATATACAGCACTCTTATTGCAAGGAAGTAAAGAAAGCTCTGATGCTTATAGCAGAATTGAAAATGCATATGGCTCTTAAGTATTTTTGGTCAAATTTTGATAAAATATCGTGATATTGTTTTAAAATAAATAAGTTCAAAAATCAGAGGATTTATCATTAATTTGCTGAATTATAAATAAAAGTGAAATTTAAAAATATGAAATATCAGATACTTAAAACAATTGTTGACGCTGAATTAAGGAGATTTGAAAATATTTCTGAAGAAGAATGGTCCTACAAAGCATCTCCGGAGAAATGGTCAAGAAAAGAAATTATAGGGCATCTCTGTGACAGTGCTTTTACAAATATCCGCAGGTTTGTAGTGACCCAGTATAAAGAAAATGAGAATACTGTATATGATCAGGATGCCTGGGTAAAAGCTCAGAATTATCAGAATATTCCTACAACGGAGGTTATCAATCTATGGAAAGCGCTTAACTATCAGATTGTTCACATTGTAGAAAATATGCCTGATGAAGCACTACAAAGAACCAGTGATACTTCGAAGACAACACCCGAGATACTAACCCTGGAGGTGCTTATTAAAGGGTATATAGATCATCTGCATCATCACTTAGAGACAATTTAAATTGTTAGAATGAAAAGATTATTATTTCTACTGGCTATTTTACACTTGTTTTTTTCCTGTAATGGGCAATATAAAGAGCAAAAAACCTTTTTTAAAAACGGTTCGGTTAAGGAAATATATTATTTGGATGAAAATGGACAATTGGCTGGCGAAGCAAACAAATATTTTGATAATGGAAAGTTGTCGACAGTAAGCAAATATAAGAACGGAAAGAAATTTGGCGAAAGCAAATGGTACTGGAAAAATGGAAAATTAAGAGGAAGTGTATCATTTAATGAAAATGAAAAAATGTCCGGAGAATGGAAAGAATACTACGAAAATGGACAATTGGAAAATATTGGAAATTATAAAAATGGAGAAAAGACTGGCCCGTGGAAGTATTATTTTGAAAATGGTCAATTATCGTCTTTAGGAGATATGAAAAATGGGAGCAGTATTGGTCAATGGAAATCATATCATAAAGATGGAGCAATAAGAGGACTCGCACTATATGATGAAAACGGAAGTGAAACAAGCGAATGGAAAGAATTCTACGAAAATGGGCAATTGGAAAGCATTGGTCGTTATGAAGAAGGAATGAAAAGTGGAGAGTGGAAATACTATTACCAAAATGGAAATTTGGAGCATTTAGAAATCTATAATAAATACAGACGACATAATGGTGAATGGAAATTTTATAATGAACAGGGTAGTCTTGTAAAAACAGAAATATATTCAGATGGAAAGGAAACGGGGGATTGGAAATTTTACGATGAAAAAGGTAAGTTAATTAAAACTGAAAAACATTAGGAAGCTTAATCATAAAAGATATATTAATTTGGCTCTTAATAAACTCAAGAAAAATGAAAAAATATACTACACTATCTCTTATATTAATGTTACTCAGTTTTCCTTTATTGGGACAGAACAAAAGCGACCTTGAAAAAAATAAGTTGTTTGGTAAAGTAAAAAATATCTTTTCATTTAAAGTGAGTTATGGTGATAAAAATGATACGATTTTTTTTAGTAAAGACTATTATAATGAAAATGGGATGAATTTGAAATATATTGATTTTTCAGAATATTCGAGAATTGACAGCATAATTAATACTTACAACAAGAAAAATCAGATTTTATCGAAAGTAGAATACAAAAGAATTTCTTCTCTAAGTTCAGACGACGTTGAAAACAGTATCGATACTTCAATCTATGAGTATAACAACAAATGCAATGAACCTACAAAAATTAAATCGTCAAATAGAAATTATCAAATCAGTTATATATTTGATGACAAGTGCAGAAGAGTATCTGAAACCGAAATTGGTAGAGGGAGAACTCAAATAACCAATATAACCTACGATTCAAAAGGAAGGATTATTAAACAAACATTTACTTACGAAGAAGAAAAACCTGACAAAGTTGAAACGTATAAATATGATGATGAAAAAAATACCTTAACTTATTTGGAATATAGTCCAAGGTATGATGTTTACAGAGAAAAAACGATAACTCAATTTTCCAGTACACAAAAAATCATCCAGAAAACATTTTTCAATATTCCAACTGCAGGCGGAAGCATAACGTTTAGTAAAGGAAGTAGAAGCGAACCTAATCAAATACATCTTATAAAAAAATATCAGTTTAATAATGATGACAAATTGATAACGGAAACCCATCTTGATGGCAGTAATAACGAACTTTTAAAAGTTGAAGTTTTCTATGATGATAAAAGAGAATTGAAAGAACAGAGGTTTTACAAGAATGGACATCTGGAGTACAGAGAAGAATACAAATACGTCGATGGTAAAAGACTGGAAGAAAAACAATTTTTACTTGATAAGAAAAAGCCCCAATATGTAAAAACTCGAAAATATAATACTAATGGTCAACTCTTAGAATTTATATTATTTGAGGAAAACAATAGGTATTCTAATAAGTATGTGTATGATCAGTTTAATAACAAAATAGAAAAGAAAGAGCTTAAAAACGATAAACTTCTGAATACTGAATTCACTAAAATTGAGTACTACGAATGAGAATAAAATTTTAGAGTATATAGAATTGAAAATAAGCTTGCAGAAAAAGATTATGCGTCGGGTTGAACATAAGTACTGATCTAGAAAATTACCACAAATAATGGCAGAAATAAGATGAGGTAAAATAGAAGGACAAAATTTCTGCGTTTTTATAGTGAAAATCTCGATCAGTATTGATGTATAGAAGTAAAGAAAAACCTGTTTTTAAGACAGGCTTTTTGTTTTCCTTAGGTCAGACGGTCTGGATTGCGTAAATTCATGAAAAGTATCGCTAAAGGTACTAATACTACTATAGCCGACTTCGTCTGCAATTTCATTAATAGACTTATGGGATTTTAGGATAAGCTCAATGGCTTTGACCATTCTCAATGTTTTCAGATATTGCAGAAAAGAGATATCCAAAGTAGATCTGAAGAGCCTTGACATAGACCTTTCGCTCATTCCGAAACGATCGCTTATACTTACCAAAGTATGTTTATCACCAATATTACGATCCAGATAAAGAAGTATTTTGTTCATCTGATAATCATCTGTCATAGGCAGGACAATAGGTAAAGCATATTGGCTGACTTTAGGAAGTATATTTTTTAATGAAACAAGGAATTCAAAATTGTGATCCTTTGCTTTCACATGTTTTTCATCCCAAATTTCGGTATACTTAATCATTTGAATTAAGAGTTCTGAAGCCGGATAAATTCCCAGTTTAGTATAAAAAGGATCGGTACTATCGTCATGTGCGTAGAAATAAAGAGAGCGCAAAACGGTAGCAGAGTGGCCAATGCGTAAAAGATGCTCCATTCCCTGTGGAATCCAGAAAAAATGACGGGCAGGAACAACATAAGTTTTGTTATCCGTTGTGATATAGGCAATTCCACCTTCTACATAGCTTAGCTGTCCTTTTGTATGTCTGTGAAATGGAATCAGTTTTTCAGATTTTTCATGCATGACAAAAACACTTCTGGAATGTTTGTCAATATCTGGTAATGCTGCAATTAGGCCCATAATTTATACCTGTAAAATCAAGAATACAAAGTTACAATTATATTGGCTGGAATCAGGTAAAAATTGACTATTTTGGATAAAAATAATATTCATATAGAAAATAGCTTTGCATTCTGATAATTCATAAGTTCTCAATGAAAATTTATTCTACCCTGGCCTTTATGCTGGGGACCCTTTTTCCGGCATTCGCCCAGACCCAGGTTCTTAAACATGACACACTTTATCTCTCCCTGAAGCAGACATGGCAGAAGGCAGAAGAAAACAGCCGCCCTATTCAGATGAGTAATCTGGAAACTGATATCTCAGCAGCCAGAGTAAAAGATGCTAAATTGGAGCGTCTCCCTGAGCTGAGTGTAAGAGGTTCGGTGGAGAAGGCTTCTAATATTCCGGTTTATGAAAATGGACTGTTCTCAAAACCAACACAACATGAAGTCATCCATACGCTTTACAGGGCCGGAGCCGATTTTTATTTTAATATTTATAATGGTAATAAGCTTAATCTTAAAATAAAACAGGAAAAAGTTCTGCAGAAGATTAAAAAGATCCGAAAAGATGAGAGTGTTTCCGACATTCATTACAAAGCAGCTTCACTGTATCTTGATCTCCAAAAAAGTTTGATGTTCCGGAAGCTTATAAAAGAGGATATCCATGATCAGAAATTACAGCTAAAAGAAATACAATCCCTTTATAAGAACGGGGTGATTTTAAAGAGCGATGTTCTTCGGACAGAACTCGATTTATCCAAAAGGGAAATGACGTTAATAACGATTGAAAACGATATATTAATTGCCACGCAGAAGCTTAATGTTATCATGGGAGTTCCTGATGAAACAATTATTGTTCCTGAAGATACGGATATAAAAGAGGAAAAGAATATCACCTATGATCAGTACCTGGAGCAGGCATTCAGATATTCGTTTGACTATCATATCTCCGGACAGCAGACAGAACTGAGCAAACTTCATCTGAAGGAAGTTAAGGCCAATGTCAGACCGCAAGTAGGTTTATATGGAGAGTTTTATTTTGCAAACCCACAGATTTTTCTTTATCCGTATAATCCCAACTGGTATTCGTTAGGAATTATCGGTTTGAAAGCTTCATTTTCTCTTTCTTCTCTTTATCACAATACTCAGAAAACAGAGGCCGCGAAGCTCGAGTTAGAAAAAGAAGAAATCGCACATAAAAATACTGAAGATAAAATCCGTCAGGATGTAAAAGAGGCTTATTTAAGATATACTGAAGCTCTGGAGCAGATAAAGCTGGCAGAAATTAATGTTTCTCAGGCAAAAGAAAATGCAAGGATTATTAAAAATACTTACTTCAGCCAAACCTCTCTTATTACTGATCTTTTAGATGCCAATATTCAGCTTCTTCAGACCCGGTTTGAACTCGAAAGTTCAAAAATTATAGCTCAGAACAAATATTACTTATTACAAAACGTTACAGGAACTTTATAATACAATGAAAAAGAAATATACCGCCACCGATAAGCTTATCACAAAAATCACTGGTTGGATTACCATACTTGTAGTCCTGATATTAGCAGTTTGGGGAGGAGTAAGCCTCTTTAATTATTACAAATATGAGCAAACTAACGATGCACAGGTTCAGGAATATGTAAATCCTGTAATTGCCAGAGCGGGAGGTTTTATTGTAGCTGTAAAATTTGAAGAAAATCAGAATGTAAAAAAAGGTGATACACTTTTAGTTATAGATAACAGAGAATATATTTTGCAGCAGGAACAGACCAGAGCCCAGCTTATAAAAGCACGGGCTCAGTTGAAAGTTCTTGAAAGTACTATTCATACGATGAGTAAAGAATCTTCGGCATCCAGAGAGCAGATTATGGCAAACAGTGCCAAGGTAAAAAAGCAGGAACTGGATTATAACCGGTACAAAAAACTTTATGATGAAGAATCTGCGACAAGACAGAAATTGGAAGATGTTGAAGCAACATTGGAAGTGAACAAAAGTGATTATAAGTCTTCGCAGGATGCTTATGCAGCTTCTGTTTCGAAAATAGATGACGTAAGAGCAGAAAAAGAAGTTGTAAAGGCGGAAATTGTAAGATTGGAAGCTTTGCTTGGAAGACATAAACTGGAAACCAGTTATACTGTTGTTACGGCTCCTTATAACGGAAGAATGGGGAAACGAAGCGTAGAGGTAGGACAGATGATAGATGCGGGGGAGCCTTTGGCTTTTATCGTCAATGACCAAACTGATAAATGGGTGGTTGCCAATTATAAAGAAACTCAGATTAGCGGAATGCATATTGGGGACAAGGTGAAGATCATTGCGGATTCCTATCCGGATAAAGAATTTAAAGGAACTATTATATCGCTTTCTCCGGCTACAGGCTCTAGTTTTTCTTTATTACCGCCGGATAATTCTACAGGTAACTATGTAAAGATTGTTCAGCGTATACCTGTGAGAATTAGAATCGACGGACAGAGATCTGAAACAGAGATCTTAAAAGTGGGAATGAATGTGAATGTATATGCTCCAAAAAAGCACAGTAATGGTTAGAAGGAAAATTCCTTTTTTTAAAAGCTGGGCACCGGACTGGTTTGTGAAGTTTTTTCTTTTTCTGATGACACTTCCGGGGATTGCAATTTTCTTTTTGCCTCTAACCAATATTGAAGCAGCACGTGGATATTACGGATGTGAAACAGGGGATATTCAGTTTTCCGTGATTTTGTTTTATGCAGGTTATGTAGGGTTTTATAGTCTTGAAAGAAGGTTCTTTAGTTTTTTGGCAGCCAGAGAATATCTTTTATTATTTGTAAGCCTGCAAATATTCAATTCTCTCATCTGTTATCTTACCCATGATATTTATATTCTTTTTCCTGTTCGGTTTATTCAAGGTGTTTTGTTTGCCTGTAATGTAAATCTATCTCTTACCTTATTCTTTTCAAGGCTTAGCAGTGAGCGGGGAAGAGAAATCAGCTTTTCAATTTTTTTCGGGCTTTTAATTTGTGCTGTACCCGTCAATAATCTTTTAACAGCAGGAATAATAGACGCTTATAATTTTAATATTATCTATAAAGGGGCCATATTCTCCTATGTACCTTGCCTTATTTTTCTGGCATTTGCCATGAATCATTACCGGAGTGGCAAGAGATTTCCTCTTTATAAATTAGACATTCAGAGCTTTATGTTGCTCAGTGGGTGTCTTGTACTCTTTGGTTATATTATGATTTTTGGACAGGAATATTACTGGCTGGAAGATCAGAGAATTCTTCTGAGCGTTGTAGGGATTTTTATACTTTCAATATTAATGCTTATCCGCTTTAGGGCGATGAAGCATCCCTATATTGATCTCAGAGTTTTTAAGTACAGAAACTTTACTATAGGTCTTGTATTTCTATTTATTCTCTATATCTGCAGGTTTGCTTCGGGAATTACCAATACCTATTTTACTGCAGCCCTGCATTTTGACCCTTTTTATCTTTCTTATATCAATATATTTAACCTTCTGGGTATTGTTGCTGGTGTTATTTTGGCCTGCTGTATGGTTATAAAGAAGGTCGGAATACGCTATATCTGGTTTTTAGGTTTTTCATTGCTCCTTATTTTTCATGTAGTGATGTATTTTTCATTTGATATCGAGGCTAATCCTTTTAATTATTTTATGCCTTTGGCGCTTCAGGGGCTGGGAGTGGGAATACTAATGGTACCCACTATTATTTATATTATATCTGCTGTTCCTTTTTTTATAGGTCATTCAGCTGCAGCTACAGCCCTTACCATACGCTATCTGGGATTTTGCACCAGCATTGCTGTCATTAATTTTTTTCAGCTTCTCGGAAAAAGCAGGCATTATAATGCTTTTCAGGATCACCTGACTGTATTGGATCCAACGGTAAAAAGTATTTTGAGTAAACAGGCAGGGGGACTAAGTGCTAAAGGGATGAATAAAGATCAAATCATAAAAGCATCCGATAAATTACTGTTAAAGAAAGTAGAAACGCAGAGCCTTTTAAGATTTAGTATGGATTATTATGAAATGATGAGTTGGCTCCTTTTTGCCACGCTTCTATTAATCCTTCTTTTTCCTTATTTAAATAAAACTATTCTGCATCTGAAATCCAGAAGACTTTCTCCGGCTTAAATTCTATGAAGGCTACAACGAATATTTCTGAAGAGGCAACGAATATTGACAGAACTGTTTCAAATATTAATTCCCATACTTGTGAAAGATAATAATTGGTCAAATTTGAAATGTAAAAAAAATGTGAAATATATTCCTCATCTAGTTATATTCCTATTCACCAAATCCTTAATTTTAACTAGAAAAGCAAAGGGAGGCTAATGGCCTCCCTTTCTTTTTTACTTAAGGGACTTCTGAAAAAAATATATTATAGATATAGCATATAAAATTACTTTTTCAGAATGATTCGTATTTAAATTATCACAAGACTTACTTATCTTGGTCTAACTAAAATCAACAAATGCCAGATTGTTTAAAATTTAGAATTCTATCTATAGTATCTGCTCTATTATTTATAGTTAGCTGCAATAAAAAGACTAAAGAACAAGTAACGGTAAGTGCATCAAATACAGATAAGAATTTTATCAGTTTTGCTATAAAAACAGATGTTGCTCCACGACAAAAGAAAGAAAAACTCTTTAAAAATCTCGATAGTATAACTAATGGTCTTGGTGCAAAAGACAAAGCCTTGTACCATAGCTATATGAAATATGTCCTTAGTAAAAAAGACAGCTCAGATTACTATTTAAATAAAGTAGACACTGTTGGAAGATCACAAGACATAAGAGATTTGGTAGATCTCTGTAGTTTCAAAGATGGATTTAAGTCGGATGCAATCGGACCCAAGATTACGGAAGCCATTTTTAGAAAGATTAATAGTGAAGAAAAGAGGAAAAGCCCTCTTCTTTTTAAATATTATGATCTAATGGCTCAGGCATTTTATATCAATAAGAATATGGCGAAATCAACCGAGTTTTTTAAGCTTAGTTTTGAGAATAACCCGGAAAAAAATATGGCTTCTGAGAAACTGAAATACTATGAAGTCTTATTTCTGTATGCCATGGAAAGCTCTGATATAAAGGAGATGGAGGTTAACCAGAAGATAGCAGAGGATATAGCCAGAATGAACAAAAATGAATATGAGCTTTCCAGAACCATGGATTATAAAGCTATTATTTATGGGCTCAAGAAAATGCCGGATAGTGGTGTCTATTATTCTAAGAAATCCTTTGATTATCTGGAATCTATTGACAGATTAAATCCTGTGGCCTTTATTAATCTTGCCATAAATTATAAGGGAAATAAGGAATTTGATAACGCCATAAAGTATAGTGATGAGGGTATAAAATGGTCCGTGAAAAATAAGGATTCAAGTGGAATGGCAGAATTTTATGCTGTTTTATCTGATGCCTATAAAGGGAAAGGTGATTACAAGAGTTCCTTAAAATATATTGATACATATTATAAGCTGAAGCTGAAGAATATCAATGATATACAAAGAGATAAAGTTTATGAGATTGAACAAAAATTTAAATCTGAAAACAAAGATTTAACGATTAACAGTCTAAAGACTAAAAATAAGCTTAATAACAGGATTATACTACAGCAGAAATGGCTGATGTTTATTCTCGGGGCTACATTCTTACTGGTAGGATTTGTTCTTTACAACTTTCTTAAAAGAAAAAATTTGCAATCCCGGACAGAGAGGCTTTTAGTAGAAAATGACAAACTAAAACTCGAACAAAAGACTTTCCAACTAAAAATAAGTCCGCATTTTATATTCAATACCGTAAGTAACCTCCAGGGATTAATTAGCGAAAAAGAGACGACTAAGTCCATTAGCTATCTCACCAAATTTGCCAGACTGATGCGGAATATCCTGGAATATGAAAAAGAAGATTTTATTTCTATAGAAGATGAGATCAGACTTCTGGAAGATTACATGCAGCTCCAGCAAATGCGTTTTAAAACAAGCTTTGAATATAGCATAACAGTAGATAACAATATAGAGCTTTACCTTCAATTAATTCCCCCTATGCTCTTGCAACCTTTTGTTGAAAATTCCATCATACATGGGTTTGGTAATATTGATTATATAGGAAAAATTAATATTATATTTGAAAATAAGACGGATTATATGGAAATCATCATCGAAGACAATGGCAGAGGAAAAGCAGCCCAATACACAGATGTAAACAAACAGTCTTTGTCGACATCAATTACCGAACAAAGACTGAATGTTCTTTTTCCCAAAACCAATTCTTTTGTTAAAACCAGTGCTATAGATAATGGTTTTAGAGTAGAGATTAATATTCCAATTTTAACAGAAGACTAATGAGAGTATACGTACTTGAAGATGAAGAGAATATCCGTAATTATATATTGAGTATTCTTAGAGAAATTCCAGATATTGAAGTTGTTGGGTATACAGATCAGGTTAAAACAGCACTTGAAGAAATTCCAAAACTGGAGCCGCACTTAATTTTGGCAGATATTCAGCTAAAAGATACGATAAGCTTTAGATTGTTTGATACACTTGATATAGAGAAGTATAAAGTTATTTTTATCACTGCTTTTAGTCATTATTCTATTCAGGCACTCAATTTAGGAGCAATAGGTTACTTGCTAAAACCTATAGCAGACGACGAATTAAAGGCTGTAATCCAAAAAGTTATTGATAAAAACGAAGCCTATTTAGTTCAGCAGTCTCAGCTTCAGTTGGCTAATAACTATATTGAAAAGCCCAAAGAAGTAAACAGAATTGTTTTAAAAAACCGCGATTATCTTCAAATTATACTTTGTGATGATATTGTATACTGTGAAGGAGATAAGGGTTATACAACATTTTTTCTGAACAATGAACCGGGAGTTTTGGTTTCTAAAGTTTTGAAAGAGTATGAAACTTTATTATCTCCTGCCCATTTCATAAGATGTCACCAATCTTATCTTGTGAATATGAACTATGTTACCCGATACTTTAAAGAAGGCTATTTACAATTAAAAACAGGAATTAAAATTCCTGTATCAGCAAGAAAGAAAGACGATGTCCTGAAGTATTTAGAACAGTATCTATAACTTTTATATACAGCAAAAACTACCTATGATGGTAGTTTTTTATTTTTATAACATAATCTTATCGGGGTTGCTGCTGCGTAACACAGTGTACCATACCACCATTGGCAAAGAGATTTCGACAATCGATTCCGACAACCTTTTTGTCCGGATACAGTTGTTGGATGATGTTGTTTGCAACTGCATCATTAGGGTCGTTATAATTGGGTACCAATACCCGGTTGTTGGCAATATAATAGTTGATATAGGATGCACGTCCAACTTTCTTTCCATAGGTAGTTGTTACTTCATTTTTGGTTAAAGGGACTTTTACAAACCGATAAGCCGAACCATTTTTTCCTGTAGCATTGTACAGACTATTAATATCATTATCAGGAACCTGCCAGTAAGAAAGGTCATTAGAATTCATTGTAATAATAGTAGACGAATTGGCAAATCTGGCAAATCCATCAATATGCATGTCGGTAATATCAAGGCCAGCTTTCCCTTCCAGCCATATAAATTTTGTAACACCCAAATTCTTTGTAAATATTTCTTCTGCCTGCTGCTGAGACATTCCGGGATTTCTGTTGCTATTAAGAATAGAGCTTTTACAAGCCATTAATACTCCGTTTCCGTCAATTTCAACACTTCCGCCTTCGTTTACCATTACCGAGTTGAGGTCAATTTTCGGAACATTAGTATCTGTAGCAATTTTGGAAGGAACAGCGTCACAATTGTTGTACTGAGCCTTTTTACCCCAGCTGTTAAAACCCCAGTCCTGAATAAATAGTTTACCATTGTTATCTTTTACATAAATAGGTCCGTTGTCTCTTACCCAGAAATCATCTGTTGGATAGATTTTAAAATCTATGTTGCTTAGTGATATTCCGGCATCATTCAATAGTGCGGTTATACGATCCTTTTCTGTATTGTCATAAGCGATAATATGAACTTTCTCACTCTGCACCAACTCTTTGGTCATGGCTATCCATGCAGGATCAAGGCGGTCGCGGTAAGTAGGTCCATATTGATATTCGTGTGGCCACTGAAGCCATGTTCCTTCATGCGGAGCGGATTCTTCAGGCATTTTATAGAGAACAGTAGACGGATCGGGAGTACCTGATGGCTTATCGGTCTTCTCATCGCGGCTGCATGATAACAGAATAAAGGGTAGTAATAAGGGTACTAATTTTCTTCTTTGCATAATTGATCTTTTTTTGACAGGGCAAAATTAGATCGCTAAATATTGTCAGACTTGTCCAAAACGGACAACTTTTCTGTACAGTTTTAATTTCGGAGATTTTATCCTGTACAAGCGATGTGTAAGTGTAATTGGTTGATTTAAAGTTTATAATTGAATCTTGTATCCAGAATCATGCATTGAATTATTTGGTAACTTTGAATATAAAACCATCAAAAATATTAAAAATGAAAAGCGATCTTTTTTTTGATTTTTCTATAGATAAGGAAAACAATACTATTGTTATCAAGCGTGAATTCAATGCGAAGTTGGAGCAAGTGTGGCAAGCCTGGACAAAAACGGAATTCCTGGACAGATGGTGGGCTCCAAAACCTTATAGGGTTGAGACAAAGACTTTAAATTTTGCTGAAGGAGGAATATGGCTATATGCTATGGTAAGTCCAGAGAATGAAAAACTATGGTGTAAGGCTGACTATCAGAAAATAGAATTCAAAAAGCTTATCGAGTGGAAGGATGCTTTTTGTGATGAAAACGGAAATGAAAATACTGAAAAACCACGTTCTGACTGGAGTATTAATTTTTCTACAGATGACCATCTTACAACGCTGCATATAATTCTTAAGCATGATAGCTATAAAGATGTAGAAACCATGTTGGAGATGGGCTTTAAAGAAGGTTTTACTATGTGTATGGGAAACCTTGATGAATTATTACTGGAAGTAAACAAGTAAAGATTTTATGATAAAACTAAAAAGCTCCTCAAAATAGAGGAGCTTAAATTTTTATGCTTCGTTAATTAGCGGAATTACTTTTTTACCGATCAGTTCTATTGATTTATAAACCTGTTCTTGTGTAAGCCCCGGATTATCCATCTGGAAAGTAAATCTTGAAATACCTCCCAATGCTTTACTATGACGAAGTATTTTTGCTGCTACTTCTTCAGGACTTCCTACGACATAGGCTCCGGTTAATCCGGCTTGTGCCTCGAACTGAGATCGGGTAGGTATAGGCCATCCTCGTTCTTTACCTATTTTGCCCATCATCTCCTGATATCCGGGGAAGTATTCATCTTTTGCCTGAGCTGTATCTTCTGCGACATAACCCAGAGAGTGTAATCCTACTTTTAGTTTTTCACGGGGATGTCCTGCTTTTTCTCCTGCCTCGTAATATAGATCAATCAAAGGTCTGAAATTATGAGTCTCACCTCCGATAACAGCAACCATTAACGGAAGTCCAAGTTTTCCTGCACGTATAAAAGATTCTGGCGTACCGCCAACACCAATCCACACCGGAAGAGATTCCTGATATGGACGAGGATATATAGGCTGTTCGTGTAAAGGTGCGCGAAACTTACCTTTCCACGATACTGTTTCGTTGTCTCGAATAGCCAGTAATAATTCTATTTTTTCTTCAAAAAGATGATCATAATCCTGAAGATTAAGCCCGAATAAGGGATATGCATCAATAAAAGAACCTCTGCCAGCAACAATCTCTGCCCGGCCTTTTGATATAAGGTCAAGAGTAGCATATTCCTGAAAAACTCTTACAGGATCAGCAGCACTTAGTACCGTAACTGCACTGGTAAGCTTAATGTTTCGAGTACGAGCGGCAGCCGCTGCAAGAATAACAGCCGGAGCTTCATCTAAGAACTCTTTTCGGTGGTGTTCCCCAAGTCCAAAGACATGAAGTCCCATTTTGTCAGCATGTTCAATTTTACTAAGCAAAGCTTCTATGGCTTCTATGTTTTGCTGAGGATTTAAAGCCCCTTCATAAGCACCGGTTGCAATAAAGCTGTCTATTCCTATTTCCATAATGTGTATTGTTTTTGGGAATTTCTAATACAAATATCGCGTGTTTAGCTTTGGTTTTCCTTGATATAGGATAAGAAATAGAATCCCCAAAAAGAATAACGTATTAAAAAATATTAGGCTGAAATCTGAGATTTAAAGCTTTTGATTTTATTATTTAATTCTTCCAACATTTCAGTATTAATCACGCCATTCTCCAGATCGAAGTTTTCATAAAATTTTGGAAGCGAGAAATTTTCCATAACAAGAGCTCCAAACTGTGGAAAGAAGGTTTTTGCTGTATTCATTACATTTCCACCACCATAACCACCGGGAGAAGTACTCATCAGTAACATAGGTTTGTTTTGAAAAATCTTCACATTTATTCTTGACGACCAGTCGAAGACATTCTTAAAGGCTGCGCTATAAGACCTGTTGTGCTCGGCCAGTGAGCAGATAATAATATCACTCTCTTCAATTTGTTTTAGAAAACCGTGTGCCTGATCAGGAAAGCCTTGTTTCTCAAGATCTACTGAAAATACGGGCATAGAATAATCATTAAGGTCAATCAGGTTAATCTCATGATCCTGAAAACTCTTTAAAACAAATTTCACTAATTCTCGGTTAATAGAAGTGGAAGAGGTACTTCCTGCAAATGCTAATATTTTCATATTGTTTGTTTTTCTGTTTTAAAATTAAGACATAAACTATAAGGTGTGGAAGATTATTTGAAAACTTATCTTTATGGACAACTTAATTAAATATAAGAAATATTACATTAGTTTTTTTACAGTTGTAATGTAATATCATCTGTAATTGGATAATCTGAAAAATTAAAAAACTATTATACTAGTTTATAAAGAAAGAAAATATAGTGTACTTATAATCAGGTGTTCTGTACAGCTTAGCTTGTTTATAAACTTATATAGTAACTATTTAAATATTTTGCTGAAAACCAAAATGTCTTTGTAGTATTTTTACCTGCAAAACTTTTTACATTTTATTATTTATAACAGATTTATCTCTAAAATAGTATAAATGTAAAAATCTGAACTTCATTTAGCACTCAACATTCCACTTTACAAAACTATTGTGTGTAACTTTTGCTTTTTTAATTTCCCCTTACAATCTTTTCAGATAGTAAAAGAATCTCTTTATTTATGATGTCAGCATTTTCTTTTTTGGTAATGATAGTACCATGGCTTGCATTCATAATAATTTGTTTTCCGTTGGAAGAGAGCTCTTTTAGTTCTTTTTGCATATCAAACCATAATTGAACCTGTTTTTCAGGGTCAATTCCATCTTTTCTGTATTTCTCTTTTTGGGATTCTTTATACTGTTCTGTAGCAGTAAATACCATAACCGGTAATGAACCTAAATCCTTTGTCTTATTTGCTCGCTGCAATACTCTGTTGGTTACTTCATTTTCTCGTAAAAACATACGATAAACATCTCCTGAATTGGACATTAATGATCTTGAACGGCTGTATAATTCTTTTGGTAAACCATCACCTTGATATACTGGCTTACCAATGGTATTATCATAAATACCCAAAATACCTAAATCTGCAAATACAGATCCTATTTTTAAAAGCTTTGCTTGTCGTTTAGGAATCAATTCTTTTTGAGATAATCGTTTCCATTGTTCAGGATGGCTTGAGTCTATGAAAACGATTCCTTCAACTTCATTTGGATAAAGATCTCTGAATATCCTGCTGTAAGGTCCTCCCATAGAATGACCTACCAGAATGTAAGGTGGTTTTTCACCAATTTTTTTTAATAATTCATGAAGCTGATGTGCATAAAATTCAGGAGATATACTATCTCTATTACTCGATTCGCTAAACCATTTTCCATCTCTGTCATAGCGTATAACTCTTGTTTTATTTTTCAAACCCTCTGCCAGCCAGTGCAACATATCTGTGTTACTTTGTGCTCCTGCTTCAATAATAACAGTAGGTAAAGATTTCTTTTCACCTTCTGCCCTTACATGAATATTAGTACCATTAATATTAACTAATTTGCCCGGTGGAATTGGTTTTGGTGCAAATAACCGGTAGCACAGCCCCGAGAACAATAATAATATTAGAACTCCTAATATAAGCTTACCAGTAAACTTAAATATTTTTAAAATTAATTTCATATATAACATCTTAGGGCCGGACAAACGATGGAGGGAATTCAGAAGATGAATTTTTCAACTAAAAAAGTTTTCTGTCATTGTCTAAATTATCGGTCAAAGTTTTTTAGCGTGTATATTTGTAATAATACTACTAACAGGCAAATTTAAGCTTTGTGTTAATATAATTTGAGTTTAAATGTATATAAATGTAAAATAATTAATATTTAACAATTTAGTCATAATTATATTTAAGAAATTTAGAAAGAATTTCAGATGGTATTTTGCTTTTTATTCAGAATTTTAGATTGGCAAATACAATAATAATATATTTATTAATATGCTTTACAACTCAGAGCTTGTTATAAAATAATACTAAAGATCATCATCCAGTTTACGCATGAGCTTGCGCATAATGTAATGATGCTGATTCACCTTTTTATATTCTGTAGAAAGCAAAATTGCAGCAATGCCAATGCTAATAAAATATAGAGCTGTGATAAAGTTAATTGGGATACCAGCTGAGGCAGGATTTAAAATTAGTAATGCTGAGAAAATAATTCCTGCAGCACTCCATGTGGCAATACGTCCCCAATGATAATGTTCATGTCTTTTCAAGTCTATTGCTGTTCCCAGCATGGTGATTGAACGTAATAAAGCAGTTAGACCAATAATAAGGATAGATGATTTTCCGGAATAAATTGTTAAATAAATTCCCAAATCCAAGATCAGCATTCCGTAAATCAGATACCAACCCCAGCCGTTAATTATTCTTCGGTTTTGAAAAGAAAATATAAGACGAAGCAGTCCCGCAATAATAAAAACTATTCCATAAAACAGAATGTACTGAGCATAGTTTGACTGCGGTATTATAAATAAAAATACTCCCGTTATTACAGAGAGAATGCCTGCTATTACAGGAAAATACCAATCTTTCAGAGAGCCTCTGATAGTGGTGTTAAAAGAATCATTCATGTTATTTTAATCAAGTGCGTTTATTGCAATGCAAATAACGGACAAAAGTGTTTGGAGGAGAGTTAATTAATGATTAATTATGAAACTTTAAGACCTATTTATTTTTTTTTAAAATATTCCTGACAAGTTATTTTTATTTTACAGATTATTAATGAAATACTGAGTTATAATTAGCTTTTGTTAGAATTTCTTTTATAAGTTAGGCTGTAGATTAAAAACGCTCCGGTGGTGTTGGTAATTTCACTAAAAGAAAGGGATCTTATCATCATTTGTGTTTACCGGAGCGTATAATTTAATAGATAGTAGTTTAGAGTGAATTTTATTTCACAAGACAAAAGTAATGTTCCAAAAATGACAGATCGAAAAAATAATCTTTTGATTTTTATCAGAGATACATACGATTTCTTACGAAAATATTGAAAACAACATAAGTTACTGATAAACAGTGTTGTTTATTTGTAAATAGTACTTTGACTGTATTGTGATAGCTGATATGAAATGACTTTTTAAAAAAATATGAGTAACCGAAAAGAGAATGTTAACTTATTTCATATCAATAAGACAAAATGATAATTACATATCACATGTTGCTTCATCAGTGTCTGATGAATTTTTTTCTTCGGTAAAGGAAGAGTTATTGGGAAAAGAGCCTGTTTTAGAATAAAGTGGATCTGTTTTTTCCTTTTGTTTTAAAAAGATAACATTTAATTTGGGTGGTAAATAACCCTTTTTAGTTTTTTTATCAGATAAGGATTCTTCAGGGGCAGGTTCGGAAGGATTGGTATTAGTTGTATCCATAATTTGATCTTATTTTATTGGTTATTCGGGCTCTATTTTATATATGATCTACTTTAATTCCCTACTCAGTATTTTTATTGATTTGTAATGTTTGTTAAGCTTTTTAAACTCCGATACAAGTAATATATAGCTGAGTGCGATCATAATAAATACTCCTCCAATAATGAAGCTTGTTGGAATCAAATCAAATACCGAATGAGCAATGAGTATAATTGAAAAGAGAATAGCTAAACCGCTTGATCTGGCTGGTATTGCCCAATGAACCGAATCATGATTTCTAAGATCTGTTGCCAGGCTTAATAATAAAAAGCCTTGACATAAAGAAATAAGTCCTAATATGGAAGTCGTATAATTTTCATGAGTGTATGGATAAGATATGGTGATAATTATTGCTATAGACAAAGTATAATATAGATACCAATTCCAAGCTTTTATACTTTTGCTGTTTTGCAGGAAAAATAAAGCTTCAATAATTGATGATAAGCTAAAAGCGATTCCTAATGGTATATAAATAGATTTGTATGATATTATAAAACTTAAAATTGCAGCTGTTATAAATATAAAACTATTTAATATCAGTAGTGTAGAACCTTTTACAGTAGATCTTATTGATATATTAAGAGAGTGTAAATTCATATAATTATTTTAGAAATAAATAACCAGTTCGTTTCATATATATTGACAAAATCCTGTTAATTCTTAATGGAAGAATTATTTTATAAAAAGAGCGGGGAAACCCCGCTCTCCAACTGTTTCCAGTTTTCACAAACAAATAACAAATAAATGATGATCATGTTATTTTCTTTAATTCCCTTTATTGTATAATAATGGCTAATAGTATTGTTCTTCTCATTCAGTATTTGAATTGTATTGCTATCATAGTTTCTGATTGAGTTTTAATAATTTATAGTAATATTTATTTTCTGTTTGTAAAAGTATATATCATTATAACGGAAGGAAATAGCACGAATCTGTCATTTTTAATATTAAGTTGTCGATATTATTTAAGCCGGAAGTATACAATTGTTTATACTAAAGGCTATAAGCTCTGTAGAAGTTTTTGTCTTTGTTTTTTTTCTCAGGTTACGTTTATGGTTTTCAACTGTATGATAAGATATAAACAAATGCTCTGCTATTTTTGGACTGTTCAGTCCCTGAGCCATTAGCCTCAATATTTCTTTTTCGCGTTGTGTAACATAAGGTTTGGATTCATCCTGCTTTGTATTATTTGAGGTCATGTGTTTAGAATATTGAATTTCTTTACCCTCATCATCTAATATTGAAAGCAATGGCATCTCATTTATTGGAAAATGGGATAGATCATAAATAACAATTAATGAGCTTTGTATCTGGTTGTATTTATTAAAACATTGTTTAGGAGCCTGAATGAGCACCCAACGATAATTGTTTTCATGATTAAGCATTCGGACATAAAAATTAAAACGCAGATTATTTTTCTCCGATTTACGCATATTCTTATATATTCTTGCTGAAGAGACTAAAGCAGAAAGCAGGTATTGAGCATCTTCCGGATGTATCAAATCTATAAAATGCTGTATGTGCTGGTTATTTAACTCTTTTTGATTATATGGAGTATGAAGCTCTATATTAGAACTTACAACTTTTGTTTCCATATTGATGCAATCAACTATAAACCAGAAATAATGACCAACAGCAAAGTTTTTAATGCTTTCTGTAATACCGGAATACATTACAGAGCTGTCTTTTTCATCTGCTTTATTGTAGATTGAAAAATACTCATGGAATTGTTCTGTAGTGATAGGTATAATCTTTTTCTCAGCCATAATTTTTTATTTTATCTGTTACTTATACTTACTTATTTGTAAATGAACATTCATTAATCAGCTTCATTTTAATTAAACTGCCCCGTTAACTGTTCTTTATGCTAAAACTATTATGGGGGACCATTTCATCAGGTGTGTTCTGATTCGGGGCAGTTATGCAATTATTTAATTTTGATTAAAATGGATGTTATATTGATATACAACAAGCAATTTTGTTTGATGGGACAAAAGTATCATGGCATGAGCATGCGATTCCACAAATGCTTATTCTGATTTGTTTCGGAGTAGCATTCGTTTTCTTACGAAAAAGTTAAAACCACATAAAAAGCTATGTTTTATGTGGTTTTTTGTTAAAATATTTTTAAAGACTATTTTTATTTATCTATTAACCAGATGTAAATATTTTCTTCAGATGTTATATTCAATTTTTTCCTGATCCGGTGTTTTTTGCTCTCCACTGCACCCACGGAAGTCTTTTTAATAATAGCTATTTTTTTTGTATCAAAGTTTAGCTTCATCATAGCACAATATTCCAGATCGGATTGTGTAAGTCTCGGATTAATATTTAAAAGTTTTTGATTGAAATCCGGAAATATCTCCTGAAATTTTAAATAAAATGCAGTATTGTTGTTTTCTGCAAGTTCTATAACGTGATCTAGTTTTTTGTGATCTTCATAGCCTCCATAGTCTAATTCAGTATTGTAATCGATAACTGAACCGGATATTTTTTGCTTTTTAAAACGCTTGTAAATTGTATAGATGACAATTATTGATAAAATAATAAATGGCACTATATAATACCAGTTGATGGGATTCTCCCATATCTTATCAGGTACTTTAGTTTCAAGCTCTTTCTTTAATATATAGCTGTTGGTTTGTTTTTCTGCTTTAGAAAGGCTGTCACTTAGTTTTTTATTCTGAGCCAGATAATAGGATTCATTTTTATAGTCTTGTAATTCATGATAGCTTTCAGCGAGAAGAGAATACATCAGTTTCTGGTCATATACCAATTTATAGGATTTTGTAAGATCAAGTGCTATCTTAAAGTGTTCTGCCGCTTTGGAAAAATTTTTTCTTTTTGTTTCCATTTCTCCAAGAAGAACATTGCGGGTTAAAGGCCAGGTAGACTCTGTGCTCTCATTAATTTTATCTCCTTCAGCAAGATATGCTTCGGCTTTATTTAACTCCCCCCAATCTGTATAAGCTGATATAAGACTTTGAAGGCTTTTGGTCATAATGTAAGCTTTTTGTTTGTAATCCGGAGAAATCTGGCAGGCTTCTTTATAGGCACTTTGAATATAGAATTCTGTTTCTTTTTTATCTAATGGCGCATTGCGATCGCGTTCGTATAGAAGTCTGATAAGAAAATAGGTGAGAGATTTATTGTAATGTTTGATATTGTTATCTTCAGGTGGAGCCTTGTCTGCTGCATCAAGAGCTTCCTTAAAAGTACGGATTGCTTTGTCGAAATAACCCAGCTTAGAAAGAGCCGCCCCTTTTGCTATTAGTAAATTCGATTTGTCGATTGTATATTTTTTATTATTTCCGGCAAGTGCTATACCTTCATCGGCTTTTGCCAGAGCCATTTTTGTATTCCCTGTATTAGTATAGATCTCAGTCATATAGCTTAATGCATCTATTTGACCATCTATGTAATTTATTTCCCGGGATTTGTAATAAACTTCTGTGGAAACTTTCAGTATTTTATCTGTTTCTTTTTTTACATAAGGATTGTTTGCCTTGGATTTTATTGTACTGAAAAGACTGTCTATTTCTTTCTCTTTTTTACTCTGAGCAGAAATAGAGATATATAAAGAGGCTAAAAATAATAATAACAGTTTGCTTTGCATATTTAAAGGTTGCTTGTTGGTTGCATTATCAATTTTCGGTGTTTTTTGTTGAATAAATTTTTATATTTAATTATTATGTAATAAAAGGCTTTTACAGAAATAGAAAATATGAGATTATTCCTGTTGTTTTGAAATGGCTAAACTATAAACTTGACATTGAATTCTCTATTTTATTTTCTTACGATTTCTTGCGATTTCATGCTAAAGCATACAATTTGTGAGTTTTATATATTGTGTTTAGTTTTTAATGAATGCTTCTTTATGGGCATAAAAAGCAGCACATTTAATTTTACTTAAAAATATTGCTACTATAATTTTGTGACTTTGTAAAAGAACCGTTAATTTTTATTCCTCTTTAATGAGTTTGAGATTAGTTTCGCCCAATTGTTCTGCAATCCATTTTTTTAGTTTGTCTTCGTCTGTTTTTTTGTCAGCTTTATAAAGCAATACAGTTGATGTACTAACGGAGTCATTGGAATAATAATTGTTCATTTTCCCCAATGATACTTCAGAAATTTCAGGAAATAATATTCCAATTTCCTTAATAAGCTTTGGATTTTCAATTTTATATTTCTTCAATTCAGAACTTAGTGCATTCAATTGTAAATCTTTTTCGGAAAGATTAGCATTTTGCCTGTTAATTTCAGACAAAATTTCAGTTTTAAGATCTGAGGTATTTTGTTTTATAACAAGTTTTGTATTGTTTAATCCGTAGTCTGCAAGATCTTTGTTCAGTGTATTGATTTCTATACTGTCAAATTTTTTAGACAAAAAAGCCAGCTCTATACTTTTGGGATTAGAGTTATAGCTGATTTTCTTATATATAGCTATATAGCCATTATTGTAGAATTTATCCTTGAGAAAACGTTCTGCATTCTGAGAGAATTTCTTTTCACTCAGTAGATTATATGCGAGATAGGAGCTGGGGATAATCATTAGTAGCATAAGTACTGTAATGGTGATTCTTAGTTTTTTATCAAAAGCAGAATTTCCAGATGTTACCGGACTATACTTCATATACTTAATGATAAGAAAAGTAGAAATGCCTATAAAAAAACAGTTGATACTATAAAGATACAGCGCTCCTGCTAAAAATTTTAAATTTAAAGTTGCGAGCCCAAACCCTGCTGTACATAAAGGCGGCATAAGAGCCGTTGCTATAGCAACACCCGGAATAGGATTTCCTTTTTCTGCTCTTGTAATGGAAACAGCACCAACAATGCCTCCAAAGAATGCAATGAGTACATCATAAATAGTGGGAGAGGTTCTGGCTAAAAGCTCAGATTGTACCTCTTTAAAGGGGCTCAAGTAGAAATATATAGAGGAAACAAAAAGACTTACTCCGGTTGCAATGATAAGATTTTTAAAAGATTTCTTCAGCAAAATAAAATCATAAGTAGCAAGGGCGAAGCCTGCGCCTACAATAGGTCCCATAAGCGGCGAGATAAGCATAGCACCAATAATAACGGCTGTTGAATTTACATTCAGTCCAATAGAAGCAATCAGAATAGCACAGGCTAATATCCAGAGATTGGCACCTCTGAATGAAATGTTTTTGAGTACACCCTCCTGAACTTTTGTACGGTCTTCTTCTCCGTGATGAAGACCAAATAAATTACTGAAATATTTCATGTTATGTTTTGATAACAAAATAATGAAATATTTACTTAAGAATGTAGTTACAAACTCTTTTTAACAGGGATATTGTCATATAAATGAGTATTGCAGAAAAATCTTTATTTCGGTATTTATTTTATATTAAATTTCATTTATGTGCTTTTATTTTATGAATGTGTGAATAAATTATGTTATATTTAACCGAAAATTAATTAAATTCTACCAAATCATGAAAACAAAACTATTCAAACCCTTATTGGGCGCATTTTTGCTTGCCTTTATGTTAAACTCCTGTAAAAGGGATATAACCTCCGAAGGGGAAACGAATCCTCAGGCCAGGGCCGGGATTACAACTACAACGATTACGAATGCTTGGCGTAACAATCCTTACAAACTTAATGTCATCTATTTTGTACCCAACGATATAGATACTATTCCTAACTACCGTAAAAGACTTAGCAACATCATGCTTCAGTTGCAAAAATTTTATGGAGACAATCTGCAAAGAGCAGGTTATGGTTATACCTCTTTTGGGCTGGATCTTTTATCAGATACTCAGGTAAATATTATTACGATTAAGGGAACAAAAGGTAATGCTTCCTATCCCTATGATGGTGGCGGAGGAGTTGTGCTGGATGAAGTAAGACAATATTTTACACAAAATCCTACACAAAAAAAGAGTGACCATAACCTCATTATTATGCCTTCTTATAATTCAGATCCTAATAATCCGGGCGGACCTCCGTTTTATGGGTTAGGAAGAGATTGCTTTGCGCTGGATTATCCCGGAATGGATACCGACAAGTTAGGAGTGCCCGGAGCAACAGGAGATCTGGCTACAAAATGGATTGGTGGCCTTGCCCATGAACTTGGACATGGACTGAATGCTCCTCACAACAAAGAACATAAAACAGATAAACCTACTCTGGGGACTGCATTAATGGGAGCCGGAAACTATTCGTATGGAAAAACTCCTACTTATATTACCAATGCAACATCAGCACTATTTTCACTTTCCCAGACATTTGCAACAACAACGAGAAGCGACTGGTATGCTTCTGTGCAGAATAACCTGGTAAAGCTGAAAGGTGAGGTTAAGGACAATAAGATTATTATCAGCGGTAAATATACTTCAAGTTTACCGGTGAAAATCGTAAATGTGTATCATGATCCTTTTCCTGCTGGTGGTAATAAAGATTATGATGCTTTGGCGTGGGATACACGCCCGACAGGTGGGGATTCATTCTCTATAGAATGTCCGCTGGATGATTTTTATACATTATCCGGGCAGTATGAATTGAAGCTTAATTTCTATCATGAAAATGGAACACTTGTAACCTACAAATACCAATATGAGTTTGTAAACGGGGTACCAAATATCTCAGTAATCAATACAAAAGACTTACTGGACAGAACAGGATGGCAGGCTCTTTCTGCAGACAGTCAGGAAACCAGTGACGGTATAATCGCAAACATTCTGGATGGTAACTCGGCAACGGTATGGCATACCAAGTGGAGAGGAGGTGAAGCGCCACTCCCGCACCAGTTTGTTGTTGATATGGGAACTGCAACTACAGTTAATGGATTTGCTTTTGCTAACCGAAGCAATTTAAACGGTGCTATGAAGGATATCGAAATTTTCAAAAGCAATGATAATTCTAACTGGACAAGTATAGGTACATTCTCACTAAAAGCGCAGCAAAGCTGGCAATATGTAGATCTGACGCAGGCTCAGTCTATGAGGTATGTAAAAGTGAAAGTAACTTCTACAAACGGCGGATTTCAGTATGCACATCTGGCAGAATTTGCAGCTTATTAATCTGATGTATTCATTTTTAAATAAACTAAAACCTCCCATTTTGGGAGGTTTTTATTCTTCAGAAAGATCTTATATTATAGGTGGATACCTCCTGAAACTTCTATTCTCTGGCCATTAACCCATTTTGACTCATCAGAGCAAAGGAAAGCAACCACCGGACCTATGTCATCCGGAAGACCGACTCTGCCCAAAGCAGTTCCGCCTGCAATATTTTTATTGATTTCAGCATTATCCCGTACAGCACCGCCACCAAAATCTGTTTCAATAGCACCCGGGGCTACAGCATTTACTCTTATTTTTCTGTTACCCAGCTCCATTGCCCAGTATCTGGTCATGGTTTCCATAGCAGATTTTAATCCTGCATATACAGAATAGCCAATCATGGAAAATCGGGTAAGTCCAGTCCCTATATTTACAATCCCTCCGCCATCATTCATAAAATTTATGGCACTCTGAACAAGAAAATAAGGGCTTTTAAGATGAATATTCATAAGAGTGTCAAATGATTTTTCGTCTGTATGTCCCAAAAGAGTTGGAAGGCCTATTCCGGCATTATTTACCCAATAATCGATTTTATGACCATCGAATTTATCATTAAGCACACTGGATAACTGATCAAAGAAAAGATCGAAACTGCTTTGTCTTTCTACATTAAGCTGAATTGCTGCAGCTTTTCTGCCTAGTGCCTCAACTTCTTTTATAACCTCGTTGGCCTCATCTTCTTTACTGTTGAATGTAAAGATAATGTCTTTTCCTCCCTTAGCCAGGTTAAGTACCATATCTCTTCCTAGTCCGCGGTTTCCACCGGTTACGACTGCTATTTTACTCATAATTAATGTTTTTATTGATTCGACTATCAAAGTTATTATAAAATAAATCATCAAAAAATGGGTGACAGTTAGTTTTAACTATGTATCGTATTTAAAATATTTATATAAGTGTAGCTAATCTTATAAATTAGATCAGATAGGGTTTTCGGAAATTCAGGATATTGTTTATTAATAATTTCATGTTATGTTAAATGACTATCCTACACATATCATACATTTATTATTTTTCAAATTCTTTATTTGCGTTATTCTATATTTTTGATGTGAAAAATAAAGTGAGAGCTGTTTTTCAGAAGTAAAAAAACTAACCAATCAAAAATATTAATAATATGAATTTTCAAATTAAAAGAATACTATTGGGTATTATTGCAATAGTGATGCTTGGATTTATGTTTAACTGTTCAAGTGATCTGAGAGAAGAATCGGTTGTCAGTGACAAAAAAGCATTAGCTTTAAATGCAGCTGTAGGAGGAAGTGCAGAGTTCGCAAATCTGATAGCTTATAAAAACAGTCCGCACCAGCTTCATGGAGCTTATTACAGAACATGGCGGGATATAGCAACGGAATCAACAAATAAAACTGCAATGACCGCTTTACCGGACAGTCTCGATTTCGTTATGGTTTTTAATGCTGATACGCCGCCATCCAGTGCATATTGGCAGACACTAAAAAACACTTATATTCCTTATCTCCATGCCAGAGGAACAAAAGTTATTTATACATTAGGAATTGATGGAATCAAGTCAAGTTTTAATAATAATAAATATTCTCGTGATAAAAATGGATACGCTCAGTTTGCAAAAGATGTAATGAGAGATTATGTTGATCTTTATAATTATGACGGAATAGATATTGACTTTGAAACCAGCTTTCCTAATCAGCAGGAAATAAATCTTTTACAGGGAGTTTATAATGCGTTGTCAGTTTATTTAGGGCCTCAGTCCGGAACTTCTAAATGGTTGATTTTGGATACTAATCAAAGTCATAAATCTTATTTTACAAGTCTTTATCCAAAAATTAATTATTTATTTTTACAGGTATACGGCCAGAGTACATCGTCTATTCAGAATTACTATACAGCTTATAATGGTGGAGGACTTACTTCGAATAAAATATTACCTGGTTTTTCTTTTAGAGAAGAAAGAGGATCAAATTGGGGAGATGTTAGTTATCCTGATGTAAACTCTGATTACTGCTATAAAATGGCAAAATGGAATCCAACACAGGGTCAAAAAGGCGGAACTTTTTCTTATGCTGTGGACAGAGACTTTAGTGGAAGTTATACAGATAATCTTGTGACGCCGGATTATCACGTGACCAGGAAAATTATCTCTATACTTAATCCATTACTGACAAGCTCTGCCATTACTTCCGGAGCTACATATCAGTTGGTTTCAGCGGTAAATAATACAAGTGTTTTGGATGTGGAAGGCGGAGCAACGGCTAACAGTACAAAAACATTACTCTGGGGCAATGCTGGTTCTGATAATCAGAAGTGGATTATTACCAGTACAGGAAATGGCTATTATAGGCTGTCTCCTAAACATGCTCCTAATCTGGCGTTAGATGTTGCAGGAGGAGCGGCAAGTAATGGTACACAGGTACAGATTTATCAGAGTAATGGAACCAATGCTCAGAAATGGAAAATAACCAGTGTTGGTAATGGTTATTTTACACTTTCTCCGGCGAATGCTGCTTCATCTAATCTTGATGTGAACGAAGGCAGCTCTTCAAATGGGACTAAAATACAGATTTATACTGCTAACAGTGGTAATGCTCAGAAGTGGAAACTGGTGAAATTATAGCAGTCATCATAGCTAGATTCCGGTATCAAGAAATCATGGGCATATCTTTTTACCGTCTTTTCCTTTAATGCTATCTAGCCTCTGATAAGAAAATCCTATAAAGTTTTGTTTTCCACTTATATATAGTACTGCACCGGGTTCAGGATCTGGGGCAGTACTGCATTTATATCCTGTTTCCGTATTGGCAGCCGCGTAAACCCAGAAAACTTCTTTTTTTCTGTTACTAAGCTTCATATTCCAGTAACGATGCCAATAATATTTCCCCCTGGTAGATCCAGTGCTGGTAACTTCTGCAGTATAATGAGCTTCTTTTTGTGGCAAATAGTAGGCAGCAGTACATATAATCTGGTTAATAATCCACCAGGTAGCTCCTACAAAAAGGAAGACAGCCAAAACGGATATTATTTTTTCATACAACGGTTCAGGTTTTTGTTTCAATTCTTCAATCAGGGATTTTATTCTGATTTTGTTGCTATGAAATAATACTACAATGAAAAACAATATTATAAGAGTATTAATACTGTAAATAACCAGATAATTCTTATTCCATAATAATCTTCTCTGCCATACGCTGTCGGATCCCATAAATAAAGTAAACATAACGAGTGGTAGTGCCCATGACATTGTAAACTTATTAGGAGACCGGAAAAGAGATAAAATAAATACAATAAGGGTGAGGCAAAAATAAATTAGCAGCATTACTGTAAGCTTCATTTTCTCCGGAATAGAAGGAATTATAAAACTAAGTCCGAAGAGAAGCAGTGCTACAAGAGAAGGAATAATCCCCATGAGTATTTCTCTTTTGTTATTTTTTTTCTCAGTGATTTGCGGCTGTATTTTCTTTTTCATCTCTCGCAATTTATCCAGACGTCAGGATTTTTTAATTTTATATTTTCGGCAGCAAATACTGATTGAACTTCCTGAGTAAAGTTGAATGTATATTCTGCATGCTCTTCTGTATCTATTTGTAATCTGTATTTAAATGAAACGCCCGGGATTTTTATTGTTTTGGTACTGATACGTATAATCTGTTGATATGGGATTGTCTTATTGCCAAATGTTCTTAGGATTGTAAATCCGTCTTTTACAAATAGGTAAGGCGGAATACCAGCCCAGACACGGACAATTTTTGAGATATAAAGCTGATACAATATTATATATTCTTTATCCAGATTTCTTAAAATAACAATAAATGTTTTGAACCTTTTGTAGGTAATATAAATGAGTGGGCCTATAGCCAGTAATAATATTGCCTGAATAGATAATACAGTGGAAAGAATATACGGAATAAAAGAAGGTTTTGTGATGTTTCTATTCGTGTAAGCTATATGAAAATTGTAGATAAAGAAAAATAAAATGCCACAGTCTAATCCAATGAGAGCAATGTAAATAGTATTTCTAAACTGTTTTAGCTTTTTAATTTCTGTCTGTCTGAAATCTTCATAAGAAATTTGCGAAGTCAAATGCTGATGTTTTTTGTTGCTGTCAAATATAATAAAAGCTATTGATTATTCATTTTTCAGAGAAATATTATTTTGGAGATGAGAGATGTAAATAAAAAACTTGTCCGAATTTACAATGCTAAATATAAATTCGGACAAGATTAAAGTTTACTTAATATGAGGCTAATCTTTCTTAATCTGATTCATAATCTCCACAAAGTTATCTTCGTTCGGTGATGGTGCATTCATATTGTAGATTTTGCCTTCAGGGTCCAGAATAATAAATCTCGGGATTCCCTGTATACCGTATTCCATAACAAACTTATTAGAATCAGCCAGATGCCATTGCAGTGTTTTTGATGGTTTGGTTTTTAAGAAATTTTTCCATCTTTGCTGATCCTGATCTACACTAATAGAGATGAATTTGATATTCTGATAATATTTGTAGCTCCTTTCTCTGGCTTCAAATGCAGGACGTATTTCCAGACAAGGCTGGCACCAGGTAGCCCATAAGTCGATAATGACATATTTTCCACGGAACTGAGAAAGTTTTTGAGCTTTCCCGGCATGATCCGTAAAGCTGAGATCCGGGAATAGCATACCTTTCTGGCTCTGATTTAGTGCCGTTAATTTGTTTTTAAGATATTGCTTTACCTCCTTATCTTCTATATAGCCAATTTCAGAACGGAACAGGTTATTTCGCGAAGCACTATCAGATTTTAGTTCCAGCGATTTGTAAAGTTGTGTGCCCACAAGTCTGTCTTTTTCTATTCCGGCCGGCAGGGCATTGAGTTTATTAAAAATAAGGCTGTCATTGCCCTCAGCATTAGCTTGTCCTGCCATCAGCTGATTCAGTCTGTAATCCAGATAATTGTCGTTTTTCTTCAGAAGACGTACCGGATTTTTTACCGTATTCTGCAATTCATTCATGAGTTCCTCCGGAGCCGCAGCAGCATCGGATATTTTTCTGTAATTCTCGATATTACTAATGAATTTTATGGCTAAAAGCTGTTTCCTGTATTCTTTAAATTCATTGGAAAGACCAAAGTTTTCGGATGTGGAGAATTTGCTAAGGTACTTCTTACTGTCATCCCATTCCTTTTGTATTTTGTTATAGAATTCCTGTGGATTTTTAAATTCTTTATTGTCCAGTTGATATTGGAAGTTTCCGGCAAAATCTTCTTCTGTATCAAGATAATTTTGTTCTGCTTTTCGGTTGCTTTTTACATAGCTTAGCATTTTTGTGGCATTCAGACGGAAGAATAAATCAAACCAGTCTCCTTTACCAAATACTAATGGATATTTCTTATTTCCGAATTCCAGAACATATTCATCCATTGGGAGATTTTCTTTTGTTTCCCATTTAAACTGATTGTTTGTAACAGGTATTGCTGCTATTTTTTTATGAAAATCTTTTGTGAAAACACGTACAGAATCTATTTTCACATCAGTTTCAAATTTCCCGGTAATGCTTGTAAGCGCCGGATTAACTTTAGGAATAACAGGTTTTGTCATTGTAAAAAAAATACCTCCAAAAATGATGACAGCAAAAATGCTTATAAAAAGAGATTTTTTGTCACTGATAAAAGCACTGTGAAAGCCTTTTTTTGCATACCAGAAATATCCGGCAATAAGAAAAACCAGCATCCAGAATAAGCTCAGATATTCTGAATAAGAAACAAGATGATTAAGGCTTCTTACATTATTGTTTTTACTCATAATGTAGAAAACATTATATGGCGAATATTCTATGTTTATCCTTTGAACCAGAGAGAAAATATTAAGAATAAGACCTAAAATACCCAATAAGAAAGGCCAAATAAATCCGGAAATTATAACAGAGATCATAAGCTGTAAGGCGATAATCCCTAATGCTGATACCATAATCCTGAACAGAGTTTCGGCTGACCATATAAAATTAAGGTCTAATATTTTAGCCGGATCGGGATATATATAATATTGGGCGACAGCAACAAGAGCTGTCACCAACAAAAAGCTTACCGCACAGATAAAAGACATAATAACCAGGTTGATATACTTGGCCATATAAATGTTCAGCTTGCTTACAGGCTGGGTCTCCATCAGCAGCCATCCGCCATTTTTGTGATCGGTTTGGGCAATTCTGTTTGCTGAAATAATAATATACAGCAAAAAGAAAAACATAACAAAACCTTTTAAAGAGTCTTGTATAGCCGTTTCAATAACCGGATATTTTAGCGTAGCCGCGTCAGGATTATGATCCCGGAAAAAGTCTGAGATAAATCCTAAAACTGGCATAACGGCACCTATGGCTATAGCAAGGTATACCAATCCTAAACCTTTGGTTTTTAACCATTCTACTTGTGTTGCAATCAATAGTTTTTTCATCGGTTTAGTTTTTAGTTAATTCTATAAACCAGTCTTCAAGACCAGTATTACTCTTTAATTCAAATATTTCGGCTTGTTGAGAAACGAGAAGGCTGTTTAGCGCTATCACTTCTTCCTTACTGCCTACAGCACATTCCAAGGTATTTTCATTAATGATTTTTGGATTGTATACAGATGGTATCTTATCTATAAACTGATGTGCATTGTTGATACCGACTTTTACACTGCTATATTGGTAAAGCGTATTCAACTCTTCCTTACTTCCCATAAATTTTATTTCACCATGAGAAATAATAGCCAGGTGTGTAATCATTTTTTCGATTTCCTGAAGCAGGTGGCTGGATATGAAAATAGTGATTCCTTTCTCACGATTTAGCTTCAGAAGCAGTTCCCGGATCTCTATCATTCCGTTAGGATCCAGTCCGTTTACAGGTTCATCCAGAATCAAAAGCTCAGGATTTCCTAATAGAGACATGGCAATGGCAAGCCGTTGCTTCATTCCCAGAGAATATTTTTTCATTTTAATATTCCGCGTATCCCATAATCCCACAAGATGTAAAACCTCTTCGGCATTTTGTTTGGGAAGTTGTCTTAGCTGTGAAAGAACCATAAGGTTGTCCCAGCCTGATAGATGATCGTAGAATGCGGGATAGTCTATAAGCGAGCCAATTTTATTGAACCCATCGGGATAAAATGTGTCCAGATTTTCACCGAAAAGTTTAATGGTTTTATTGGTGTCCGTAAGTGCCCCAATAATAAATCTCATAGTTGTTGATTTCCCGGCACCGTTTGCGCCAAGAAATCCAAAAATGCTTCCCTTCGGGACGTTAATGGTCAGATCCTTTAATATGGGTTTCCCTTTATTGAAAGAGAAGCTTAAATCTTTAATATCAATTGTGTTCTCCATAGCTTATAATGTGATTTCTTTTATTTTATCAGTCTTGGGTAAAACAGAATTGTTACAAAAAAATCAAAATCAATAATCTAATGTGGAGATATAAAAATGCAGAAAACCCCTTATTAAAAGGGATTTGTGAGGTTCAATGAAAAAAAGCTTTCTCAGAAGCTGTCATGTAGCTTGGGCGAAACATATGGATTGATATAGCATTGATAGCTAAAAAAAATCCTTCGATAGTTCGTCAGGCTCACTACTGGCTCTGCTCAGGATGACAAAGTGAAATACTTTTTACTTCTGAGAAAGCTTCAATATTAATAAAAGAAACTGAATGCTCCTTACTATTCATTCATTCGGTACCCTAATGCACCGGTTGGACATTTTTCAATCTGATTTTTTAATTCTTCAACACTAGCCTCTGCAGGCGTAATCCATGGTTTATCTTTTGGGTGATATACCCTTGGTAGTGTTTTCACACATACTCCGGCATGTTTACACTTTGAGGGAGTCCATAGAACTGTAATCCCTTTGTTTTCTGAATATTCTTTCGTTTCCATCTTATATGTTACTTATTGTTCAGTTATAAAGTTAAACTAAAAAGTAGAAATAATAAAATCCGGATTAATGCAAAACCGTGAAATGCAGAAATAGATATCAGATTGAGCTTTTCTGAATGGGTATCGTTGATTTAGTATATACAGTGTATAAACCTCACAGGTTTCTAAAACCTATGTGGTTCGATTATCAATTATTTAAAGTCAAAACTATTTGTCATATTTATGGATGTCAATTTTAAATTAACAATATCTCTGAAAGAAATAAGTCGAAATCTAATCTATTTACAGGGAGTCTCTTTTCTCCACTGACTTTATCCATTTCAGCAATTCCTGCTTCTGCGGTTCAGATAACTTCGCATTCTGATGAAGTATCAGGTAGGAGGGAAGTGGCATTTTATTGTTTTCTATCTGCTCTCTGATGGCACTTAGTTTATTTCTTTTTTTACGGCTGCTGTAATTGCCCCATTCATTAAAGTTCAGTTCCTGTTTCCCGTTGCGAATGTGTTTTTCCAGAAGATAACCTATGGGCTGAACATAAGAATAAAAAGGATAATGGGTATTGTTGCTGTGGCAGTCGTAGCACGAATTCAGCATTGTACGCTGTATACTGATAGGTGCCTTATATACCTGCATGAAATCAGAAGAAGGAGCCTGTCCTTTATCTGTATTCCGGATAGGCTGAAAAAACTGAAGAACCAGCAAAAGAATAATTCCTGCAAGGAATATTTTTTTGATTGCTTTCATTATTTTACAATTCTTTTTTTACAGATCCACAATCAGACATTTTTGATCCGTAATAGGGATTTATAATTTCTTTCTTCTCACTGATCCATACTGCACCTTTTTGTTTGTTATACATAGGGCAAAAATCCACATAAAGCTTTAGTCCTCCCGTACCGAAATTATCAGTGAGATCATTGATATCTCTGCTTAACAGCGCGAAATGTTCTCTTTGGTGTTCTACATTTCCGGCATTGGCACCAATATGTTCGGCATTTTCACGGATACTCTCATAAATATCAATAAATACTGCTTTTTTTTCCTTATCCAATGCATCTGTATTGGTAGTTTCCAGAGTTTCAAATAGTTTTTTTCCGGCTTCGGCGGTAGCTTTTCCATCGTCTTTTGCCAGTGCATTTTTTATCTCCAGATAATTGCTGATAATCTCTTTTACAGAAATCGAATTTTCAGTTTGCTTTTTTGTTTCTGTTTTATCTTCGGCACTTTGCGGCACATTGTTTTCTGGTTTTGTTTTTTTGTCAGCACAGGCTATTAAGCTCAGCCCTATAAGTGCTGTTATGATAATGTTTCTCATTTCAGAGTATGTTTTTTAGATTAATTATTTGTACCTGTTGTATTGGGCTGAAATATTATATTCAGAAGTAAACAGGTATATTGATTCGTAGTTGTCTGATTAAGCAAAGCGAGATTGCATCACTTTTTATGATGTAAATATGCTCCGGACAAAATACAATTTGGGCTATACGTAATGGAACGGACTTATTTTAGGTGTAAGCCAGATAAAAAGAAATCCTTTAGAAATAGTGTATTCAGGATTAATGAAAGATGACCTGTTATAGTACATCGTTTTTTCAAAACTGAAATTTTGTGAATCAGGAAGAAGGGTAGTGGTACAGCAGCTAAGACATTTACATTGCTCTGTACAGCTCTGGCGATCCCGTTGGGAGTTACACCCCTCACAACCATTGCAATACTCTTTTTCCGATAATCCGGTTTTATAACCCGCTTCCGATACAGGAACTATATTTATGTCACAGGCAGAAAATTGCCCGGGAATAAATAGAAATCCTAACAGGATTATGATTATGAATCGGTATTGTAACATATTAACAATAACAAATTTAAAAATTTATTTTAATTGCAAGTGCTTTATTATTTTTTCTAATAAAAAACGGACAACCCCAAAAGGATTGCCCGCAAGAAAAACTGCCGATAAAGGCCGTAGTATTATGATAAGACCCGGTATTTTTACCGGATTAATTTAAACAGCTTCCGATTAGTATAGTAACAATCTAAAAATTAATAGATGCTCCTCTGGACAATATCTTTCCGTTGGCATCTACCAGTATAATGGTGGGACCGCCTATAACGCTATAGTTTTTGAAGTTAATGCCTGCTTTGCCTTTATAATCGCAATAAGTATCTTTCCATGGAAAAGTCCTGGCCCTGTTAGTGAAGTCTTTTTCTTCCTTATCAGCAGAAATTGCAATAACACGAACTCCCTGATTAGCGAGTTTCTCATAATTTCTTGTAAGCTCCCTTAGCTGCTGGTCGCATGTAATACAGTCAACAGACTGGTAGAAAAATAAAAGTGTCTGCTGAAAAGCTTTATCGGCGATTTTTATTATTTTAGTTTTATTACCGGTACCCTCATTAGGCAGTATAAGATCCGAAGCCTGCGAACCTAATACACCTTTTGTATAGGAGGTCAGATACCCGTTGTAGCCGGATATTTTCCCGGAGGACTTTATGATGGGAACCAGAGCAGCGATGTATTCGTCCTGTCCCTGCATAGCCAGTGTTTTGGCAATTTCTTCTGCCAAAGCGGTATATAGTTTCGGAGATTTTATCCTGCCCGTTGCTTTCTGAAAATCTTCTGCAAAAAGATTTGGATTTTTAATCTCTCTTAGATGAGTACCCAGCCAGATATTGACAATCTCATTCCATTGCCCGGATGTATAGAGCATTTGCCAGTCCAGTTCGTTGGTAATGTATTCGTAGGTAGCCTTGGTAATATCTTTTGGGTCTTCGGAAAGTACCGGAGCGATGTCATTATTAATATTTGTAATCTGGATATACTGACTGATGTCTTCAGACGTGGATTTCATATTTTTCTGAAAGTTATTGTAGGCAAGGATCTCTTTTTGGTAATCCCGTTTGGTATCCTGATAACTGGCATCAGTAGGCTTAAGAGTATCTAGTTTTCTTTGCAAAGTATAATAACGGGTCAGGATAGCGCCTTCCTCAGAAAGCAGTTCTCCCATTTCACTTTGGGCTGCATTGTCGGTATCAATGATATATTTTTTTTCGGTTGTTGCCGGATCTAATGTAATACTTGAAGAGAAATCTTTACCTGCAATATACAGATCCAGTCCGCCACCCTCTGCGGAGTCATCTATCAGCCAGCGTGCGAAACCTTTGTAGGGGGCATACTCCTTGGGAATATGAAGTGTAAATTTGCCATTGGCAGGGACTCTGGCCTGGGATAAAGTTTTCTCTTCTCCTCCCTGGGAAATTATAAAAATGTAGCTGTGTCCTGCATATACAGGAGCATTGATTTTTATATTCTGGGCTTTGAAAATGCTGAAAATAAATAGGAAGCTAATTAAAAATTTCGTATTCATACACTATATTGTTATGCTAATTGTATTATGCTTGTTTTAAAAAAATTATTCATTTAAGAGAGGTTCAAGTCCTTTATAAAATAATGTGTTGTATCTATTGTAATTTATTTGCTTACAAAGCTGTTTAATAAAGCATCTATATATGGGATTAGGAAACCTTATAGGTTTTTAAAACCTATAAGGTTGAAATCCTTTATAAAATGATAAATAAAAATCTGTTCATCAACTATTTTATGTGTTATATCTATTGTAATTTATTTTCTTACAGACATTTCTTATTATAAAGCTTTTTAATAAAGCATCTATAGATGGGATTAGGAAACCTTATAGGTTTTTAAAACCTATAAGGTTAAAATCCTTTATAAAATGATAAATAAAAATCTGTTCATCAACTATTTTATGTGTTATATCTATTGTAATTTATTTTCTTACAGACATTTCTTATTATAAAGCTTTTTAATAAAGCATCTATAGATGGGATTCGGAAACCTTATAGGTTTTTAAAACCTATAAGGTTAAAATCCTTTATAAAATGATAAATAGAAATCTGTTCATCAACTATTTTATGTGTTATATCTATTGTAATTTATTTTCTTACAAACATTTCCTACTATATATGTACAATTAGAAATAACCGGTTCTGCGATTTTACATTTGAAGATTACTTTGCAATATTTTATCAATATAGTCTTTCCAGGGTTTCAAACCTAGGAAAGACTGAAGAACTCTGTTTAGATTATACTTTTCTTATACCAAAAAGCCAGATGTAATCTGGCCCTTTGGATTTATTGATACAAATTAAGATTTGAAAATATGTGCTTATGGATACAAAAATCAAAATTTTGAAGTAACCCGATACCAGCAAATGTATTTGGATTTCAACTCTCAATTTACATTTTTTATGGAGTAGGAGCATCAACTTTTATACAACGAACACTATTCAACATATTTCCAGTTGGAACAGGAGTGACTGTGATAGGATTAAGAGGGAGATCAACATTATTATTAATCAGTACATAGTATGCTCCATCGATAAGTGTTTTATCAGAAGTCCAATAAGCTCCCGATGGAACTCCAACTCCAATATTATCTCCAGTTTGATTATTATTAAGTTTAATAAAATATCTAAATCCTGCTAATGGAATACGCAATTTCAAGTTTTTCCCACTTTTACTTCTAAATTCAAAGGCTTGTTGGAAAAAGGGAATATTAAAACCACCTATAAAAGTAGAATTATTACTGTCAGTAGTACCAGATCCTGCGTATGCTCCATATTTTACAATATCATTACCACCAGATTTTAGTCCCAGCCATTCACTTCTGGTAGGAACTCTGTATCCATTACTACAGGGATTGTTCTCCCCTCCGTCCGTTACATTATCCCAATATCTGTTATTTACACCAGGACTTGTCATTAAACCTGAACCTGTTGAATTATATTCCTGAAAGGGATAATTTTTATTTCCTGAATTAGCCTGGTCGTCCACCATCGATAATCCCTGATTAGGTTTTACACCCCATGCATATTTTCCACCGGCTGCCGACTTAAGGATAACTGCTTGGGGATAAGTATTAACTGTAAAAATATCGGTTTTAAATGGATCATTAGTTCCGTCTGAGGTTCTGTCTGCACCTAAATTATAACAGTCAAATATTCTGTCTACACCATTTACACTGGCACCACATTTACCTTCAACAATATTTAAGTTGGTTTTGTATCCTGGTTTTATAATAAATTTACCCGTTACAGGCCTTGCACCTGTTGCAGTTGTTGCGATTGTTGCACTAAATGTTCCGACTGGAAGGACTCCAGCTGTTCTTTCCAAGCCTCCGTTTATCCTGACCGGAGCAAAAGTTGCATCCCCTGTTGTACCACTAATTGTAGCACTACCAAGATCTACATCACCAGTTACAGAGCCACTAGTGGCTACGTAACCTTCTTGTGTTATAACACCTGTATTCAGTGCCACAGTACCCTGAGCAAAATTGCCACCTATTTTTGCACCGGTTATACCTGTAATATTATTTGTAAAATTAACACTGGTAACCACCTGAGTGGTTTTGTGTTGCAATCTGATCGTGAAAGGATTTACGCCCATATCTCCGTTAGGTTTGAACTCTTTATATTTTCTGTACATAAAGTCCAGCTGAAGATCTGTAGCTGGCGTTAGATAATCGTAAGTAATGCTGGGAGCATGTCCTGGTAAAGTAGGTGTTCCGTTGGAATATACCACAAGATCATAGAGAGCATTGTGGGTCAATTGTAATTCAGTACCATCAGTCGACTTTAGAGTTCCGTCTGTCTGTACAAGATAATCTTTTTGTGCCTGTATATCAGTAGTACTCCCTGCAGTGTAAGCAACAATTCGTACCCTTGCTCCGGGTTTAAGGGGAAGGGGAGAGATATTCCCATCAGGAATAGTTGGTCCACTAGCAGCTACTGCATTGGATTTTGTATGAGTTGGGGAATTTTCTGTAACAGCTTCTATAGAGATAAATGTACTGGGATCTATCATTGTAGTACTTTGCATTCTGATGTTGTCTGCTGCTACATTCATTCTGTTGGCAGATGCCTGTGGCTGCGGATTACCAGTCTGGCTTCCATATTCCACGCCATCCAGTTTTACAGAAATAGTTACGGGACCTCCTGTTGCCAAAGTATTTTCTGTATCATTGGTACGACAGGAAGTGGTCCATAGAAATGAGGTTACGGCTGCTAAAGTTGTAATTCTTTGTATCGATTGTTTCATTTTTTCGTTCATTTATGTATTTGGAATTGTTTAGTAAATAACCGGTACTTCTTGTGTATCTTCATGTTCCCATTCAGTTTGCGTGTTATCGGGTTTTGGAGCTACAATAACCGAATTGGCGGCGATACCATATTCCATTTCTATTAAATCCATCGTTACGGTAGGAGGCAGGTATTCCTTTTTAGAATTGTCTTTGTTGGTCTCATTTTTTTCCATCATTTTGTTTAATTTTAATATGTTAAAAAGTTACATTTCATATCCTTCCGAAAAGCAATTGTTTCCGGTAGTTCGTTATAATTAATTAATCAGATTTTGCCCAATAGTATATGGGGTAGAATACTTGTTTAGCTAAATAAACAAGCTTTGTACATAGTTTTTTTTATCATCATTTTGTATATGTTTTCATGCATTGCAATAAATGCCGGATGCAGTTTATAATTTTGTGTTTTTGGGACCTGTGCTTATTTCACTTTTCAGTGAATGAATAACGCGTGTTAGTCTTGGTACAAAGATGAAATATTGAGATAATAAAAAAAATGACAGATATGTGTCATTTTTTTTGATATTGTTTTTTAATTATTTATAGCATACAATATTTTATTTAGGGATAGCCAGTTTTCTTACTCTTTTATAGAATAAATTGACTTTTTTAAATTCTGATGAGAGCAAGATTGAAGAAATCCCTGTGGACATAAATACAGCTGTAATAATTGGCCCTGCAGAATTATCCGGGGATGATGAGCCTGCCAATAAAATAACCGAAAATAATATCCCTGCCATACTTACTAAAGCTATCTTTCCCCATTTTTGATGTTCATGTCTTTTTAGATCTATCGCTGTACCCGTTAGTATAATGGATCTTAGAAGAGAAACAAATCCAATATAAAAGACAACAGAATCGCCTGTATAGAAAAACAGGTAAATAGCCATACCTAGAATAAGTATTCCGTATACCATATACCACCCCCAGCCATTGATGGCTTTACGATTGCGTAAAGTGAATAATAATATGGTAAGTCCAGATGTTATAATGGTAAGTCCGGAGACTATTTTAAAACTCATATAACTGTCAGCGTATAAAGAGAAAATCCAGATACTGGCAATAATATAAATAATACCATTTATTAATGGAAGGTACCAGCCTTTTAAAGGCATTTTTATTGTTGTATTGAAAGAAGCAGACATTCTATAATAAAGTTTAACCGAAATTAAATAGCTGTTACATAAAAATGGGTAAACCCATAGGTTTACCCGAAAACTGTTAACTAACAAAAAATATGATCTAATTAACGAATCCGGTACTCTGCCGAAAGAGATTAACAGTTTTAAGTAAAAAGTGATTAATTGATTTAAAAAAATGAGTGTTTTCAGAAAAAAACCGGGCGGAGAATGATGATGATGAGTCCGCCCGACAACCTTATGGTTTCACAAACAAATGATTTTGATTTTTTTATCCCAAGTGTGTATTTCTGAGAATCTATTGTTTATTTATTTTACGGGAATGTAATTTTTATTCAGTATCAATGTACAGTTTAACCCGTATAATTCTATATCCTGCAATTGCTGAAGCAGGTTTTGCTTCTGGGTATTTATTCTTTTCATTATTTGTATTTGTTACGTGCAAAGGTATAGGATGGAGATGTACAACGAAATAACAGATATGTGTCATTTTTTATAACTATTTTTTTAATGAACATCAATCATAAAGGCAGCTATTATAGCTGCCCGTGAAAAAAACTGTAAACAGTTATATAAACAAATAGGTATTACTGATTTAGAATCCTGATTATATATCAGCTTTATATTCGATATAATAGCCTAAACCATGAATTCAAAATTAGGTTTTATTACCATGCTATTAAATAGCATATATGTGTCATTTTGCGGTCAAATTACCAATTGATAACCCACAATAACATTATTTATATATGATGTTATTTACTTTTATAAAAAATTTCCGTGAAAAAGATCAAACCGATAAATTCTGATAAGTTTTTTACTTCAATATCTGTTAAAAATGATAGTAAAGAAATATTATATTATGATTATTTCCAAAGTACAATAGAACAAATCCGTAATTATACAATAGGACCATATTTTTGGATCATTTCAAATAATTCCAAAATGAAGATTGAATCTATTAGTGATGCTGTAGAGCAACTGACCCCTTATACGAAGGAAGAATGGATGGCTTCTGCTCCTCAATTTTTTATTGAAGCATTTCACCCTGAAGACAGAGCCTACCTGATGGCTGCGTTTGCATTTGCTGTCAAAATGAGACTTGGAATGGATGAAGAAAGAAGAAAGCATCTCAGAATTAATTTCTATGCAAGAATGCTGGATGTGGATTGTAACTACAGATGGATTCTTTTGAATTCCCCAAAGATTTACATAAATGAAATGAACGAAATAGAAGCTTCTTTAACTGTTATTTATGATTTGTCACATTTGAATATTTTCAATTTTCCTCTTCTTACGGCAATGGATCAAAGTAATCGAAAAGTTCAGTATTATAAACATTTTGACAGGGAAATAAAGAAAGTTGGCGAAGAATTATCAGCACCGGTTATTACCAAACGTGAAAAAGAAATTTTAAGTCTTATGATCCGTGGGTTTAATACACCTCAGATTTCACAGCAATTATTTATATCCTATTATACTGTGGAAAATCATAAACGTAACCTTAGAAAGAAAACCCAAACCAAAACATCCTCCGAACTTATTGCCTTTATAATTAAATATAACCTGTTATTTATTTAATTATGTAGTATTTGTATTGAAATAAACCCATTATTATTACATCTCTTATAAAATTTGATCGGTATTTTTTACTGAAAAAATGACACATATCTGTCATTTCATGCCTTTTATAGCTTCAATACTATTGCAGGACAAACACTTGTATGAAAAGAATACCTGCAATTAATATCCAGCACTTTGTGGAGGGTATTAGAATAAATGATGGAAATAATATAAATGATAATAAAGATTATTTTTCTTATTTCTCGGATGCTATTGATAGGGCAAAGAATTTTGCAATAGGTCCGTTTTTTTGGTTTATTCCAAACAATTATCAGTTAAAAATCAAATGGGTAAGTAATAATGCCGGCATGCTTACACCTTACAGTAATGAGGAATGGTACAACAAAGGGCCTGAGTTTTTTGCCGATCAGCTGCATCCGGACGATCGGGATTATGTTTTGTCAGCCTGCATTTTTATTTATAAGATTTTTGCAGACACCAAAACGATAAATAAAGAAAATTTTGTATTTAATATATACGCCCGGTTTCTGGACAGGCATAAGGAATACAGATGGAGGGTTATACAAGTCGCAAAGATCTATATGAATGAACAGAATCAAATAGAAAGTGCATTGCATATTATCTATGACCTGTCGCATTTACAGATCAAAAACATGCCTTTACTTTCACTGGTAGATATAAATAATAACCATGTTCAGTATTTTAAAAGCTTTGAAGAAAGTATTGAGCCTGAGTATGTTGATATACCAGTAATAACCAAGCGCGAAAAAGAAATTCTCCAGTTAATGGCACAGGGAGATAATACCCCTATAATTGCCCAAAAACTATTTATATCTTATCACACAGTACAAAATCATAAAAGGAATCTGAGGAAGAAAACGAATACTAAAACATCTTCGGAGCTTATTGCTTATGTGATTAAATACAATATATTATTTATCTCCTGATATAGTATTGATATATAGTATTCATTTATTTTTTTTTGATACAATAATTAATCTGATTCAGGAATGTTGTAATGCCTTTTTATAAACCTGCAATGCACGTTGTCTTGCTACATCATGCTGTATTATAGGAGGCATTATATTTTGTTGAAAGCCCGGATTCCATTTTTTTATATATTGTAAATCTTTGTCAAATTTCTGCGTTTGGGCTGTTGGATTAAAAATCCTGAAATAAGGTGCTGCATCACAACCACAACCCGCTGCCCATTGCCAATTGCCATTATTGGCGGACAAATCATAATCGAGAAGTTTTTCCGCAAAATAAGCTTCACCCCAACGCCAGTCAATAAGCAGATGTTTGCATAGGAAGCTCGCAACAATCATTCGTACTCGGTTGTGCATGAAGCCTGTAGAGTTGAGCTGCCGCATACCGGCATCTACTATCGGATAGCCGGTTTCGCCTTTGCACCAAAGCTGGAATTCTTCTTCATTATTGCGCCATTCAATATAATCGTACTGAGTTTTAAAGCTTTGGTGAACAACCTGAGGGAAATGATAAAGAATCTGCATAAAGAACTCCCTCCAGATAAGTTCTGACAGCCATGTATCGTTATGTTTAACCGCAAAAGAAACACATTCTCGTATCGAAATAGTGCCGAACCTTAAAGCGATGCCTAAGTGAGACGTTTTATCTAAAGCCGGAAAATCTCTATACAAGCTGTAATCTTTTACAATTTCAAGATCGGGTTCGGGCTTTTGGAATACAAAATCTGTTTTTTTGAAACCAATATCTGATAAAGCTGTAATTTCCTGTGGGACAGCTTTATAAAGACTGTTTAAATCTGTTTTTGCTGCTGTATAATGTTCCGGCTGAAGCTCGCTTCGCCATTTTTTAGCATAAGGTGTGTAAATAGTGTAGGGAAGGCCATCTGTTTTTACAATTTCAGACTGATCGAAAATAACCTGATCTTTGAAATCGTAAAATCGAATTGCATGTTGTTCTAAAAATGTTTTTACAGCCTTATCTCTTTTTATTGCCAGAGGCTCATAATCTCGATTGCAGTATACAGCTTGTACCTGATATTGTGTTATAATTTTTTTAAAAACTTCTAAAGGCTTTCCATGGTATACCTGAAGAGTTGAATTGTATTTATGAAGTGTATCGTTAATTGATATTAATGCCTGATGTATATAATCGACGCGACGATCACAGGGATCATTTAACTGATCGAGAATCTCTCTGTCAAAAATAAATATAGGAATTACCGGTAAACCAGAAGCTAAAGCCTGTTGTAATCCCTTATTGTCTTCTGTACGTAAATCTCTTCGAAACCAGTAAATAACAATTTTATTTTCCATTTGCAAAAGGATTATTTTTATCCTGCTTCACCCATATTAATTTTGAGGTATCATAACCAATTGATTGAGCTTTTTTCAGGTATTCTTCCTTAATATTCTCAGGTATTGATTTTTCACGCGAAAGTATCCATAGGTATTTCAGATTTTGTCCTGCAACCAAAGCATATTTGTAATCTTTATCCAGGGCAATAACATTGTAACCCGCGTAAAAAGGTTTGAAAAAACTCACCTTCAGCGCAGCAGTTGTTTTATCGTTTCTGAATTTAGCACTGCCAATTGCAGATTTCCATTCTTTTGTTTCGGTATTGTAACCGCTGTTTAGAACTTTAATTTCTCCGTTATCTTTAAAGCTGTAGTGTGCCGTTACATTGTCTAGATTCTTTTCAAACTTATAGTCGAATCTTGCAATCTCATACCAGGTACCGAGATACCGATTTGCATCAAAACTTTCAATAGGCTTAGCATTTTTTGGAATATTGGAACAAGATGATAGGAATGCCAGTATGGTAAGCGTAAGAGCTGTACCGAGTATAATTTTATTTTTCATTTTATACTGCTTTATAGTTATTTTCAGAAACTTTGTCCAGAAGTTCAGATGATTCTATATTCTGAGTAAATATGGGATGGTGAAATTCATTGAGTTTATTTAATAATTCAATCAATTTCATTTTCTCTTTATATGTAAGATTTCCTGCCACAATTTGTGTAGCCTGACGTATTTTTTCCATTTGAGCATCCAAAGCATGTAATCCTTCTGGTGTAATTCGAATAATTTTGCTTCTCTTATCCGTTTCAGAGTCTGATTGTTCTATCCAACCCTGTTGAAGAAGTCTGTTGATAATTTGAATTCCGGCAGGCTTTTCCTGAATGTTCTTTTTAATAAGCTCCATTTTTGTCATACCACCAAAAGCCCTGAGGTTAATGAGATATATAAATTCTTCCTGCGTAGAGAAAGCAGAACCAAATATTGCGGATTTGGAATAAGTTTTGGCATAACGGTTCATATGTACCAGCAACGTGCTGATTACACTTTCCGGCGTCCTTTTATTCTCTTTTCCTTCCCAATAAGGTTCGGTAAAAGACTCTTCTTCTGTTACCTGATTTGCAATCCAGCTCTTAAAGCTTTCAATATTGTGATCGTACTGATTTGTTTTTTGTATTTCAGTTTCAAATTGCTCAATAAGTTTTATAGTATCTTTTATTAGTGTATAATCCATGGTAAAAGAATATTTAATAGTATTCAAATATACTAATTATTCACCATTAAAGTATATTTTTGTGCTTTTTAATTTTATTGTTTTATATAAAAACACACCTATAAGGACAGATCTATGAAAAAGGCTGTATTCAGATGACTAAGCTAAATACGCCTGACTTTAGCTTAGAAGTTATCATATTGATTTTATCAAGACATATTCATTTACAAATCCTTCAGCTATTCAGCATAATAATAAAGCTGTTTAAACTTTTTTATTAAACCACAAAAGCCACAAAAGCTTTATTTTAAATACTTTAGTGTTTTTTTAAGTTTAAATACTTTGCACATAGAAGTTCATATAAACTTTTAAAAATTTTTGATTTTTATTCTTTTTTGAGAACTTTTATCATATCTAACATCTGTACAGGTAGCTTTTGTTTCTTTTGATATTATGCTTAAAATGAGTTTTAAGCATAATTATTTATACTTTTAATGTCCTGCTAAAAAGTTTAAATAAGTTTAATGTAAAATACATTTGAATTTGATGACTGATGGATACAAAAAAGGAAAGCATTGCTTTCCCTTTATGAATATTGAGTTAAATCAGTTTTAGTGGTAGAACCAATTATCAGGAATTGGTTGAGGTTCAGAATTATTGACACTATAATAAAGCTTCAACGTAAATCCGCCTCCGGCTTCAATAAAGTCTATATCTATCGGATGATAGCCAGCTTCCAGAGCAATTTGTCCGCTTTTCATAACCGGTGCATGCTGGCCATCGTTATCGACAACCAATTGTTCTGCAATTTTTAAAACTCCACCGTCATCACATGTAAAGTAGAAATTATAAATTCCTTTTTCCGGAACACGAATCATTCCTTTTATTTTTGTTCCAAAGGCCGGCATTTTTATAGTATCACTCAGTTTTACATTAGAGATAATCTCATTCTTTACAACTTCACCCTTAATGCCTTTTGTATTTGGAAATACACCAGAGTAGAATGTTGCATTTAATCCCGGAGCAACTGATTTTGTTTTTACAGCCGGATACCATTTGCTTTGTTTAACCTGTACCTGATACAATTCGCTTTTGGCTCCCGAGGAAGAGATTGTTGCAAACCGGATTTTAGCAGGCTCGCGGATGATTAACGAATTTTGTAATACAGGGCTGGAAGCAGTCGGTAACGAGCCATCCTGTGTATAATGTATTTTGCTTGTGGCTAAAGGGTTATTTACTTTTAATACAGATTGTCCATCTACAATAACCTGTTCATCGGCAAAGCCAGTAAGGTCTGGCATCCGGTAACGGTAATCTTTTTTATCCCATAGATTGTAATGTTGAATTACCCGCTGCTGGTAAGATGAATACAGATCTTTGTCTGTCCATACTCTTTCTGCAAGAGCTGTTAAACGGGGAAGTATCATAAATTCCAGTCGTTCACGCGACGGAATCATTTCTGACCACATATTGGCCTGTGCTCCCTGAATAAGATGGTGCTTCTCCTGAGGTATATCGGCAGGAATCACCTTCATGTTATAAACGCTTTCTAGTGAACTACTGTTGGGTAAGTAATCGAAGTATAGCGGATTTGTAGGAGACATAATCAAAGGGTGATTGCGATTTACAGCTTCCAGAGGAGCATTCTTTTTCCAGCCACGCCAGTACATAACAGTCATGTTTGGATCAGACGGACCATCCAGTATTTCGTCCCAGCCAATAGCTGTTTTCCCTTTTGATTGGATAAAATTATTCACACGTTTTACAAAATAGCTTTGAAGATCATGCAGAGAGTTTAGCTTTTCTTTCTGCATTAGTTTCTGACAAAGAACAGATTTGCTCCAGCTGGTTTGTTCCACTTCATCGGCTCCGATATGAATATAACGGGAAGGAAATAAATCCATAACCTCTTTTAGTACATTCTGAATAAATTGATAAGAACTTTCTTTGGCTGGATTAATGGGAACTGAAAACTGTTTTCCCCATCCTGAGGTAATACCGTCCAGTAAAAGTTCGGGATATGCAGCCGTAGCAATCATCATATGTCCGGGCATATCAATTTCCGGAATGATCTCAATATTTTGTGAGGCTGCATAGGCTACAATGTCTTTAATATCCTTCTGGGTATAGTAGCCACCATATTGTTGCTTTCCGTTTATAGTTCGTAGGTGCTCTTTAGGCAGCTCAAAGTCCGGATTTTCTTTTGCTTTCTCCAGGCAGGCAAGATCTTGATTGTTGAATTCACGCCATGCTCCCTGTTCTGTTAGTTTTGGATATTTTTTTATTTCAATGCGCCATCCCTGGTCATCGGTAAGATGTAGGTGCAGTTTGTTGAACTTGTATGATGCTAATAAGTCTATGAATTTGTATAAATATTCTTTGGAAAAGAAATGTCTTGCAACATCCAGTTCTGCACCGCGCCAACTGTAAGCAGGGCTGTCCTGTATAGACAGTGTCGGAAGTTGTGTGTTACCAGAAAGCTGGTAGAGCTGCTGTAACGTTTGTAAAGCGTATAAAGCACCTGCTTCAGCGGAAGCAGATATTTCAATTTTATTATTGGTAATCTGTAGTTTATAGGCTTCCGGTTTTAGATCAGACTGAATTTTTATCCGAAGATCTGCCTGTGCAGAATTGCCTTTTTTACGGATAACTGATGTGCTGAAAAGCGATTGGCTGATAAAACGCTCTGCTCGTTTCCATGATTGTTTTGCTTCTACTGAATAGGTAATTGTATTGTTTTTCAGAGAAAAGCTTCCGGTCGTTTGTTCCAACTTTGCCGGATAGGGAATAAGAGCCGGAACCTGTAATTCTTGCCCTGAAAAGAGCAAAGAACCTATAACACAGGTGAAAATTGTGGAAAGTATTTTCATGTTTGAATTAGTTTTTCCCAAAAATAGGACTTTTTTCTGTTTTATTCAATGTTATAATTTGCCGTCTTTTATATAAGAACTTATATTTATTTTAATGATTTTCAGTTGTTTATGTGTTTTGTACTTTTTCTTTTTATTATATTTGATTACTAATTTTTAAAATGTTTAATATGAAAATATAGTATAAATACTCTGAATGAGTATTTGTATAAAATGTCTGATGCAAAGAAGAGACTTTATTCACCGAGCTGAATGGGTCTCTTTGTTTATTAATAGAATGAATATAATTAATGTTGACAAAGTATTGTAGCATTTAGTAATTTAGCCGGCAAAGTATTTATAATCAGCGGATGGATATAAACCTTTTAATTCTTTTACTGACAGCAGGAGGACTAATTCTATTGTCCTTTCTTTTGCTTAGTAATGCTATCAGGGTAAACGGGAAACCTAATTTTTATTTCGGAATATGTTTACTCATTTGGTCAAGTTTCTTTTGGGACGATTTGCTATTGGGTGATTTATTACAAAATCAGATCGTTTATATAATTACTCGGTTTATTCAGTTTTTAGCACCATTAGTTTTTTATCAGAGTGTTCATTTTTACTCCAATCCATATTATAAATATAAAATAAAAGATACCGGGCATCTGATATTGGCCTTCTTGTTTTTGATATTGTTGTGCAGTGAATCAATAATAAATCCTCGGCAATTCCATATTATATACCTTACTTTGGTTCTGGGGAATGCATTGTTTTATACAGGATTATCCTATCTGAAAATCCTAAAACATCGGAAGAATATTGAATCTTTTGCTTCCAATAAAGAGAATATAGACCTTAGTTGGATTACCTGGATTATTTACGCTACTATTGCAGCATCACTTGCCACAGCTTTTTATAATGTGTTTTCTGGTGAAAGATCATTGAATATTTATATCAGCTTTTTCTTTATGCTTGTAGTCTATATTGTTGCTTATTATACTGTTCAGCAGAAAGAAATCTATCCGAAAGGATTAGAGGCAAGGGATATTGAAACAGAGTTTTCTGAAGTTACTTCTGGTACAAGAAGCAAGCTGATGGATGATGCAGAGCTTGAAGACCTTAAGGTAAAGCTTACAATTCTTATGGAGACTGCTAAACCTTATCTGGAAAGTGAACTGAATTTAGTTAAGCTTGCTTCAAAAATAGATGTTTCTGCGCATCAGCTTTCTTATGTGCTTAATCAAGGTTTTGATGAGAATTTCTTTCATTTTGTCAATAAATACAGAGTTAAAAAGGCAGAAGAGCTATTAACAAGTCCTGCTTACAAACAATATACAATATTGGCGATAGGATATGAAGCAGGGTTTAATTCGAAAACATCATTTAATAATGCGTTTAAAAAAATAACTTCTTTTACACCTACAGAATACCGGAAAAAACGTTCAGATTTATAAAAGTGTTCATTTTTATTGTTGTAAATCAGTGCGTTAATTAATTTGTCTGATTTTGTTCCGATTGATAAAACGGAGCATTTCCACCTATCACTTCATCTACTTTTGTGCTATAATATTTAGAGTATGAAAGATTCGTATGCTGTAATTACAGGAGCTAGTCAGGGGCTGGGAAAAGCTTTTGCTGAAGAATTGGCTAAAGAAAAGAATAACCTGATCCTTGTGAGCCTGCCGGGACAAAACCTAAAGGAGTTTGTAGAAGAGCTGGAATCACAGTATTGTATAAAAGTATGTTATCATGAAACTGATCTTAGCTTAAGAGATAATGTACTGGCTTTGACAGAATGGATTAATTCAGAATTTAATATTGATTTACTCATTAACAATGCTGGTATCGGAGGTTCCGGAAAATTTACCGATGTCTCCGGAAGTTACATCGAAAAAATTATTCAGCTCAACGTATTGGCTATTGCATTGTTAACCCATCAGTTGTTACCTAATTTGCAAAAAAGCCCCAAAGCATATATACTCAATGTTTCCAGCCTTGCCGCTTTTTCACCCATGGGTTACAAAACCGTATATCCTGCGTCTAAAGCTTTCGTTCATTCATTTTCCAGAGGTTTGTATCAGGAATTAAAGGATACCAATGTATTCGTAAGTGTTGTAAACCCCGGACCTATGAAAACAAATGCAGAGGTAAGCCGTAGAATAGAGGAGCAGGGCTTTTGGGCAAGAATTACAAGTCTGGATCCGCATAGAGTTGCCCGCTATTGTATCCGTCAGCTAAAAAAGCGCGATACCGTAATTATGGTAAATCACTTTAGCTGGTTATTATTGAGAATTCTTCCTATATGGTTAAAAATGCCTGTGCTGACAAGTAAAATGAAAAGAGAAATTAATGTTATCACTACATAAGGTTGCTCAACATTTTGAGTTATTTAAGCTCTAGCTTCATCATAATATCTGTTTGTTCATCGTTGCCTAATTTGAAAATATGTTTGCCAAATTTCTGATGTAGATCGCTGATGATTTGTATTTTCATAATTATATAATTAAATGCTGAATATTTTTACCAGATTACATTATCCGAATATTCTTCATCTCTATATTTGTCAAAATCTCTCAATTTTACCAAACTTCTGCTGATTGCATTAAATATCCATATAGAAGAGTTTTCAGACCAGGGATCAATTAAAATTTCATATTCATCGTCCATTGCTTTTCGTATGTCATAGATATCTTTTAAATTTTCAAATATTATTGATTTGCCATCTACCCATAAAATGAGTTCATAGCCACCAATAATACAGTATTTATTATCAATACTTATTACACCACAGCAAGGATCTCCATACATTTCATCTATAAAAATAAATTCATTGTTAGCTTTTTTTACCAGATATATTTTTTCATAAGTATGAACTAATAATAATTCTGTTGTTTCATCTAATACAATAAAATTTTTAAATTTTTCAGGCATAATAGCTTCTTTTTTACCTATTACCGAATAAGATTTTGTATAACAATAGAGTTATTTTTATCAGTATTTTTCGACATGAGTAAATTTAGTATTTCTTTATAGAGTTCTTGCTGTTTTGAGGTAGGATCATTCAAGGGTTTTATTTGCTTTACCATATCATTAGAATAGGCAATGATAATATTAAGAGATATTCCATCAATTGCTGGCAGATCCTTGTTTTCAAAATCTTCTTTCTGGAAATCATTCAGAATCTTTTTTATCCTTTGCATATCTTTTTCTTCGATTGAAGTTTTGAATGGAGTTGGTTTTGGGTACATTGCTAAATATTGCTGGTATTTAATTTCTTTCTCCTGATTATGCTCTCTATTTTTATATGGAGGTGGTTCTGGTAGAAAAGCATTTGGCGAATAGAATAAGATATACTTGTCTTTCAAATTAACAGTTGTTTCTACATGCTGATGAAATGTAGGATAATACCCAACTGTAATTAATATTGGAGCAGAAGCTTCTTTTGTCTTCTCACTGAATTTATTATCACAGGATAATAAAAATAGAAAAGTAGAAAAAATAAATAAATTTTTTTTCATAGTAGTAGAGTCGCCACTAAATATAGACAATATTTTAGGTTTGATTAATAATAAAAACAGCCAAAAGAAAAACTTTTAGCTGTATTATATTAACGTTTGGTATTCATATACTTTTGGGTAAGCCATCTTCTTACCGGAATGTCATAATATTTCAGGAGTAACCAGGCAACTACAATACTCATAGTCAGGATCCCAACACCTACAGGCCAAGCCTGATCCAGAGTTACCTTGTTATTTACAACCCAGGCATAATAAACATAAAGAACAGGGAAGTGGGTGATGTATAATGGATAAGAAATATCTCCCAAAAAGTTGCAGATCTTTGTCGCTACTTTTCCTTTGATACTTCCACTGGCACCTAAAAACAAGATAAGAGGAAATATGAATATAATAATAACAGCTTCATAAGCTCCATTCATCCATAGTTGCTCTTTTCCACCTATTCTTGGCATTGCCAGAACAGCTATCAGTAATATACTGCATAGTAGAAAACCATTTTTCAGAGACATCGGCTTGAATATACGGTATAATAATAATCCTGCCAGAAACGGATACAGAAGTCTCGTGAAGCCTATTGTGAGTTGTTCACCGGTAAGTGACCAGCCGCCAATAATATCTCCTTGCGGACTTGTAATGGTATAATAAGCCAGAAATGCTCCGGATAACAAAACCAGTATACTGAGAACAGTTGTAGATGCTTTTCTTAAAAAAAGTGCATACAGAATATTGCCTACATATTCATAAAATAATGACCACGCAGGTCCGTTTAGCGGGTGCATCTCGCCCCAACCATGAATATCCAGAGACAACGGAACAGGTATAAGTGTGTAGCCAATAAGCATTACTAATATTAACTTCCATACGGGAGTTTCTCCAACAATAGGGAAGAGCACAGCTGATTCGCTGAAATAGAAAAATATCCCGCCAAGAGTCATCCCTGCAATAATTAAAGGATGCAGTCGGATCAGTCTTCTTTTGAAAAACTGACCAACAGTCATTTTGTTCCAGCGGTCATCATAAGCATGGGCAATTACAAAACCAGATAAGAGAAAGAAAAAGTCTACAGCAAGGTAACCGTGGTTGATCATTAGTTTTGTATGGTCACCACCGGCAAATATTTCCAGAATATGGAGCATAACGACCATAATAGCGGCAACTCCGCGAAGGCCATCCAGAATTTCATAGTGTTTTTTGGAATCAGAAAAAGTAGTGTTACTCATCAGTATTTCAGTTTGTTAAATGGATTATTAGTATGGTATCAAATATCTAAAATTATTTTATGATAAACAATAGGCTTTTTATATAATAAGTTGATAATTTATTGTTTGTATATGTTATTATTTTTAATTATTTAGGTGATGAATTTGTTATTTTAATAAAATGATATTATAATCTGACATAAAAAGCCCTCCAAAGAGGGCTTTTAGAATTGTATATTTTATTCGTTAGAATTTGTAACCGAAGCCCATATTCAGATATACATTGTGCATACTAAATGAGATCGCGTCAAAGTCTTTATTCAGAAGTCCATTGATTCCGTAAGAGAATTCAGGGAATAAAACAAAATGTTTGTTCATAGACCATTCTGCTCCCAGTTGCAATCCCCATTGGAATTTACGTACTTCATTCGAGAAGTCATAGGTTGCAGTACTCCCTTCAGAGAATGTAATTTTTGGCCCTGTAGGTGTATTCTGACGCAGGTAGCCATCGGAAACATAACCATCAAAGTTTTTGTCAATAAGACCGGAGAAATAAAGTCCACCATAAAGGTTCCATTTATCAGACAGGCGATAGACCGCAGAAACAGGTACTGTGATATAGGAATTTTTTACAGTGGTTTGTACTTTACCGGTATAGTATCCGCGTACTTTTGAATTGTCCTGTTTTATTTCTGTAAGATAATTCTTTACTTCTGCTTTGGTTTTCATTCCTTTCCCTTCTACACGAACACCTAAACGGATACCCCATTTCTTGTCTTCAGAAATCCATTTTGTAGCATTAGCTTCAAGGCCTAAAGCCAGGGTTGGGTTATAACTTTCTATTTTGCGGATTTCGCGTGGCATACCTAGTGGTGTACTACCACCAATGCTATAGTTTGCGCGGATCTGATAATCAATATCAGTATTGAAAAAATTGGGCTTTGCCGTAGAGATATTGGCTTCTGCTTGTTGTGCAGAAATAATACTGCTGGTTCCCAGTGATAATAATATGGTTAATAATGCTCTTTTCATGTGATAATTCTGATTCTGTTAAGATTAGAAAACTTTAGTTATTACTCCGTTACGACATTTACTTCGTCGATCCACAAAGCACTTCCTACGGCTCCGTTAAACAAATCACCTTCTAAGCTTGATGAAAATACAATCGTGTACATGTATTCCTTGTTTTTATCAAAAGCTTTTCCGTTTACATTCTCAAAAGGAATTTCGAACGCTGTCCACTTATCTGTTTCAATTCTTTTATCTGCTTTTATTCTCGCCACACTTACCATTCGTACATCTTTGAAAGAATGATCACCACTCAGGTAATTATTTTTATCCGATTTCTCAAATAAAATAGCATAGGCATCCCAAGTGTCTTTTGTAAGTTTGGTTCCGGTTTTACTGTTCACTACAAAATTGTCTCCGGCCTTGTATTTAAAATAACCTTTAATAGCCTTTGGCGCGGTTTTGAAGTTGTAAGGTATTCCGAAAAGAGTTGACTTAATTGCTGGAACGGTCAGTTTAAATGTTCCAAGGAATAGGTTTCCTGCAGCCAGTGGCGAACCAAACATGCCACCTAGAGGTCCGGTGCTTTTTGTCTGCATTTTTACTCCTTTTCCAATATAACCATCTGGTATCTGAGCTGTAGGGTAGAAGGCCGGAGTAAGTGTCTCACCATCTTCCAGTAGTGTTTCAGCCAGAATGTTATAACCCTCATTTGCTGTTGCCCAATCATACTTTTTCTGTCCATTAGCCTGGTAGTCGAAAAATCTATGGAAATGACCCTCAGGTCCGTCCGTATCAATAACTTCTGCATTTTCAAAAGGGTAATAGCGTCTTTCTGAGTCATCGATAACAAATGATACTGTATATTCCTTTTTCCATGCACCATCTTCTGACGTCACTGTATATTTCTGAGGTGTGTTGAAATCCAGTTTTGTTCCGCTTGCAGGTTTTATACTGGCACCCGGTGTTAAGGTGAATTCCGGAGAAAAATGGAAATCGGTGGTGTATTCCCTTAATCTGAATGTAATTGTATTATCAGTGATAATAGGTTGGATTTGTAAGATCTCTGTAGAGTTTGCTATTGTTGCGGTTTCTATATCGGCTTCCATATTCTGAGCCTGCTCCCGGATACAGGAGGCTAATAACACACCTGTAGCCAATAGTAATAAATAGATAAAGTTTTTGACTCTCATCATTATAATATAAGATTAATTAACAGATTAATATATGATATGGATCGGAAGTATTGGGTTAAAAATACTTTCCGGATGACTGAAAAGAATGTCACAGCCGTAATTGTAAGCAAAGATACTGTAAAAAAATGAAGTGCCTTTCCGTTTTGCCAAAAATAATAAAGCTGCTCCGGTGTGGAGCAGCTTTATTGAAAATAGATTTTTAACCCGTTAAAGATTAAAAATTCATTTTTTATTACTTAACAATCTGGATATCAATAGCTGCAAATCCTTTCATTGTTCTTTCTTTTTCGAAAGATACTTTGTTGCCTTTTTTTACCGGCTCTTTACAGTTATTGATGTGGAAGAAGATATTCTCTTTGCTTTTGTCTTCTGTGATGAAGCCATAGCCTTTTTCACTAAGGAATGTAATAATCCCGGTTTTTACAGCTTCTTCTGCTTCTATAGGAGCAGCACCCAGCTGTATGTCATCCAGATTAATCTCCAGTGGAGCGTTGTCTTCCGGCGGAGTCATAGTGATCTGACCATTGGCATCTACATATGCCATCATCTCGTCCAGACTCTTGCCTTTGTTATTAGTTGATTTACGCTCTTCGCGTCTTTTTGCTTTTTCCTGTTGTTTTTGTGCTTTTTTCTTGTTGTTTTCCTTTTTAGAGAAAGAATCTGCCATATATTGTTTTAGTTTATTTAGTTATGATCTGGGTTATGTTATAATCTATATCTGTTACTGTTTTGTGAGGCTTTGCTCACGAATATTGCATGTCCATCCAGAGATGTACCATTCAGCTTTCTAATTGCCGTTTCTGCTTCTTCAGGATTGGGCATCAGCACATATCCATAGCCTAGAGAATCACCGGAGTAAGACTCTTTAATGATGTCTACAGCAGTTATAAAGCCAAAAGAATTAAAATGTTTTTCCAATTGTTGCTCGGTTGTCTGAGGATTCAGTTTACCAACTAATATATTCATAATTATTGAATTATAGGTTAAAAAAAATACGGCAACTGAAAAAAAGCGAAAACTGAGAAAAAAATATAAATATTCTAAACTATTACAGAAATAGCATAGGCAAAAGCCCTGTTCATATTGTCATATGATTATGCAAATATACGAAAAATATATTTAATAGCATTAAATTTATTTGCTTAAAAAGTTGATTGAAAAGATTATAGCATAAAACTCTTAAATAAATATGATCAATTTAGAGTTTGGACAACTGTAGACTGGGGTGTATTGATAATAGTAGTTCTATTAAAGGAGGATGGCTCCTGTCCTTGCTTAAGAGAGACAAGCTTTCCAGATTTAAAGGTTAAAATATTTGTGATTTCACCACTTCCTGCAACATAAAGGAATTCTTTATAAAATAAAGTTTCTTCAATTGCTCCGGTTTCTTTATCTTGTTCAAATGAAGATTTGTAAGGCTTTCCAAACTTTGCCAGAACCTGTTCTTTTGTCATTCCTATGCTTAGGGATTCCGAAGAAAACTTGCTCCTTGTTGAACATGAGCTCATAAATAACGCAAACAGAATTGAAGATATAAACCAAATAATTTTATTTTTCATCATTGATGTATTTTATTAGTTTTAATATACTAAAAATGAGTGTTATGTTTTGATAGTCTGTCTATTATTTTTTAAGGTAGAAAGCACTGATAGGAAGTTATGTGCAAATATGTATTTCAGAATAGGAATAATAAAAAAACATCTTTCCAATAAAGAAAGATGCTTTTATTATAGATGAAAGAATGTATTATGAAAATAACATCCAATCACTTTTATTGCTTGTGTCTTCCAGAGCAGATATGTTTTCATGGTGCTCTATGGAAGCGATAAGATTTCTGATTTCCTGTCTTACCATTTGTATACAGTTATCTGTAAGTTCCTGGCTGAATCCGGAATCATTAAGCTCTAACAGGTCATTTATGATAATTACACGAGCAACGATTTTGCCAAGATCTATCATTTTACGCTGAGAAATAGGTGTACTAATGCTGATATTCAAGTCTTTACTGTATACTGTAGCAGCATTTTTAGTCGTTTCGTTAATGCTTAAATACTGACCCAGATTTTCTGTTTTCTTTTTCTTCATATCCTTTAAGATTCCTTCAGCAATCTGAGTGTAAAGCATTTCGTTAGAACCTTCAAAAATCTGGAACGGACGGCTGTCCATAATACCACGTCCGCCAATATGGCTCATGCGGTAACCTTTAGCTCCGGATAGCTGTACATAGAGCTGAGCAGCTTCCTGCATCATATCTGTTACTAAAGCTTTCATACTGTTTGCATGAATACCGCTTCCGGATACATCATGATCTATACCACTTACCTTAGTACTTTTTGCACACATTGCAGAGCAAAGTGTAAAGAAAGATTGCATTTTGGAAAGCTGAAACTGTACCTGATCGAAACACAAAAGATTTCCTGTACCTACCTGTCTTTCCTGACAGTGCTTGGATGCTTCTTCCATCATGCGTTTCAAAAAGCCCATACCCATTCCCGGGAACTGAAGTCTGCTTCTGTGAAGAATATCCAGCATCATTTTCAGTCCCGTAGATTCAGGGATTAGTTTATTCTGCTGTGGTACTTTTATATCGATTTTATTCAACCCGTAAGGAATCATATACAATCCCGGATTGTCATAGTATTCGACTACCTCTATATTCTGATCTGGTTGATGTGTATTGGCTATAAAAAAGTCAACATCTCTTGCAAGAGCGCCTTCTGCATTTATATTCCTGGAAGTGACTAACCAGTAATCGGCCATTCCTGTAAGGCCTTGCCAGTGTTTTGTTCCTTTTATATGGTATTTTTCACCTTCCAGCTTATTCTGGGTTTTCATGTTCAGAGCATCACTGCCATAATCAGGTTCTGTAATCATAAGCCCGCCCATAGCGCCATATTCTAAAAAATGCTTAAAGATATCAGCTTTTGCCAGTGCGTTTCCATACTTAGCCAATGGCTCCAGGAAAAGGGCAATGTTGATTCCAAATGTTAAGGAAAGGGGAAGTGATTCGTAAGATGCTGCTGAAAGTATTCCAAGACATTCCTTTACTTTAGTTCCTCTTCCGCCAAATTCCTCAGGGATAGCAACTGATAAAGGCTTTAAGTTCATAATGGTTTTCCATACATGTGGAGGAAGACCTCTGGATAAACTTAGCTGGTTTATGCAGTCTTTTTTGAAAAGTTGAGAAATTGAATCTTTAAAGTGAGTTAAAAATTCGGAAAACGGAATTCCGGTAAGGGCTGTTGCCGATGGATTCATACATTATTAAATTAGTGCTGTACGCCATCTACACAACGATAAAAAGAAAATAGAGCGGATGGCACCCAACTTAATAATCTAAATAGCAGCCCTATATAATCTAAATAAAATATTCTTCTTTGTAAAAAGAACCATTTGTCACAAAGTACGTTTAAAAAAAAAACTCTTGCAAGTATTTATAATATAAATAGTAAAGGTCGTTTCTAAATAAGTGTTTAATATTTGGAATTCCTTGTTTTCTATATGTTTATCCAGACTGTTTTATATTTATTTTTTTTAAATATTTAGTCCAAAATACCCTTTAATCGTTCAATTTCCTCTTGAATATGCTGTTTTTCGGCTCCGGATTTCACCAGTTTTATTGCTTCAGAATAATAATGTATTGCTTTGGATATTTCCGTATCAGCGTGTAAAAATCCCAATAGTTCATAATAATAACTACTTTCTGTTTTTTCATCTTTCTGAAGCTCTTCAAGTGCCTTATCTTTTCCATAAACTCTTGAGAAAGCATAAAGCCTGTTGAGAGCTGTAACAGGCGATTTTTCAATACAAACAAGTTGATTATACAGTTCTAATATTTGCGGCCATTTTTTTTCTTTTCCAACAGTGGTGTGCCAATAAGCAATAGCTGCTTCCAGGTGATATTTGGAAACTTCATTTCCTGTACAAGCCTTTACAAGATAGTAATTTCCTTTGTCGATAAGAGATTGATCCCAAAGACTTGTGTCCTGATTGTCAAAGAGGATCATCTTTCCGTATGAGTCCGTTCTTGCTTCCAGCCTGGAGCTTTGGAAACACATCAGGGCTAATAGTGCATTGGCCTGCGGAGTATTGGTAATAGTAGCTTCTGTAAGTATCAGGCTAAGTCTTATCGCTTCCAGACATAAGTCTTTCCGGATATAGTATTGGTTGCTTTTAGAAAAATAGCCTTCACTGAATAAAAGATATAAGGTTTTTAAAACTGTGTTAAGTCTGGATTTTATTTCAGTTTCACTTAAGAGAATGATCTGAAAATTCGTGTTTCTAAGGTTTTCCCGAGCTCTTGTCAATCTCTTTTTTATGGTTTCCGGTTTACTGAGCAGAGCGTTAGCAATTTCTGCAATACTGAAGCCGCATAATACTTGCAATGCCAGACATATTTGAGATTCAGTGGGTATTGCAGGATCGCATACGGCAAATATCATGGCCAGTTGGCTATCCGTAATATATTGTCCAATAGCTTCTGTTTCTTGCACTACTTCACTGTGTGTTGTTCTGAAAATTTCCTGAAGCTTTTCTTCGGCAATACTGATATGTTTGTTATAATCTTTAGCTTTATTTTTAGCCACAGTATAAAGCCACGCACTGGGATTTTCTGGTATTCCGTGAAGAGCCCAGTATTCCGAGGCTTTTAAAAATGTATCGCTGGTAAGGTCTTCAGCTATTTCAATATGTTGAATGCCAAAAAGACGGCATAATACAGCCGTCATTTTAGCATATTCCTGTCGGAATAGATGGGGAAGTATATCTTTAGCCGATTGTTGTTTCACAATTAATTGCGCGCTAAAACTTCACGTACTTCTATGCTTCCGCCTATTTTGAAGATAGGATTTCCTTTAGCCATTTCAACAGCTTCTTCAATGTTCTCAGCTCTTACGACAATATATCCGCTTATAAACTCCTTGATTTCGGTATATGGGCCATCGCTTATAACATTATCAGACTTTACTGTTTTGGCACTTCCCGGCACAGGTAATAGGGTATTCCCTTTATCTGCCAGTTTATTTTGAGCAACAATACCTGCCAGCCAGTTCATGCGCTCCTGCATTTGCTCCCGAGAAGGGCGGAAGTCATTGATATCTGTAAGTCTGAAAATTAATGTAAATTCTTTCACGCCTGCTTTATTTATAGGTTTTGTATAATCCTTTTGTAATCGTCCGTACTGTAATTATTCTCTATGGTTCCTTCAACCCTAAATGTACGAATATCTGTGATTCCTGTATAAGCCTGGAAAACAGCTTTTATATAGGATTCTATATAATCATTTTCCCGCATAGTGTCCGATAATTTACCTCCCGAGGCAATTGCCAGATATATTTTTTTATTATGGAGAAGGCCAACTCTGGCACCTGTATTATCGAAACTGTAAGTAATACCCGGGCGTATAAGCAGATCTATCCATGCTTTAAGCGGAGCCGAAATACCAAAATTATGCATAGGAGTACCTATTACGATAATATCGGCATTCTTGACTTCACTAAATATGGTATCAGAATGCTTTAGAAGCCTGTCCGATTTCTCATTATATTCTGTGGGAAATTTATAAAGCTCCGGAATTAGTATTTCGTCAATAAATTGCGGAAATTCCTTTGTAAGATTTCTTTCTGTAATATTTACATTAGGATCTGTACTCATTAATTTTTCTATGATAGCAGAGCTTAGCTTGTAACTGTAAGACTCTTGTCCTCTCGCACTGGAGATAATGTGCAGTATATTTTTCATTAGGTAAAATTTTTAAATTCATTAGCATAACGATTGAAATAACTGCAGGGGGACATTATCTGTAAAAAAATACCTCCGCTATAGAGGTATTATAAGTTGAAATAATTAAATTGTTAATACTTTGTCATATATAAGGTTATTTAGTTTCCAGATATCACTATTTTGTTAGTGATACAATATTACAACAAGGTTTTGAATTATACAACTATTTTTTTAGTTATATTGAAGATTGTACTAAAATGCCCGAATCGAATGTATAAACACTATTTGTATGGCTTAAAATAATAACCCTGTCAATGTTTTAAACCTTGACAGGGCAGTATATGCTTTATTTTAATTCTAATCCCATTCTTTTTACCTGTTGCAGCCATTTCTTTCGACTGGCTTCAGGAGAGTTTCGGATAATTCCGATATAAGTAACTTTTACCGGAGATATACCACAGAATTGTAAAGTTGATTTCCGAAGCTGATTAACGCTTGGCCTTCCATACATGAGCCTGTAATACCAGCCTGGCTGATCCAGGGTTGTGATAATTCGGGCTGTTTTACCTTTTAGGAGTTTGTCCCACAATATCGAATTGTCACGGTATTTATAAGCCATTCCCGGAAGAAACAAACGGTCGATAAAACCTTTGGTGATTGCAGGAAGACCTCCCCACCAGACGGGATGAATCCATACCAAATGCTCTGCCCATTGAATAATTTCCCATGCCTTTAAAAGATCTGGCTCCAGCTCTGTTCTTTTACTGTAACCACCTTCCAGATTAGGGTTGAACTCAAGTTCTGCAATGTTTATTTCTTGTATAGTAGCTCCCGTTTGCAAGGCCCCTTCTTTATAGGCTTTTACCAAGCCTGTATTAAAAGATGCTGCATAGGGATGTCCGTTGATAATTGCGATGCGTTTCATAAGATTGATTTGTGCAAAGCTATGAACAGGACTTAGAGCAATAATAGGACATATGTCTAAAAAGAAATCTGCTTTCTGATGCGGCTCAGGTGGCGCTGGGTTATTCCCAGATAAGAGGCAAGATATTGTAAGGGGATTTCCCGTACCAATTCCGGATGATTGTTCAGAAGGGAAGTGTAGCGATATAGAGCTGTTTCTTTCTGAAGCTGAAATACCCGGTTTTCAAGTTCCAGGTATTGTTGCTCAGCTATTATTTTCAGAAACATTGTCCATTTGGGATTTTGAGCTTCCAGTTCGTCTATTGTACTTTTTTGTATAACGAGTAAGGTTGCGGGGATAATCGCCTGCATACTTTCGGTACTAGGGTTTCCGGTTATAAAAGAAGAGTAGGCCGCCAGCATATCTTTAGGAAAGCGGAAGCAATAGGTTGTATCATTACCGTCAGCGGAAGTGTAATAGGATCTGAAAATCCCGGATTCTATAAAAGCAACTTCACTATTTTTTTCATGCTCCCTTACAAAGAAATCACCCTTATCCAGTTTTTTGCTTTCGAACAACCGGACTGCTGTGGCAATTTCCTCAGAAGTAAAAATATTGAAGCTGCTAAAATATTCTGTAATCACTACTATTTGGAATAAGCTGATTTTGGATAAAGCTTTTTAAAACCATTATATACACCTTGGTGTATTGCTGTGGAGTGCAATTCATCAGGCATGTAATCAAAGCTTACTGTTATGTTTTTATTAGACTTTAGTATTTTATAAAGCGCCTCGGCTTCATTATACATTCTTACATCTTCCTCTTTGTTTGGAGCACCGATATAAACATTTTTAGTTGTTTTTAATCTGGATTTCAAAAGGCTGTCAGCTTCTTTTAATAATTTTTCTCCACCCCACCACATACTTGGGCTAATGATGATGTACTGATTAAACATTTCCGGCTCTTTCAGTAATATTTCGGTTGACATCAATCCGGCAAGAGACTCCCCAATAATTGTTCTGTTATTATTGGCTTTGTATTTTTTCTCAATATAAGGCTGAAGCTCGTTTTTCAAAAAGCTGATATATTTTTCAGAACCACCATACTGCGGAAAACTTTCCTTTTTAAAACCTTCTTTCTCCAGGAAGTTAAGATCGGGAACAGCGTAAGTAAAGTCTCTTCTTCTGTTGGTGTTTTCTATGCCAACAACGATAGATCTTGGGAAACGTTCAACCCATGGTTGTGTGTTATAGCGTACAATCCCTGCAATATGGAAAAAATCCTCTTCTACACCGCCATCCAGAATATAGATGACCGGATATTTTGTAGCATCAGTCGGGTTAAACTCTTCGGGAAGATAAATATTGATATTTCGGTCTTCTTTCAGTATATTAGAATGAAAGACTTCACTATTGCCAAATACTAAAGGCTTGGTATTGTTTTGTGAAAACAGGGGAGAAGCGATAGTCAGAGCTACCAGCATAAAAAAAGTTCTGCAGCGTGTGAGTGCCATGTAATGTTAATTAGGTTTGTTCGAAATTTAGTTATTTCCCTTGTATAGGGGAAAAGCTTAACGAAGTTAGTCTTTTTATGGCGATTAACCGCAATGATTTTTAATAGGATATTCCGTTCATTCTGGTCAGTACAACAGGCTTTTTATCAGTTATAAGAATTGTGTGTTCATGTTGGGCCATATAACCACTTTTGTTTCCGGTCATTGTCCAGCCGTCATTTTCTTCTTCGGCATAGGTAGAAGTAGTAGAAATAAAGGTTTCAATAGCAATTACAGTATTTTTTCTAAACCTTCTCTGGTCGTTTTTGTTTCGGTAATTAAGAATTTCATTGGGCTCTTCATGCAAGCTTTTCCCCACACCATGACCAGCGAGGTTTTTAATTACCCGATAACCTCTTTTTTTGGCTTCGGTTTCCATTAGGTAACCAATATCGGCGATCTTTACACCACCTTTTATATTGGCAATAGCTTTATTCAGGATATCTTTAGAGGCGTCGACCAGTTTCTGATGCTGATGAATGTCAACACCGATAACGAAGGAAGCTCCATTGTCTGCCCAATAACCATTCAGCTCTGCGGATACATCAATATTAATGAGATCTCCTTCCTGCAAAATTCTGTTTTCTGAAGGAATGCCGTGGCAAAACTCCTGACCCACACTAATACAGGTATATCCCGGGAAATTATAGGTAAGGAGGGGTGCAGATTTAGCACCGAAATCTGCCAGTATCTTCGCGCCATAATCATCCAGTTCTTTAGTCGACATACCTGCGCGGGCATAGGCTTTCATCTCTTTCAGGGTATAGGCTACGGCTTCACTTACCTGTTGCATGCCGGTAAGTTCTGTTTCATTGGTAATAGACATTGGTGATTATTTTAAAAATTTGACAGGATAGTTGCTTTCAGTTTGTCCGTTTTTGATTTTACGGAGTTTTGTTTCCATTAGTTTTTTTGTAAAAGGCTTTAGATGATCCAGATAAAGAATACCCTGAGTATGATCGTATTCATGTTGTATGGTTCTTGCTGTAGCTCCGCTAAAGCTTCGTTTTTGAGGCTGGAGACTGGCATTAAGATATTCAATAGTTATGCTCCAGGGTCTTTTTACTTTTTGAGAAAGTCCCGGAATGCTTAGGCAACCTTCATAATCGTCCCATTGTTCCTCCGAGTAATCTGTAATTCTGGCATTTATGAATGTTTCGGTTATGCCGTGATCCGCAGCATCAAAATATTTTATGCGATCTTCATTGTCCATTAGTCTATAGACAGAATTACTGTCTACAATAAATAATTGCTTGGCCTGTCCGATTTGTGGAGCTGCCAATCCGCAGCCATTGGCGTTTTGCATGGTTTCCCACATATCCTTTACGAGTGTGTTCAGGTCAGGGTTTTCGGTTATAGGAGAGCATTTTTGTTTCAGAATACTATGGCCATATACTATAATAGGTAAGATCATTGTAAAAATTTTTACAAAGTTCTTGCGACCCGATTACACAGGCAATGAACAAATGATAAGTAATTAAACGATCTGGCGGCGAATTCTGCTTAAACCTTGTGGTGTTGTACCAATATAGGAGGCAATATATTTTAGCGGGATATACTTCAGAACATCGGGTTCTTCTTTAAAAAGGTTCAGGTATCTTTCTTTTATGTTGTATTTCAGTAAAGAGAGTTCGCGTTTGCTTTTTGTCAGAAATAACTTCTCAGAGGCCAGACGGCCAATATAATTGCCCACTTTTGTTTCCATGTACACACGTTGAAGATTGTGGTGAGAGATCTGCCAGATTACGGTTTTAGTTAGTGCCTGTACTTCGTATTGAGAAGGAGTACGGGTTAGAAAAGAATCATAGGCACAGGTAAGCTCTTTGTCGAAGCTGAAATTAAAAGTCAGTTCATTCTCTTCTTCCTCTTCCGGAATATAGAAACGTACAATACCAGATTCTATAAAAGACAAATAGTTTTCTGTTTCACCCTGCTGGGTGATAATTTCGTTTTTAGTCACCACTTTACGCTCGAAATGTGATGCAATAAAATCCCATTCCGATTCCTGAAGTTCAACTATTTGTTCGTAATATTCTTTTAAGAAACCCATAATGCATTTGTGTTTTTTAGCGCTGCGGAAACTTTATGCAAAGATAGTCAATAAAGAGAGAAGGAAGATAAAGATTGGTAAATAGAGGTGATAGATGATAAGTAATGAGCAATAGGTAATGGTTAATGGCGAATATGGATAATAAGCACTAAATTATAAGCTGTAAGCAGATAACTTAGCGCTCATTTATTTTAGTTAAAAAGGAACATGATCCGGATTTAAACCAGAGAATCCGATTTCTTCCATTCCGGAAATTGTTTTCATATCTTCATCTGAAATATTGAAATGATCTACATTCAGATTGCTTTTAATATTGGCTGGTGTTACAGACTTTGGAAGTGGTAAAACATCATTCTGTAAACAGAACTTCAAACACAATTGTGCCACGCTGGCCTGATATTTTTCTGCAATACCTTTAAGAAGTTCGTTATCCAGAAGTCTTCCTGAACCAATAGGACTCCAGGCTTCTACAAGGATTTCATTGTTTTTGCAGTAGTTAACGACATCATTCTGCAGGTATCCCGGATGATATTCAATTTGGTTAACCATCGGGTTTATTTTTGCTGTTTCCTTTAAAGCTTCAAGATGATGCGTCAGGAAGTTGCATACACCAATAGCTTTTGCTCTTCCGGAAGTATATAGATCTTCCAGTGCTCGCCATGTTTCGGAATTTAGCATTTTCCAGTTGTCGAACTGAGAAGCAACTGCCGGCCAGTGAATAAGATACAAATCGACGTAATCTGTTTGTAATAATTCCAGTGATTTTTCGAATGCAGCCATGGTTTCGTTATAGCCACGGTCACTATTCCATACTTTTGTGGTCAGGAATATTTCTTCACGGGCTATACCGCTTGCTTTTATGCCATCGCCAACACTTTTCTCATTTTCATAAATCTTAGCTGTATCTACGTGTCTGTAGCCATTTTCAAGAGCAGACAATACCGCATTTCTAGCGTCATCACCTTCAGGTATCTGCCAGGTTCCGAATCCTATTGAAGGTATTGGCAAGCCATTGTTAAGCATGAAATCTTTCATTTTATAAAATTTTGTTTAATTTTTTATTTAGTTATTTTTCAAATATTCTCTTAGTACATACTGTAGAATACCCTGATGTCTGTAGTATTCAATTTCAATAGCAGAGTCCAGTCGGGCTTTTGCTTTAAAGTTTGTTTCCTTACCGGAAGGATGCACCGCTTTTACATCCAGTATTTTGTGAGGTGTAAGGTTTTCTGCAAGACCGGATATACTATAGGTTTCTGTACCGTCCAGACCAAGAGATTCAGCATTTTGTCCTTCTGTGAATACAAGTGGAGCAACGCCCATACCGACCAGGTTACTTCTGTGGATACGCTCAAAGCTTTCAGCAATTACCGCACGTACACCCAACAGGAAGGTTCCTTTTGCTGCCCAGTCTCGGGAAGAGCCTGATCCGTATTCTTTTCCAGCAAGAATAATCAGTGGGGTATGGTCCTTTTCATAAGCCATTGCAGTATCGAATACTGTTTTTACTTCATTAGTAGGGAAGTAACGGCTAAAGCCACCTTCTTTATCGGCAATTTTATTTTTAATTCTTACGTTGGCAAAGGTTCCACGCATCATAACCTCATGATTTCCTCTTCTGGATCCATAAGAGTTGAAGTCTTCTTTGTTTACATTACTGTTTTTCAGATATGCGCCTGCTGCCGAATCTTCTTTGAAAGAGCCTGCAGGAGAGATGTGGTCGGTAGTTACGGAATCGCCTAAGTATAATAATACTCTGGCATCTTTGATATCAGTTACCGGATCAGGATCTGCACTAATGTTCTCAAAGAAAGGAGCTTCTTTGATGTAGGTAGAATTTTGATCCCATTCGAAGTTCTGATCCAGGTTTACTTCCAGATTCTGCCAGTCTTCAGAGCCATCGAAGATGACATCATATACCTCTTTGAAGTCGCCTTGTTTCAGGCACTCATTTATTGTTTCCTGAATTTCTTCACGGGTAGGCCAGATGTCTTTCAGGTAGACAGGCTCACCATTTGGATCATACTGCAGAGGTTCCGTAGTAAGGTCTATATCAACATGCCCGGCTAATGCATAAGCAACAACGAGCATAGGGGACATCAGGAAGTTCATTTTTACCTGCGGATGAACTCTGGCTTCAAAGTTCCTGTTTCCGGAAAGTACTGAGGCAACAACCAGTTCACCTTTGTCCACAGCAGTGGCAATGGCCGGAGGTAATGGTCCAGAGTTACCGATACAGGATGTACATCCATAACCTACAGTATGAAAGCGAAGTGCTTCCAAATCAGTATTCAGCCCTGAACGTTCGAGATATTTGGTTACAACTTTAGAACCCGGTGCCAGAGATGTTTTTACCCAGGGCTTTGTTCTTAGTCCTTTTTCAATAGCATTTCTGGCAAGTAGTCCGGCACCTACCATTACAGCAGGGTTGGATGTATTGGTACAACTGGTAATAGCTGCAATAACAATACTACCATCACTTAATACAAATTCAGAGTTGTTTTGTTTTATTCTTACCGTATGCAGGGTATCCTGAATAACCTCAGAATGGCTCTGTCCTTCTATGGGAACTTTACCAAAAGTAAACTCCGTTCCCGAACCACCGTCAGATAACCAGGCATATTCTGTTCTTTTGGAAATAGGTTCGTAGTCACGATGGTGCTCATCTTTCAGTACTTCAGAGAATTTATGGCTGAGGTCTTTTACCAGAATTTTATCCTGTGGACGCTTAGGACCGGAAACTGTAGGTTCCAAAGTATCCAGATTCAGTTCTACTACAGAGGAATACAGGATATTTTCGTTTCCGGTTCTCCATAACAGGTTTTCTTTACAGTATTCTTCCACTATTTTAATTTGCTCCGGTGAACGGTTAGTGGCGTGCATATATTCTAATGTACGATCATCAATAGGGAAGTAGGTTACAGTACATCCAAACTCCGGAGACATATTAGAGATTGTAGCACGGTCTGTTACCGTTAGGTTGTCCAGACCGTCTCCAAAGACTTCTACAAATTTTCCGACTACTCCTTTGTCTCTCAGAATACGTGTAATAGACAATACCATATCGGTAGCTGTACAGTGTGGCGGGATCTTACCGGTAAGCTTCAAACCAACAACCTCAGGGCAGGTGAAAAATATTGGCTGTCCCAGCATAGCGGCTTCGGCTTCTATACCGCCTACACCCCAGGCAATTACGCCAATTCCGTTTACCATAGGTGTGTGTGAATCGGTTCCTACTAAAGTGTCCGGGAATAACCAGCCTTCTCTGTCAATGACACCTTTGGCCAGATATTCGAGGTTTACCTGGTGGCAGATTCCCATACCTGGTGGAACAACGGTAAAGTTGTTCAGTCCTTTTTGTGCCCATTTCAGGAGCTCATAACGCTCTTTATTTCTGTCAAATTCTAAAGTAACATTTTTATCATAAGAGTAATCTGTACCAAAATAATCAACCTGTACTGAATGGTCTATAACCAGGTCTACAGGAATAGCAGGATTTATTTTTTGTCCATCTTTTCCCTGACGTACAAATTCAGCACGGAGGGAAGCCATATCTACTACAGCAGGAACACCCGTGAAATCCTGCATTAGGATTCTGGCAGGCTTAAACGGTATATCTTTATCTACCGGGGCAGGCGTCCATTGCAGCAGGGTATCAACATGTTCGTCTGTTATGCTGAAACCATCGTAATTCCTCAGGACATTTTCCAGAAGAATACGAATACTGAAAGGAAGATGATTGACTCCTTTTTCCGAGAGATTTTTTAAAGAACTGTAATGGTAGTTTTTACCGTTTACAGATAACTCCTGTACCGATTTAGCTTTTTGGGTATTCATAAAGATGCGATTTTATGTGAACACCTAATTTACCGCTAAAAAAGAAAAAGCAAGCTAATATTATGATAGATTAACATGAATATTAACATTAAGGATGACTATTTGGAGAGGAGATATAATTAATAGGTGAATAGGTAAATTTGTTGAGAATGGTAAATGTGTGCAATCGTTAAATCGTAAATTTGTTAATTGGGTTAGGCGATTAAACAGTTACACGATTCCACAATTTTACAAAGTAATCAATATATCAATGCGCGAATGTGATAATCTGGTATTAAGGTTTTACGGTTCCACGATTAAACAATTGCACAATTTCACAACTAAATTATTTCTTATTACTGTAATAATCATAAGCCGCTCTGCCAATATCAGAAATAATCTTTTCAGAGTCATCAAAGCTTTCATAGGTATTATGGACAAAAACAGCAATATAAATCTTCTTCTTGCCCGGTAATTCTATTATTCCGTAATCATTAATTGCTCCAGTCATTCCTTCTTTATTGGTAAATGAAGTTCCGGTTCTGTGGGCAACTTTTACTCCAGTCGGAAGATTGCCTTTCAGGCGTTTTTTTCCACTTACATTATTTAGCATGGCGTTATACAGCCACTGTGTATTGGTTTTATTAAGAATCTTACTATTACTGAACTCTTGTAGTAAAAGCACTGCGAAATTAGGTGTAATCTTATTAATGAACTGAGAATCCCAGTCTTTATGCATTCCTTCCTCATTATTCTTTATGATAAAACTGCTGCTGTCCATAAATTCCTGTACCGTTTCAGGACCACCGATTAATCTGATAAGAATATCTGTAAGGTTATTATCACTATAGGAAACTGTCCATTTTAGGGCTTCTTCTAAAGTTATTGTGATATTTCCTGCCGGATATTTTTCTTTAAAGGGACTCCATGTATCATCCAAAAGTTCTTCTTTTTTGATGAAAAGTTTCTGATTCATGGAAAGCTTTCCTTTTTCTACTTCATGTAGGGCAGCAAGAGCCAATGGAAACTTAACTGTACTAAGCATTGGCAGCATTTGGTTTGCATTTATTCCGGTCATTTCCTTTTCATCGGGGCTCATAACAGAAATTCCGACAATTGATTTTTTACCAGAAATAATAGATTCTAAAGTTTTCTTTAATTGAGGATTTTCTCGGGTTTGAGAAAAAACAGATATTGATAGAAACAATGCAACAATGCACAGAATAGCTCTTTTAGCCATAAATAATGATGAGGTGTTAATTAATTTTTCGGAGACTAAAATAACTATAAAAACCCAAATTTTGTGAATAGATGAATATGTAAATTCGTGTAATCGTTAAATCGTTAATTTGTATATACAGTTTTACAGTTACACAGTTTCACGATTGGACAAATATTCAATGGGTGAATAGGTGAATGAGTGAATTCGTTTGTACGATTAGCTAACTTTACGATTTCACGATTAAACAATTCCACAAATTAACAATCTATAAAATACTCAATAGGTCATCTTTGGATAGATTACTGAAGAAAGAAGTTTCGGTGGTAATAAGATCCTGAGCCAGTTTTTTCTTTTTATTTTGCAGGTTCATCATTTTTTCTTCAATAGTATCAGAACATATCATTCTTACAGCCACTACATTTTTGGTCTGTCCGATGCGGTAGCTGCGGTCTATTGCCTGGTTTTCTACAGCAGGATTCCACCATGGATCTACAAGGTATACATAATCGGCCTCAGTAAGGTTAAGGCCTGTACCACCGGCTTTCAGGCTGATAAGGAAAACCCGTACCTGATCGTTATTCTGAAAGTGCTGAACTTTTGCACCGCGATCACGGGTTTGTCCGGTAAGATATTCATAGCGGATGTTCTTCTTATCCAGCTTAGCTTTAATCAGATCCAGCATTTCTACAAACTGAGAAAATACCAGTATTTTATGCTCTTTAGATTTGTTTTCTATCTGCTCAGTCAGAATCTCAATTTTCACAGCATTATCTCCCGAATGGCCATCTTTTAGCAAAGCCGGTGAGTTGCATATCTGCCGGAGTCTTGTTAGTCCCGTTAGTACATGCATGCTTTTGTTGTGGATTTCATTTTCCTCCGTAGCCGATATAAAGTCGCGGACTTCCTTTTCATAGATATCGTAAATTCGGCGCTGCTCCTCATTCATCTCACAATAGATCAGCATTTCGGTTTTTTCTGGTAGTTCTGTAGCTACCTGCTTTTTGGTTCTTCTGAGGATAAATGGTTTTATTTTATTTTGAAGCTCGATAGCCCGTTTACTATATTCGAATTTATCAATGGGAATAGCGTATATGTCTTTAAAATATTGTTTGCTTCCTAATAACCCGGGACAGGCAAAGGAAAGCTGCCCGTACAAATCAAAAGTATTATTTTCTACAGGGGTACCCGTCAGTGCAATTTTGTTACGGGACTGCAGCAGGCGTGCAGCTTTATATCTTTCCGAGTTTGGATTTTTAATGGTTTGTGATTCATCCAGAAAGATGTAGTTGAATTTGAATTTTTTCAGAAATGTAATATCTGAAAGTAACATGCCATACGTAGTTAGTACAACTTCGTATGGCTGGAAATCTGCGGCGCTTTTCTGTCTGTCTGCACCATAATGGGTTAGTACTTTTACAGAAGGTGCAAACTTAGCGAGTTCTTCCTGCCAATTGAAAAGCAGGGAAGTAGGCAGTACTACGAGATTGGTTGTATGTCCATGTTTTTCTCTTTGTGAGAGGATAAAAGCAATAATCTGAATGGTTTTACCCAGCCCCATATCGTCAGCAAGACAGCCTCCGAAATTATGATCATCCAAAAAGTTCAGCCAATTTAGTCCCTCCAGTTGATAAGCTCTTAGCTCAGCATCTAAAGCTTCGGGTACTGCAACTTCTGGGATACTGGCAGTTGCAGAGAAATGTTGTGTATAGGTTGCAATTTCTGCCTGTACTTCTTCACTCAGGACTTCCTTTTCAAATAGATCTTGTATTTCGGTATAGCTTATTTTTGGGATTTTCAGCAGCTCTTCATCAATATCACCAGCCTGAAAATAACGTGTAATTTTATGAATCCATTCTTCTGGAAGTATTCCAAGGCTACCATCATCCAGTTGTACAAACTTACTCTTATTCCGGATTGCACGGTGCACCTGTTTCAGGCTTGCCTTTTTATTTCCAAAACCTACTTTTAGCTGTGCATTGAACCAGTCGATTCCACTCGTTACTTCTATATTTATTTTAGCCCGGTACGGATTGAGCTTATTACTTTTTATATCATTGAATCCCAGAATTTGTATGCCTTCGCTTCGCCATGATTCAAATGCATTTAGAAACCATTCGTCATCCAGAAATTTATCTTTATGGAGGTAAAAGTATTCATGCTCTTCCATTTGTTCCCGGAAGTCGGAATGTTGCTCCATCACAATTCTGGTGAGCCTGATTTCAGCATTTTGATCACGCTCAATTTTAAACTCGTTTCCGTTCTGGTCGCTATCCAGTAATTGCTTTCGCGAGTATACCGGAATTTCCACATTGCCATACTTCATTACCGGAGTGATGGAAATATAATTGCCTTCCTGATGAAGATAGACCAGCTTTTCTGTCTTGTAATCTTTATCGGCTAACTGGCTTGGTGTAGCCTGCCGGATATAACTGTAATTAACCTGTACTTGCTGTTCCAGTGGTGCCAGTATACTCTGCATAAAAGTTTCGTATTTGGAACTGTGGATTATGAGTATTTCGTTATTGGACTTAAAGAACTGTATCACCCGCTGCATATCAGGATCTGTAATTACGTAATAAGTATTCCGGTAGTATACGAAATATTCGTTTCTGATAATTACCTGACTGAATGGGAGCGCAGTGTCACTAAATAATAATTCTCCGGTTACTTCGTAAAAAGGTTCTTTTTGGAAAACATGGAGCTTAATTTCAGCTTTCAGTGTATCTAGATTTACAGGAATCAATGATTTTGCCGATATAGTTTCTGCTACATCTCTGTCATGGTAATAGACTTCCAGATTTAGCGGATTTTGTACAACATGCTTCAGCGCTTCAGCTTCATCGGGATTAGTCTCTCCATACTGATTGTTAAAGCTTGCTATCGCTGAGTAGAACTTAATTTCTGACGCCTGTTCTGTTTTCCAGAGCAGCTTCATTACATCAATACTGTTTACCGGATTTTTCAATTTTCCGACCTGGGTAATATCAGCTTCCATCAACTGAAAATTCAGCATATTATAATACCGGTGTTTACCGATAACCAGAATCTGTCTTTTGTCGGTATTTTGTGTTGCCAGTTCTTTTATGAGGGACGGACGACGGGGAAGTAAATCTCTTTTCAGAATATGTTCATCTACCTGTAGTAATTCTTTTATTTTAGGACTTACCTGGAGTCTTCCGTCAATATAATCCAGCTGAAAATATACATCCAGATTGTTCTCTTTCTCTAGTCCATAGCCTTTTGCATAGGGGAGAAGGGTTTTATAACGCAGATAAGCATCAAAGAAAATACGATAATCTTTCTCTTCGATGATACAGTGGATAATTTCGGCTTGATGTACACATAGTTTATCGTCGCCAAAATCACAGGAGCACAATGTTATCAGATTGGCACCAACCTGACTAACAGCTACTCTGGGGAAATCTTCAAGAGAAGAACTCTTTGTAAATACACCGGCATTTAGTTCCAGTGCAATAGGAGAGATATCCTGAAACTCCTTTATAGCTATAAAGTCTGCATTTGTTGTATGCTTTAGCAGATCATAGATGTGCAGAGTTCTTATATTAAAGTCCGGTAAGATATATTCCTTAGGCAATCCCATTCTCTGAATTAGTAAAGAACAAAAATAAGGATTTTAGCAAAGCTTACTTCTGTATAAGTACATCTGAATCTGAAAAAATAAGCGCTATTGTTACAGCAGTATTTTTTCTTGTCCCTGAACGGAACATTGACAGAGAGAACATAGCAATAGTATTACAGATTTTACAGGAGAAAACATAATGATATAGTAGTAATCAGAACAAATATAAGGGATAATAAGGACTTGGTTGTTGGTTATTAGTTAATTGTAAAATCGTTTAACCGTGTAACTATTTAATCGTATAACCATATAAGCAAATTAACGATTGCACGGTTTAACAAATTCACCTCTTATAATTGTAAAATCGTTTAACCGTGTAATCGTATAAGCAAATTAACGATTACACGGTTTAACAAATTCAACTATTCATCCATTGACATATTGATTAATCTTTGTCAAATCGTGTAACTGTAAAACTGTATAAACAAATTAACGATTACACAAATTCACCTCTCGCCATTGCTATATGGCTGTATTAGTCTAATTTTATATTGAAATTGAATGGATGGTTATGACGGAAAAGAGTACAGAAGAATACCTGATTGATATATTTAAACTAAAAGAAGCTCCTAAGGATAAAGAATGGCAGGATTTGCTGGAACATGCACATTTAAGAACTTTTAAAAAGAATGAGGTTATCCTAAAGCAGCATCTGAGATTCACCGATGTACTGTTTGTAGCGGAAGGTATACTGGCTTCGGAATTTACCATGAAGGATAAAACGGTAATCGGAAGATTTTTTACTCCGCAAAATCTTTGCACCAATTTCGACAGTCTCCTTAATCAAACCGTTTCTCAATATAAGGTGGTCAGTATGACAAGCTGCAAAGTAATTGCCATTTCAGCTTCACAGTTTATGGAATATTATTACAATGGTAGTAGTGTAGGGAAGATACTCCGTAAAATTGTGTTGGAGATTATTACTGAAGATATCTGGATGACCAATGTAAAACTAATGTATCAGAAACCAGAAATGATCGCTTTTATGCAACAGCATTATCCTGAAATTGTCCGTGAAGTCCCGTATAAATATGTTGCCTTATTTCTGGGCATTACCCCCGAAGCTTATAGCCGTATTCTAAAGAAAGGCTATGAGCGTACTTTACTAAAGTCTTAACCATGGTTAAGTTTTTCAATTCTCTTTCGCGCCTACATTTGAAGTATAAATAATCCCAAAAAATAAAATTATGATAGCGGAAGAGAAAGAGACTGAAACCATGTTTTCAACAGTTAATCAATTACTGTCACCAAAACCTATGCTATTGGAAACCGGCGTTAAAAGGTTGGATAATGGTATGCTTCAGATTTCTGTACGTACGGATCTGCATGGCTGTAAAAGCCGAATGCTGGATTGGTGGTTTAAATATTTCGAGACAACAGAGCATTTAAAATGGTGGCACCCACATGACCATGTATCGCACGGTGGCTGGGACAGCCTTTGGGTAAAAAATAAATGCTATATAGGAGCAACAATACGGGCTACAGAATCTTTGGGAGATATTCCACCGCTACCGGCAATAATCAAATTCCATGATCCGGCAGAAATATTTAATCCTGTATTATTAGATCAGGCTTATGAGAATGAAGATGTAGGCGCTGTAGTATATGCACGAATTGGTTTTGGCGAGCATGCACCTGTAGACCAGAATGGAGATCCTGTGGATGGTTATATGTTTCATGTTTCCCGCGATACACCATTTGGCTGTGTACTCAGAAGCCAGTTTTATTTAGGTGCTACAGTTGCGAATACCCCCAATCCTTTGACTGAAGAAATTGGATTGGGACTTATGCAGCATTGTTATTCAGAATTTACTTATCTGTCCCGTTTTCTGGCTTCTATCTATTATGCCGAGAATCAGGATGGCGATAAAGCTCCATTACCATGGTGAAAGTAAGTACGAAGTTAGAAGTACGGAGATAGAAGTTAGAATTAAGAAATTGGCGGTATGCCTTAAGTGATTTTATATGATCAATCAAAAACTCCCGGTTATGCCGAGAGTTTTTGATGAGATTATTCAATACATTTAAAATTGTCCATTAGAAACTGCGCTTCATTTTCTGAAATATTTTCAGAAATAACAAGTGTTACTTTATTCTTTTTATTGCATTTTATGGTTTTTATAAAATCACTATCAGGATATTTTTTTTGGCCTACGGAAATATCAAAGAAGTGTTCAAATACAGTAGCGTTATTATGATAAGTTGTAAAGGCATATAATAATTTGTTCCAACTTTTAAAAGGGATTTTATTGGTTATAGACTTATCATCCATCATCTTCTTGTATTGCTGCATATTTTGTGCATAAACAAAATCTCCATACATGAGCATTGTAATTCTATAATATTCATTAGTATACCGATAGTAATTACCATTTGAATAAGATTCAGACTTGTTCGGAATCGAGTTATAGGAAGCGTATTTACTATATGATGTACAATTGGTTAAAAATAAAATTAGGACAAATAAAAGATACCTTGATTTTTGTACACCTTTAACTGGATAAAATTTTAATAACATGCTGTCAAATTATTTAAGTGTTATATCACTTCATTTTCAAATATTCAAATTAGTAAATTTTCAAATGGCTGCCTCTTCAATTTGAAATAATTTTATCTTATTTTTGCCCGAACATTCACTAGTACGAGCATTCATGGAATTAAATTATAAGTTAGAGGAACAGGATTATTTACAATTGTATATGTATGCTGCATCTAAAAACCAGGTTATAAAGCAACAGCGACAAAGAGTGTTATGGCTTTTGATTATAATCTACATCATTTGTTCATTGCTTATGTTTAGTATGAGTATGGTTTCTTTGTTTGTTTTTATAGCAGCAGCGATTACTGTTACACTTATTTATATATATTACTATGAACGTAAGCGTTATGAAAAGTTTTACTTAAAGAATATAAGAACTAATCTTAAAAATAGGATAGGGGTTAATTATAAGACTGTATTTGGCCCTCACGATGTTATTGTGACAGAGCCTAATGCTGAAGCAAAGTTTAAATATCCGAATATAGAACTTGTAGAAGAAATTAATGCCCATTATTTCTTTAAAATGAAAACAGGTGAAAGATTCATTGTACCTAAAAGTGCTGTTCAGAATCCTCAGGAGTTTAATCAGGTAATCAACAGGCTGTCTCAAGATTATAATATTCAGTTGGAACAGGAGCTTAATTGGAAGTGGAGATAGGAGGTTAGTTATTGGTTGTCAGATAATAGTGCAACTGTAAAACCGTTTAATCGTTTAATCGTATTACCCCATTCACATATTATAGTTGTAAAATCGTTTAATCGTTTTTACAATGTAAGCAAATTCAACCATTCACCTATTGACCCCATTGACATATCAATATATCTTCGCTTTACTGTACAAGCAAATTAACAAATTTACGATTGCACGAATTTACATATCCACCTACTCACCAATTATAGTTTTGAAATCGTTTAATCGTGTAACTGTATATACAAATTAACGATTACACGAATTCGCATATTTACAAATCTAGTATATTATAAAAAGAAAACCTTTCAGTACTCCTGAAAGGTTTTTATATATCTGGACTTTTGGGTTTTAATCATGCATTTCGCTTTCGACATAGCCCTCATCTTCAATTTGGAAGGTAGTATGGCTAATTTTGAAATTGCTTGTTGCCTGATCTGTGAGTATCCGTAGCATCTGGTTATGCGGAATAGTCTGATCAGAGATAACATGGGCACTCATAGCATTGATACCAGAGGTTAGTGACCATACATGGAGATCATGAAGGCTTTTAACACCCGGGACTTTTTCCATAGTACTGCGCAGCTCGTTAATATCTACATCTTTAGGAGTTCCTTCCAATAATACATGAATAGCTTCCATCAGAAGTCGCCATGTTCTCGGGAAGATCAGTAGACCAATACCTGCTGAGATCAGAGGATCGGCATAATACCAGCCTGTTGTAAGCATAACCACACCGGCGATCATTACCCCGACAGAGGTTAGCATATCAGATAATACTTCAAAGTAGGCACCCTTCATATTCAGGCTGTCACCAGAGCTTTTCCTAAGGATCATCATCCCGGCAATATTCACTAAAAGTCCGATTCCTGCTACGATAAGCATCGCCTTGCTTTGTACTTCCGGTGGATTCAGGAAGCGCTGATAAGCTTCGTAGAGCACATAAATAGAAATCGCTAAAAGGACAACAGCATTGATAACTGCGGCTAGTATCTCGGTACGGTAATAGCCAAAAGTTTTGGAGGATGTAGCTTTTCGTTCACCAATTCGGATGGCAATATAAGCCAGCAATAGGCCTACAACATCGGTAAGCATATGTGCTGCATCGGCTAACAGAGCCAAACTATTGGTGATAAGTCCACCAATGACTTCAGCGATAAGGTAAAGACCACTGAAGGAAAGTACAATCAGTAAGTTTTTTTTATGCTTACTGGAGGCTGAGGCTGTTTGTATATTCGTTTCACTCATGGTGTTTGGGATTACATTTCGTAGTATAAAGGATTTCTCTTTTTCTGTGGCACATTTTGCTCACCCATCATTTCCCTCAAGTTGATTTCTATGGTCTGAGCCAGAGAAGTCATCGGTGTATCTACAGGCGTATTTTCAAACGGATCCTGCATGATAATAGCTGTTTTTTCAATAGCGATAAATAGGGTAGGGATAAGGATGGTAATTCCAATTTCTATGATTAACAGGGAAAGCTGAGAATCGTCGAATCCAAATGGCAGAATGGCAGCAAATACATAGATAAGGCTATGTACCAAAATGCTGTAAGAACGTGGAAATACTGTATTCTTGATCCTTTCACATTTTCCCATGCTGTCGCATAGACGTGCTAAGGTTTCATTCAGTTGTACAAGTCTGAACTCACTAATCAGTCCTTTGTCCGCCAATTGCTTTAGTTGCAAAGAATGCTCATCCAGTAAAGTATTGGGGATATTAGTGGCCGCTATTCTGTGATCGATAAGATAATCCTGAACACGATCCGAGAAAGGGAGCTTTCTAAGGGATTCCCCAAGAGCATAGTTCCAGATAATTTGACGCTGGGCAAATTCCTGAATAATAGCTTCGCTTCCCAAAGGAAGTGCCTGGGTAATCTGACGGATAAATGTGCGGGAATCATTGACAATGGCTCCCCATATCATACGGGCTTCCCACCATCTCTCGTAAGACTGTGAAATTCTGAAAGCCAGGAGGAGAGATACAGCTGTCCCTACCAATGCCGGAATAGCAAGAGGAAGTGATATTTTCTGAAAGGCCGGTAACTGATCTAAAATACCAATAGCCACTGCAAACATGGAAATCAGTAATAACTGGGATTTAATTAGATTAATGAAATACCAGATAGATATTTTCTTTTTTAGCAGCATAGTGTGTTGTGTTATTGTTTGTGATATATAAAAGATGAAGGCGTTTTTATTTAAAAATGTCAGTCCGGGCGTTTAATGGAAATGACGATAAATGATAATTACAGCGTAATAATTAATAATATAAAATTAAACTTTTGAAATCATATTCGATTATAAAAATGGTTCAAAATATTACACCAGATTTACCCGGACTGACGTGTTTACATTAATTAGATGTGTGTTTTTGGGTTAATGTAAATTTATCTTAATGTTCGTGCTCGCCGACATTGGTAAGCTTGGCATTGACAAAGAAGGCTCCTTTTACTACAACTTTGGCGTCGGGTGCAAGTTGCCCTACAGGTGTTATTGCTGTATAGCCCATATCAGATGTACCTTTTATAACTTCTATTTTTTCGAAGTTGGTTGTTTTAGCATGAGACTTTTCAGCAAGAGCATCTTTTTTATCTTCTGATTCTTCATGTGCTTCCGTTTTTTTATTCGTCTGTATAAAAACGTAAAATTTGCCATCAGCCTCTACAATCGCTTCGTTTGGAACAGCAGGTGTTGTACTGTGATCCAGACTTACCACTCCGGTGATGTTCATTCCGTCAATAAGTCCAGTTTTGTTTCCGATTACAGTACAGTGTACCGCAATTGTTTTGCTCTCGTTTTCAAAAGAAGATCCTATACTATATACCTTAGCATCGTATTCTGTTTCAGGATTGTTGGTGAGTTTGAAATGTACAATCTGACCAATACGCATTCTTGGCAGATCTTTTTCAAATACCTGTAAATCCAGGTGAAGCGAAGTGTTGTCTATAATTTCGGCAACAGGAGCAGATACATCTACATAGCTGCCAATCTGAGCTCTGATATTACTAATTGTTCCACTGATAGGAGCCGTAATAGCCAAACCTGTTCTCATACTTGCATTGGTAACGGAAGCCGGATTAATACCCATCATTTGTAATTGTCGGGCTAGAGAAGCCTTTTGTGTAGACAAAGTTCTGAGTTCGGAAGAAGAACTTTGCAGGTTCTTTTTGGTTCCGGCATCGTGCGTATACAATTCATTTTGTCTTTTGTATTCCTGTTCGGCAAAAGCAATTCTGCTGATCGTGGTAAGATACTGTTCCTGCACACGGATGTATTCCGGATTGGCTATAGTAGCAATTACCTGGCCTTTGCGAACATAGTCTCCCTCCAGAATGTTAAGCGTTTTTACAACACCGCTGAAAAGAGCTGCTACAGTTGCCTTATTATTATTGGGAACACGAAGCAGACCATTGGCTTTTACTGTAGCCGTTAGTTCCTTCATTTCTATGGGACCTGTAGTAACGCCGACTGACTGTATCTGGTCTTCAGTAAGACTGGCAATAGTAGGTGCTGCCTCTTCATGATCTTTCGCTTTTGCAGGCTGTTCGGCTTTAGTCTCAGGAGCAGCTTCTTTTTTGCCACAGCTGGTGAAGATTAAAGAAGCAGTTATCAGGTAAATTATGGTTTGTTTCAGTTTCATTTTATTGATTAATTATAGAATTAATAATAACCACAGATTGGTTTACTTGCTGTATAGATTCCAGATATTTCAGCTGGATGTTGGTTGAGGTTTGCAGGGCGAAAAGATATTCTACATAAGAAATATCTCCGGTACGGTAGCCGAGTTGTGCTGCTTTAGCTATTTTTTCGGCATTAGGAATGGCTTGTTGCACATAGTAATTGTACTGATCCACATCCTGGCGGTATTGGCGCATAGCAGTATCAAACTGTGTTGTCAACTGTTGCTGTTGCAATCTGGCGTTGTTTTCCGCAGCTTGCCTTTGGTATTCCAATGATTGTATTCTGGCTTTGGTAGCACCAAAAGTAAGGGGAATGCTCACGCCAACGTTTACCGAATTAAAACGGTTCCAGCCATTGTAGTATTTCTCACCGCCATTATTAGTGGGATGCATACCTGTAAGGGATTGACTGGTAACACCTAATGTAAATTCCGGCAAGCCCTGTGCTTTTTCTATTTTCTTGTTTTTCTCAGCAATTTCCATTTCCTGATAAAAAGCTCTTACCGACGGATTATTGGCAATTACACTACTGTCCAGAATATAGTCTATTTTTAGAGGCTGGTAGTTATCACTGGGTGCTACTCCTATAGATTCCGAAGTATTTAATAGTGTCTTCAGATTTTTGTAAGCATTGTCCAGATAGACCTGATTCTGCTTAAGCAGTAAGTTGATTTCTCCTTTTTGGGTTTCTGCAGTGCTGATTTCGATTTTCTTAATATCGCCGGCATTGTACCTTACAGTGGCAATACGGATAAAATCCTGATAGAGATTGTCCAGACTCTCCAGTTTGGTTTTGTTAAACTGAAGATATTCAATCTGGTAATAATAGGATCTAACTTGTCTCAACAATTCATTTACAGAGACTTCTTTCTCAATCTGTCTGCTTTTGATGTTGGATTCTATCAGTTCCTTTCTCGCCTTGAAGATAGTAGGGAAAGGAACAGTCTGCGAAATCGCAAACGAATTGTCGAACTTCGGACTGTTGTACTGTCCCAGCTGCGCAGATACACTTAGTTGCGGAAGTTCTTTGGCTGTTGGTCTCAATGCTTTGGCCGTCATGATATTCAGGTCTTTAGACTTCATCAACAGGTTGTTTTCTACAGCCATTTGTGTTGCCTGCTGAATATCGATGGTTCTGGTCTGGGCTTTCAGACCTTGTCCTGCCAGACCCGATAACATGAATAGTACGATTATAGTGGCTTTAGGTTTCATCTTTAGAATACGGCCACGCACTTTTTTACTGAAAATAATATATAACATTGGAAGTACAAATAAGGTAAGGAAGGTTGCTGTAATCAGTCCGCCGATAACAACAGTTGCCAGTGGTTTTTGTACTTCAGCACCTGCTCCTGTAGATATAGCCATTGGCAGGAAGCCTATAGAAGCCACGGTAGCGGTCATCAGAACCGGACGAAGTCTGGTTTTGGTTCCTTCAATAACTCTTTTCAAAACATCGGTTTCACCTTCTTTTTTCAGCTGGTTAAAGGTGCCTATGAGAACAATACCATTAAGAACCGCAACACCGAACAGGGCAATAAATCCGATTCCGGCACTGATACTGAAAGGCATTCCCCGAACAAGAAGGGCAAATACACCACCAATAGCACTCATCGGAATAGCTGTAAAGATTAGAGCAGCTTGCTTGAAGGAGTGGAAGGTGAAGTATAACAACATGAAAATTAGAAGTAATGATATAGGTACAGCAATCATCAGGCGATCACTGGCCTCTTTAAGATTTTCAAACTGCCCTCCATAAGTAAAATAGTAGCCAGATGGCAGTTTTATTTCTTTATCCAGTTTCTGCTGAATATCCTTTACCACACTGGCAACATCACGGCCACTTACATTGAATCCGATTACAATTCTTCGTTTTCCGTCTTCACGGCTTATCTGTGCTGCCCCTAATTTGTAATCGATGTTTGCTACCTGCGAAAGCGGAATTTGTAAACCGGATTTGGTAGAAATCATCAGGTTGCTGACGTCATCTATATTGGTACGGCGTAGGCTGTCCAAACGTACAACAAGATCGAATCTTCTCTCGTTTTCATAAACCTGTCCGGCAGCTTTACCGGCAAAGGCTGTACTGAGAACATCGTTGACATCCTGAATGCTGAGTCCGTAGTTGGCCATACGTGTACGATCGTATTGTACATTGATCTGTGGCAGACCGCTTACTCTTTCGATCTGTGGAGCGGTAGATCCGGGAACTGTCTGAATCACTTTGCCTACTTTATCGGCATATACCGCAAGAGAATCCAGGTTTTCACCAAATATTTTTACCGCTACATCCTGGCGGATACCTGTCATTAGTTCGTTAAAACGCATCTGGATAGGCTGGTTCTTTTCGAAGAATACTCCCGGAATAGTTTCCAGTTTTTCACTGATTTCATCAGCTAGTTCGTCGTAAGATTTTTTGGTTTTCCATTCGCTTTGTGGTTTCAGAACTACAATCATATCGGTGGCTTCAGGCGGCATAGGGTCAGTAGGTACTTCGGCAGCACCAGTTTTTCCGACTACCATCTTTACTTCATCAAAGCTTTTTATAATCCGTGAAGCTTGCATAGAGGTTTCGATACTCTGGCTGAGTGAGCTTCCCTGCGGGAGAATACAATGGTAAGCAAAATCGCCTTCCTGCAGCTGAGGTATAAATTCTCCACCCATATTTTTAAAAATAATGAGTGTACCAAAGAATATAAATGCAGTACCTGCTACTAACCAGTATTTTATTTTAATTGCTTTCAATAATAAAGGCTGATAAATATTTTGCAGTTTATTCATCATCTTATCCGAGAAGGTTTCCTTGTGAGAAACTTTTTTAGACAAGAACAAAGCACTCATCATCGGGATATAAGTTAAAGAAAGGATTAAGGCTCCCAGAATAGCAAAACCTACTGTTTTAGCCATTGGCGTAAACATTTTTCCTTCCACACCCGCAAGGGTAAGGATCGGAATATATACGATAAGAATAATAATCTCACCAAAGGCAGCACTGCTTCTGATTTTAGAAGCTGAAAGGAATACCTCTTCGTCCATTTCTTTCTGGGTAAGCCTGTTTACCGATTTTCTGAGACCCAGATGGTGTAGTGTGGCTTCCACAATAATAACGGCACCATCTACAATAAGACCAAAGTCTATTGCTCCAAGACTCATCAGATTGGCGCTAACACCAAAGACATTCATCATTCCTAAAGCAAACAAAAGAGATAGTGGAATAGCGGAAGCTACAATAAGTCCGGCTCTGAGGTTTCCAAGGAATACGACTAATACAAAAATCACAATAAGAGCTCCTTCAATAAGATTCTTCTCCACAGTGCCTATTGCTCTTTCTACCAGATCTGTACGATCCAGGAATGGTTCTATAACAACGTCATCCGGAAGAGACTTCTGAATGGTCGGGATTTTAGCTTTTACATTGTTTACAACTTCATTACTGTTGGCGCCTTTTAGCATCATAACAATACCTCCAACAGCATCTACTTTTCCGTTGTAGGTTAATGCACCATAACGCACAGCGCTTCCAAAGCGTACATCGGCAACGTCTTTTATAAAAATCGGTACACTACCGGTTTCATCTTTTACAGCTATATTTCTGACATCATCCAGCGAGGTGACAAGACCAATACCACGGATAAAATAGGCATTAGGCTTTTTGTCGATATAGGCACCTCCTGTATTCTGGTTATTCTTTTCCAGTGCATTGAATATGTCGGTAACACTAATGCCCATCGCCCGCAAACGGTTAGGGTCTATCGCTACTTCATATTGCTTTAGTTCACCACCAAAACTGTTAATTTCCGCCACGCCAGGCGTTCCGTTTAGCTGCCTGCGGACAATCCAGTCCTGCATGGTACGAAGGTCCTTGGCACTGTATTTTTTCTCACTTCCTTTTTTAGGGTGCAGTATATACTGGTAAATTTCCCCAAGTCCTGTACTTACAGGGGCTAATTCGGGGGTTCCTACACCTTTTGGAATCTCTTCGGAAGCTATTTTTAGTCTTTCACCTATAAGTTGTCGGGCGAAATAGATGTCGACATTTTCTTTGAATACTACTGTAATAACGGAGAGTCCGAATCTTGAAATACTTCTGGTTTCCTCAATCCCCGGTACATTGGCGATACTTTGTTCTATAGGAAAGGTTACTAGTTGTTCTACTTCCTGCCCTGCAAGAGTAGGACTTACGGTAATAATCTGTACCTGATTATTGGTGATATCAGGTACGGCATCTATAGGGAGCTTTGTAGCGCTCCATACACCCCAGATCACCAGTAAAAGTGTCATAATACCAATAACAATTTTGTTGTTGATACTAAATTTGATGATTTTATCTAACACGGATTATAATTTAATTTTTAATGTTTTAAAGTCCATATAATCAGCATGAAACATGATGTCGGATGCCAAAAAATGGTACTGCAAAGATTCAACAGAATAACCATGCAACACTATTGCAAAGTTTCTGCTACAATACTTCATGGCCGTAATACAGCCATTTGGTAATTAAAAATTAAATTTTAGGAGGTTGCCAGATTCCGTAAGTAATATCGAATGATGACATAACAGGAAAACTAACGATTTTATCATAATATACCGGTGAAACTGTACTGATGCTGATAGCAGCAAAATTGGTTGCCGTAATGTGCATGCCGCAGCATGAACATGTACAAAATGGTGAACATAAATCGCTATGGTAATCGTCCTGGGAATGTGAGTCTTTCTGAACAACGGTTTGTGTATTGCCTGTATAGGCAGAAGCATCACTGCAAGATACAGTGAGCAGGAATGTAAAAAATACAGCAAGTATAAGTCCTAAATGCTTCACGCTACAAACTTACATACTTTTTTTGAAATTTTGTAAAGTATATATGTTAATACTGTTATAAATCAGTTAATCTTATTTGTTTTCTATCTTATTGATAATGCTTTTAGCATTCTCATTTGCAGGATCCAGCACTACAGCACGCTTGTAGTTTTTTAATGCATTGGGCTTATCCCCTTTGGTAAGATAGGCTTCGCCAAGACTGTCGAATACGTTTCCCGATTTAGGAAATAGCTGGGTGTTGTATTGGAAAACTTGAATAGCATCGTCTGTACGTTTTTTATTGAGCAGATAATAGCCAAGGCTGTTCAAACTATCTTCACTATCAAAAGCATAAGTATTTTCATACTGCTTTTTTAGTTGCTGATAGCGGTTTAATATTTCTTTGCCATGTAACTGGTCTATATCGTTTTGCAATAGTGGCATTACCTGCTTTTTGATTTGTTTGTAAGGCTTTCCGTCGAGTATATTCTGAATAGAGGTGTTGAAATCAAAAAGGTTATTTTGCTTGTTATTGGTCATCAGAATTACAGCTCTGCCTTCTTCCGGACTGCATACAAGTAAAGCCTGGTAGTTTCGTGCAGTTCCATCGTGTTCGAAATGAAGAATCTTATTGCCCGTCATTTGGCCTTTGGATCCCAATCCGGATTGTTTGCTTGGCGAATAGGGAATTAGTAGGAAACGTGTAGATTCCGGAGAAATTATTTTGAAATTGATTATGCTTTGAGACCATTGGTAGAAATCGTCGAGATTAACCGCTGTCCAGCCGGAAATAGGAAGGTCCATAGGATCTTGTTGTCCCTTGTCGTCAAAAGCGTGTGCTACTAAAGGTTCTGTATCTTTAGGATCGATTACGGCATGGGTGATCTTGTTGGGCGAAAGTAATTCTTTTTTTACAAAATCGTCAAATGAAAGCCCGGTGATGCGTTCAATGATCCTGCGTTGCAGAAATACATTATTATTGTTATAGGCATACTGAGTACCTGGCTCAAAATCCAGCTTTTCTGTTTTCATCAGATTGGTCATATTATCCTGATCAGACTTTACATTCTTCCATTGAACATCGGGAATACCACTGGTGTAGCCCAATAAATCTCTTATAGAGATGCTTTTGCTCCAGGCTGGTAATTCGGGTAGATATTGAGAAAGCTTGTCCGTCAGTTTCAGTTTGCCTCTGTCTTGTAGCAGCATTATACCTACAGCATTAAATTCTTTGGCAATAGAACCTATGTGAAATCTATAATCGGTAGTCAGTGGAGTATTTTTATGAGCATCGGTATAGCCAATTGCTTTTTTGTAAACCACCTGGTGATGGTCTACGACTAAAACATTGCCATTAAAAAGTCCGTTAGCCGCTGCTTTTTCAAATACAGTTTGTATTTTTTGAGCTTTCTGCGTCTGAGAGAATATAATTCCGGAGAATGTGAGGCAAATAAGTAAGGCTGTTCTCATAAGATAATTTGTTGGTGTTAAAAGTATTACTGCATAGGGCTGCAAATTTCTATAAGAAAGCCGTCTATATCTCTGATGTAGGCAACTGTCTGTCCCCATGGTTTTTGTAAAGGTTCCTGTACAAGTGTAGCTCCGTATTGCAAGGATTGTGTGACTGTATTTTCGGGGTTGTCAGTGATTAGCCCGATCTCTGTTGCAAATGGTTTGTTATTGAGATTTCCCGGTATAAAACCTTCAGTCAGGTTCGTGTTAGCCAATTCTAAAGAGGCAAAGGCAATACTTGTTTCACCTGTATTGAGTTCGCCATAATCTTTTTCCGGTGTTATAAATTTTCTTTCAAATCCAAATGATTTTTCATAGAACTCAATAGATTTTGTAACATTTTTAACATAAAAAATAGTATATCCGAACTTTATCATTAGACTTTGGATAGGTGGATTATTAATGTCATAAAGTTAAGTAAAATTCTTTTAGATCTGGCTATCTGACCGCAGATTATATAGCTGTGGCTGTATTAAATAGACAAACTGTATCTATACTGTATCTCGTATATTTGACCACTAGATATATGAATTTTATCCTACTTAATACATATAATTATGAAAAACTATAATATTGACCTTCATTGCGATTTGTTGTATTATCTGCTAAGACCGGGAACAAGGATTGATGACGGGGAAATTGGCTGTTCATTGCCTTTTCTGAAAGAAGGAAATGTGATGCTTCAGGTAATGGCTTTGTATACGGCAACTGCGAAAGGGAGTAGGGGAGAGGGATTAAGACAGAGTGAGATTTTTGCAGAACTTACCCGGAAAGAAGGTTTCTATTTGTTTGATAAAGAGGCTTTAAGGAATCCGGAGAGCCAAAAAGGTGTGGGTGTTGTAGCGTCACTAGAAAATGCCTCTAGCTTCTGTGAAGAAGATATGGATCTGGATGAAGGTTTCAAAAACCTTGAAAAAATTATTGAGAATACAAAGGGAATTTTCTATATAGGCATCACACATCACCATGAAAACCGCTTTGGTGGCGGTAACTTTGCAGAGGTGGGTCTGAAGGACGATGGTAAGGTACTGATAGATTATCTGTCGGATAAGAAAATTGCTATAGATCTGGCACATACAAGCGACCAGCTGGCACATGATATTTTCAATTATACTGCGCAAAGGAATTATAAGATTCCGATTCTGGCGAGCCATTCTAATTTCCGTTCTGTTTATCCTAATAACAGAAATCTCCCTGATGAATTAGCTAAAGAGTTGATTACCAGAAAGGGGCTGATTGGGATCAACTTTATTAAAGATTATATTCATAAAACCAATCCTGAATTCGTCTACAACCATATTGCCTATGGAATGGAGTTGGGAGCTGAAGATAATCTGGCTTATGGAGGCGATTTCTTTTATGATAAAGACCATCCGGATAAGTCTAGATATCCTTTTTTCTTTGAAGAAATGAATGATTCCACTGCTTATAATACAATCAATGAGAGGTTGAGAGAGTTATATTCACCGGAGGTTGTATACAAAATCAGTCATCAGAATGCAATGCGTTTTATACGTGAATTGTGGGAGTAGTTTCTAAAAAACAGCTGAGCCCTCATCTCTCTGCCGGACTATATGTTTATAGTATTCGGAAGGTGTCTTGCCATTAATCTCTTTAAAATAACGATTAAATGAGGATTTAGATCTGAATCCTGCTTCATAGGCAAAGGAAAGGAAGTTGATATCCTCGTCCTTTTCTATCGCCTTGTTAACGATCTGTTTAAAGTATTCTATTCTGTATTCATTGATGTAAGAATAGAAAGATTTGTGCTTATACCCGTTGAGTATTTCGCTGATCTGATATTTATTGATGCTGGTCTGCGCAGAAAGCAAATCCAGTGTCAGATCGTAATTTCTGAACAGCTCCTTTTTAACGACCAAATTATCCAGTTTTTCCCACAGCTCCCGAAACCGGAATTCATAATCTATAGTTTTGTTTTGTGTAGTTGTTTCTATTTGATTGTTAGATGGTAATACAGGGTTTTCTAATGTATTGGTAGAAGTTTGATAAAGGTTTTCTGGTACAAGGTTTTTTCTCAGAATAAGAAGGCATATAACCAAGAGGAGTATATAAGCGGTACCTCTTACAATATCGTTAATGATCTGTGAATCCTGAGGCCGTGTATACAGCAGAACTTTGGAAATAATAATGATAAAGTCTGTTACAAGCATGCAGCCGGATATTCTTATAATAATGGAATAATCGCTGTTGCTAATGGCTTTGTTGTGCATATTATTTGCGATGAATATACTTTTTATAGGATAGTATAAATTGGTCGCAAATATTACAACCATACTGGTGTTATTATATAAATCTAGCAGTCTTTGATCCACTCTGCCAATAATGAAGAAAACCGCTGAAATGGTAAAATAAGCAATCATCAGAACAAAGAATGGGATGAAAATATACCATTTGGTTACAATATTAAAATCTTTTGCAGATTTAGTCAAGGTGTAAAGATATACCAAAGGTCCGTAACAGGCAGAAATAAAAGTATTCATTTGTTGTTTGATACTCTCGTCCGGTATGAATTTGAAGATGATAAACTTAATGATCAAATGAACAGCAATAGCCGAAAGAAGAATAATGAAAAGGTTGTTGGAGATCGCTTTATTTTCTCTGGCTCTTAAAAACCAAAGTGATATTAATGCCTGAAAAGCGCCGATAATAACTATATATTGCATATTCTCCTTGCTCTGTTACAAAGGAAGTATATAAATGTTACACTATTATTATTTGATTATTATTTATCTATTAAAAATGCTGTTGTAATGTTAATATTCAGTTCATAATTAAATAACAAATAATTAAAATTGTTTAACTTATTGATTATTAGTATTATAATAGTGTTTTTCCAACGAATGATACTTCTGAATTCATGATTTTTTCTGAAGGACGAAATGAAAAGACAGGAACTTCAATTTTGCCTCAAAAAAAATATGAAAGATTCTACTGGTTTTTACAAATGGGAAAGAGGAGCGATTAAAGTATCGGTGTTCTTCTTGCTTGCATCTTTTGGAAGTATTCATGCACAGACGATTAAAGGAACTGTGGTTAGCAAAGTAAACGGAGCGCTTCCGGGTGCTAATATATCCATTGTAGATGCTGATACTAAAGCCATTTCATCTTTGGATGGTGATTTTAATTTGCTTTCGCCAAAACTTGGTGAGGTTAAACTGAAAGTTGAATACATAGGTTATCAGGCCCAAACCTTATCGATTGTCTTGAAGGAAGGAACAAACGATATAGGCTATGTAAGCATAGAACCTGAGGATAAGAAGAATAAAGATAAAATAAGCAGTATTGAAGGGGTTGTTATCTCGACAAGAGCCAATGCCCTTACGCAGGCAAAAGCCTATGAAATAAAGAAAAATTCGAATGCTATTATGGAGGTTATCGCGGCAGATGCTATTGGTAAACTTCCGGACAGAAATGCGGCAGAAGCAGTGCAGAGAGTTCAGGGTGTAGCTGTTGCCAGATATCATGGTGAAGCGGATCAGGCTACGGTAAGGGGAACTCCTTTTGCATGGACGTCGACACTTTTCAACGGAAATCGCCTTCCAAGTGCCAATGTTTTGGGGAACAGATCTTTCGTTCTGGATGTTGTTCCTTCGGAGCTGATACAGTATGTGCAGGTTTCTAAAGCTGTTACACCAGATATGGACGGCGATGCTATAGGAGGCAGTATTAATTTTATTACAAGGACTGCTCCTGCTAAAAAGATGCTGAGTGTAAGCGGGGCAGGTGGTTACAATACATTTTCGCGCAACGGAACTTATAACGGGTCCATAGTGTACGGTGACCGGTTTTTCAAGAATAAATTAGGTGTAATCTTATCCGGTGCTATCTGGGACAGGCAATGGGGTGCAGATTCTTTCGATGCTTCATATAATACCGGTGCAGCTAATGAAATCGAAAAGAAATCCATCAGTACAGTGATGATGAAGAGGTATATGGGGACAAGAAGAACTATTGGTCTGAATGGTGGACTAGAGTATAAACTGAATGCAAATAATAAAACCTACTTCCGGGGAATGTTCAATAAGTTTGATGATATCCGTCCTGTTTATGAATCCTATGTAGACTATACCAACAACAGGTATCAGTACAACTTTAGATATTCCCATTATCAGACTGAATTATACGGAATGGAGCTTGGCGGAGAGCATAGCCTGTCTTCAAAATTAAATTTAGACTGGATGCTAAGTAATTATAAAGCAGACTATTTCCTGAATACACCTCCGAAAAACGAAACAAAAGGACTTCCGATAGCAACATTCAGACAGAAAATAACCAGTAGCTTCAACAATCTTACAAATGGTAAACGCTATTGGGGGTTTGATTCCCCACAGGGAATTGGTGGAGAGTATATGGATTATAACTCTGATGTGAAAGATCAGAATGAAAAAATGAGTCCTGATAAGCTTTTGCTTTCCCAACTGGTTATTGCAAAGCTGGATAACAGTGAGCGTGATAAAATTGCAAGGCTGAATTTAAAATATGATATCAGTCCTGATATTACATTGAGAATCGGGGCTAAATACAGAGAAAAAGACAGAAATAGTACCTATGGTTACAGTGCTGTATACCTGCCCGGAGCTTCGGTAGGTGTTCCAAATGCACCGGCTTTGTTAGCGCTTTCTCAGTTATCGACGACTGATCCTGCTAAAGGTATTCGTTTTTTGAACGGAATGAATGGTGATTACAGCTCGTATGTGATGAATCCGCCTACAAAAGATCAGTTGTTTCAAATGTATTCATCAGAGTTTTTGCAAAAGAATGGTTTCAAAGACTTTTCGAATGCAGCAAGTAATGCAACAAGTGTGTATACAGGCGAGGAATCTGTTTTTGCAACCTATGCAATGGCAGAAATCAAAGCAGGTGATAAGCTTAAAATTATTGGTGGATTCAGAAATGAAACCACTAGGCTGACATTAAACGGAGCGAAATCTACAAAAGAAGGAAATTCAACCGTTATCAGCCCGTCAGTTGTAGAAAGTAATTATAATGCGTTTCTTCCAATGCTTCATTTACGCTATAATCTGTCTTCTCAGGCCAATCTGAGGTTTGCCTATACAAGATCTTTTATCCGTCCTAATTTTGGCGATATGTCGCCCGGATCCAGTATAGATAATACGACAAATCCTTTTACCATTACAAGAGGAAATCCGGATCTGGGACCTACTTTCAGTCATAATCTGGATCTTATGGGAGAATATTATTTCAAAAATATAGGAATCCTTTCCGGTGGCGTGTTCTATAAAAAGATCTCGGATATTGTTTTTTCAGATACTTCTGTAATGAATATCGGAGGCACAGACTACAGGGTAACTCAGTCTAAGAATTTACAAGATTCAAATTTGATAGGCTTTGAAGCCGGAATTAATAAGCGTTTTGACTTCCTGCCGGGGTTCTGGAATGGATTCGGGGTTGAATTTAACTACACTTTTATCAATTCGAATGTAGAAGTCCCAAGAACAGACAAAAATGGGGTGCAGTATTTTGATAAAACATCGCTTCCTAATCAGTCTAAAAACCTCTTTAATGCTATTCTGTATTACGAAAACAAAAGACTGATGGTTCGTTTAGCCGGAAACTACAGAGGGAAATCAGTTGAGACAATTAATCAGAATCTTGGGGCACAGTATTATATATGGTCTGATAAGAACTTTACAATCGATTTTTCTGCCAGTTATGATATTAGCAAAAATGTCAAATTGTTTGTCGAGCTCAATAATTTAGGTAATGAAAGCCTTAGGCAGTATATGGGAGATAACAAAAAGAGAATTACCTCGCATGAATGGTATGGCAGCAGAGGTCAATTAGGTATCCGTTGGCAAATATTTTAAAATTTATATATGAAAAAACTGATTTTAATAACTTCATTATCAGTGTGTAGCATGAGTGTGTGTGCACAGATTAATGACAGTCTTCGCCGTGTTGTAAAAATGGAAGGAGCATTTAACTTCCGTGATGCTGGAGGCTATAAAACTGCAGATGGAAAAGAAGTCGTTTTGGGGAAGATTTACCGCAGTGATGCAATTGATAAATTGTCGGATCGTGATCTGAAGACCTTTAAAAATAGGAAGATAAGTACTGTTGTGGATTTTAGGGGAGTTGAAGAAGCTAAAAAGGCTCCGGACAGGCTTCCGGATCATACAAATTATTTGCTTTGCCCTGCAGGAAGCAATGATCTTCCTAATACACAAAGTATTGTAAACATGCTGAAAAACAAGAACTTTTTGTTCGATATGTATGGTGAAGGAGGATTACCTTACTTTGGAGAAAGATACAGACCACTATTTGTGAAGCTGTTGACTTTGCAGCCTGATGAGGCTCTTTTATACCATTGTACAGGTGGGCGAGACAGAACGGGAATGGCTTCTGCATTATTTCTGAAAATATTAGGTGTTCCGCAGGATATCATTGAGAATGACTATGTTGCCTCTAACTTCTATCTGGCAAAGAATCCTACAATGAAGAATATGTATGCCGGCCTTTCGAAGATGTCCGGATTAAGCGATGCTGAAATAAAACAACAGATGGAATTACGTCCTGAGCTTATCAGAAACTTCTTTAATAGTATTAATAAGAAGTACGGAAGTATAGAGAATTTCTTCCAGGTTGAGATGGGAATAGGTCCTAATGAAATTGCAATTCTAAAGAAGAAATATACCCGTTAATCAGACTGATTTTTACATCCGATTAATAGCTAAGCATGTTAGGATTTTGTGTCCTGACATGCTTTTTTTGTTATAAATCTTGTGTGTTTTATAAGAGAGTGGAGGTTAGTTTTGTCAATATTTTCTATTTTCCAGAATAGTTGTTTTAGTAAAATCTATATGTTTTTTATGATTTTGTTAGGGCTTATATTTAAGGTTAAAATAAGCATTTTTAGGCTTTTCAATTTTTTTGCAATAATAAAATTGGCTTTATTTAAATGCATTTAAGTTATTTTAAATGAGTTATTTATAATATTTTATTTATAATTTAGTTTATGATTGTTTTTCACGATTTTTTTTCTTCTTTGAAACCGGATTTTTGGACTTAATTTTTTAGGATATGATGGTGTTTAATGTCATTTGTGTTATTTAGAATAAATAAAAACAATATATTTGCCGGAAAATAAATCGTGCTATCAGTTGGTCTGTTCGTGTCAGAAATTGTTGCTGCAAAAAAAGCAAACCTGACAAATCTGAAGTGTGCAGATCTGATAGTTTCTCCTAACCAAAAATTATATTGATTCATGAAATCCCGATTGTTGTATGCACTAACATTATCTTTTTTTTCGGTGCTGAATTATGCGCAAACAGAAAACATTAATATAGGTGTCAAAATTCCACTAAAATCAGAAGTGCTAAAGGAAGGTCGCTCTATTTGGGTATCGTTGCCGGAAGGCTATCAAAAAGACTTAAAAACAGCTTATCCAGTAATCTATGTACTGGATGCAGAGAATAACTTCAATTATTTGTCATCCGTTTACCATTATCTTAGCAAAGAACCATTCGGAATATTACCACAAGGAATTCTTGTAGCTGTTGCCAATACAAACAGAACCCGTGACCTTACGCCAACAAAATCTTCTAAGGAAATGAATCTGGGAGGTAAGAAACAATCTATGTTTACAGAAAGTGGTGGAAATGCTGCTTTTATGGAATTTATAAAAGGGGAATTGTTTCCACTTATTGAAAAGAACTACCGGACTAATGGTTACAAAGTATTTGTAGGTCACTCTTTTGGCGGGCTTACAGCTATCAATAATCTGCTGACAGAGCCTTTGTTCAACGCTTATATTGCAAATGACCCGAGTCTTTGGTGGGATAACGAACTTATGGTAAGAAAGGCGGAGGCATCTGTTAGAGACTTCAAGAATATTAAGTTCTTTTTGGCGCAGGCGAATAATGTGGAAGCAAGAAACGGAAAAGAGGACGAGCATGAAACTGCAATCCGAAAATTTAAAAATCTGTTGGAGCAAGGAAAGCTAAAGAATCTTCAGTGGAAATATGATTTCTATAAAAATGATGATCATGGAACCGTCCCCCTGCCTGGAAATAATGACGGGTTGCGTTTTATATTCAATTCTTATAAATGGAATTTCAGAGATGCCTTAAAGAATCCGGCACTTATCAGGGAGCATTATCAAAAGGTGTCTGAAGAGATGGGATATACCTTTAAGCCTACAGAAACATTTTTCAGAAAGATTATTGATATTGCTAAAGAAAGAGCAACCCCTGTAGTTGTGAATGAATTTGAAGCTTTGCAAAAGCACTATTATCCTGATTCAAAATAAAGAATGAAAGATTGCGAGAAGGAAGGTCTGGTAAATAACAAATAATGCTGCGAAGAACTATCGAAATATTAAATTAAGCTATGTTTAATATTATCACTAAACCTCCCGATAAGGGAGGTTTAGCTTGATAATCAAACCAATTTTTCTGTATAATAACAAAAAAATTCTGTAAGCGGATTGCTCTTTATTTTACACGTTTCAGAACTACATGAGAGCTCTGGCCACTACCAAAGTCTATATCTACAGTACATGAATCTGTATAAGCTTTACCAGTATGAGGGTAATCAGTACCAGATACATTTACGCTAAATGAAAAGTTATTGTCTTTAACCTTACCATTATCCAAAACTATTTCGCCCATAGGAGAGCTGACTACGCCTGTAAGTTTTTCGCCATCTACGTTAAAATTGTATACAGCATCCAAAGAATTGCCATCCGGAGTATGGATTACGCCACTCCATTTACCATTTAGGTTCGAGATTACTACTGCTGCCATACATACGATAACGCAGCAAAATAACAGGGCAGTTGTAAAGATCTTTTTTTTCATATCTATTTAAATTTATTGAATTATGTTATATCCAATTAAGGCTGATATACAGAAGACATTAACCAATTGTATTTTAGAGCCTATTTTAATACTCTTCGACAAGCTCAGTGTGACATTGTTCGTCCATAATATCTTTCTTTTAGGGTGTCAGGTTGAGCCTGTCGAAACCTAATGCTTTTTTTGAATTCAAATTTAAACAGGTTCTTATTTAAAAAGCAGTTTTGTAAAATTCAGTTTTTTTGAAGAAATATTAATGAATGCAATATGAATTTTTATTTAACATTCAGTTATAGACTCCTCTAAAATATAAAAATTGCAGCTTGGAAACTAAATAAGTGGGAAATATTCCTGTCCTGTTATGCAAATTGAATAGTGAAAAAAACACCAAAAAAAATTGCTTGTTATTTTTTCTTTCGGATACGTCTGATTTATGATTCAGATATCTGTATTTTAAATTATGATACATACAATTTTAAGGTATTTGTTTCGTTATATGATGTGGGTATTTTCTAAGCGGGTATAATGTCGGAATGCTTTAAAACAGGTCGTAGCGTTATAGAGTTTAAACAGACCTGTCTTCTACAGGTATCTCAATTATAAAATAAAACGATATATGTTGTTGATAATTAAATGTTTGTTGGTGTGTTTTTTTATTCGGATTTAAAATCTCAATACCCAAACACTTTTTTTTCAGTCGTCAGGGAGCTAATTTTAGACCACAGATTCAATGTCTGATTTGAGGAGATCTCAGCACTCTGCAATAATAAGTACTGATTGAGCCACTTTAGCCTACACATAAACTTGATGATGATACTCAGTTATTTTTTAACTAAAACTAGATTACTATGAAAGAAGAAAATGAAATTAAAAAATCTTTTCAAAATAAGAAAGAATATATTCCGCCAAAATTAGAAGTTGCAATAATAAGAATGGGACATGGTATAACTTCGGGTCCGGTACGTACCGTTAACAAAACCAACGAGCCGTATCAAAAGAGTATGAAGAACGTGTCATGAACCAAAACTTAAATAAAATATACTTATTTAGATTTTTATGATCAGACCACAGGCAGCGCCATCTGTAATAGTTATGGTATATTAGTAACTAACAAGACTATTCTGTATAGCACATTTTTATTCATTTTATCAGGGCAACTATCATACTGTTTTGCCTTCAGTATATCAGTATTAAACAAATCAGAAATATAAATAGACAGATCTGTGTATCTCTGTCGTGTAAAGGAAAAAACAATTTCTCATCATTTATTCATTTGTGAAATTTGTTATTTGTTTGTATTTGTAAAAGAGCGGGCAATATATTTGCCCGTTCATTCTTAAGGTAAAAATATCTGATTTAATCCGATTATTCAATATGGTGATCTAAGATATAAAGAGATGAATATTTTATTTATTTAGTATTTGTAAATTAATATCAATTGATTTCTTTTTTGTGATTGTATCTAAAACCGGGTTTTTACTCTACATTTTACGTAAAATGGTATTCGAGTTAAATCCTTTATTTATTCCCTGCAGACTCAGACGACTTTTTACCAGTACATGTTTCTGCATATCATTTTTTTCCTACACCCAGTACACCGGTGGAGAACCCATACGTAAAGAAGTTATGGATCTTTACATGACAAAAGACACCGATGAAGATGAAGCTTATGCTGCGGGAGAGAATATATTGCGCCTGGCTGTAACCGATGAAGAGCGGGCAAAAGCGTATGCAAAAATGGGAAAGGCTATGTATGATAAAAATAGTTATGCAGAGGCTATTCAGTTATTGGAAAAGGGTGATCATTATGCACAGATAAGCGGTAGTACCTACGAACGTTTTTTTATTAATTTTTATTTGTCAGATGCCTATGCTCAAGTGGGTTTTTCAGGAAAAGCACAGCGAAGTTGGCAGACGGCAAAAAAGGAGGCCGGAAAGCTGAAAAAATATATACCTGCTGGTTTTATGATCGATCAGCGTTGTATAGCCAATCTGGAAGAAGACGAAGACTATTGTATAGCGATACAACAAAGACTAAGACTGATAGAACAAATTGGTAAGGCAGGCATAGACATCGGTATTCAGAGAATATATAATGCTGCGAATTACACTGGGCTGGCATATGATTACCTAAAGTGCGGAGATATTATAAAAGCAAAACAGGCATTGTCGGAAGCTAGATACATTTATGAAAACCATTATGATAATGAGCATATGCTGTCATTACCCAGGTATTATCTGAGCAAGGCAATTGTAGCTGTAAAAGAAGGAAGTAAAACTGAGGGGAAGCGTTGGTTTGACAAAGCTTTTGAAATTGCGGTCAAAAAAAAACTCACTAATGATGAGGAGCTTATCGTGAGAGAGCGATTGCTGAGCAATATAGATACGAATAAGGAACTTCAGCATCAGAATATAGACTATTATACCAAATTTTATAAAGATAAAATAAAGCAGGCAAGGCGGGCTGCAAAGAATGAAATTGACAAAAAAGAGACTAAAGTTGTTAATCAGAATAAAAAAATTAATATTCTTCTCGTTATTGTAACGGTTCTGGTCCTGAGTTTTTTATATGTATATAAACGCAAAGTGAGATTAAGATCGAAGCTGCTCAATACACTTTCCAGATTAAGACAGACCAAAGAACCTGTAACAGTTGCACATACAGAAAAAAAGCAGAAGGTAACTGAAGGTCCGACGGTGATAAAGGATCCCAATACGGAAGCAATTTTACTCAGAAGGTTGGATAAATTTGAAAAAACAGAACAGTATATAACTAGGGGTATTACACTTCCTAAAATGGCGGTTTTGTTAAAAACCAATACAACTTACCTTAGCTATATCATTAAAACACACCGGGATTCGGATTTTAGTCAGTATATCAACAGAAACCGGATTAATTACATCGTAGGAAAGTTGAAAAATCATCCGGAATATCTGAATTATAAAATAGGATATTTGGCAGAAGAGTGTGGTTTTCCTACCCATAGCCAGTTTGGTAGTGTATTCAAAACCGAAACAGGTATGTCGCCATCCCAATTTATTAATAGCCTGAAACAGGAAAAAAATACAGAGCGAAGTAATAAATGATATATAAAAAACAGAAGGTTAATAATCGCTCTCTTGATGATATTGTTTATATAATTGAATATAATTATTGATAGGCTGAGAAAAAATGAAGCCCTGTAATTTACAGAGCTTCGGTTTGAAAACTAATAGTAGTTATAGCATGTATAACTGGCGTAATTTATGAATTTTTACGCGATTTTAAATTAGAAAAACGGAGGATTTATTAAAATCCTCCGGAAAACTTTCAACAGTTTTTTTGCAAACAAATGAATTATAATGCGTTTTGGTACTGTTTTAATTATGGGCATGTTGTAATTTGTTTTCCATAACCCGTACCTTTAATTCGCGTCGGACCGGATGCAACCTGGCTAATATATACTTCATTATAGCCTGTTGTCCATGTTATTTTCTTTACACCTCCAGTTCCGGTATAGGTTAGAGGCTCTAATATCAGATCTCCGGATTGTCTTTTACCATAGAATGTTGTATTTCCATTTTTATCAATTATAACTCTTATTACCGGAGCAGTAGGAGAATCAGCTGCTATATTATAAATTGCAGGGATGCCTCCAGATTGTCCCCACTTATTTCCGTTTGGAAACTGAATATTGACAGTTCCTGATTGCCCGTCAAACTGAATTTCATCTGCTGTTATTCTGGTACCATTCACAATGAAGCTGAATGAATTATCTACATAAGTAAAGTCTACAATAAACCGATCCGGTGTACCATTAAATCCGAAATATTTGCTGTTGTTTGGAAGTGAAGCATCCTGGTCAAATGGTGTTGGATTCATATTGAATTTGGTGCAAGGTGTAAGTTTTAGATTCAGATTATAATTAGATTTTGGTGTAATTTTAAGGTTACTGAACTGTACGTTATTTTTAGAAGTACCATCGATAATTATATTTTTAATGCTGAATAATCCGCCATTGGTTGTGTTCCCGATAACTATAGCGGCATTACTTGTAATTTTCGATTGGTTAATCGTCGGGAAAGTAAAAGGAACATTTCCAGTTCCTGTATAAGAAAGCTGAAGGTCATTTTTGAAACTTAGTTCCCCCGCAGCATTTCCCCCTGTATAGGTAGGGGTGTCTACTTTGGTAATAATGCCTGTACTCTCCACCTGACTGGCATCTATGTTGGTTGTAATTCTTGAAAATTGATGCTTCAGGATGACATCGAGTGTATTTGGAGCATTTCCGGTCACAGTCATAGTTCTCTTAAAATACATAAGATCCTTACTGATATTCGATAACTTAGCTGTGGAGAGGCTCTCTGGGTTTGTTACTACAGGAGTGTCAGCAGCTAATGTACTGTTTACGGAAAAGGCAACAAAGGTATAGGTCTGATCCCCATCTAGTAAAAAGCCATCAGTTTCATTTTTTTTGTAACCGAATTCTTTCTGATCTACTAATTTTTCATTTTTATCATATACCAGGATCTTATACCTGATTCCAGCACCTATTTCTGTTGCTGCCATAGGATTTACAGAGGCTATGGCTTTATTTGATAAAGAGGGCGTAACCGGAACAAGGGTAGCGGTAATAGAGTAGTTATCATCAAACGGAATGGTTTGGGTCTGCACGGCTTTGGAGGAGCCAGAACTTGTGGAAATGGAAGCTTGCTTTTCGGGCTCTTCAACATCATCATCTGCACCTGAAAGATTGATTTTTACATTGTACTGTCCTTTTATACCTGAGTTTGCACTAGTATCCAGAGTATTGTCGGTGCTACGGCATGCTGTTGTAGCAAGAAGTATTGCCAGTAGTAATATTCCGGCAGAGTGTTGTCGTATTTTCATATCATTTATGTTTGTCTGTGTTTTTTTAATGCAGGTTTACCAGTCTATGGTACGGTTATCATCTGTCCCGTTATCCCATTCTTCCTGTACTTTTCCGCCTGAATCAGGAGGGATAACTTTTGCGGAACCAGCGGCAATTCCGTTTTCCATTTCAATAAAACTAAAGCTTAGAGCGGGAGAGGTGTAATTTTCCCTGCAATCTGTTTTTTCAGATTCTTTTTCTTTCATCATTTGTAAGTGTTTTTTAGTTTTTTTTTACTGAATTCTTTTTCAGGATATTGTTCTCTAAATCCTAAAAGTAAATTTTACAGCAAAGTTGTTTTTGTGTTTTATATATTGTAAAAGTCAGTAAATCAGATGTAAGTATGCAAAAAAATATGTTCTACATGAGTACTACATCTTTATGATTTCTTTTATAGAAGCTATTTTACAAGTGTCATCTGCAAGGAGAAAATATAAAAAGATATTAAACTGATCATAGTGTAGTATGTATGTGGAAGTATTGAAATTACCAAAAACATAATACAAATGAATAATAGGACAATTAGTTGTAAGAAAGTGCTTTTATGATAAATAAAAAGAGTCCTGAAAAACAAGACTCTAATTTGAAAACTAATAGTAGTTATAGCATGTATAACTGACTCTGCATATGAAATTTTAATGCCAATCTGTAGGTTATTACCATTATTTCTTACATAAACTATTATAAAAATTGATTTTCTCTATGATATAGAAAATAGACCTGTCTTTAGAAGGCTGGTATTTTATGCGGCAGATATTATCTAAAGACCATATCTTTATTATATTAGTTTATATTTTTGTATCGTGCCAACTGAACTAAACAGAATACAGAAAACCATTGCCTATATAGAGGAAAACTTCGGCAGGGAGATTACATCCAAGGAGATCGAGGGTATTGCATGTTATTCTTACCGGAACTTTCAGCGGGTATTTATGAAATTATTCGGGGAAACACTTTCTGGATTTCAGAAGCGTCTCAGGTTGGAAAATGCCTATAAAAAACTCCTTTACACTACAGATAAGATTTCGTCGATTGCTTTAGAGGTAGGTTATTACAATTTGCAGTCTTTTTCAAAAGCTTTTCATAAGGAATATGGGATTTCTCCGGCAGTTGCCCGAAAAGAGCGAAACAAAATTTTTAGCTCCCTTACTAAAACAGATGACAAAGCTTTTGTCTATGAGATTGTCTACAAACAAAGCATTACAGTATATACAAAAGGTATTAAAACCCGAAACTATAACAATAAAGATATTAACGCTTTGTGGGAAGGAATAGAAGAGGAAATAGATTTTTCAACGGCCTATGGTATTATAACAGATCAGCCTCTTATCACCAACGAAGAATATTGCCGCTACGAAGCCGCTATTGAAGAACCTGCTCCTGGGGACGATTACCAGAAAAAAACAATTTTCGGGAGAAAATATGCCAGATTTGTCCACCACGGAAACTTTGAACATTTACTGGATGCTTATGGTGTATTTTACCGCTTCTGGCTTGCAGAGGAGCCGTTCTTGTTAGATAATTCTCCTGTAATTGAAGAGTATCTGCTCTCTGAATCCGGGGAGTATACAACTTATATTTATTTCCCTTTACATATATAAGATAGCTTATTTCTTTTGCATGTTTAGAGTATTGCAGACTGAAAATATTTGGGCTGTCAATTAAGATTGTCTTTTTAGGACAACATTTATCGGTGGTGAAAATCTAATTTTGCATCAGGAAACACAAGATTATCCGCATGAGAAAATTATTGACAATACTTGTTTTTTTAAGCTTTCAGCTCTGTATGACACAAACTTATCATTTCCCGGAAGAATCTGCAACGCATGAAGGAACATGGCTGCAGTGGCCTCATCACCATCAGCATGGTGTAACTTACCGAAACAGGGTAGAAAAAACCTGGATAGATATGACGAAAGCATTACAGACAAATGAAAAGGTACATATTATAGCTTATGATGAATCGGAAAAAGAGCGTATCATAGGAGTGTTACAAAAAGCAGGTCTAAGTCTGAAGAATATAGATTTCAAAATATATCCTACGGATGATGTATGGGTGCGGGACAATGGTCCGCTCTTCGTAAAGGATAAAAATAATAATATTCTGATAGAGGATTGGGGATTCAATGGATGGGGTGAAAAGTTTGATTTTGAAAACTGCGACACTGTTCCTTCTCAGATTGGAAGAGATATGGGTATAAAAGTAATTAACCTGAATGACGAAATGGTAAATGAGGGCGGCTCTGTTGAGGCCGACGGAAGAGGTGTTCTTATGGCCTGCAAAAGTTCGGTAATCAGTCAGAAAAAAGGATCGATCAGAAATAAAGATATTACCCAGCAGGAAGCTGAAGATTACTTTAAGAAGTACTATGGTGTTTCCAAAGTGATATGGCTGGAAGGAGTAACAGGCTTGGATATTACCGATATGCATATAGATGGGTTTATGAAATTTATCAATTCCCAGACAATGCTTACAATGGAAAAAGATGATCTGCTGGATATGGGATTGTCCGAAAGAGATATAAATACTCTTTATGCTGCTACCAATACAAAAGGAGAGCAATACAAAAAGGTATATGTACCCGCTACCAAAAATAATGTGAAAACAGTATACGGGAAACAACTGGATTATAAAGGATCGTATGTCAACTATTACGTAGCTAACGGAGTTGTATTAGTTCCCAATTACGGAGACGTTAATGATGAAGCAGCCAATAAGATTATTCAGAAACAATATCCGGATCGTAAAGTTATCGGGATAGATGTAAGAAACTTATATGAAAATGGTGGTATGGTACATTGTGTCACCCAGCAGCAGCCTGCAGGGAATACTGTAAAACAAAAAGCAAAAGCAGCAACAACTAAAAATACAGATGAAGAGTACGAAGATGAAGAATAGTATAAAGTACGAAGTTAGAAGTTAGAAGTACGAAATTTGAAATTAGGCATCAAAAAAGTACATTATTTAGTTGTTTTGCTGGATTTCTTTCTGATAACAAAATAATATAGTTTTTCCAGTGCTATAGTTAATACTACTGCGAACAAAAAATTATAAAACAGATACCAGGGATAGAAACTTTCAGATTCCTGCATGGTTTTAGTAATCAGGCTAAATCCGACGGATTTTTCATAAAAGCTAAAAGGAAAACCTATTGTATCATCTCCGTCATATGCCATCCCATTGTGATAGGAGAATGCATTACAGACCACAAATACAATTAGAATTGCAATACACCTTAGCAGAAATGTTTTTATTTTCATTGGAGGGTTATTAATGATTTAAAGCTTTTTCATCAGGTATTTCGGGGATTCTTCATAGCCCTGTCTGTAGTAAAACAGATGGGCTTTCTCTCTTCTTGTATGGCAATGAACCTCTATACGGTCACAGTTTCTTTCTGTTGCTATCTGTACACAATATTCTTCCAATATTTTTCCGGAGCCCATGCGGCGGTAGTTTTCGTCTATTGCAAAATAACTTATTCTGGCAAAATCTCCTTCCAGTGCAATCTGTGGAATAATGTGTATTGAAATAAAGCCGAATACCAGTTGCTCATCATCCTCTATAACGACTAAGTATTCGTTTGGGTTTTGCAGTAAAGTCCTGATTTTATTTTGAATAAACTTTTCAGTATCAGGATATCCTAATCGGCCAAGCAATTTTGAAATTACTTCATGGTCGTTTTCCTTTACCGTTCTGATCTTCATTTAGATCCTTTATTTCTTTCTGAGAATAAGGCGGAATAATTTTTCCAGTCCTATAGCTAATCCAATAGCAAAAAGGAAATCGAAAACCAGATACCAGGGATATAAGTTATCTGTTTTAGCGGATATATCTGCAGGATCAGGATTATTGAGATAAAAGCTAAGCGGAAACCCCATTGTTTCGTAACCATCTTTAGCCATATCGTTGCGGTAGGAGAATGTGGTGCCTGTAACAAATATAAGTATAGAGATAATGCTTCTCAGTAAAAATTTTTTTAGTCTCATTTTGTATTTTTTATCATGATTTGGTGATTTGGATGATAAAATCCTTCCAGTTTTGCCAAGATAAGAAAAATAAGAATATAAATTCCATTGTATATCAGTGGTACGAAAATGACCAGATATAAATAAGAATATAAATTCTTCATATTGTAATTTATTTTGAAATATTTAGTATTGTGTTTTTATAATGTAAATGAGTTTTATTGATTGTTATATAGTATGTAAAATATCTGTTTTAATCTATTTATTGTAATAAAATATTTATTTTATTATGTTAAATTAAAATGTGGTTATTATTTGTATATTAGCAATGTAAAACCAAATTACAATAAAGATTATGAAAAAAGCAATTAAATCACAGTTGTTGGAATTCTTTCCGACAACACAATTGCAGGTCCCCTGTATTGACAATAAAATTTCTCTATCATTTTTACTTAATAACTAGGATGGCTCCGGTATTTCGGCGGCCACTGTAATCTGTTTTTAGTATACCAGTTACTCTGCTAATATTTAGCTGAACATAATAGTCAATTTTATTCAGGAGGTGTTTTTATTTTCAGTTTAAACTCCGACTATATTGATTGGTAATGTAATAATGTATTTGTATACAAAGCGATTACAGGAAATACCCGGCTTTCAGAGTGTTTGCATCACTATTATAGAGTAGTGTTTTGTATTCGTTCCGATAGCCCGGGTATTTACAACAACTTTAAAAAAACTAAATAACACTAAATTTTTTATTATGACACGTAAACTATTAATCTTATCAGGCTGTCTGGTTCTGGCTCTGAATTCTTGTAAGTCGGATATGGAAACTACTCCAGCAAATTCGGTTGATCATACAGCAACTCAGCTGAATGGAACAACTATTCACAAATTATTAATTAATGGAGCTTATACTTATGTAAATGAAGTTAATGGTGAGTACTTTTACGCTGATGATATTACAATCACGGCGGAACAGTTTAACCAACTGAAGAGGATGGCCAATCCCGATATATCTACTGTTGAGCGTAGTACAATTGTAAGCTCTTTTATCAAAACCTGGCCAAATGCAACAATTTACTATACTTTGCCTAGTCAGGGAAGTTTAAGTACTCAGGCTTATAATACGTTCCTTACAAATATTAATAAGGCGTTTGATATGATCTCTTCAAAAACCAGTGTTAAGTTCATCCAACGTACCAATCAACCTGAATATATTACATTTACTTATTCTACAGGAAACAGTTCTCCACTGGGTTGGGTAAAAAACAGAGTAAATGGTATTAAAATATACAATACAACTTATCCCGCCATTATTGCTCACGAAATTATGCACTCAATGGGGATTATGCATGAGCAGTGCCGCCCGGACAGAGATCAGTACATTATAGTAGATACAAACAGAGCACAGGATGGTACCCGCCACAATTTCAATCTTTATAATGATTATGCAGGACACGGAGAGTTCGATTTTGGTTCGGTGATGATGTATAAATCCACAGATTTTGCGATAGATCCTAACCTACCTGTAATGACAAAACTGGATGGCTCTACCTTCGGAAAACAAAGAGATGGCCTGTCTGCAGGTGATTATGCAGGTATCAATCATTTGTACGGACCAGTAAATTCCATTTCTGCTACTAACGGAACTTATACACTTACAACTTCTTTAGCAGGAGATAAAAATGTTGATATTACCGGAAGCTCAACAACTGATGGTACAGATGTAATCCTTTATTCTGCAACTACAGGAAACAACCAGAAATTTATCTTCCGCAAATCGGAGCATGGTTATTTCACAATTAAGTCCATACTGGATTCAACAAAAGTATTGACAGTAAGAAATAATGGAACAGCAAACGGGACAGCTGTGGAGCTTAGAACCAATGCTGATACGGATAGCCAGAAATGGTTGCTATTTAATTTAGGAAATGAAGGTTATGGTTTTGCACCTAAAAATGCTCCATCTCTAAGGCTGGAGGTAAAAGATGGTCTGACAACTAATCTTACTCCGATTGTTATTGGCAGTACAGATCAGACGCTTCAGCCTTACACAAAACAACGCTTTACGCTTACAAAAGTAAACTAACTTAACATTCTTCATATCAATTAGAAGGCTGGGGATTTATTTCCCAGCCTTTTGTTATTGTCATAATCTTATACAAGGAGATTGTCGAAAAATACTAAGCGGATTTCTACTTTCGTACTTTCCTTGTTGTCTTTTTACGCTTAGCATTATTGGCTTCTTTAGTAGCTGCTTCTGCGGTTGCAACACTTGCTTCCGAAGCAGCATCAATTGCTTCTCCTGGCCCCGCTGCTTCAGCACCTTCGGCCGCTTGCGCATCTTCATTGTTCATGTTTTCTGATTGTACACGCTGTAAATCCATACGGTCACCAGTTATTTTGTAAGCATATGTACCTTCAATATTTTTAGGCTCTTTACAATCAGATGAAGAACCTGAAATACCTGAATAAAGTTCAATCCGGTTACTTTCTTCATACAAGTCATAGCTTGCATCCGTTTGGAAACAAGAGTTACCGGTTTTATATTTTTTGCTATCTGTAAATTGTAGATAATGAAACTTTGGTTCCTCAGAAAGAAGGTTAATATGTTTTGTTTTTTTCAATACGATGTTGCCATCGGCAGCAATGTTTTCTATTTTCCAGGTTGTTTTGGCTAATAGTTTCGACTGAGCCATAAGCATACTGGTAAAAGTAGAAGCCAACAGGGCAGTGCCCAGAATAAATTTTTTCATAAAGGGTTTATTAATCATAAATATGGACGCAAAAGTACATTAAATCACTATATAGTGAACGGTAAATCTGCTTATTTATTTTAAAAATTCTTTTCTGTAAAGAAGAGGAGAGTACTGCGAATATCTTCTAAAAGTATAAATAAACCTGGAAGGTGTCTCATATCCTAGTGCATATGCTATTTCTGAAACCGACCAGTTGGTAACTTTTAATAAAACCATAGCTTCCTGCATAATCCTTTCCGTTATAACTTCTGTTGTTGTCTTCTTATAAATGTTTTTTACAGCCTTATTCAGGTGATTTATAGATATAGCCAGTTTATCAGCAAAATCTACAGTTTTTTTTAATCGTATAAGATCTGCTGAAGAATGTAATGGAAACTGCTGGGATAATAGTTCTTCAAACAATGCAGCAATTCTGTGATCTGCAGTACCGCTTTTATTTTTTAAGGATTTAATTTTATTCTCCTTCAGAACTTTGTGTATTAGCTGGAACACTAGATTTCGGATCATATCTGTACGGTACTCATATTCAGATGTAGTTTCCTTTTTTATGTTGTCCAGTAAAAGTTCGAATTCTGAATATTCACTTTTGGTTAAGTTAAAAATACTATGCTCAGGATCCTGAAAAACAGGATAGGAATCTATTGTACCATAGTTATTGAAAAAGTATCCGTTGAAGACAATGAAATATTCCTCAACCATACCATTCACTTCTTCCAGTATAAAAGGATTGGTAGGTGCTACAAATATTAAAGCATATCCTTTTACATCAATACTTCTACTTGCATAATGGCATTTACATTGTCCTTTTATCAGTTTTATTTTATACAGATTCTTTCTATAGAAACTAAACTGTGAGATTAAAGATTCTCTTTGTAGAGAAGAGGTAATTTTTATAATATCAAAATATCCAGACTGCCAGTCTATACCTGAAGGAACCTGAAGGTTCTTGTCTCTGTAAAAATCTTCTATGTTATCTGATATTTTCATTCAGGAAATTTACAACATCTGCTTTATAAAGAGTAGAATCCGATTGATTTTCGATACTGTCTGAGTGATTTTATATATCCTGAGCGGTGAATGCTCAGTAGTTTTGATTCATAAAATATACAAATGAAAAGATTTGAAAACAAGAGAATATTAATTACTGGCGGAAGCAGTGGTATTGGTTTAGCGGGTGCGAAAAGGCTGATAGAAGAAGGTGCAAAAGTTATTGTTACGGGAAAAACTGAAAATCATTTAAACAATGCAGCAAAAATACTGGGAGAGAATGCTATTATTGTGTACAATGATGCAGAGGAAGAGAATTCAGCCGAAAAGCTGGCAGAATTAATAAATGAAACAGGTCATATAGATGGTTTATGGCTTAATTCGGCTATTGCTTTAGGAGGAAAGATAGCAGATATGGAGACAGAAATGTTGAAAAAGATTTTTCAAATCAATGTTTTTACACCGATGTTACAAATGGCTTTATTGATGCCATATATAAAAAATGGAGGATCAGTTTTGGTTACCTCTTCAAGTGCTGTTTATGAAGGGCAGCCTGGCGTATCATTATATTCTGCCAGCAAGGCGGCTATGCTTTCCGCAGCCCGCTGTTGGGCAAGTGAATTAGCACCCCGTGGTATAAGAGTAAACACATTGGTACCCGGGCCTTTTGAAACAAACCTTAGAGCCAAGCTTCCTGCTGAACTTCGTAAACAATTTGAAGAAGAACTGGCAAAAACCGTTCTGCTCAAGCGTATTGGGCGCCCGGATGAGGCGGCCTCCGCGGCAGCTTTCCTGTTATCTGATGATGCAGGTTATATAACCGGAAGCTCTTATTCTGTGGACGGAGGCCTGTTATTGATGTGAAAAATTAAATATTTCTTGGGAATGGATCTGCAAATCTGCCATGCTCATAAAATTCGAGTTCATTATCCTGCAGAAGACAAGCATTAAGTCCGGCTGTTATTTTTTCGATATCAATGTCCTGACCGATAAAGACAAGTTCATTCTGTCGGTCACCCCATTGTTTACTCCAGCGGGCTTCTATTACATCCTTATTATGTACAAAAGAGGTATATCGTATTCTGTCTGCATATGGCATACTACACCACCATACACCTGCTTTTTCCAAACGGGAAGAACCTCCGGCCTGAGAAAAATTCAAGGCGTCGTTCCGACGTGAAGCCAGCCAGAATAATCCCTTTGCCCGGATAATATTCTGAGGATAATCGATGTTGAGGTAATTCCAAAAGCGCTCAGGGTGAAATGGTTTCTGACTTCGGAATACGAAAGACCCGATGCCATATTCTTCGGTTTCAGGAGTGTGGCCTTCTGATTCCAGTTCCTTTTGCCAGCCCGCAGAGTTTTGTGCTTCTTCAAAATCAAATAATCCTGTATTCAGTATTTCTTCAGATTTTACCCTGCCAAATTCAGAAGTAATAATTCTGGCACCAGGATTCAGTCTATGGATTGTAGCCTTTAGCAGACCAACTGTATATGAATCTACCATATCGGTTTTGTTCAGGATAATAACATTAGCAAACTCTATCTGATCGGTTAAAAGGTTGACAATAGTTCTGTAGTCGCCTTCAATATCTGTAAGTTCCCTGTCCGTTAGCAATTCATGAGTTCCAAAGTCTCTTAAAAAATTAAAACAGTCTACCACGGTAACCATCGTATCGATGTAGCTAAAGCGGGAAAGATCGGTTCCGGTTTCTTCATCGATAAAAGAGAATGTCTGTGCTACAGGAATAGGTTCACTGATACCGGTACTTTCTATAATAAGATAGTCAAAACGTTTTTCCTTTGCCAGTTTCTCTACTTCAATCATTAAATCCTCCCGAAGAGTACAGCAGATACAACCATTACTCATCTCAACAAGTTTTTCTTCAGTACGGGAAAGCGTGTTTTCATTTTCTACCAAACGGGCGTCTACATTGATCTCACTCATATCATTTACAATAACCGCTACTTTTAGTCCTTCTTTGTTATGAAGAATATGATTGAGTAATGTTGTTTTCCCGGCTCCCAGAAAGCCGCTTAGAACTGTAACGGGTAATTTGTTCGCTAATGTTTGCATAAGGTTTTGCTATAAATATTGATGCTGATGATTAAATTGACTATTGCAATTATGTTGCGAATATACTATAGTTTTCTCATTAATGCAATTAAGTTGCATTAAAAATATTGCAAAATAAAAAAGCTCAATAGATTTCATGTTGAGCTTGGTCGAAACATTTCATTCACAAAGTACTAATAGTCAAAGATCCTTCGATAGTTCGTCAAGCTCACTACTGGCTCTGCTCAGGATGGCAAAGAATAATACTTTTGGTTTTTGAGGCAGTCTCTATTACAAATCCGGGTTTGAGATTATTTGTATTATTGGGAAATTACAGTATGTACAGCGGTGATTTTTAGATTTCCATATTTGGTAATAGCCTCTCTCATATTCAGATCTTCACTTCCTTTATCATCAGATATCGTAACTGGTTTAGTGGAGTTTTGTTCTGTATAGACAACAATATGGGAAGGGTTTTTGTTAAGATTAACCTCCTGATGGAAGTCTTTATCTTTTAAAAAAGCAATTCTGAGACTTATAATTCCTTTCTGCGGAAAGTCTTTAAAAGTACTTACAGATTTTATATTGGGAAGCTGCTTCAACAGCTCGGACAAATCTTTAGTCTTATAATTTTGTTCCTGGTTCTTTATCCTTGTAAGATTTTCCTGTTGTGTCTGCTTCGATTGAGTGCAGGCAGTAAAAGAAACGATAACTAATAATGATAAAGCAATCTTAGAAAATAATTTCATGTCAATATTTTAAATGGTGTGTAATGTCTTCTGCAATTTTGCTGCCAGTAACTGAATTCTATTGTTTATAATTCTCTTTTTTTGGATATAATTTAATTAGAATAACCAATTTAATCCTATACGTAAGGTAAAATAAGTCTTAATTTCCGTTGATAAGTATTATTAAAATAAATCATAGTATCTTAATTTATAGTTTTTAGCGATCGGTAATATTTATTTCAATAGTTTTATTCTATTAAAAATATAAAAATTGATTATTCGTTTTTATGCTCTTGGTGCAAATGATCTGATTAGATTTGTAACAAGAATTCTCACTCTTGTATATTCAGGAGTTCAAAATATTTTGGTAACTTTATAGAAATCAGTAACGAATAACTTAAAGAATTATGGAAAACCAATCCAACGACATCAGCAAATGCCCTTTTCACAATGGGACGCTAGAGAAACAAAATGTAAGCAGTAATGGTACCCAGAATAAAGACTGGTGGCCGAAGCAATTAACACTGGACATCCTGCGCCAGCACTCTTCATTGACAGATCCTATGGATGAGGGATTCAATTATGCAGAAGAATTTAAAAAACTGGATCTGGCTGCAGTAAAAAAAGATCTTACAGATCTGATGACTGATTCACAGGATTGGTGGCCTGCAGATTTCGGTCATTACGGACCTTTATTCATCCGTATGGCGTGGCATAGTGCTGGAACTTACAGAGTTCAGGATGGCCGTGGCGGCGGTGGAAGAGGGCAACAGCGTTTTGCTCCGCTTAACAGTTGGCCGGACAATGTAAGTTTAGATAAAGCGCGCCGTTTACTATGGCCTATTAAACAGAAATATGGAAAGAAAATCTCATGGGCGGATTTACTGATCCTTACCGGTAACGTCGCCTTGGAATCTATGGGATTGCAAACCAAAGGATTTGGTGGTGGCCGTACAGATGTATGGGAAGCCGATAAAGATGTATACTGGGGAGATGAGAAAACCTGGCTGGGTACAGATAAAAGATATACAGGCGATCGTGATCTGGAAGATCCTTTGGCCGCAACTACAATGGGATTAATCTATGTAAATCCTGAGGGACCGGAAGGAAAGCCGGATCCGATGGCAGCTGCCAAAGATATCCGTGATACATTTGGACGTATGGGAATGAATGACGAAGAAACTGTAGCCTTAATTGCTGGTGGACACACATTTGGAAAAACTCATGGTGCCGGAGATGCAGCGTTAGTAGGAGCTGAACCTGAGGCAGCCGGAATTGAAGCTCAGGGATTAGGATGGGCAAGTAAATTTGGAACAGGTTCCGGAGCAGATGCTATTACCAGCGGTTTGGAAGTTACCTGGACGAAAACTCCTACAAAATGGAGTAATGACTTCTTCGAGCATTTATTCAGCTATGAGTGGGAGCTAACAAAAAGCCCCGCAGGTGCTCATCAGTGGATTGCAAAAGATGCCGGAGATATTATTCCGAATGCTTTTGATGCAGAGAAAAAAGGTCCGGCTTATATGCTTACAACAGATCTTTCTTTAAGATTTGATCCTATCTATGAAAAAATATCAAGACGTTTCTATGAAAACCCGGATGAGTTGGCAGAAGCTTTTGCTAAAGCATGGTTTAAATTAGTCCACCGTGATATGGGGCCAAAATCAAGATATCTTGGACCGGAGGTTCCCGCAGAAGACTTTATCTGGCAGGATCCTATTCCGGCTGTGGATCACCAACTGATTGATGGTCAGGATGAAGCGCAGCTGAAAAATAAAATATTAGAGTCAGGATTATCAGTTTCCGAACTGGTATCTACAGCATGGGCATCGGCTTCCACATTCCGTGGATCTGATAAAAGAGGTGGAGCAAATGGGTCACGTATTCGTCTGGAGCCACAAAGAAGTTGGGCGGTAAACAATCCGGAACAGTTATCCAAAGTCTTGAATATATTGGAAAGTATTCAGAAAGAATTCAATGCAGTTCAAACCGGAGGCAAAAAAGTTTCATTAGCAGACCTAATTGTTCTGGCAGGAAATGCAGGTGTAGAAAAAGCAGCACAAAATGCAGGCGTAACAGTTAATGTTCCGTTCACTGCAGGACGTATGGATGCATCTCAAGATCAGACTGATGTAGAATCTTTCTCTTATTTAGAGCCTTATGCGGATGGTTTCCGTAACTACAGAAGAGGGAAGTCTACTACTTCAACAGAAGAATTTTTGGTAGACAGAGCACAATTGCTAACCCTTACTGCGCCTGAACTTGCTGTATTAATAGGAGGATTGCGTGTACTGAATACCAATTATAATGGTTCGAATTATGGTGTGTTTACAGATAAAGAAGGAGCATTAACCAATGATTTCTTTATCAATCTGTTAGATATGGATACAGTATGGAATGCAACAGGTGATGCTCAGGAAGTATATGAGGGCAGAGACCGCAAGACCGGCAATGTAAAATGGAGTGCAACACGTGCCGATCTTGTTTTTGGTTCTCATTCAGAACTTAGAGCAATTGCTGAAGTTTATGCCAGCCAGGATGCTCATGAGAAGTTCCTGAAAGATTTTGTCTCTGCTTGGAGTAAAGTAATGAATCTTGATCGTTTCGATTTGAAGTAATATTTGATAAGTATTTTAATTAAACACTATTTCGGATTAAACCTGAATCAGGTATTTATATAAACCCCATAGGCTTTTAAACCCTGTGGGGTTTTATTATATCTTTAGAATTATCTGGAATGAAATGAGGATAATTTCGTATCGTGAAACCAACTTAAATCTCTTAATACCTAAATGGTAAAATGATTTTCTTCTTTAACTTTTGGCATTTAATATTTTATTACGTAAACCTCATAGGTTTCGAAAACCTATAAGTTTTATTTTCCTATTTAAAATTTTATCGTGTGATAAAACTTTGTGTTCTTAAAACATAGTTGAGTTCCAAAGCTTTTGTTACTTTTATGATTATTAAATCATGTTGTTTTTTTCTTTTTCTTGAACCACCAGACCAGGAAACCAGTTATAGGAAGTGATCCTCCAATAATGGTAATAAAGAAATACAATATCCGACCCCAGATTCCGCCCAATGCGGATCCAACATGCAAATCATAATTAAGCTTCCTTACTTTGGTTGCAAAGTCAGCTTTTTCAAATGACTGTGCATGGGTTGAACTTCCTGATAATACAGCTCCTGAATTGCGATCGTAGCTATAATTCCGAAGGTTATAAAACTGCCGGTGGGACGGATAGAGAAACAGGCTTATAGTTTCGGTAGAGTCCTGCGGAATAGAAAGATAATACCCTTTGGCTTTAGTTTTCTTAGCTGCATCTTCCCATGCTGTGTGTACCGACTGAGATAACTTTTCAGGCTGAAAAGAACTAGTGTTTTTCAGTTCTCGCCGCTCTTTTTTCTGTGTTTTTCCAAGTGAGGTTGTAAAATACAGAAACTTGTTGAACCACGGAAGTCCGTAATACATTCCTGTCATAGCAACAATCAGTAAAATAATCATGGCATAAAACCCAAATACATTGTGCAAATCATAGTTCAGGCGTTTGGTTTTGGCATCCCATTTCACCAAAAAACTTTGCTTACGCATAGCTTTAGTCCATTTTCTTGGCCACCATAATACCAGTCCGGTAAATAGCGTAATGAAGAAAATAAAAGTGGAGTAGTTGATAATCGGGCGGCCAATTTCTGAGGGCAGCCATAAATAACGATGTCCGTTTAATGTCCATTCAAAGAAATCAAATTCCTCTTTAAAGCCAGGTTTCTTTACTACCGCTCCGGTATAGGGATCCAGATAAAGTACATAACCAGGATTTCTTTTTCCATAACCTACCATCACTGCTTGTCCTGTAGGACGCCAGATATAGGATGGTTGCTGATCCGGGTAGAGCTTTTTAGCCTTTTGATAGAGTGCCGAAGGATTCAGCATGGGTTTTCCTTCTATATAATCCGATTGTAATTCGGGGTGTAACCAGTCAGTTATTTCATCTTTGAAAGACCAGGTAAGTCCGGTCAGACAAATAATGACAATAACAATTCCAGAAGCCAGGCCCAGCCACAAATGTAGCCGGGCCGAAATTCTGTAGAATAAGCTTCTGTTATGTTTCTTTTTGGGCTTAGTCTTTCCTGTGTTCATTCAGATTAGAAATTATAAGAAAGATTCAGCCTGAAGTTTATAGGATTAGACATTCTCCATCCGTAATGCGTGTAGCCCCATGCCCCCGGAAAGAACCCTACATAATTATAGCGGTCTGTAATGTTATTCACGAGGAAAGAAAGCTGGTAGTTATCTCTTTTATAAGATACACCAAGATCCAGTGTAAAATAATCATTCGGAAGATATGGCTTGCCTAATACTACAGGCCATGCTGCTCTTTTTGCCTGATATTCATAACCAAACGAGAAACCTAATCCCTGCAAGTCGCCTTCAGCAATAGTATATTTTATCCATGCATTGGTAATATGTTTTGCTGTTCCGTATAGCATGCTTCCAATTTTTTTAGCATCATTATCCTCGGTTACTTTAGCATCTGTGTATGCATAGTTGAACAGGATACTCCAGTTTTTTCCAATATTTCCGTTTAAGTCAAACTCAATACCTTTTGAAGTTGCTTTTCCGGTCTGCTCAGAAAGTCCCGGGAATTGTATTCCTGCAGCGGTTAATATATTGGTTTTAGTCAGGTGATAGAAAGTAAGGCTGGTCATTAACTGTCCACCAAACCAGGTTTTTTTCAATCCGATTTCCTTGTTTTTTCCATAAGAAGGATCTGCAGATCCTCCGTTTACAAGTCTTCCGGTCTGTTCCTGGAAATTCTCATCATACAAAGCATATACTGTAAAAGTAGGGGTTAAAAGACCTGTTACACTGAAACGAGGGGTAACCGCTGAATTTTTAACCTCAGCACCTTTTTCTGCAGCACCTGTTTTTACTGTAGAAGTGTAACGGAAGCCGGCAGCAATTCTCAGCTTATTTTCTAAAAATCGGGCTTCATCCTGAAGGTGGAATGATGTATAAGAATAATCTGTAAGGTAATTAGCACCACGTTCACGAAGTGATTTGGAACGGTCGTAAACCGGAAGATCAGATTTCTTCAGGTTACCATAAACAGGATTGTAGATATTGAATATAGGACCTACATTTTGTGGTAATACAGACCAGTCGGCTACATAAAACTTCTTGCCCATATCAATTCCTGCCAGTATGTTGTGGTTGATATTTCCGGTTTCGAATTTCCCTCTTGTAAATACCTGTCCTATAGTTGAGGTATTCAGAGCATCATTGATACTGATTCCGCGGTTGGTATCTCCTTTCTTTCTTCCCGTTTTAGGATCATCAGCCAGTGTGATATCATTGTAATTAGCATACAGTGATTCACCCTGCATTTGGGAACGGATATAACCAAACTGCCCGGTAATGAGCCAGTTGTCGTTAAAGTTATGATTAATGGTTCCGAAGATATTATGCTCCCACGAACGGGTAGGGTCAATAATAGGATCCGAGAAAGTGAAAGATCTCTTCACATCTTTAAACCCGTCTATGCCGTATGCATATTTTGCAAAGCCACCCTGGAAGTTATTCTGGGAAAGAATATATTCAAATGTGACGTTGGTGTTGTCTGAGATGAGATATTTAAAGGACGGATTGATAACATATTGTTCATGTTCCACATATTGCTGGAACGATCCGTTCTTAGATCCCATCAGGTTTAGTCTTCCCCAGAATCTTCCGTCTTTGCTTAATTTTTTCTCTATGTCTGCTGTTGCTCTGTAAAGGTTGAAGCTGCCTAAAGTCAGCTGAACATTTCCTTTCTCCCTGCCAACAGGCTTTTTGGTTACTATATTGTAAAAGCCACCAGGCTGGGTATTTCCCATCATAAATCCGGCAGGACCTTTTACAAATTCCACGCGGTCTACAAAAGACATATCTTCTCTTAGCGGGCCAAAGCTTCCGCTTACATCCATTCCATTACGCAGGTTAGAGGCAGAGAAACCACGCACAGCAATACCTACACTACCTTCCTCCTGGTGGGTAATGGTACGTACACCACTCACATTACGGCTCAGTCCTTCGGCGGTGGTTAATATCTGCTGATCGTTGAGTAATCTTTGGTCTATGACCTGTATATTTTGTGGTGTTACCAAAAGGTTTTCACCCAATCTTAGTGTAGAGGACGGAATTGTTTTGCGGTTGGCCACAACATTTACAGTCTGTATCTGGTATGCACTGCTGGTTTGTACAAAGTTATATGTTACCTGCTCATTTTGCTTTAAGGTAAATGAATAAGTCTTTACAATATCCGGATCATCAACTTTCAGGGTATAATTGCCGGCAGGTATATTGTTGAAACGGTAAATACCATTTTCATCAGTAACGGTTTCAGCTTCACCATTATTCAGAATCACTTTCAGGGATGGTACCGGTTTTTTATCCGAATTAACCACTTTTCCTGTAATCTGTGCACTGTTTTGCGCCCATATAACGGCCGGGAAAAACAATGCGGAGAAAAGGATCTTCTTCTTATGCATAAGTTGTTATTTAGAATTAGTTTAATTAAATTTACAGCGGCAAAATTAGTTGTTGATACCGTGAAAAACTTTTGAGTATAGGATAAATACTTTTTATTTTGGGAGAAACTGAACAAGAAGATATAATAGCAAGGCAGATTTTGGATTTCTTCGCAGAAGATAATGCGGGGCACAGGCATGAAGTTTTCACAAATGATATTGGGAATTTTGAATCGCTTACTTTGTACAACGGGGACGAATTTTTGGTAAAAGAGTATGCTTCTTGTTACAGCACGGACTATACAATGAAATTTCATATAGAAAAAACCAAATACATTGAGCTGGCTTTTTTTCTGGAAGGTGCGGAGATGATAAAAGATAAAGTAAACGGAAATCCCGGAACTTATAAATTACTGCATCATTACATCTACTTTACACCGGGAGAAGCAGATGTCGAGATTTATTTTAAAAAAGATATCAGTTACAAACATTTGGATATCTATGTATCGCGGGACTATTTCCATAAACTGGCTGAAAGCAACGAAGCGCTCAAAAAGTTTATAGATAAAGTAGATATGGAGCAATCTGCAAGCCTTTTTCCGGAAGGGCTTCCTATTACGCCACAAATGATGAGTATCTTACTGGAAATAAAAAGATGTGATCTGGAAGGTTTTTACAGGGATTATTATATAAAAAGCAGAATATTGAATTTGCTGCTGCTTATTTTTGAGTTTGCTAAAAACCAGCAGGAAGATAATATGGTGAATAGTAAGCCTGGTATTAGTCAGAGCGAGACCCAGAAGTTATTGGAAATAAAAGCATTTATAGAAGATAATCTGAAATCATTTTATACTATCGAACAACTTTCCTTAAGATTTGGTATTAATGAGTTTAAGTTAAAGAATGGCTTTAAAGAGCTATTCGGGGATGGTGTTTTTCATTATGCCTCTAAACTCAGAATGAAAGAAGCACTGCATTTACTTAAAAATTCAGAATTGTCCATAAAAGAAATTGCCTATCATTTAGGATACGGATCACCATCTTCCTTTAGCGTTGCTTTCAAAAATGAAGTAGGAGTAGGGCCTAGCTACTACCGCAGAAACTAATTCAAGACAAACAAAAATCGATGTTCATTACTCTTTCTTTTTCTAGTTTTTAATAAAAAGTAATCACTTTAAGCTGCCAGGTTATTAAAATGTAGGAAAATTAGTGTTTCAGTAGTGGTATAATCTCCTCTTTTTATATCGTTTAATCCTTACATAGATTATACAATACCATTTTCTGAATTTCTTTATTCTTTATCTTAAATATTTTTTGAAAGTCGCAAGATTTAGCTTTTTCCATGTAATCTAATATGGAGAAAGTATATTTACAGGATAACATTCCGTGTGATAATTCAATATCAAAAATCCGACAATATTTTATCAGACAGCCTGTAGTGTTTGTTTAATCTCATATAAATATCGTAATGGCATTGTATACTACATATGTGATACATATTGAATTATACATCTGTTATTTACATTTTGCTTAGATGTATTATCTACTTTAGAAGAGCCTACCTGATTTCTATTATTCATAATTATTTTACATAATCAAGCTTTTTCAACGGCTTATACCTCATATAAAGTAATTAGTAATATACATTTTGATTATTCATGCAACACAATTTAATTCTCTATATATGAAAAACAAATTACTCAAAGTTTTATGTTTATCTTTTTTACCCGCAGGTGCCGGATTATTTGCACAACATAAATTGAAAATAGGCTTGGACGTAGGTTATACTTATAATGTTATGAGCAGTAACTTATCTGAGTATGTTGACTCTAAGTACACAGCCCGTTATGGTGTTGGTATTAACCTTGGTTTGGAATACAAAATTTGGAAAAATTTCTTTGTTTCTACAGGAGTTTCATTTGTTCAAAAGAACTATAATTTCGAAAGAACCGGAACTAGAGCAGGTTGGTATACCCAATTTACCAATGATTTTTTAAGCTTTCCATTGTTGGCAGGAGCTTATGTTTTGGGAGAGCCTGGTAAGGAGAAAGGATTATGGATAAAGATCGCTGGTGGAATGTATAATGAATATTGGCTTCGTATGAAAAGAGAAGGGCGTTATCCTTCATTTATGGATGGAGATATAGGCATAGGGCTGGATAAAGTTGAAAGTATCAATAATTATGAGCAGGTGTCAAGTACGTATGATTTTAAAAAAAATGAAAATCAGCTAAACCGCTGGGGGTATGGGCTTCAAGGGCAGGCTCAGGTGGGCTATTCTTTCGAAAAATATAATGTGTATGTTTTATACAACTATATGTATGGACTTTCTGATATTAACAAAGTTCAAGATAATGATAAGAAAATGTCGCCTCGCACGTATATGCTTTCTATCGGGATTTCTTATAATATAGACTAATACCCAATTTCCTTTATAATTTTTAAACTATAATAAAATGAAAGAAAAAAAAATATACATTTTTTTAAGTGTTTTTACATTTATGTTTGTTTTTAATTCCTGCGTTCGTGAAGATGTTATTTCTGGTAAAGAGCCAATGAGGTATACCTCCTCTGATATAAAATCTTATGCAGATCTTTTTCAGCTTTACTGGAAAACAATGGATGATCGCTATAATTACTTTTATGAACAAAAGCGGAGAGATGGTATGGACTGGAATGCAGTTTACAGAGAATATTACCCAAAATTTGCAGAGCTAAAGTCTTTTCAGAACCTCGATTACAGTCCTAATCAGCGAGAGTACGAAAGTAATAAAGCTAAACAATATTTTAAAGATATTATTGATCCCATTTTGGACAGGCATTTTGTTGTAAGAGTATTGTTTCCACAACCAAGAACTCCATTATTATCGGATACATTGACATTCTATGGCGGTATGAAAACATCGAACAGGAAAAGCCAAATATCCTATGCATATAAAGAAAAAACTTCTTATATGAGAGAAAAACTTATGGATGGTTATATGGATTATGAATCTTTTGATGATAAAAATAAATTACAATATTCTATGCTTGGAGGCAGGTTAAAATCTAATCAGGATATCTATTATTTAACTTTTCCAAGTTTCAATTTTATCTTGGGTGGGAAGGCCTTATTATTCGGAAAAGGCAAATATTTTAATCCCAGCAGTGATGATAGAAGTATTCTAACTTCTGCGGAAATCGACAACAATCCTTTATTCAAAAATATTAAGAATGAAGATAATAAAAAATATGTTAAAGAGGTCAGTTTAGAGGTACTAAAAAAATATAATGATTTTGTTACATCTGCCGGAGCAAAAGATTTTAGTTATTTGATGAACAAATTTAAAGAAGATGAAATCCTTTCAGATGATTTGTTGAAATCTATTGATAAACTAAATGCCTATCAGATACCAGATATGCAAATACGAAACTTTAATGGTGAAAAAATACTTCCTTTATATTTTTTACTTAGATTAGGTCTTGTTAATGAGAATAATACTCCCTATTTTTTATGGTTTGCCCAACGTATTGGAGAGCATATAAATGCCTTTGGTATAACAGAATTCGTAGTTGACTCGAAGAAGATTAAAGAAATTGCGCCATTGTATCAACAATTTCTAAATCCGTTGAGACAAGGTACAATCAAAAAGCTTATTATAGATCTAAGAGGTAATGGAGGCGGAGCTGCTGTAGATATTAATAATTTTGTATCGCGATTTATTACTAATACAACCACTTTTGCTTACCAAAGAACAAAAGAAGGAAGCGGTAGATTTAATTATACACAATGGGTTCCTCAGATAATTAGGCCTCACCGTTTTGCTATGCCTAATAAAATTCCTATGGTAATACTTACAGACAAAAGAAGTGTAAGTATGTCCGAAATATCAACTTTAGCTTGGAAATCACAGGGAAAACAAGTATTGTCAGTTGGTGATTATACATACGGAGGAACTGCTGGGTTAACAAGTAATTACGATGATTATAATGGAGGTTTGAATACTTATGGTTCTAAAAACCAGTATGTAGCGGATCGTATTTTATTCTATATGCCCGCTATGGCAACCAAAGATATGAATGGTGATGTTATAGAAGGTATTGGTATAAAGCCAGATATTTATGTAGACCCGCCAACAGCTCAGGAAGTCGAGGAAATGAAAAATTCCCCCGAAACTCATATTGACAGAACATTAAGAGAAGCTATTAAAGTACTCAATTCAAAATAAGATACTTAATTGCATTGTACATGGAAGCTAAAAGTATAACAAAAAACTAAACCTTTGTGATACATCTGGTATAATTTTCCACAATGCTTTTTTAATTAAGATACCTTATTCCATATAAAGTAATAAATATACATTAGAATTATTATGAAATTAACATTACTGAAAACAGCAGTAATTATGCTGCCTTTGTTTGTGATTATAAATTCATGTCGAAGTACTGATGCCGAGAATCAGTATGATGCCGATGCAATCGTGAAAGTTAAAATATCTGGGACAGAATATTTTGATACTATAGATATGACTCCTCCATCTCTGGAGCAAAAAGTACTTTCTTCTCAAAAGTTTGGAATGCAAAGTAAAATTGTCCAAGTTAATAAAGAAATGCATATAATTTCCGAATTAATTCCGATAGCATCATCTGCTACAAATATTGTAAAGGAAAACCTTTTACCGGATTCCCGATATAAAATTACAATCTATGATGCCCAAGGAAATTATGTGACAGAAAGGAATTATACTAGGGGTAAAGAGAATGAAAAAGATTTAACTTTTAAGCTAAAAAGTGATAATAACTACACTTTTATTGCTTATTCAGTTGGTAGTCCCACAGAGCTTCCCGAAATTACCTATAATGATCCTTCCAATAAAACATTAAAAAGCTCAGGATTAATCAATATAGATGATACTAAAGCTTTAACATATTCCAGAAAAGATATCAGAATTGATGGCAAAGATATTAATTATGTAGATGTTGTTTTAAAACATAAATTTAGTGAGATTGACGTAAATTTAATATCTGAAAATATGCCTATTAAAGAGATAAAAGCTAATATATCTCCTGGTTACAGAACTGCCAATTTGCAGTTGGCAGACGGAAATATCATTAATAATGGAACTGGGGTTCAAATTCCTATTGAATTTAAAGAGCTTAATAAAACTATAATCAGCAAGAAAATAATAATCAATAGTTCTACTACTAAGGGACTTCTGAATATTTCCAGTCTTGTTTTTGGTAATGAGACGATCAACTTTAATGCACCTTATCTTGATAATCTGATAATTCGGCCAGGACTTAGATATAAACTCAATGTTACAATCTCTTCAGATAGAATCTTATCCCATATGGGGCAACAAGCAGTAAGCATTAATGGTATGATATGGATGCGTCATAATCTTGGAGCAGATACAACTCTTGATCCTGACCAAAGTCCATCCGTTAAAGGATTACACGGTAATTATTATCAATTTGGCAGATTAGAACCGGTGGGAAATGCAGATTCATATAAACTTGGTAAGAACGCAAAGCCTTATGATAATAATGAAAAGTCGTGGAATAGTGGTACTGAAGAGATACCTGTAAAAACTCCAAATGACCCGTGCCCTAATGGATATAGAATTCCTACAACTGCAGAAGTTCGAAAATTAATTGATGCAACAACTCTGAGTTACACTCCTTCAAAAGATGATTGGAATGAATCTTTCACTAACTATGCATCTGCGGCAATGTTAATCAGTAAAAAGAACCCAAATGCTAAGATAACATTTCCTGTAACTGGTTATCTTACTAACAGTTCTGTAGATAGAGGAAAATATCTTTACATTATGACAAGTAATGTAAAAAAGCAAGGCTATATTTCTGTAATATCTGAAAAAGTTATTTCTGATACGCCTCGTTATGCTTGGTCTTTTGGGCGGAGTATACGTTGTATAGCACAATAAATTTATTGTTTGTAGCTGATGATAGATTTATAGTGCTTTGTACTAAAATTATTATAATCTTTTTTTCATAATAAGGAATGGTTTGGTAGACCATCGAGGTCGTCTCACTATATGTGCGGCGGCCTTTTTATTCAATTACTTTTTTACTTTGCTTTTCAGTTCGGTAGGTGTCTGGCCAAAATGCTTTTTGAAAGCTGTTGAAAAATGCCTTGGGTTTTTGTAGCCTACAGTCATTGCAATTTCGTTTATATGAAGTGATTCTTCTAAAATCAGTTTTTTTGCATTCTGCATTTTAAGACTGCTCCAATAGTTGAAAACAGTAGTATTAAATACTTCTTTGAATCCTTTTTTCAGTGCATATTCATTTGTCCCGAACCGATGGGCAAGATCTATTAGTGAATGAGTTTCTGCAATATGCTGCTCGATAAAATCCCGTATAGCATACATTTTTTCATAATCAGATTTAGAAAGGCTAATCTGATCATCTGGTGTATTGATCTGTTCCAGCTGTAAGAGTAAGAGTTCAATAGTTCTGGCTTCCAGAAACATTTTTTTATAGATTCCGGTGCGTTTACAATTTAATATTTCCCTTATGGTATGATGCATTTCCGGTGTTATTATAAAATGCTGTGGCAGCATAAGCTGCATGTTTCCTTTATCCATCATTGTTCTGAAGCGTTCAAATAATGTTGAATCATCCGGAAGATATTTTTTGAAAAATGAGGGCAGAAAGTTTATTTCAAAGATTTGGATATTGCCCTTATCCCACAAAAAATGTCCTTTCATCTGATTGGCATACATAATATTGTGGTGGTAAGATTCAAAGCTGATGTCTTCACTTTCTCCCTTTATAGATGCCGTACTATTTCCCTGGAGTGCAAAATGAAGTTCTACGCTTTCTGCTTCAGCTTCAAAGCTTATAAGGGCAGGCTGTCCCAGCTGTAAATCTCCATACCCGATATGTATCCCGTCAAAGGATATTTCGCGATATGATCCACGGATAAAAGCGTGGTTTATATAGCTGATATTCTCACTCAGCGCTGTTCCTGAAGCATTAAACTCCTTTTTAATGGAGAGGTCCGGTAGATCCCTATGGTGAAGTAGTGTTCTCATATTATCTGCAATTCTGGTGTAAAACTCCTTTTTGCGGAGTTTTTACTCCGTTATTGAAACATCCTGCGAAAAGGAAAGCTTTAGTTTTGCAAAGTTATTTATAATTAATCTAAATAAAAACAAAATGTAAAGATTATTGTCATAAAAGCAGTTCGGTATAGACAAGTTTTTCATATCAGATTATCGGTCTGAGTGATTTTGGGTACAAAATCGTATCGAAGACCAAGCTGGGAAATAAAATTGATAATGTTTCGACTTTTTTCTTTCAAAAAAGCTCAACATAACATCAATTTTATTATTCAAAACTTAGGAATAGCTGAAAAAGAAACCTATGTTTTCTGCAACAAAGTCAATAAAAAACAGAATATATAGCTCCGATTTTTTAAAACAATTAAAAAATGTACAATGAAGAAACAAGAGTTCAAAACGATTAGAGAACAACTAAGGGTAAGCAGAAAGGAGTATATCACACCGCATTACATAAGAGTTTATCTTACGGGTGATAATATAAACGTATTTACAAATACCACTATTGGTGTCAATAATAAGATTCTTATTCCGCCAAAAGGGCTTCAGGAAATTCACTTTCCGGAATATGACTACGAAGCCATGAGATGGAAGCCCCAGCCAGACGATATTCGCCCTTTTATCCGCACTTATACCCATAGAGGAATTGATACACAAAACAAGGAAATCTGGATAGATTTTGTAGCGCATGGCGATGAGGGGCCAGCATCTGCATGGGCAGCAAAGGCAGAAAAAGGAGATGTATTAGGGGTGTTGATGCATGATGGAAAAACAGAACTGTATGCTCAGGCCGATTGGTATCTTTTGGCAGGAGATGCAACAGCAATTCCTGTACTTAGTACTATTCTGGAAGATCTTCCAAAAACGGCAAAAGGAGTTTGCATTATAGAAGTTCACGGAAGGGAAGATGAACACAAAATAGATACCCAGGCTGATATAGAATTTATCTGGATATACAATAAAAATCCACAGAAAGGAAGCTTACTGCCAGAGGTTGTAAAACAACAGGATTTTCAGGAAGGACAACATTTTGGATATGTAGCTGCTGAATTTAGCTCTGTAAAAGAAATCCGAACCTACCTTAGAAAAGAAAGGCAATGGAAACAACAGCAGCTTTATGCCTATTCCTATTGGAAGTCCGGCGTTGCTGAAGACAAAAGTGCTACAGAAAGACATCAGGAAAAAGATTCAATACAATAAATTACAATGAATCAGCAGAAGTCTATCATATTGCACTCCAAGTTGCCCTCTGTTATGTGGCAGATGTCATGGCCGGCAGTAATAGCTATGGTATTATACGGACTCAATAATTTTCTGGACGGAATTTTTGTAGGACACCTCATTAATAGTACAGCGCTCGCAGCAGTTGGGATAGCCTATCCCTTGGCTCAGTTTGCACAGGGATTCGGAACTCTTATTGGTACTGGAATAGGGTCTGCCATTAGTATATGGATAGGCGCGGGAGATCAGCACAAGCTGAATAAATCCTTAGGTACTGTTAATTTTCTGGCCATATTATTTTCTATTCTGGTTACCATTCCCTGTTATATTTTCGCCAAAGATCTGGTGTATATGATGGGTGGACGGGGCGAGATAGGAATATTGGCTGCAGAATATTTTAGGGCTACTATTCTGGGAACTTTTTTCTGGATTTACGGATTAGCTCTGAATATGATTATTCGTGCCGAAGGCCGTATGAAAACTGCAGCGTGGATGATTGCAGTAGGTCTGGTAGTAGATGTTATACTAAAACCTGTTTTTATAGATACATTTGGATGGGGAGTAGCCGGTGCAGCGTGGGCAACTAATATATCTATGATTATTTATTCCGTTCTCGGAGTTTGGTATTATGCCGGAAAGAAAGCCTCTTTCAGTTCCAAATTCTGGTCGTGGACACCGGACAAAGCAATCATTAAAGAAACGATGTCTCTGGGGATGCCTGGTTTTATTATGATGGTTATGATTGTTGTACAGAACATTGTCATTTTCAATGTATTTGCGAAATATGGTACAGACAAAGACATCACTTTCTTTACCGCTGTCAACAGATTTTATATACTGCTCAATACTCCGTTATGGGGACTTATGCGCGCATTACAGCCCGTTGCCGGGATGAATTACGGAGCAGGAAAATATAAACGGACAATTTCCTCATACCGTTTGTTTTCAGTCACGGGATTATGTATCCTGATTCCGTTCTGGCTTTTTATTATGTTTTTCCCGGCAGATGTATTATCGGTAATGCTTCCTTCGATGAAGCTTACAGCCATACAGTTAACTGATTTCAGGATTTATATGAGCGTTCTTCTGGCATTGCCATTTACTTTTATGGCGCTCGTATGGTTTCCTTCAATAGAAAATGCAAAACCAGCCACGCAGATCAGCATATTGCGTCAGCTTGTCTTTTATATCCCGGTTTTACTTATTGTTCCGCGTTTCTTCGGGGTCAGAAGCATCTATGTTGCTTGTGCAGGAATCGACTGGCTGGTATTTTTTATAATTCTATTGGCTGTTTATAAAAGTTCAAAAAAACTGAGAATGAATTTAAAAGCAGCCTGACGACCACAGCATTAAAACACTACAACTATTATTTTTTACAGAAACAGATATATTATGATTAAGAGAATTACCCATTTGTCGGTATTGGTAGCGCCTTTATTCTTCTATGCCCAGCATACGAAGTCCGATACGACAAGTGTAGGAACTATTCAGGAAGTGAGCCTTCAGGGAACTAAAAGTTTCAGAACCAAGAAATCCGAAACTGTTGCAAGACTTCCTTTGGAGAATCTTGAAAACCCAACGGTTTATAGTGTGGTACCGAAGGAATTGATTAGTGAGATCACAGCAATAGATTTCAATACCGCAGTAGCTACTGTTCCGGGCGTGGTTGTGAATAATGGGGTTAATGATAGTGGAAATGATATTTTCCTCAGAGGTTTTACAAGTAATGCCAGCTTTAGAAATGGACTAGCCATAAACCCAAGAACACAAACCGAAATTAGTAATATCGAAACGATAGAAGTGGTAAAAGGACCTTCCGGAACTTTGTTCGGCGGGACCATGGCCAAGTATGGTGGGGTAGTGAATATCATTACAAAAAAGCCACAGGAAAGATTCGGAGGATTGATAACCTATACTACTGGTAGTTGGGGAATGAATAGAGTGACAGCTGATGTAAATACACCTCTGAATAAAGAAAAAACAGCTTTGGCCAGATTTAATTTTGCTACTTTTTCTCAGGATTCATTTCAGGATTCAGGATTTAGTAAAGGGACATTCTTTGCCGGAAGTGTCGTGTATAAAGTATCGGACCGTTTGAAGATAAGCTTTGATGCCGATTATTATGCTCCTTATAAAACGATGAATGCTTTTGTCCGAAACTCAGGTGTTCTTACTATAAAATCGCTTAAAGATCTTACCAGTGTACACGACCGTTCGTTTACAAGTAACGATATCGGATCTCGAAGAAATGTCTTCAATACCATGGCAGAGGTAGAATATAAAATCAATGATCAGTGGACATCCAGAACCTCTTTTCAGAGAGGGGAGTCTGTAGAAAATGAATCTATTTTCCTGGTACTTACTTATCTGGATAATAATACTGTAAGAAGAGGTATCAGACCCTTCGATATGTATAAAATTACCACCAATAATATCCAACAGAACTTTGTTGGCGATTTCAAAATCGGTAAGTTAAGAAACAGAATGGTTGTAGGAGTCGACTATTACCAGCAGGATTCCAAGAATCAATATCCTATGTTCAAGAACAGTGTGTTTGCTGTTTATGATCAGGTAAAATTAGATGATACAACGCCATGGCAGGGGATTTCCAGAAGTGGAGTCAATAAACTGGAGAGAACAGCTACCAATAACCAAACCGATACTTTTAGTACGATTAGTGGATATGTATCTGATGTGCTAGATGTTACTCCAAACTTACATGTAATGGGAAGTTTGAGATGGGATTATTACAATAGTGATCCAAGCCTGGAAAATGGTGTGAAGAATACCAAAACCGAATTTTCTAAATCCGCATTTTCTCCAAAGTTTGGTGTAGTGTACGAAGTAGTTAAAGATAAAATTTCAGCATTTGCCAACTATGTAAACGGATTTACATACAATGCACCTTCACTAAATCAGAATGGTGTAATGGAAAAATGGGCTCCTGAAAAGGGAGATCAATTTGAGTTCGGGGCTAAATTCGATGTATTAAATAAAAAGCTATTGGCAACAATCAGTTATTATGATCTTAGAGTTACCAATAGGCTTATTGCTACTCCGGATGGTATCGGAAGCTACCAGGATGGAAAAACGATGAGTCGTGGTATAGATGCTGAGGTAATTGTAAACCCTGTAGCCGGACTTAATATTATTGCCGGATATGGTTACAACGATAATAAGTTACAGGACAGAAGCGCAAATGATGGTAAAAGACTAATATGGACACCTAAGCATGTTGGAAATGTTTGGGCAAGTTATAAGTTCCAAAGCGGTGCTGTAGAAGGCTTAGGATTGGGTATAGGGGCCAATTTTGTAGATAAAACCAAATTGGATTATGTATCGGGATATTTAGTTCCTTCCTATGTTAATCTGGGAGCTACGATATTCTATGACAGATCCAGATACAGAGTCGGTTTGAAGCTTAATAATGCGAGCAATACCACCTATTGGAATTTCTATGGACAACCCCAGAAGCCGAGGGAGATATTGGCTAACTTTTCTTTTAAATTTTAAATTTTACTTTTCCGAAGCCTGTTGATTGCCAATAGGTTTCGGTTTTTATTTCAGTATGGACAAAGACTTACATATACTACAAAAGAAACATCACAAAAAAAGAGGAAAAACATTATTAAAAAAAATTACAGGCTGGCTGCATTTATGGTTGGGGCTGATATCCGGTTTAATTGTTTTTGTTGTTGTACTCTCAGGGACTTTATTTGTTTTCTGCGACGAGATTATTGATTTGGTAGCTGGCAGTGATAAATATACGGAGTACAGAGAAGGGCAACAGAAAATAGATGCCGATGTATTAATATCACAGTTTAATGCAAGGCATAAAGAAGAAGGAAGAAAAGCCTTTTATATTGATGAGTATAAAGATCCTGAAAGAAGCTTTAGGATTGCCTCCGGAGTTAAGAGAGGTGGGTTTTCCTATACTTATATCGACCCCTATACCGGAAAAGAAATCGGAAGTACAATGTCTTACCGTTTTTTCTATGTTGTAGCCCATATACACAGCCAATTGTTATTAGGTGGATTTGGAAAAGCAGTAGTAGGAATCGCTTCTATTATATTTTTTATTCAGCTTGTCGGAGGTCTTATTCTTTGGTGGCCACAAAAATGGACGAAAGCAACCAGAACATCTTCTTTTAAATTTAAAAGAGGTGTAAAATGGAAGCGCCGAAATTATGACCTGCACAATGTATTAGGTTTCTATGTCGTTATTCCGGCTCTATTTGTTACCATCACAGGTCTTATTATGGCTTATGAGGTACTGGAAAGTTTTACCCAGAAATCCTTTGGTGGGGTGCCTGCAACCGAGGCCCGCAAATTATCTAAAAAGTATGAACCGGCTTTTGTCGAAGGAAAAGAATTTATTACAATGCAGGACGCTATAGAGATTACCAGAGTAAGACATCCAGATGACAAACAGGTTAGGGTAAGTTTCTTTGGTGGTCATGATGCTACCACATATTCTATTCTTACCGGGAAATTTATTGGACTGAAAAGTGTAATAAACGGTTACAATATAACATTAGACAGATATACAGGAAATGAAATAGCAATGCCGGAAGTTTTGGAGAATCATGAAAAGATAGAGCATACCAACTTCGATTTGCATGTTGGTTATTGGGGTGGTTATATCGGAAAGACTATAACATTTGTTGTAGGAATTATCTGTTCCAGTTTACCCATTACAGGCGTTCTTATATGGTGGGGAAGAAGAAATAAGAAAAAACCTGTTGCTGTTGTTAAATAATTGATCCATTTTTCAGAATTAAATGCCATATTAAAATCGCTTAATACAGCTCTGGCCGGGAAACCTTTTCCCGGTTTTTTTGTAAATTGCAGTAAAGATTATAGTATTAATCTGGAATAAAAACAGAAAAGTAAAGTTAATGTTCTATATAAATAGGGAAGAGCTTTATAATAAATCAGTAAACAACAAATGGATAGAGAAATAAAAAGAATAACAGTATTTTGCGGATCGAGTTTCGGAACAGAGGCTGTATATGAAAAACAGGCTTATGAATTAGGTGAAACATTGGCGAAGCAAAATATCGGATTGGTATATGGGGGTGCTAATGTTGGTCTCATGGGAACTGTTGCCAATGGTGTTATCGAGAATAATGGTGAGGAGTATTGCCACATTTTCTGAAAGGAAAGGAAATTGCCCATGAAAGCCTTACAGAGCTTATTTTAGTTGATACCATGCATGAGCGTAAAGCTAAAATGAATGAACTTTCAGACGGCGTAATTACACTTCCGGGTGGCTTCGGAACACTTGAAGAACTTTTTGAAATGCTTACCTGGGCACAGCTGGGATTACATCAGAAACCAATAGGAATTCTTAATATCAATGGGTTTTATAATGAATTGCTTGCATTTGTTCAGACAATGGTAAGTAAAGGCTTTCTGAAAGATATTAATAAGGAAATGCTGCTCACAAGTGATTCGATAGATGAGTTACTGGACATGATGAAAAATTACAAAGCGCCTGAAGTTAGTAAATGGATTCAGAAAGAAGAAATCTAGATTACAACAGACTTTAGCCAGCTTATCCAAGACTAAATCCGAATTTCTATCTCCTGTTATGGAGTATAATTATGTTAAAAATCAATTTTCATTTGTAAATATGTATTCAACTACGTAGTTTTGTACTTTAAAAATAAAATACAATGAAATTAGATATTCAATCCATAGGAGATTCCTATTCAGAGCAGCTTGTAGAACTCATTCTGACAATTCAGCAGAAGGAATTTAATATTCCAGTAACTATACAGGATCAACCGGACTTGATTAAAATTGAAAGTTTTTATCAGGCTTCCGGAGGAAATTTTTGGGGTGCTTTTATTGATGGGGAACTGGTTGGTTCTATTGCTATCGTGAAATTTGATGAAAAAGCAGGGGCAGTTCGCAAGATGTTTGTTAAACAAGAATTCAGAGGTAGAGAGTATAGCATCGCTCAGATATTGTTAGAGACTTTAATCTCATACTGTAAAGAAAATCAGATTGATGATATATATTTGGGAACCGTATCGGTGCTAAAAGCTGCACAGCGCTTTTATGAAAGAAATCATTTTGCGAAAACCGAAAAAGAGAGCCTTCCGGCAAAGTTTCCGTTAATGAGCGCCGATGATGTTTTTTACCATTTAAAAATTAATTAAAGTATGAATGTAATTAATGAAGCAGGAATCCTGGCGATATCCACCAGGCTCCATCGCCTCAGTGAACAATTGAGAAAGGATGGTGCCCTTATTTATCAAACTTTCGGAATTGACTTCGAACTCAAATGGTTTCCTGTTATTTTTACCATCTACAAGAAAGAGGTAGCAGGTGTTGTGGAGATTGCAAATGAGATAGGTTATACCCATCCCTCTACAATAAACCTGTTAAAAGAACTGGAAAAGAAAGAGTTGATACAATGGGAGAAAGATAAGCAGGATGAACGCAAAAGATTATTTATGCTTACTTCTAAAGGTAAAGAACTTATTGAGAAAATGCAGCCGGTATGGGAACTGATGTCAAAAATTCTGGGTGATATTGCAGACAACGAAAACAATCTGCTGAAAGCTATAGATCAGGCCGAAGAGAAAATTGCCAGTCAGTCTTTTTATCAGAGGGCATTACAACTAAAAAATTCGAAATAAACAGTACTATATCTGGCTTTAAATTGAAAGTCACCAGTAAGTTCGATTAAAATACATAGTGTAAGGTATTTATAACAGTATTTTACATTGAAAAAATCAGTTTTTTTTTAGAGCCCTGTCAAAGCATAAAGCTATGGCGGGGTTTTTTATATCAAAAGCAGTTAGTATAGAATATAGTGTTGCCAAGACTCCGAAAGGATAGTTAAATGCCCTTGTTACCTAAATGGTAGAAACAATTGGATACTAACATAACTTTTGTAGCGATAAGGCTTCCAAATAATTACATTTGTATAATTATCAGTTAATCACAAAATTAAAACTTATATGAGCACCCGTAAAAATGCATTATCAGCAGATCAAAAAGAAGCATTATTAAAAAGCCTTAAAACCCGCTTCGAAAAAAATACTTCACGCCATAAAGGGCTGGATTGGAATAAAGTTCAGGAAAAATTGGAAGCTAATCCTGCTAAACTCTGGTCGCTAAACGAGATGGAAAGAACAGAAGGAGAGCCAGATGTGGTAGCTTATAATGCTAAAACAGGTGAATATATCTTTTACGATTGCTCAGCAGAAAGTCCTAAAGGCCGCAGAAGCCTTTGTTATGACCGCGAAGCTTGGGAAGCCAGGAAACAACACAAACCAGAGAATACAGCTATAGATATTGCGAATGAAATGGGTATTGAGTTATTAACTGAAGAAGAATACAGATCCTTGCAGGAACTGGGGAAATTCGATCTGAAAACTTCAAGCTGGATAAAAACACCTGCCAGTATCCGTGAACTTGGCGGAGCCGTTTTCTGTGATCGCCGCTACAATACAGTATTCCTTTACCATAACGGTGCCGATTCCTATTATGCTGCCCGAGGATTTCGAGGGGTATTAAAGGTATAATGTTCCGTGGTAAATAATTGATGAATTTGCTGGATCAGATATTATATTAATTCTGGACCAGTTTGGTAGTCCTGTTAACTGATACTTTTGCATCAGAATAAAATATTTAACTATGGATTACAAAATTACAAAAGCAAGTCTTGAGGACTTAAATGAAACAGCCGAACTGTTTAATCTTTACCGTGTTTTCTACAGACAGGAATCTGATGTAGAGAAGGGAAAAGCTTTTCTGAAAGAAAGATTCCTGAATAGTGAATCGGATATCTTTTTAGCAATAGCAGATGGTAAGGCTGTTGGATTTGTTCAGCTTTATAAGCTTTTTCATTATACAAAACTACAAAAACAATGGTTACTAAGCGATTTGTTTGTCCACCCTGATTACAGAGGGAAAGGACTTTCGGTTGCATTGATAGACCGAAGCAAACAATGGTGTGAAGAAACCGGAGCTTGCGGACTGATGCTGGAAACCGAGAAAACAAATGATATAGGAAATACGCTATATCCACGTTGTGGCTTCGAGTATGATGGACTACACAATTACTACCATTGGTGGAAGTAAAATATAAATGGCGGATTCTTATAGTCCGCCATATTTTGTTTAAACCTTAATAAGTCAATTAAAATGCAGGATAAGATTAGTCATAACTTACAAAACATTCTTCAGTGGATCGAAGCTGCTTGTATCCGTAGCAGCAGGAATCCGGATGAAGTTCGATTGCTGCTGGCCACCAAAACAGTTCCCACTGACCGTATTAAGCTTGCATTGGAAGCCGGCTGTACACTTATTGCCGAAAATAAAGTTCAGGAGCTAAAAGAAAAATATGAAGCTTTAAAAGAAATACCTCATACTAACCATTTTATTGGTCACCTGCAAACCAATAAAGTAAAAGATATTCTAAAGTATAATGTAAGCTGTATTCAGTCACTTGACCGCATAGATCTGGCAGAAAAACTGCATCAGCGTTTAGCGTCTGAAAACCGGACAATAGATGTATTGATTCAGGTGAATACATCCGATGAAGAAAGCAAATTTGGTGTACATCCCAACAAGGCAATAGAGCTGGTTAAACAGGTTTCAGAATTAAGCTCTCTGAAAATAAAAGGATTGATGACCATAGGTCTTTTTAGCGCAGAAACAGAAAAAGTGAGAACATGCTTCCGTTTGCTAAAGGATTTACAACAACAGATTATATCTCATAATATCCCGCGGGTAGAAATGAAAGAACTTTCTATGGGGATGAGTGGAGATCTGGAAACAGCGATAGAAGAAGGGGCAACTATAGTAAGAGTAGGAACAGCAATATTTGGACAGCGTACTTATCCTGATAGTTATTACTGGAATGAAGATAATGCATAGTATAGAATTTGTCAGGCTGAGCTTATCAAAGCTTTATAAATTGGTGGACCTTTTATACATATTCCAAACTCTTGGAATTAGAAATAAGCTGCATTATAGCTATCTTTGCAGTCCCAGATAAAGGAATTTATGATACACGATGCAGAAGCTTTTACACTTATTAATGGTAAAAATTTGTATACTGAATTTGTCAATGAATATAAGGATCGTCCGGTTTTAATTTTTTTGCACGATAGTCTAGGAAGTACACAATTATGGCGGGATTTTCCGCATCAGTTGGCTACTGCTGTACAGTGTAATGTGCTGATATACGACCGTTTGGGATATGGAAAATCGGATCCAATGCCAACATATGAAAGAGCAACAAATTATATGGAGGTGGAAGCAGATGTTTTGCATGAAGTATTAGTAAAATCCAATATTACTGATGCTATTTTATTTGGGCATAGCGACGGAGGAACCATAGCATTGCTTACTGCTGCTAAATATCCTGAAAATATCAAAGCCGTAATCTGTGAAGCAGGTCACATATTTGTGGAAGATGTGACTCTGAAAGGAATTTATGAAGTAATGGAAGCTTATAAAAATACCAATTTGCTACAGCGTCTGGAGAAATATCATGGTGATAAGACCGAAACACTATTCCGGGCATGGACGGAAACCTGGACAAGAGCTGATTACAGAAACTGGAATATTGAACATTTTTTATCAAATATTACTTGTCCATTGCTATTTATTCAGGGAGAAAATGATGAATATGGGACAATGGATCAGGTCGATAAGACTATTAACCAGGTAAGCGGTCGCTCTGAAAAATATATAATACCAGAGACAGGACATACCCCCCATAAAGAAGCATCTGAATTTACATTAAAAGCTGCGAAATCATTTATTGATAATGTACTGGCAGATTAGTTTGAATAGGAACAGATCAGCCTGGCAGGCTGATCCGTATATATGCTGATTATGTTTATAAAAGTTCTTTATGCTCCATTAGGTAAGCAAAGGATTCTTTCAGAATCTGTTCCGGTTTCTTAGGATTAAAACCAAGCTCATTTCTCGCTTTAGAAATATCAAAATTTTGCTGTAAACCAGAGAACATTGTAATATCTTTAATGGTAAGAACAGGTGGTTTTCCTTTAAGTTTTGCAGAGAATTGCATAATCCCTGCAAGAGTATACAAGATAAATTTCGGTACAGCAGCAGGCTTCTTTAGCTGAAGTTCCGGATATAGTTTGCCTGCCAGAACTGTTGTATCGGTAATGGTCATGCATTGTTCATTAGCCAAAATATAACGCTCCCCGTTACGGCCTTTTTCTGCAGCCTGAAAACAACCTTCCGCCACATCCTTTACATCAACCCAGTTTAATGTAATCCTTGTATCCATGGGAATCTCCTTGTTCAGTATCAGTTTTAGAATACCATAAGAAACATTTAACGGAAAAAAAGCTTCACTTCCAATCATAGCTCCGGGCATTACCGATACTAATTCTATTCCCAATTCATTGGCCAACTTCAAAGCCAGTCTCTCACCATCATTTTTAGAATTGTAATACATATCCCGTCTGTCGGGATTATAACCATTGCTCTCTTTGGTCGGGAGCTTTGTATAATCCAGCGCTGCAATAGAACTTACATATATAATCCGCTTTACGCCAGCTTCTGCAGCTGCTTCTATAGTATTACGAGTTCCCTCTATATTCACATCATAGATTTCTTTTTCAGGGTTTTTCGCCCATAATTTGAAAGAGGCACCAACAGCATAGAAGGTTTCAACGCCCTGTAAGGCTTTCACAAAAGAAGCTTTATCTGTAATATCGGCCTGAACAACTTCGCAGTTCAACCCCCTAAAAGGTTCTTTATTTTTAATATTTCTAACTGTAGCCCGTACCGGAATACCTTTTTTTAATAATAAGCGTACCAGATTGTTTCCCAGATGTCCGTTGGCACCAGAAACAAGTGCCAGATTATGATTATTCATGTGTAGCTGATTTTAATTGATGCTGCAAAGTTCAGCACTGCAGATTCAAAATCACTTCACAAATGTTACCTAATCACTTGCTTGCGGATTCGGCTTAAGCTTTTAGGATTCATGCCCAGAAATGAGGCGATATATTGAAGAGGAACATTCTGAAGAATATTTGGATATTCTTTAATTAATTTCAGATAACGCTGCTCTGCAGTAAGTGTAGCGAGTTCTTTGGAACGGTTCTCGTTGTAGGAGATTGATTGTTGGAATACTGAAATACTAAAATCTTTAAAAGCGGAACTTTTATCAATCAGTTTGTCGAGATTGGTTTTGGTAATTCTTAGCAGTTGACAATCTGTTATACACTCCAGATTTTCATCTGACGGCGTTTGATTAATATAATTGAAATAAGACGTGATAAAGCCCGGTGGACAATTAATATGTGTTGTCATTTCTTCACCTTTTTCATTCTGATGAAAAAGCCTCACATAACCGGAAACAATAAAATAGAGATACTGAGGAATCTTTCCTTCCGCTTCTATACTCGTATTTTTGCTATAGACAACAGGTTCGAAATAAGATGCACACCATTCTCTTTCTTCATCAGAAAGTATTACCCGTTCTGTAATAAGCTGAATAAGCTTTTCGTGCATCATACAAAGGTATAGAAGAATTAAGAATTGACTCAGACAAAAATACAATTTAAAAGACAAACTATATCTTTATTCCTGAATAATAGAAGTGTTCAGACTATTATATGCTAAAATAATTTCGTAGTTTCGGGATTCTATATATATATCAATTATAGTTTATAATTTAAATAATGATGAAGCTAGTAAAATATCAGGATATAAGACATCTTCTGCCCGAAGATACCAATTATATAAACGAAAGGTATTATGATGCCGAGGAAGCATGGGTACTACACCATGAAGGAGATCTGGTATTAGAAAAGCCACTGGATCTGGATAATTCTTATTCCTATTTTTTCGAAGGAGAAGAGCCAGAAGATTTATGTTATTTTATCTTCGTAGAAGGAAATGTGAAGGCTGGTAATATTTACAATAACGAAACCGATGGTTCCACCGGACTTGTTGTTATGGGAAATCTTACGGCAAATAATATAGTAGTGGGAGGCCAGGAATTATTTGTAGCGGGTGACCTTGCTGTAAATGAGCTTTTCTGGGGCGATTACAATCATGGTGAATTACAGGTAAGAGGTTCTATACAGGCAAAGGTTTTCATCAATACTGATTATGGTGTAGACTATAAGCGTTTTGAAGAGCATGCGAATATTTTTATAGAACATTTACTATGGGATGATGTAGAAGACGATTATGAAGACGACGAGCATATTCGCCAGTTACTGCGTCCTGAATATTTACTGTCTGCAGAAGAACTGACAGAAGAGGAAATTTATTCATGGAAAGATTGGATTTTTGTTTCAGGCTTAATGAAAGCTATGGAGCAAGACCTTTCTGTATTGAAGGACAATGTAAAACCTTACAAAAGACCAGAAGAAGACTTTTCATTTTTCTTTGAAGACAATATCGTTAGTGAGCACAATATAAAACGCTTTCTGGATAGTGATATTCTTGTTGGAAGGGCTCCTGTGGAAGGAGAGAGTTTTGCTCTGGAATATTGGGATGGTCCTGTATTTCGCAGAATTTACACTGTTATAGGGAGTCCCGAAACAACAGCTGTATATTTCCAGTACGAAGAGAAGTTTGCCTGTATGGCTTATTTTACAGAACATCAGAATATGTTGGGTAAACTAACCGGGAAAAAAGAATACCGCGTAGAGCAGGCCTATAAGATTTTTCCGGAAGATAAGTGGTTAGTTCTGGATAAGAATGCACCACAGGAGTTTCAGGATTTTATGAATACCCAATGGAATGTATTTTTGTGGCAATATTCGGAAATGGTTCATCTCAAGAATTTGTTCAGAAAAACAGTTACTCGTGAAAAGTTAGAACGAATACTCAATCTGCCATTGGTACAGGAAAAAAGTAAGCTATACTATACAGACGATGCATCCCTTGATTTAGGCTCATTGCATTTACAATTCCGACAAGAGAATTCTCAGGAAGATTATGGCAGCCGTATAAGCATTATCCGCCAGGAAAATGGCGATGAAGATATTTTTAATTTCTGGCATTTCGATCTTGTAGAAACTGTAGATGGTAGATTAGCTCCGGTATTGTTTAGTCAGGATGACAACGATTATGAGTCTAAACTTTACGAAGTATCTGCTACTGCTGTTAATAAATATAAGAACGCTATCCGCTACTGGAACAGATTGGAAAGAAATATTGACAGTCTGAATGAAGCTTACCTTCGCGGAGAATTAAGTCTTGTAAACGATGAAGAATCAGAAGAATCTTAAAAAAATATAGCCCTGTCAGAATCTTCTACAGGGCTTTTTAGTATTAAGGCACAAAATTTTATCACTTAGGTATTAAGATAATTATACAATAGAGATCTTAATAATCTTAATTTCTTAATGGTTTATATTGCAGTACGGTTGGGAAAAAGCCTGTGCTCTTTAAATGCTAATCCAAATATTCCAATACCTGATCAATTCTTTGCAGCTCCATAAAGTTTTCATGTTGAAGGGTAGACTCGTGTTGTTCGTGTGCCCATGTAATATGATACGGAATATGTGCTGCATACCCACCCAAATCTAATACGGGTAATATATCCGATTTTATAGAATTTCCCAGCATCAGAAAGCTATCCGGCTTGCAGTCCAGATGCCTCAGTAGTTTTGTATAATCATTAATCTGCTTATCACTCATAATTTCTATATGGTGGAAATAATCTTGTAAGCCAGAGTTTTTAAGTTTACGTTCCTGATCCAGAAGGTCTCCTTTTGTAGCAACCACTAGTTTGTATGTACCACTAAGGCTTTCCAAAGTATGCTGGACACCATCCAATAGTTCAATAGGCTTTTGTAAAAGTTCCTGTCCCAGTTCAATGGTTTTATTTACAAAGCTAATGGGTGCGGTATTTCCGGATATTCTGCCAATGGTTTCAATCATGCACAACATGAAGCCCTTTACCCCATAGCCATATAAATGAAGATTTTTCATTTCTGTTTTGAATAATTCCTGCGAGACAGAATGGTGTGGTAAATAATCCTGAAGCAGATCACAAAACTGTTTCTCAGCCTCCTGAAAGTAAGGTTCGTTTATCCAAAGTGTATCATCAGCATCAAAGGCAATGGTTTTTATCTTATTTTTCATTTTAATTCGTAATTTTCAGATTCAAAAATCGGAAACAAAATCCATACAGAAAAGGACATTTGTCCTGACAAAAATATGTTACGTACCCATCAGTCATTTTTAGCTTACATGGCACAACTTTACGAAGAACAACAGCGTAAAGAAGACATCATTGTAAAAACATTTAAAAAAGGAAGTAAACTACTGGAACAGGGGAGTAGTATTACCAAAGTGATGCTTATAAAAGAAGGGATTACCAAATGTTTTGTAAAGGAAGAAAACGACAAAGATTTTATTCTGGAGTTCCTTGGGAAAGGAGAAATTATTGGAGAGATAGAGCTGTTGCAGAATATTCCGTGTTTGTGTAATATCGAGGCAATGACAGAAGTTACTGTTTATGCACTTTCAGTTCCATATTTCAGAAGCTTACTCACCAGAGATCTTGGATTCAATAATCTGTTACTAGAAGTCTTTTCAAAACGTATTGTCAATACATCTAGCAGAGCATCTTATCAGCAGTTATATACAACAGAGCACAGCTTGTCCCGTTTGCTTACGCTGCAAGATCAATTGGGAGCACCAATGAGCAAAGAAGATATGGCTGCCTATCTTGGGGTTAGTATACGCAGTCTAAACAGAACATTAAAACAACTGGAGGATCATAAAAAATAGACTACAAGCTTTTATTTTTTGAAAGTTTTTCAATCCTTTCTTTATACAGCTTTTCTATTCTAGGCAAATCTTTTTTATAATCTTCAAGATTCCAGGAAAGCCCATCTTCCTGCAGATCGTCGTTTAATGAATCCAAACCAATTTCTTTTCTTAGCTCGTCCACTTTTTCTGGATTTTCTGTGTTTCATAAACCTATTTTATTAATTGTTTTGAATTTTGGCTGTAAATAAAGCTGATTTTTATTTTATAAAGATTATAATATCTTTGATTTTAATGAAACTACACCAAAAGAAATTTAATTGTCAAAGAAAATGTCATTAGAATCAATAACAGAAATCATAGAAATAAAAATATTTGATGATATACCATCAGATGAATATTTTTTTAATCTACCTAGAAATAAAAAGATAGTGTTGAAGTTTTCTGAAAAAAATGAACATAAGCGAAATGAAATTGGTGAAAGATTTAAAGAATTTTTTCCTAATCATATAATCGGTATACACACAATAAGCCCGGAAATAATAATAAGGAAGCTCATTACAAGGGAAGAAATTATATCAAACCAGGATTTTTTTGAAAAGTGTGCTTATGATTATAGAGAATTGGCAACACAATTAATTTTTGATTTAGCTAGTCATTTAAAAGTAGATATTCATAATGAAATTCCATATTTTGCTTTTCTTAGATATTGGCAAAAGTATAAGCAAAAAGGCAGATTAGGAGAATGGGATTTTTATTTTCATGGATTTCATTGTTGCTTTACTAATAGAGAAACAAAGCAGTATATTGAAGTTTCTATTGTTTTTGGATTAGAGTTTGGTGATCTAGACCCTTATTTTTTCACTCAATATATAAAATCATCTTCTAAGTATTATCCTCTACCCATTGGGATTTATGAAGATTATCATGACGGAGCGAGAATAAATCAAATTATGACTGACCTTGGAAAGTTTGAAAAAATGAATTCAGACTTTGATCACCATTCGGGTACAGTCATTAAGAATAGAGAAAATAAAATAGAAACAGGAACAATTTGCAATCTTCGAAATGAAACTAATAAAAAAATAAAATTCAAGTTTTTTAAATTTTTGCTACAAAGATTAAACTAATACATTTTGATGATGAAAAGATTAATTTTATTTCCAAATTTTTATTAAAACAGAGCCTAATATAATGCCTATCCCTACAAATAAAGAAGAACTATTAAAAGCTATAGAAAAAAACTACAGCAAATTAAAAAGTGAGCTGGAGACTATCTCTGTTGAGGAAGTAACAGTAAAAGAGTTAGATGGCCACGCAAAAGGCGCATATATGAGCATTAATAATCTGTTGGCATATCTTATAGGATGGGGCGAATTGGTGCTAAAATGGAATAAATATAAAACAGAAAATAAGCCTGTAGATTTTCCTGAGACAGGTTATAAGTGGAATGAGTTAGGTAAGCTAGCACAGAAGTTCTATGAAGATTATTATGACGATGACTTCAATACGTTGATCCAAAAACTTGACAATACAGTTAAGAAAATTACGGAGCTTATTGAAAGTAAAACAAATGATGAGCTTTATGGTGCAGGTTGGTATGAGAAGTGGACATTAGGAAGGATGATTCAATTTAATACGGCATCACCTTATACCAATGCCAGAGGAAGAATCAGGAAATGGAAGAAAGAAAAGAGCTTATGAAACCAATAACAGAAACTGAAAGACTTTTGCTTAGAGAACTTGCTCCTGATGATGCAAAAGATTTCTACAATTTGAATTTAAATCCGAGTGTTATAAAATATACAGGAGATAAAGCTTTTCAGAATATCGATGAAGCCAAAGAATTTTTGGAAAATTATCAGGATTATAGACTCAACGGATATGGGCGTTGGGCAGTAATAAGTAAAGATAATAATGAATTTTTGGGGTGGTGTGGATTAAAATATAGCAGTAGCACCAACGAAACAGATATTGGATTCCGCTTTTTTGAACATTACTGGAACAAAGGTTTTGCGACTGAAAGTGCCCGTGCATGTATTGATTATGGCTTCGAAAAACTAAACCTTAACAGGATAGTTGGGAGAGCAATGCTGGAGAATAAAGCTTCGGTAAATGTACTAGAGAAAATAGGCTTGCAGTATTTAGAAGAATTTGATTTTGATGGTCATAGAGGTGTAATCTATACAATAGAAAGTAGGACTCCTTAGTACTGAAATTATTGATACAGGATTATTTTATCATTTTGTTATTTAGGGAACTTAGCAAACAGCACAAAGAGTTAATTCATAATTGAAAATGTCATAAGAAAAGCCTTGTCAGAGTTTCAAACTTTGACAAGGCTAAATATAGTATAATGAACAATTTATCTCGAAAGCAGTACAAATACAAGAGCCAGTAATGCCGGAACAGCCTGTACAAAAAAGATCTTTTTACTGGCTGTAACTGCACCGAAGATTCCGGCAACAGCTACACAACCCAGAAAGAATAAACGTACGTTATTACTCCATTCCGGATTTTCTATAAAAAATGACCAGATTAGGCCAGCTGCAAGAAAGCCATTGTACAAGCCCTGATTAGCAGCTAAACCTTTGGTAGATTTGAACAAATCATGAGGTAAAGCACGCCCAAAAGCTTTTTTACCAGCTGTTTCCCATGCAAACATTTCCATCCACAAAATATACAAATGTTCTATGGCTACAATACCAGTAAGGATAATAGCGATGATCTGCATTTCTTTGGTATTAATTGTTAGATACTGTAAGCTTTACTTCGATATTTCCCCTGGTTGCATTAGAATATGGACATACCTGATGTGCTTTCTCAATCAAGTCCTGTGCTTCTTCTATTGTAACTCCCGGTATATTCGCATGAAGCTCTGCCTCCAGACCAAATCCACCATTTTCAATTTGCCCGATACCTACTTTTGCTGTTACTGTTGTTTCACCGGTTTTAATTTTAGCAGATTTAATTACTAAATTCAAAGCGCTGTCAAAACATGCTGCATAACCAGCTGCAAATAACATTTCAGGGTTTGCATAGTCATCATTAGCACCGCCTAATGCTTTTGGATAACGAACCTCCAGATCCAAAATTCCGTTGTCGCTTTTTACATGTCCGTTTCTTCCACCGGTGGCTGTAGCACCTATGGTGTACAATGTTTTCATATTTATTAATTTAAAGTTGTTAATATTTTTTCAGTTATTTTTTTTAATTGTATAAGTTCTTCTCTTGGAATTTTCATGTTTTTCAAAAATTGTTTCGGAATGCTGGCAGCTTTCTTTTGCAGTTTCTCACCTTCAGAGGTCAGTCTTATCTTTACAATCCGTTCATCCTCTTTGCTTCTTTCCCGTATAACTATCTTTTTTAGCTCCAGACGCTTTAGCAATGGAGTAAGCGTACCGCTGTCCAAATATAGTTTTTCTCCTAGTTGAGAAACCGATTGTTCTTGGTGCTCCCAAAGAACCATGAGAACCAGATACTGTGGATAGGTTACATCCAATTTGTCCAAAAGTGGACGATACCAGTTTATGATTTCCTTTGAGAGCGCATATACTGGAAAACATAGTTGGTTGTCTAGTTTTAGTTGTTGCATATTTTTTATTTCTTCTTATTCAAATTTACTAAAATTAAATTGTGCACAATTTAATTTTGATTGTTTAATATTATTCTCCTGATTGATATTCTGTATATACCTTGTAAAATATTACTAACAGTGAGTTTGTTTACCGTGGTCAGGTTTATAATTACCGTAATTTGTTTAAATGATTGATGTTGCGGTTATTTTACTTTTGCTTTATATCGATAAAACATAAAGTAATAAAAATGTAGAGGTGAAAAATTAAATGAGAATAATTAAATTTGATTCACAACAAAAATACAATATGAAACTAAAGGTCATTATAACCGGAGCAACAGGAATGGTAGGAGAGGGAGTGTTACAGGAGAGTATCAGTAATCCGAATGTAGAAAAAATCCTTTTAATTAACCGTAAGCCTAGTGGTTATACACATCCAAAGGTTGAAGAAATATTACACAGTGATTTTAGTAATATCTCAGCATTGACTAGTCAGGTTGGAGGATATGATGCCTGTTTTTTTTGTCTTGGTGTTTCTTCTATAGGAATGAATGAAGAACAATATACTAAAGTTACTTATGATCTGACATTGGGATTTGCTAAAACTATGGCAGAAGTTAACCCTCAGATGACCTTTTGCTATGTTTCCGGTGCCAGCACAGATAGCACCGAGAAAGGAAAACAAATGTGGGCACGTGTAAAAGGTAAGACTGAAAATGACTTGATGAAACTTCCGTTCAAAGCTGTTTACAATTTTCGTCCCGGTTTTATGAAACCTACGAAAGGCGCTAAAAATATAAAAAGCTTCTTTAAATTCATCAATGCTATTTATCCGGTTCTAAGGGCTATTAGCTCCACTTATTTCCTCACGCTGGAAGAGGTAGGAAAAGCCATGATTAATGCTGCATTGCGTGGCTATCCAAAACATGTCTTGGAAGTGGGTGATATCAAGAAACTCTCAATTGGATAATTTTATAATATAGTTTACCAAATAAGTATGAGGAAAATATATTTATGGAGTATAAGTTTGTTTACCATTTTAGTCGGAGCACAGGAACGCTATGAAGCTTTTGGCGTTAATAATAAATATGGTATCGTAGAGATACAGAATCAAAAAGAATATGTGGCGCCTGATTACAGTGATATCAACTTATTGGTTACAGATTATCTGGCGCTCCAAAATGGGAATCAGGTAAGTTTTTATTCCAGAGAAACCGGAGAGAAAACAGTATTGGACAAAGTAAAATGGCAGAATGTTTATTTGAATGATAAGAAATATGAACATTTTCAGGATGCCAATAATAGTTACCTTATTGCTGACCGATTTAAAGAGAAAATAATTTTATCCCGTAAATATTCGAGTGTTGACAATCAGTTTTTTAAAGAAGGGCGAAAATATTTTGTCGGTGTTCACGATCATAAACTGGATATTTATAAGAGCTCAGATATAACAAAACCTTTGATAAAAGATGTGAAAGCATCCGGATATTTTACAGATTTTTATACAAAGACCGGAACTGCAGAGGTAAAGCAACTGCATATATTTTACGGTGAAGGAATGGTAAATGTATATAATGATCACCTGAAACTGATTAAAAGCTACAAAGGAAATGCTGCCGGATTGGGAGATCTTAACGATATAATGGAAAAGGATTACAAACAGGTATTGCGACCTCCAAGTGTCAGTAATGTTTTCGCCGGAGAGTTTTGGTGGAAGGGAAAAACTACAGGTGGAAAAACAAAGATTTGGAACCGGAAAAATCCTAGTAAAAGCTTTGTAATAAATGGTGATTATGGTATTTGGGATGTGAAATTCAATGATCAATGGTTAGATATTCGAAATAGAGATCGAACAAAGTTATACAAGTTTAGAGTAGATATGGAGAACAAAAAAATAATTCTTCCTCAAAAGTATCAGGAAGAGTTGTCACCTGTATTTTCAGATTAAATATGATGAGAAACAATTAATAGAAACAGAATAAAAACACTAACAAAAACACACGATGCACACCGGAAAACGTTACACCCCTTTTGAATTCGCAAAATGGACGAAAAGAGATACCTTCTTAATGCTGATTATTGCTACAGTCCCGACTATTTTATATGTCATAGGATGGAAATTTATAGGATTGCCCTGGCAGCCTGTAGCCATCCTGGGAACAGCCGTAGCCTTTATTGTCGGATTTAAAAATAATGCCAGTTACAACAGGATTTGGGAAGCCCGACAGATTTATGGCGCAATTATTAATGATAGCCGAAGCTTCGCTTACTCAGTTCGGGATACGCTAGGTGGGAAAGAATCTCTAGTTGTAAAAAAGATTTTCTACCGGCATTTTGCATGGCTTACAGCATTGAGATTTCAGCTGCGAGAACCACGTTCCTGGGAAAATATGAGCCAGAGAAGTAATTTTGTTTACCGGGAAAGCAGATACGAAATTCCGGAACTCAACTCTACTTTGGAAGAGGAATTGAAGTCTTATTTGCCCGGAGAAGAACTACAATATATTCTTTCTAAGAAAAATAAAGCAACTCAGCTTACAGCTCTACAATCCGAAGAATTGATCCGGTTGAAAAAAACAGGAGAGATTAATGATTTCGAATGGACACTATTACAGCAGTCTATTATAAAATTTACAGACGATCAGGGAAAAGCGGAGCGTATAAAGAATTTTCCGTATCCCCGAAATTTTGCTTCCATTGCAACGTACCTGCTTTTTATTTTTGTAATACTGGCACCTTTCGGTTTGGTAAAAGAAATGGATAAACTGGGCGAAGGTACCTTTATGCAAGGTTATACGGTATGGTTCAATATTCCTTTTTCAGCGATTATAACATGGGCATTTCATACACTGGATACAGTGGGAGAGAGTTCAGTAAATCCCTTTGAAGGAAGTGCCAATGATGTTCCGATTACCCAGATTAGCCGTACAATAGAAATTGATATGCGCGATATGCTGGATGAAAGCGATCTTCCACAACCAATTACACCTAAAAACAATATTGTACTTTAAAAACAAATCACTTAAAAACTTTATAAATCGATGATTGAAAATTTTGTCTTTTACCTGGGATTGGTATTGGTAATCCTGCTGGCGATTATGCTGGCAAATAAATTAAAAATTGCCTATCCCATACTATTGGTGGTAGCCGGGCTGCTCATAAGTTTTATTCCCGGAATTCCCCAAATAAAAATAGATCCCGAACTTATCTTTATTATCTTTCTGCCACCACTTTTGTATGAAGCCGCTTTTGCAACCTCATGGAAAGAAATATGGAAACTACGGCGTATTATTACCAGCTTTGCTTTTATCGTTGTATTTCTAACGGCGCTGTCTGTTGCTGTTATCGCGAATGCCTATATTCCCGGATTCTCATTGGCTTTAGGTTTTGTCCTGGGCGGAATTGTTTCTCCTCCTGATGCTGTGAGTGCCGGAGCTATTCTGAAGTTTGTAAAGGTTCCTAAAAATCTGTCTACAGTACTGGAAGGTGAAAGCTTGTTCAACGATGCTTCTTCGCTTATTATTTTCCGTTTCGCCATGGTAGCTGTTGCTACAGGACAATTTATCTGGCAGGATGCTGCCACCAGCTTTGGATGGATGGTTGTTGGCGGAGTGGCAGTAGGCGTATTGCTCGCTTTTATTTTTCTGAAGGTTCATAAGTTATTTCCTTCAGATGTTAATATGGATACTATACTAAGTCTGGTAACGCCTTACATCATGTATATTGCAGCTGAAGAGATTCATGCTTCGGGTGTACTGGCAGTTGTAAGTGGTGGATTATTCCTTTCTGTAAGAAGACATGAGTTTTTCCGTACTTCCGAATCGCGGCTCAGGGGATCAAATGTCTGGGAGAGCTTTGCATTTCTGATTAACGGTATTGTTTTCCTTATTATTGGTCTGGATCTGCCAGAGATTCAGGAAGGATTACAGAATGAAGGAGTAGGACTTAGTGAAGCGGTTGGCTATGGAGTGATAGTTACTCTTACCCTTATTGTTGTACGTTTTATTGCAGCCTTTGGTGCAGTTATTGTAACTCTTATTGCCCGTAATTTTATCAATGTAGCAGACCGTAATCCGGGAACGAAAGCACCTTTGTTATTCGGTTGGACAGGAATGCGAGGAGTGGTTTCGCTGGCAGCAGCTTTATCTATTCCGGTGCATATGGATAACGGAGAACTCTTCCCACATCGGAATCTGATACTCTTCATTACTTTTATTGTAATACTGATTACATTGATTGTACAGGGGCTTACTTTACCTGCATTGATATGTAAGCTAAAGCTCTCACCGGATTCGGGAGACTATTTGTCGAAAGTGGAGGCAGAAGATGTTTTGAGAAAGGGAATGCGACATGCAGCTTTTACTTATCTCAATGAAAATTACAGCCATCGGAAAAGCGATAATGAGTATTTCCGCAAAATGATAGATCAGTGGGAAAAAGAGGACAAAGAAGAATCTATCCGTAAATTCTCCGATGAAACCAAAGAAATGTATCTGAATGCTCTGGAAGAGCAAAGGGTTTGGCTAAGAGAGGAAAATAGGAACAATCCGCGTATGGATGAGGAATATATAAGACACTATCTGGTAAAACTGGATCTGGAAGAAGAAAGATTGAGAATTGGTTAAAGTATTTTGTCAGCTTAATCGTCTTACTATTATAAAGGCTGTTTACAGTCACGTTAAGATATAAAATATAAATTTCAAAGGCTGCGTTATAAGTGGCTGTAAATTGTAAAATGAGTTTAATAAAGCAACTGGGGCAGTTCCCCGATAACGAGAGAAAATTATTTTTCGAAACATTATCCAATTATAAAAACGGACAGTTTCATAATCTGGTTCCGACTCCGGCATTGGCTGAAGGTGAGAAAATGGGTAAAGTTTTATGGAATTTTCTAAAAACAAAATTTCCGGATACAAAACCAAAGAAGGCTATTCCGTATGTGAGTACCGATCTGAAGAACCTTAATCCGGAAGAAAATGTGATGGTGTGGTTCGGGCACAGTTCTTATTTAATCCAACTGGATGGTATGACATTTCTTACAGATCCTGTATTTAGTGGAAATGCATCTCCAATACCGGCTTCTGTAACTGCATTTGAAGGATCCAATCATTATCAGCCCGAAGATATGCCCGAAATAGATGTATTATTTATTTCGCACGATCATTGGGATCATCTGGATTACAAAACGGTACAGGCACTAAAACCAAAGGTAAAAAAGGTAATTTGTGGTCTTGGCGTAGCACAACATTTTGAATATTGGGGCTGGGATAGAGATAGGATTATTGAAAAAAACTGGTACGACAGCATAGATCTTGGCAATGGTTTTAATGTTACGTTGACTCCGGCCAGACACTTTTCCGGAAGGCTTACAAAGCGTAATATCTCTCTGTGGACTTCTTTTGTATTACAGACGCCTACAATGAAATTGTTTTTAGGTGGAGACAGTGGTTATGGACCACATTTTAAAGATATAGGAAACAAATTCGGGCCTTTTGATTTTGCAATACTGGAATGTGGACAATATGGAGATAAATGGCCATATATTCATACTTTGATGGATGAGATGATGACAGAGATAAAAGAACTTAAAGCAAAAAGCTTTATTCCGGTACACAATTCCAAATTCAAACTTGCCCAACATCCTTGGTATGAACCACTGGAGAAGGTTACAGAATATGCGGAGGCAGAAGGAGTTCCCGTAGCAACCCCCAAAATAGGAGAGAAGCTGAATCTGAATGAGCTCGACAAAAAATGGAAGAAATGGTGGCGGGAAATTATGTAATTGAGATCTTTATAATATAAAAACGAAGGCACAAATATTAAACTTGTGCCTTTGTCTTTTCTTTGATTCATTAGGCTGTATTTTACCGAAGCTTATTCGCCAATATGTAAATGAGTACTAACAGCTATTCTGTTCCATGCATTGATGGTAATAATCGCCATAATAATCTGTGCAACCTGATTTTTAGTAAAATGTTTTAATGCTTTTTGATAAGTTTCTTCGGATACTCCGTTGTTGCTTATTAGTGTTACTTCTTCAGTCATAGCCAATACCGCCTGTTCTTCTTCGGTATACAAATAGGTAGCCTCTCTCCAAGCGCTTAGTACAAATATTCGTTGTTGTGTTTCACCATTTTTGATAGCATCTTTAGTATGCATATCCAGGCAATAGGCGCAATTATTGATTTGTGATGCGCGGATTTTTATTAACTCTTTTAAAGTTTTTGATAATTCCGTTTGTGCAGTAGCCGCTTCCAGACCGTACATTGCTTTGTACAATTGTGGCTCAGTCTGAGCAATATTGATGCGTTTTTCCATTGTTTCCAAGTATTTAGTTATTGATGTTACAAAGTTGAAAAATCTGCATCTGAAAAAACTTAAGCTGGTTTAAGAAATCTTTTTAGCCCTTATTTCACTTAAGTATTCAGGTGTAAGCCCCAGAAAAGAAGCAACCAGATATTGGGGTATCCGTTGTACAAACTGAGGTTGCTGTTCCAAAAAATGGAGGTACATTTCCTCTTTAGAAAATGTGTAGATATACCTTACCCGCATTTGAGCTGCAGCATATGAACGCTGATAAACATATCTGAAGTAGCGTTCCATTATTGGATGTTCCTTCAACAAGCGTTCCTGATCCTGGTATTCAATCACCAAAACCTCCGAATTTTCAACCGCCTGAATACTGAAATCTGTCCTTAGCTGATGCTCATAAGCCATATTGTCGGTAAGCCACCAGGCTTCAATAGCAAATTCTGTTGTTTGTTCAGTGCCTTTAGAAGTAAAGTAAAATTTCCTGAGACAACCTTTAAGAACATAAAAATGATACCTACATATTTCTCCAGAAGTAATCAGATTTTCCTTTTTTCGGAATTTTTTAATCCGGAAAAAAGAGCTTACTTTTTCAAACTCCTCATCGTTTATTTCAATAAATTTGTCTACGTGGGCTCTGAAGATCTGAAACATTTCCAGGGAGATTATAAATGAAAATTCATATTAATGGAACTAAGATACTAAAAAGCAAAGATATTTAAAGTTGAATATTGAATGATTTTTGCCAGTTAAGAAATTGGATTATATTTTTTTTATCCCTTTTAAGGGAATTAATATTTTTATTTTTTTATAATTTTTATATATTGGTATCATTATTGTTTTAACAAAACTTTAACAACTGTCAGTTCATGAAAAAAAGTTTTAAACTTGCTGGTTTAGTGATGATAAGTGCTATCGTATTGCAATGTAAAAAGCAAAACGAAACAGTTACATCTACACCCGATCACAACGATGCTACATCTACCATAGTAGAAGATCCTAAACAGGAAAAAGATTCTGTGGAGGTGCCGAAAAAAGACTCAATTGTAAAACCTGAAAGACCAACGGTTAGTATTAAAAGCAATTCTGACTATAGTGCATGGCCTATAAAAGGAAATGATTCGCTGAAGAAAGTCTTTCTGAATACTTATAAAGGGGAAGACCTTCACAATATTCTGGCACTGAACCGCCTGGATAGAAAAAATATGGGACAGGCGGATACGCTTATCGTACCGAATAAACTTGAATCTAATTTTCTGGCTTATTCACCATTCCCTGAGTATGTTGAAGCAATGTCTTCAATACCGAAAATTGCCTTTTTCTCTTATCCTATTCAGGCTTATGCCTTATATGAAAATGGAAAGCTGGTAAAGTGGGGGCCTACAAGTATGGGATCTAAAGCACACCAGACGACCAGAGGATTGCATTTTACAAACTGGAAAGGAAAAGAAATCATTAGTACCGTAAGTGATGAATGGAAGCTGAAATGGAATTTTAATATAGCCAATCATGAAGGTATAGGCTGGCATCAGTATTCAATGCCCGGTTATCCGGCATCGCACTCCTGTCTGAGACTTTTAGAAGAAGATGCGAAATGGATGTATGATTGGGGAGAGCAATGGGTGCTGAATAAAGGCGGAGCAACAGTACGTGCAAAAGGAAATCCGGTTATTGTCTATGGTGATTATCCTTGGGGCAAAAGAAGACCATGGAAAAAGCTAATGGATGATCCTAAAGCTAATGATATTTCTGAAGAACAATTAACAGAGATTGTAACTCCTTTTCTTGCGGAAATAAAAAAACAGCAGGATAATCGGGTGAAAGTTCTTGAGGAAATTAAAAAAGAAAAAGAACAGGCAAAACAACAGCAGGATACTGCAAAGCCTAAAGAAACAATGTAATTGAAAAGCCGGAATTTACTCCGGCTTTTTTATGGTTAAATCTGCTGATACTTTTAGAGCCTACCACACCTTATAGGTTTTCGAAACCTATAAGGTATATTTTTATAAAATAATATTGTAAATTAGATTAAAGAGAAAGCATAGTAAGAAATCTTTTGGGGCTTCCTTTTGTGGTTAAGTCAATAGATAACTCTACACAATTCATTTTCATATTTCGTACTTCTAACTTCTAACTTTATAAAGGTTCTCCCTTCTTAACTTCTATACTGTCTGAGGTTTCTTCTGCAAATTTTCTCAAAATTTCCATCTCTTTTTTTGCCAGCTTTTGGCCGAACTGAGAAGCCATCCAGGTTAGCAGGATAAGTACAATACAGGCTATACTGGCATGGATAGCCCATGGGTAGTTTTCAGTCTTGATCTGTATCTCAACGTAATATAATGAAATAAATACCATGAAGAATATTCCGAAAAGAAAATAAAGAAACATAAAGAATGTCCACACAGCAGAGCTGGGACCAAATATACCTCTTATTTCAGTATGGTCTTCCTGCTCGCTGCTCTTCTCTATTCTTATTGAAAGGTAAGGCTTCCAGTAGTTATCGATATTATTATTTACCCATATACTGGCAACTTCCCTGTTTATTTTTCCATGAATAAGAGGATTTGCCCGTATCATTTCCAGTAAATGCTGCTCATATTCAACAGGGGAGAGCTTTGTACTGAATTTGAACCGCGGTCTGTTTCGTATACTATTGAGTGTTGCTTCTTCCATAGTTTTAATTTTCCTGGTATGGTATTGGATCTTCCAGTATAAAGCTGAAATTAAAGGTTTCACTGTTTCGGGTAACAGTGATTTTGATAACTTTAAATTCTTCAGATTTAAATAACTCGTTGAGCTGTTCCAGCGTATAACTACCAGCTGGTTTACCATTTACCGTTACTAATTTATCATTTTTTCTTAATCCGGCCTTATAGGCAGGAGAATCTTCTCTGCACCCGGCAATAGAATAAGATGGTTTAAGAACAAATTTATACTGAAAACTATCACCCAGATTAACTTCTGTTCCTTCTCTGGGAGAATCTTTGCTCTTGGTAGTCGGTATAGAAACTAAATCTTTGTCCCATATCATACCATCGTGGCGAAGATCCAGACCACTCATATTAAAATGGAACGGATCATTGAAATTTCTGTTTTTCTTCAGGTATATTTTAGAATTAGGATAGTCAAAAAATACGGTGAATCTTCTTAGTATTTCGCCACCTATAGAACCTTTTCTGTCTGTAACCAGTTTCAGATGCTGAATAGAAAACTCATCAGGCATTGCGGTCAAAGGCTTTTCAAAACTAAATTCACCTATAGAAAACTTTCTGATTCGGCTTCTTTTTCCAAAAATATCACCATTAAAACCTCTGCCCAGATAGTCATCAATATTGGGTCTGTTATAAACAAAATTTTTAATAAGGCTTGGAAATATCCAGATTGGATCACCATTTCCCAGATCAATGAGAAGTTTTGAAGGTTTAGGGATTGTAGTCATCTGGATATCGGCTATAATATAAGGTTTATCTCCTTCCAGAGTAACAGGGAATGGAGAAGTTTTTCTTACAGCTCTTTCAAATTCTTTTTGATCGGAATATACAGTGATTTTCTTTTTGACATAATCAATTCTAACAGGGTAGTCTCTAAAAAATTCATATCCGATAATACCATTAACCGGAATACCGATATGTGAAGAAAAATTGAATTCTTCATTCAGGATCAGATATATTGTATGTTCTTTGTCTATAAGATCTTTTCCGAAGCTAAGAACGTTTTTCTGGGAAAGAATACCTTCTATTTCTCCGGATCCTCCGAGACCTGTAAATTTCATCTTGGAAACATCATTAAGGCTAAGATCTTTATCCTGAGTGCTGAATATAATAGTATTGGCGACACCTGAGTCAAGAAGAAAGGTTAGGCTGACACCATTAAGCTGTACAGGAATAAATATAAGACTATTGATTAACTGAAACGGTATAATAGCTTTTGTTCCTTTTTCTAATTCCATTTTATTTTGGCCTTTGAAAAAAGTTATTATAGTAATTAGTAATATAATAACAAAGCGTTTCATGTTATGTGAAGTTAATAAAAAAATGCTTTGCTTGTGCAAAACATTTTTCTGTTACTTTACAAATCTTTATGATTTGCATTTTTCTCTAATCTGCGGTCAGGTATTATCCATATAATGGCGACAGCATAATAAAAGAAAAGTGCAAGATATGGCTGATAAAATGAACTGGCAATTCCTAAAATATATAGTATTATGGATGCTTTTTCTTTATAGCTGCTGCCAATGGCTTTGGCATAGGCTGACTCTTTTCCTTCCTGATTCAGTATCTGATAAGAAAGTATTGTATAACCAATGGCAACAAGAATAAGAAGAATACCATAGGTAATGGTTGTATTCTTATCAAAATGGTGTTCTCCCATCCAGGCTGTTGCGAAAGGCATCAGAGAAAGCCAGAATAAGAAAAACAGATTACTCCACATAATTCTGCCATTAACACTGCTACAGTAATGCAGCATATGATGGTGATTGTTCCAGTAGATGCCGACATAGATAAAGCTGAGGATATAACAAATGAATTTAGGCAATAAACTGGATAACGCAGACCAGCTTGTGGCATCCGGAACTTTTAACTCCAGTACCATAATCGTGATGATAATGGCAATAACGCCGTCACTAAATGCCTCTAAACGCGATGTTTTCATAATTCCGATTATAGTTTTATATATTGTTATTTTTTTTGAAACAGAACAATAAAAGTAAAAAACTCCCGGAATATTCCGAGAGTTTTTTATAAGTTTTTAGTATACTATATCTTAGTATCTGTAATAGTCTGGTTTGAATGGACCATCTACAGTTACCCCAATATATTTTGCCTGCTCCTGAGAAAGAGTTTCAAGCTCTACACCTAATTTTTTAAGGTGAAGGGCAGCTACCTTTTCATCTAAGTGTTTAGGTAAAGTATATACTTTGTTTTCATATTTATCAGAATGTACCCAAAGTTCAATCTGAGCTAATGTCTGGTTAGAGAAAGAGTTAGACATTACAAATGAAGGGTGACCTGTAGCACAACCAAGGTTTACCAAACGACCTTCTGCAAGGATAATGATATCTTTACCATTAACGTTGTATTTGTCAACCTGAGGTTTGATTTCTATTTTAGATGCACCGTGATTGTCGTTTAACCATGCCATATCGATTTCGTTATCGAAGTGACCGATGTTACATACAATAGTTTTATCTTTCATTTTTTCGAAATGCTCACCTCTTACAATACCGAAGTTACCTGTAGTTGTAATAATAATATCTGCATTGTCTACTACTGTATCCAGTTGTTTTACTTCGTAACCTTCCATAGCAGCCTGTAATGCACAGATTGGATCGATTTCGGTTACTGTAACAATAGAACCAGCACCTCTGAAAGAAGCTGCAGTACCTTTACCTACGTCTCCGTATCCGCAAACTACAACACGCTTACCAGCAAGCATAACGTCTGTAGCTCTTCTGATAGCATCTACTGCAGACTCACGACATCCGTATTTGTTGTCGAATTTAGACTTGGTAACTGAATCGTTTACATTGATTGCAGGCATAACTAATGTACCATTCTGCATTCTCTCGTATAATCTGTGAACTCCTGTAGTTGTTTCTTCAGAAAGCCCTTTGATATCTTTTGTTAATTCAGGGTATTTGTCGAAAACCATATTGGTAAGATCACCACCATCATCAAGGATCATATTTAGTGGCTGTCTGTCTTCTCCAAAGAAAAGAGTTTGTTCGATACACCAGTCAAATTCCTCCTCGTTCATACCTTTCCATGCATATACAGGAATTCCGGCAGCAGCAATAGCAGCAGCAGCATGATCCTGAGTAGAGAAGATGTTACAAGAAGACCATGTAACGTCAGCTCCAAGAGCAACTAAAGTTTCGATAAGAACAGCTGTCTGGATCGTCATGTGAAGACATCCTGCGATACGAGCTCCTTTCAACGGTTGTTGCGGACCGTATTCTTCACGGATAGCCATAAGTCCAGGCATCTCTGCCTCAGCTAGTTCTATCTCTTTTCTTCCCCATTCAGCCAGAGAAATATCCTTAACTTTGTAAGGAACGTATTGTGTTTTAGTTTCCATTAATTTGAATTAATATATTTTTGCAAATTTACAATCTATAATCCTATTAGCAAAATATGCCGTTATACCAGAATTTCTCCGATAATAAAGCCGTTGTATGGATATGGAAGTATGATGAGAGTGAAGAACTGAATCCTCAGGAACTTTTGGAACCCGAAAATTTTGAAAAGGTTACCCATTATCATCCCAAGAAGTTATCAGAAGTATTGATGGTACGTAAAATGTTGAAAAAACTTTTACCCGAGCATAAAATACTGTATAAAGAAAACGGAGAACCTTATCTGGAGCCCGCAGATAAAGAAATATCAATAAGCCATTCTTTTCCTCTGGCAGCTATTGCTATTTCTGATAAAAAAGTAGGAATAGATCTGGAAATGGTAAAGGATAAAATTGTAAAAATAAAACACAAATTTACCCTTAACGAATCCTCATTTATAGTACCTGAAGAGGAAAAAGAATACCTTACAGCCATATGGTGTGTAAAGGAATCTCTTTATAAGCTGCATCATTCCAAATTCTGGTCTTTGAAAAAGAATTATGAAGTTGAAGCTTTTCAGTTACACCATCTGGATAATGTAAGATGCAAGGTATATGATGATAATTTTTCCGATTATTTCTGGGCCCAGCTAAAGAGATTTGATGATTTCTTTTTCTCCATAGTTGTGGAATCCTGATTCCGAAGGAATCTTTCAATCACTTTTACCTGTTCTTCGGTTACGTTGTTTATAAGAGCTAAAAGTTCGTTTATACTTTTTAGTTCTGTTAGCCTGCTGATTTTTTCCGGATTAGAAATAAAAGGTACTTCTTTCTCCATAATCTCACGGCGGCGTTTTTCCAGTAAAGTTTCTATTTGGTCGGAAGGCTCTTTATAATCCTCAAATTCTTTCAGACTTTCCTCTGTAATGCCTTCTACATTTAGTAAAAGCTGCATTTTGGTAAACTCCAACATAATTTTCTTTCTCCAGTTTTTTAAATCTACTTCAGAGAAAGTATCATTTTTCTGTGCATACATGGAAAGTGATGCAATATAAGCAGTAAGAAGATGACTTGTGTTGACAAACTGGTGTATACGTTTGATTCTTAAATGCTGCTGGAATTTAGGGTCAGATAACATTCTCTGGAAGTTGTCCGAGAGATTAGCCAGTGCAATAATGGCATCTTTTCTCGTTTCCTTGAAATCCTGAGTGATATTCACATTTTTTTCAGTAATCATTTCACAGACAATCTTAAAGTAGGCTTTGTTGCCATTAATAGCATCGATAACATAGGATTTGTTCTGTGTCCTTTCCCATACCGGAAATACAAAATAAGAAACCAAAAAGCTAATCGCACCACCAATAAGCGTATCGATAATACGGTCTGCAAAGATTACCTGAAAGTTCCCTGGTGAAAGGAAATTAAAAGACATAAATACATAAATTGTCATAAAGAAAATGGCCGTCATGTATTTATGTTTAAGAAAAGTATAGCACAATACCATACTAACCAATAGGATAATAAAGAGTATAGTTGTATTACTGATATAGTATAAAATAACAAAGCTCAGTGTAGCGCCTGCCAGTGTTCCGCCAAGCCTTAAGAGGTTCCGGGACTTGGTAATACTAAATGCAGGTTTCTGTATTGCCAGTATCGTAATCAGAATCCAGTAAGAATGCCCAATTTGTACGAATGTAACCAAAGAAACAATATAACCGATAAGCAAGGCTATAGTGATGCGTAGTGCATGCCGGAAGTGGGCTGATTTTAAGGACAAGTTAAATTTAAGCAGCTTTAGATTGATCTTTTCAGTTTTAGGAGCAAATTTTTCAAAGTCCAGACCGAAAGATAAACTTTTGGCAAGCTTCTCATCGTAACCTGATGCACGATAAACAGTTTTCACCTTTTTGGTAATTTCACTAAGGTTCATCAGGATCTGACGAAGCATCATAAAGTCCTGGAAGTTCTCATGATTCATCTCCGTATTACGAAGGTCATAATACAGTTGGTAGCACTTCATCAGTTCCTTATCGAGGTTGGCAATAGGAAAAGCTTTCTGATTGGCCTGTACTGCAATACCGATATTGATAAGTTCGGATGAAATAATCTCAATATAACGATGAATAGAAGGGAGAATATTTTTATCATCAAATTTCTCATGCATGGTTTTATAATCCTGCTGAGAAGTAAGAATTTGTTCGAAAAGATCTATACTTTCCAGGAACATTAGCATAATAATACGGCTGGTAGTCGTAGATTCGTTAACGTATGTTCTGGTGGTAAAAAGTATTTCACGCAGATCCTCGTGATGTTCTTTCAGTTTAATCTGTGAAGACATCATTTCGTGGAAAAGAGCGTCAAAATCAGGTTTTGTTCTGTAGAATTTAGATTTGATCCGGATAAAATTTCCAAGCTCTATAAAGTTTTCTCCCAGAATCTGTTTAACCAATATATAGGGCTGAATCTTAGACAGTATAAAAAAGAGAAGAAAAGCCCATAAACCGCCTAAAGTAAGTGTGATAGAAGTTTGGATAACCTTTCCGCCGCCAAAGTGCCCGTCGATAAGAATTGCAAATACCACAAGGGTTAATGATCCCATTGCGGAAAGTCGGGTACCATAAATACCGATAAGAGAAAAGAACATTCCGAAAAGAATAATCTCTGCAGCTACAATAATGGGGTATTGGTAGGTAAGTCCAATGGCCAGAGACACAATGAAAAAACAAATAATCCCAATGATAAAAGTATTCCGACGTCTTACGAAAGGGCCGGGTTGGTCCATGTTTGTCATAAGCATAGTACCAAGAGGAAAAGCAAAGTATTCTGCCAGAATACCGAAATAGGCCATAATAATGCAGGGAACTACAACTGCAAAGGTCATTCTAAGCCCATAATAAATATACTGGCTGGTCATGAATTTTTTCAATTCGGCGATTCGGTTCATTTTGCAAATTTAGCAAAGCTAATACAAGAATGAAAGCCTTTATAGTGGGGAAATATGATTTTTTTGTTAAATCAATATTAATTGAGTTTACTGTTTTTTAACTAAGTCTTTATGCTCATTGCCCCATTTGCCTAATTCAGTTATGATGTTGTGAAGTTTATAACCTATTGGAGTCAGTTCGTATTCTACTCGGGCAGGCACTTCTGCATATACAAACTTTTGGATTATTTTATGTTCTATCAGCTTTTTCAGTTCTAGTGCCAGCATCCTTTCTGTAATATTGGGGAGACATTGCTTTAGTTCGCTAAAACGCAGTTTTCCGTTGATAAGGTAACAGCAAATTGCAAGAGTCCACTGGCCACCAATTATATTAACAGCATATACCTCATGACACTCTTCGGTTAAGGCTTTTTTATTGGCAAAATTTGTTGAAGTGTCTTTAATTTTTGTCATTAGTTAAATTTTTTATAGGACCTTACAATGGGGTGCAATATAGGAAATTAAGGGTTTTTGTAAATACTTTTGTCCAATATAATTTTAGTTTTTAATATGAAAAAAGAAGGGAAAATATTAATTATTCTGGTGCATCCTGATCTTGAAAAATCAGTGATTAATAAACGCTGGATAGAAGAATTACAAAAATATCCGAATCAATATTATATACATGATCTATATGCGGCTTATCCGGATGAGAAGCTAAATATTGAAAAAGAACAGCTTCTAATAGAGGCTTATGATACAATTGTTTTTCAGTTTCCGTTTTACTGGTTTAGTGCCCCGCCCTTATTAAAGAAATGGTTGGATGAAGTATTGTTATATGGTTGGGCTTATGGCAGTAAGAGTGGGTATAAATTTGCAGAGAAAAAAGTCTCCTTGGCAATCAGTGTAGGAATTGATGAAGAAGAATATTCTAAAGCCGGTATCTACAATTATACACTTAAGGAACTGACAACACCCTTTGAACTTACTTTTAAATACATTAAAGCAGATTACAAACCTTTATTTGCATATTATGGTATTGAACGGAATGTGTCATCGGAATGGATTGAGAAAAGTATTCCGGCTTATATTAAATTTTTGGAAAAAATGTAGACCTGTAATAGGAATACTTTCATTTTGATTGCTATATATTTTATTTCTTTTTTATAATTTTGGAGTCATGAATACTGAACAGTTATACGCTATTTATAAAACTTGTAATAAGGTTGTAATAGATTCCAGAAAGATTGAAAAGGGAGATTTATTTTTCGCTTTTTCAGGTGAAAGTTTTGATGCTGCAACACAGGCTGAGGAGGCAATAAATAAAGGTGCTATAGCTGTAATAATTGAGAATCCTGATTTTAATAACCCGGAAAACAATATTTTCTGCTTTCCGTCTACACTTCAAACATTACAGGATTTAGCAAAAGAACACCGTAAGCACTTGCAGATTCCAATTATTGGACTAACGGGGAGTAATGGTAAAACAACAACAAAAGAACTTATTCACGCTGTCTTGGTGCAAAAATACAGTGTTCAGTATACACAGGGAAACCTGAACAATCATATAGGAGTTCCGCTAACGATTTTATCTATTCAGCCAGGGCATGAAATGGCTGTAGTAGAAATGGGTGCGAACCATCAGAAAGAAATTGAATTACTTTGCAGCATTGCTCAGCCGGATTATGGTTATATCACCAACTTTGGTAAAGCTCATTTAGAAGGCTTTGGAGGTTTTGAAGGCGTTATTAAAGGGAAATCGGAACTATATGACTATCTAAAAGCCAACGATAAAACTATTCTGGTTAATCAGGCAGATGCTATACAGGAAGAAAAAACAGCTGCTTACAGTAAAAAAATAACTTTTGGTACTGATGTTTCCAATTACCAGTTTCAGATATTTACAGAGAACAACAGGATTGGTATTCTGTTTAATGATCAGAAAGCGCTTTCTCAATTAACAGGTGAGTATAACTTCAATAATATTTGTGCTGCAATTTCTTTGGGTAAATATTTCGGAGTAGAAGATGCTGATATAAAAATCGCTATAGAGAGTTATACACCAACCAATATGCGCTCTCAGATTGTGGAAAGAGATGGGAAGACTCTGGTATTGGATACCTACAATGCCAATCCAAGCAGTATGGAAGTTTCCCTTAAAAATTTCAGCCAGTATAAAGGATCCAAAACTATTATTATAGGAGATATGCTGGAGCTTGGAGATGAAAGCAGGGGAGAACACGAAAGAATTCTGGCGCTGGCAGAAAGCTTAAATTTTGATAATATTATTACCGTTGGTCCTAAGTTCAAAGAAGTCAACGTTTCTGAATTGGCTTTTGAAAGCACAGCTCTTACCGGTGACTATCTGAAACAAAATCCTGTTGCAACAGAGAATATTTTGCTAAAAGGTTCCCGGGGTATTGCTTTGGAAAAGCTGATTGATTTATTGTAAGCTAAATTTAATAATCACTTGTATTTTTAAGGTTTATGATTAAAATTGAACCCGAAACATTAATAGAGTAAAGAATAGCTAACGGAAAATCTGTACACCGAAAGCCTGCTATATAAAATGTAATGAAAACTAAAAGAACTGAGATTGGAATAATCACAGTTTTTTTATTTGTCCATTTTTTTATGAGAATTGCTAAAATTAGCATGGCAGGAACTGAAAAAAGAAGTCCACATGCAGAGACAAACAGTAAATTGAACCATTATATATCTGGATAAAAAGAGCAGGCAGAATATTTGATATCACCCATACTTTCAATAATGATTTTAGTATGGAAGAATTGTAACTAATACTCATTGCCCTTTATTTATTACTTATGGCTATTCCAAATCCAGCGCTTCATCCAATATCAGGCGTATATTCTGGAATGTATTGGGAAAAACTTCTGTTTTAATCTCACTTTGAGGTTTCCATTCCGCTTTGGTAATACCTTCAATTTCCTGTGGCAATGGTTGTTGATTGCTATGGTGGCGCATTTTGTACCAATGTGTAATCTTTAGAACCTTGCTGCCATCTCTTTCTGTGTACATGTGATAAGTAGAACTCAGGAATTCTTCCAGAGAAAGATCCGTGATAGAACATTCCTCTTCAACCTCTCTCAGAGCAGTTAAATCTTTAGATTCTCCTTTTTCCATTTTTCCTTTCGGAAGATCCCATCTGGACATGCGGTAGATAAAAAGAACTTCATCTTTTGTGTTCAGTACAACACCACCGGCAGCTTCGATGTTTCTGAATGAGGCAGAAAAAGTATTCCAAACCTCTTCTACATTTTCAGCATAAATATTGACAGAAGGAGTTGAAGTGTTCTCTAATAGGTCTATAGCAATACTAAATGTATTAACATCCACAAATTCTAAATTTTTATCAATTTGCTGAATAGCATTTGTGAAGGATAATTTTCGTTCATTGATAAAAACTTTATACATTTGTTAGGGTTTATAATTAAGTACAAAAATATAAAAATAATGAATTTAGAAGGTAGAAAAGTTGTCGTAAATAAATCGGTTGCTGAATTAAAAGAAATGCTGCAAAAGCCGGAGGACTATAAAGCGCTAATGCCGGACAGTCTTAAAACTTTTGAAGTAAAAGAAGGTGGCTTTAACTTTGAGTTAAGTGGTCTTCCTAAGATTGGTCTTAAGATTCAGGAGGTTACAGACCAAGGTGTAGTATTGGCTTCAGCAAGTTCTTCTTTGGATTTTGCATTAAGAGGGGTGATGAATCCGGTAAATGATACCCAGACTGAGGTACAATTATTATTCGAAGGAAAATTCAATCCGTTTCTTAAAATGATGGTTGAAAAGCCGCTTCAAAACTTCATCAACTCATTAACCGACAAGATCGAAAGCTTATAAATATAAATTTTCTATCAGAAAGTATAAACCGGAAGAAGTTTCTTTCGGTTTTTTTATTATTTAATATCTTGCCTTGCCAAGGTTTCAAACCTTGGTAAGGCTATTTAATCCGAAAAAAGAAGGCTGTTTCGGATTACAAGTCCAAAGCTAAATTTGGGATTTAAAAATCAAAGAAAGTACTAAGCAATAATTCCGCTGCTGTGATCTTTTGCAGCTCCTGTTGCAGATGCCAGGACATTGTTTTCACCTAATACTCTTAAAAGCCCCATAAAAGCAAATATAAGAGCTTCTTTGAATTCTATAGTCTGTTGGTCCGGAACTATTAGTTGAGTTGGCGTTAGAGCCTGTAAAGACTCTATAAAAAAGTGATTGTAGGCACCGCCACCAGTAACAAGGATATTTTTGAGTTGTTTCTGGTTTAATACAATCGCGACCTGCTGGGCAGAGTGACGGGTTAATGTGGCTAAAGCAGTTTCAGTAGAAACATTTTGTAGCAATGGCATAACTTCAGTATTCACCCATTCTATACCCAGTGATTTTGGTGCCGGTTTTTTATAAAATGATAAAGCATTTAGCTTTTGAAGAAGAACATCATTAATAGTTGTATTTCTGGCAATATCCCCATTTCGGTCATATTCCTGTCCTAGTTTGCTGCACAAAGTATTTAGAACAACATTAAGCGGAGAAATATCAAATGCTATTCTCTTACCCGCTTCATTGTAAGAAATATTGGTGAATCCACCTAAATTCAGACAGGCAGAATATTTTGAAAATAATAAATGATCACCAATAGGTACTAATGGAGCACCATTTCCACCCATCAGAACATCCTGAGAACGAAAATCGTATACAGTGGTTATATTGGTGAGATATTTTATGAGCCTTGCATCACCAATCTGAAGAGTAAAATGTCGCTGTGGTTGATGAAAAACAGTATGCCCGTGGGATGCAATTATATCCAGCTTCTCTACTTTATGTTCCAGGATAAAGCTTTGTGCACACTCGGCTAAATAGGAGCCGTATTCAGAATGTAATGCTAAAAGATCTTCTGATGATAATTCTACAGCAGATCTTAACTTTTCTTTCCATACAGAAGAGTAGGGTAATGTACGGCCTTTGAGTATTTTGAAATCCCACTGCAGTTTTTTAGTAAACTGAACATAGCAGATGTCCAGTCCGTCCAGACTGGTCCCGGACATAAGACCTATGCAGTGATAATCCCTCATTTATTTTTTCATATCCGGCATTGTTTCGGAGTTTGCTTCTCCAAAGCTGCTGTATAGACTGTATTGACTAAAGTCATCTTTAGCTTTCATACCGTGAGAACCAATCAATATATTTCCTTCTTTATCGGTAATAAATACTGTATCTTTAGTATACATTTTTTTATTTTTCTTATCCCAGTAGATACTCTGCATTTTGAAAGTCTGACCTTCCGGATTAATAATTTTCACATCGCCTTTTGCAATATAAAAATCTTTTTTCTCAATCATTTTGGCATATTTCGCCCAGAGTTTACCCGGAGTTTTAGGATTCTTCTGGTCGATAAATTCTATATAAAGACCTTTCCGGGTTTCTACATACGGCGTATCCAGATACTCGTACTTTTCAATAAGCGGAGCATTGAACCTCATAGAAATACGCCCGGAATCACGCTGAATAATTTTAGCGTTATAAAAAACCTGAGATGGGAAATTAGTTTTCTTTTTTCCGCCTGCTTTGCTCTGGTCCTCCTCACAAGATACAAGCAGAAAAAAAATAGCCAAAGGAAATACTCCGGCTAATTTTTTAAAAGATATCTTATGTAAGATGTTCATCTTAGTTATATAAGTTTTTAATGAACCAACGGTCCGCAAAATTAAATCCAATTTTGAAGTTGATAAATCCTTGCTGTACAAGATTATTTTGAACAGTTCCTTTCTTACCAAATTCTACTGCAAAATCTATACTGCTGAATGAATTAATAGAAGGTTTGATAGGGAAGTTAGCACCAAGACTTAATCCGTAACCATTAATATCTTTACCATTAATGTTGAGTCCTCCTTTTTCATAGAATGCTCCGTATCTGTAAATTACGCGAGAGAAATAACTTCTGAAGTCATTTGCGTTCGGAATAAACCAACCTCCGGCAGAAATTTTATAACCATCTTTGTATTCAAATGGGTTTCCAAGGAAGTTAATAGTCCTTCCCTTTGTATAATCTACCTGAGCAGAAGCAAACCATCTTGCATCTCTACCATAACCAATACCAGCTGTAAATATCTGAGGAATAAGGTTTTTAGATTTGCTTACGTTCTGATCTATAATATTTACATTCTGTCTGTTTTCGCCAGTGTAGAAATATGTACTATTGGTATATGTAGATTCCATTGTACCTCCGTTTCCGAACTGATAAGTAGCACCGGCAGTAATTTTATGGTCTGTACTTGTTTTATGCTGATAAGCGGCACCTAAAGTAAAGTTGAAACTTTTTACTTTATTGCTGGTCTGGTAACCATTAATGAGCTCGGCATTTTTAAAAGTAACCTCTTCGATATCGGATACTTTACCGAAATAGAAGTTAGTTCTTAAACCTAAACCTAAACCAGGGATTACCTGATAAGATAAAGCCGCCTCTACTGTACTGATTGTTCCTTCGCCTTTAAAGAAATTAGCCTGCTGGTTACCTTCATTTCCTATATTTTTAGTTGTTAAGATATTATAGGTTTTAGAGCTGTATGGCTGATATCCTAAACCAAATTTAACTTTGGAAGATAATGGAACTGCTACCGATATATTAGAAAGATAGTTAGAGTGTTTAGTCTTACTATAATTATTATAATCGGATTTATAGAAGCTATTCTCATTAGTAACCTGACCTCTTAAAGAAGTAAGCTCTAAATTGAAGTTGGCTGCAGGGTTGCCGAAGTTAAATGAGTTGGTGAAATCTGAGATATATGCTGCAGAAATACCACCCATAGCAGATATATTGAGGTCATTATTGTATTTAACATCTCCAAGCCCAAATACTGCATACGGAGAATTTCCGATAGACTGAGCACTAAGTGTTGTTCCTAATGCGACTAAAGCGAAAACAAAGATTTTGTTCATGTACGATTTGCTTAACAAAGCGCAAATATCATAATAAATAATGAAAGCTAAAAATTATTTACCCCTTAAAATAAGTTAAATAATGTGAAAGAGCTAAAGACTTATGCCAATTTATACTTCAATTTATTGCTTTCGCAGTATAATTTGATACTTCATTTGTTGCTTTTGCTTTTCATTTAGGTTTGTGTTTTGTTATTACGGTGCTTATCTTTGTGCTATGCACTGGAATGAAATTGTCGGGCAGAATGCCATAAAGAAAATGCTTCAGGATTCGGTAACAGAAGGCCGTATCAGTCACGCCCAATTATTTGTCGGGAAAGAAGGTTACGGAGGATTGCCACTTGTTTTAGCTTATGTTAAAGAGATTCTTTCCAAAGAAAATTCATCTGCCGGTCACAAGGTAGAAAACCTTAACCATATCGATCTTCATTTTAGTTTTCCAAGTTATACGGAAGGAGGAAAAGCCCTAAGCAAAAATTTTCTACAAGAATGGAGAAGCATGATTTTGGAAAATCCTTATTCCAGTGACGATGACTGGATCATGCGTTTGGATTCTGAAAAAAAGCAAATGATCATCTCAGTTCATGAAGTGGAAGAAATTATAGACAAGTTTAAGCTTAAAAGTTTTGAAGGCGGCTATAAAGTCTTAGTCATGACCAAAATCGAAAAGATGAATGATCAGGCTGCCAATAAGTTTCTGAAATTTCTGGAAGAACCACCTGAGAAAACGATTATCCTGCTTCTGGCGGAGAGTATTGATTTCGTTCTGCCTACAATCTTATCTCGTTGTCAGCTGGTTAATATTCCTAAATTACCACCTGCTGATTTAGAAAATGCTTTGACAGAGCAATTTAATATTTCTGAGAATAATGCCCGAGCTTTGGCTTTTCAGGCACAGGGAGACTGGAATCTCGCGATGAAACTAATGTCTGACAATGCTGCAAATGATGAATTTGAGGCACTTTTTATTCAATGGGTCAGAAATGCCTTTCAGGCTAAGACAAAACCAGGCGTTATAAAGGATCTTATTTTATGGGCTCGTGAGATTTCTTCATGGAGCAGAGAGAAACAGAAAAAGTTCTTAGATTATTGTGCAGAAATCTTCCGTTTAGCATTATTACATAATTATGCTGCCGACGATCTGGTATATAAATCATTAAATAAAAATGGATTTAAATGGGAAGGTTTCTCCCGCTTTATCCATGGCGCTAATATCGAATCTATTCTGGAAGAATTATCCGAGGCAAATCTTCATCTACACCGAAATGGAAATGCCAAAATAGTATGGACGGATATGGGAATCAAATTAACCCGTTACATCCATAGATCGGCAAATTGAAATTTATATTAGGCTGATTAATTTGTTTAAGTTTGAAATTATTAATCTAAATGTATAAAGAAGATCACCTTTGTACTTAAATTATGTCTTTTGTTTTACTTATAATATCACCTGTAAAGGAACCTGAATAATTACATCCTTTTTCTTCTCATATAAATAAAGGTAATAATAACAACCAGTGCCATAACTCCCAAAGTTATATAGTAACCACTTTTATGATGAAGCTCTGGCATAACATCAAAGTTCATTCCATATACACCCGCAATAAAAGTAATGGGTAAGAAATAAATAGAGTACATAGACAAGATCTTCATAGCCTCATTGTTTTTCTGATCACTAATCGCCAGAAACATACCGATAAGGTTGGTAACTTGTTGATTCAGATGTTCAAAATCAGCAATAGCATCTTTCTGTTTATCCACAAGATCCATTACTTCAACATGCTCTAAAGAAAGTTTATTGAAATTCTGAACCCAGTCAGATGAGATATTCAGAATACGAAGATTCAGCCCTGTTTTACGTTTTAGTTTATACAAACGCTTTATCTGATTGGTATGAGATGTTTTCTTTAAAAATATTTCAGATTCAATTTTGTCAAGAAGCTCCAAAAGATTCTCACTTTCAGCATCAAAAGTTTTAATAACCTTATGTGCCAGCCTTAGTGCAATTCTTTCCACTGTAATCGCGTCCGGAGTTTTACTGTTATCCAGCTCATTTTTAGTTTTTGTTACACTCGTTGTACCAAGTCTGTGGACCGTAATTATTGTCTGTCCTACGATAAATATTCCCAACTTGGTACTCACATCGCTAATGGAGTTTAGGTTTATCCTTTCCAGTTCAGTATTCTCTCTTGTCAGAAAGAATTTAACATGGTCAGCTTCCTCATATTTTGGAAGGTGATTCGGATCTACAGTATCCTGAAGTAAAAGCTTATTAATTTCATACCTGTTTTGCAGGAAGTCCAGGTCTTCCTCCGTAGGTGCTTCAACATCTATCCATTCGCAGTTATGATTGTGAAATAAAGTTTTGATAGGCATGAGACAAATGTAATATAAAATTTCTTTCGATATACTACTATCAGCTATTTTAGGAGAGAAATTTATCTTCATAACCAACATGCCTACAGGTATTTAAAACTAAATATTATTATGTAAAGAATAAAGTGCTATTTTTGCCGAACTTTTAAGTGAATGCAGTTTTCAGGATCATAATTGTTGTTTCAAAATTGCATAAGCCCCCCATAAATAAAAAAAGAAATATGAAGAAAAGTGTCATAAAAGGCTTTGGTTATTACGTGCCGGAAAAAGTTGTGACAAACGACGATCTGGCTAAGTTAATGACCACCAACGACGAGTGGATTACCGAAAGAACAGGTATCAAACAACGTCATTACCGTAAAAATATAAACGATGCTGAAGAAACGACTGCTTACTTAGGTTTGCAGGCTTCAAAAAAAGCTATCGAAAGCGCAGGACTTACTGCCAAAGATATTGATTACATCGTATTTGCAACACTTTCTCCGGACTATTATTTTCCGGGATGCGGAGTATTGCTACAGGAAATGCTGGGATGCGATACTATTGGTGCATTAGATGTAAGAAATCAATGTTCCGGTTTTGTGTATGCAATGAGTGTTGCAGACGCTTTTATTAAAGTGGGACAGTATAAAAATATTTTGGTGGTGGGAGCAGAAATTCATTCATTTGGATTAGATTTCACCGATCGCGGAAGAGGTGTATCTGTAATCTTTGGTGATGGGGCAGGTGCTATTGTACTATCTGCATCTGAAGATGATAATGTACAAGGGATCCTTGCAACGAATATGCATTCCGAAGGAAAATATGCAGATGAACTTTGCACAAAATTCCCGGGAACAAAATACGGATGGAGTGTACGTCTGAAAAATGAACCAGATGCTATTCCGGATGAAGAAATTTACCCACACATGAACGGAAACTTTGTATTTAAGCATGCCGTTACACGTTTCCCGGAAACTATTCATGAAGCACTGGAGAAAGCTGGTAAAAAAGTAGAGGATCTGGATCTTCTTATCCCGCACCAGGCGAATAAGCGTATTGCACAATATGTACAACAGCAACTCGGACTTCCGGACGAGAAAGTAATGGTGAATATTGAAAAATACGGAAACACAACCGCAGCTTCTATCCCTATTGCGCTAAGTGAAGCTATTGAAGAAGGAAGAATGAAAAGAGGTGATCTTGTGTGTCTTTCTGCTTTTGGTAGTGGATTTACATGGGGTAGTGTTTTATTCGAATACTAAGCTTACAGAAAATATAAAATATATAAGAACTCTGGCATTTTTAATGTCAGAGTTTTTTATATTCTGAAAATCTGCTACTTTCGTTTCATAAACTAATAACATATGACTAAAACTATTATTCACTTTTTTCTTGTTATTCTAACTTTATCAGGATTAAGCCTGCAAGCTCAGAAAAGAATATTATACAATCTTCAGGTTACTTATCCCGATGGCTTAAAAAAGAATTCCACCGTATATCTGGACATTAATAATGATAAAACTGATTTTTATGAAGCCAGGTTTATAACACCGGGGCAAAAGCCTTCTGGTCTGGTACAGGCCATAGAAAGAAAAAGTGGTACATCTGAAAATACAATTTTGGTACAGGATTTTAAACTCAATAGTTTCAAAATCAAAACAACCGATATTTTGGATTGGAAACTCATGAATGATTATAAAACTGTTGAGAAATACAAATTACAGAAAGCAACGGTGTTATTCGGAGGGAGAAATTGGAATGTTTGGTTTTGTAATGAAATTCCACTTGCAGAAGGACCTTATAAATTTAACGGATTACCAGGCTTAGTTTTTGAAGCAGAAGATATGGATGGGGTATTTAAATACTCATTGATGAAAATTGAAAATCTATCCAAATCCTCAGTACAACCAACATTAAATGTTAAAGATGCGGTTAATATTACCTGGGAAAAGTATAATAAATTACTATCTGACTTTTATGAAAATCCTTACCAAAAAGAAAGAGAATCTACTCAGAAAGGTAATGAAATTGTTTATGAAGATAAAGAAATGAAAGTACAGGATTTCACTAAAATGACCAAAGATTTTCAGACAATGATCCGAAAGAATCTGCCTCCTTATGTTGAAGCTGACAAAAACTTTCTGCTTAATAAAACTAATTAACACCGAAAAGCTTAAAAAGCTTATCATTTTTAGAGACATAGTTTTTTTTCAGTTAAAAATCCAGTATTTTAGTCGTTTAAAATCTGAGAATGAAAAGTAAAACTAAGAAACCGATACTCATTTTATTAACATCGTTAGCCATTGCTAACTTTTCTGCACAGGAAAAATTAACCCAATATATTGATCCACTGATCGGAACTGGAGGGCACGGCCATACGTATCCGGGAGCATCACTTCCTTTTTCCATGGTCCAGCTAAGTCCGGATAACGGACGTGGCGACTGGGATTGGGTGAGTGGTTATCATTATACATCCGATTATATTGCTGGATTCAGCCATATGCACCTTTCCGGAACCGGAATTGGTGACTGGCTGGATATAGCTGTAATGCCTTTGTTAAAACCTGTAGAACAGTCTGTAGTAGATACACGTACATTCTATTCACATAAAAATGAAAAAGCTGCAGCCGGATTATATCAGGTAAAGCTGGATAACGGAATAACAGCGAAACTGACATCTACAGAAAGAGTAGGATATCACCAGTATACATTCCCGGCAGGAATAACTGAACCAACTATCCGTCTGGATCTGCATCATGCTTTTAACTGGGATAAACCCACTGATACAAAGTTAACTATCGTAGATAATAATACCATTATTGGACAACGATTCTCTAAAGGCTGGGCGCAAAACCAGAGAGTGTTTTTTGCTTTAAAGACATCTAAACCGATCAAAGAAATTTTGCTGAACGGTAAGAAATCTAAAGACAAAGAAATTTCGTCTAAGGAAACAGGTGTAAATGCACAGTTAGTTTTTAATCCTTCAGATGCGGTAGAAATAAAAGTAGCACTTTCTACAACCAGTGCTGATAAAGCTTTGGCAGCACTAAATGAAATTCCGAACTGGAATTTTGATCAGGTAGCAGCTAACGCAGATAAAGTATGGGAAAATGAAGTTTCCAAAATTAAAATAGAAGCTAAAAGCAAATCTCTGAAACGTATTTTCTATTCCGCTTTGTATCATACAGCCCTGACGCCGACTTTGTATTCGGATAAGGACGGAGAATATGGCAATTATAAAAATGAAATCAAGAAAATGCCGAACGGTGAACAGCGCTATACATTATACTCTTTATGGGATACTTTCCGTGCGGAACATCCTTTGTTAACGATTACGCAACCGGAAAAATATACTTCTCTTATCAATAGTATGTTGGCCTTTTACGATGAATATGGCCTACTACCGGTATGGGACTTAAGTACAAACGAAACCAACACCATGACGGGATATCATGCTATTCCGGTGCTGGCAGATGCAATACTGAAAGACATTCCGGGGATTGACAAAGAAAAAGCATATAAAGCAATGTTGGCCAGTGCGTTCCAGAAAGTAAGAGAAGTGCCTGCGTATAACGAATATGGCTATGTTCCTCAGGATATAGGTGGTGGTAGCGTAACCAAGACATTGGAATATACTTTTGATGATTATGCAATTTCTTTGGTAGCGAAGAAACTAGGCAAAACAAAAGACTTTGAAACTTTTAGTAAAAGAGCCAAAAATTACCAGAAGCTTTTCGATCCTAAGACCGGATTTATGAGAGCGAGATACAAGGATGGTAAATTTGTAGAGCCTTTTGATCCTTTTTATTCAGAACACGAATTCGATAAGAGTCAATATATTGAAGGTACTGCATGGCAGCATTCCTTCTTCGTACCTCATGATGTAAGAGGACTTGCAAAATTATTCCCGGCTAAAAACGGACTGAGTAAAATGCTGGATGCTCTTTTTGTAGCACCTTCTGTAATGCATGGCGATTTTACTTCTCCGGATGCCAGCGGATTTATAGGGCAGTATGCTCATGGTAATGAACCAAGCCACCATATTGCTTATATGTACAGTTATATTGGTGAAGCATGGAAAACACAGGAGCGCATCAGACAGATTATAGATACAATGTACAGCGATAAGCCGGATGGATATGCCGGTAATGAAGATGCCGGACAAATGAGTGCGTGGGCAGTATGGTCTATTATGGGATTATATCCTGCAAATCCGGTAACCGGAGAATATGTTTTCGGAAGTCCTTCGCTAGATAAAGCAGAAATTAAAATGCCTAATGGTAAGAACTTTACAATTGAAGCTAAAAATAATTCCCAAACGAATATTTATATCCAATCGGTAACTTTGAATGGTAAGCCATACGATAAAGTATATATTACACATGACGAAATGCTGAAAGGCGGTAACTTAACCTTTAACATGGGGGCTACGCCCAATAAAAATTTTGGGAAAGATCCTAAGAGCTGGCCAAAGTCTATGGAAAACTAAAAGACGACATCTCAATAATAAAAAATGCAGCCTCCAGGAGGCTGCATTTTTTATTTGTAATAGCTGGAAATGCTTTACAGAATTTCCTCTATCATTTCCCATTTCTCTTTCAATAGCTTTTCAAGTTGATTGATTTCTTCCTGATACATTGTTTTTTTTCTGGTACCGAAATATAAAGTATTTTCTACAGGATGAGTTCCTTCCCATACCATTTTAATTTTTCCGGAATTCAGAACATCAGCACACAGAAAATCCGGTACTACTGAGAAACCTTTGCTATCGCTAAGACATCGGATAATTGAGCTTATATTCGGAACGATATAATTGGGGCTAAAATCCGGATGCTCTCCAAAATGCTTTAACCAGAAGTTTTTAAGGTGTTCCATATCAGCTGCAGTGCTGTACCATAATTGTTGTTTTAGTAAATCTGCGGCATCCTTTATTTTTCCCTCATGTAATAATTCTTCCAGATCAGTTGTGTCTGTTTCGCTTCCGGCAATCAGAACAATTCTTTCCTTAGAAAAAGGTTGATACTGAATATTTTGCTGAGATCCTTTTTGTGGAGTAATAATCAGGTCCAGCATACCACTATCCAGATCATGCTGCATCTGCGGATATTCTCCAAATTTAATGATCAGATTAAAAGGAAGCTCAGAAATATGTTCCTCTAATGTATACTGAAAGGTTTCAAAACACATTCCTACGCTAATAGTAACCCGCTCACTTTGCGTACGCTTATGGAAATGCTGTTCTCCCTCTTCCAGCTTTTTCATAGAATCTAATATATAATTATAAAGAATCTTTCCTTTTTCGGTAGGGACCATCTTTCGCGCAAGCCTGTCAAATAACTTATTTCCGGTAAATGCTTCCAGAGAGTTCAGGTGCAGGCTAACTCCCGGCTGTGATATAAATAACTCCTGAGCCGCTGCAGACAGGGTTCCTGTTTCGTATATAGCTTTGAAAGTACGAAGCCATTCCAAATTCCAACGCATAACTATAATTTTTATGATACAAATATACAATTTAAATTATTTGTATTATAAAAAATTCTGATAGAAATTTGCACTATCAATTATTAAAATTATATAAATGAAAAAGAGTCTGCTGTCTCTTGCTTTAGGAGGACTAGGAATAGGGATTACCGAATTTACCATTATGGGAATGTTGCCCGACGTGGCAAGAGACCTTAGTATTTCTATACCACAGGCGGGTTATCTTATAACTGCCTATGCACTTGGAGTAGTAGTGGGTGCTCCGCTTTTGGTTGTGGGAATGAATAAGTTTTCACCTACCAAAACCTTAATTCTGTTAATGATTTTATTTACAGTATTTAATGGATTGTCTATCATAGCCCCGGATTATGAACTTTTAATGGTTTCCAGATTTATTTCCGGATTACCACACGGAGCCTTTTTCGGAGTAGGATCAGTTGTGGCCAGCCGTTTGGCGGACAAAGGAAAAGAAGCTCAGGCTGTAGCAACAATGTTTTCCGGACTAACAGTAGCCAATCTTTTGGGAGTTCCACTGGGAACATATATAGGACATCATTTTTCATGGCGTTATACTTTTCTGCTTATTGCTATTATTGGATTACTTACAATACTGGCTCTAAAATTATGGATGCCAAAAACGGAAGCCAGAAAAAGCAAACAGAACCCTTGGAAAGACTTTTCTATTTTCCGTAGCAGCAATGTATGGTTTATGGTGCTTATCTTTTCTGTAGCTCCTGGAGCACTTTTCGCCTGGATTAGTTACATCGCTCCGTTGATGAGTGACGTATCCGGAATCGCAGAGCAACATCTTCCTTATGTTATGGTTTTGGCAGGACTTGGAATGTTTGTAGGTAACCTTATAGGCGGAAAACTGACAGATGCCTTTTCTCCTTCAGTTATCGTTATTGCAGTGCTTGTATTTCAGATTGTATGTATGATGACTATTTATTACACAGCGACTAATGCCTGGGCATCCCTTGTAATGACTTTCCTTACCGGAGTTACCACTTTTGCACTTGTACCTTCACTTACATTATTATTACTGAATTCAGTAAAAAGCGATGCAGAAATGCTGGTAGCCTCTTTAGGCCCTGCCTGTTTCAATATAGCAAATGCTTTGGGCGCTTTTCTTGGAGGTGTGCCTATAGAAAAAGGTTATGGCTACACATCTCCGGTACTGGTAGGAGCAGCGATGGCAGCAGTCGGGATCGTAATATCTCTACTATATCTAAGAAGAAATAAAAAACAAAAATATGCTGTTGAAGCATGTTAATCATAAGATTATTAATTCATAAAATATTATCATCATGAACACTAACATCTTTGAAGAAGTAACTAAAGGTTCATTACAATTAAAAAACAGAATTGCAATGGCTCCTATGACCAGAGCCAGAAATGAAGACGGAATTCCAAAAGATTTTAATGCAGAATATTACGCACAAAGAACAGGTGCAGGCCTTATTATTACTGAAGGAACAGCGATCTCATCTACTTCAAAAGGAGTACTTCATATTCCTGGATTATATACCACCGAACAAACTGAAGGCTGGAAGCTTGTAACCAGTGCTGTCCACGGAAAAGGAAGCAAAATATATACACAGCTATGGCACGTAGGAAGAGTTTCACACGTTTCTAATCAGCCGGATAGACAAGCTCCGGTAGCACCATCGGATATTCAGGCCGCAAATTCCAATGCCTGGGGTTATGATGAAAACGGAAAAGAAGGCTTTGTGATTAGTTCTAAACCACGGGCTCTGGAAACAAATGAAGTAAAACAAATAGTTCAGGATTTTGCTACTGCAGCTCAAAATGCTATAAAGGCAGGCTTTGATGGTGTTGAGCTTCACGGGGCAAATGGCTACCTTATTGAGCAGTTCCTGAATCCGTTCATCAACAACCGTACAGATGAATATGGTGGAAGTATCGAAAACAGATCCCGCTTTTTACTAGAAGCTATAGATGCCAGTATTGAAGCAATAGGTGCAGATAAAGTTGCGATTCGTCTAACGCCATATGGAGGCCTGCATGAACTTCCACAATATGAGGAAATAGAAGAGACTTATCACTATCTAGCAACAGAACTTTCCAAAAGGAATATATCATATATCCATATCATGGATCAGAAATCAAGAGGAAGTTTTGCTTTACCTGAAGGCTTTATGGAACGTTTCCGTAATTGGTACGATGGTGTCATTATTCTTGCTGGTGGAATGACAAAAGAAAAATCTCAGGAACTTCTGGATGCCGGAATTATTGATATCGCTGCATTTGGAGAAGACTTTATCGCTAACCCTGATCTAGTGGAACGCTTAAAAAATAACTGGCCGCTAACACCCCCAAAAAGAGAACTGCATTATGGTCTTACCATGGAAGGCTATCTTGATTGGGAAGTATATAACAAAAATTAATCAGAATAATAATATAATTGAAATAAAAAAATGGAATTCAGAAAATTAGGAAATACAGATTTGGAATTATCAGCAATTACTTATGGAGCATTCGCTATTGGTGGTAACATGTGGGGAGGTAACGAGAAAAAAGACTCGATAGAATCTGTAAGAGCATCAATTGACAATGGTGTAACAACTTTAGATACAGCTCCTTTTTACGGTTTCGGACTTAGTGAAGAAATGATTGGTGAAGCTATTAAAGGTTACGACAGAAGCAAAATTCAGTTATTGACTAAATTCGGATTGGTATGGGATGGTAGCAACCAGGGAAAAGGAGAGTTTTTCTTCGATGCTGAGGAAGCCGGAAAAACAATTCCTGTATACAAATATGCTTCTAAAGCCAGTGTAATTAAAGAAGTAGAGGATAGCTTAAAGCGTTTGCAGACTGATTACATCGATTTGTTACAGATTCACTGGCCAGATGCTACAACTCCGATTTCGGAAACAATGGAAGCTTTAGAAATCTTATTACAACAAGGTAAAATACGCGCTGCCGGAGTTAGCAACTATAGTGTAGAACAGGTTGCAGAAGCTCGTCAAAGTCTGAATATTGCCAGCAACCAGATTGGTTACAGTATGCTAAACCGTGGTGTTGAAAATGACCTGGTACCATACGCATTGGAAAACGATCTTGGAATTATTGTTTACAGCCCAATGGAAAGAGGATTGTTGACAGGAAAATATTTTAAAGATGGTAAACTGAAAGATAATGACCACAGAAATGGTTACTTTCAGCAGTTTGATCTTGAAAAAGTGAAAACATTCCTGGAAACTATTACTCCGATTGCTGAAGATAAAAATTCAACACTTTCTCAGTTGGTATTGCGTTGGACAAGTCTGCAACCTGCAATTACAGTAGTCCTGGCAGGAGCAAGAAATGCTGAACAAGCTGCAGCAAATGCTAAGGCAATGGATATTAATCTTACTGCTGAAGAATTAGCATTTATCAATACTGAACTTTCTAAAATCTAAAAAAGATGGACATAGCATATACTCCAGAACTGCGATAAGGAGGAGTATATGCTAAGTTCCATTCATTAGAAACATAAAGATATACAAATGAAAAAAAATATAATTAGCAAATTATTGCTATCCGGAATGCTTATATCAGGAGTTTCCGGTATATATGCCCAAAACAAAACATTAATAGATCCTAAAGATACCAGCTGGTATACTTCGCCTTATGGAAAAGGAGATGAAATAGGAGCTGCTAATCTGATGACACCAGAACTGGTTTTACAATCAGTAAAGCTGGTGAAGAAAGGTAAAACACTTCCTTTAGCTGTTCCGGTTGACAAGGATTTGCCAGCCTTCCGCCACCGTAGTTTTAATCTTTATAATATCCAGCCGGGAGAGCAAGGAGGAAAGACATTAGGCCCAAACAAGTTTAGTTTTAATGATGAGCTTGTAAATGCCTGGACTGGTGTTGGTACACAGCTAAATGGTATTGGCCATATTGGTATCGATAACGTGTATTACAACGGAAACAAAGCAACAGACTTTGTAACTGTAGAAGGCGTAAAAAAATTGGGTGTGGAAAAAGTTCCGCCAATGGTTACCCGTGCCGTAGTATTGGATATGACAACATATTACGGAAAAGATATTGTTCCGGGAGGGACTGAATTTACTTTAGCAGATATTCAGGCAGTTCTTAAAAAAGAAGAATTAAGCCTTAAAAAAGGAGATGTAGTATTATTTAACACAGGTTGGTTGGAGTTGATCGGAAAAGATAATAATCAATTTCTGGAAACAGAACCCGGAATAGGAATGGAAGCTGCACAATGGCTGGCCGACCAGGGAATTATTGCTTTTGGAGGTGATACCTGGGCATCCGAAGTTTATCCTAATCCTAAAAGTAAAGAAGAGTTTCCTATTAACCAGTTTATGTTGGCTAAAAGAGGAATCTATAATCTTGAACTAATAGATACAAGATCTTTAGTTAAAGAAAAAGTTTGGGAATTCCTGTTCGTATTAGGACAACCTTTGTATGTAGGGTCTACCCAGGTAAATGTTAATCCGGTTGCTATTTACTAATAAAAACTTTCTTAAATTGAATGTATAATTGTAGAAAGACAGCTAAAAAACAAACCTCTCATTTTTTAGTGAGAGGTTTGTTTTCTTATAGAGCTATACATAATAATTGTTATTTGAAAGCCTCTTTTAGTTTTCTATGTCTGTTTCTTTTCATCGTTTCTACCTTTACATGCCGGAAAGGTTTGATTACTTTCTTTGTTGCTTTTAATGAACGCAGGTATATGCTTATTAATAATGAAATACACGCTGCTGTACCCAGTACTCCGCCAAAGCCGTTGAACTCCTTACTAATGTTGTAATAGATAATAGTAAAGACAATTGGGGCGATGAACAGATTGAAATTTTTATAATGCTTTCTGGAGGTAATCATCCCGATGAAGGTAGAGCCTATCACCAAAAAAGGGATGTCCCGTGGTATATCGTAGTGTAAAAAGCTTTCGTTAATCTGATATATTCCACCGATGATAAGAGCTAAAAGACTGGATGATTTTATAGCTCCCAGCTTTAGATAGCGGTTCAGATAAAAAGTAAGCCAGCTGCCTGTTATAACAATAAGGATGTGAAGAATAAGTGGCATTACATGAAAAATTTAAAAATGATATAAGAGTACATAACACCCATAAAAGCCAGTGTACCCAATTTTCCGCCAATTCCGTGAAAGAGGTGTTGTGTGAATGCATAAAAGACAGCTGTGAAGAAAGTAGCTGTAAACAAATAGTAATAACCAAATTCCAGTTTGCTCATCCCTACAAAGGCACCACAATAAATTGCGATAGGCCAGTTTTTGGAGGATCTGAATTTCTTTATTTTTGGAAGCAGGCTTCCGACAAAGCCTACAAGTCCGGCAGAAAATACAGTGTTGAATCCAATATTGTGTTGCAGAAAGTAAGTGGTAAAGCTACCGGCTAAAAAGAAAAGAAAAAGCTCATAATGGAGCTCTTTCTCATGTTCTATATGTAGTCTCTGTGGCTTTCGGTATCCAAAAAACAGAATAACAGCCATCAGGATAAATACCACTACAAACCAGGTATTAATATTCTTTTCTTTTACAATAGCAATAACAAAGTACAGCTGTGCCAAAATGAAAAGGAATAATAAAATACGGGGTATAAGTTTGTACAAATCTTTTTTTTTTGCAAAATTACCACTCAAAAAACAAAAATAAAAATTTGTTACTCAGAATCTTTATGAAGCCAGACAACTTTCTGTTCAGGTTGGTGTACCTGTCCGATAATATCACGATATAGATCCGGTCTTCTGGCTTTTCGGTAACGATAGCCGCCCGCCATTTTCAATTTTTCTTTTGTGAGTATAGATGATACGAAGCTGTCTTCAAAAGTTTGACATTCATTCAGAATATCACCAAAAGGGTCAATAATCATGGAGCATCCATTTTTAAGTTGATCATCGTCCATGCCGATAGGATTGGAGAAAACGACATAAATCCCGTTATCATAAGCACGGGCCGGAAGCCACTTCATTAACCAGTCTCTTCCCTTCATTCCATTAAACTCTAGCCGGAGTGATGTCGGGTCATTCTCTCTGTTTTCCCAAAGCTCAGGATCTACGAAGCCTGCTCCGGGTCGGGAAGATGGTGTACACATGGTTACATGTGGCATAAAGATTATTTCAGCACCCAATAGGGTGGTTGCTCTGACATTTTCAATAATATTGTTGTCATAACAGATGAGTATACCACATTTCCATCCTTTTATTTCAAATATGCAATATGCGGTTCCCTGATTCAGATGTGGATTAATAAAAGGATGCAGCTTTCTGTACTTGGCAACGAGACCAGTTTTATCTACGCATACATAGGCTTTGTAAAGATTGTTATGCTCATCTTTTTCAAAAAGTCCCGCAAGAACAACAATGTTGTTTTCTGCAGCTATCTGTTGTAATCTAAGTACACTTTCGCCCTGAGGAATTCTTTCTGCAAGTTCCAGCATTTGTTCTTTCGTGAGCTTTCGGGCAAAAGTATAACCTGTAATAGAGCATTCGTGAAATGCAATAACATCCGATCCTTCTTTGGCAGCCTGCTTAGCGAGTTTTTCAATAACTGAGAGGTTGTACTCTTTATCACCACTTTTATGCTCGAACTGAGCAGTAGATATTTTTATTTTGTCCATTTTATCTTTGATTTAACGGAAACAAAATTATAAGCCTCTAAAATTTAAAAATTGTACAAAACCGACATTATGGTTTTATGATGTTCAGGAAATTGGTGGCGAGCTTTTGGGTTTTATCTGCGTATTGTTTGGGAGTTATCCCGGTATGCTTTTTAAATTCACGGATCAGATGCGACTGATCGGAATAATGAGCACTATAGCCCAATGAAGTCAGAGATGAAGAAGTATCCGGATGGCTTAGGAGTTTTAGAAAACGGTGCAATCGTATAATGTTGGAAAATGCCTTGGGAGATATACCAATATGCTCTTTGAATATTCTTTCAATATGCCGTTCCGAATAACCGGAGCGTTTTACAAGATTACTAATAGTTCCAGATCCTTTGTCTTTATACAGAATATCCATAAGACTTACAGGTATACTATTATCCTTTGTTATGCCGGTGGTATAAGTTTTCAGGAAAAATAAATTTAGAAGTTGTATTTGTTTTTCATGACTTTTAGATTCGGACAGTGCTTCTGTAAGGAAGTCTATATCTGGGAAAATATGACTGGCATCTGTAATTTGGTTTTTCATTTCATACGCCGGAATACCTGTCAGCTGTTTCATGCCTAAAGGACTAAATACAACAATGATAAAAGAAAATCCGGAGTTGGTATACAGATCCCGGAAGTCACTAATCTGACCATATAAAAAAGAGGTTGGAAGCTGAGCTTTATTACTTAGATCCGTCGTTAGACCTCCCTGAAGTGAAAATACAATTCCTGTACTGCCGTCGGTAAACAAACGCAGTATTCCCGTTAACTGTTGTGTACTCTCCAGAAAGAGATAGTGTCGGATAAAAGGTCGCAGATATTGATCCGGAAGGAATTGCATAATGCAAATTTAAAAAGGAGTTTTAATTAACAGCTTCCTTTTGGAAACTTTTATCTCTATTTATAGTTTTTATAATAGCTTTAGTTAAGAGAAAATAAAGGATTAGGTTCAAATTTCGGAGAGATAGATAAAATATACCTCGAGATAGCGTTCCTCCGGAATATCTGACTTTTTGATGCATCTGTTTTTATACAGATCAGGCTCCTCTGGAGCATCTTTCTGATTTCTCATGATGATAGTATAAAGTATAGTTTGCCATAATGGATGAGAAACTCCGTTAGGAGCTTTATCTCTAGAGATTATAATTATAAATGTTTCGAATCCAAAATAAACAGGAAAATCATAGCATAAAAAAACATCATAGGTTTCTAAAACCTATGATGTTTGTATATTGAATAGTTTATCGAGATACAATTAACCTAATAAATGAGGCTTCTCATTATATGTTTTCCAGATGAATTCACCAAATAACGTATTTGCCCAGGCAAACCATTTACGGGTGAAGTTTGTCGGATCATCTTTATGGAAAGATTCATGCATAAATCCTGTTCCACCATGCGTTTTTACAAGCATCTGAACACATTCCCTGATCTCTGCATCATTATTGGAAGTCAGTCCTCTCATTGTAATAGCAATTGGCCAGATATAGTCACGCCCAATGTGTGGTCCGCCAATACCTTCTCCGGCTTTACCCTTAAAGAAGAATGGGTTGTCTGCGGAAAGAATATACTTTCGGGTTCTTTGGTAGACTTCATCGTTTACATCCACAGCTTCAAGATAAGGCAGAGCCAGTAAGCTTGGTACATTGGCATCATCCATCATTAAATAACTTCCGAAACCGTCTACTTCATAAGCGTAGACTTTACCGAATTTAGGATGATTTACAATTCCGTGCTCTTTAACAGCTTGTTCCACCTCATCAGCTAAAGCTAAAAATTTCTGTGCAAGGTCATTCTCTTTCTTTACTTCTCTCAGAATTTCAGCAGAATGTCTAAGACTTACTACAGCAAAAAGATTCGAAGGAATAAGGAATGAGAAAATTGTAGAGTCATCAGAAGGGCGGAAGCTGGAGCAGATAAGTCCTACCGGCTTTACAGGATAGCCATAACCGTCAACCTGCAAAGTATCGGACCCTCGTGGTGTAGTTCTCATGAATTTATATGGACCAAGATCGTTTTTACGTTGCTGCTCTGTGAATGTTTTATAAATATTTTTTTGCGCCTGTACCCATTCATCATTAAATGGAGTAGTATCGCCGGATATTTTCCAGTAATGATAAGACAGTCTTATTGGATAACAAAGTGAATCTATTTCCCACTTACGTTCGTGGATACCAGGCTTCATATCAGTATGATCGCTAAACCATTCTCCTTTTTTAGTTGGATCATTATAAAAAGCATTAGCATATGGATCTATATTAATGCACTTACTTTGTTTACGGATAAGTCCCTGAATTAGTTCCTGAAGCTTTTTATCACTTTTCATCAGCTTCAGATATGGCCATACTTGTGCGCTGCTATCACGAAGCCACATAGCGTCGATATCTCCGGTAATAACATAAGTAAGGTTTTGTCCGTTTTCCTGATACGGAAATACAGTTGTGTCTAATGTATTAGGGAAACAATTGTTGAACATCCATGCGAGTTCCTTATTCTTTACCTTTTTACCAAAAGTATCAATAGCCTTCTCAATTGCAGGGCTTGTAAACTTTCTGCTGGCTTGCGGAGTTCTCACTACAGGGAAATCATAAAAAAAGTCAGCTGCAAGCACTGTTTTAGGTGTTAATAACCCGATACCAGCCAATGATGCATTTTTAATAAAATCTCTTCTATCCATTTAGTATTTAGTTTTTTTATTCTGAATAACTCCAAATATACTGATTTTATTAAGAATAATTCTCTTTTAATATAATGCAGTTGTGCTAATAGCGGGCTAAAAAGAAAACTCCCTTAAAAAGGGAGCTGTATTACTTATTTAAGTTTATGAATAAATTTTATCTTTCATAGTAAGTTCTTTCATAATCATTGATACCATCTTTATCATAATCTCCAAGATATTCTCCCATAATTTGTAACTTGGTTGTTGTTAGTTGTTCAACTGTTCCTTCATATGCTTCTGAAGAAGAGTGTTTAATAGCTAATTTTTTTGTGGTTGAATTATAAGAATAAGATATTGAAAATTGATCCTCTATTACGCATTTACCAGCGAAGTTATCATAGGCCACCACATTATATTTATTATATGTAGTAAATTCAAATCTTGAATTTTTCTGACACTCATTTGATAATTCGGTTTCCAGAATTCTTTTCATATCTTTTCCAGAAATTACTTCTTTTTTTACTGCTTTCCATGTTCCTGTAATAGATACAGCGTCATTATTGTTTTTATTTTCATCATCTTTTCTACAAGACACAAGTAATCCTATCGCTAAAGTAGTTAGTAATATTTTTTTCATAAACTGAATTTTAGCCAATATATCATTTTTTTGTGATATTTATTTTTTTATTTCATTCTTTTATATTTAATGAAATAAAATCTTTCGTTGTTATTATTTATTAAAATTGTATTTTGTATCGAAGAAAGATTGTAAATTGGAAGAATAAAATGCTGTATGATGTCTATACCACCTACATTGTCGTTCTCTTTATTTACAGATTATGATATTGATCTGTTTAGAAAAGGGAAACACTACCGTCTTTACGAAAAGATGGGAGCACATTTGGTGGAAATTAATGGCTACAAAGGTGTTTATTTTGCTGTATGGGCGCCGAATGCAAAACAGGTTTCGGTTGTTGGTGATTTCAATAACTGGAAGGGAGTCATTCACGAACTGAAATACAGATGGGACAATTCCGGAATATGGGAAGGCTTTATTCCTAATATAAGTTTAGGAAATATCTATAAATATGAAGTAGAAACCCATAACGGCGATGTTTTTCTGAAAGCAGACCCATTTGGGAATATAGCGGAAATACCGCCACAAACAGCTTCTGTAATTTCTACAACCTGGTACGAATGGAAAGATAAAGTATGGATGGAAGAGCAACACCATAAGAACTCCTTTCACGTTCCAATGTCAATTTATGAAGTGCATCTCCCTTCCTGGAAGAATGACCGGAACGGAAATGTGAATTTCAGGAGTATAGCACCAGATTTGGTGGCGTACATAAAAGAGACAGGTTTTACACATGTAGAATTTATGCCGGTTACATCATACCCTTATGAGCCTTCATGGGGATATCAGGTTACCGGATACTATGCTGTAGACAGTCGGCTAGGAAGCCCACAAGATCTAATGTTCCTCATTGAGGAACTTCACCGGAATAATATAGGTGTGATTATGGATTGGGTTCCGGCTCATTTTCCCTCAGACGCCCACGGTTTATACCGTTTTGATGGTAGCTTTTTATACGAGCATGAAGATGAAAGACAGGGATATCATCCGGAATGGAATACCCGTATCTTTAATTACGGCAGAAACGAAGTAAAATCTTTCCTGATCAGTAATGCATTTTTCTGGCTGGAACGTTTCCATATCGACGCTTTACGTGTAGATGCAGTAACATCCATGCTATATCTGGATTATGCCAGAAAAGATGGTGAATGGGTCGCCAATAAAGATGGTGGCAATATCAATCTGGAAGCGTTGGAATTTCTTAGAGAATTTAATACTGCAGTAAATAAGCATTATCCGAATACTAAAACCATTGCGGAAGAATCTACATCTTTTCCAAAGCTCACGCATGCTGTAAAAGATGGAGGAGTAGGTTTTGGTATGAAATGGATGATGGGGTGGATGCACGATACCTTAAGGTATTTTAAACAGGATTTTGTTATAAGGCATAAATCCCACCATGATATAACCTTTAGTATTTCTTATGCATTCGACGAGAAATATGTACTTCCGCTTTCACATGACGAAGTTGTACATGGCAAATCTCCGATGCTGTATAAGATGTTTGGTGATGAATGGCAGAAGCATGCTAATCTGAGAGCTTTATATCTATGGATGTACACTCATCCCGGAGCAAAATTACTTTTTATGGGTGATGAATTTGCTCAGACTTCAGAATGGGACTTCAGTGCATCTCTGGACTGGAACCTGTTGGAATATGAGGCCCACCGAAAGATGAAAAATTTTGTAACCAGACTCAATAACGTCTACAGAGAAGAAAAAGCATTATACGAACATAGTTATGAAAATGCGGGCATGGAGTGGCTTCATGCAGATGATAGCAAAAACTCTGTATATGTATATCTTAGAAAAGGCAAAAGCAAAGAAAATCAGGTATTAGTTATTTTAAATCTGTCCCCAATTCCTTATAAAAATTTCAGGATAGCTTTACCGGAAATGTCAGATTGGGAGCCTCTCGTTAATTCCGATGATAAAGAATATTGGGGTAGCGGGAATACCATAAAGAACTTTAAAACTAAAAATACACCGCATTATGGTAAAGGTTATTCAGCAGATATAGATTTACCACCATTATGCGGATTAATATTCAGAAGAAAAAAATAATAACCATTATGTACGATCAGTTAGATATTTATCACATCAGTATGGAATGTTATCCGGTAGCCAAAGTTGGTGGACTGGCAGATGTTGTTGGCGCTTTACCCAAATATCAGAATATAATGGGTGCAAAGGCTAAAGTTGTGATGCCGTGGTATAACAAACCATTTGTACATCAGAATAAATTTGAAGTTATTTTTGAAAATACGGTATACCTGGACGGGCATCCTTTTTATTTTGAAATACTACAGGAAGAAAGTGATACTTTAGGATTTGAACTTTATCTGGTAAAAATACACGGGTTAACAGATCGGGATGAAGTATATGGTTACAAAGATGAAAGTATGCAATTTATTGCTTTCCAGCGGGCTGTGCTACAATGGCTGTGTTGGCAGCAACGCAGACCGGATATCTTACATTGTCACGATTACCATGCCGGGCTGATTCCGTTCTTTACGGAATATTGCCACGAATATTCTTTTCTTAAAGGCGTTAGAACTATAGGTACGATACATAACGGACAATATCAGGGGCAAATGTCCTGGGAAATGGCTCGCTTCTTTCCGGAGTTCGATCAATGGAAATGGGGGCTGCTGGACTGGAATAAATGCATCAATCCACTTGCTGTAATGATTAAAAATGTACATGTTTTTAATGCTGTTTCCGAAGGTTATCTGGAAGAGCTGCTTGAAGAGGCTGCAGGGTTAGAGGAGCTAATCAGACAGGAAAGAGGCAAAGCATACGGAATTATAAATGGTATCGATACAGAAGTCTGGGATCCGAAAACTGATCCTATGATGGACAATAATTATACATTAAAAACTTTTGCAAAGAAAAGAGAGCAGAACAAAGCAAAGCTTTGCGAAACCTATGAGCTGAATCCAGAACTTCCACTCTATGCTTTCATCGGGAGATTTGCAAAAGAGAAAGGTGCAGATGTGCTTCCGGATTTAATCAGCAGATGTATATGGGAGAACGAGGGGAAGCTTAATTTTATTGTTTTAGGTTCCGGAGATAAAGGATTGGAAGAGAAATTTAGATACCTTAAAAATGTATTTTATGTGAATCTTGCAGTAGATTTAGGGTATAAAGAGCAATTATCCCATCAGATTTATTCTTCTGCAGATTTCTTACTAATGCCTTCCAGAGTAGAACCTTGCGGGCTCAATCAGATGTACTCTATGCGTTATGGTACAATGCCTATTGTAAGGCTGACGGGTGGACTAAAAGACACGGTAAAGGATATTGGTGATGATGGATATGGTATAACTTTCCGCAATTTCAATATGGAGGATATGCTCCATGCAATTAACAGATCACTATATTTATACTATAACCTCCCTTCTGATATGAAAGACTACCAGAAGAAAATGATGAAGATTGATTTTTCATGGGAAAAATCAGCAGAAAAATATTTAAATTTATATACAACATAATAAAAAATATACCTATTTTAAACACACTAAATAAATAAAATATTAACCATGGGAAAAAAAGTAATCTCAATTGTTTTAGGAGGAGGAAGGGGCTCCAGATTATTTCCTTTAACAGATCAAAGGTCTAAGCCGGCTGTGCCGATTGCAGGAAAATACAGACTGGTTGATATTCCGATTTCCAACTGCGTTAATTCCGGATTCAATCAGATCATGGTTCTAACCCAGTTTAACTCGGCATCTCTTAATCAGCATATTAAAAACACGTATAACTTTGATGTTTTTAGCCGTGGTTTTGTAGATATTATTGCTGCAGAGCAGAGTGTGGATAATGATAAATGGTTTCAGGGAACTGCAGATGCAGTAAGGCAGTCTATGCCGCATTTACGTAAATATGATTACGATTATATACTTATCCTTTCCGGAGATCAATTATACCAAATGGATTTCCGGAAAATGCTGAATTTCCATATTGAAAATAAAGGCGATATAACGATAGCGACAATACCTGTTAATGAGAAAGATGCTCCCGGATTTGGTATTCTGAAATCCGATGAACAGAATAATATTACCGCTTTTATCGAAAAACCGGGTAAAGATATATTGCCGCAATGGAGTTCGGACGTAGATGAGGTAAGCAAAGCACAAGGGAAGAATTATCTTGCTTCCATGGGGATCTACATTTTTACAAAAAGCATTTTAACCAAAATATTCGATGAAAACAAAGGAGACGACTTTGGTAAAGAGGTTATACCTGCAGCAATTGGCAATTACAATACGCTAAGTTATCAGTATAACGGATACTGGACGGACATTGGTACTATAGAATCTTTCTTCGAAGCCAATATGGATCTTACACAGGATTTACCTCAGTTCAACATGTTCAGTTCTTCACCAATCTTTACAAGATCCAGAATGCTGCCACCGACTAAGATCAATGGAAGCTATATGGAAAAAGTAGTTGTTGGAGACGGAGCTATTATTATGGGAGATCGTTTGGAAAAATGTGTTATCGGTAACCGTGCAAGAATCGGTAGAGGAAGTGTTATTAAAAATACTTATATGATGGGAGCCGATTTTTATCAAAACGATGAGATTAATGATTTGGTACCTCTTTTTGGTGTCGGAGAGAATTGTTATATCGAAAATGCTATTATAGACAAAAACTGCATGATCGGGAATAATGTCCGGATTATTGGCGGGAAACATATGCCGGATGCCGATTATGATGCTTATTCTGTACGCGATGGTATTATTGTCATAAAAAAAGAAGCTATAATTCCTAACGGGACCATAATACAATAGGCCAATATGAGGAAGAGTGTTATCTTTGTTGCTTAATTTCAGTGAATGAAGTGGGTTAAGTTAATTATTACTTTTCTGGTACTAATATTTGGTATATATGCGGTTTCCATGATCTTTGTGGAGAAAACAAAAAGCTTTTCTGTAAAAAAGGAAATCAATTTTCCATTGGAAAAAGTATTTCCTCAGTTTAATAATCTGTATAACTTCTCGCAATGGAATGAATTTATACAGGAGAACGATCATCTAGGATTTTCTTATTATACACCCTATGATGGAGTTGGAAGTTCTATGCATTTTGTAAATAAAAAGGATTCTGCAGAGAATGGTGATGTATTTATCCGTTACGTAATACCAAACAGAGGAATTAAATATCAGTTGTTCAAAAATAGCGATAGCAATCCTTATCTTATAGATGTTAGTTTCAGAAAGCTTGGTGAAGAAAAAACTGAGGTTACCTGGTATGTGCGGACACCTGCCAGACCTTTTTTAAAGCGTTCCCTTAATTTAATTTACGAAGAGAATTTCGTTTCAGGCATAGATAAGAGTATTGTAGCATTGGCTAATCATTTAGGCAATAAAGTAGATCGTGAAGCCAAGCTTAATACCATAAAGTATGATACTATTGTAGAGGAAAACCATGAAGAAGCCATTCTTTTAGGACTAAATGTAAGCGCATCCAATCGTAAAAAGGGGGATTTCTTTAATTCTGTGGTGATGAATTATAATAAACTCTACAGTTTTATGACCAAAGATCTTGGGAAGAAAAACGACGAATTTGGAGAACCGCAACTGGTAATGCGCTCCAATAATGTGAACGATAAAGAGATTTCGTACTTCTACGGAGCTACGATTAGTAAGAAATTTGATGTCACTGATAATAATTTTAGTTTCCGTGATATCAAAGCTTCAAAAACCCTCGTTACCTATTATAAAGGGAATTATGAGGGCAGAAAGAAGGCAATAGCAAATTTAGTTGCAGAAGCCAAGAAAAGAGAAATGTCTGTAGGCGAGCTCACTGAAGTATTTGTGGAGCCCCCTATAGAAAATCAGGACGTAATCCTGAAAATTGCTCTTCAGATTTATTAAACTGACGGATATACAAAATCAATCGGTTATATTTTATCAAATCCTTGGGCAGATTGGCTATTATTTGTAATTTTGTTGAATTATATAAAATTTTAATAGATAGAAGGTAATAATGGACAGATTTTCATTCTTAAATGCAGTACATTCTCAGTTTATAGAGGATATGTACCAGCAGTATTTGAAATATCCTGACAGTCTCGAACCATCATGGAAAGCTTTTTTTCAGGGGTTTGATTTCGCTTTGGAAAACTACAGTGATGAAGAAGCAGTACAAGAAATTAAATCTTTTGCATCACAGGCAGAGAACAGCAATGTCAATATTTCAGAAATTTCCGAAGACATTCGCAGAGAATTCAAAGTAATTAATCTTATCGAGGCATACCGTGTTCGTGGTCACCTTTTCACTAAAACCAATCCGGTTAGAGAGAGAAGACATTTCGAACCTACCTTGGATATTGAAAATTTTGGACTTACTTCTGCTGATTTAAATAGAAAATTCAACAGCGCTACAGAGACTGGAATGCCAGGGCCTGCAACGCTTAGTGAAATTATAAGACATCTTCAGAACATCTACTGCGACTCTATCGGAGTAGAATACATGTACATTAAAAATGTTGAAGAAAGAGATTTCATTCGTCAGTGGCTTCAGGTTAATGAAAACCACGCAAAGCTTTCTCCTGAAGAAAAGAAACATGTTTTACAGAGACTCAATCAGGCGGTAGCTTTCGAAAACTACCTGCATACAAAATTCGTAGGACAGAAGCGTTTCTCATTAGAAGGTCTTGAAGCTTTAATTCCTGCATTGGATCAGGTTATCACCAAGTCTTCACAATTAGGTGTAGATGAAGTGGTATTGGGTATGGCGCACAGAGGAAGACTGAATGTATTGACAAATATTTTCCAAAAGCCTTACAAACAGATTTTCAGTGAATTCGAAGGTAAAGAATTTGAAGAAGATGTATTCTCTGGTGATGTTAAATATCACTTAGGAGCATCTAAAGTTATTCAGACAACTGCCGGAGAAACTGTAAAAATTAATCTTACACCCAATCCGTCTCACCTGGAAACAGTTGCTTCATTAGTAGAAGGTATCAGCCGTGCTAAAGTAGATAACAGCTACAATGGAGATTATAATAAGATTTTACCAATCGTTATTCATGGTGATGCTGCAATTGCCGGACAAGGAATTGTATACGAAGTAGCACAAATGATGACGTTGGACGGATACAAAACTGGAGGTACAATCCACATCGTTACAAATAACCAGGTAGGATTTACAACCAATTATTTAGATGCACGTTCATCTACTTATTGTACAGATGTAGCCAAAGTAACTGATTCTCCGGTAATGCATATTAATGCAGACGATGTAGAAGCAGTTGTTCATGCCATGCATTTTGCCGCAGATTTCCGTAACAGATTTGGTAAAGATGTTTATATTGATCTTTTAGGATATAGAAAATATGGCCACAACGAAGGTGATGAACCTAAGTTTACGCAGCCTAAATTATACAACATCATTGCAAAACATCCTAACCCTAGAGAGATTTATAAAGATAAATTGATCAAGGAAGGTATTGTTTCGGACGAAGTGATGAAGCAAATGGAAGTTGAATTCAAAAAATTATTGGATGAAAACTTCGACGAATCTAAAGAGATTAAGAAAAATACCATGGACATTTTCATGTCGGACGATTGGAAAAAGTTCCCGTTCGGTTCCAGAGGATCAGTTCTTAATCCGGTAGATACTAAATTTCCTTTAGATAAACTAAAAGATTTAGCAAAACAGATTTCTACATTACCAACAGATAAGAAATTCATCAAAAAAATCACAAGATTATTCGAGCAGAGACTTAATATGGTTGAAAACGATAGTCTTGACTGGGCAATGGGTGAGCTTTTAGCTTATGCTACATTGCTAAGTGAAGAATTTGGTATCAGAATCTCTGGTGAGGATGTAGAAAGAGGTACTTTCTCTCACCGTCATGCAGTTGTAAAAACTGAAGACACAGAAGAAGAATATGTACCATTAAAATCTGTTACTACTAAAGATAACCAGTTCCAGATCTATAACTCATTACTTTCTGAATATGCAGTTTTAGGATTCGACTATGGATATGCAATGGTGTCTCCGGATACCCTTACAATTTGGGAAGCTCAGTTTGGTGATTTCGCTAACGGAGCACAGATTATTATCGACCAGTATCTTGTAGCTGCTGAAGAAAAATGGAAACTGCAAAACGGATTGGTAATGTTATTACCTCATGGTTCTGAAGGACAGGGTGCTGAACACTCTTCTGCAAGATTAGAGCGTTTCCTTACACTTTGTGCAAACCAGAATATTATTGTCGCTAACGCTACAACACCAGCTAACTATTTCCACTTGTTGAGAAGACAAATGAAAGCTGATTTCAGAAAACCATTAGTAGTAATGACTCCAAAATCATTATTACGTCATCCAAGAGCTGTTTCTAAAGTTGAAGAATTGGCAAACGGAGCATTCCAGCCAATAATTGATGATGCTACAGCTAAGGCTGATAAAGTAGAAAGATTAGTATTATGTTCAGGTAAATTGTATTATGAACTATTAGCTAAAAAAGAAGAACTGAATGATGAGAAAGTTGCTTTAGTAAGACTAGAGCAGTTATATCCTCTTCAAATGGATCAGTTGGATGCTATTTTCGAAAAGTATTCTAATGCTAAAGAATTCATCTGGGCACAGGAAGAGCCTGAAAACATGGGCGCATGGAGCTATATCCTGAGAAACCTAAGAGACAGAAATCCTCAGGTAATTTCTCCGGTAGCAAGTGGGGCACCAGCACCAGGATCTCATAAGAAATTCGAGATCAACCAGAATGCAATTATCAATCAGGTATTCCAGTGTGAAGGAACGCCTGCAAAAAGACCAGTAACAGCTTAATAATAACCTAACTACAAAAGCAGTATAAAAGAACTGCACAACAAAAAAAATTATTCCTATGTCAATATTAGAAATGAAAGTCCCTTCGCCAGGGGAATCTATAACCGAAGTAGAAATCGCAACGTGGTTGGTAAAGGATGGTGACTACGTAGAAAAAGATCAGGCTATTGCCGAAGTTGATTCAGATAAAGCGACTCTTGAATTACCGGCAGAAGCAAGTGGTATCATCACATTAAAAGCTGAAGAAGGAGATACTGTACAAGTAGGACAGGTAGTTGTATTAATTGATACTGCTGCTGCAAAACCAGAAGGTGCTGCACCTGCTAAAGAAGAAGCTAAAGTTGAGGCTCCAAAAGAAGAACCAAAGAAAGAAGTAGTTGCTGAAGCTCCAAAAGCTGCACCTGCTACTTATGCTACAAATACACCTTCACCTGCTGCAAAAAAAATCCTTGATGAGAAAGGTATTGAGCCTGCTCAGGTAAACGGTACAGGAGTTGGAGGAAGAATTACAAAAGAAGATGCTGTTCAGGCTAAAGGAGCTCCTGCATTGGGAGGTTCTAACGAAAGCGGTTCCAGAGCTGTGAAGATTACTAAATTGAGTATGCTTCGTAGAAAGATTGCTGCAAGATTAGTATCTGTAAAGAATGAAACTGCAATGCTTACTACTTTCAATGAAGTAGATATGTCTGAAATCTTCAGAATCCGTAAGCAATACAAAGAAGAATTTGCGGCTAAACACGGAATCGGTTTAGGATTTATGTCTTTCTTCACTAAAGCTGTTGTAAGAGCACTTCAGATGTATCCGGATGTTAACGCATCTATCGATGGTGATCAGAAGATTAACTACGATTTCTGTGATATTTCTATTGCGGTATCAGGACCAAAAGGTCTAATGGTGCCAGTTCTTCGTAACGCTGAAAACATGTCTTTCAGAAACGTTGAAGCTGGAATTAAAGATTTAGCTGTAAAAGTAAGAGATGGTAAAATCACTGTTGATGAAATGACAGGAGGTACATTTACTATTACTAATGGTGGTACTTTTGGTTCTATGCTTTCTACGCCAATTATTAACCCCCCACAAAGTGCAATTTTAGGTATGCATAATATCATAGAGCGCCCTGTAGCAGTTAACAAGCAAGTAGAAATCAGACCAATGATGTATGTGGCAATGTCTTATGACCACAGAATTATTGATGGTAAAGAGTCTGTAGGCTTCTTAGTAGCGGTAAAAGAAGCGATCGACAACCCTGTAGAATTCCTAATGGGTGGAGACGAAAGAAGAGCTTTAGAGCTTTAAAATATTAAATAATTATTAAAAATATTCCCGCTTAATCAATTTAGGCGGGATTTTTGTTATATTAACTATAAGAAAAACCAAAAGTGATGTACTCAGCAATTACCCACAGTATTCAGATTATTGTTGAACCATTTTATGATGTTAAAAACAGTTCACCAATACAGGAACGTTATATTTTCACGTACCATATCACTATTAAGAACAACGGAAACGTCCCAATAAAACTCCTGAAAAGGAAGTGGCAGATTTATGATGTTGGGTTTGGGGTTAGAGAAGTTTCCGGAGATGGTGTAATCGGTATGACACCGGAAATCTATCCGGGAGAAGAATTTAACTACTTTTCCAATGTGTCTCTTCGTTCCGGAGTTGGTGCGATGCAGGGGAACTATTTGTTGATGAATCTCGATTCGAAAGACACTTTTGAAGTAGAAATACCTAAGTTTTCTCTCATTACAGAAGTCGTATATAACTAAATAAAAACGGAGGCTAATTTTAGCCTCCGTTTTCTTTTTCTCATCATTTGTTATTTGGGTTATGCTGCAATTTGTCTTCTGCGCCATATATAGTACCACTTAATCTGTGCTACTCTGAAGAATTTAGCATTCTTATAAAGATCCCAGTTCATTAACAGGACACTTACCAGAATAACAACCAAACCTCCTATTTGTAAACTTGTAATAATATCATCTGTAAAGAAATAGCTTAGCGCTACAGCTACAACCGGATTTACATAGGCATAAGTACTAACCTCCGTTGTAGGACGTGATTGTATAAGCCATATATAAGCTCCAAATGCCATAATGGATCCGAAGAAAATCAGGTACCCAATAGAAATCCAGCCTGATGTGGATATTTCCTGAGGGTGGAAAGACGTGTATTCTCCGTTGAAGATTGCAACCATTGTAAACATTACACCTGCTGTAATCATCTGCCATGAAGTTTTTACCATTACATGAAGATCTTCACCATTTTCCTTTTCTATGTTTTTGCTGTTAGCATATTTAGAATACAATGAACCTGCTGTCCATGCAATAGCACCCAGAATTAAAAGAACCATACAAACAAGATTCAAAAGTCGCTGAGAAGCATCTCCGGCAATATTAATCTGTTCAGCAAACAACATAACAACTCCAATAAAACCAGCGATTAGTCCAAGTACAATATTTTTGTTGGAGAAGTTATTCTTCCATTGCTTCTTATCCAGAATAATAAACCATAGAGCTGCTGCTGCTGCCATAATCGCTGCAATTCCGCTGGATACATGCTGTTCTGCCCATATCAGAGCTCCCATGTCCAGGAATAATAACAGGAAACCTACAACAGCTGCCTGCTTTACAACCTGAAAATTGAACAATTTATAGCCTTTGATCTTACAATAGGTAAGTAGTAAAAGGCTGGCTGTAAGGAATCTGAGAGATCCCAGTACAAATGGACTGAAATCACTTAATGCTTTATGTATAAAAAAGAATGTAGAGCCCCATACAAAGTATACAATAATATAGGCTGCAATAACCGTTGCTTTTGACTGCTTCATAATTTTCCCTCTTTATGTTATAATAAGTTGATTGTCTTCTTTAACCGTTTGTAATACAATGATAGTTCGTGTGGAAATAATTCCGGGAATAGATGATAAAGATCTTTTCATCAGATTCATCAAGGCTATAGTATCAGAAGTTCTTACTTTTATAATATAGCCATCGTCTCCGGCAATATCATGTACTTCCAGTACCTCAGGAATCTGAGCCAGTAATTTACCTGTCTCCTCATCACCTATAATCTCATTGGCTTTGATGAAGACAAATGATAAAAGATTCTGATTAACTGCACTTGGGTTTACTTTGGCGTGGTAAGAAATCAGAACCTCTTTTTGTTCTAATTTTTTTACTCTTTCCAGTACAGCAGAAGGTGCCATACCTAGTATACGTGCTAACTCAGCATTGTTGATTCTTGCATTTTCCTGCATGAGTCTAACAATCTTTAAATCTATTTCATCCAGTTTATATTCCATGAACTATTTTTTCGGCGTGCAAATATACGAATAGTCAGAATATAATTCAAGTAAGTCTAATATTAAATGTTGTTAATTCTGAATTTTTAAAATGATCAGAATTTTAGTCGGTGAAATTTTTATTTTACAGAACTTTTATATTTTTTGCAAAGAGTTGTTTCAGTTCTTTGTTCTCTGTAAGGAATAATCTTTCGAATGCAAGAAGGGATAATTGTGCACAAACAGCGGCGTCATCGCCGGCACGGTGGTGATTGAATTCAAGTTGATGTTGGTTTCCCAGGTTTTTTAATCCATAGCTCTTCAAGCCTGGCCATGCTTTTTTAGAGAGTTGTATACTGCACAGGTAGTTGGCTTTGGGTTTGAATATTCCATAATAATCGAGACAGCTGCGAAGTACACCGGCATCAAAAGAGGCATTGTGTGCAATAATCAGATTATGGTATAGCAGTTCTTCTACTTCATGCCATATTTCTTCAAAGGTGGGGGCATCCGCAACATCTCCGGGGTGTATACCATGGACGGCAATGTTGTGTTGATTAAAATACGGAAAGCTTGGCGGCTTGATAAGCCATGTTTTAGTAGACTGAATTTTACTGTTTTCTACAATACATATACCCAGCTCACAGGCTGAATTTCGTTCATGAGTAGCCGTTTCAAAGTCCAGTGCTATAAAGTCCATCTTTTAAAATATGAAATACGAAGTTAGAAATAAATAGGGTATTGATTGTCAGTTACCAGTTGCCAACCATCAACCATCAACCATCAACCATCATATATAGCTATTCTCCTTTTAGGAAATGTTTAAAAATTAACCATTTAGAATGATAATAGTCTTTTATTTGATTTTGTTGTCTTAGTTTTAAAGTTCCAGGCAGTTGGGCATAAAAACCAAAGTGTGCTCTTATAACAGCCCATGTATGAGAAAAACCATGCTTGAACATAAAATAAATTCCTGCAACACCATCCAGACATAATCTTATAAATATAAGGTATAGTTTGTCCGAAGGCAGATTTTTTAGCATCATGCTCAGGTTATTTCTTATATTCAGATAAGTTTTACGGGGATTTTGTTTTTGTAATGTCCCGCCACCTACATGATATATGGTAGATTTCCCGGTATAATAAATCTTTCTTCCGGAATTTTTTAGTCTCCAGCAAAGATCTATTTCTTCCTGATGAGCGAAGAAACGAGTGTCGAAACCATTTTGTGTCCAGAAGTCTTCGGAACGAATAAACAGACAACATCCGGAAGCCCAGAAAATTTCAGTTTCATCATTATACTGGCCTTTGTCTTCCTCAACATTCTCGAAGATACGGCCACGACAATAAGGATAGCCCAGGTTGTCGATCAGTCCGCCGCCAGCACCGGCGAATTCAAAAAAGTTCTTTCTGTTGTAATCCAGTACTTTAGGTTGAATAGCTGCTATGTCCGGATTTTTTTCGAAAAGAGCAGAGATAGGCTCTAACCACCCTGAGGTTACTTCTACATCAGAATTCAATAAGCAGTATATATCAGCATTTATTTGTTTTAAACCTTCGTTATAACCTCCTGCAAATCCATGGTTCTGTTGGTTTATAACAATTTTCACAGACGGAAAATGAGTTGAAATATAAGTAATGGAATCATCAGTTGAAGCATTATCTATTACATACACTTCTGCAGATTGAGAGTTTGCAACAACATTGGGTAAGAATTTTTCTAACCAAGATTTTCCATTCCAGTTCAGTATAACTATAGCAATTTTCATTTCAGCGCGTCTTTGTATTTCCATCTTCTATGTGACCAAAGCCAGTTATCAGGTCTTTTTCTTATTGTATTTTCCAGTAGTTTATGAAACTTGTTTACAACCTCATATTGTACAAATTTTTCATCGTCCGGATATATTCTGTAGTAGTTAACCTGATAGAATCCTCTTTTCACCTTTTTCATGTCACAGTAGATAAAAGCAAGATCTTTTTTCGTGGATAATTTATCGTATCCAATGAAGGCAGGCGTTTTCTGGTTAAGAAATTCAAGACCATAATGAATTTCCTTAACGTGTGGAGTTTGGTCAGCAACAAACATATAAGCTGAATTGCCGTTATCCTTATCCTGTAAAATACTACGTATAACTTCTTTGGTTTCCAGTGCTTTGTTTCCAAAACGGTTTCTTACAAATTTTATCTTTTCTTCCCAAAATGAATTCTGTACCTTTCTATATACTGGGTGACATGATTTCTGAGGAATAACCTTAGCCAATGCATTGATCCATTCCCAGTTGAATACATGCCCGGCAAGAAAGATAATGTCTTTCTTTTCGTCGTAAGCTTCCTGAAATACATCCAGATTAAGATGCTGCATTCTTACCCTCAATTCTGTCTCACTAATGGTAAAAGCTTTCAACATTTCGAATATATAATCGAAGAAATTACGGAAAAACTGTCTCCGGATCTTTGCAATCTCTTCATCGCTTTTTTCAGGAAAAGAGTTTTTCAGATTTTCAGTAACGACATTTTTTCTGTAACCGAAAATATAAAGGTTAGCGTAATACAATATATCCGAAAGTCCATACAAAAACCACAGCGGTAATCTGGAAAATAATAAGATAATTTGAAATAAGAGTTTGTTCAAAAAAATAAAATTAAACAGCAAATTTAAGCATTACCTCCGTTATGGAACGATTTTTCCTTTTAGGAATCTTCGGAAAAGTATAATTTTGTATAATAACAAATTAGGAATATGAATAAAATGATAAGAACATTAGGTGTTTCTTTAGTACTTGTTTCAATTGTAGCTTGTGGACAAAAGAGCAAAGAGACGAAGATTACTGAAGTAAAAAATACACAAACAGCCGTTTCGGATAGTGCGAAGATAAAGGAAGAAGCTAAAAAAGCAGCAATAGCTGAAAAAAATGCTTTGCCAAAACCATATCATCCGGAAGAAAATGCAGAAGCTAGAATTGCAGAACTGACAGCACAGGCCAAGAAAGAGAATAAAAATATAATGATACAAGCCGGTGGTAACTGGTGTATATGGTGTCTGCGTTTTAACAATTATGTACAGACGACACCTGAGTTGAAAAAATTGGTAGATGATAATTATATCTACTATCACCTGAACTATTCTCCGGATAATAAAAATGAAAAGATCTTTGCTAAATATGGTAATCCTGGTGATAAATACGGATACCCGGTATTTATTGTTTTAGATAAAGACGGAAAACAAATTCATACTCAGGATAGTTCGGTTTTGGAAGAAGGGAAGGGTTACAGTCTGGACAAGGTGAAGAAATTTTTTGAAGACTGGAAGCCTAAGGCAATGTAATTTAGATATTTTGAAGAAGTTTAAGAATAATATTTTATTGAATATAATTTTGGCACGATAATTATTATACAAGAAATACTAAAACTTTAAAAAATGAAAAAAACAATTTTATTCTGTAGCGCCCTTTTAATGGGAGGTTTGGCGTTTGGTCAAAAAACTGATGGAGCTCCTGTTTTGGGAGGAGATAAAGATGCTCATGGTTGTAAACCATCTGCAGGTTATACCTTTTCTTACATCAAAAATGACTGTGTAAGAACATTCGAACAGAAAATACAGTTAAAAGAGCAGAATCCAAAAGCTTCTTATACGACGAATGCAGCTGTAATCTTCAGTAAGGATATGAAGAAAGCGGAAGTTTTTGTTGCGGAAAGTCCATCAGGAATTATTCTGAATAAAGTTGGAAAGAAAGCCGTATGGAAGAGAGGAGATTATGAATTGACCGAGAATCAGAAAGTATACAGTTTGAAAAAAGGAAATGTTGTAGCTTATAAACAATAATTAACAACTACCATATTTTTAAGAACCGCCATTTGGCGGTTTTTTTATTTTGTATATTTATGGTATCCAAATCTATATATTATTATGAGAGCAATAATTCTAGCATCAGTATTATCTGTTATAGCAGGGTGTCAGGAAAAACTACATGATACGGTAGCTCCTGGTAAAAGTGTTGAAACAGAATCACCTAATACTAATTATAAACCCGCTTTTGAAGGGCAAACAAGAATTCAGGGAATAACAACTTCTACACCTCTTAATGTTGAAGAAATTGCAAAAGGCTTATCAAAACCTTGGGGTATAATTGTGCTAAAAGACGGCAGATTACTAATTACCGAAAAAACTGGAACATTACGAATTATTGACCGTGATAATAAATTGAGTCAACCTATTACCGGACTTCCGGAGGTTAACTCCAATGGGCAGGGAGGTTTGCTTGATATTGTAGCTGACCCAGAATTTGACCAGAACAGAATCCTGTACTGGGTGTTTTCTGAGAGGAAAGATGGTAAAAATGCTACGGTTGTAGCTAAAGGAAGACTGGCTGATGATGAAAAAGTTGTTGAAAATGCACAGGTAATCTATCGGGCTGAACCGGCTTATGACGGGATATTACATTATGGCGGCAGAATCATATTTGATAAAGACGAAAATTTATTTGTAAGCACAGGTGAGCGTTCGGATTTGGTAACGCGTCCGCAGGCCCAGCAACTGAATTCAGCTTTAGGAAAAGTACTTAAAATCACCAAAGACGGGAAGCCTGCTCCCGGAAATCCATACATTGGCCAGCAAAATGTGCGTCCTGAAATATATTCATACGGGCACAGAAATGTACAGGGATTGGCCTTGCATCCGGAGACCGGAGATCTGTGGGAGAGTGAGTTTGGTCCACGCGGAGGAGATGAAATTAATTTGATAAAACCCGCTAAAAACTATGGTTGGCCAATTATTACTTATGGAATAGAGTATGATGGCAAAACGATAGGAGAAGGGATTACTCAGAAAACAGGTATGGAACAGCCAGTGTATTACTGGGATCCTGTAGTTTCTCCAAGCGGAATGATTTTCTATTCAGGAAATGTTATTCCTGAGTGGAAAAATAATCTTTTAATTGGGTGTCTTAGCGGACAACATATTGTAAGATTAGACATAAAAAATAATAAAGTAGTTGGCGAGGAGCGACTTTTGGGAGATAAAAATGAGCGTTTCAGAGATTTAGCACAAGGATTAAATGGCGAAATTTATGCTGTAACCGACTCTGGTAAGGTTTTCCGGATTTCCAAAAAATAAACGTCTGTAGCTCTTTTAGATTGCGAAAGATATTCGTATTTTTGTTGCTCTAATTTAAAAGTAAAGAATGAATACCTACAAGAACCCGCTGGAAGAACGTTATTCTAGTGCGGAAATGCTCTTTAATTTTTCCCATGATAACAAATTTCAGAACTGGAGAAAGCTTTGGATAGCCCTTGCAGAAATTGAAAAAAATCTTGGTCTGGAAATTACCGATGAGCAGATCGCAGAGCTAAAAGCAAATGAAACCAATATCGATTACACCAAAGCAGCAGAATACGAAAAGAAATTCCGTCATGATGTAATGGCTCACGTTCATGCATATGGAGATGTGGCGCCTTCTGCAAAAGGTATTATTCATTTAGGAGCAACTTCGGCATTTGTAGGAGATAATACCGATCTTATTCAGATGCGTGATGGTTTAATTATCCTTCGTCAGAAATTGGTAAATGTAGTAAAAGGACTTTCGGACTTTGCTATCAAATACAAAGATGTACCAACTTTAGGATTTACACATTTCCAGCCTGCACAGTTAACAACAGTAGGGAAGAGAGCTACACTTTGGCTTCAGAGTTTAATTCTTGATTTTGAAGAATTAGAATTCTTTTTAGAAACACTTCGTTTCCGTGGTGTAAAAGGAACAACAGGTACAGCGGCAAGCTTCCTGGAACTTTTCAACGGAGATTATGAAAAAGTAAAAACACTGGATAAAGAACTATCCAAGCGTTTTGGGTTTGACAAAGTTTTCGGAGTTTCCGGACAAACATATGACAGGAAAATAGATGCTAAAGTAGTTTCTTTATTATCTAACATTGCTCAGTCAGCACATAAATTTACAAACGACCTTAGATTATTGCAGAACCTTAAAGAGGTAGAGGAGCCGTTTGAAAAAGATCAGATCGGTTCTTCCGCTATGGCTTACAAAAGAAATCCGATGCGTTCCGAGAGAATTGGTGCATTGGCTAAATATGTAATGTCACTAAGCAGTAGTTCTGCAATGGTTGCGGCAACTCAGTGGTTCGAAAGAACACTGGATGACTCAGCAAACAAAAGATTAACAATTCCACAGGCATTTTTAGCAGTTGATGCGATTCTACTTATCTGGAATAATATCCTGAATGGTATGGTTGTATATGAAAACCGTATCAACAAGCATATTATGGAAGAGCTTCCGTTCATGGCTACTGAATACATTATTATGGAAGAAGTAAAAGCCGGCGGTGACAGACAGGAGATCCACGAGATTATCCGTCAGCATTCCATGGAAGCCTCCAGGAAAGTTAAGATGGAAGGTAAGGAAAATGACCTGATAGAAAGGATAATGAACGACGACAGATTAAGGCTTGATAAGTCAAAACTGGCGGAAGTGTTAGATCCGAAGAATTTCATCGGATTTGCTCCGATCCAGACTTCTGAATTCATCCAGAACGAAGCACAGCCTATCCTGGATAAATACTCCGACCTTATCGGTTTAGAAGCTGAACTTAAAGTTTAAATAAAATTGCGGCACTGTGCTGCAATTTTTTGTTTATATAATATTAAAAAGTGACAAGCTCCCAAAAGAGCAATTTAATTATAACACGGAGTAAGACCCGTGAAAAATGAACAACTATGAATTACAGAATTTTTGTTGAGAAAAAAGGAATCTTTGATGTTGAAAGTCCTAAAATCTTTGACGAAATAAAAGAGATACTTCCACAGATAACATCTGTAAAAGTCTACAATGTTTATGACATCTTCGGACTGGAAGAAAAAGACCTGAATAAAGTTGCCAATAGTACGTTTGTAGATCCGGTAACCGATATTCTACATTTAGAAAACCCGGTACAGAATATTTTTCTGGCTACCGAATTTTTACCTGGCCAGTATGATCAGAGAGCAGATTCAGCGGAGCAGTGTATCTCTATCCTTACGGATGCAGAAAATGCAACTGTAAGAAGTGGTAAGATTATTGAAATGGAAGGTGTTACTGAGGCAGATCTGCCTAAGATTAAAGACCTTTTAATTAATAAAGTTGAATCCAGAGAGAAAGATCTCTCTAAACTGGAAATTCCTGCACAGGCAGAGCCTAAAGCAGTTCCTGTTTACAATGGGTTTATCAGCTTTGATGCTGAGCAGTTAGCCATTTTCTATAAAGAACATGGATTTGCTTTTGGTTTAGATGATCTTGAATTTATTCAGAATTACTTTAAAACTGAACAAAGAGATCCAACAGAAACGGAGCTTAAAGTTCTGGATACTTACTGGAGTGATCACTGTCGCCATACAACTTTTGAAACAGCGCTTACAGATATTAAATTCGAAGATGAATTTAAAGAGACATTAGAGAATATCTTTAATGATTATTTAGCGAAAAGAAGGGAACTAAACCGTGAACATAAGCCGATCTCTTTAATGGATCTGGGAACAGTTTGTGCTAAATACTTCAAGAAGACAGGAAAGCTTGAAAACCTGGTTATCTCTGATGAGATCAATGCCTGTACCATAGAAATTGAAGCAGAATTTGATGGTAAAAAAGAGCCATGGTATTTATTATTCAAAAACGAAACACATAATCACCCTACAGAGATAGAACCATTTGGTGGAGCATCTACTTGTTTAGGTGGTGCTATACGCGATCCTTTATCCGGACGCTCATTTGTTTACCAGGCAATGCGTCTTTCAGGTGCAGCCGATGTTTTGGAACCTGTAGAGAAAACCCTTCCGGGGAAACTTCCTCAAAAAACTATTTCTAAGCAGGCAGCAAATGGATATTCTTCTTATGGTAACCAGATTGGTTTAGCAACCACTATGGTTAACGAGATATATGATGAAGGCTATAAAGCCAAGAGAATGGAAGTTGGTTTTGTGGTTGGAGCAGTTCCTACAGATTGGGTACGCCGTGAGAAACCTCAGAACGGAGATTTCGTTATTATTTTAGGCGGAGCAACGGGACGTGATGGAGTCGGTGGTGCAACAGGTTCTTCTAAAGAACAGGACGAAACCAGTATCCATACCCTAAGTACTGAAGTACAGAAAGGTAATGCCGTAGAAGAGCGTAAAATTCAAAGATTGTTCAGAAAACCAGAAGTTACAAAACTGATTAAAAAGTCAAATGACTTTGGAGCAGGAGGTGTTTCTGTAGCAATTGGAGAGATTGCAGATTCATTAGAAGTAAATCTGGATGTTTTACCATTGAAATATGACGGTCTAAATGGAACAGAATTAGCAATTTCTGAATCTCAGGAGAGAATGGCTGTTGTTATCTCACCAGAAGATAAAGATAAATTTATTGGACTTTGTGAAGCAGAGAATATAAAAGCTGTACATGTTGCTACTGTAACAGATAGTGGCAGAATGCAGATTTTCTGGAAAGGAGATAAAATTGTAGACCTTAGTAGAGAGTTTTTAGATACCAATGGTTGTGCAAAGTCTCAGAACATTGTGGTTAACCACCTGAGAAAAGTTGAAAATAAAACACAAGCGTTTAATGAAGAAAACTTCTTAGTAGCTTTAAAAGATAAAAATGTAGCTTCACAAAAAGGCTTACTGGAGATGTTTGACTCTTCGGTAGGTGGTACTACTGTAGCAATGCCATTGGGAGGTAAGCATCAGTTAACTCCAATGGAAGGAAGTGTACAGACATTACCAATTGAGGAAGCAAGAGATGTAGAAACTGTATCTTTAGCTTCATGGGGCTTTGATGCAGAAACCTCAGTACAGAATTCCCTGATCGGAGCAGCTTATGCTGTTGTAGAGTCTGTAGGGAAGATTGTAGCAATGGGAGGTGATTATAAAAATATCAGATTAAGCTTTCAGGAATACTTCGAAAAACTAGGAGATAAAGCAGATAAATGGGGAAAACCATTTGCTTCACTTTTAGGAGCTTACAATGCCCAGATCAATTTAGGCTTGGCAGCTATTGGAGGTAAAGACAGTATGTCCGGAACCTATCTGGATCTGAATGTTCCGCCAACCCTTATTTCTTTCGCTTGTGCAAACGGAAATAAAAAAGACATTATTTCTCCTGAATTTAAGAAAGCAGGAAATAAACTTTATTTCTACGAGCATAAATCATTAGAAAATGGTTTGCCAAACTATGAAGAATTAAAGAATATTTACGACTTCATTTATGCGGAAATTAAGAAAGGAAATATTGTTTCTGTTAAGACAATTAAAGATGGAGGTCTTGCAGTTGCTTTAGCAAAAATGAGTTTTGGTAACCACTTAGGAGCTGAAATTTCTGCAGATGATAAAGTTCTTTTAGAGAAAAATCTGGCAAGTCTTGTTATAGAGTCTACAGGAAATATAGAAAATATATTGATTAAAGAAATTGGAGCGGTTAATTCTTCAAATATCTTAAAAATAAATAACTTAGAATATTCTATTGATAATTTACTTGAGGCATGGACAGGGACTTTCAAAAAGCTTTTCCCTACTGAGGAAAGAAAGGCTGAAGTTGTTACTTTCGATGAAAGTCTGAATGGAACCAACAAATCTTCAATCGAAATTATTTCTCATAAGATTGCAAAACCAAAAGTGTTTATTCCACTATTCCCGGGAACAAACTGTGAATATGAAACACTAAATGCTTTCAGAAAAGAAGGAGCAGATGTAAACAGTATTCCACTGATTAATCTAAATAATGATAAACTGAATGAAAGTCTTGATGCATGGGTTAACGAAATTGACTCTGCTCAGATCTTAACTTTTGCCGGAGGCTTCAGTGCTGGTGATGAGCCGGACGGTTCTGCGAAGTTTATTGTAAACGTTCTGAAAAATGAAAAGATAAAATCTGCAGTACACAGATTACTGGAAAGAGATGGTCTTGTATTGGGAATCTGTAACGGTTTCCAGGCTTTAGTAAAATCGGGACTTCTGCCATATGGTGAGATCAGAGATTTGGACGAAACATCACCAACGTTAACTTTCAATGCTATCGGAAGACATATTTCCCAGATGGTTAATGTAAAAGTACTCAATGATGATAGTCCTTGGTTAAAAGGTATGAAAGATCAGACTTTTACTGTTCCGATTTCACATGGTGAAGGAAGATTTTATGCATCTGAAGCAGAATTAGAAAATCTTTATAAAAATGGTCAGATAGCAACACAATACGTAGACCTGGATGGGAATATCGCGTATGGAATGCCGCATAACCCAAATGCATCACTTTTCGGTATTGAAGGTATTACAAGTAAGTCCGGAAAAATATATGGCAGAATGGGACATACAGAACGTTTTGCAAATGGCCTTATGAAGAACATTCCGGATGCTAATTACCATAACATATTTAAAAACGGAGTTGATTATTTTAAAAATTAAATATTAAAAGTCCCCTGAAATAGTGGTAACTTTATTTCAGGGAGCTTTTTAAAACTATAAAAAGTTTTTGTTGCCGTAGAATTATATGAGAATAAAATTATTTGGGGTTTGTACATTGATGTCTTTGGGAGTTCAGTGTTATGGACAAGAGCAGGATAGTATAAAGAAAGAGGAGCCGGCAGTTAAAGTACAGCAGGTAATCCTTAAAAATGGAGAGGTTAGAGAATATCCAAGACCAAAATGGCATGAACCAATTACAAATCTTCCAAAGGATTTTATGACCACTAATCGTAGTTTTATTGAGAATGGGAATGCATGGTATCTGGGAGGTGCAGTAGCCGCCACAGCATTATTGATTCCTTTCGATCAGCAGATTGTAGATGGCAGCCGAAAACTGGCAGATAATCTGGGAATGAGTCCGGAGAATAAGTATGCTAAGTTTGGGCCTATTCCGAAAAGTGTAGGAGCAGGGCTTTATATGATTGGTAACGGGACAACGGTATTATTACTGGGAGCAGGTTTCCTTACCTATGGATTAATGAAGAATGATTATCGTGCTTATGCCACAGCCAGTGGATTATTGGAAAGTTTGGCATTAAGCGGAATTTATGTTCAGGTACTTAAGAGATCTACAGGTAGAGAAAGCCCGTTTATCGCAAGAGAAAACGGAAATTCCGGAGGTGCGTGGAATCCTTTCCCTAGTTTTAGTGCTTATGGAAAGAATACTCCTCATTATGATGCAATGCCTTCAGGACATTTAGCTACGATTATGGCAGGTTTTACAGTAATTACAACCAACTATCCGGATGTTAAATGGTTAAAACCAGTAGGGTATACTCTAATAGGAGGTCTTTGTTTTCAGATGATGCAGAGTGAGGTACATTGGGCTTCAGATTACCCGCTGGCACTTTTAATCGGATACTTTTCCGGAAGGTCCATTGCCCGCAGACACTTTAAGAAAGTAAAAAGTGGCGAAGACGGGAAACCTCAGTATTCTCTTGATGTTATCGGGGGGAATGCATATGGAATTAACACTATTGGTGTTAAAATGAGTTTTTAAAAAATAAAGTTTAATAAGAAGTTAAAAATGGGAACCGCATTATTCGGATTCCTTAAAAAAGAAAAAAACTATGAGTCAGAAGAAAGAAATGCTTTATGAAGGAAAAGCAAAGCAGGTTTTTGCAACTGAAAACCCTGCAGAAGTTGTAGTACGTTACAAAGACGATGCAACTGCTTTTAATAACCAGAAAAAAGGTCAGGTGGATAAGAAAGGAGAGTTAAATAACGAGATTTCGACTCTTATTTTCGAATATTTAAATGATAAAGATATTCCAACCCATTTCATAAGCAAACTTAACGACCGTGAGCAGCTGGTTAAGAAAGTAGATATTATTCCATTAGAAGTAATCGTAAGAAATTATGTTGCTGGTAGTATGGCACAGCGTTTAGGATTAGAAGAAGGAATGAAATCTCCGGTAACAATCTTTGATATCTGCTATAAAAAAGATGAATTAGGCGATCCGCTAATCAATGATCACCATGCTGTTTGTTTAGGTGCTGCTACTTATGATGAGTTGAAAGAAATGTATGCCCTTACAGGACAGATTAACGAACTTCTTGGAGAATTGTTTGATAAAATGAATATTATCCTTGTTGACTTTAAAATTGAATTAGGGAAAACAATGGATGGTAAAATTGTTTTAGCAGATGAGATTAGCCCGGATACTTGTAGATTATGGGATAAAGACACTATGAAAAAGCTTGATAAAGACCGTTTCAGAAGAGATCTTGGTGAAGTTACAGAAGCTTACGAAGAAATTTACAACCGTCTGAAAACAGCTTTGAATAAATAATTAAATATATCTCAGATTGATCAGTGATGATCTGTTAAAAATGAAAGATTTAGCAATTCAAAAACAAAATTATTTAAGCCAGTTTAAAGAGAGAGCTTATCAGAGAAATATCTGGAAAAAAACCGGAGATTCCATGCTAGATGAGCCTACAGAAGAATGTGGTATTATGGGAATGTATTCTTACCATGATATTGATACTTTCTCTCTTTCTCAGTTTGGCTTATTTGCACTGCAGCACAGAGGTCAGGAGGCTTGCGGTATTTCAGTGCTAAAGGATGGTAAAATACATTCTTATAAAGACGAAGGCCTGGTGCTGGACGTTTTTAAGAGTATTGAAAATCCGGAAACTTATATGGGAAATTCCGTTATCGGTCATACCCGTTATACAACTGCCGGAGATAAGAAAAAGTATAATTATCAGCCATTCTTTGCAAAGAATGAATACGATCAGATTATTCTGTCTATTGCACATAACGGAAACCTTACCAATGCCAGAATTCTGAAAAAAGAACTGGAGGAAGAAGGTGTTGTTTTCAAAGCAACTTCCGATTCTGAAGTTATTCTTCGTCTTATTCAGAAGAATCTGGATCTGGGACTTCGTGGTGCTATAAAAGCAACTATGGAGCGTATAGAAGGTGCTTATTCCGTAGTAGGGATGACCCGTAATAAATTCTTTGCTTTCAGAGACTTCAACGGAATCAGACCTTTGGTATTGGGCGCTATAGATGAGCAGACTTATGTTGCTGCATCAGAAACCTGCGCATTGGACGCTATGGGAGCTCAGTATGTAAGAGATATCCTGCCAGGTGAAGTAGTTTTCACTACGGAAAATGACGGATTGCAGTCTTACATGGTGAAAGATGACTGTGTCAACAAAATCTGTGCATTCGAATATATTTACTTTGCACGTCCTGATACGACTCTTGAAAATATTAATGTTCATGAAATTCGTGAAAAATCTGGTGAGAAAATTTGGGAGCAGGCTCCTGTGGAAGCCGATCTTGTAATTGGAGTTCCGGATTCCGGGGTTCCTGCAGCAATCGGATTTTCTAAAGCATCAGGTATTCCGTTCAGACCGGTTCTTATTAAAAACCGTTACATCGGAAGATCCTTTATTATCCCGACACAGGAAATGCGTGAAAGGATTGTAAACCTGAAGCTTAATCCTATTATTTCTGAGATTAAAGGAAAGAGAGTTGTGATTATAGATGACTCTATTGTAAGAGGAACAACCTCTAAACGTCTGGTAAAAATCCTTAAAGATGCCGGAGTGAAAGAGATCCACTTCAGAAGTGTTTCTCCACCAATTGTAGCGCCGTGCTTCCTTGGTATTGATACACCTGTGAAAGATGACCTTATTTCAGCTAATATGTCCAGAGATCAATTAAGAGACTATTTGGGAGTTGACTCTCTGGAGTTCCTTAGCATGGATAACCTGAAAGACATTCTGGGTAGTTCAGACCATTGTTTCGGATGTTTTACAGAGAAATATCCTGTAGAAAATACAGATGGTCTTCAGGATTATGTAGATCAATAAAAAATCTTAATTAAGATAATTTAGAGCACCTCTTTTGGGGTGCTTTTTTTATAGAAAATTATGAAATCTGTTTTTCGCAAACGTTTTCGGGAGTATAAAAGTTAATGAAATAACTGAATTTTAGTGAAATAATACGAAAAACTACATAATTTTCGTAAAATATATTACTGAAAATCAAAACATTATGTACTTATGTATCCATGTGTTAAGTAAGTGTTAAATTTATATTAAAAAATAATAATACTTTAAAAGGCTTAATTGAAGCGAAAGTAAAGTTGAAATATAAAAATATAATTTGTGAAAAGTAATCTTGTATTTATGAAGGTTGCACCGGCATTCTTATTAGCAGGTGCAATGTTGAATGCACAACAGAAAGATTCAACAAAGACAAAGGAGATAGAGCAGGTCGTACTGATTGGTTATGGTAAACAGAAGAAATCAGACCTTACAGGATCTGTAACGGCACTTACAGCAAAGGATTTCAATCAGGGAGCAATAGGTTCACCTGAGCAGTTAATTCAGGGTAAAGCAGCCGGAGTACAAATTGTAACCGCGGGCGGAGCACCAGGATCAGGATCTACGATCAGAATCCGTGGGGGAGCTTCTCTTAATGCAAGTAATGATCCGTTATTGGTTATAGACGGAGTTCCTGTAGATAATAGTACCATCAACGGAGCTTCTAACGGATTAGCATTGATTGATCCTAACGATATTGAAAGTTTCAGTATTCTGAAAGATGCATCTGCTACAGCTATTTACGGCTCCAGAGCTTCCAATGGTGTAATAATTATTACTACTAAAAAAGGAACTTCCGGTAAACTGAAAGTGAGCTACAACAGTAACACTTCTATATACACCAAAATGGGAACTATTGGAGTGTTGAATGGCGATCAGTTCCGTTCTGTAGTAAACCAGTATGCAACTGACGAATATAAAGCGCTTTTAGGTAATAGTAATACAGACTGGCAAAAGCAAATTTATCAGACTGCTTTAGGATTTGATAACAGTGTGGCTATTTCCGGAGGAATTAAGGGGCTGCCTTACCGTTTGTCATTAGGATACCTTAAGCAGGACGGTATTATCAAAACAAGTAATTTTGAACGTTCCAATGTGGGGATTAATCTAAGTCCTAAATTTTTTGATAAGCATTTATCTGTAGATATTAATTACAAAGGTATTTATACCGAAAATAGATTTGCAGATGTAGGAGCTATAGGAGCTGCTGCGGCTTTTGATCCTACACAATCTGTTTATAATCCTGCAAATACAGCTTTAGGCGGTTACTGGGAATGGCTGAATGCTTCAACAGGGTTACCTAATACCAATGGTACAAAGAATCCGCTTTCTATGCTGAATCAGAAAATAGATGTATCATATGTAACCAGAAGTCTGGGAAATATTCAATTAGATTATAAATTCCATTTTCTTCCTGAGTTACGCGTAAATGTAAACGCTGGTATAGATTATACAGACTCTAAAGGAAATACAAGAGTACTGCCAACTTCAGCATCTGCATTTTATAATAGCGGAACTTATAAAAGATATACCCAGAGCAGAAAAAATAAGCTGTTTGATGCTTATTTAAATTATAACAAAAAAGTAGAATCACTGAACTCTACATTCGATGTTACAGCAGGTTATTCTTATCAGGATTTTTACAGAAGCGAACCTTTAGCTATGACCATTAAAGGAGATCCTGCATTGCAACCTGATATCGTTAATGCTTTTGAAACCGAGTCTACTATTCTTTCTTACTTCGGACGTTTCAACTATAATTTCGCTGAGAAATATTTCTTAACTGCTACAGTGCGTAATGACCGTTCATCACGTTTCAGTAAGGAGAACAGAAGTGGTGTTTTTCCTGCGATAGGTCTTGCATGGAGAATAGATAAAGAAAACTTTATGAAAAACCAAAATGTAGTATCCTCTTTAAAGCTGAGAGCTGGTTGGGGAGAAACAGGACAACAAGGGGTTATTAATAATGATTATCCATTCCTTGCTAGATATGTGGTTAGTGATAACGGAACAAAATACCAGATAGGTGACCAATTCTATAATACACTTCGGGCACAGGGGTATGATAAAAACCTGAAATGGGAAACCACAATTACCAAAAATATAGGTTTAGATTTCGGATTCCTGAATGAAAGAATTACCGGATCTGTAGAAGTATACGAGAAAAAATCTAAAGACTTATTAAGCATTGTGCCAGTACCTGCAGGTGCGAATCTTACCAACCTCTTGCTGATTAATGTAGGAGACATGAAGAATAAGGGTATAGAAGCCAATGTTAATGTTAAAGCAATTCAGAAAGAAAATTTCAGTTGGGAATTTAGTGTTAATGCTACACACTATACTTCAAAAGTAACTAACCTTTCCGCTCAGAATAATCCTGATCAGAAAGTATTAATAGGTGGTATAGAAGGAGGAACCGGAACAACAGTTCAGGTACATCAGGTAGGCTACACGCCATTCTCATTCTATGTATACCAGCAGGTATACGGACAAGACGGAAAACCGCTTGAGGGGGTTTATGTAGACCGTAACGGTGATGGTGTGATTAACGAACAGGATTTATACCAGTACAAATCACCAATTCCTGATATTTTATTAGGTTTCTCTTCGAGATTTACTTATAAAAACTGGGATTTGGGCTTCTCTTTAAGGGCAAGTATCGGAAACTATGTGTACAACAATATGGCTTCTAAGGCCGGATCATTGCAGAATATTTCTAATAATGACTATTTATCCAATATCTCAACCAGCTATTTGGATACAGGTTTTAAAAGAGCACAATATCTTTCCGACTATTATGTAGAGAATGGTTCATTCCTTAGAATGGATAATCTTAATATTGGATATAACTTCCCACATTTTATCAATGACAAGTATAAGTTAAGAGTTTCTTTATCGGCTCAGAATGTATTTTTAATTACAAAATACAGCGGACTGGATCCTGAATTGTTGACGACAGAACTAAACGGAACAACAAAATCAGGAATTGATAACAATGCATACCAACGACCAAGAATTTATTCTTTAGGTTTTAACTTCCAATTCTAAAAGCACAGCAATGAAATTTTTTAATTCTATAAATCGTAAATTATTAGTTACCGGAGTAGTAATGTTACTCGGTGTAACTTCTTGTGAAAAGGATCTTGACAGACTACCTATAACAGATATTAGCTCAGCATCGGTTTATGCAGATTTTTCCAATTATAAAGGAGTGTTGGCAAAATGTTATGCCGGACTCGCTCTTACAGGTCAAAAAAGTGGAGATGATACCGGAGGTGCCGATATCGGAGGTATAGATACCGGAACTTCAAGTTACCTTAGACAATATTTCCAGCTGCAGGAGCTTCCGACAGATGAAGCTGTAGTAGCATGGAATGATGCCTTTCTTCCGGATCTTCATAACATGAACTGGGGATCTACAAATAGTTTCATTACAGCATTATACTATCGTATTTTCTATCAGGTAGCACTATGTAATGAGTTTATACGCGAAACAACAGATGAGAAACTTGCATCCAGAAATATAACAGGAGCACAGGCTGAAGAAGCAAGATTATACAGAAACGAAGCACGTTTTCTTAGAGCATTAAGCTACTATCATGCTATTGATATGTTTGGTAATGTTCCATTTGTTACCGAGAAAGATGAAGTAGGTGTAAAACCTCCGAAAAGAATTACGCGTGAAGAGCTTTTTGCTTATGTAGAAAGTGAGCTGAAAGATCTTGAAGGACTACTAAAAGACCCACGTACTAATGAATATGGACGTGCTGATAAAGCGGCTGTATGGATGGTAATGGCTAAATTATACCTGAATGCTGAAGTGTATACCGGGACTAAAAAATATACTGAGGCCAGAACATATGCAGAAAAAGTAATTAATGGAGGTTACAGTCTTAAGCCTAAATATGCTGACCTTTTCCTTGCCGATAATAATGTTGCCAATAACGAGGTTATTTTCTCTATTAACTACGATGGACTTAATACCAAAACTTATGGTGGTACTACTTATTTGATCCATGCAGCAGTGGGTGGTAGTATGAAACCTTCTGATTTTGGAATTAATAGTGGTTGGGGAGGACTTAGAACAACCAAAAGTTTGGTTCAGTTATTCCCGGATGCAAATGGCTCCCGTGATAAAAGAGGAGTATTTTATACCAATGGCCAAAATCTTGAAATTGATAATGTAACCACATTTACAGACGGATATCCTTTAGTAAAGTTCAAAAATATTACATCAGCAGGTAAGCAAGGATCTGATGCCTCCGGAGATTTTGTGGATACCGACTTCCCAATGTTCCGTTTAGCAGATGCCTATCTGATGTATGCTGAAGCAGTACTAAGAGGAGGAGGTGGCAGCAATGCTCAGGCACTTACTTATGTGAACCAGCTGAGAACAAGAGCTTATGGTGATAATTCCGGTAATGTGACTTCTCTGAGCTTAGATTTTATTCTTGATGAAAGAGCACGAGAGTTATCCTGGGAAGCAACGAGAAGGACAGACCTTATCCGTTTTGGTAAGTTTACAGGAAGTAACTATTTGTGGCCATGGAAAGGTGGTGTTAAGGATGGGAGAGGTGTCGAAGACTTCAGAACCCTTTATCCGATTCCTTCCAGCGATTTAATTGCCAATCCAAACCTTAAACAAAATACGGGTTACTAATTTTTGAATTTGTATTATGAAAAATATATTTAAAATAGTATTTGCAGCTATTGTTGGTTTTTTATTGATATCCTGTGAAAAGGATGAAGACAGAGCTGTGTTAGGGAATCCTTCTCCGTCAGCTTTAACAGCTTCAGCAACTACTTTTGTCTTATTAAAAGATGACGCTGCTAAAGATGCTGTAAAGTTCTCATGGCAGGCACCTTCTTTTGGAAACAATATTGTAATTAATAATGTATTACAGTTTGCTGTAAAGGGAACTAATTTTGCAAAGCCTAAAGAAGTAATTTTAGGTGCAGGAACAACTTCTGTTAGTTTCAAAGTTCAGGATTTTAATGGAATATTACTGGGTGCAGGAGCTTCCATTGGAAGTCAGTCTCAGGTTGAAGTAAGACTGAAATCTACTACAGAAAGTTCTGCTGTAGCACCAGTTTACTCTTCAGTAATACCATTAACTGTAACACCATATGCACTTATTTCATATGTATATGCACCTGGTGCTTATCAGGGATGGAATCCTGCAACAGCTACAGCATTAGTATCCGAGAATAGTGATGGAATCTACACAGGATATATTAATTTTCCTACCGATGGATTGGAATTTAAGATAACACCAAACCGCAGCTGGGATGGTGCTTATGGATCAGATAACGGATCTACACTGAGTACAAGTGCCGGAAATATTAAAGCTCCTGGTGTGGGTTCTTATAAGTTGGTTGTAGATTTGAATAAATCTATCATTGCAATGACACCATTTAGGTTTGGAATAGTTGGTTCAGCAACCCCTAATGGGTGGGCAACACCAGATACCAAAATGACATTAAATAATGCTACCGGAATATGGGAAGCTACATTAGCCTTAACTTCCGGAGAAATGAAGTTTAGAGCAAATGATGCCTGGGATATTAATTATGGAGGCTCTGGAGGAAATGCAGTAGCAGGAGGTGATAATATTCAGATATCAGCTGCAGGAATTTATAATGTTACCCTTGATACTAACAATATGAAGTATACTTTGGTAAAGCAATAACTTATTAGGATAAGTGTAGTAAAAAAGTGTTGCTGCAAAACAACACTTTTTTATTTAAGAATAAAAGATAAATTGAACTACAACCATGAAAAAAACAGTTTCTGTATTATTCTTAATTCTTTTTTCAGTATCAAATGCACAACAGCAACGTGAGAAATATGCTAATGTTCTCAACTTAAAAACAGTTGTTTCGAATCCTAAAAACATTACAACCAATCTTTTTAGCGATATGGGAGCGTGGCATGCCTATGCTTTACCGGAAAGAACAGAAGATTATGGATCTTTTATAGGTCCTGTTGTTATGGATCTCGATGGACAATGGCTGGCGAATACTATTTCTAAGATCAGGATTAAAGAAAACGGAACATACATAGATCTGCAAAAATCGATAGCTACCCAGCATTATTATCCGGGATTATTAAAGCAGCATTTTATAATTAACGGTCTGGATATAGAGCAGCAGTTAATTTTTGTATCAGGACGTGAAGCGAAAATAAAAACAAGTATTTACAATCGTTCAAAAGCCCAGAAAGATCTTACTGTGTCTTTTGACGGAAAATTGTTACCCGATGTCGTTCTTGATAAAGGAAATAATGAAATAACAGTAAAATTAAAAGATAAGGAAAATACTTTCAGATTGGTTTTCGATCAGCCTGTAAATCTGGAGTTAAATACTGATTCTTATACGGCATTAATGGGTAATATAAAAATACCAGCGGGCGGTAAAGCCAATTTTACACAGTCACAGTATTATTTTCTTCAATCCAAAGAAGATAAAATTAAAAAGCCTAGTTCAGATTTTACAGCTCAGTTAAAGCTGAATGAAAAACGTTGGAATAATTATTTACAACAATATTTTTCTCATACATCCAGGCTGGATGAAAAGAAACAAAAACTTGCTGTAAAAGCAATTGTTACCTTAATGACGAACTGGAGAACTGCGGCCAAGGACCTGTTACATGATGGCGTTTTCCCATCGGTTTCTTATCAGGGATTTTATGGTTTTTGGAGCTGGGACAGCTGGAAGCAAGCGGTGGGATTAAGCTACTTTAATACTTCGCTGGCTAAAGATAATATCCGTAGTATGTTCGATTATATGGATGAGTATGGAATGGTTGCAGACTGTGTATATACCGATAAAAAAGAGAATAACTGGCGCGATACCAAGCCACCGTTGGCTGCCTGGGCGGTTTGGAAAGTTTATGAGCAGACTAAAGATGCAGCATTTGTAAAAGAGATGTATCCGAAGTTAGTGAAATACCACCAGTGGTGGTATGAAAACAGAGATCACGACAAGAACAGGTTGTGTGAATATGGTTCTACAGACGGGACAAGAATTGCTGCGGCATGGGAAAGCGGAATGGATAATGCAGTACGCTTTGATGAAGCTGTCTTAATGAAAAATAATAATAAGGCCTGGTCGCTTAATCAGGAAAGTGTAGACCTGAATGCTTATCTGTACGCAGAAAAAAAATATTTATCTCAGTTGGCTTCGGTAATAGGCAATAAGAAAGAAGCTCAGGACTGGAATAATTCCGTCATCGGATTGGCAGATAAAATCAATCAAAGATTTTATGACGATACCAAAGGTTACTATTATGATAAACTTTTAGGTAAACAAGAACCTGTTGCAGTAGAAGGACCAGAAGGATGGATTCCTTTGTGGGCTGGTATTGCTACAAAAGAGCAGGCAAATGCTGTTTCAAAGGTTATGATGAATGAACACAAATTCAATACAAAAGTACCATTGCCAACTCTTACAGCCGATCACCCGAAATTTGATCCGCTAAAAGGCTATTGGAGAGGACCTGTATGGATTGATCAATTTTATTTCGGAATTGCAGGGTTAAGAAAATATGGTTATCAGCAGCAGGCTGATGAACTGATTAATAAATTTATGAATAATGCCGAAGGTCTTTTAGAAGATAAACCCATTCATGAAACCTATCATCCTGTAACAGGAAAAGGACTGAATGCGATTAATTTTAGCTGGTCTTCTGCACATATTTTAATGCTTTTAGCAAAATAAATGATTGTGAGATCGTCTCACTTTTATAACTTTAGATATTACAATATAAAATAACAATTATGAACTTGAAGAAAGTAAGTTTGGCAGTTGCATTTTTTGGTTTGACATTAGGAGGTTTGTATGGACAAACTCTGAAATCTCCTGATGGAAAGTTTCAGATGGATTTCAGTCTGAAAAACGGAACACCATATTATCAACTGAAGTATAATGGAAAAGTTGTAGTGGAGGAATCTAAACTGGGACTTCGTTTATTTAAAGATAACAATATACAGTTTGCTTCCGAGATTAATAAAACAGAAGGCAACGAAAATGATCTGAATCAGGGATTCACTAAAGTATCTGAAAAAAGAGATTCTAAAAATGAAACCTGGCAGCCGGTAATGGGAGAGAAGAAAAGCTATACTAACAATTATAATGAGCTTACCGTAAATCTTCATCAGGACAAACAGGATCGTACAATAGCAATTAAATTCAGATTGTTCAATGATGGTTTAGGTTTCCGTTACGAGTTCCCACAACAGAAGAACCTTAACTATTTTGTAATTAAAGAAGAGGATTCTGAAATAGATCTTCCATCTGATATGAAAGCCTGGTGGATTGTCGGAGACTACGATACACAGGAATACCAATACCAAACCTCTAAAATTTCAGAGATTGCTGCAAGATGGGCTGGAGCTGTAGAACAAAATGCTTCCCAGTTTCCAATTAAAAATACAGTACAGACACCTTTAATCCTTAAGAAAGAAGGTAAAGAGCCTTTATATGTAGATTTAGGTGAAGCAGCGTTGATTAATTATCCGGCATCGCATCTGGAAGTGGATAGCCAGAATTATAAATTCAAAACACACCTTACTCCGGATGCACAGGGAGCCAAAGGTTATATTCAGACACCTTTCAATACACCTTGGAGAACAATTATTGTATCACCTACAGCTGCAGGAATCTTAGATTCTAAAATGATATTCAACCTGAATGAACCTACAGAATACAAAGATACTTCCTGGATAAAGCCAACCAAATATATGGGAGTATGGTGGGAAATGATTATCGGAAAATCTCAATGGGCGTATTCTACAGAAGATAATGTACATTTAGGAAAAACAGATTTTACCAAACTTACACCTAATGGTAAGCATGCGGCTAATAATACTAAGGTAAGAGAATATATAGACTTCGCAGCTAAAAATGGCTTCGACGGACTTCTTATCGAAGGCTGGAATGTAGGTTGGGAAGATTGGTTCGGGCATTCCAAAGAAGATGTTTTCGACTTTGTAACGCCATATCCCGATTTCGATATTGCAGCACTTAATGAGTATGCACATGGTAAAGGTATTAAATTGATTATGCACCATGAGACATCTGGCTCAACAGTTAACTATGAAAGATGGTTGGATCCGGCTTTCAAATTAATGAACAAGTACGGTTATGATGCAGTAAAAACCGGTTATGTAGGGAATATTATTCCTCGTGGTGAGCATCATTACAGCCAATGGACCAATAACCATTATCTGCATGTTGCTAAAAAAGCAGCAGATTATAAGATTATGGTAAACTCTCATGAATCTGTACGTCCTACAGGACTTAACCGTACTTATCCAAACTGGATAGCTGCAGAAGCTGCACGTGGAACAGAGTATGATGCATTTGGCGGAAACAATGCAGACCATACAACCATTCTTCCGTTTACCAGACAAATGGGCGGACCAATGGATTATACACCAGGTATCTTCCAGACAAAATTGGATTACTACTTCCCTGGAGACAAGCGTATGGTGAAGACTACACTGGCAAAACAGTTAGCATTATATGTAACAATGTATTCTCCATTACAAATGGCAGCGGATTTACCTGAAAATTATGCTAAACACATGGATGCATTCCAGTTTATCAAAGATGTAGCTGTGAATTGGGATGATACCAGAATACTGGATGCTGAGCCTGGTGATTATCTGCATATTGCCAGAAAAGCAAAAGGTAAAGATGAATGGTATGTAGGAGGTATTACAGATGAAAATAAGCGTGATTTCACTGTAGATTTATCATTCTTAGATAAAGGTAAAAAGTATGAAGCCGTTATCTATGAGGATGGTAAAGATGCAGATTACGATACCAATCCACAGAGTTACCATATCTATAAGAAAACAGTTACCAGCGCTACTAAGATTCCTGTGAAACTGGCACGAAGCGGCGGATATGCTATTTCTATTAAAGCTGTAAAATAAATTAACCTGAGTTTGAAATTACTTTATTTCGGTCTCAGATTAAAATAAAATGACCTATGATGTTTCCAAATATCATAGGTCTTTATTTTTATTGAATATTTAGCGAATAATAGGATCTTATTTATTGATCATACCTTTTACTAATTCGGGATTAAGTTTAGCGATTAATAAGCCTACTACAAAAAGGCCGATAAAAATTATAATTGCGGCAGCAACTTGTAATAAGTAAAAGATTATCAGACGTCCAATAATACTTTTTGTACTTTTCTCTGAATAAAAGCCTTTGTAGAACCAAAAAAGTAATATTGGAACAATTAGATATGATAAAGTAGATATTTTACCAATTGTTAAAGGATCATTCTGTAAGAAATAAAAAATAGGATCAAAAATAATAATAAGTGCAATGGTATAGAAACATTGAAAATAGGCATTCATGACCAGATGCTCGTAATAATTTTGTCCCCATTTTCTAAATGCTATCCTTGTTAGGAGAGAAAAGAACGGTATCAAAGCCAGCATAATAAAGGAGAAATAGGAGAGGAATCCGGTGGAATATGCATCAATGAATTTATCGGATACATTTTGATTAGAAGCCCTCATTGCGTTCTCCATGATGTCCTTTATATTAAGGAAGCTTGATAATAATATTGAAATACCACTAAGTACCATAGTGAGAGCAAAAGGTTTGTAGTGGTGTATTCTGTCACCCTCTAAAAAATTTCTGGCCGTTTTTCCCGGATTTAGAATGATATTTTTAACAGAATAGAAAAATCCTTTTTCTGTATAGAATGCAAAACTTTTAACTTCATCAATGACATAAGTGTGATCAATTCTTTTGAATTTTTTCTGTCCACACTCACTGCAAAAATTACCATTAACAGGCATTCCGCAGCTATTACAATTTTCTAATAGATTTTCCATCTCTTATTGCACTTTTATTAAATGAATTTGCAGCCTGTAATTATCACATATTTTTAATTTCGCAGTAAAAGATGTAATTGGTAGAGCTTTCGTCATATTAATTCTTTGTTTATTGTTTATTTCTGATTTTTTTCACGAATATATGAAATATATTTTCACATTTATTTACTTATCTTACATCAATTCATTCACTATTGTGCTGACGTAAATTTGCATAAGAAAATAAAAAATAAACATAAACATATGAAAACAGTATTTCACAGTGCAGACAGTAGAGGATTCGCAGATCATGGCTGGTTAAAAAGTGCACACAGTTTTAGCTTTGCAGGTTTCTTTAATCCTGAAAGAGTAAATTTTGGAACTTTAAGAGTTTTAAATGATGACTATGTAGAAGGAGGTATGGGCTTTGGCAAACACCCTCATAACAATATGGAAATTATTTCTATCCCATTAGAAGGTGACCTTAAGCATGGAGATAATATGGGAAGTGCAGGGATCATAAAAAAAGGAGATGTCCAGGTAATGTCTGCCGGTACCGGAGTAATGCATAGTGAGATGAATGCTAATGCAGATAAAGCTGTAAAATTCCTACAGATATGGATTTTCCCTAATAAAGAAAATGTTACCCCTCGATACGATCAGGTAGATGTTTCCGGAGATTATAAGAAAAACGATTTCCAACAGATTTTGTCACCAAATCCAGATGATGCAGGAGTATGGATCCATCAGGATGCATGGTTCAATCTTGCTAATTTTGATAAAGGATTCAGCAAAGATTATCCTATTCATAAAGAAGGAAATGGAGCTTACGTTTTTGTATTAAATGGTCAGGTAAAAATCGGAGATCAGATACTAAACACTCGTGATGCATTTGGAATTTGGGATATCGATAAGTTTAATATAGAAGCAACAGAAAATTCTGAAGTTTTGATTATTGATGTTCCTATGAATTTGCCTAATTTTGCAAATTAATTTGAATTCAGAAAATTTAAAATAATAAATGAGCCGAAATCAATACTTTGTAATAAGTAATGATAGCGGCTCATTTTATACTAACAATTAGAAATATTATATATAAACAGATGAAAATAGTAGCTTTTGCAGGAACTAACTCTCCGGCATCAATTAATAAGTTATTGGTAGAATATGTTGCAAAACAGTTTGACAGCAACGAAGTGGAGCTTTTGGATCTTAATGATTATGAAATGCCTATTTACGGAGTCCATAGAGAACAACAATCCGGAGTTCCTCAGGAAGCGAAGAATTTCGCAGAAAAAATTGATAGTGCAGATTTAGTATTGATGTCTCTTGCTGAGCACAATAGCAGCTATTCTGTAGCTTTTAAAAATGTTTTCGATTGGGTATCCCGTATTCCGGGAAGGCCACACTGGGGAGATAAAGATATCTTCCTGATGGCTACAGCACCAGGACCAAAAGGTGGAGCAAATGTATTGGCTGCTGCAACTGCACGTTTTCCTCATAGTGGCGGAAATATTGTAGAAACTTTTTCATTACCTAAATTCAAAGATAACTTTGATGCTGAAAAGGGTATTTTAGATGCTGAAAAAGCTAAAGAACTAGAGCATAAAATTGCTAAAATAAAAGAAGAATTCGCAGCAAAAGTAAATGCGTAAATTCTTATAGGATTTTAAAGTAAATTTTATTAAATTTGCACATCAAAATTCAGAAGTGAAGACCATAAAGCAATTTAAAGAAAAGCATCAGTCATCCCGGACAATAGGAAAAGACAAATCGGTGTGCCCTTTAAATTTGAGATAAAATAATGGCCGACAGACTCCAAAAGTTTGTCGGCTTTTTTATTTACGTTTTTTGATAAAACAAATTGAGAATCAAAACTTCAGATCAATTTTAAATTGTAATTTTATTCACTAAATAATAAAAACTAAAAATGAATACCTACAAATCCGCAGGAGTTGACAAAGAAGAAGGGTACAAGACGGTGGACAAGATAAAGAAGGCCGTTAGCGAAACACACAACCCGAATGTACTGAACAATCTTGGAAGCTTTGGTGCTTTTTATGAGATTGGTGGTTACAAAAATCCAGTATTGGTAAGTGGTACAGATGGTGTTGGTACCAAACTGAAAATAGCATTGGACACAAAACAATATGGTTCTATAGGAATTGATTGTTTTGCGATGTGTGCAAATGATATAGTATGTCATGGTGCAAAACCTTTATTCTTCTTAGACTACTTAGCGTGTGGAAAATTAGATGCCGATGTAGCTGCTGAAATCGTTTTAGGAATGGTGGAAGCCTGTAAAGACAATCAATGCGCCCTTATTGGTGGTGAAACTGCTGAAATGCCGGGAATGTATAATCCGGGAGATTATGATGTAGCCGGTTTCTGTGTAGGTATTGTAGAAAAAGATCAGGTTATTGATGGTTCAAAAATTAAAACCGGAGATAAAATTATTGCTTTACCAAGTTCTGGATTCCATTCTAATGGTTTCTCTTTGGTAAGAAAAGTTTTTCCTGACTTCAATGAAGATTTCGAAGGAAAACCAATCCATGAAACATTATTAGTACCTACCAGATTATACTACCAAAGTATTCAGAAATTGATGAATGAAATGGAAATTCATGGTATTGCACATATTACAGGTGGTGGATTATATGAGAACATTCCCAGAATTATTCCTGAAGGTCTTTGCGCAAGTATTGAAACAAAAGAAATCAGAATTCCTTCTATCATGCTAGAGCTTGAAAAAAGAGGAAATATTGCACGTGAAGAGATGTACGGAACTTTCAATATGGGAGTAGGTATGGTAGTTGTCCTGAACGAAACAGATGCTCAGAAAGCTTTAGAGCTTTTACCTGATGCTTACCTGGTTGGGGAAATTACAGAGAACGCTGAGAAAATTCAATTAATCTAAAAATAATTTATCAATATAATATTGTAACATTTTACCAATACAAAGATATTGTTACATTACTACATTGCTAGGTTGTTGCATTTGAAAAATGAAGAAAATAGTAATACTGGTATCAGGTTCAGGGACCAATCTGCAGCGAATTATAAACGCTATTGCTGAAAAGGAAATTCAGAATGCTGAAATAAGCCTTGTAGTAGCCGACCGTGACTGTTATGGACTAAAAAGAGCTGAAGATGCCGGAATCCCTTTTCAGTTAATTAAAAGAGGAAAAGATTTTTGCCAGAAACTGGATACGGTAATTCCTGAAGATACATCACTTATTGTGTTGGCTGGATTTTTATCCGTTCTTACTCAGGAGTTCTGCGAAAAGTGGGAAGGTAAGATGATTAATGTTCACCCTTCTTTACTTCCGAAATTCGGAGGAAAAGGAATGTGGGGAATGCATGTACACAACGCTGTTAAAGAGTCTGGAGAAACAGAATCTGGTGCTACAGTACATTTTGTAACGACAGGAGTAGATGAAGGAGAGATTATCCTGCAAGGAAAAATTACTGTTGAAGAAAATGATACTCCGGAAGATATCGCTGGTAAAGTTCACCAGATTGAATATGATATTTTTCCTTTAGCTATTGAAAAGGTATTGAATAGCTAATCCATTAGACTAATAAAGTTTGAAATAAAATCGGGCTGAGAAAGCAGCCAAAAGTAAAAAGTGAAAACGGGAATGTTTGCAACAATTATTTGGGAAAGGAAATAATTGTTGCAGATTTTCCAAAAACTAATCCTTAAGTAAGATTAGTACAAAAAGTAAAGAAAGAAATGAAAAAAAGAGCATTAATTAGTGTTTCTGACAAAAGCGGTCTAATCGATTTTGCCAGGTTTTTGGAAAAAAACAATTATGAACTAATCTCAACAGGGGGAACTTTTAAGCATCTTAAAGATGCAGGACTTAGCCCTATTCAGATTGATGAAGTAACCAACTTTCCGGAGATGCTGGATGGAAGAGTAAAAACGCTACACCCAAAAGTACACGGAGGTATTTTAGCAGTTCGTTCAAACGAAGAACACATGAAAACTGTTCAGGAGCACGGAATTGGGTTGATTGATATGGTAATCGTTAACCTTTACCCGTTCTTTGAAAATGCTGATAAAGAAATTTCTTTAGAAGAAAAAGTAGAATTTATCGATATAGGTGGACCTTCTATGTTGCGTTCTGCAGCTAAAGGTTTCTTTGATGTTACTGTAATTACCGATGCAGGTGATTATGCAAAAATTCAGGAAGAAATTGAAACTTCCGGAAATACTCAGCTGGAAACACGTAAGATGTTAGCAGGAAAAGTATTCAACCTTACTGCAGCTTATGATGCTGCTATTTCCAAAATGCTTTTAGAAGAGGAATATCCTAACTATCTTAATGCTTCATTTAAGAAAGTATCGAATCTTCGTTACGGTGAAAATCCACATCAGTCTGCTGCTTACTATGTTTCTACAGTAGAGAAAGGAGCGATGAAGGATTTCGAACAGTTAGGCGGAAAAGAGCTTTCTTTCAATAACCTGAGAGATATGGATCTTTGCTGGAAAGTGGTAAATGAATTCAAAGAAGAAATGGCTTGTTGTGCTGTGAAGCATTCCACACCTTGTGGGGTAGCTGTAGGTACAACGCCGGAAGAAACATACAGAAAAACATTTGAGTGCGATCCTGTTTCAATTTTTGGTGGAATCGTAGGAATGAACTTTAAAGTAGATGCTGCTACAGCAACTGCTCTTAACGAAACTTTCTTAGAAATTGTTATGGCACCGGATTTTGATGCTGATGCTTTAGAGATCCTTAACAAAAAGAAAAATCTTCGTGTAATCAAAATCAAACATCCGGTTTCTGATAAGCAGGTTTGGGTGAAAATTGACGGTGGTATGCTGGTACAGAATGCTGATGATGAGTTTTCTGAAGACATCAGTGTTGTAACTGAAAAACAACCTACAGATGAGCAGAGAAAAGCATTGATCTTCTCACAAAGAGTTGTGAAATATGTAAAATCTAATGCAATTGTTGTTTCCAATGGTCAACAGGCTTTAGGAATTGGTGGCGGACAGGTTAACCGTATCTGGGCTACACAACATGCAGTGGAAAGAGCAAAAGCAAAATTCGGTGGTGAATTGGTACTGGCATCAGATGCTTTCTTCCCGTTCAGAGACGTTGTAGATTTCTGTGCTGCAGAGGGGATTAAAGCTATAATTCAGCCGGGAGGTTCTATGCGTGATGAAGAAAGTATTCAGGCTGCAAACGAGCACGAAATCCCAATGTTATTTACCGGGATGCGTCACTTTTTCCATTAATTCAATTAACAGGAATTAACTTTCTATTTTTTTGAAAAAAATAGTTTTTATGCTATCTTTGACACTTGCTACAAAGTAAAGCACAAATTTTTAAGATTTAAATAAAAAAACATATAGCTAAAATATGCGAGTATTAGTCGTTGGTACCGGAGGTCGTGAGGCTGCAATTGGATGGAAACTTAAACAAGATCCTAAAGTTAAAAAAATATTCTTTGCAAGAGGAAATGCTTCAACCGAAGAATATGGTGAGAATATATACGAAGATTCTATCCCTGAACTGGTAGAATTTGCAACAAGAGAAAAAGTTGATTTAACAATAGTTGGTCCTGAAGCTCCTTTAGTGGATGGAATCGTAGATGAGTTTAAAGCAGCTGGTCTTAAAATTTTTGGGCCAAATGCTAAAGCGGCTTCATTAGAAGGTTCTAAAGCTTTCTCTAAGAGATTTATGCAGGATCACGGTATTAAAACTGCAAAGGCTCAGGTTTTTGAAGTATACCAGGATGCTTTAGATTATGTTAAAGATCACAAATTCCCGTTGGTAATAAAAGCTAGTGGTTTAGCAGGTGGTAAAGGAGTAGTAATCTGTGAAACTCTTGAAGAAGCAGATGCTGTTATTCATGATTTCATGATCAGAAGAATCCATGGTGATGCAGGTATTAAACTTGTTATTGAAGAATTTTTACAAGGATTTGAAGCTTCTATTATCTGTTTCTCTAACGGCGAAGAATTGTTCCCTTGTATCCCGGTAAAAGACTACAAAAAGGTAGGTGAAGGTGATGAAGGTATGAATACCGGAGGTATGGGTACTGTTGCTCCAAGCCCTGAGTTCAACGGAATGCACTATGCTGATTTCGAAAGAAACATCATGTTGCCAACGCTGAAAGGTCTTAAGCAGGAAAACCTTAGCTTCAAAGGATTTATTTTCTTCGGACTAATGGTTACTGCAGAAGGTAGCTACCTATTGGAATACAATATGCGTTTAGGAGATCCTGAAACTCAGGTTATATTACCACTATTAGAAAACAGCCTTGTAGATGTTATCAATGACTGTATGGAAGGTAAACCAGTAGAACTAAAATTCGCTGATAAAAAAGCGGTATGTGTTGTAATGGTTTCCGGAGGATATCCAAGAAACATCGAAACTGGTCTTGAAATAAAAGGAACAGATAAAGTAGATACACTTTGTCTTCTTGCAGGTGCCAGAAAAGGTGGAAACAGCTATTATACAACAGGCGGCAGAGTCGTAAACGTTGTAGGATTCGGAGAAACTTATGATGATGCCAGAAAGCAGGCTTATGATAACATTAAAAAGGTTTCTTTCGACTACGGCTTCTACAGACACGATATAGGCTTGTTCGAGCAAAAGAAATAAAAAATAAACATAACCCCTGAGCGAAAGTTTAGGGGATTTTAATAAATATCAACGAATTTATCAATATATCAATGTACCGGTTTATTAATAATTGATTGTTACATTATTGCATTGCTAAATTGTTACCTTAATTTTTATGGAAAGAGGAATTATTATTTTAGACTTCGGTTCACAATACAACCAGTTGATCGGAAGAAGAGTAAGAGAGATGGGAGTATATTCTGAAATTATCCCTTACTACACACCATTGGAAGAAATTAAAGAAAGAAATCCTTTCGGTATTATTCTTTCAGGAGGACCTTCTTCTGTAAATGCGGAAGATGCACATTTAGTTTCAAAAGAAATTTTCGAATTAGGAATTCCTGTTTTAGGGATTTGCTATGGAATGCAATTAACAGCTCACCTTTTGGGAGGTAAAGTTGCTAAAGGTGTAAAAGGAGAATATGGAAAAGCTGAATTGGAGATCGTAAAAGCATGTTCTTTATTCGACGGAGTAAAAGAAAGATCTATAGCATGGATGAGCCATTTTGACGAAGTTGAAACAGCTCCTCAGGGGTTTGATATCGTCGCTAAATCTGGCGTTATTGCCGGAATGGCAAATGAAGATAAAAAAATCTTTACTGTTCAGTTCCACCCTGAAGTTTCTCACACAGAGGAAGGAAGCAAAATGCTGGAGAACTTTGTTCTGAACATCTGTCAGTCTGAAAGAAGTTGGAAACTGACTAATTATATTGAAAGAACAGTTGCTGAGATTAAAGAGAGAGTAGGCAGCCAGAAAGTTATTCTTGGACTTTCCGGAGGTGTAGATTCTTCTGTAGCAGCAGTATTAATCCATAAAGCTATCGGAGATCAGCTGACTTGTATTTTTGTGGATACAGGACTTCTGAGAAAAGATGAAGCGAAAAAAGTAATGGAGAACTACGGACAGCACTTCCACATGAATATTAAACTGGTAGATGCTGCGGACAGATTCTTGTCTAAGCTGGCTGGTGTTGATGATCCTGAACAGAAAAGAAAAATTATCGGAAACGAGTTTATCGCTGTTTTTGACGAAGAATCTCATAAAATTGAAGGCGCTAAATTCTTAGCCCAGGGAACGATCTATCCGGATGTTATCGAATCCCAGTCTGTAAAAGGACCTTCTGCAGTAATCAAGTCTCACCACAATGTTGGTGGTCTTCCTGAGGAAATGGATTTCGAATTACTAGAACCGTTAAGAGAGCTATTCAAAGATGAAGTAAGAAAAGTAGGAGAAGAACTAGGTATTCCTCACCACTTGGTATACAGACACCCGTTCCCAGGTCCTGGATTAGGTATCCGTGTTCTTGGAGCAGTAGATGTAGAAAAAGTAAGAATCTTGCAGGAAGCAGATGATATCTTCATCGAGGAATTGTACAAAAATGATCTGTATGAAAAAGTATCTCAGGCTTTTGTTGTATTACTTCCTGTAAAATCTGTTGGAGTAATGGGAGATGAGAGAACTTATGAATATACAGCTGTTGTACGTTCTGCTAATACAATAGACTTTATGACGGCTACATGGAGCAAACTTCCTTATGAATTCCTGGAAACTGTTTCCAACAGAATTATCAATGAGGTAAGAGGTATTAACCGTGTTGCTTACGATATTTCAAGCAAACCACCTGCAACAATCGAGTGGGAATAATTTGCCGTACCGATTAATATATTAAAGCAGCCTTTTGGCTGCTTTTTTTTGTAGTAGGCTTTCCTTAATTATATTGAATATATTTGAAGGAACAGTTTTTGATTAACTAGAACAAAATTATTGTAATGCTAAACAAACAACAGAGAAAACTAAAGCGCACAAGCCGTCTTATTTCGGTTCTTGCTAAATATGGTTTTAAAGATATTGTGTCCAGAATTGGAGGACAGAATGATCAGAAAACAAATTTCTCTGATGAACCGGATACTCAGAATACAGTATATGAACGTATTCGTATGGCATTAGAAGAATTGGGACCTTCCTTTGTTAAGATAGGTCAGGCTTTTAGTAACCGGGAAGATATGCTTCCTAAAGAAATGATTGCCGAACTACAAAATCTACAGGACAGGGTAGAAGTACAGGATCTTGATCTTGATTCTATATTGGAAGAGCAGTTGAGTATCAATATTTCAGATGTATTCCAGTCTTTGGATAGAAAACCGATTGCTTCTGCTTCTATTGCACAGGTATACAAAGGTATACTAAAAGATGGCAGCCCTGTAGTACTAAAAATAAAAAGACAGGGAATTCAGGATGTTATTGAAGATGATTTGTTACTCATGAAAGATCTGGCAAAGATTCTCAATACCTATTTTGAATTTGCGCAGCATCTGGATCTGAATAAAGCGATTGCTACGTTTGAAAAATCATTGCTTACGGAACTTTCTTTGGTACAGGAAAAAGAAAACATACAAAAGTTTGCTTTTAATTTCAAAAATAACAAAAGTACTTATGTTCCTAAAGTGTATGAAGAACTGAGTAATAACGAAGTACTCTGTATGGAGTTTATAGATGGAGTAAAAGCAACAGATATCGAAGGATTAAAAAGATACGGATTGGATCCTGGAATGATTGCAGACAGAGGACTTCAGCTATTTCTGGCGCAAATTCTTGACTATGGCTTCTTTCATGCAGATCCACATGCAGGAAATATTCTAGTAAAACCAGACGGTAGAGTTGTATTTATAGACCTTGGAGCTACGGGAACTATTTTTCCTCAGGACAAAGAATTATTAGAAAACTTTATCATTAATTTCATTTCGAAAAGACCCAGAAAGCTTATTGAGGTCATTAAAAAAATGGCTGTTGAAATAGATATTAAAGATGAACGTAAACTGGAAAATGACCTTCAGGAAGTATTAGATTTTGTGCATAATGCATCTCTGGAAAATATAGATGCCGGATTTATTCTGAATAAGCTGCGTGCTATTCTGATGGAAAACAAAGTCAATATGCCGGAATACTTTTATCTTCTGGTACGTGGGATAAGTCTTATTGAAAGCGTAGGCCGAAAAATAAATCCTAATATGGACCTTGTGAAAAGTGCAGAGCCTTATGTGAAGAAGATCATGATGAAACGTATAAGTCCGGGATATCTATTTAATAAAGGGGTAAAGAGAGTAGAAGATATTGCAGAACATATAGATGTTTTGCCCCGTGAAATAAGTAATGTTTTACTGAAAGCGAATGAAGGAACACTTACCCTGAATACAGAAGTTAAAAATATTTCCAAAACCAATAATATTATACAAAGAGGTTTTCATGACCTTATTCTGGCTCTTATCCTTTGTGCTAATATGATTGGTACGGCTATTTTGTGGGTAGGGAAAGCTGAACCCTTAGTCGGGCAGGTGTCAGTACTTGGTATAATAGGATTGGTTATCTCATTATTTTTATTCATTGTACTTTGCTTACGGATGTTGCGAAAGAATAAATAAAAAATCTCCTATCTTTGCAAAATGATAACATTTGAGGATTTCGAATTACCGAAAAATCTTTTTTCGGCATTAGAGCAAAACGGAATAACTGTACCAACCCCTATTCAGCTGAAGAGCTTTAAACCTATTTTGTCGGGACGCGACGTTATGGGTATTGCACAAACCGGTACAGGTAAAACTCTGGCTTATTTATTGCCGGTTCTCAAAATGTGGAAATATTCTAAAGCCGACAATCCTACAGTATTGGTTCTAGTTCCTACTCGTGAGCTTGTTGTACAGGTTACGGAAATACTTGAAAATCTAACTGAAAACATGACAGCTCGTGTTATAGGTATTTATGGTGGTAAAAATATCAATACTCAGAAATTATTGTTTGACAATGGCTGTGATATTTTGGTAGGAACACCAGGCCGGGTACTGGATTTAGCAATAGATAATGCAATAAGCCTGAAAGATGTACGTCATCTTGTTATTGATGAGTTCGATGAAATGCTAAACTTAGGATTCCGGCCACAGTTAACTCATATTTTTGAAGTGATGCGTCAGAAGAGACAGAATATATTATTCTCTGCAACGATGACGGAAGCTGTTGATACGATGTTGGATGAATATTTTAATGGTCCTGAAGAGATAAGCTTAGCAAAATCCGGAACTCCGCTAGAAAAAATTACGCAACAAGGATATAAGGTCGAGAACTTCAATACTAAAATCAACTTGTTAAAACATCTTTTGGAAAATGATGAAAGTATGTCTAAAGTATTGGTTTTTGCTAATAATAAGAAGCATGCAGATTATCTTTTCAATACATTAGATGAGTTGTATCCGGATCAGTTTGATGTAATCCACTCCAATAAATCTCAGAATTACAGGCTAAGAGCTATGCGTAAATTTGAAGATGCCGAAGTGCGAGGTCTTATTACAACAGACGTAATGGCACGTGGTCTTGATATTTCAGATATTACCCATGTATTCAATTTTGAAGTCCCAGAGGTTCCAGAACAATATATTCACCGTATCGGTCGTACAGGTCGTGCTGATAAAGATGGTACAGCAATCTCTTTCATTACTAAAAAAGAAGAAGCATTGCTATTGGAGATCGAAGTTTTAATGAATAAAGAGCTTCAGTTTCTCGATTTCCCAGAGGAAGTAACCATTAATCCTAAAAAGATTGAATCTGAGAAAGAAGAGGTCAAAATGAAGAACCCTACCAAAGCTCCGGATATTACGCAAGGTGGTGGAGCATTTCATGATAAGAAGGATAAAAATAAAAAAATTAACCTTGGTGGACCTACTAAAAGAAAACCACCTAAAACGAAGCCTGCTAATAGAAATCAGCAGAAACAAAAAGCCAAAAGAAATAAGAGATAATATAAGCTCAAATAAAAACCGTGTAAATTCTTACACGGTTTTTTTATGTAGTGTCTCGTCCTGAAAAAGGTT